>DHMX01000018.1 GCA_002406015.1 Lachnospiraceae bacterium UBA4631
CTACTTAAGAGGTATCATATCAAGGTTCAAAGCTGTTTTTTTGCATTCATTGGTCATTCATGGCTCATCCATTTGGTTATTTTTTTAATATAATTATGGAACTATATAAAATAATAATCAAACAAAATAAAAATAAAACAAAATGTAAAAAAAGTATTTACAAACAAAATAGAATGTTATATAATAAATTTGCAATAGAGATGAAGAAGGGAGGAACGGAATCGAACAGATTTTATTAGGAATTATCGTAATTGCAGGAATCTTTGATTTATGGCAGTATCGAATCCCGAATGGTTTAATTCTGATAGGAAGTATATTCGGATTACTTGGTTCTTTTGTATTACATAGTTGGAATGGACTTATAGAATCATTCATGGGCATGGGAATCCCCATAGTGGTTTTGTGGTTGTTGTTTCGACTGCGAATGCTGGGAGCAGGAGATATTAAATTATTTGCCGTAATCGGAGGCGTTACAGGTACTTCTGTCTGGAGTATCATGTGTTATTCTTTTTTGGCTGGAGGAATACTTGCAGTCATTCAGATGGTATATCACCGGAGTCTGAGAAATCGTATACAATATTTGCTTCAATATATTCAAACATGTTTTATCAAAAAAGAACTAATTACATATGAAAGTGGCTTTGATACAGGAAATACGAAAAACACAATTCATTTTTCTATTGCTATTATAATGGGCTACGTTTACTGGTTGCTTAGGAGGTGAAGTGGTAATTGAAGAACTATCGCATAGTTCTGTGTGATGAGGAAGAAAAATTTGTAGTTCCGTTTATGGATTATATTAATCGGAATGCCCGGATACCGATGGTAGCAATGGCATTTACAGAGATGCAGGCTGCAATGGATTATATACAGGAGCATTCGGTTGATTTGATTGTAAGCGGATATACAGAGCCGACCTTTCAGGAATGTGTAAATGGGAAAACGGTGCTTTGGCTGGTGAACAGCGGGCAGGAACCAGAGCAGGTTTTAGGTCAGGGACATAAAATGGAACGATATTTATCAGCAGCTTCCTATGTCCGACAAATGATAAAGCTGCTACAGACCAAGCAGGAAAATGTACCGGTCAACAAAACCGTATCCTGTCTGGCAGTTTATTCACCGATAGGCAGATGCGGAGTAACAAGACTGGCACATGCTTTATGCCATACAAGAGTGCGGGATATAGCAGCAGGCGGCTGTCTTTATCTCGGTTGGGAAACCTTTGCAGAGGAATGGGACGAAGGGCTGGCAATGGAAGAATTATTATACTACATCAAGCAGCGGACAGAATCTATATCCGAAATCGTAAAGAAACTGGCACAGCAGACAGACGGTTATGATGTGGTTAAAAGTGCAGGAGATTATCAGCAATTGCGGGAATTGACGCACGAAGATATTCATTGGTTTTTTCAGACGATACAAGAGGAAGGTGTTTATGACTATTTGGTTGCGGATATTGGCATTGCCAGCTTATTAGAATTAGATACACTGATGGAATTTGACGGTATTTATATTCCGATTCCGGAAGAAGCGGAATGCCTCAAAAAGCAGGAGACCTTTATTCGCCAATTAATGCGACAGGGGTGTTGGAAGGAATTATATCAGAAATGTTATCCGGTATCAGTGACATTTAATCAAATCAACCTTGAGGAACAGGCAGAAAAAGCGGAACGACAACGCAGACAAGGAACTTTGCCGTCGTTTAATGAAACAGGAGAGTGGAAGCATGGAGCTGGAGCAAATATGCAGGAAACTGGAGATTCAGATACAGAATACATTCGATGGGATGACAGAGCTTCCCGATACAGAGATTTTGAAAGCTATCGATAAGGCAATTGTTGAAAGAGGAAAGAAAGAATATCTTCCTTTACGTGTGCAGATACAAATTCGGAAACGGGTTTTTCATGCAATTCGGGGATACGATTGTCTGGAGGAGCTGCTTCAGGATAAGGATATTACAGAAATCATGGTAAATGGGTATCATACCGTATTTGTTGAGCGGCAGGGCAAGCTGGAACGCTGGGAACGAGGCTTTGTCTCGGAAGAAAAGTATATGGATGTTATACAACAGATAGTGGCAGGCTGTAATCGAATTGTAAATGAAAGTTCGCCTATTGTAGATGCCAGATTACCCGATGGCTCCAGAGTAAATATCGTTTTGCCGCCGATAGCGTTAGACGGAGCGGTATTAACAATCCGCAGATTTCCCGAAAAGACCTATTCCATGGAGGATTTATCCGGATTTGGAATGCTGTCAGGTGAAATAACGGAGGTATTACGGTTGTTGGTAATCAGTCGCTATAACATATTAATATCCGGCGGTACCGGTTCCGGTAAGACAACTTTTTTGAATGCATTAAGTAATTTTATCCCAAAGGATGAGCGAATTATTACGATTGAAGATTCTGCCGAGCTACAGCTTCAGGAAATTCCCAATCTGGTACGTATGGAGGTTCGAAATGCAAATATGGAAGGAAAAAACGAAATCAGTATCCGGGAATTGATTCGGACTTCACTTCGAATGCGGCCCTCGCGAATTATAGTAGGAGAAGTGCGTGGAGCAGAAGCGGTGGATATGCTACAGGCAATGAATACCGGACATAGCGGTTCCTTATCTACCGGACACGCTAATTCGCCGATAGATATGCTGTATCGGTTAGAAACCATGGTGCTTATGGGAATGGAGCTGCCGCTAATGGCAATACGACAACAGATAGCTTCTGCAATTGATATTGTGATTCATATTGGACGGCTACCGGACGGAAGTCGTAAGGTATTGGAAATATCAGAGGTAAACGGTATAAGGGAGGGCGAGATAAGTCTGCATCCGTTATTTCAATATACAGAAAGCAAGGACATATGGGAACGAAGGGGTAAGGTGATTCATGAAGAAAAGCTTAAGAATGCCGGATGTCTGGAAACGTATCAAGCCTTATATTCGGGCAGAGTATGGTCTGGTGATATTGGCAGGAATATTGATTAGTATGGGAATTGGTTATTTGTTCTATGATTCGTGGATAGGTGGTGTCTGCCTGCTTCCTTGTAATATTATGTTCCTTCGGTTATATCGAGATTACAAAAAGCAAATTCAACAGCAAAAAATGTTAATGGAGTTTAAGGAGCTTTTATATTCACTATCCGGCAATTTGAAAGCAGGATATTCTATGGAGCATGCATGGATAGCAGCAGAGAAGGATATGGAGCTATTGTATGAGAAAGGTGTATTGCTGACAATGATACAGGCAGTAAGCAGGAAGATGCAGTTGCATATTCCGTTGGAAACAGCGGTAAGCGAATTTGCGGAGCAGACACAACTGGAAGAGATTATCGGCTTTGCAGAAGTGCTTCGTACGGCAAAACGGACAGGTGGAAATCTGGTTCATATGATGGAACAGACCGCAGTAACGATTACGGAAAAGATTGAAGTGGAACAGGAAATCCAGACAATCCTATCCGGTAAAAAACTGGAACAAAAGATTATGTGTGCCATGCCGTTTGTCATGGTTCTATACCTGAAGCTTACAAATCCGGTCTATCTGGAAACGCTGTATCATAATTGGTTGGGCATTCTGATAATGACAATATGTCTGGTGGGAACCGGAATTGCCGCATATTGGGGAAACCGAATCGTTTGTATTCAGGTATAAGGAAGCAGAATTTAAAGTGTCACCAAAAGGAGGGAACATGAATGGATTAATGGAAAAACTATATGCCTGCATTCAGAAGCAAGGGTGGTTTTCCTATGGCAGAGTGTATAAGCAAATGGCTTGGCTCTACGCCGGAAATAGTCAGGAAATCGAAGCGGCAGTAAAGCATTATTATATCAGCAATCTAAAAAAATCCTTAGCAGTCGCAATTGCCGGGCTTCTTCTGGGCGGTATTCTTCTTTTAGCAGATGCAGGAAAAGAGAAAAACGAATTGACTGTAGTTCGGAATTCTTACGGGGAAGAAGAAACCACCTATACCATACGTTATCAAGATACCAATGATAACTGGCAGGAGCTGCCCTTAATATTGGAGGCGGTACAGTATAGGGAGGCGGAGCTGGAATCGGTATTTCAAGCTGCATTTCAATATCTGGAAAAGACCATGCTGGGAAGTAATGCACAGGCAGAACAGATTCAGACCGATTTAAACCTGATAACCAATGTGCCGGAAAGCGGAATTACAGTTCGATGGAGTAGTGATAATTATGAAATATTGGATGAAAAAGGAGTGGTACATAATGAAGGACTTACAGAGGTACAGGTTGTAAACCTAAAGGCAGAATTGCAGTACGAGGAGGTTCAAAGAAGTAAAGAGTACAGATTAATCATTTATCCGAAGGAATTAACAGAAGCCGATATTCAACGGCAGGAGCTTTTGGCAGAACTAACAAGTATTGCACAGGAACATGTGTATGAAAAAGAGTTTACAATCCCAACGCAATTACAAGGAGTGAAACTTCGGTTAAAATCATCGATTGCTTCCCGCGGAATAATATTGATTATCATGGGAATCGGAATGGCTGTATTACTATGGCTTCGGCAGCAGGAAAACTTGCAGACACAGCGAAAACGGCAACAAAAGGAATTGCAGCGGGAATATGCAGGTATGGTAAATCAGATTTTATTGTATATCGGTGCCGGAACTACCATAAAGGGTGCTTTTGAACGAATCTTGCTACAGTATGAAAAAAGACCGGAGGTAAAAGGGGCATTATACCGAAATCTGCTAATTATGCAAAATGAAATGCACGCCGGAATTTCACAGGGGCAGGCATATTTGAATATGGGAAGAAGAACAGGATTGCTGTCTTATATACGATTGACTACGTTATTGGCACAGCAGATTCAAAAGGGAAGCAGTAATCTTACGTTGCAACTGGAACAGGAACAGCATGCAGCATTTGAACAGCGAAAGGAGCAGGCAAAAAAATACGGAGAGGAGGCAGGCACAAAGCTTCTGTTCCCGATGATTATATTAATGGTTATTTCTATGATACTGGTGGTAGGACCTGCGGTTTTGAATGTCGCATTATAGTAAAAGAAAGGAGAACGCGTATGAATGAAATTCGGGATTTTTTAATAGGAGAGCATTCAGAGGATGGAATGGGAGTTGTAGAGGTATTGTTGATTATCGTGGTTCTGATTGCGATGGTTATTATCTTTCAGGACCAGATTACACAATTAGTAAATAAGATATGGAAAGCAATTAATAAGGATGCATCCAGTGTTTATAAGTAAAAGAAAAGGAGGGAAGGATATGAAAACTGCAAACCAAGGTCAAATATCGGTATATTTGTGTGCAATCATAGGAGTTATGCTGATATTGATTATAACGGTTTTACAGGGGATTCGTATCTGGGAGGGAAAAGCAAAGTGCAGACAAGCCTTGCATGGAGCAGTTGCAGGTATACAGGCAGATTATCAGCCGGATTTATTTCGACGGTATCATCTTCTGGCGGTGGATGCAACTTATTACGGACGTGGTGAGGGATACATGGAACAGCGGATAACAGATTATTTGGATTATAATTTGAATCCGGCAAAAGGATGGTATCAATATCGATTATCGGAGGTTGCAATGGTAAATCCGCAAACGCTTATAGAAAATGATTTATATGACTTTCACCGTCAGATAGAGGATTATATGTCGATAAAAGCACCGGCTTTACTTGCAGAGCAGTTGATACCGTCAGAAAATACAGAAACAGAAGATGGTCAGCAGGAACAGTTTATGACAGGGGTGGATGTATTATCAGAGCGGACAAGGACCTTAAGCGGAGATTCCGGAGAGGAAGCAATTACCGCAGATGGACCCGTAACGGGTAAAATGATACAGGCACTTGGGCTGGAAGAAGCGTTATCCATACGAGAAAATGCGGCAATGGAGGATTTATCTGTAGGGGCGGGTGCCGGTGCAGAGGAAATATCTATGGAGGAGCTGCTGGCAATGAATCTGACGGAAGACGGCAGTATAGTAGACCCCAGAGAAGCAATACGACAGTTAAACGGCAGCCCGCTTTTAGAAATTGTTATGCCGGAGCAGGTGGCAGATGTGTCAAAGGAAATGATAAACCTAGCAGAGACTCCTTCGGCATCTCAGAAAGCGGATACGTCTTGGCAGGAATGGAATCCGGAAATAGACCTTGTAAACGCAAACAGCTTGTCGGACTGGAACTTAGAGGAGATATTACAAGAATCCGGAAAAGGAGGTATCCAAGGACTGTCAGAGGTATACGGAATTGCTTATGCAATGGATACCTTTGCATATATGGGGAAAGAAAAAGATACAGAAGCCCATGCATTTCAATATGAAATAGAGTATTTAATCATGGGGCAGGAATCAGATTATGATAACCTGACAATGATAGCCAGAAGATTATGCCTGTTACGAATGATTCCCAATGGGGCATATGCATTTACGGACAGTGCGATGAAAGAGGAGGCATTAATTATGGCAACCTTAATACTGACACCGCTTGGTGTGCCGGAGCTTGCCGAGCCGGTATCCTATGTATTTCTTGGTTGTTGGGCATATGGAGAAAGCCTGCTGGAGGTAAAAGAATTATTTGCAGGAAAAACCGTTCCGCTGCAAAAGAATGAGACGAATTGGAAGCTGTCCTTAAACGGATTAAAGGAGCTGGAATCACAAGCAGTGTCAGAGGATAACGAGAGTGGCGAGGCAGGCATGAATTATGAACAATACATGATGCTATTGCTTGCAACGATGCCGGATTCCGACAGAAAATATTATAGAATGCTGGATGTAATTCAGTTAAATATTCAGAAAACCATTCCGGAATTTTACATAAAAAACTGCATGGATGAATTTACGATTCAGCTTCAGACACAGGAATCTGACCGGGTGTGGAATATGCAGGAGACAGGTGGTTATTTGGCAAAATAAATAAAAAAGGGGGTGTTTTGAAATGCATACTTATCAAAGAAATGATTTTCGGAAGAGCTGCCGCAAAGACTTCAATCAGATATATTCATCTATTAAAACAGAACAGAATAACAAGTATCAAAAAAATATAATCGCTCACCAAAGCAAGACTCCAATCATGATTCTGAAGTTCTGGATGTTACGTTTCTATTATTTCTTTTGTTCTTGGCAGAAGGATGAAAATGTCCCCCATTTCGGTAAGTATGCAGTTCAAAATACCCTTCGGAATACGCTTCATAATCACCGGGGAACGGCAACCATAGAAGCAGTATGTATTATGCCGATATTGTTGGCAGCATTCTGGGCAGTCTATTCTATGGGACAGCTTTATATATTAGAAAATCAAGTATATCACGCAACCATGAACGCGGCGGAAGAATTGGCGGAAAAGGCATATCTGACACAAGAGAGTGAATGGGATATTGGAAAGGAAATAGCAGCAGAGTGGTTGATACGGAGTCAATTATCGGAAAATAAACGAATCGAGCAATATGTAGTAAACGGTAAAAATGGTATCCGGGTTTTGCCATCCGTAAGAATGGATGAAGAAGACTTTGTATGTATACAGGTGAAATATCGAATACAAGTTCCGATTCCATGGATGCAGGCACTTCAAAAAGAAATAAAGGTGCAGGTAAGACAAAAAGCATATACAGGGTATCAGTTGTTAAGTCCTGCATCTGACTCTGAACGATATGTATATCTGGCAGAATATAGTTCGGTCTATCATTGTTCAAGAAGCTGCACACATTTACTGTTATCCGTACATCCGGTATCCATGCTGGGACTACAGACAACCTATAAATATCTGATACCTTGTGAATATTGCGGAGAAGAAGCTGCAACCGGCATTTATTATGTGACAGATACCGGAAATTGTTATCATACATCCCGACAGTGCAGTGGACTAAAAAGAACTGTGCGAAGGGTTCCGCTTAGTGAAGCAATTGGATATGGGGCTTGTAGCCGCTGCGGACAATAAAATGCAATCGGATATAATGTAAAATGCAATAAGATATAAAAAGTTATAAAGGATATAAAAGATAAAAAGGGGGAGGGGTAATATGAAAAAGCTTAGAACAAACAATGGCAGTGCTACAGTAGAAGTGACACTCATCATGCCGGTGGTGTTAATGATACTGGTTCTGATTATAACGATGCTTTTGTCAGTGTTACAGCAGGCACAGGTACATTCCAATCTAATGCTTTGTCATGCAGACGAGTGGGGAGCAGGAAACAAAACCTATGAAGAAACCGCACAGTTAGAGCTGGTAAAAGGATACCCCATTATATCAGAGGAAACAGTAGTGGTTCGAAGGTCTTTCATAGAGACACAGATAAGGAGGTGGCAGATATTTGAAGACATGGATTCAGACGGAGGGACTTCACCAATATCTTGTATTTGGAACAGAACAGATGGAAATGGATGCCTTTGAAGCAAATATGTTGCTGCATTATCAGGGAAAAGGCTTACTTCCGATAGAACTACAGTGCAGGCAGGGAAGCGTTAATCTCAGTTATGAAATCAGCGGTATGTACTCATTGCAGCAAATGACAGAAAGGCGGGAGCTGCAAGAAAAGGACTTAAAGCCGCTTTTTCAGGCAGTACTTACCTGTTATGAGGAAATAAGTGAATATTTATTGCCGCCGGAGGGCATTTTGCTTCGTCCGGAATGGCTGTTCTATCAATCGGAAAAGGAGGAATTTCATTTTTGCTATTATCCTGAACCTACAGGAGAATTTCGGGAACAGTTGCTGCTATTGGCGGAATTTTGCATGAAGCATACCGACCATCGGGATTCGGGAGCAGTTTTGTTTATTTATAGATTATACTGTATGCTTCAAAGAGGAAATATAGAGGCAGATGCTATTTGGAAATGCTTTTCGGAACATATGGATGAAGTTAAGGAACTTCAACCACCACAAGAGACAGAAAAAGAACCAATCATAAAAGAAACATTCACAAAAGAGCCAATGAAAAGGCAACCAATACCAAAGCAGTCAATGCCAAGACAATTAATGTCAAAGCAATCCGTATCAAAAAATCCAATGTCAAAGCGGTCAATATTTAAGCAATTAATATCAAAGCGACGGCAGCAAATAGAAAAAGAAGAGATAATGGAAAAAACCGAAACAACCCCAATAGACCAGACAGCCCAAACAACCGGTCATACTTCATGGCTGACAAAACATCATACCTATCCTGCATCTGTATATATCTATGGTGGGTTGACGATTATTTCTATATTGGGAGGGATGATTTATGGATTTCGATTTCTGTTTCTGACTCATCGGGAAAATGATTTAAAGGTTATCATTTTATTCTGGATTATCGGAATTATTATGGGCTACAGTATGCTTCGGAGCAGGAGGCGAAGGAACACCGATATATATGAAAACGGAATCTGGTGCCTGACAGAAAAAAACGGAATGCAGAAAATTGAATTAACCCATTTACCCGCAGTTTTAGGCAGAAAACCGGAAGAAGCAGATTACATCCTTGCGGATGAAGGTGTTAGTCGAAAGCATTTGCAAATATTTCTTCAAGATACAAAACTATTTATTACGGATGTAGGGTCAACAAACGGAACCTTTCTGAATACGCAACGGCTGGAGATTGATATGCCTGTAGAAATCCGGGAAGGGGATGTTATCGGTATTGCTCAAAGTGAATATATAGTGACATATAAAATACAAGCATACGATAATTAGAAAATAGTCAAAAAATAGTCAGAAGGTAGTCAGAAAATAACTATAAAATAACCAGAACCGTTGCTTTTATACCGCCCATCCGCTATAATAATTATGGATAAGTTCGCAATGACAGGTTTTGAAACCAACGATAAGAGGAGACAACGGTGAAAATCAATATTTATTATGGTGGACGTGGATTAATTGAAGATCCAACCTTATATGTAATCGGAAAAATAACAGAGGTACTGGAGGAGCTTCGTGTAGATGTAAGACGGTATAATCTATATGAAGAGAAGAATGCCATTGCTACGTTACCGGCAACCCTTAAGGATGCGGACGGAGTAATTCTGGCAGTTTCTTTGGAATGGTATGGAATTGGCGGCTATATGCAGCAATTTTTGGATATGTGCTGGCTATATGGAGATAAAGAGAAAATAAAGAGTGTATATATGCTTCCGGTAGTAATGGCTACAACGTATGGAGAGCGGGATGCAGAGACCTCTCTTGTAAAGGCATGGGAAACACTGGGCGGCAGAGTGATGAATGGATTGACTGCTTATGTGGAGAATCATACAGAATTTGAATTATCCGCAGAATATCGTGGAATCATTGAAAAGAAGGCAGAGGATTTGTATCGGGCAATTCATCAGACAGTGCCGATTTTCCCGAACAGTAATGTTGCAGTTTGTGAGACAGTATCAAAGACAAAGACGATTGACTTAACTCCGCAGGAAAGCGAACAGTTGTCAAGGTTTGTTTCGGATGATACCTATGTGAAGAAGCAGAAGAAGGATATTGAAGAATTATCTGCAATGTTTAAGAATATGCTTGGTGATGACGAACCGGAAGAAAAAGAGGAAAAAGAAGGAGAATTTATACGGGAATTTCGAACCAACTATTATCCGCAGCCGGACTTTAGTGCAAAGTATATTATTTTAATATCAGACCTTGAATCAAGATTGTCCATAGAAGTTACGCCGGATTATGTGAAATGCTGGTATAGTGATGATACAACGGCAGATGTGGTAATGAAAACAGAAACCAAGGTATTAAGAGCTATTGTAAGTGGAAAGAATACATTTCAAAGGGCTTTTATGGCAGGTGAGATAACTGCAAAGGGAAATTTTAAGAACCTGAGAATGTTAGACCAGATGTTTCATTTTCAATACTAAGAAGAGCAGGGTGTGAATTATGTCATATATGGCGTTGTACCGGAAATGGAGACCGGACACATTTGAAGAAGTAAAGGGACAGGAGCATATAGTTACAACTCTGAAAAATCAGTTGACACATGACAGAATCGGTCACGCATATTTGTTTTGCGGAACGCGTGGAACCGGAAAGACAACCGTAGCAAAGCTGTTTGCAAAGGCTGTGAACTGTGAACATCCGCAAAACGGAAGTCCCTGTGGAGAATGTCCAAGCTGTAAGGCAATTGCAGAGGGAAGCTCCATGAATGTAATAGAAATAGATGCCGCATCCAACAATGGCGTGGATAATATCCGGGAAATAAGGGATGAAGTACAGTATTCCCCTACAGAGGGAAGATATAAAGTATATATTATTGATGAGGTGCATATGTTGTCAATCGGTGCATTTAATGCATTGCTGAAGACATTGGAGGAGCCGCCCTCTTATGTAATATTCATACTGGCAACAACAGAGGCACATAAGATACCGATTACAATTTTGTCCCGGTGTCAGAGATATGATTTTCGGAGAATTTCGATGGAAACCATTTCCGACAGACTGGAAGATTTGATGCAGCGAGAGGGACAAGAGGTAGAGAAGCGGGCAATTGATTATATTGCGAAGGTAGCAGACGGTTCCATGAGAGATGCATTAAGCCTGTTGGACCAGTGTATCGCCTTCTATCTGGGAGAAACGCTCACATATGAGAAATGCCTGGATGTTCTGGGAGCGGTTGACCTGGATGTATTTGTTCGCCTGATTCGTGCGGTAGAAGCGAAGCAGGTAACACAGGCAGTAGATTTGATAGACGAAATTATCTGGCAGGGAAGAGAGCTGGGGCAGTTTGTAACAGACTTTACATGGTTTATGAGAAATCTGCTGCTAATTAAAAGCTCGGTAGACGGTATTACGAAGTTGGACTTCTCAAAGGATACCTTAGAGAACATGAAGCTGGTTGCCCAAGAGATTTCGTTAGAAGCATTAATGCGTTATATTCGAATCTTTTCGGAATTATCCGGTTCGATTAAATATGCCAGTCAGAAGCGGGTGGTATTAGAGCTTGCAGTGATTAAGCTGTGTGTGCCGGAAATGGAACGAAATTATGATTCCATTTTACAACGGATGGAAGATTTATCCAAAAAGGTTGATGCGTGCATGGAATCTGCAAAGCAGCCGATAATTCAAAGAGTAGCTGCTCCGGTAGAGCCTGTCAGCAGTCAGGAAGAAACACTGGAAGATTTAAAGAAGACACTTCCGGAGGCAACGATACAGGAATTACAGGAAATTGCCGGTAAGAGGAATCAGGTTTTTGAGAAGCTGGAGCCTGCATTAGCAAATCTGCTGCGGATGGCGGATATGCGGATTAATAAGGAACATCAAACCATTGTTGTATTATTGGATGAAACGAATCAGGGCCTGTTAATGAATAATGAAGCAGACCGGGAGGCGTTGGAGAATGCATTTGCAGAAACAGTGAATCGGCAGGTGCATGTAGAATTTCGTAGAAAATCAGCAGGTAATTCGGGGCAACAGGAGTTGGTTCGAATGGATATATTTAAAGAAATGAATATTCCTGTGGAATATGATGATAATTAGGAGGATAGGAAAATGGCAAAGCGTGGTGGTTATCCGGGAGGAATGATGCCGGGAAACATGAACAATCTGATGAAGCAGGCACAGAAGATGCAAAAGCAGATGGAGGAGGCAACCAAGGAATTAGAGGAAAAGACCTATGAAGCAACAGCCGGCGGCGGAGTTGTAAAGGTAGTGGTTAGCGGTAAGAAGGAAATAGTATCGATTGAATTAGATGAAGAAGTGGTAGATAAGGATGACATTGAAATGCTTCAGGATTTGATTATGGCAGCAACCAATGAAGCGTTGCGTGCTCAGGAAGAGGATTCAAACCAGCAGATGTCCAGAATCACCGGTAATATGGGTGGAATGGGAGGCTTTCCATTCTAGATCATGAATTATTATAGTACAGAAATTACACAGCTAATTGAACAGCTATCCAGACTTCCGGGAATTGGGGGAAAGTCAGCACAGCGACTGGCATTCCATATTATTGATATGCCGATGGAGCAGGTAGAGCAATTAGCCAATACGATACACAATACACGAAAGAATGTAAAATATTGTAAGAGCTGTTATACCTTGACCGATAAGGAGATATGTCCAATCTGTGCATCGGCAAATCGGGACCATAAAACCATTATGGTTGTGGAGGATACCAGAGATTTGGCAGCATATGAAAGAACCGGACGTTATAATGGAATTTATCATGTCCTGCATGGGGCATTAGACCCTGCAATGGGAAAAGGACCGGAGGATATTAAATTAAAGGAGCTGCTGAAACGATTGCAGTCTGAGGATGTGGAGGAGCTGATTATAGCTACGAACTCGGATGTGCCGGGAGAAGCAACCGCAATGTATATCAGCAAATTGGTAAAACCGTCGGGCATCAAGGTAAGCCGTATTGCCAGCGGGGTTCCGATTGGTGGGGAACTGGAATGTATTGATGAAGTGACTCTGCTTCGTGCATTGGAAGGCAGAGTTTACCTATAAAATAACGCAAGAAAGAGAAGGTGACGCAATGAAGAGAATTGGTATGTTAACCAGTGGTGGTGATTGTCAGGCTTTGAATGCGACAATGAGAGGTGTAGTAAAGGGGCTGTATGGTTCTTTTAAGGAAGTAGAGATTTATGGATTTCTGGAAGGCTATAAGGGTCTGATGTATGGAAATTACAAAAAGCTGAAGGCAGATGACTTTTCGGGGATTCTGACAAAGGGTGGTACGATTCTGGGAAGCTCCAGACAACCGTTCAAGCTGATGCGGGAGCCGGATGCAGATGGTCTGGACAAAGTAAAGGCTATGAAGGATACCTATAAGAAGCTGAAGCTGGATTGCTTAGTGGTATTAGGCGGAAACGGTTCTCAAAAGACTGCCAATCTGCTTAGCGAGGAAGGATTAAATGTAATCGGACTTCCAAAGACCATTGACAATGATTTGTGGGGAACGGATATGACCTTTGGTTTCCAGAGTGCGGTAGATATTGCAACAACAGCCATTGATTGTATTCATACAACAGCTGCTTCTCATGGCAGAGTATTTATTGTGGAAATTATGGGACACAAGGTAGGCTGGATTACCCTGCATGCCGGAATTGCCGGAGGAGCAGATATTATATTGATTCCTGAGATTCCATATGATATTAAGAGTGTATGTGCAGCCTTGGATAAACGAGCACAGCAGGGAAAGAAGTTTTCAATTCTTGCAGTTGCAGAGGGTGCAATATCAAAGGAAGTAGCAGCGTTACCGAAGAAAGAGCGTAAGGCATTGCTGGCAAATCCAAAGTATCCGTCTGTTGCATATGAAATTGCAGACCAGATTAAGGCTTGCGGAGGACAGGAGGTTCGTGTTACCGTTCCGGGACATACACAGCGTGGTGGTAGTCCATGTCCGTATGATCGTGTACTTTCCAGCCGATTTGGAGCGAAGGCAGCAGAGCTGATTAAGGAAGGAAAATATGGAGAACTGGTCGTATTAAAGGATAATGAGGTTACTTCTATACCGTTATCCGAATCAGCCGGAAAATTAAAATATGTGTCACCGGATGACAGCATTGTGAAAAATGCAAAAATGTTGGGAATCTGTTTTGGTGATGACTAACTGAATTAAGGTTGAAGAAGCACCTGAAGTTCGGGTGCTTCTTCTGTTCTTCCTGCAACAAATGAAAAAAATCGCATATAATATCATACATTTGTAAGTGTGCGACAGGAGCAGGAGGTTGGATTATGAGCAACTTCAGTGAATATTTGGAACAGGCAGTCCGAAGTCCGTTACCGGGCGAATGGAATTTGGAGGCATTGGAATTATCAGAAGAAGATGCCGCAAGGGATTATGAAAAAATGAAACGGATGTATCCAAGGGAAGCACGCTTTGTAGCGGCAATGGTGGAAGACCTGTGCGACCAGTTGGAATACGAAGGAAGTCCTATGTTTGATGAACAACCGGATGCAGTTACGATGTATCGTATGGCAGAAGAAGTATATACCAGAATGAAGGGAAGAGAAAGCGGACCGCCAAGACCGGACGCACCATTTATGCAATTGTGTCTAATTCTGATATGCAATGAATATCATGTCAGAAGATGCAGGTATCGTCAGAGAAGACGAAGATTCTGGTAGAAGGTAAGGCATATAACAGGAGCAACAGTAAGATGAAGAATATAATAGTAAGGATTGTTGTACTGACAGCGGTATTTCTGGCAACAGTCTTTCTTGTAAATAAATGGGATAATGCAGGAATGGATGAGGTGACTGCTGAGATGGATCAGCCGACTCTGCCATTGGTGTATATGGAAGTGGGAGAGGATGAGGTGAACTGTCTGCATGGCTACACCTCCTCCATTGATGTAGCGTTGTTTCACGATTCGATTACCCCGATTGGGACGAATCAGACGGTTCAGTTTCGAATTGAGGATGTTGGTGTTGATATTGATTCTGTAGGGTATGAAGTGCGAACTGTGGACGGAAGCTCTCTGATTGAGAATGGTTCTGTGGATGATTTGGAAAAGAATGAAGGTTCGTTTTATGCAACCACGAAGCTGCGAATGAATCTGACAGAGCTACAGGAGTATACATTTATTGCGTGTCTGAAGTTGAAGGACGGCAAGGAAGTAAAATATTATACAAGATTAATTCCGTCTGATGAATTGCATACCAATCAGTTCTTGAAGTTTGTTATGGATTTTCATGAGGCAACCTTTGATAAGGAGAGCAATTCTGCGATTTCTAAGTACATTGAACCAAATGATACAGGGGAGAATGAAAATCTTGCACATATTGATATTCATTCTAATTATGAAACGATAACATGGGCGAATCTGTCTACGATGAGAATTTCGCAAATGATACCAACCATTAAGGATATGGATCAGAATAATGCAACCATAGAGTTAAAGTATGTTGCCATATCCGGTGATGTAGAGAATGCACAATACTTTAATGTGTCGGAGGAATACCGGGTACGTTATGTGGATGCCTCTACGATTTATCTGATGGATTATGACCGCTCGGTAGAGAGCATTTTTGACCGTTTTAATGTTAATACCGTGAAGAACTGGTTCTTTTTCGGAATTGCAGATATTGATAAATTCCAGTATCAGGTCAGTGATGAAAATGAGAAGGTGGCCTTTGTAAAAGAAGGACAGCTTTGGTATTATGATTATTCCAACACAAGAATTACGAAGGTGTTTGCATTCTGGCAGGATACACCGACGGATGTCCGGACTGCATATGACCAGCATGGAATTAATATTGTGAAGCTGGATGATGACGGCAATATTGTGTTTACGGTATATGGATATATGAATCGGGGACAGCATGAGGGTGAAAACGGTATTGCGGTGTATCGTTTTGTGGCTGCCACCAGTAAGCTGGAGGAGGTTTTGTTCTTAAGCTGTGATGAACCGTATGAGATTTTGAAGGAAGATGCGTCAAAGCTGACGTATTTAAATGAACAGGGAGAATTTTTCTATCTGTTGGGAAACAATGTCATGAAAATAGATTTGGAAACGAAGGAATCCAGTTATGTGATTCATGAGATTCCGAAGGAATATTTGGCAGTTTCCGGAAGTGAGTTCTTATTGGCATATCCGAATGCAACGATTGATAGAGACAGTACACAGTTGACCATTTTGAATCTTGAGACCTATGAGGAGCATACAATAGATGCCGGAAGCGGACAACGGATAAAGGCACTGGGCTTCATAGAAAATGATTTGGTATATGGTCTTGCAAATGAATCGGATGTGGTGCTGAATACAGACGGCAGCAGCATTTTCCCGATGCATACCTTGAAAATAACAACTCTGGAAAATGAAGTTGTAAAGGAATACTCAAAGTCCGGTGTATATGTTATGAATGCCCATCCGGTTAATCAGGTAATTTATCTGGACCGGGCAACCAAGTCCGGAGATAATTATATTGAGGAAACCGATGACTTCATTACCTTTAAGGAGGCAGACGAGCAGGGAATCCAGGTGAGCTATCAATATACCTATGACGGATATAATCAGCTCTATATGATATTCCCGAACTATATGTATGTAACCTCTATTCCGCAATTAATTATTACAAAGGAAGTAATTGAGGATACAAACAAAACGATTGCAGTTGACAGTGGTGAAAAATCAGGGCGGTATTATGTGTACGCGCAAGGCGGTATGCAAGGCTCTTATTCTTCTGCAAGACAGGCGGTATTGGCGGCAAATGAAGCAGGCGGTCTGGCATTGGACAGCAACGGAAATTGTATCTGGAAGATTAGCGGATTATTAGAATATGCAGGAGTGGCAGACGAAATACAAGAGACAACCTGCGAATCTCCGGCGGATTCCTTGCAGGAGTGCGTTGAGATTATTTTACAATATGAAGATGTGGAATTGCCGGAAGCCATGGACTTATCAGGCAATCCGGATGATGTACTGGAACGCTATCTTGGAAAGACCGGTGTGAATCTGGTTGGCTGTGATGTAGATAATGCACTGTTCTATTTATGTCAGGGAGCACCGGTAATCGCGAAGCTGGATGCGGACACCTATGTGTTGATTATCAGCTATAATTCAGCAACTATCCGGTATTATAATCCGGTAACAGGTGAGGAGCATCGGGAGGAACGGTATCTGATTGAGAATACATTTGCCGAACAGGGAAATCAGTTCTTCACATATGTACACGAATAAGGAAAAGGAACAAGAGGCATGGCAGGAATGGATGAACAGCAGCTCATAAAGCGTTTTTCGGAGCTGGCAGAGCAGAGTTATCAAAACAGTACATTTTATTTTACGGATTTTCTATCCCCATCGGATGCCGCATTGGTATATTCTGTAGTGAATGAAGCGGAGATTTCGCTGTGGGGCGGTGCGGAAGGCTGTGAACGGGAAATGATACGATTTGGAAATGCAGAGGATTTGGGATATGAGATTCCGTTTCCGATTCAGATTCTTCGTGTGGAGCCGTTGCTTAAGAAATTTGCGGACGAGTTAAATCACAGAGATTTTCTTGGAGCAATTATGAATCTGGGAATTGAGCGGGATACCGTTGGAGATATTGTTGTGAAGGATAAGGTTGCATATGTGTTTGTAGTAGAGCGGATTGCCGAATTTATTCTTGAGAATCTGAAGCAAGTGAAGCATACGCATATGAAATGTCAGATAATTGAAGAGATGCCGGAGGAGGTTAAGCCGCACTTAGAGGCGGAGATATTGACGGTATCATCTATTCGGCTGGATGCAATTATAGCCAAACTGTACCGATTATCACGCAGTCAGGCATTGGAGCTGTTTCGTAGGAAATTCATTCTGCTGAATGGGCGGATTATGGAAAATAACAGCGGAACACCGGATATGGGTGATGCAGTTGCGGTGAGAGGATACGGTAAATTTATATTTCAGGGGATTCAGCATGAGACACAGAAGGGAAAGTATGCGGTGCTGGTGCAGCGGTACATTTGATTAAGGAGAGATTTCATTTATGGCAGATTTGTGTGATAACTGTATGAATTATGAATATGATGAGGACTATGAATGCTATACCTGTTTAATGGAACTGGATGAAGACGAAATGAGCCGGTTTTTAAGCGGGAATTATCGGGATTGCCCATATTATCAGCAGGGGGATGAATATAAGATTGTCCGTCATCAGATGTAAATGAAGTAAATAGGGCAAATAAAGTAGTAGATAAATAAGGAATCGCATATATTTGTAAAAAACGAGAGGACATAAATGCCTTGACGTGGAAGCAAATTATTGGGATTCTTTTTTTGTGCCTTTGTCTGGCAATAGGCGTGATGCCGATTCTGAGTGGCTGCAGTCCGGAAGGGCAGAAGACTTCTTCTGAGGACACCGCGGTTGCATTGGATTTTACTGTGTGTGAAGAGGACCGTCTGCCAAAGGAGCTGGTAGAAATTATTGAGGAAAAAAAGGATGCTCCGTTCAAGCTGACATTTTCTACCCGCGAATATATGTATATTGTGGTTGGCTATGGACCGCAGAAGAGAGGAAACTGTTGTGTGACGGTGAATGCGTTATGCCGAACCGAAGATGCGGTCTATATTGATACGAATCTGATAGGTGCGGATATAGAGGGGAGTATGGATATGGGAATTACATACCCATATGTAGCTGTGAAATGTGAAAATCAAAATCTTCCGGTCATATATCAACCGCTTGAAAATAGTTATTAAGGAATATTTTAGTGAACGATTCATAGAATAGTATCAGCGTAAAGGAATGATTTGTGGTGCAGTGACCCACAAGATAGGAAAGGGGTAGAAAATATGCAGTTAGTGAAGAAGGAAATCCGGACCAACAATCACAAAGTGTCAAAGCTAATGCAGCTTACAATAGATGAAGATTATAATGTATCGGACAGTCGGCAGGATATAGATAAAATTATTATCAGTCAGGGGCAGGCGGTCATTGATGCTACAGAACCAATGGTAGACCGAATACAGGTCAAGGGACATGTTGCATATAAGCTTCTTTACTCTGTGGCAAAGGCAGAGGGAGAAATGGATGCTATGGAGGGGAGTGTTCCGTTTGAAGAAACCATACAGGTGGATGATTTGCTTCCATCCTATGATACCACCGTAAGCTGTGACATGGAGGATTTGACGATTTCCATGATACACTCCAGAAAGATAGCGGTAAAAGGTCTGATTCAGATTAAGATAGAGGTAACGGAGCAGGATGTTGTAGAGGGAGCAGACGGAATTGAAAACGGAGAAAATATTCAATGTATGTATAAAAAGCTTCCGTACACCCGCACTGTCTGCGACCAGAAGGATGTGTTCCGCGTAAGGGAAGCGGTTTCTATTCCGCAGAACAAGCCGAATATAAGGAGGTTAATCTGGCATTCGGTTACGGTAAATGAAGTTGAAACAAAGCCATTGGATAACAAAATAGGAATCCATGGGGAGCTGGAGGTATTCCTGATTTATCGTGCGGAGGAGCAGATGCCGTTGCAATATCTGAATCTGGATATTCCGTTTTCGGGTGAAGTGGATTGCATTGGCTCCATGGAGGGCATGACCGCGGATATTGGCATTGTGCTGGGAGAGACACAGGTGGTAGTAGAGCCTGACGCTGACGGAGAGGAACGGATACTGAATCTGGAGGCAAATCTTGAGTTGGAAATCCGCATTTATCAGGAAGAGGAAATGCAGCTTCTGGGCGATATGTTCTCGACCACTGCCTGCATTGACACCGAAACGGAAACCTTTGATTATGAATCCCTGCTTACCCGCAACAACGCTAAGACGCGGATTGTTGAGCGTTTGAAACGAAAGGAAAATCAGCCGGGAATTTTGCAGGTATGTTATGTAGAGGGCAGTGTTAAGGTTGATGATACAAAAACAACGGAAGACGGTTTAGTGGTAGAGGGGGCAGTCGAGGTTCGGATTCTCTATATAGCAGAGGATGACGCAAGACCGATGAATGCGTTGACCGGATTTCTGCCGTTTACATATTTGGTAGAGGCAAAGGATATGTCTCCGGATGCAATCTATCGGATTCGGCCTACCTTGGAACAAATCAGCAGTATTATGCTGGGAAATGATGAGGTTGAAATTAAGGCGGTTGTGAACTTAAGCATCATTGCATTTGCCAGAAAGCAGTGCAAGGCAATTACCGATATGCATGTATCAGAGATTGATTATGAGAAAATGAATCAAATGGCAGGTATTATCGGATATATGGTTCAGGAGGAGGATACGCTGTGGAATATAGCGAAGCAATACTATTCATCCATTGATTCTATTAGGAAAGTCAATCAATTGGAGCGGGATGAGTTAACTCCGGGACAGAAATTAATCATAGTAAAGGGTTAGGAATGAGAGTGCATGCGTTTGGTAATACTAGTGTTCAGAGGTTGCGGCAAAAAAGAAATTGTACTATACTGAATGCAATAATAATATCAGTAATATGACAGGAGGCAATCATAGATGGAACGACCAAACGCATGGAAGACTTACACGAAAAAGCAATTAAAGGAATTGGAGACATTAAATGAGCATTATCGTGCATTTCTGAATGTTGGTAAGACAGAGCGGGAATGTATCACCGAGATAGTGAAGCAGGCTGAAGCTGCCGGTTACGTGAATCTTGAAGAAATACAGGCTAAGAAGCAGTCGGTGAAAGCAGGAGACAAGGTATATGCTGTATGCATGAAAAAGACCATTGCATTATTTCATATAGGAACAAATCCGATGGATGCGGGAATGAATATACTGGGTGCCCATATTGATTCCCCTCGCATGGACATAAAGCAGAACCCATTATATGAAAATGGAGATATGGCGTATCTGGATACACACTATTATGGTGGTATCAAGAAGTATCAGTGGGTGACTCTGCCATTGGCTATCCATGGAGTTGTAGTGAAAAAGGATGGTTCGGTTATAGATGTAGTGATTGGTGAAAAGGAAAATGACCCGGTATTCTGCGTAACGGATTTGCTGATTCATCTTGCGGGAGAGCAGCAGGAGAAAAAGGCGAATAAAGTCATTGAAGGTGAGAATCTGGACATTTTGTTCGGAAGTATCCCTTTGAAGGAGGAAGAAAAAGAGGGAGTAAAGAAGAATGTATTAAAGCTTCTAAAGGAACAGTATGATATGGAGGAAGAGGATTTCCTCTCGGCAGAATTGGAAGTAGTTCCGGCAGGAAAGGCAAGAGAAGCCGGAATAGACCGCAGTATGATTCTGGCATATGGACAAGATGACAGAGTCTGTGCGTATACATCGCTGGTAGCAATGCTGGAGGTGAATGAAGTCAAAAGAACCACATGCTGTCTGCTGACTGACAAGGAAGAAATCGGCAGTGTGGGTGCAACCGGTATGCAATCCAGATTTTTTGAAAATACTGTGGCAGAGCTGTTGGACGCTATGGGGGATTATTCTGAGCTGACCCTGCGCAGATGCCTGAAAAATTCCCGTATGCTATCCTCAGATGTAAGTGCAGCCTATGACCCGTTATACGCTGCCGCCTATGAGAAGAATAACGCCGCATATTTTGGCAGGGGCATGGTATTTAATAAGTTCACCGGTTCCAGGGGAAAGTCTGGCTCAAACGATGCCAATGCGGAGTATATCGGAGTATTAAGAAAAATATTGGATGATAACCATGTAGCATATCAGACCGCCGAGCTTGGCAAGGTAGACATTGGTGGTGGCGGAACCATCGCATATATTCTGTCCTTATATGGTATGGAAGTGATTGATAGTGGTGTGGCAGTGCTTAACATGCATGCACCTTGGGAAGTGACCAGCAAGGCAGATATATATGAAACAAAGAAGGGATATGTGGCATTTTTGAAGAATGCGTAATGAATGTAAAATCATATAAATGCGGTAAATAAATGAGGCAGAGTCAGTCGTGTGAGGTGCGGCTGGCTCTGCTGTTTTTATAGGGAACATTTTAAAAAATGAGAATGTGAAACAAAAATAATGAGCAAACTGTTTAAAAAAGAGGATTATTTAAAAATATACAAAAATGTATTGAAATTTTGTGAAAAATAGGTAATAATAGAAATTGGAAAAATCATGATACGGATGGGGTATTATGAAAAAGCACCAAACGATTAAATAAAAAACAATGAGGAGGAATTAAAATGGCACTTGTAGTAAAATACGAAGAAATTCGGAGTAATGTTATCCCGGCACTGGAACAAGATTTGGAGGAAATGCAGAATATACATAAAAACTTGAAAGATACAGTAGAGACTCTTTCTTCTACTTATATGGCGGGTGAAGCATCTGTAGCATATGCTGAAGAATTTGAGGTTGAGATTGCAAAAATATTTATGAAAATGGAAGGTAATATTCAAGCATATACCAAACAGCTTGATGACATTTGTAATAAGTTTGAAGCTAAGGATGTAGAGATTTCAGGAGTACTTAATAGCAATATTGTATCGTAAGAATTGTGTAGTTTTATAATATAGGAGGAAAATGTAATGGCAAAGATAGAAGTTAATTACGAGGCGATTGAGCAGGATACAATTCCTGCCATGCAGAGAGCAGAAAGTGATATTGAAGCATTATATAATCATATGGATAAAGCAGTTAAATCCCTGAAAGGATATATGGAAGCGGAATCAGCAGAAGCATATGTAACGGAGTTTGAATCTTTGTTAGGACCGGATATTAAAAAATTAGAGGAACTGACATCTGAATATTATCAACAATTGCAGCAGGTAGTTAAGAATTTTGCAGACCTTGATAAAGAGATGCATGATATGATTTCATTCTAGTTTATAGGGATAGAGAGAATGAGTATGTGATGGACAGGAGATGGGTAGTGATTTGCCTGTCTCCTGTCTGTTTTTACAAAGGGATGAAAGGAATATATAAAATGTTAAATTTGAAAATTGATTATGACTCTATTGCAACAGCTACTATTCCGGAAATGAAAAGGTATGAGCAGGAGCTTCAGGCACTTTCCGGACATATGGAAAAAACGATTGAGTCATTAGGAAATTATATGGAGGCTGAAAGTGCAAATGCGTATTATGTCGAATTTGTAGAGGTCATAAGTGTTGATATTAAAAAAATGGAGGAAATGGTTGCAGAATATCGCAGACAGCTACAACAGGTGCTTGAACAGTTTGAATCTACGGATTATACAGTAGCAAATATGATTAAGGTTTAGGGGGGCATAAGGGGGAGAATGGAAATGGATATACAAGAGTTGCAAAATAAGATAAGGCAGGCAGAAGTGCAACAGGAGAAGTTGAATAGAGAGATTCAAGAAACAAGGCACAAATTAGAAATATATAAGCAGGATTGGAAAAAAATAGAACGGGAAAAAGAACGTCAATATAATTTGCGTAAAAATCGGGCGAGACAAATAGATTTAATTCGAAATCGAGTTTCGGGCAAAATGCTTTCTTCTATTATTGCGTACTATGATTATATGTATGGGGAAGAAAAGTGGATGGAAATAAGAAAAGAATTTGATGAAATATTGGATACTATAGATCAGAATCTTCGAGCAGCATATGATTACATTGAAGAATTAGAGGCTCAAATAAAGGAATTGAAAATACAGATAAATGAGTGGAAAGATGAAATAATGCAATTGCAGGAAACACAGGGAGAGGATTAGGAGAATGGGTCAACAGGCAAATAATAATTTAATCATTTATGATGGAGAATTTGAAGAATATTCTCATATAATTCAATCAGTTGGCGAACAGGCAGAGAGAAAGTTAAATACATTGATTGAACAGTTAATCGTGGTAGCAGAAGAAGGAATTGTTGAAGGTAATGTACATGAAAATCTTGTTACATATATTATAGCTCTTTGCAATATACAAAATCAATTAGGATACTACACAACGGCATTGGGGATGGATGCTGTAAATTATCTTGACGAAATCGAGGTAAGAGATTTTGCATTTTATGAGGGAGGAAGAGTTGATGGATGGAAATAAAACAACAGAAATAAATTATGAAGTGATTGATAGGTGTGTTTCGAATATTTCACAAAGCATTAATGATTATTATATGCAAATCGATATGGGTAAATTACAAATGATAATGGATAATTCCAGGGGAAATTATTCAGATGAATTAAGATTGGCAGCCAAGGAGACGAAGAATGCATGTCAGATGGTTTTAAATTTGATGATAGAATCCAAGGAAATGCTTCAAATGGCTAAAAGAATGTTTTCGGACATGGACTCTGAGACAAGTCGGAATGTAAAGGGAGATTAATATATGGAAAAGAGAGATTTTACAGAAGAGACGGAATATGAAATATTAGAATACTGTAGTATGCACGAGGAGGACGAAGATTGGAGTCCTGCGGATGTATTTGGAACAGTAGAGGTTGAACGTTATTTTATGAATAGTGAGGATATTAGCTATCATATGAAAAATGTGGAGTTGCATCATGCCATGTATATAGATAGTCAAAGTTACAGCGAGCAATGGGTTCATAATGTGTTTAATGATGTACGTGCCTGTGATAATAATTATGCACAAAAAGCCCATGAGTATAAAGTAAATGCAATGGACTATTATATGGAATCTATACAAGTGCTGTATGAGAGCATTCAAGTAACGGAAACAGAATCATCAACCGATACAGTTGGGCAGTTGACGGGAAGGATTTTTGGTGAATGCGAGGCATTTAGCAATATGGTTCAAAAGGCTGGAGATGGAGCAATTACACCAACATTTCAACGATTATATGAAAACGGAACAGTTAATTGGGAATTGTTTGATTCTTGGATGCAAAATGGTGCAAACGGATGGGAAATAGTAGCAATGTCTAAATTAATAGACACCTATTTATTAGATACAGAAGCAAGTTATATCAATACCGAGGAGTATTCACAATTTTTAAACCATTGTTATATTCGTGAATATCAGGAATTTTCTTACGATTCCATGAATTTTACATGGAATTCGCAGAAGGAAATTAGTGAAGATATGAATAATCTGGATACATATACCATATCTCCTATGGTAAGTTATCTTATGTTATATAGACAACAGCAGGCAGGGGTAACATTAATTAATCTTTCGGATGGATTTGATAAGGCTAATACTCCGCAGCAAAATCATAAAATAATATTTGATTGTTTTATTAGTGACAGTCTTTCGGCAATAAATGAAAATTATCAGACAATTGAAAAATATGAAGGGGATAGAAATGAAAAATTATTGAGTATAGCAGTGGATTATGGAGAAGGAACTGCAACCATTTCAAAATTTAGCGAATATATAGATTTGCGTAAGATAGAGTCGAGTCCTGAGATTAATATGACGTTGTTTAATAAAACTATGTCAAGTGGATGGAACTATATAGAAAAAAAGATAGAAGAGGCAGGTAAAGAAGACCCCGATGCGGCTGTCTATAATCAGGGGATTGAAATTATGAATAACTTAGCAATAAAAGGAATATTTAAAATTGGCAAGAATGTTGTGGGTAATTTAATACCGGAAGATGGAGAGGCGGTTTGGAATCTTTTGTCAAAGTCACATTCTACTAGTGAGACTTTGTTGGCATTATTTAATTTAAATGCAGTGAAAGAAGATGTAGAAGCAAATAATGAAAAAATTGATAAAAATAACCAAGTGAGGGATTACAAAGAATATGTCATAGCAATGGCTGGAAATGCTACATTTTTTGAATGTCAAGGCACGGCTACGGTATCCAACGTTGTAATAAATGATCAAGAATTAGCAATGAGAATAGCATACTACAATAGTGAGCAGAATGCTAATTTAACAATAGAAGAATTGAAAGCACAATTTGAAATTAGTAGGAATGAGACAGAAGGGATAGATGATTTGACAGCCTATTCCAGCTTTATTAATGATGAGGGGGTAAGTGAAGGAAAGGATGAAAAATATGAAAATTGTGAATCCTGTTGCTGTCAAATATTAATAAATAATGGAATAGACCCTGACGGAGCAACACTGGAACAACTCACAGATGCATTTAATAAGGCAATACTAGTAGAGAATTATATGTTGGAAAAAGGATATGGACATTACCAGAAGTGTGGAAATAGAGAAGAATTAATTGACGAAGCACTTGCGGCGTACGAGGAGGAACAAAATGGAGAATAAGAAAAAAACCGTAAAGAAAATAATCATTTTGGTTGTCAGTATTGCAGTAACTATTCTGGCAGCTCTTATCGTATGTAGAATCCTAATGGTGCGTGCATACCGGGCGCACAAGGATCAGGTAATTCATGAAATAGACTATTCCAGCTATGTGCGGGCTATGGGAGGAAGCATAGACTGGAATCAGGAACTTGAATCGGACTTTGTGCCGGATGATAGGACGGTAGCTAGGCGACTTGCCTTTTATAATTATGAAAATGGATGTACTCTTACTCTGGAAGAACTAAAGTCACAGTTTGCAATCAGCAAAACGGAAACGGAAGGGATAGATGATTTAATAGCGTATTCCGAATTTATTAATAAAGAGGGTATAAGTGACGGAATGAATGATAAATATTTTAATTGTAGAATTTGTTGTAATGACATATTAATAAATAATGGAATAGACCCTGATGAAGCAACGCTGGAAGAACTTACAGAAGCATTTAATAAGGCAATAGAAGTACAAAATTATATGATAGAAAATGGATATGATTCTTATCTATATACTGCAAACGAAGATAAAATGAAAATAATAGAACAGGTCGATGAAATATACGAGGAGGAACAAAATGGAGAATAGAAAAAAGTCTGTAAAGAAAATAATCATTTTGGTTGTCAGTATTGCAGTAACTATTCTGGCAGCTCTTATCGTATGCAGAATCCTGATGGTGCGTGCATATCGGGCACACAAAGACCATGTAATTCAGGAGATAGAATATTCCGGTTATGTGCAGGCTATGGGAGGAAGTGTAGACTGGAATCAGGAGCTTGAGCCGGTGATTGCCCCGGACTTTGTACCGGATGATAGGAGGGTAACCATGCGGCTTGCTTTTTATAATCACGAAAATGGATGTACCCTCACTCTGGAAGAACTAAAGTCACAGTTTGCAATTAGCAAAACGGAGACAGAAGGGATAGATGATTTAATAGCGTATTCCAGTTTTATTAACAAAAATGGTATAAGTGAGGGCAAGGATGAAACATTTAATAATTATAAAAGGTGTTGTAGGCAAATATTAATAGAAAATGGGATAGACCCTGATGAAGCGACACTGGAAGAAATCACAGATGCATTTAATAAGGCGATAGTAATAGATAATTATATGGTAGAGAATGGATATGGACATTATGACGAGAATAGTGTAGAGCAGAGATTAGAAATACTACAACAGGTCGATGAAATATACGAGGAGGAACAAAATGGAGAATAGGGAAAAGTCTGTAAAGAAAATAATCATTTTGGTTGTCAGTATTGCAGTAACTATTTTGGCAGCTCTTATCGTATGCAGAATCCTGATGGTGTGAGCATATCGGGCACACAAAGACCATGTAATTCAGGAAATAGAGTATTCCGGATATGTGCGAGCCATGGGTGGTCGGGTAAGACAGGAACCAGAAGAAGAAATGCCGGAGTATGATCCGGGCTTTGTGCCGGATGATAGGGAGGTAACTATGCAGCTAGTTTTTTATAATCACAAAAATGAATGTGCCCTCACTCTGGAAGAACTAAAGTCACAGTTTGCAATCAGCAAAACGGAAACGGAAGGGATAGATGATTTAATAGCGTATTCCAGTTTTATTAACAAAAATGGTATAAGTGAGGGCAAGAATGAAACATTTAACAGTTGTGAAAGCTGTTGTTATCAAATATTAATAAATAATGGAATAGACCCTGATGAAGCAACGCTGGAAGAACTTACAGAAGCATTTAATAAGGCAATAATAGTAGAGAATTATATGTTGGAAAATGGATATGGAAATTATCGCTATTCTTTACAGGGAAAAGAATTAATTGACGAAGCACTTGCCGCGTACGAGGAGGAACAAAATGGAGAATAAGAAGTCCGTATGAATACCAATGATTATATAAGGGCATACGCGAGGGTGATGAAATGAAACGTGAAAAACAAATGAGAATATTTATGTGTATTGCAGGAATGTTGATAACAATGTTGTTGGTATGTGTTCCTGTATATGCAGCAAAAATTGATATACGAGAAAATGAAGAAGAAAAGGGAGTTGTAACCGTTCAGCTTATTTATGAGGATACAGGAGAAGTTATACATTCGGGAAGTGGATTTTTTATTGGTACGAATGAGCAACGTTATGTGTTAACAAGTAAGAATATAGTTACTTTGACCGCAGATGAAAAGATAGCTCTTGCAGCAGCTCATGGAACAGAGGTTGAACGAGTGCGGACAATAATTCAGGTGATTACAGTCAATGGGGTACAGTGGACCGGAACTCAGGTAGGAGGAACTGATAATCAGTCATTTGATTTGCTTACATTATCCGGAAGTGTGGGAAATGTAACGAATCTACGTTTGGCAGAATCTTATAGCATGGAGAAGGACCAAACAGTGTACACCATGGGTGTGATTTCGAATACAACGATTAGTCATCAGGAAGGACTTATTAGTGATTGGACAACAGATAGTAATAGTCAAAAAATATTTATTCATAATTTAAATCTCAGTGATAGTGAACTTGGAGGTCCTTTACTGAACACAGAAGGCTTGGTGTTAGGTATTAATGTTCGGGATACAGATGGTAGCGTTGTTACATTGCAGATATGTGAGGTTATTGAAGTGTTAAAAACACTTGGTGTTTCATATAATGAGCAACTACCGATAGATATGACACCATTGACGGAAGCTATATCGTTATATGAGCAATTAAACGAGGAAAAGTATAGTGATGCATCTTGGATAGCTTGCACAGAACAATACAAAAAAGCACAGGAATTATTAGAAACAGTTCAAAATGATTCGGAAAATAATAGAACTCAGACGGATATAAATCAGGCAGCAAAGGATTTAACCCTTGCAATTGAGGATTTGGAGCCAATTGGCATGACAACAAGGCAGGTTATTATAATTGCGGGAATTGCATTAATAGTAGTCATTGGTATTTGTACTGCAATGATAATAATTGTGACAAGAAAAAACAAAGAATATATTGCTAAATTAAAGGAAGAGAATAACAGAACCATGGCAGCGGAGGAAGCATTGAAAATTAGCGGACGTGTTACTCCGGGAGAGATTCAGAACAAAACAGGTATGCCTATAAATCGCAGTCTGGCAGAGGTACAACAAGTTGCAGTACATGAGACAACGGTTCTTTCCGGAACTGCGGCAAAGCAGGAAACAAACCATATACTTTATGGAGGGATGGACACACCGGCAATACCACAGTTGATTCGGAAACGGACGCAGGAAAAGGTAATGATTGAAAAAGGAAGCTTCCTGATTGGAAAGGCAAAGGAGCAGGTTGATTTCTGGATTTCAAACAATTCCAACGTAAGTCGTACACATGCCTGCATTAAACGTATGCCGGATGGATACTATATTCAGGATTTAAATGCAACAAATGGTACATATGTTGATGGAGTGAAGGTTGAATGGGACCGGGATGTGAGATTAGTTTCCGGATGTATTATTAGAATTGCAGATGAAGAGTTTGAATTTATAATCAGTTGAGTTCATTTCTAAAATGTAAACAAAGGAAATGTATAAAAAATACAGAGAGATTAATTAGGCAGGGGAAAGTATGAGAAATTCTGTAATTATGATATTTAGCAATGAGAAGACGAATTGCTGTATTGATATTGAAGTACCGTTGAATATTACAGCAAATGAACTTATTTATGGACTAAATAAAGGATTGAATTTGGGAATTAATATGGAGGATGTAAGTCAGTGTTATTTATGTACCGAGAATCCCATTGCATTATTAAGAGGAGATGAACTCCTGGAAGTATATGGTCTGAGAAATGGAACAGTTATTCACTTTCGGTAATGGGAATAAGGGGGAATAAACAAAAGATGAATTATAAAATTATTTTGTACGGAAATAATATGTATAAGGAAATCAATTTGGATGAGACCTTTAAGAAAAGTCTTACAGTGGGAACTCTGAAGGATTGTCAGATACGTTTTCAACAAGAACGATTTTATACGGATTTTTTACTTCGGATTGATGAGAAGGATTCCGGTGAATATATGTTATCTTGTAATGAAACGGTTATTTTTCGCAATGAAAATGGCTTGAAGGAATCGGCTCACATTTTAAAAGCCGGTGATAGAATTGCAATCTGTTATGCTGCAACCGGAATGGAGTTTTTCTTTCTAGATGTTACATTTGATTTTAAGCAGATTGGAACGGATTATAATCTTGCAGTCAATTGTACGGGATTTGAGCAGATTATTGTTGGTAATAAAGCAGACTGCGACATTCGGATTGATAATCCGTTTTTGGGTAACGATTATGTAGTGATTACGAAAAACGGCATGAATTATTGCATAAATTCTGTCAATACACGTTATGGAATACAAATTAATGGATTTTCCACAAAGCAGCCTCAATCCATTATAAAGAACGGAGAATTTTTCTGCTTTTATGGATATAGTTTTAATATTAACCATGATATTTTCTATACGACAAAAAATGCTGTAGTTATTTCCAAATATACAATCAATAAGCTGGATAATCAAAAAAATTATTTGAAATATCCAAGGTTCATTAGAAATGTAAGACAGCAATACAAAATGCCGGAAGCATCCCCGGAAATTTTGAAACCCAAAGCAAAGGATGACTCCGAGGAGCAGAATTTCTTGTTGTCTGCACTTCCGATGCTGGTAAATATGGTATTGATGATTGCTGTGCGTGGCGTTATGGGTGGCGGCGGAGCGTTTGTTATTTATTTTGCATTAATGATGTTATCTTCTATGGGTATATCTGTCTATACTTTTGTGGACGGCAAAAAGAAAAGGCGAATAAAGGAAGAAAAACGAATTGAAATATACATGAAGTATTTGGCGGAACAAGAGGATAATATTATCAAACTCCGCGAGCAGGAAAAGATTCTTGCGAATCAAATGAATCCGAGACTTGATGAATATATGGAGTTTGTTAAGGATTTTGATGGACGTTTGTTTGAAAAAGAAAGACAGCATGACGATTACTTATCTGTTCGGTTGGGAAGCGGTATTGTTCCGTCCGGGTGTCAGATTGATTATAAGCAGGAAGAATATGTTGAAACCGAAGATGAACTAATGAATTATCCGAGGGTACTGCATGATAAATATCAATTTTTACCGGATATGCCTGTGCTATTGGAACTTCGTGATTTGAATGCAGTTGGATTTGTAGGGGTACGAACCAAGCTTTACCAGATAGAGAAAAACTTGATTATGGAGTTTGCGGCATCTCATTTTTATAAGGATGTTAAACTCTTTTTGATTATGGATAAGGATGACATAACGCTATTTGATTGGGCAAGATGGTTACAAAACACCTATAACGAAGATACAAAGACACGTAATTTTATGTATGATAGTGATAGTGCAAAGATTTCATTAGAATTTTTATATTCGGAATTATCTCACCGTGAAAGCTCCGGTGGCAAAGGAAATCGAGAGGATTATATTGTTTTTGTATATAAATCAGATGTTATAAGTAATCATCCGGTGTCGGAATTTGTTGGACACGCAAAGGATTTAGGATTCCATTTTGTGTTTTTTGAGGAGCATGAAGAATTATTAAATAAAGAATGTCAAAGGCGTATTTTTCTTAATGCAAAGGACTTCACAGGATATGTTCAGAATGTGGAAGACGGAAAGGATATGCAGGAATTTCAATATTCACATATTTCAAGAGCGGATGCGGAGAAGGCAGCAAAGCGGCTGGCAGGAGTTTATGTAGATGAGGTTAATCTGGAAAACCAGTTAACAAAGAACATTACATTGTTTCAACTTCTTGACATTATGAGTCCGTATGATTTGGAATTGGGTAAGCGTTGGGAAAAATCACGTATTTTTGAAAGTATGGCTGCACCTTTGGGTGTTAAGAGCGGAAATGAAATTGTATATCTTGATTTACATGAAAAATATCATGGACCGCATGGATTGGTTGCAGGTACGACAGGCTCTGGTAAATCGGAAATTATGCAGACATATATTCTTTCTATGGCAACGTTATTTCATCCTTATGAAGTAGGCTTTATTATCATTGATTTTAAGGGTGGAGGCATGGTGAATCAGTTTTTGAATCTGCCACACTTAAACGGAGCAATTACAAATATTGACGGTAAGGAAATTAATCGTTCTTTGATGTCAATTAAGGCAGAACTGCGAAAACGGCAGGAGCTTTTTGCAGAACAGAATGTAAATCACATTAATGATTATATACGTGCGTATAAAGAAGGAAAGACGGAGATACCACTTCCGCATTTAATATTGATTGTAGACGAGTTTGCTGAATTAAAAAGTGACCAGCCGGAATTTATGAAAGAATTGATTAGTGCAGCACGTATCGGACGAAGTCTTGGTGTGCATTTGATACTTGCAACACAAAAGCCTTCCGGTGTAGTAAACGACCAGATATGGAGTAATTCAAAATTCAAATTATGTCTAAAGGTACAGAATAAAAATGATAGTAATGAAGTTTTGAAATCACCGTTAGCGGCAGAGATTCGGGAGCCGGGACGTGCCTATTTGCAGGTGGGAAATAATGAAATATTTCAATTATTTCAGTCTGCATTTTCTGGTGCACCCGTAAAAAATGATGGTATTAATAATCAGAAAAAATTTCGGATTTCATGTGTAGAACTCTCCGGAATGCGAAAGGTATTATATGAGCAAGTGCCTGAAAGTAATGCAGGTGGTGAAACGCAATTGGATGCGTTGGTGAATCGGATTCATGAATATTGTGAAGACCAGCATATACAAAAGCTGCCGAATATTTGTCTTCCTCCGCTTGAGACGAATATACCGTATACCTTGGATGGATTTGAAAATTTATCAAATGATGTAATGATACCAATCGGACTTGTGGATGATCCTTCAAGGCAGCGGCAATTTGTAGAAAGCCTGAATTTTTCGCAAAGTAACATATTTATACTCGGTTCTTCGCTATCGGGCAAGACTAGTATGCTGCAAAATATTGTTTATGGCATTACACAATTGTATTCGCCCCAAGAAGTAAACCTTTATATTATGGACTTTGCATCTATGATACTTAAGAATTTTGCATCTATGAATCATGTGGGTGGAGTAATTGTAAATGGTGAGGATGATAAGCTTAAAAATTTCTTGAAAATGATAAAAGAAATGATCGTCAGTCGTAAGGAATTTTTATCGAAGAAGGGATTAAGTTCATTTAGCTCTTATAGGGAAAGTGGCGAAAAAGAACTTCCGCAAATAATCATTCTTTTGGATAATTGGATTTCATTCAAAAATAATTATGCAGATTATGCAGAGATGCTTATCGAACTAGTACGGGATAGTGTATCCGTAGGTATTTCATTTGTTATGACAGCCAGTCAGGGAGGAGGAATCGGATTCAAATTATTAGCATCCTTTAATAAAAGAATTGCATTATATTGTAATGATTCCGGAGATTATGCGACCTTATATGAGCATAACCGTATGAAGCCGGATTCGATTCCCGGACGTGGTATTGCTGAGATTAATCGAACCTTTTATGAATGTCAATATTATATTTCATTTGCTGCGGCAAAGGAATTTGAACGAGTACATCTGATTCGGGAGTATATAGCACATATAAATAAACGCTATGACAAATTGTATGCAAAGGGAATCCCGGTAGTTCCGGAACAGGTGACAGAAGAATTTCTTGTTCAGGAGTTTGGGGAAAATCAGATTGGAAATTATGATGCATTTCTTGGAATGGAATATAACAGCATTGAACCACGACGGTTGTTAATGAGTAAATTGGCATTTATGAATTTTATTGGCGGCAACAAAGCCTTGCGTACTCAATATACAAAGTATTTGGTTGAAAGGGTAATTCAGCGTATGAATATTTATCCTGCAAAACTATATATTTGTGATGATGAAGAAGGAAGCCTGAAGGATTGTGAATCTAAAGCGGAATTTTATTCGACAAAGGCATCGGAAGCCGGTGATATGTTAAATGCGGTATATGATTTGCTGGAGGAAAGGAAGAATGAACTACAGAAAATAGATATAAATGTATTGCCATTTGTTTATGTGGTAATTAATTCACCGGAGGCAATTGAAAGAATTGCTGATAGTGGAGGAGGAGCAAAAGTTAAAGAAATAGTTTCGACAATGAAGGATTTGCGAGTATTTATATTATTTTCAAATGTGGAAGATGAGCAGGTTTCATTTAGTGGTTCTGATATTATGAAAATGATACGGGATTCTAAAAGATTTATATGTTTTCATGACCTTAAGGAAGTTAAAATTACCGATATTCCGATGTCAATAAGTAAAGTATTTAAGAAGCCATTAACGAATAAGGAAGCATACTTAATCAATGGTTCCAATGTAGAAAAAATACACATAGTCGAAGCAACAAAAGAAGGATAATAGAAAAAAATATATATAGTTTGGAGGTGATCGGATGATTATTTATATGGGAGCCTTTCGGGCACTCGCGGAATTTTTCAAGGAATTCTTTAAGGAAAAAGAAAAGGAACCAATTGCAGAAGGGGGAGATGGAGAACTTAATTTGATGAATGAACAGGAAAAAAAGGACAAGGAAATTATGAAAGACGGAGGCTGGAAATGCTATTCCTGTGGATATGTAAATAGAAAATTAACCATTAATTGTGAAAAATGTGCTATGGGAAAATACGAATCCGAAGATAGATATAAAGAAGATGCCATTCGTCGATTGGAGGAAGCACAGAAAAAGAAAAAGGAACTATAGGAGAAAAAAATGGACGATATATCAGAATATTTAGAGGAACTTGCACAGTTAAAAGCAACATATGCTTACTATAAAAGCCTTTTTAATGATTTAGATGATTATATTAGTGAGATTGAATCTAAATTATGGTATTTAGAGGATGTACTGGATAATTTTTATACCATAAATCAAAATTCCTATGACGAAAGTGAAGGAGAAATGGTTGACCTATTCGAGGACTTAGCAGGGTGTGGGTATAGTGATATTAATAATGCAAATGAAGAAATCCAGTCAGCATATGCGACATTGAAATTAATTCGCGACCAAGTAGAGGATAAAAAGGAAGAGTATCGTAAAAAGGTGGATGATTATGTAATTCCATCTGATTCGTAAATACAAGAAGGAACATAGGAGGAATGCAAATGGGAGGATTTGTGTATACAGAAGAAATGGACGAATCTATACAGAAGGTTTTGACAGCCGGGGAATATATGCGTGAATCAAAAATCATGCTGGACGATATTGTCAGTAAAATGGAAGAATCCATCTCTTGGACAGGTGATAGTAAAAATCAATTAGTTGCATTTTTGAAGCTGATGCAAAATTATTTAAATACATTATGTGACGGTGATGACAGTCCCATTTCACAGATGGAAAGAGAATTATTAAGTTTTTTAGGAACCATGGAAGATTATGAGAGCAATTCAGAAGCAATTGCCTATGCAAAAGGAGTTCAATGAGATGAAAACCTGGAATTTAAATTATTTAACGGCAGATGAGTTAATATCATTAAATAGTGTTTCGGGTGGTGGTGAGCTGCAAGGGATAGACCTGCGAAGGGGAATGTTATATTTTACGAAAGAAAAAAACGAGGAAATTCTCAATTGCTTAGAAAAGAAACAAATTATTACATCGGATTACCAATTAACCCAATATGGTATCTGCTTAGTGCACCTGATTCGTCAGTATCGGGAAAGCACGATACATTGCAAATTGAATTATGAAAGATTTGCATTGTTAAAAAAAGGACAAGCAATTGTTATCCAACCAAAGGATAACGGATATGTTATTGCAGAAATACCAAAAGAAATCATTTTATATCGTATTATGAAAGCCTATATCAGCTTATGGAAAGGAACAGAAGTATGTAATCAGGCAGAATACTTGTTTGTGCAGAAATGGAAAAACGGAAGAGAACAAGAGCATATGGTTTACTTTTGGAATGGGGATGGCAGTTA
>DHMX01000029.1 GCA_002406015.1 Lachnospiraceae bacterium UBA4631
CTACTACTTTATAATACGAGGAGGTTTTATTATGAGTAATCAGACAATTGACTTCTTATTTCTAAGTGAAGAGGATATGATTCAAGCCGGTGTGAAGGATATGCCGGCATGCATAGAAGCCATGGAAGAGGTGGTAAAGTGCTTAAATACCGGAGATTATGTAATGGGTGGTGAAAACCATAATTCGCATGGCAGTCAGGTGTCATTTCCAAAGGTCTCTCCATTTCCCAATATGCCGAAGGATGAGGGCGACGACAGAAGATTCATGGCGATGCCTGCATACATAGGAGGACCATTTGATTTAATGGGAATGAAATGGTATGGCTCTAATATGGCAAACAAGGAAAAAGGGCTTCCAAGGTCGATTCTGACGGTGATGTTAAATGATAAAGATACGGGTGCTCCGCTCTGTCTTATGAGTGCAAACCTGTTAAGTGCATATCGGACAGGAGCGATTCCGGGAGTCGGAATCAAATATCTGGCAAATCCGGATGCCGCCGTTTGTGGCATTTGCGGGCCGGGTGTTATGGGAAAGACTTCACTGGCAGCAATTCTTGCAACTTGTCCGAACATTACAACCGTAAAAGTAAAGGGAAGGGGAAAAGCTTCTCTGGATGCGTTTGTTACATATGTAAAGGAAACGTATCCGCAACTGACAGAGGTTCGGGAAGTAGATACGGTAGAGGAATTGGTTCGGGATTGTGACATAGTTTCATTTGCAAACTCAGGAGGAACGGACCCGTCTACTTATCCGTTTGTGAAAAGTGAGTGGATTAAACCGGGAGCTGTATTAGTGGGATTAAGCTGCTTTGATATGGATAGTATTGATATGCGGAATCACTGCACATTAGTGGTAGATAACCTACAGCTTTATGAAGCATGGGAAGAAGAATTTCCGTATCCGTCTTTTGGAGCAAATAATATTATTGGTTCTAAGTTTACGGATATGGCACATGACGGAATTATTAAAAAATCAGATATATATGACTTAGGCGACATTATATATGGCAAGAAGCCGGGAAGGGTCAGTAAGGAACAGATTTTTGTATACTCTGTAGGCGGTATGCCGGTAGAGGATGTAGCATGGGGAAAGATATGCTATGAAAATGCAAAACGTCTGGGACTGGGTACGAAGCTAAGGCTTTGGAATCATCCGGATATGTGCTGAGAGCAATGGTAAGACAGGAAATATAAATCAGAAAAGAGGGATATATATGGCAACAAGAATAGAAACCCATCCAATACTTGGAGAAATTGAAAAAGGCAGAAAAGTTACGTTCCTATATAACGGAAAGGAATTACAGGGATATGAAGGAGAACCCATAGCCGCCGCATTAAAGGCAGAAGGTGTTATGGTACATCGATATACCAAAAAGCAGCATAAGCCAAGAGGAATCTTCTGTGCAATAGGACGGTGTACCGACTGTGTCATGGTGGTAGATGGAAAGCCAAATGTCAGAACCTGTGTGACTCCGCTAAAGGAAGGCATGAGAATTGAAACACAGTATGGAGTCAGCAATCAGCCGTTTGAGGAGCAGTAGACAGGAAAGGTAGGGATGAGCTATGAAGCGTTATGATTTAATTATAGTAGGAGCAGGACCTTCCGGTCTGTCGGCAGCGATTGAAGCGGCAAAAAGAGGAATGAAGGTTCTGGTATTTGATGAAAATGAAAAGCCGGGCGGACAGTTATTTAAGCAGATTCATAAGTTCTTTGGTTCTAAGGAGCATAAAGCAAAAATCCGCGGCTTTGTCATAGGACAGCAATTACTGGAGGAAGCCGATAAGGCTGGTGTTGAAGTAGTTCTGAATGCAACGGTAATCGGACTTTATCAGGATAAGGAAATAGTTGTCCGGCTGGGAGAAGGCATTGAACATATAAAGGGCGATGCAATTATTATAGCAACCGGTGCATCCGAAAATATGGTAACATTTCCGGGCTGGAATCTGCCGGGAGTGATTGGTGCAGGAGCGGCACAGACTATGATGAATCTGCATGGCGTAAAGCCCGGACAGAAGATATTAATGCTGGGGTCCGGAAATGTAGGTCTGGTTGTCAGCTTTCAGTTAATTCAGTGTGGCTGTGAGGTGGTTGCACTGGTGGATGCAGCACCGAGAATCGGTGGCTATGGTGTCCATGCTGCCAAGGTGGCAAGAACCGGAGTACCGTTCTACTTATCACATACCATTGTAAAGGCAGAAGGAGAAGAATGTGTAACCGGAGTTACGATTGCAGAAGTAGACAGTCATTTTCAGTTCATAGAAGATACAGAAAAGCATTTTGATGTAGATACCATTTGTCTGGCGGTGGGACTGTCTCCAATGTCACAGCTTCTGAAAATGGCAGGTTGTCAGATGGAGGATAATCCAAAGCGGGGCGGACAGGTGCCGATTTGTGATGAATATGGAAGAACCTCGATTCCGGGTATTTTTGTAGCAGGCGATGTGTCAGGCATAGAGGAAGCAAGCTCGGCAATGATTGAGGGACGTATGGCAGGTCTTGCGGCAGCCGAATATCTGGGCTATATGGAAGAAACCGAGTTGGATAAAAAGCTTCAGGAATTGGATGCTGCCTTAGACGGTCTGCGTCAGGGAATGTTTGCACCGAAGAACCGGGGAAAGGAAATTCGGGAGACAGAAGAAGGAATTGCGGTATCACAGAATCTGTTAACTCATGGCTACATAGCAGATGATGAGATAGAACGATTTCCGGGCTTTACCCATAGAAAAGGGATTCATCCGGTCATTGAATGTACGCAGAATATTCCTTGTAATCCATGTCAGGATGCCTGTCCGAAGGGATGTATCAGCATTGGTGCAAATATTACATCACTTCCGATTGCGGTGGCAGACGCAGATTGTATAAACTGCGGAATGTGTGTAGCGTCTTGCTCCGGACAGGCAATCTTTTTGGTGGATGAGGATTGCGGAGACGGAACTGCAACGATTACATTGCCGTATGAATTTGTACCTTTGCCGGAGGCCGGAACCAAGGGCATTGCGTTGGGAAGAAACGGACAGAAGGTATGTGAAGCAGAGGTTGTTGCAGTAAAAAGCCTGAAAGCGTATGACAAAACCAATCTATTAACCATGCGGGTGCCGAAGGAATATGCTTCTACAGCAAGATTCTTTCGGGCAGAAGCCTAAGCAAAGAGGAAGAATACCCTTGAATAGAGACCAAGTCGAAAGGAATGAGGACTATGAATCAGATAAATGACAGATCAAGAGATATAGGAGAATATGTACCGGCACCGGATGATGATATGATTATTTGCAGATGTGAGGAAATAACCAAGGGTGAAATCAGACGGGCAGTGCATGACGGAATGTTTACATTAACAGAAATCAGACGTTATCTGCGAACCGGTATGGGGCTTTGTCAGGGGCAGACCTGTTCAAAGCTGGTAAAGGGAATTGTGGCAAGAGAATTGAAGGTTTCTCCGGCAGATTTGGAACCGGCAACATCAAGGGCTCCAATGCGTCCGATTGAAATGCGGATTTTTGCAAATGAGCGGAAGGAGGATGAGGGTCATGAGTAATTGTGCAGATATTATAATTATCGGTGGTGGTGTCATCGGCTGTGCAACGGCATATTATCTGGCGAAGCAGGGCAGTCACGTAATTGTACTGGAAGGCAGCGACCATATAGGAAACGGTGGTTCTTCCAGAAACGGCGGCGGTGTACGGCAGTCAGGTAGAGACCCAAGAGAATTGCCGCTAGCAATGTACGGAATCCGGAACCTCTGGCCAACATTGTCGGAAGAGCTGGAGGTGGATTGTGAATATCATCAGGATGGTAATCTCCGATTGGGAAAAAATGAAAAGCACGCCGAAATTCTGACAAATCTTGCAGAAAAGGCAAGAGCCTGCGGGCTGGATGTCCGTATGATAGACGGAGAAGAGGTTCGACGGATTAATCCGTATTTATCGGAAGAGGTGACCGTTGCAAGCTGGTGTCCGACAGATGGACATGCCAATCCGCTGACAACAACCTTGGGATTTTATAAAATGGCAAGACGGCTTGGTGTCCGTTTTATATCCGGAGAGCGGGTCATCCGTTTACAAATGATAAAGGGAAAGATTCGTCAGGTAATCACAGAGCAGACCGTATATGAAGGAGAAAAGGTGTTGGTAGCCGCAGGCTTTCATAGCCGGGAAATTCTGGGAACCATCGGAATTGATGTGCCAATGTCACAGTCATTACTGGAATGTCTGGTTACAGAAGCAGAACCGCATATGTTTGACCAGATGCTTGGAACTGCAGAAGCGGATTTCTACGGACACCAGACCAAGCATGGCTCCTTTGTATTTGGCGGTTCATCCGGATATGAAGCATTTAATAAGGATAATGGTACACCGGTGACAAGCAGTCTGACAGCACCTTGTATCTGTCGGGGAATTATGAAGTATTTTCCGGACTTGGCAGACGCTAAAATTGTCCGTACCTGGGCAGGCTGGAGTGATAAGAGTGCAGACGGTGTTCCGGTACTCGGCAGCATAGATGAAGTACCGGGCTTATATGCAGCCTGTGCATTTACGGGTCATGGCTTTGGTATATCTCCGGCAGTCGGGGAACAGTTGGCAAAATTAATGTTGACCGGAACCACCGATGTAGATATTTCACCACTCCACTATAACCGGTTTAAAGCAAAGATATAAGGAGGACGGGGCAATGAATAATTTTAGCTATCATGTACCCACAGATATACGATTTGGAAAAGACCAGATTGCGTGTCTGCCGGAGAAATTGAAAAAATACGGGCATAGAGTCTTGCTTGTCTACGGTGGCGGCAGTATTAAAAGGACAGGCTTATATGATAAGGTATGTCAGTTATTACATGAATTTGAAATCTACGAGCTGCCCGGTATAGAACCGAATCCGAAATTAAAGTCAGTTCGAACCGGAGCGAAGTTGTGTAAGGAACACAAAATAGATGTGATTCTTGCGGTTGGCGGAGGCAGCTGTATAGATGCGGCAAAGCATATTGCGTGTGGTGCTTATTATGACGGAGACCCATGGGATTTGATGCTGGACCGCAGTAAAATAACATCGGCACTACCGATTGCAGTCGTTCTTACTATCTGTGCAACCGGTTCAGAGATGAACAGTGGGGCGGTTATCAGCAATGAAGAAACCAATGAGAAGCTGGAAATCAACAGCCCGGTATTATATCCGACCCTGTCCATTTGTGACCCGACCTATCTGTATACCCTGCCGAAAAAGCAGACAGCCGCCGGAACTGTGGATATTATGTCACATGTATTAGAGCAATATTTTCAACCGAATATGGAAGCGTATGTAACGGACTGCCTTTCAGAGGGTGTGTTAAAGACCTGTATAAAATATGGTCCGATTGCGTTGGAGGAACCGGATAATTATGAGGCACGTTCTAATTTGATGTGGGCAAGCACCATAGCGTTAAATCATTTGTTGACCGTTGGAAAAGGTGGGGCATGGTCGGTACATCCGATGGAACATGAATTAAGTGCATTTTATGACATTACGCATGGGGTAGGACTGGCAATCTTAACACCGGCATGGATGAAGTATGTATTGTGTGATAAAACAGTAGACAGATTTGCCATGTTTGCCCGAAATGTGTGGGGCATAGAAGCTGAGGATACGTATGAGGCAGCCCGGCTGGGAATCGAAAAGACAGAAGAATTTTTTAAAAATCTCGGAATGCCGCAACGATTATCGGAAGTAGGAATCGGAACAGAAAAGCTACAATTTATGGCAGAAGAAACGGTCAGAACCAGCCGCATATCCAGTCATTCCTACTATCCGCTTCAGGCAGAAGATATTTTGAAGATATTTGAATCGGTTTGTTAACAGAAGAAATTTCAAAACAAAATAGTTGTGAAATTGGCGAGTATTATCAGGGATAAACATAGGCATGTTATCCTTTAAAAGGAAAAGTATAATAAAACTCCCTGCTATTGGCGAAAGCTGGTAGCAGGGAGATTTTTTTACTTGGGGACAGTCTTTATAATCGTCACTTTTTTTTAAGAAATTCGTATATATTTTGGCGTATCAAAAGCGAAGCAAATAATGCATGATAGAAGTATAAAAGATACCATGGGGGAAAATTAAAAAGAGAGGCGGCGATTACGATGAAGAGGAAATACTTGTATATAATTATTATTTTTACCGTGCTTTTGTGTTGCGGAATCATCCTTTTTCTTGCATTAAGGCAAAACAAACACGGATCAAATGATGAAACATATGTGTATGACACAGTAGATCCCGGATGTAACTATTCAGAGCATACGGTGCTATATCTTGACGATTCGGGGATTTTGCACCTTATCGATACAACCTCCGGTAAAGATATGATCTACTGTGACAAACCAAACTGTACGCATGAAGGCTATTCACGCAATAATGAGAATCCATCATGTCCTGCAGCTTTTTTCACGGGGGATAGTGGACCGGTACTTTATAACGGACATCTTTATCTCATTGGCAATATGTCGGATGAAGATATAACAACACAGTATCTCTATGAAATGGATTCCAATGGTGAAAATCGAAAAAAAGTTGCTACATTGGAAGATGTTCAGTATATCAGATATGTTCTATACAGGGATCGATATGTCGTAGGTGCCTATGGCAACAGAGTTGTGATAAATGATGAGGGACAGATTATTAACGATAACAAACCGGAAGCCGGTATCTTTGTCATTGATCTCGAAAACGATAAGGTTTATATGGGAGATGTGATTACGGGAGAGCAGGCAAATATTACGGGAATCTATTATGAAGAAGGGATGGTATATTATTCATGTATACATTTTGATGATGATATTACAGAGCTTATGATAGAGGATGCGGTTGAGAGTAATAGCGAATCCTTTGCTTATGACAATATGCTGTATGATATCTATCAGTATGATATTGCAAACGAAAGTACGACACTCTTAAAGACGTTCGACCATATAAATAATCTTCAGTTATTAGATGGTGATGCTTATTGTGAATCCAAAGAAGGATATTTCGTGTTTGATAAAAAAAGTGGAGAAATCCGGGAATTATCGATAGACAAGGATGCCGGAATCCTGAGTGGCAGATTTGCAAGGCACGGAGATGCTTTATATTATGCCATTTTTAATGATGATAATAATGAAGTTACATATTATCGTATGGAAAATGGAAAGGGAAATGAACAGATGAAGATGTCACCGGAGAATGCATTCAGTATAGTAAATATATGTGGTCAGTCCGTGTATGTCAGGTATAACAATGATAAAGGACGGTATTGTCTGGGGGTACTAAGTCTGGACGATTTGAATCAGGGAAGATTTCGTGTGAGAGAATTGAGGTGCTATGATGAAGAGGAATAGGATAATTATGCTTGCGGTTGTTCTGGTTATTTTGGTTGCTATATCTGCAACGGTGATTATGATTAAAAAACCGGATTTGACCGAAAAGAAAGAAAACGAGACGGAAGTCGGTTCAGATGTCGGAACGAAAACGGACGTAAAAGTCATAACATTTGCTGTTCCTGATATTTGTAAGATAGAGGAAGAGAACCTTCAGCACTTTAATGATGCACTCATTAAGGACGGGCATGATTACAGGCTTGAGATAAAATATCTGGGATATGAAAATTATGCTGCACTGCTGGAGGATGAATTAAAGAACGGTGATACAGATATCGCATTTTTAGGCTTAGGTGATGCGAGTGGAAACAATAATATATATACGCTTATTAATTCCGGACTTACTTTGAATCTTGATGAGATTCTGGCACAGGAGTCGGGTGCAGCACTTTATAATGCTTTTCCACAGAATCTATGGGAGTCGGTTAAATGTGACAAGCATATTTATTCAATACCATCCACGCTTGCGGATAGTTGGGGAGTGTTTGTTGCATTTAACAGAGATTATGTAGCAGATGAGGATATAGAAGAGTGGGATGGAAGCATAGAGGGAATTTATGAGATTCTTAATAATACTGAGTGGAATAACACGGATGCATATCCTTTCCAATATTTGATAAGCGGATATTCGTTTGAGGATATGATAGGGTGTGAGGTAAGGTATGGGCTGCTTTTTGATTATGATTCCCTGACGATTGAAAATCCTTTGGAATCAGAGAAGTTTACAGATTATCTGAAAGTACTGGATCAGATGAAGGAAGACGGATATATGAGTGCTTCTGTAGAATATCTTGATAATCCGGGGTTGGGAAATGCGGGAGTATTGGATAATGTTAAATCCGGTAATTATATGGTGGCATTATCATATGGTGCAGTGGATGATGCATTTCAAAATGATAATATAACCGTTAAGAAAGTAGATCCATACCTTTCATCAAGAATAAACGGTTCTATAGCTATCTCAAAACATACAGATGATACAGATGCCGTGGTGGAGTTCCTTGGACTCTTATATGGAGATGGAACCTATGGTAATATTCTTTTGTATGGACAGGAGGATATAGATTATAAGGTTGTAGATGGAATTGCCTGCAATATGGACGGAACAGATCTGGAGGATAATTATATTGATAAACTCTGTTTAAATTTATTTGTAAACATACAGCCTGTCAGAGGCGAGAACTATATGGATGATCGTAAAAATGAGATCTTTTCTTTTTATGACAATGTAGAATTATCACCGTTTATTGGCTTTGAACCGGATACAACGGATTTAAACAATATTTCGAAGGATCTGGATGAATTTATGAGAAGTCTTAAAAATGAGACTGTGGAGGAAGCAATCGGGAGTACCGTGGATAAGCTTACATCTGATGGCATAGAGGAATATCTTAACGGTGTTAGAAGTCAATGGGAGGAGTATCGACAATGATACTGAAACTGGAAGAACTTACGAAACTATATAAAGATAAAGTTGCATTGGATAGTGTATCGTTTTCTTTTAGCCCCGGAATATATGGGCTTTTGGGGCCGAATGGTGCGGGAAAGTCCACTATGATGAATCTGATTACGGATAATCTGACTCCAACCAAAGGACGCGTATTGCTGAATGAAAAAAGTATAGACGAACTGGGTAGTGAATACAGAAAGCTGTTAGGGTATATGCCGCAGCAGCAGAATATATATCCGGAGTTGTCACTCAGACGTTTTTTGTATTTTATGGCATCCCTGAAGGGGCTGAAAAAGGAAGAAGCTGAAAAGGATATAAACCATTATGTAAGGATGGTAAGGCTGGAAGATGTACTGGGAAAGAAGCTAGGAGCTTTTTCAGGCGGGATGAAGCAAAGGGCTTTAATTGCACAGGCACTGATTGGTGATCCGGGCATATTGATTCTGGATGAGCCGACTGCCGGACTGGATCCGAAGGAGAGAATTAGAATCCGGAATCTGATATCCGAGGTCGCACGGGATAAGATTGTCATCATTGCTACGCATGTGGTCACAGATATAGAATTTATTGCAAAAGAGATAATTATGCTGAATAACGGAACGATAATACGGAGCGGTTCTCCCTCTGAGTTGCTGAGTGAGTTAGACGGAAAGGTATGGAATATCTTTTTATCGGATGAAGAGATAGATGAAGTGAATGTTGGGTACAAGGTAAGTAATATTTCAAGGGATGCAGAAGGTATCATTGCCCGGATTATCACTGAATCCTATGAGGGCAGATGGAAAAAAGAGGCAGTACGACCGAACCTTGAGGATTTGTATTTATATCTTAACGGAGATTGAGCATGAGTATATTCAAGAATGAAATCTGTAAATTGCTGATGAAAAGAACCATACGGATTCTTTTTGTTCTGACGGCGATTAATCTTTTGTTTCAACTGTATATCATGAACACGCCGAATGAAGATGGCTATACACTTAAGGAGTACAGCAGATTCTATCATGAAATGAGTGAGTATAGTCAGGATGAGCTGCTGGATGAAATTGAAAAAAGAGAAACAGAGGCGGATACATATGGGGAAGCCAATCTTTATTCCAGAGTTTACAGGGAAGTGGAGGCGTGTATTACATATGATGAATATCTCAGTTCGATTGATGAAAAAGCCGAAGAAATCACCATTATGAACCGATATGCAGATAATGGTGGATATGCAGTAAGAAATGCTGAAAGAACAAGAGAAGTGTACCAGAAGCTGAAAGGAATAGAGCTGAAGGTAGAAGATCCGATGGGTATACTTAATATTACGGATAATGAACTTACAGACTACATAGTGATCATAATGATATTTATGGTTGCCGTTAATCTTGTTTTATATGAAAAAAATGAGAATCAATTAAGCTTTCTTCGAACAACAGCAAACGGCAGAAAAAAATTGATGGCTGCGAAGGCTGCTGCAATGGTTTTGTTTGTTTTGGTTATCATCATGGTTTTATATGGAATGAATGCAGCCGTAAGCCGGTGTTTTTATGACTCCATTGATTTTGAGAGTCCGCTTCAGAGTGTATATCTATATCGAAACAGCCCATTTGGATTAAGTATAGGTGGGTTTCTGACCAGTTATTTCCTTGTCAAATTCTTAAGTTGTGTATTTCTTGGAATCCTGCTTATGTTGCTGTGTACGGTATTTGACCGTATCATTTTTGTGTTTGTTGCATCAGCGTTAACGGTTCTTGTTGAAAGTCTCTGCTATACCAATATTTCCGGAACACATTTTCTTGCGTTTTTAAAATACTTAAATATTATGTTGGGTGTCAAAACCGGAGGTATGTTCTCTGATTATGTGAACCTGAATATGTTTGGATATCCGGTTAATGCATGCTTTTTGTACGGGATATTGTGGCTGATCGGGACATTTATCTGTACATTTGCGGTCATCCACTATTTGGAATTGCCACATGAAAAAAGAATGGTTTCGCTACAGAAATTTGGATTCCTTAAAGGGTTCGAATGTCATACGTCTCTTTTTATGCATGAGTGCTATAAGATGCTTATTCCGGGTCGGGGGTTCTTGATACTGGCTGTTTCCTGCCTGTTTGTGATATGGTGGAATCCTGCAGAGAAAATCCGATTTGATACTGTCAATGAGGTTTATTATAAAGAGTACATGGAAAAATTTTACGGACCGTTAGATTCTAAAACGTATGAGATGCTGGGGAAAGAAAGTGCCGTCTATGATCAGATGGCCGCAAACATATCCGCAGATATTGAACAGGGGAAAAGTGAGAATTATATCAGCATAAAGTACAAAGACGAGTTAGACAGGCAGACCGCATTCGGCATGGTTACAGAACATGTCATGTATCTTGAAGCCCAACAGGGAGGATGGTTATTTTATGAAAAAGGATATGATATTCTTACCGATCATAAACACTCTGAAAATCGGGATGTTTCACAAGCATTTGTATATGTTATTATGCTGATAGCTATTACACATGGTATTTACGGTGTTGATTATGGTAATTCCGAAATGAAGATTTTAAGAACAACTTATCATGGTAGAAGAAAGCTGAACAGGATCAAGGAAGGATTGGGCATGTTCAGTACAATTATCTCATTTGGACTGGTATATATCGTACGATTGTTGAATGTATTTCACGCATATGGCATCAATGGATTGAATGCCCCTGCTGCAAGCATGGAACATCTTGCACAGATTCCGCAGAATATATCGGTATTTCTTTATATTTTAATCATTATGCTAATGAGATTAATCGGCGGTCTGATCGTTACGAAGGTTGTTTTTGTCTCATTCAAGCAGTTTAAAAACAGTATTCCTGTAATAATTTTAGGAATTATAATATTTATAATACCACTTGTTCTTGTAGCATTTGATGTTCCGAATGCACAGTACATCTTATTCAATCCATTGTTGCTGGGAAATGTATTTTAACTGTAATGTACAAATCGGCCTATTCATTTGCCATAATCTGCTCCAGAGTCAGATTCTTCTCGTGCTTAATCGGTTTCCATTCTACCTTTGAGAACAGAGATACGATATAGATTGGAATGTAGGTCAGCATAAACAACGGAAAGGTAATGGTATACAGAAGCTTCTTCCAAGTAGGACAATGAATCTGTTTCCATTCTGTAATCGTTGTGATGAGTCCCAGAATGAAGACCGTCAGGCACAGACTGATAAATAGCTGGAGCAAGGAGGTACCGAGGGCGGCAAAGGATCCATTCCCCAGAAAGCTATATACAACAGCCCCCAGATTGACGAGGATACTGACAGCAGTTAGGGCAGCAGCTGGCAGGATGTTCATCAGCATGTCATAGCAGGAGAAACTGCCATGGAAGATTCCCTTAAAAAGAGAACCGCCATACTTTTGAAGCACCTGTAGATAGCCCTTTGCCCAGCGAAGACGCTGATTCCAAGACTGTCGGAAGCTGGTGGGCTGTTCATCATAGAGGATTGCATCAGCGGTATAGCCGATGGTAACACTGCGGGAGACATTGACTATGGTGAATTCGATATCCTCTGTCAAAGTGAAAAAGTTCCAGCCGCTATAGTCATTGATTACCTTGTCTGAGAACAGGAATCCGGTTCCGGATACGGCACTGCTACTACCAATCGCCATACGGGCGGCGTTTAAGTACTTTGCCTCACGGAGAAACCAGAGGGCATATCCGGCAGAAATCCAGTTGCTTCCATAATTTTTGGAATTTCGATAGCAGGTGACGATCTCGTAACCGTCTGTATAGGTCTGGTTGATGGCACGCAGGAATCCGGGATCTAAGATATTATCTGCATCTAAAACAATATATGCATCATATTGTTCATTTCGAACATGTTTAATCTTATCTAACAGGAAATTCAATACATACCCCTTTCCGACATGCGTGGTATCCCTTCGCTCATAGACGATGGCACCGTGCTGTCTTGCTACCTGTGCAGTCCGGTCGGTACAGTTATCGGCACCGACATAGATATCTACCTGATCCATAGGATAGTCACATGCCTGAATACTGTCGATCAGAGAACCGATTACGGTTTCTTCGTTTCTGGCGGCAATCAGGATGGCAAGACGGTGAAAGACCTCCGGCTGATGTACTGCTTTTTTGCGAAAGAAGGAAATCACAATATATAGGAACTGGTAAGAGTAACAAATGAAGAATATGTACATGATAATTTTGTTTATAAGCTCGATGGTATGCATAATAATTTCCTCCGAAAATAGTCATTCTGATACACGCTGCTAAAGCAGAAATCCTTGATTATTGCTTTGCTGCATCTATAAGTTACGCCACCGGACAAGTAGATACAAGAACAAGGGCATTAAGGATTTATTAAGATTCTTTCATATATATGAACAAAATTGTCAGATTTTGCATATTTTAGCTAACGAGCAAAAATAGTGGAAAAAATTGTCCTATTTAGAAAGAAACGGGAAGCTGAGGGGGAAAAATGAAGACATTTAGAAGTATTTTAAAGACATGTCTGGCGGTGGTATGCATAGGGGTTCTGGTACTATCGTTGAACTCCGGTGAAATCCGAGCAGAAAACAGATTTTCTACGGAAGCACGTTACACAGGAGGAAGCTCGATTGCAGAGATTTTGAGCAAATATATATACTTTGTAGAAGGAAATCTGACCGGTACGAGTACATCGCATACCTCCGGACCGATTGTTGTAGGAGGAACTCTGGATTATACCATTTCCGGCTTCGGGAATATATTAACCAGTCCATGTTATGTAAATCATATTCTCGGTTTGAATTACATTAATTGTATGTTCCCGGGAACAGAATGTCATCAGCCGAATCGAGTGGTTTATTACGGAACGGTTGACAGCGGAGTGCCGGCATACTTATTTTATAATCCAAACGGTGGTAATTCGGAAACGAGTATCTTGTTTCAGAATGAGAATTTTATAAATGTCGGAGCGGCAATGGCTGCCTTGCGTCAGGAGTCGGTATCACTTGCCGGAGCAGGAAATTCCCATGCATATAAAATAGAACAACAGGTATTAACCATTGACTTTAAACAGGCAAAGGATATTACCGTTGCGGAGGATGTTTCTGATATTCAGAGAATTGAATTACAAAATGTAACCGTAGAAGAATTAATGAAGCAGCGGCATGTTATTTCCTTTACAAATACAGCAGACATAGCTTTTTCTGCACAGAATATTTATGTACAGGGAAGTACTATAGACCAGAAATTCAAAGATTATGCAAATCAGAATGACAACAACTGTGCATCCACCGGTGGTCAATATTATTTGGAGGGAATGAACTTAATCTGGAACTTTCCAAATGCAACACAGGTGACAATGGTTAATTTGAACGGGCATCTGGTTGCACCGAATGCAGAAGTACAATTACTTGGCGGCAGACATGAAGGTGGTGTAATTGCAAAATCTGTGTATACAGATTCAGAAGCACATTTCTATCCGATGAGAAATGGAGGCAATTCAAACAGTAATTCTGGCAGCAGTGCAGACACTGGAAACAGCGGCAACACCGGCAATACCGGAAATACCGGGAACACTGGGAACACTGGGAACAGTGGAAATACCGGAAATACAGGCAACACTGGGAACACCGGAAATAGTGGAAATACCGGAAACAGCGAGAACAGTGGGAATACTGGAAATACAGGCAACACCGGAAATACCGGAAGTAGTGGGAGTACCGGGAACAGTGGAAGTACCGAAAACACTGGAAGCACCGGTAGCAGCGAAACAACGGGTAATATATCCTTTGGCGGAGGGCGTAGTGACAGTACAAAAACGGCTGCAAGCTCTGAGTATGCGATAAATAATGCATTAAGGATAGGAAGTACCTCTGACAGAAGCGAAACCGATACACAAGTTAATTCCGAAGCGGTTCTAAATGAGATTACCACAAGCAAGCCGGTAAAGACAGGAGATGAAGCTCCGGTACTATGGATAGTGGGAGTTATGCTTCTTGCTGTCGGTGGAGGAATACTAATAAAATTCCGTAGAGCTTAAAAGAAAAGTGAAGAAAAGAAATCTATAAGCTGTAAGCAAATCCGTGAACAAATCCGGTGAATAAAAAAGAAATGATTGTAGGATTTTATACAATCATTTCTTTTTGCATTCATATTGTATTCATAAGGGGTTGATGTATCCTATATCCAAACAAACCAACATTATAGCAGATTCTGATTAATATACTGCTTTATTGCTTCAAAGCTTTCTTTGCTGATAACATGTTCAATCCGGCAGGCATCCTCTAAGGCAATTTCCTCCGGTACTCCTAATTTTTTTAAGGCTGCAGAAATTAAGATATGTCGCTCATAAATCATTTCTGCAATTTCTTTTCCTTCGTCTGTAAGATAAATATAACCTTCATTAGTGACGGTTATCTGATTCTTTGCCCGCAGATTTTTCATGGCAATGCTAATGCTGGATTTCTTAAATCCTAATTCATTCGCAATGTCAACGGAACGAACAACCGGTAATCGTTCACTTAAGACAAGAATTGTTTCCAAATAATTTTCTGCTGATTCGTTTGTTGCCATAACAGTTCACCTCATATTTACATATCATTTATTTAAATTATAGTACATATTTGCATTCACGCTTATATGTTCATTATAGCATAGAAATTGGGGACAAGCAATTATTGGATTATTTTAATGGTAATTTTTACTAAAAACCATGGGTATTTTTTTATCAAAAAAAGAGAAAAAGGTTCTTGACAACTAATATATGTTAGAATATACTAACCAATGAAGAAATGAAAATATTTATCAATGCTTAAGAAAGAGGATGATATGATGCCGTTATCAATGGTAGACAAAGGAACACCAATTAAAATTATGAAGGTTGGCGGGAAGGAAGAAACAAGAAGATTTCTGGAGAACCTCGGCTTTGTTGCCGGAAGTACGGTAACAGTGGTATCAGAAATCAACGGAAACATGATTGTGAACGTAAAGGAATCACGAATTGCCATCGGAAAAGATATGGCAAGTAAAATCATGGTTGCTTAAGTGTTAGGATAATAGAAAGAAGGAGAGAAAAGATGACGCTGAAAGAAGTGAAATGTGGCGAAACCGTTACAGTGAAGAAATTAACTGGTGACGGTCCGGTAAAACGTCGGATTATGGACATGGGCATTACCAAAGGAGTAGCGGTATATGTAAGAAAGGTAGCACCTTTAGGAGACCCTGTTGAAGTAACTGTACGGGGATATGAATTGTCTCTTCGTAAGGCAGATGCAGAAATGATAGAGGTTGAGTAATTTTTTTAATCTGACGGTTAGTTGATACTAATAAAAGTTGTTGTATAGTAACATATAGTAGAGCTAACAAACATATGTGATTTCAGAAAAAGTCATAGAAAAGGAGTGCAAAAATGTCAATTAAAATTGCGTTAGCAGGTAATCCAAACTGCGGTAAAACTACATTATTCAACGCACTGACAGGCTCAAACCAGTTTGTAGGTAACTGGCCGGGTGTTACAGTTGAAAAGAAGGAAGGTAAGTTAAAAAACCATAAGGACGTAACCATTATGGACTTACCGGGTATTTATTCCTTATCTCCATATACGTTGGAGGAGGTAGTTGCAAGAAACTACTTAATTAATGAAAAGCCGGATGCAATTATTAATATTGTAGATGGTACGAATATTGAACGTAACTTATATCTGTCAACTCAGGTTATGGAACTTGGAATCCCGGTTATTATGGCTGTCAATATGATGGACTTAGTAGAAAAGAGCGGTGACAAGATTCATATTGACAAGTTAAGCAAGAAATTAGGCTGCGAGGTTGTTGAAATATCAGCCTTGAAGGGAACCGGTATTCAAAAGGCAGCAGAAAAGGCAGTTGCTTTAGCACAGGCTAAGAAGAATGCAACTCCTGTCCATGAATTTGCAGAGAATGTTGAGAGCGTAATCAGTGCCGTTGAGGAGAAGTTAGGCTCCGGTGTGGATGAAGCACAAAAGAGATTCTTTGCAATCAAGTTATTGGAAAAGGATGATAAGATTGCAGACCTGATTCAGCAGGTACCGGATGTATCCGCAGAAATCGCACAGTTAGAGAAAGAATTTGATGATGATACAGAAAGTATCATTACAAATGAAAGATATGTATACATATCATCCATTATCGGAGAGTGCCTGACAAAGAAGAAGGGCGAGAAGTTAACGATTTCGGATAAGATTGATAAGGTTGTTACCAATCGTTGGGCAGCACTTCCAATTTTCTTGGTTGTAATGTTCATTGTATATTATGTATCCGTAACAACTGTTGGTGGATGGGTAACTGACTGGACCAATGATGGTTTGTTCGGTGATGGTTTCCATTTGTTTGGTATCGGAAGTGCCGCATATGAAGAGGCAGCCGGTGATTACAGTCGTGCAGACCAGATTGTAGCTGCATATGAAGATGGTGCAACAACAGTTGATATTTTAGGTGAAGAAGATGAAGTGCTGGAAACTGTAAATATTTCAGACAGCGTAGCAGCAGATGCACAGGCAGTTGTAGATGCCGGTGAGCCGGATACAACAACTTATGGTGTATGGGTTCCGGGTATACCGGTACTGATAGGAAACCTCTTAGATGCCATGAACTGTGTAGATTGGTTGGAAAGCCTGATTCTGGATGGTATCGTAGCCGGTGTTGGTGCAGTCCTTGGTTTCGTTCCTCAGATGCTGGTACTCTTTATCTTCCTTGCATTTTTGGAATCCTGCGGTTATATGGCGAGAGTTGCTTTCATCATGGACCGTATCTTCCGGAAGTTCGGTTTGTCCGGTAAATCATTTATCCCAATGCTGATTGGTAGTGGATGTGGTGTTCCGGGTGTCATGGCTTCCCGTACCATTGAAAATGACAGAGACCGTAAAATGACAATTATGACAACTACTTTTGTACCATGTGGAGCAAAGCTTCCGATTATTGCATTGATTGCAGGTGCGTTCTTTGACAATGCAGGCTGGGTTTCATGGAGTGCATATATTATAGGTATTGTAGCAATTATTTGTTCAGGTATTATCTTAAAGAAGACAAAGATGTTCGCAGGAGACCCGGCACCATTCGTTATGGAGCTTCCAGCTTACCATTGGCCTACCGTTGGCAATGTGCTTCGTAGTATGTGGGAGCGTGGCTGGTCCTTCATTAAAAAGGCAGGTACCATCATCCTGTTATCAACCATCGTATTGTGGTTCTTAATGAGCTTCGGATGGGACAACGGCGTATTCGGTATGCTTGACTTCGAAGGCTTAGAGGGTGCAGCTCTTGAAGATGCACAGGCAGGATGTATTCTTGCTAAGATTGGTGGAGTAATTGCTCCGATTTTTGCACCGCTTGGTTGGACACAGGCAGGTTCCGGCTGGAAGATGGCGGTTGCAGCGATTACCGGTTTGATTGCTAAGGAAAATGTAGTTGCAACATTCGGTATGTTGTTTGGTTTTGCAGAGGTTGCAGAAAATGGTGCAGAAGTATGGGGAAATCTGGCAAGCGTTATGACTCCGATTGCTGCATACGGATTCTTAGTATTTAACCTGTTATGTGCTCCATGCTTCGCCGCTATGGGTGCAATTAAGCGGGAAATGAACAATGCAAAGTGGTTCTGGTTTGCAATCGGTTATCAGTGTGGTCTGGCATATGTAGTAGCAATGTGCATTTACCAGATTGGTACCTTAATTACAACCGGTACCTTTGGAGTAGGAACAGTAATCTCATTCTTACTGGTAATCGGATTTATTTACCTGTTGGTTCGTCCATATAAGGAAAGCAAGTCCCTGAATGTAAATATTAAAAAGACAGCCGGAGCACGTTAGTGCTTCCGGTTATCGGGTAAGGAATATAGAAAGAGGGTACTGTTATGAATGCTGGTTCAATCATTGTATTAATAGTAATAGTCGGAATCGTTGCATTAATAGTTCGCAGCATGATTTCGGATAAGAAAAAGGGAAAATCACTCCAGTGTGGTGGTGATTGTAAACATTGCGGAGGACATTGCGGTCAGTGAGTAAAGAAGAAATCATTATCCAAAAATTGAAAAAAAGTGGATATCGAATCACAAAGCAAAGAAGGATACTTCTGAATGTCATTCTGAGCGAGCCTTGCGGAAGCTGTAAGGAAATCTATTATAAGGCGAGCAGTCTGGACCCAAGTATAGGAACAGCGACGGTATATCGGATGATTAATACGTTAGAAGAAATCGGAGCAATTAATCGGGAAAATATGTATAAGATTAATTGCGGTAAGACAGCAGACAGTCAGACTGTGTACGTGATTGAATTTGATGATGACACCAGTTTACGGCTTACTTCGCAGAAATGGAAGCAGATTCTTCAGTCAGGACTGGAGGCTTGCGGCTATTCCGGCAAGAAGGAGATTCGTAAGGTAGTGGCAGGTATGTGACAACCATGAATAACAGCGGTCCGGATGTAACGACCCGGACAAAATAGAAGTAACAGAAGAATACGAAGGGCGGCAGAAGGTTCTTAGGATTAAGATACCTCTGCTGCTTTTTGATAATATTTATCAAAAACGGGATATGCAGTAGAAATATGATAGGAAGAACCGTATAATACGGTTAATCATAAAAAATATAAGCATAAAGGATAGGAGGACAAGAATATGTCAAAGATTAGCAAAGGAGCAATTGGTATTTTTGCAGCAGGACTTGCAGTAGGAACAATCGGCTTAAAGCTGTTAACCAGTAAGGATGCGAAAAAGGCATATACACATGGAACTGCTGCTGTTCTTCGGGCAAAGGACTATGTTATGAAGACTGCAACTACACTTCAGGAAAATTGTTCTGACATTTATGCGGAAGCAAAGCAAATAAATGAAGAACGTGCAAAGAAGGAAGCGGTTGTTGAGGACGAACCGGAAGCAGAAGAAACAGAGACACAGGTAGCGGCTATACCGGCTCCGATTACGCAGTCTCCGGAGGCACCATTGGCATGAGATTTGTTATAAAACACGAAATCAGAGGTCGTATTCGTATTCATGTTATGCAGAATACGATGTCGTATCGCGAAGCGGATATACTGCAATATTATCTGGAATCACAGGAGCAGGTAACTGCTGTCCGGGTGAGAGAACGCATACAGGATGTTGTTATCTGTTACGAGGGTAGTCGGGATACGTTGATGGATGTTTTAAGACGATTTCATTACCGGACCGTAACAGTGCCGGAAACCTATTTACAGAATTCCGGCAGAGAATTAAACGAACAATATTATGAACAGTTGGTAAATAAGATTGTATTGCATTACGGAAGCCGTTTCTTGCTTCCGCAGCCGATACGAATGGTAATTACATGGGCAAAGGCAATAAAGTATATCTGGCTGGGGATTCGTTGCCTGTTCTCCGGAAAAATAGAAGTTCCGGTTCTGGATGCAACCGCTATTTTAGTATCCCTGCTTCGGAATGATTCCAATACAGCCGGGTCTGTGATGTTCCTGTTAGGCATCGGTGAAATTCTGGAGGAATGGACGCATAAGAAATCCGTAGACGATTTGGCTAGAAGTATGTCCCTGAATATAGGAAAGGTCTGGGTGCGGACAGAGGAACAGGAGATTTTAGTTCCGGCATCCCAGGTACAGTTAGGAGAACGCATTGTTGTACATGTCGGCAATGTAGTGCCTTTTGACGGTCTGGTGGTAGAAGGAGATGCAATGGTGAATCAGGCAGCTCTGACAGGAGAATCCATGCCGGTTCATAAGACAGAGGGCAGCTATGCCTATGCCGGTACGGTACTGGAAGAAGGGGAATTGGTGATTCTGGTAAAAGAAGTAACCGGTTCCAGCAAGTTTGAAAGCATTGTAAAAATGATAGAGGAGTCGGAAAAACTGAAATCCTCACTGGAAGGAAAAGCAGAGCATCTGGCAGACCGATTGGTTCCGTACACATTGGCAGGAGCCGGTTTGACGTACTTATTCAGCCGGAATCTGACAAAGGCGGTTGCGGTACTCATGGTAGATTTTTCCTGTGCATTGAAACTGGCAATGCCGATTACGGTATTATCCGCAATTCGGGAAGCAAGCACCTACAGCATGACGGTGAAGGGTGGAAGATTTCTGGAAGCCATAGCAGAGGCAGATACCATCGTATTTGATAAGACCGGTACGTTGACAAAGGCACAGCCGGTAGTGGCGGATGTGATTTCGTTTAACGGAGAAGACCCGGATGAATTACTGCGGCTGGCTGCTTGTATGGAGGAGCATTTCCCACATTCTATGGCAAAGGCAGTTGTAAAAGAAGCAGAGAAGCGAAATCTGGTTCACGAAGAGATGCACTCGAAGGTAGAATATATTGTAGCACACGGAATATCTACAACGATTGAGGGAAAACGGGCAATTATCGGAAGCTATCATTTTGTATTTGAGGATGAAAGGTGCAAGATTCCGGAAGGAATGGAAGCACGGTTTCAGACACTGCCGGAGGAGTATTCCCATTTATATCTGGCTATTGAACATCAATTGGTAGCGGTTATCTGTATTGAAGACCCATTAAGAGAAGAAGCAGCGGAAGTAATACAGAAGCTAAAGCAGCAGGGTATTAAAAAAGTAGTTATGATGACCGGTGACAGTGAACGTACAGCGTCTGCCATTGCCAGACGTGTAGGAATTGACGAGTATTATTCAGAGGTATTGCCGGAGGATAAAGCAAGATTTGTGGAAACCGAAAAGGCAGCCGGTAAAAAGGTGATTATGATTGGTGACGGAATCAATGATTCACCGGCGTTATCGGCGGCAGATGTGGGAATTGCAATCAGTGATGGAGCGGAGATAGCCAGAGAAATTGCAGATATTACGGTAGGAGCCGATGATTTACAGCAATTAGTTGTGTTAAAGGACATCAGCAATGCTCTGGTAAAGAGAATCCACAGGAACTATCGGATGATAGTGGGATTTAATACCGGGCTGATTGTATTAGGAATCTGCGGTGTATTACCGCCTACCATGTCAGCCTTATTACATAACACATCTACCATTACCATTAGTTTAAACAGTATGCGGAATCTGTTGCCGGATAAGGAATAATTCTTTTTAATTTGTATCAATATCGGAAAAAATGTGTAACATAGTGTAAGAAGGCATAAATAATAGAAAGGCATCGGTTATGTATGGAGAAGTAATAAAGGGATTGTTAATTCCGTTTCTGGGAACCGCTCTGGGTGCTGCCTGTGTACTCTTTATGAAACAGGAGCTGCGGGATGGGGTCCGTAAGGCATTAACAGGCTTTGCAGCGGGCGTTATGGTAGCGGCATCGATATGGAGTCTGATAATACCTTCGATAGAACAGGCAGATGCAATGGGCAAATTTTCATTTGTGCCGGCAGCCGTTGGATTTTGGTTAGGAATCCTCTTTCTTCTGTTGTTAGACACCGTTACGCCGCATATGCATATGGACAGTGATATGCCGGAGGGTCCGCGGAGTAATCTAAAAAAAACCACTAAGCTTGTACTGGCAGTTACCTTGCATAACATACCGGAGGGTATGGCGGTAGGTGTCGTGTATGCAGGTGTTTTGTCCGGAAGCACAGAAATGACGATGCTGGGAGCCTTGGCACTTTCCATCGGAATTGCAATTCAGAATTTTCCGGAGGGAGCTATCATTTCCATGCCGCTGCATAGTCAGGGAATGGGAAGAGGAAAGGCCTGTGTGTACGGAATATTGTCCGGAGCTGTGGAACCGATTGCAGCCGTAGTTACAATTCTGCTGTCAGGGCTGTTGATACCGGTGTTGCCATACTTTTTGAGCTTTGCAGCCGGTGCCATGATTTACGTGGTGGTAGAAGAATTAATTCCGGAAATGTCAGAGGGAAAGCATTCCAATATCGGAACCCTTATGTTTGCGGCAGGATTTTCCATTATGATGATTCTGGATGTGGCATTGGGGTAATAAAATACAGGAAGAACCAGTGGAAAAAATCCACTGGTTCTGTTATACTATAGGGGTAGTAATGAATTGGCAGATTCTCCAAAGTGGGAATCTGCCATAGAAATATAAGGAGGATGAAGGTATGGGATTTTTAACAGGTAAAACAGCAATTATCACAGGCGGCGGACGAGCAGTATTAAGTGATGGGAGATGTGGCTCTATCGGCTATGGTATAGCAACCGCTTATGCAAAAGAGGGAGCAAATCTGGTGATTACCGGACGAAATGAGAAGAAGCTGGCAGATGCCAAGGAAGAATTAGAACGGTTATACGGAATTAAGGTGCTGGCATTGCAGGCAGATGTATCTGCACAGGCAGATAACGAGGCGGTAGTAAATAATGTGGTAAAGCAGACCGTAGAGGAATTTGGCAGAATTGATGTATTAATCAATAATGCACAGGCTTCCGCATCCGGTGTACCGTTGGCAGAGCATACAACCGAGCAGTTCAATCTGGCAATGTATTCCGGACTGTATGCAGCATTTTATTATATGAAGGCTTGCTATCCGTATCTGAAGGAAAGTAAGGGTGCAGTAATTAATTTTGCATCCGGTGCAGGCTTGTTTGGTAACTTTGGTCAGTGTGCGTATGCAGCCGCAAAGGAAGGAATCCGTGGTCTGACAAGAGTAGCAGCGACAGAATGGGCAAAGGATGGTATTAATGTAAATATTATCTGTCCGTTGGCATGGACGGCACAGTTAGAGCAGTTCCAGATGGCATATCCGGATGCTTTTGAAAAGAATGTGCATACACCACCGATGGGACATTTCGGAGATTCCGAGCTGGAAATCGGAAGAGTCTGCGTACAATTGGCATCCCCGGACTTTAAGTATATGTCAGGAGAGACGATTACATTGGAAGGCGGCATGGGACAAAGACCATAGAGGTAGTACAGATGAGAGTATTAATTATCGGTGCAGGGGCAATCGGAATTGCCCTTGGCACCTTTTTAAAGAGTCAGAATATAGAGGTTGATTTTATTGCCAGAGGAGCCACCTATGATGCCATTAAGCAGGATGGAATCGCACGAACCGGATTGTTTGGCGAATATTCCTGCAAGGCGGGCGAGGTAGGTGTTTATCAGGCTTATGAGGAACTACAGCCGGACAGATATGAATATGTAATTATTACAACAAAGACCATGGCAAATGCGTCTGTGAGTGAAGCTCTGTGGAATGCCAGAGCTTGTATTAAGCAGGACGGTAAGCTGATTATCATGCAGAACGGTTGGGGTAATGATGTGCCGTATCTGAAGTATTTTCCCAAAGAGCAGGTGTATAACGCAAGAGTCATCACCGGATTTCAGAGAAGTAAGCCGAATATCAGTGAGATTACCGTTCATACAGCACCTATTTTATTAGGTTCCCTTCAGGGCTGCGAAAGTACCTGTATGGAGCCACTGGCACAGGCGTTGAATCAGACGGGAATGCCGACGCAGGTGACAGAGGAATTAGAGAAGTATTTATGGGCAAAGATGTTATATAATACAACGCTGAATCCGCTGGGGGCAATTCTGCGGGTAAATTACGGAGCTTTAATGGAATCGGAAGCATCCAGAGCCATTATGAATCAATTAATAGAGGAAACCTATGCCGTTATGGGGGAAGCAGGTTATACAACGAACTGGGAGGATGCAGAGGCATATAAGAAGGTATTTTATGAAAAACTGATACCGGATACCTATCATCACAGAGCCTCTACCTTACAGGATATAGAAAAGAAGCAAAAGACAGAGATAGATACCTTAAACGGCTGTATCGTGGAGCTGGCAGAAAAATATGGAGTTTCCGTTCCGGGACACCAGATGATTGTCCGTCTGATTCACAGCATAGAGGATGATTTTGCCTGCTTCTTATAATGTGATAATGTACTGGTTACATCCTGATAGCCCGGAAAAGGTGTAAATTCATTTGACATAGAAACGATAGTAACAGAGAGTAACGGAAATCGTTCTACGACACCATGACGATTCGGGGCAGTGATGTAACCATTTTCTTTATCCGTCAGCACCAATTTCAAACTGCACAAGCGAAAGAATATGGACGAAGATGATGAGATTGTATGGAATGATATTGTGTATTCAAGAAGTCATCAAGTTGTGAATATAGTCAAAGTGGTAGAAAATTTCATAAATATGTGGTATAAATCCTTTTGTTAAAAGTGAAAATTTGAATTTCTCTCACTGTCTGGTTGATATGAGAAATTAATTATTTGCGTAAAAAATAAAAAATAACGCAGCGTGATATATTGCTTGTCACGCAGCGTTATATACTAATATGGGCCTTGAAAGGAGGCAGGATATGTCATTATATACAACAGGAGAACTTGCAAAGAAGTGTAATGTTTCAGTAAGAACCATTCAATACTATGATGAAAGAGGTATTCTTGTGCCAACGGATTTGACAGAGGGAGGACGAAGACTGTTCTCTGAAAAGGATGTTGCTACATTGGAAACAATATGCTTTTTGAGAGACTTAGATATCTCTATTAAAGATATTGCTGAAATATTGGAATCTGATGAGTCTAAAAAAGTAATTGAACTTTTGCTTGATGAACTGAATAAAAACCTTCAGGCAGATATTAAGAAAAAAACAGAGCAATTAGAAAAAATAAAAAATATAAGAAATTTTTTGACTTCTTTCAAGGATGGCTCACAAAAAACAATTCATGACATATCGTCAATTATGGAGGAAAAAGAAAAGCGAAAGAAAATGTACAAAAAAATGCTGATCGTAGGAATTCCTGTAGAAATCACAGGAATTGTAACTTTTGTTATTGGTATATTACAAGGAATTTGGATACCATTTTTTGTAACTACGGCAGTGTATACTATTTGTGCTGTCTTTTTAGCAAACTATTGGTACAAACGGATAGAGTATATTTGTCCGGAATGCCATACCAGATTTCAACCAAGGAAAATGGAAACTCTGTTGGCAAATCATAATCCAAAGATGAGAAAGTTAACTTGTCCTAGTTGTAGGAGGAAAATTTGGAGTTTGGAAGTATATAGAAAAGAGGTGGATGCATAATGGAAACAATTAATTTGAGTAAGAAACAATTTGTGATATACATGGCAGTCGCATTTGGACTAGCTTGGATTTTAGAAATGATAGCAAGTGTTTTTAGTAATAATGGAAATCAGATAGTGTTTACTGTTATAGTGATGATTACCATGTTTATGCCGTTCCTTGGTGTACTGGTAGCCAGAATCCCGCTAAAAGGTATGGGATGGGTACCACATTTAAAAGGGAAACTTCGTTATGTATTCTTTGCCCTTTGGATGCCGGCGTTATTAAGTATCCTTGGAGGGGTCTTGTTTTTTGTGATTTTCCCGGATACATTTGACTCTGAATTTATGACGTTAAGAGGTCTTTTAGAGGAAGCGGGAGCGTTGGAACAGTTCGAGGCACAGGGTATCACGATACCAATGTATCTGCTGATTACGTCTGTTCAAGTTGTGACAATTGCACCATTTCTGAATATGTTTGTCGCATTAGGCGAAGAGGTTGGTTGGCGAGGTGCACTGTATCCGTATTTGAAGAAAAAGTTTGGTGACACCAAAGGCCGTATTGTGGGTGGTGCAATCTGGGGTGCTTGGCACTGGCCGATCATGATTTTTGCCGGTTATGAGTATGGAAAAGAATATATCGGCGCACCGGTACTTGGGCCAATCGTATTCTGTATCTCTACTATTATGATGGGTATTTTACTTGATTATGTATATGAAAAGACAGAAACCATTTGGTTGCCATCCCTTATGCATGGTGCTATCAATGCATTTACCATCTTTGCATATCTGGTAAAACCTGAATATTCCAATATGGCAATTCTAGGTCCAGCATATATTGGTATTATCAGTATGATTCCAATGATTATTGTAGCAGTCATCATTTGCGTAAAGACGAAAAGGAATTGAGTATTAAAGAGATATTCAATCTCACCCACAAATTTCAGTAATACGCTCTGTTGCTGTGCCTATTTTTCTGCGATATACTCCTTCAAAAAGGAGTGTGTTCTTATGGGTAAAGAGATTTATAACATTATCAATGATATGGCAGAGGTATTAAATGCATCACAGATGCAGAAATTACAGGAAGTGTTAGTTAACCGTTTGTCAGAAAATAATCTAGCTGACTATTTGCAAACGGATAACGGAGAATTTCTGGATATGTTTTTGACAGCAAAGCACCTAGAAGGATGCTCTGACAAGACAATACGAATAGGAACACAGGTGATTATTTGAATTTGTAAGGATAGTAAATTCCTATTTAATAGTTGATTGATAATATGTTTGTGAAAGAGTTCAGTACATTTAGTATTGAACTCTATTTAGTTGACAAAATAAACAGTTGACAAACGCAACTAATTAACGTATTATTCAAGCATAAGGAGTGATGTTATGGATCAAGTTAAATTATTTAGGGAGAATACACGTAGATTAGAAATGAATCTTGGGAATATCAACAAATCTGATTGCTGTTGTTGTGGAATAAGCGACACGCAGTGCTTCATACTTGTTGAAATAGGACGCAAACCAGATATTTCTGTAAAAGAACTAGCAGGAATATTGCGACTTGATAAAAGTGGTATTAGTAGGATGGTTGAGGAATTGGTTCAAAAGGAGTTTGTAGAAAGAAAGCCATCAAAAGAAGATAGAAGATATGTGGTATTGAATCTTACTGTTAAAGGAAGTGAAAGATTTAACCAAATAGAGAATAATATGAATATAAAATTTAAAAGTATTCTTGATAGAATTCCAGAAGAGAAGAGAAATCAGGTGATTGAGGCCCTTGAGTTGTATAATGTTGCTTGCGAAGCAAATGAATTAAAAGATTGAGGTGAGAACGATGAATCATGCAGAAAAAGCAGTTGAGTATTATAGTAATAATTTTAATTGTTCCCAGGGAGTATTTACTACTTATGCTACGGAAATGGGAATGGATGAAAAGATGGCATTGATGTTAGCAACTAACTTTGGAGGTGGGGAAAGAAAAGGTGAATTATGTGGAGCTGTGGCGGGGGCTCTGATGGTTTTAGGATTAAGATGTGGACATTATGATAGTAACGATATGGAAAGTAAAAGAAAAGCATATGGTATATCTGAAGAATTTATGAATCGTTTTATCAAGAAAAATGGTAGCGTCGTATGCCGTGAATTATTGGGATATGATTTGACCAAGGAAGAAGATATGAAGATTATCAAGAAGGAAAATTTGTTTACAACATTTTGTCCTGCAATGGTACGAAGTGTGGCTGAAATACTTGATGAAATGATAAATGAAGGAATATGTTAGGGGGATTGTACTATGGAAGAACAAAAGATATATGAACTAATTAATGAAAATTTAGGATTTTATTTAGCAACAATGGATGGTGATCAACCAAGGGTAAGAGGTATGATGTTATTTAGAGCCGATAAAAATGGGATTGTGTTTCATACAGCTTCAACAAAAGATGTTTTTAAACAACTTCAGCTTAATCCCAAAGCTGAAATGTGCTTTAATGCAAATGGTGTACAAATCCGGGTGACAGGAGAAATTGAGGTGTCTACAGATGGAGTTTTACGCCAAGAAATTTTCGGACATCCTACAAGAAAGTTTTTACAAGCATGGAAGGAGAAAGGAATTGATGATCTACTTACAGTATTGATAATGAAAAATTGTGAGGCTGTAACATGGACAATGGAAACAAATTTTGCTAAAAAATCACCAATCAGTATTTGTAATGGATAGACAGGAAAAGTGTTATTTTCTCTATGTAAAGAACTTATACAACTTCCAGTTTGTAGAAATGAGAAAGTTGGAACTTCTTAAAATATTTTAAACAGTCTCATGCAACTATATGACGGAACAGGGCTTCAAAGTCGAATACATCTCCTGACTGTTATTATAAAAACAGAAATGTAAAGCAACTATCACTGATTTGTAAAAACACTGAGAAAAGGGGTAAAGATAATCAATAAGCAATATATTTCTTGGAAAACGAATTGAAAAATGATAAGCTTTTAGATAGGAAAGGAAGAAGAAACAGGAATGGAAGGCTTTATCTACAGATTAACCATGTGTCGGAGCAAGAAGTATATCAGAGATACATATGGGGATGAATTTTGGAAAAACTTTAAGGCAAATTCGGATGCGGTATTTAAGAAGGTGGCAGCAGAGCTTCCGGACATTGGAGACAGCATTTTTTCATTTAATTATGCATATGCACCATCCTATGTTGCATGGTATCAGACCATGCAGAAGCTTGGTCTGTCACCGGAGGAAGCAGATAGTCTTATGTGGAAAATGAATGAGAAAATGTTATTATCTGTACCAAAGCCTTTGCTGCATGCGGTTGGAAAAACATATCTGAACAGCTTTCGAAAAAAGGCGGCAAAGCATATGGAACACCAAAAGGCAGGAAATCTGCATGAAAATGACTGGCTGATAGAATATCGTAATCTGGATGCAAACACATTTGAAATAGATATTAAGCGTTGTGGCTTTATCACTGTTGCAGAAAAATACGGAGTCAAGGGGATGCTTCCGGGTATCTGTGGGGTTGATTATATTGTTGCTCATTATATGGGAAATGGGTTTACCAGAACCCAAACCTTGGGGGACGGTGATGCGTGCTGCAATTGTCACTATGAATTGACCGGGGTATGTCCACTTCATGCACCGGAGGGTATGAAATAGGATAAGCCTGTAAAAATGGTTGGCATTTATTGAAAATGCTAGTAAGATAATGGCACAAGAATTACGATGTGTAGAGGTGATACTTAGTATGAACAGCAAAATTCGAATGGCTACCCCTCTGGATGCAGAGGAGCTTCTGGCAATCTATGCCCCTTATGTAACGGATACGGCAATTACATTTGAGTATACCGTACCGTCTATAGAAGAGTTTCGGGAACGAATACAACACACACTGAAAAAGTATCCGTATCTTGTGGCAGAGGATGCAGACGGGATAGTAGGATATGCATATGCAGGACCGTTTAAGGAGCGGGCAGCGTATGATTGGGCTGTAGAAACTACAATTTATGTAAACCGGAATAAGAAAAAGCAGGGAATCGGAAAAGAATTATATTATGCACTGGAACAAGCATTAAAGCTTCAAAATATTCTGAATCTGAATGCATGCATCGGGTATCCCAAGGAGGAGGACGCTTATTTGACAAAGGATAGTGTCCGGTTTCATGAACGTATGGGGTACCGGCTTGTGGGTGAATTTTATCAGTGCGGATACAAATTCGGACATTGGTATAATATGGTATGGATGGAAAAGCATATGGGAGAGCATGGAGAAAACCCGTTGCCGGTAAGGCAATTTGAGGAAGTTCAAGAAGAAGTTTCTGCTTTCCTGCTTCGGTGGAAAAGAAAATAGCTGATAATGGACACCAGTAATTCTGTAAGCGGATAGGACAGCCATACCCCGGTTAATTGAAAGCAGACAGAAAGAAGAATCGCAATCGGAATCAGAAATATAAAACCACGTAGTAAGGAAATAATCTGAGCCGGGATGGCTTTGCCAATCGCAACAAAATACATTGCCAGTATAATATTGAAGCCTGCAAACGGGATAGCAGTAAAATAAAGGATGAGTCCGTTGGCGGCAATGGCTTGCAGGTATGGGTCGTGTTCACTGTTGAAGGCAGATATAACCGGCTCCGATAATAAGAACAAAAGCAAATATACAACACAGGAAATAACAACCATAGTAATTAAGGCATACCGAAGAATATGACGAATATCGGAGAGTTGATTTGCACCAAATGCCTTGCCGATAATCGGCTGGCAGCCTTGGGCGATTCCGGTATAAATAGCAGTAATTACCAGTGATATATTTGCAATTATGCCATAAGCGGCAACGCTGGTATTGCCGGATAGCTTCAATATGATAATGTTAAATACAATAATTACAATTCCAGAGGCAAGTTCTGTAATTAGAGAAGGAACGCCAAGAGAGAGAATGGAGGTAATCCGTTTAAAGTCAGGGCGGGATACGGATAAATGAAAGGTATTTTTCCGCCGGATAAAATGAATGGACAGGACGCACAGACTGATGACAGGAGCCAGACCGGTAGCCAGAACCGCACCAAAGATTCCCATCTGCATCGGATAAAGGAATACATAATCAAGTATGATATTAGAGATACTTCCGGTCAGCATGGCAGCCATGGATAGCTTAGGGGCTTTATCATTTCTTACAAAACAGACAAGGATGTCATTTAATAAGAAAGCAGGAGAAAAGAGCAAAATAACCTTTAAATAGGTATTTGTCATAGAAAATACCTGAACATCGGCACCTAATAAGCTTGTAATCTGAGGTGCAAAGAAGATTGTAGCAATCAAGAACAAAATTGCAAAAACGGCAGCAAGGCACAGGGTAGCAGAGAATACGGAATCTGCTTCAGAATCCCTGTGCTGTTCTTTTAGTATCGTGTATTTTGAGGCATCACCCATGCCTAACATAAGTCCGGTTCCATGCACAAAGCTATAGACCGGAATTGCCAGATTTAAAGCCGTCAGACCATTGACTCCTAAGCGGTTGGCAACAAAAAAGGTATCTGCCAGAATGTAGCAGGACAGCCCCAGCATACCGCAGACATTGGCGGCTGTATAACGGATAAAGGAAGAAAACAGTGTGTTGTGCTTCATAGGAAACTCCTCTCTGGTTTATAAATTGCCCTAAAAAAACGCCAGACCATCCTGTCTTCTAAGACCTAATGACAGAATATCTGACGCTGATTCTTTCTACCCGGTGGCAGAAAGGGCGGTTACTCAATTACTATTTCGCACATCATAGCATAGGAATAAGAGAAGTGCAAGTATCAAATCTATATGCTATAATAGTTTTATCAGAAAAGTGTAAGCGTTGATACATAGTTTCATGCGGGAAAAACAGGTGGGAAAGAGTGGATATAAACGGCAGGAAATTATGTAGGATGTATGAGAGAAGGAGGGGATGCAGATGCATAACGAAAATGACGGAGAAAATCAGGGAATATTAAAAAAGATTGGAGGTATTTTATTCCTGCTATGGTTTATCGGAAATTTGATAGGGATACCGATTATAATCAAAACATCGGCTGATTTTGGAACGATTCTAATTCTGGCAGGACAATTTTTTTTTGTATTTGCAATCATTGTGACAGTTGGAATGATAAACGATATTCGAAAGCATAAATTCCGGTTTTGGCAGACACTGTTGTCCTTTGGGATGCTTGTAATATCGATTGGGTTATTGATTACCGGAATATTGGGGAAAATAGGAAAATTACAGCAGGTGTTAAATGAACTGCCGGAGCTGGTTCAGGGCAGACCGGTAGATAATGCCGGACTGGTCTATGGACAATTGTTCATGGCATTTTTCTTTATTTTGTCGTTGATTCTCCTAATCGGAACGATTATCACCAGAATATGGTTAAAGCATAATTGTACAAAGGAAATATCAGCGGTATGCATAGAACTGCGTTCTGTGTGGCATAACGGAAACAGAAAGAGGAGCGGGCAGTATCCACTGGCATATGCACCGATATTTCAATATGTTTACAATAATCATGTGTATGAAAGCTGTGATGATATTTACGTTAATGTAAATCCGGTGCAGAAGGGAGAATCTGTAATACTGTATATTGACCCGGAACATCCGGAGCGGTTTTATAACAAAGGAACAGGATTTTTTCATAAAGAATTATCCTGGGCAGGAATCCTCTTGTCTGTAATCTCGCTGGCAGTGATTCTTATATTACAATTAATGATGTAGGAACAGGTGGTATTTTGGCGGGCTTCCTAATATGAAAAAAATTAAAAAAGGGGCTTGCATTTGTCACAGAGTTATACTATAATAACCACAGTTAGTAATAACTAACTACATACTGAATAAATCATGTGAACTCCTCTTGCAGAACAGAATCTGGAAACTGTCCTGACTGGAAGGTGACTCCCCTTCCAGAGAGGGGCTTACAGATAAGGTTGAAAGGAGAAATTACTGTGACAAGCTATTTGGAAATTGAAAAAGTAATTGGTAGAGAAATATTGGATTCCAGAGGAAATCCTACAGTAGAGGCAGAGGTATATCTGGCAGACGGAACAATCGGACGTGGCATGGCACCAAGCGGTGCATCTACGGGAGAGTTCGAGGCATTGGAATTAAGAGACGGTGATAAGAGCAGATATTTGGGAAAAGGTGTTTCCAAAGCAGTTGAGAATATCAATACCATAATTAATGATGCCATTGTCGGAATGAATGCGGCAGATACCTATGCGGTTGATAAAGCAATGCTGGATGCAGACGGTACAAAGGATAAATCAAAGTTAGGAGCCAATGCTATTTTGGCAGTTTCTATTGCAACCGCTAGAGCAGCAGCAATCTCACTGGATATTCCGTTATATCGTTTCCTTGGCGGTGTGTCCGGTAATCGGCTTCCGGTACCAATGATGAATATTTTGAATGGTGGAGCTCATGCTGCAAATACCGTTGATGTGCAGGAATTTATGATTATGCCGGTAGGAGCAGCCAGCTTCAAGGAAGCACTTCGCTGGTGTGCAGAGGTATTCCATGCATTAGCAGCATTACTTAAGGCAAAAGGACTTGCTACTTCAGTTGGTGATGAAGGTGGTTTTGCACCGGATTTAGCCAGTGATGAAGAGGCAATTCAGTACATATTAGAGGCAGTTAAGAACGCAGGATATGAGCCGGGAAAAGACTTTATGATTGCGATGGATGCTGCATCATCTGAATGGAAGGGCGAGAGGAAGGGCGAATATGTTCTTCCGAAGGCAGGAACGAAATTCACTTCAGCAGAGTTGATTGCACATTGGAAAAAGCTGGTTGAGACATACCCAATTATATCCATTGAAGATGCGTTGGATGAAGAAGATTGGGAAGGCTGGCAGTTACTGACCAAGGAATTGGGTGATAAGGTTCAGCTTGTAGGTGATGATTTATTTGTAACCAATACCGAACGGTTAAGCAAGGGTATCGAACTTGGCTGCGGTAATTCCATATTAATTAAATTGAACCAGATTGGTTCTGTATCCGAGACACTGGAAGCTATTAAAATGGCTCACAATGCCGGATACACAGCAATATCTTCACATCGTTCCGGCGAGACAGAGGATACAACAATTGCCGATTTGGCGGTAGCGTTGAATACCTGTCAGATTAAGACCGGAGCACCTAGCAGAACAGAACGGGTAGCAAAATACAATCAGTTACTTCGCATTGAAGAAGAACTGGGTTCTGCAGCAGTATACCCAGGTATGCAGGCATTTCATGTGAAGAAATAAATAACGCTTTCCTTTTACCTTTTTATACAAAACCGGAATGAGCTTGTCTTGTTCCGGTTTATTCTTTTTTGAATTAGGCAGGTGGATTTTAAGTAGAAATGGGTAAAAAATTGAATTAAATGAGAAAAAGATATTGACAACTACCTAGAGTTAGTCTATACTAACCATTAGAAGAACACATACCATATATCTGATATTTGGTGCCGATGAACAGAAAGGAGGCAGTTTCTATGGAAACATGGTTTATGTATTTGTTAATAGCAATCATAGTAGCTTTTATTGTAACTGGTTTGGAATGCTTGAAACGGCTTCTTATGAAATGTTCCAGAAATGTAAGTAAAAAGAAGCTGTCATGTGTTTAGTTATTGATTTTTATCATCCAAAAAAGTAAAAAGGGAAGTATAACCCTAGAACAGAAGCTCTGGTAACACATAGTGTTCAGAGCTTCTGTTTTTTGGTATTATTTATCCTTGGTTATCGGCTGACTGGCAAAACGCTTCAGAATAGGAATGATAACAGTTTGAATCTGGTCCTCCGGTATCTGCTGACAAAGTAAAGAGACTTCACGATAGGTTTCTTTTAACGGATAATTCGGGTCAAAAAATTCCGATAACGTAATACCGAAGTAGTCGCAGATGCGGGATAATACATCATAAGGTACACTTTGTTTCTCTCTACGGACATCTGCAAAGTATCCTTTGTTCAAATGCAATTCCTCACTTAGCTTCGTAGCGGAAATGTTAGAATTTTCAATTAATTCAAATATTCGTTCCCGAATGTAACTATCGTTCATACCTATTACTCCTTACAAATATAAGTATAAACGATTGAAAAATGAATAATTCGGAATTTATCCGAGTTGTAATTGTATTAAAATATAAAACAAAGGAAATTATCCATATTTGAATAAATAAATGTCAAAATATGGTGGATTCTGTGAAAAAATCAAAAAAAGAAATATAGTTGAAAAAAGCGAATGAAAACGATACAATGTTACATATATAGTAGCTTGGCAATGGTGATGATAGGAGAGGGGGATGAAAATGAAACGTAATATGGTATTGCAATTGGCGGTGGCATTAATTCTCCTGTTCGCAATTCTGACTTTTTCCATGATTTTTTATATAGACAAGCTGAATGAGAATTTTGAACGAGAACTGATTCGTACCTTAGAAGAGGTGAGTTATCAGGGAGCAGAGGCTGTCCGGAATGAGATTGAATCAAAGGAAAAGCTGTTATCGGATTTGACAACGATGATAGAGGTGGATACAACACAGGATTCGCAAGTGATTCTTCAAAGTGTGCAGCAGCAATTAAAACCAGTTATTATGGGACATGATTTCTTTGGTATGGGAGTCGCATTGAAAGACGGTACGGCATATTCCAGTACCGGTAGTGTTTACGATGTATCTGAGCAGATGTTTTTTCAGGAAGCAATAAAAGGTCAGTCTGTAATATCAGGAAGAATTTCAAATAAACAAGGACAATATTTGAATATTTATGCAACTCCTATTTATGATAAGGACTCCGGAGAAATAGATGGTGTCTTATATGCAACGTATCTGACCGAGAATTTTCGTTCTACGATGGAGATTAGCTTTTTCCATGGAGAAGGCTATTCCTATTTGGTAGAGCCAAATGGGGATGTCGTTGTTGATTCTATGCATGCAACTTCCTTTCAGGATATGACAAATGTATATACGTCTATGGAAAATTCTGATGAAAGGAATGTAACGTCTATAGAACAACTGCAGAATTATATGGCAAACAATCAGAGTGGTAAGTTGATTTTTTATAATAAGATTGGCAAGTATATGTATTGTACTCCGATTGGGGTAAATGACTGGTATCTGTTAACGGTAGTGCCGGTAAGTGTTGTGGATAATCAAATGGATGCCGTACTTCGGAATACAATCATACTGGTAGTGGTTCTGGCAGGCATATTTATTTCACTGTTAGCATTGCTGATACATCAGCAGCGGGCAAAACGGACAGAATTATTAATGTTAGCTTATGTAGACCCGATTACAGGCGGTGACACATATGCAAAGTTCCAATTGAATTATAAGCGGGCAATGGAAGAATGTCCGAATGATAAATTTGCATTTCTGGCAATGGATTTGAATCGATTTAAAATGATTAATGATTTATATGGTACTGCAGAGGGGGATAAGGTTATCTGGCATATGAATGACATATGGACCAGACAATTGCGGGAATACGAATATTGCGGACATCGAATGGCAGACCGTTTTGTGGTGTTGTTGCGGTATCATCAGATAGAAGAACTGGAGGAACGGGTTCAATCCTATCTGGATGCTTTGCAGGAAACGGCAAAGAACCGGTATAAAATTAGTTTGCGGGTAGGCGTTTATCTGTTAGAGGATACATCGGTATCCTTTGCCACCGCACACAGTCGTTCCATGATGGCATTTGCAAAGGCGAAAAGCTCTGAAAATCATTTCCTATCCTTCTATGATGAACATATGGAAAAGAGCCTGATGTGGGAAAAACATGTGGAGGACATTTTCCAGACCGCACTGCAAAATGGGGAATTTGTAGTATTTTATCAGGCTAAGGTGGACACGGAAACTAAGCAGGTGTCCGGTGCGGAAGCATTGGTTCGCTGGGTAAGACCGGATGGAACGATTATTCCACCAGGGAAATTTATTCCAATTCTTGAAAATAACGGTACCATTGCAAAGCTAGACCAGTATGTATTTCAGGAGGTATGCAGACAGCAGCAGGCATGGCTGGAGGAGGGACGAAATGTAGTTCCGGTATCAGTCAATTTGTCAAGAGTGCAATTGGCAGACCGTACTCTGGTAGATACCTATCAGCAAATGCTGGAGGAAACCGGTGTGCCGTCGCAGTATGTAGGCTTGGAATTTACCGAGAGTGCGATGTTTGATAATGAAGAAATTCTGCAGGATACGGTTGACAGATTGCATAAGCTTGGTATAAAAGTATTAATTGATGATTTTGGAGTCGGTTATTCGTCTATGATGAGCTTGAAGGCAATTCCTGTGGATATTTTGAAAATGGATAAGAGCTTTATTGACAGCATTGGTGACGAAAGAGGAAATAAAATTGTCATTAGTATTATTGAATTTGCATTGACACTGGGAATGCGGGTGACAGCGGAAGGTGTTGAAAATGACCAGCAGTATCGGTTTCTCAGAAATCACCGGTGTAATGATATTCAGGGTTATTACTTTGCCAGACCGGTTCCGGCAGAAGAATACCAGAAAAAATATTTAGGATAGACAGACAAAAATTAGGAGGCTGCTATGGCACAGGAGTATCAAAAGGAAATAGAAAAACGAAGAACATTTGCGATTATTTCGCATCCGGATGCAGGTAAAACTACGTTGACGGAAAAGTTCTTATTATATGGAGGAGCCATTAATACCGCCGGTTCTGTAAAGGGAAAGGCAAATTCCAAGTATGCGGTATCCGACTGGATGGGAATTGAAAAGGAAAGAGGTATTTCCGTTACATCTTCGGTATTACAGTTTAATTATGATGGATATTGCATTAATATTCTGGATACACCGGGACATCAGGATTTCTCGGAGGATACTTATCGTACCTTGATGGCAGCGGATTCGGCAGTTATGGTAATTGATGCATCCAAGGGTGTAGAGGCACAGACAATTAAGCTGTTTAAGGTGTGTGTAATGCGGCATATACCTATTTTCACATTTATAAATAAAATGGACTTGGAAGCAAAGGACCCGTTTGAATTATTGGATGATATTGAAACGGTATTGGGAATCAGAACGTGTCCGATTAACTGGCCAATCGGTTCCGGCAAGCGTTTTAAGGGCGTATATGACCGTGATACGAAGCAGGTGTCTATGTTTCAGGCTGTTTCCGTAGGAGGAGCCAAGTCTGCGGCAGAGACCGATTATGCATTAGAGGATGCAGCATTAAAAGAAGCTGTCGGGGATGAATTGTATCAGCAGTTATTGGATGAGGTGGAACTGTTAGATGGTGCCAGTGATACCTTTAATCAGGAATTGGTAAATAAAGGAGAGCTGTCCCCGGTATTCTTTGGTTCTGCGTTGACAACCTTTGGTATCGAAACATTTTTGGAGCATTTCTTGAAAATGACTTTATCTCCTTTACCGAGAATGTCAAATGAAGGTTTGATTGACCCGGTGGAAGCTCCGTTTTCAGGCTTTATATTTAAGATACAGGCAAATATGAATAAGGCACATCATGACCGGATTGCGTTTATGAGAATCTGTTCCGGTAAATTTGATGCCACCAAGGATGTATATCATGTGCAGAGCGGGCGGAAATTAAAGCTGTCGCAGCCACAGCAGATAATGGCACAGGACAGAAAGGTAATTGATGAGGCATATGCCGGGGATGTTATCGGAGTATTTGACCCCGGAATTTTCTCCATTGGAGATACCATCTGTACACCCGGCAAGAAGTATCAGTATGAAGGAATCCCGACATTTGCACCGGAACATTTCTGCAGACTGGTATCCTTAGATTCTATGAAGCGAAAGCAGTTCATCAAGGGTGTAACCCAGTTGGCACAAGAGGGTGCAATACAGATATTTAAAGACTATTCGTTGGATTTATCGGAAATTATTGTCGGAGTAGTCGGTGTGTTGCAGTTTGATGTGTTGAAATACCGATTGGAAACAGAATATAATTGTGATGTGCGTCTGGAGCCATTGCCATATAATTATATCCGTTGGGTAAAAGACCCATCCACAGATTTGAATCGATTAAAACGAGTCAGTGATTGTAAGAAGGTGAAGGACATGAAGGATAATCCTTTGCTGTTGTTTGCAAATGAATGGTCGATTCGTTTGGTATTAGAAAATAATGAAGGTCTGGAGCTGGAGGAGTTCCGGAAGAATTAGAATACCGGAAACACAGGTGAATTTTACATTGCTTTCCTAATTTTTACGCATATTTACAGGAGTTTACAGAATTGAAAGAAATTGTAAAGAAAAGTCGATTGTGATATAGGAACAAATAGGGTAATATAAATATGACAAACAAATGAAAGAGAAAGGGGGAGCATATAGAATGGAAATTTTGACAGCAACGATGTGGTTTAACAGTGCGGGCATTATGGCACTCATGTGGCTGGCACTGGTAATTTTGTTTGCGGTAATTGAATTTATATCATTAGGGCTGACGAGCATCTGGTTTGCTGCCGGAGCATTTGTAGCCGGAATTGTTGCCATGCTGGGCGGAGCGTTCTGGTTGCAGATAGTAGTCTTTATTGTGGTATCCGCAGTATTATTGGCATGCACCAGAAAATTTGCAAAGAAATATCTGGACAGCAAGATAGAAAAAACAAATGTTGAAAGTCTGATTGGGAAAACATCGGTTGTAATCGAAACAATTAATAATATGGCATCGACAGGAAAAATACGGATTGGTGATGTAGAGTGGACCGCACGAACCGCAGAGGGTTCACAGGTGATTGCCGAGGGAAGTAAGGTAGTAATTCGTGAAATCGTGGGTGTCAAGTGTATTGTTGAACCGATAAATGAAGAGATAGAGGTGGAAGAAACCGTATCTTAAAAATAACAGAAAAACAGTGACGAAAGAAGCTACGTGGGAAAGAGACAATATCTTAGGAAGTGGCAGTAAGGCAGTAGCAAACAGATAATGTCTTAGAAAGTGGAGGCAGAAGCAGTAGTAAAGAGATTATTTCTTAGAAAGTGGCGGCAGAAACAATAACAAAAGGAGCAATGTCTTAAGAAGTGGAAAAAAGCAGTAGCAAAAAAAGCAATGTTTTAGGAAACGGCAGTAAGGCAGTAGCGGAAGCAGAGGAATAGAGCTGAAGATGGAGGTAGAAGAATGACAGCGTTAGGAATAGGGATTATAGGAACAGGTTTATTTGGCGGTGTAGTGGGACTTGGAATACTGGCAATTGTAATTTTGATTATTGTTGCGGTATCCTGCATCAAAATCGTACCACAGGCACATGCATATGTTGTTGAACGATTAGGAACCTATCAGGCAACATGGTCAGTAGGATTTCATATCAAGGCACCGTTAATTGACAAGGTAGCAAAGCGGGTAACTTTAAAGGAACAGGTAGTGGATTTCGCACCACAGCCGGTAATTACGAAGGATAATGTTACAATGCGAATTGATACGGTTGTATTCTTCCAGATTACAGACCCAAAGCTTTTCTGCTACGGTGTAGAGAATCCGATTATGGCAATTGAGAATCTGACAGCAACGACACTTCGTAATATTATCGGTGATTTGGAATTAGACCAGACACTTACATCCAGAGAAACCATTAATACAAAAATGCGTGCAACTCTGGACGAAGCAACAGACCCATGGGGTATTAAGGTAAATCGAGTAGAATTAAAGAATATTATTCCACCTGCAGCAATTCAGGATGCGATGGAGAAGCAGATGAAGGCAGAGCGGGAACGCCGGGAACAGATTCTGATTGCAGAAGGTGAGAAGAAATCAGCCATACTTCGTGCAGAAGGTCAGAAGGAATCCTTGATTCTTCAGGCAGAGGCAGATAAACAGGCAGCCATACTTCGTGCAGAAGCAAAGAAGGAGGCTACAATCCGGGAGGCAGAAGGTCAGGCAGAGGCTATTGAAGCAATTCAGAAGGCAAATGCTGCCGGTCTGGTATACCTGAATGAAGCAAATCCAAGTGATGCAGTCATTCAGATTAAGAGTCTGGAAGCGTTTGCAAAGGCAGCAGACGGTCAGGCAACCAAGATTATTATTCCTTCGGAAATACAGGGAATTGCCGGTCTTGCCAAATCTGTAGTAGAAGTAGCAGCAGAAAAATAAAAGGAACATAAAAGAAAATTTCTTTGAATGAGTGAAGAGTATACCGACCTCCTAAAGTCAGACTATAAGCTGGTAAGGGGAGGTCGGTATTTTTGTGCAGTCGGAGAGAATTGTGCAGTTGAAGAAAAATTGTGTGGTCGGAAAATAAATGTCCGGTTGGGGAAAATTGTGTAGTCGGAAAAATGTGCGGTTAGAGAATAAATGTGCAGTTAAGGAATAAGATGGAATTTTAGAGCAGGGCATGGTAGAATAAATTCAAATGAAACATAGTCAGGAGGCATATTATGATTCAGAAGATAACTTTAATCGGATTGGGAGCTATGGGTTCTTTTTTTGCACCTCGGCTTCAGGCGTGTTACGGAGAAAATTTCAGAGTTCTGGCAAATGGCAAGCGAAAGCAGCGGTTGGAGTCAGAGGGAATTTGGATAAACGGGGAACAATGTTTTTATTCGGTAATTGATTCTGAGAACAAGGAATCTTCGGATTTGATAATTATAGCAACAAAGGATACCGGACTGGAACAGGCATTAGAGGATATACGAAATCAGGTGAGTGAAAATACGATTATTATGGCAGTCCTAAACGGTGTTGAATCGGAGGAAAAGGTAGCGGCTGTCTATGGGTGGAAACATGTGATTTATTCCTTGATGCGAGTATCGGTTGTTATGAAGGATTATCATGCAAATTATGACCCACAGGGCGGTAAGGTACATTTTGGTGATAAGGAAGGACAAGGTAGCGGGGAGAGCTTCGTGCCTTCACCAAGAATTGCAGAGGTTGCTGGTGTATTTGAACGTGCCGGTATTCCGTATCAGGTCGAAGAGGATGTGCTGTTTTCTATGTGGTGGAAATTCATGGCAAATGTCGGAGAGAACTTAACCTGTGCGTTATTAGGACTTCCGTTTGGAGCATTTCGTTATAGCGAGGATGCAAATTGGATTCGTCATGCCGCAATGAAAGAGGTAGCAGCAATTGCTAATGCAAAAGGAATTATGCTGGGAGAAAAGGAAATGGAATCACAGGATTATGTTATGACACATGTAGAACCACATAACAAGCCATCTACCCTGCAAGATATAGAGAATCACAGAAAGACAGAGATTGAAATGTTTTCCGGTATGGTATGCAGACTGGGTCAGGAAATGGGAATATCAACACCGATAAATGAAATGCTGTATCATAGTATCCGGGCATTGGAGGATAAATATTTGAAATATGATGCATGGGAGCTGATTCAGGAGGATTTGGACTGATAAGGCGGTAAGGTTATAGATAAAGTGGTAGCAAAAAATGAAGCAATAACAAAAAAGTAAAGCAATAGCAAAAAAGTAAAGCAATAGCAAAGCATTAAAGCAACGTTAAAATGTTAAGGGAATACCGATAAAGTGATGATAATAGCAAAAAAGTTAAAACAATAATAATGGTAATAGTGGGAATCTCATTTAGAGAAATAAAATGGATATGGAAATAATACAGAGATGGAAGCAATACGGATATGAAGAAGGAAAATGTTAATAGAAAACAATCAGATGAAAAAAGAACGACGGGCATAAAAAAGAAACAAGGTGCGTGTCCCTATGCAGAAAAATGTGGTGGCTGCAATATGCTGGACGGAGACTATATTCAACATCTGAACATGAAGCAGAAGCTGGTAGAGGGATATTTAAAAGGGATATGTGAGGTAATGCCGATTGTCGGTATGAAAGAGCCGTATTATTACCGAAATAAGGTGCATGCTGTATATGCGAATACAAAGCAGGGCGTCATTTCGGGTGTCTATCAGGAAGGAACACATCGGGTAGTTCCGATTGATAGCTGTAAAATAGAGGATGCAAAGGCAGATAAGATTATTGTGGATATTCGGAATCTGATGAAATCATTTCGGATGAAAGCCTATGATGAAGACCGCGGCTTTGGATTTCTTCGCCATGTGTTGATTCGGAGGGGCTTTCACAGCGGAGAAATCATGGTGGTTTTGGTGACAGGGACACCAATATTTCCCTCTAAAAATAATTTTGTTAAGGAATTACGGAGACTGCATCCGGAGATTACGACGATTCTGCAGAATATCAATGACCGGAAAACCAGTATGATTCTGGGAGAACGGGAACTTGTTTTGTATGGAAAGGGATACATTGAGGATACTCTTTGTGAAAAAACTTTTCGAATTTCTGCAAAATCATTTTATCAGGTGAATCCGATTCAAACAGAACTGTTATATAAAAAAGCAATAGAGCTGGCAGCACTGACGGGTAAGGAGCGTGTAATTGATGCCTATTGCGGAATCGGAACCATTGGGTTGATTGCCAGTGATGCGGCAAAGGAGGTTCTTGGAATTGAAGTAAACCCGGATGCCGTCCGGGATGCTATTCGGAATGCAAAGGCAAATAGGGTGAAAAATATTCGATTTTATCGGGCAGATGCTGGAGCGTATATGGTGCAGATGGCAGAGCAGGATATGCGTGCGGATGTAGTGCTTATGGACCCGCCAAGAGCGGGAAGTGATGAGGCATTTTTGTCCTCTGTGGTTAAGCTGGCACCGGAACGGATTGTGTATATATCCTGCAATCCGGAGACTTTAGCAAGAGACTTGAAGTATCTGAGGCAAAAGGGATATGAGGTCGGAAAGGCTTGGCCGTATGATATGTTTCCGTGGACGGGACATTGTGAGGTAATCTGCCTTTTGGCAAGGAAAGCCCAATAAATTAAAGGTTTCTGCGATTTCAGAAGAAAAATGGATGTGTATTTCTGTTTCCGCAGAGTGAGGATATAAGCGAAGATTTACCCCAGGGGATAGGCTTTGGGGAACGTAAAATATACATTTTGGCGAAATAACATCACAATTGGAGAAAAAATATATGGATAGTTTTAATAGTGGAAAAATTAAAGAAATGGTTTATGATGTTCTTCAGAATCCAACGAGAGAGAACTTTATTAATATTTTAGATAATGGTCTTGGAGAACAGGATAATTTAGATTTTAAGGTGCAATGGATTGAGGCTCAGAAATTAGCAGAAATAATATTGGGAATTGCTAATTCTGGTGGAGGGGCAATAATACTCGGAGTAAAAGAAAATGAGGATGGAACATTAGAGAGTATTGGCTTATCTAAAATAGAAGATAAAGAAAAATTACATAGTAAGATGGCAAAATTTTTACCAGAAACAATAAAATTTGAAATAGCAGACTTTGATTTTTCAAATGAAAGTTATAGTAAATTGACTGGAAGACTTTTTCAACTTGTCCTTATCTATTCAGAGGATATAAATCTACCATATATTTGGGAAAAGGATAGTAATACGGCAGAAGCAGGGTGTATATTTTTTCGTAGGGGAACAAAGACAGTAAAGGCTAATTCTTATGAAATAAAAGAGATGTTGGATAAAAGATTAGAAGCAACATATGTTGAACAGTCAAGCTTGCATTTGGAAGAACATTTAAAACAATTACATATATTGTATAAAAATATGACTTCTCAGCTTTACTCGTCGTCGGTGCTTAATAATTTGTTTAAGGACATGAATGCATTTGGAACTTTGGTGGGAACGCCCCAAAATAATCCATATTATCCAAAAGAGTCTTATGATGAATTTGTTGCCGAGATGATTAAAAAAAAGAAGAAGAAAATAGAGAAGGTTTTAGATTTGAAATAAACGGTAAGGCAGGGGATAAAACTGTTACCCCACTTTGAAAATGTAAGAAAAGATGCCGATTGGGAGTTGCGATTCCTGATCGGCTTTTTTCTTGCTCTTTTTCGGATAGTAAAATGTAGGTGGATGTGGTAAAATATGCATATCAGGTCACGCATATGGCAAATGTTACAGTAACGAAAAACAAACTATGTTGACTAATATTTAAAGGTTTGAAGGATAGCGGTTGGAGGTGACAAATTATAAAGTACTTGTTTTGGAATTTGTATAAAAAGAATTTAATAGGTCCGCTTTTACAAATTGTTTTAGAGAATGAAATAGATATTGTAGCCTTAGTTGAAACGGAAAATTTAGATATGCAAGGGGTAATAAACGCATTAAAATTGCAAAATCAAGAATGGAAAGTACTAGAGATATGCCCTGAGGCCGATATAAGAGTGTTGGCAAAAAGACATATACATATTTCAGTTCATAAGGAGGATAAAAGATATACTTCATATAAAATTTTCGAAGGGAAAGAAATATATTTATTTAATGTTGTTCATTTGTCTAGTCCTTTATATTTAGAAGAGTTTGCACGTGATCAACGAGCGATAAATGTTAGTCGAGTATTAAGGAAGATAGAAGACGGGATTTTTGCAGAATCAGAATTTAAAAGTATCGTAGTGGGAGATTTTAATTTGCAACCATACTCTTTGGGAATATCAAGTGTGCATGGATTTAATGCAACGATGTCAATAACGAAAGCCAAGAAAAAATTTCGGAAAGTAGAAGATGAACCAAAATTATTTTATTTCAATCCGACATGGAAATTAATGGGCGATAATAAGATTGTTCAGGGGACTTACTATAACAGTAGCGATCAACAGGAAAGATCAATATTTTGGTATTCTTTTGATGAAATTTTAATTAGACCATTTTTTATAGATAGGTTTAATTGGGATTATTTTGAAATAATTGAGAAGACAGATAAGTATGATTTTGTTAGTAATGCAAAGATTGATAAAACTAATTATTCAGATCATTTACCAATAAAATTTGAGATTATGTAGGGAGGATATGATATGTCACGAGATTTTTGGGGATTTAAAGATTATAGAGATTTAGAAAAAAGTACAAAGGATATGCCAGATACTATATTAAAAGAGCAAATAACATTGTTAGGAGAAAAAACTAATTTTACCATTTATGGCAAACCTGTTTTCATAAAGGTTAAATCGGAAGAAATTGAATATAAAGTTGCTACAATATTTAATATAGTTGTGCCTGCATTAGATAATTATGAAAAAACTATTCTCATTATGTATTCAAATCCTGAAACAGAATATCCTGTAGGAATTACCTTGGAAAGTAGCTTTGAGGAAGATTGTGAAATGTTTATTCCGAAATACACATGTAATGATAAAGAATCATTTGAAGCAGCAATTACAGAAATTTTGTCATCAGAACAGGTGATGAAAGTGATTCAGATGTTATATTCTAAGGCGGCTATGTTATCAAATTAGCATGGTGATTTTGATATATAATTATGTTTCTGATTGAGAAGTTAGTACATGGCTAATTTGGTGAGGGAAAGGCTATCCCTCTAAGTGGGATATAAACCTTTTCGCAAAAGGTGACGGTTTCGCTATTTAGTATAAGAAATAACTTTCACCGCATGTGGAGTGTGTAGTATTGTTGTCAAAAGTACAGAATTGAATACCGAAAAGGGCTTGATTATTTGCATTAAAACTAACAAGGGTTGCGAATAGGAGCGACGAATATATAATTAAGAACAATATAGAAGTAGATGTAAATGTAAAGTGCATAGAGAACGGAACTATTCAGACGCAGCTTGCGGATACAATCGGAACAACAAGTCAGTATATTAATCGCATCATCAAAAGCAGGACGGTGTTGTGAATAAGACCTTCGTACAGATGCTTGAGGCTTTGGAATATGATATTGAACTGACCTATGTGAAAAGAAAATGTGACATCACTGGTGACACTTTTTGATGGAGGTGCCCAAGATGACAAAAAAGAAAATGAAATAACCATTCGTTCAGGTGCGGCGGAATATTTGACCTATGTTGCTTCTGTGGGAGAGCAGGAAGACAGTATCGAAATGCGTTATGAGGACGAAAATATATGGCTCACATAGAAAAATGGCTACGCTTTATGATGTTGCTCTGCCGACAATCAATGAGCATATCAAAAAAATATATGCTGACAGCGAATTAGAGGAGTCGGCAACTATTCGGAAATTCCGAATAGTTCAAACAGAGGGCAATCGTCAGGTCCAGAGAGAAACAATTGCCCAAAATTATCTGAGTGAAGACGAATTGCATCAACTGAACTGTATGGTAACTGCATATTTGGATTTTGCAGAAAATATGACGTTAAGGCGTATTCCTCTTACTATGGAGGATTGGGAAAAGATACTCAACAGTTTTATAGAAATGTTTGATTATGGTATTTTGCAGGATGCCGGAAAGGTTTCCGCTGAAATAGCAAAACTCCACGCAGAAACAGAGTTCGAGAAATATCGTGTAATTCAGGACAGATTGTTTATATCTGACTATGACAGATATTTGCTTGAGTTAGAAGAAAAGGCAAAAAAATAGATAAACACAATAGCAAATCTGAGGATTAAGGAGAATGCGAGTATATGGCTTTTGATTTCAAAAAAGAATACAAGGAATTTTATATGCCGAAAAACAAGCCGGAAATTGTAAATGTTTCGAAGGCTAACTATATAGCTGTCAGAGGAAAAGGTAATCCAAACGAAGAAGGTGGTGCGTATCAGCAAGCAATCGGAATTTTATATGCCGTTGCATATACTCTGAAAATGAGTTATAAGACTGATTATAAAATTGAAGGATTCTTTGAATACGTTGTTCCGCCTCTTGAAAGCTTCTGGTGGCAGGATGGAGTTGATGGTGTAGATTATGTAAACAAATCAACATTCAATTGGATTTCTGTCATCCGTTTGCCGGATTTTATTACTGAAAAAGATTTTAACTGGGCAGTGGAAACGGCAACTAAAAAGAAGAAATTGGATTGCTCATCCGCTGAATTTTTAACCGTTGATGAGGGTCTTTGTGTACAGATTATGCATTTGGGTGCTTTTGATGATGAACCTACAACGGTTGCACTTATGGATGAATATCTGGATGAAAATGGATATGTTAATGATATAACTGGTACAAGGCTTCATCATGAAATTTATATGTCTGATGCGAGAAAAGTTGCTCCAGAAAAATGGAAAACAGTCATCAGACATCCGATAAAGAAAGCGTAAATTTGGATTTTGTGGAGGTAATTAAAATGAGACTTGATGGGTTTGGTTTGTTTGTAAATGATATGGCTAATATGATTCGTTTTTATAGAGATGTTTTAGGATTTGAAATTAAAGAAGGCGAAGATACTTCAAACGTGTATCTAATTAAGGATGATACATTATTTCTTTTGTATGGGAGAAATGATTTTGAGAAAATGACAAGTCGTAGATATGAGTATATAAAGGGGCTTAATGGTCACGCGGAAATTGCGTTGTATGTTGATACCTTTGAAGAAGTGGATGCTGAATATGAAAAGGCTATCAGTAAAGGAGCCATTTCTGTATTAGAACCAGAAACAGAACCTTGGGGACAAAGGACATGTTATATAGCGGACCCAGAAGGGAATTTGATTGAAATTGGTTCTTTTAATAAGCCGTTTAGAAGTTAAACTTTCAGTCTTGTAGAGAGATGAAAGCACTTAATTATTTGAACTTATTAGCGAGGTAGTAATATGATTA
>DHMX01000002.1 GCA_002406015.1 Lachnospiraceae bacterium UBA4631
AATATATTATAGATAAAAATAAAATTTTTAAAAGCAACAAGGACAGTAGCTCAAGAGGGGGGGAGAGTACTGTCCTTGCTTTTTGGGAGTTAAAGTATGTAAATGAGGGAGGGTTTCAGCAGAGAAATCATTTGAAATTCATCGTCTGTGAGATGGGAGTCAAAACAGATTTTGAATTCCTCTCTGAAGAAACCTTTTATTTACATTGATTATAATAGCATGAGTTATTATAGTTTTATATCAAATAATAGCTAATTTTTGTAAAATTAGGCTATAATTGTTCAAAAAAGGAGAGGAGTATCGGATTTTGTTGGAAATAAACAGGGAAAGCAGGGGGCGATACTTGCGGAGCAGGCGGAATTGTTGTATAATTTATGGTGTTTCATTGGATATATGAGATAATTGTGGCAACGCAGGAAATTGAAGGAGGATATTTGAATGGGTATTTTAAAGAGATTTAAGGACATTATGGCATCAAACATTAACGCACTGTTAGATAAGGCAGAGGATCCCGAGAAAATGATTGACCAGTGCTTGAGAGATTTGAATAGTGATTTAGGTAAGGTAAAGGCTGAAACCGCAGCAGTTATGGCAGATGAGCAGCGTGCCAAGAGAGAATTGGATGAGTGCAATGCAGAAATGGCAAAAATGCAGACTTATGCAGAAAAGGCAGTATTAGCCGGAAATGATGCAGATGCCAAGACATTCCTCACCAAGAAGTCTGAGCTGGCAACTAAGCAGGCAAGCTTACAGCAGGCATATGATTTGGCCGCCGCTAACTCCATGAAGATGCGTCAGATGCATGATAAGCTGGTAAAGGATATTGGAGAGCTGAATGCAAGAAGAGATGCAATTAAGGCTAAGGTACGTGTTGCAAAGGCACAGGAACGCATTAACGAAATGGGAAGCTCCATGGGCGGTGCAGAGGCATCTATGTCAGCCTTTGACCGTATGGAAGCAAAAGCAAACAATATGTTGGATAAGGCAAATGCCATGGCAGAGTTAAACAGCAGTGCAGAGGCAGATTCTATCGATGATTTGGCAGCAAAATATGATTCTGCACCGACAGCAGCAGTCGATGACGAGTTAGCAGCATTGAAGGCACAGATGGGTCTTCAGCAGTAAGACATGAATAGAGATAACTAGGAGGAACGTTCATGGGATTGTTTTCTAATCAGATGGCAAACGTTGTAGAATGGGAAGAATATCGGGATGATGTCCTGTTCTGGAAATGGTCAAACGATGAGATTAAAAAAGGCTCAAAATTAATTATCCGTCAGGGTCAGGATGCCATCTTTATGTTTAACGGTAAGGTGGAAGGTATCTTTCAGGATGAAGGAAGCTATGATATTGAAACCCAGATTGTACCGTTTTTGTCAACCTTAAAGGGCTTTAAGTTCGGCTTTAACAGTGGAATGCGGGCAGAGGTATTATTTATTAATACGAAGCAGTTTAACATCAAGTGGGGAACTCCGAAGCCGATTCGGATGCAGGCACCGGGCTTACCGGGCGGTTTGCCGATTCGTGCAAACGGAACGTTTGATGTAAAAATCGGTGACTATCTGGTATTTATCGAAAAGATAGCCGGTGTGAAGAAGCAGTATACAATTAATGAAGTAAGAGATGTGATGCAGTCTATGCTGTCCGGACTTCTTATCCGTTGGATTTCAAAGGTAGGTCAGGACATCTTTAACCTGCAGGCAAATATTATAGAGATTCAGAATGGAGTAAAGACCGATTTGGATATGGAATTTGTAAAGATTGGTCTTTCGGTTGTGAATTTCCGAATTGATGAGTTCTCATATCCGGAGAACATTACGAAGCGTGCAGACCAGGCAGCAGAATATTCTATGGTTGGAGATATGAACCGCTTCCAGCAGGTCAGCATGGTAGATGCCATGACAAAGCCGGGCAATACAAGCGGAAACGGCATGATGAATACCATGATGGGAGCACAGATGGGCATGATGATGGGACAGCAGATGATGAACAACATGAATGCCATGAATCAGAATAACATGAACCAAAACAATATGAATACACAAGCAGCACCGGCGGGTGACGGCACAATTCCGAAGTTTTGTCCGGATTGCGGTACACCGACCAACGGAAATCGGTTCTGCGGTAACTGTGGTAAGAAATTAGGATAATATCCTACATAGTTATATTCATAAAATAGGAAAGACTATTCTTTCGGGAGGTATATAGAAGGCTCGATAGAATAGTCTTTTCAGGGTATAGAAGCAAATGACAGGAGAAGAAAAATGCAGGTAAGCTTGAATCCGCCTCAACAGGAGGCAGTACAGCATATAGACGGACCGCTGCTGATATTGGCAGGTGCGGGAAGTGGAAAAACAAGGGTAATTACCTATCGGGTTGCCTACTTAATTGAACAGGGAATTAATCCATGGAATATATTGGCAATTACATTTACAAATAAGGCGGCAGGAGAAGTCCGGGAACGAGTGGATGATGCACTGGGATATGGCTCGGAAAGTGTATGGGTCAGTACCTTTCATTCCCTGTGTGTGCGAATCCTGCGAAGATATATTGACAGAATCGGTTATGAAAATAATTTTACCATTTATGATACAGACGACCAGAAGCGTCTGATAAAAGAGGTCACAAGGCTGTTACAGTTGGATGCCAAGATGTATCCGGAGCGTGCCTTGCTTGCGGAGATTTCTAAGGCAAAGGAGCGTTTTTTGTCTCCGCATGAATATGATTTGCAGGCACAGGGCGAATATCGAAAGATGCAGATTGCACGCGTGTATACCGAATATCAGAAAAAGCTGCATGAATACAATGCACTGGATTTTGATGATTTATTGTATAAAACCGTTCAGTTGTTTCAGGACTGTCCGGATATACTGGAACAGTATCAGGAGCGGTTTCGTTACATTATGGTGGATGAATATCAGGATACGAATGAGATTCAGTTCCTGCTGGTGCGGCAGCTTGCCAGAAAGTACCGGAATTTATGTGTTGTGGGTGATGATGACCAGTCCATCTATAAGTTCCGCGGGGCAAATATCATGAATATTCTGAACTTTGAGGAGGAATATCCCGATGCAAAGGTTATTAAGCTGGAGCAAAACTACCGTTCCACCGGTAATATCCTTCAGGCGGCAAATGAAGTGATTCGGCATAATAGTGGAAGAAAGGATAAGAGCCTTTGGACAGCAAGGGAAGACGGGGATTTAATCCCTTATAAGCAATATGAAAATGAATATCAGGAGGCAGAACAGATTGCATGGCAGATATTAGAGAGCAAGGCTAAGAATCACATGAATTACAGTGATTTTGCAATCCTTTACAGAACCAATGCACAATCTCGTGTTCTGGAAGAAAAACTGATATTAAAGAATATTCCGTACCGAATCTTTGGAGGACAGAATTTCTATTCCAGATTAGAGGTAAAGGATATGCTGGCATATTTAAGAACGATTGCAAACGGCATGGATGATATTTCGGTCAAGCGGATTATTAATGTTCCGAAGCGGGGAATTGGTGCGGCCACCATTGCAAAAATCGATGACTATGCACAGCAGCAGGAAATCAGCTTTCTGGATGCATTGTTTCAGATAGAGGATGTGCCGGGAATCGGCAGAGCAGTCAATAAGATTACCGCATTTACCAATCTCATTGACGATTTGCGGGTAGAAGCAGAGCAGGGAATGTCACTGGCGGAATTATATGACGAACTGCTGGAACGGACCGGCTACCGGGAGGATTTGATTGCGGAGCATACCGAGGAGGCATTGAATCGTGTGGAGAATCTGGAGGAGCTTCACAACAAGATTATAACCTACGAGGAAGAAGCAGAGCATCCGGATTTGAATGAGTTATTGGAGGAAATCGCATTAGTGGCAGAAGTAGACGGTTTAAATTCCAGTGATGATAAGGTGGTACTGATGACCATTCATAGTGCAAAGGGACTGGAGTTTCCTTATGTATTCCTGTGCGGCATGGAGGATGGCTTGTTTCCGGGAAGTATGTCGATAAATTCCGGAGACCCGGATGACATGGAGGAAGAACGGCGGTTGTGCTATGTGGGAATCACAAGAGCAAAGGACCGGTTGTTTTTGAGCAGTGCCAGACAGAGAATGATGCATGGCTCCAATAATTATAATCCGATTTCCCGGTTTTTGAAGGAAATACCGCAGGAATTACTGGATATGGGCGGATACCGCAAAGCGGTAGAGCAGACATTTACACCCCCACCGAAGCCGGCGGTTTCAGAGGTGTTTACCGCAAAGCCTTCTTACGGAAAGACCTTTACCGTACAGAAAGCATTTCAGCTTGATTATGGAGTGGGAGATACGGTGGAGCATATAAAGTTTGGCAGGGGCATTGTCCAGAAGGTTGTGGATGGCGGAAAAGACTATGAAGTAACTGTGGATTTTGAAGGGTATGGAATCAAGCGGATGTTTGCATCCTTTGCAAAGCTAAAGAAAATTTCTTAGTTTTGTCACAGTTTGTTGGAAAAAAATGCAAAATGGAATAGTAATATTTTAGTTGCTATGATATAATACTACTATCATATGGTTATTAGACGTTAATAAGGAGGGTAATACTATGAAGAATTTAGATGAAATCATTAATGCAGTAAAGGTTGGTGAACTGCTTGGCGGTAAGAAAGAGACAGAAGAGCAAAAGACCGGTAAGAAGGTATTATGGGTTCTTGCAATCATTGGTGCAGTTGCAGCAATAGCAGGTATTGCATTTGCAGTATATAAGTATTTAACACCAAGCTTTTTGGATGACTTTGATGATGACTTTGATGATGATTTTGATGATGACTTCTTTGAGGAAGAAGAACCGGTTGAGATTAAGCCGGAGGCATAGTTAAAAGCTGTAAAAGTCAGTTATATGAGGCAGGCGTGTATACGGAACTTCTTAGGGAGAAGTTCCGTTTTACATACCATCCGGAAGAAAAAAACAAAAAATGTATGAAAATATGAAAATTAGGTGTTGACATTTCTAAAACCATTCGATATAATAACACTTGCGTTGACAAAAGGACATTGAATAGAATTCAGGTCTGATATAAATTCAAGTGCAACGGGGTGTGGCTCAGCTTGGCTAGAGCGCTTGATTTGGGATCAAGAGGTCGCAGGTTCGAATCCTGTCACCCCGATGAATTCTTAGAAATAAGACGCAAATGTGCGGGTGTAGTTCAATGGTAGAACACTAGCCTTCCAAGCTAGATACGTGGGTTCGATTCCCATCACCCGCT
>DHMX01000013.1 GCA_002406015.1 Lachnospiraceae bacterium UBA4631
AGTATCTTATTCCTAAAAATAAACGAATTGAAAAATATAAAGAGAAATGGTGTGCATAGAAAAACGACCGCACATTTCGTACGGTCGTTCATCAGCACTTCATTTTAGATATTTACCTTGTCTACTTGACAGGTATCATATCAAACTGTCCTGCTTTACATATATAACAAGTTGTTGATGGTGCTGTTTTCATGCATCACGCATTGGACGAAATTTTGCTGTTATTGGCAGATGAGCAGGAAAATATAATTGCCGGAACAGATTTAATAGCTTTATTCCGATTACTGCTCGGTAGTGTCAGAGGAATCAGCAGTGTCAGTAGAATCTGTAGAATCAGAAGTCGCATCCCCATTATTTTCAGAGGAATCGGTAGAACCGGTAGTTCCATCCTCGTTTACTACAGGTGTAGCAAGAATTGCCTTGTCTAATGCCAGAAAATCAGCATCACTGATATAATAATACTCATCATTATCCTGAATGGTAACAGTCACAGGAACGCCCTCACCGTTACCGATGTTAGGTACGGCAGCCGTTAGAATATCCAGAATACCCTGTGCGTATTCGGTCTCGTATTCGTCTAATTCATAATCATTGTAATCACCCGCAGTTACACGATTATTCATATTTTCAATATAAGCCACTACATCATCATATGTAGTAGTTAAAATATCAATCGGATAAATAGTAACCGTTACCTGATACACACCATCGGTCTTTGTAACCTCAGTTACTTCATAACTTGCATGGCTGTAAATATCCTTTGCCAACTGCGAGAATTGGTCCTTAATGTCAGAACCTTCCACATCATTAATTCCGTAAGCGGTCATCAGTGCTTCTGCCAGATAGGTAATGCCGTCATCATAGACCTTCTTTGCTTCCTCCTCTGTAGCACCGGTAATTTTCATGTATTCGGTATAATCAGCCTTATAATTTACATCCAAAAGGCTCTTTACATAAGAAGCATAGGTCTGCTTCCCATTTCCCAGCAGAGAGCAGCCGGTAAGAGAAAAGAGCAAAACCAGAATCAATGACACGATTGTTAGTTTTTTTCTGTTCAAATTCATAAGTATTTCCTCCTAAAATCGGCACAGAGCTTATAGTGTTCACTGTGCTACGCACATTATAGCACACCCTATAGGGGGTGGCAAATGGTTTCGAGGGGACTGATTGACAAGAAATGCGTATTTCTGTAGAATAAAATGCACAGAAAAAATCGAATCATCCAAAGCATATAAGTAATACGCAGAAAGAAGGAACCTAGATTGATATTTGATACACATGCACACTATGATGATGAAGCATTTGATGCAGACCGGGCAGAGCTGTTAGGCAGTATGCAGGAGCATGGAATTGGGGCAATTGTGAACGTAGGTGCCAGCATGGAAAGCTCAAACATAACCGTCGCATTAACCAGACAGTATCCCTTTGTTTATGGGGCAGTCGGTGTTCATCCCAATGAAGTCGGAGATATGACGGAGAAGGACTTGCAGCAGTTGGAGACATGGTCGCAGATAGATAAGGTGCTTGCCATTGGTGAAATAGGGTTAGACTATCATTATCCGGAGCCACCAAAGGATGTGCAGAAGCGGTGGTTTGAAGCACAGATGGAGCTTGCCAGAAAAACGAAGCTCCCGGTCATTATTCATAGCCGGGATGCCGCAAAGGATACCTTAGACACCATGACTGCACTTCATGCCGGAGAAATCGGCGGTGTAATTCACTGTTATTCTTATACAAAAGAAATGGCACGCGAATTTTTGAATATGGATTATTATTTTGGAATCGGCGGTGTACTTACCTTCCCGAATGCAAAGAAGCTGCGGGAAGCGGTTGCTTATATTCCGCTGGATAAGCTGGTACTGGAAACCGATTGCCCATATCTGGCACCGGTTCCGAATCGGGGGAAGCGAAATTCATCCCTGAACATTCCGTATGTGATAGAAGTTATGGCAGAGCTTAAGGGATGCTCAGCAAAAGAAATCGAACAGATTACCATGGAAAATGCAAAACGATTATATCGGATGCAGGAGTAAAGGAGCAGAAGCTGTATGGAAAAATTAAGTAACCCGCAGGTTACAATTGAGACAATACAAAAGTATGGATTTGATTTTCAGAAAAAGTACGGACAGAATTTTCTGATAGACGCAAGAGTGCTGGATAAAATTATAGCGGCTGCCGAGATTGGACCGGAGGACTGTGTGCTGGAAATCGGACCCGGAATCGGAACTATGACCCAATATCTGGCAGAGCAGGCAGGAAAGGTAATTGCGGTTGAAATTGATGATAAGCTGATACCTATTTTGCAGGAAACACTAAAGGACTATGATAATGTCAGAATTATTCATCAGGATGTTATGAAGCTGGATTTAAATGAATTGGCAGCAACCGAGAATCATGGAAAGCCGATGAAGGTGGTAGCCAATCTTCCATATTATATTACAACTCCGATTATCATGGGCTTATTTGAACAGAATGTGCCGCTTCAGAACATTACGGTTATGGTTCAGAAGGAAGTTGCAGACCGTATGCAGGTAGGACCCGGAACAAAGGAATATGGTGCATTATCTCTGGCAGTCCAGTATTATGCAAAGCCGTATATCGTAGCCAATGTGCCGCCAAATTGTTTTATTCCAAGACCGAATGTGGCATCTGCGGTTATCCGCCTGACACGTTATACAGAACCACCGGTAGTGGTAAAAAATGAAAAACTGATGTTTCAACTGATTCGGGCATCCTTCAATCAGAGAAGAAAAACACTGGTAAACGGAATCGGAAATGCGGCACAGCTAAACTATACAAAGGAACAGGTGCAGCAGGCATTGGAACGTATGGGAGCATCACCGACAGTGCGGGGAGAAACCTTTACACTGGAGGACTTCGCAAGGTTAAGTGATACCTTGGAGGAAATAGCAGGATAAATAAAGCTTTCTTATTCTCCGATTTTGATATAGGTGTTTGGCGGAAGCGTCGGATTGTTTGACTTTAAAAATGTGATAAATGTTATAATTACGGCAAGAATTAATATTGCAAATCCGACAATTCCATACCATAACCAGACAACAGAAACCAACTTCGGATTATCCTCTTTATTAAAGACAACCATGACTCTGTCACCTGTATAGTAAATATGCTCGTCCCGCTCCGTCCGGATTTCTAACGTGGTTGCCTCATTTTTATATAACTTGTCCAATTGGATTTTGACATACTGTTTATTAATCACATCAAAATTAAGGTCTGAAAATTCTCCGGTATCATAAAGTTTCGTTTCGGTCACTGTTCCCATCAGATGCTCCTTATGAAATACAAAGCGGATGACATCCTGCCAGCCATATGCGATTCCGGCAATGGATACAAGAGCCAGAACGATAATGATTCCATATATGATAATGTTTTTCTTTTTCATGGGAAAACCTCCATATCTTCTTTATCTCGCTAACCGTTGCAAACAAAACAAGAGATTTTGTTTCACTGTATCGTTTTTAGATATAATCGGTATCAGATTCATGTAAAATTTATCTAAAACCTTGAATTACCAAGGGGCTTTTTTCAAACTGCTTGAGCAGAGCCTTTTGCTGTCACCATACCACAGTCGGTATCGACAAGTCCAACACTTTTCAAAATAAAAAGCGGCTACCGTTTCTGATATGATACCTCTTAAGTA
>DHMX01000027.1 GCA_002406015.1 Lachnospiraceae bacterium UBA4631
TCTGCATCCTTCGCATCATTTACCAAAACCTCGGTTCCTAAAACCTCTTCAATTCGTCCGACTGCCACACCGGCTCTCGGCAGCATAATTGAAAATACACAGATTACTAAAAATGCCATTACAATCTGCATGGTATAAGTAATGAATGCCGTCATCGTACCTACCTGCATAACTCCGGCATCAATCCGATTTGCCGCAACCCATATAATCAATACGGAAATTCCGTTCATCAAAAGCATCATAACCGGCATCATAAAGGTCATAACCCGGTTCGTAAACAGCATGGTCTTGGTTAAATCCCGGTTCACTTCATCAAACCGCTTCTCCTCCGTATCTTCCCTTACAAATGCACGTATTACCATAAGACCGGTTAATATCTCTCTGGATACCAGATTCACGTTATCTACCTTTTCCTGCATCAGCTTGAATTTCGGCATGGCTATCAGCATCAAAAGCCCTACAAATAATAATATGGCAACAACCGCAACCAAAATAATCCATTCCATGCCGGCTCCGGTATTCAGTACGTGTATTACACCACCGATTCCGAGAATCGGTGCATAAATCAGCATACGGAGCATCATTGTGGATACCATTTGTACCTGCTGAATATCATTGGTACTACGTGTAATTAACGAGGCGGTTGAAAATTTATCCATTTCCCGATTCGTAAATGTTACAACCTTACGAAATACCTTATCCCGTAATTCCATACCTATTCTGGCTCCGATACGTGCAGATAAAAATCCGGACATAATCGCAACTGCCACCATCAATAAGGTTAAGGCAAGCATTTTACCGCCCGTCACCAGTAAATACCGCTGCTGTAATGCATCCAAATCACCACCAGCCGCCTGATATTCTTCTGCCGCATAAGAAATCACCATAGACTGAATCATGGTATCACCCACCTGATTCATCTGCTCCTCCAGCTTATCCCGTAATTCCTCAATCATTTGGTCCTGCATTTCCGCACTAAGACTGTCGCTGCCAAGCATACCCAGTCCAGTTTCATTTCCTGCAGTTTCCGCGTTATTTGCAGCTTCCTCCTGCATCCTTTTTATGCTCACTCTCGTAAGGATTCCCATACGAAATTCGTCATCCGCCTGCTCGCGGGCAGTCTTATCGTCTGCTATATTCAGAACATAAATGTCTCCTTGTTCGTCATAGATGCCTGCCCAGTCCTCCTGCTCCTTGGTTGTCAGGAAGTTCGCAATTGCTTCATATTCCTCTTTCCGAATCCGCTCCGGTACTCCGTATTCGATTCCATGATTCTGGATTCCGGTATCTATGATTTTGGAGGTATATTCCGGCAAGGATAAATCGCACTGTGCCTGAACCACCAAAAGCACTATAATCAGAAGAATCCAATACCATTGATTCTTCATATAACGAAACATCTTAAACATAACTTTTCTTTCCTTCCGTTTTGGTAAAGTTGTCTTGTGAACACAAGTGAGTATAACATCTTCCGTTAGAAAATAACATTAAATAATCCTTAAATCTTTTCAAATTTCCAAATTCTTCATTTGTCCGGATTTTCCTCTTCCTGCTTGTGTTTTTCACTTGTATCCTCCCCTTTCAGCACTCCGCTAATCCAGAACAATACCCATATTATAATAGATACTCCCATTGTTACTCCAAGCATAGAGATTGCATACGGACTTCCTTTTATCCCCAGTATCAATGTAGCAATGATAAGTCCTGCAATGATAATCAGTGCAATCCATGCAAGAACCCGTTTGATCCTTTTCATCTTCCTGTTCTTCCCTTCTATATATCTTTACCTATTTTCTGAAAATATTCCCGGATTGTTTCCTCATATCCAAGGATTCCCGGCTCATAGAATCTGGTTCCCACAAGCTCATCCGGTAAATACTGCTGATTGACATAATGATTCGGGAAATTGTGTGCGTATTGATACCCCACATGTCCTAATTCCTTTGAACCACCGTAATGTGCATCTCTTAGATGTACCGGAACCGCTCCGGTCTGCTTTTCCTTTACCGTCTGCATTGCTTCGGATATTGCATTTACAACCGCATTACTCTTTGGAGCACATGCAACATAGATGGCAGCATGAGCTAAAATAATTTGTGCCTCCGGCATTCCGACCCGCTCTACTGCCTCTGCACAGGCAACCGCCACCTGTATTGCCTGCGGGTCTGCATTGCCGACATCCTCAGATGCACATATCATAATTCTTCTTGCTACAAAGGTAACACTTTCTCCGCTGTAGAGCATCTTTGCCAGATAGTAAACAGCCGCATCCGGGTCTGAGCCACGCATACTCTTTATAAATGCGGATATGGTATCGTAATGATTATCTCCGTTTTTATCATATTTTAAGAACCGTCTCTGAATACACTCCTCTGCAACAGCTAACGTAATATGAATCTGTCCGTCTGCTCCCCTCTCCGTTGTCAGAATACCCAATTCAATTGCATTCAATGCACTTCTGGCATCTCCCTCTGCCATATCTGCCAAAAATTCCTCTGCTTCCTCATCAATCACCGCATGATAGGAGCCCATTCCTTTATCCGCATCGTATACCGCCCGATGTATCAATTCCCGGATATTTTCTTTGCTTAACGGCTTTAATTGAAATATGTTTGAACGGGACAGTAAAGCCCCATTTACCTCAAAATACGGATTCTCGGTTGTTGCCCCTATTAATACAACGGTTCCGTCCTCCACAAACGGAAGCAGATAATCCTGCTGTGCCTTATTAAAACGATGTATCTCATCCACAAACAAAATCGTCTTTTTCTGGTACATTCCCATGGTTTTCTTTGCCTGTTCCACTACCTGCTCCATGTCCTTTTTACCGGCAGTTGTAGCGTTAATCTGTGTAAATTCCGCACTGGTTGAGTTGGCAATTACCATTGCCAGCGTGGTCTTTCCGGTTCCCGGAGGACCGTATAGAATAATAGAACCAAGCTTATCCGCCTGAATGGCACGATAAAGCAGCTTATCTTTTCCGATAATATGCTCCTGTCCGACCACATCCTCTAACCGCTTCGGACGCATTCTTTTCGCCAAAGGTGCCTCCTGCTCCATATTCTGCTGACGCATATATTCAAACATATCCATATCTGTCACCCATTCCTTTACCGCTATCCATCATTCTCCGGCTTCCTTATTGATTATATCAAATGCGTAAAAAAGGCTGTTACCTCTGCAACAGCCCTCTGCCTGCATATAAGGCAGTTTTCTTCCTTCTACATTCTATATTGTGAACCCATTTACAGCACCGTATCTCAATCTCTGCTTTACAAGAGATTCATACGTTTTAGGTTCATTTCAAATTCCAAAATATCAATTGGCTTACTCATGTAGCAATCGTATTGGTTTCCTGCCAATTCTTCGTCAAAGCCACCCTCATCCAATGCACTAATCATGATAATCTTTGCCCGTTCTCCTGCTGTCAATGCATTCTTATTTTCCAAATCCCGGATAGCATCCAACGCTTTGTAGCCGTCAATCCGAGGCATCATCACATCTAAGCATACCAGTTGATACGGCTCCTTATCATCCATTGCCTGCATATAGCTTTTTACCGCCTGAAATCCATCTGCTACTACCGTTACTTCACCAAATTTTGCCAATAATTTGCTCAAAAATTTTCTATTTGCTTCATCATCCTCAGCAACCAGTATCTTCAACATCGTGATACCCTCCTATTTCTTCACCAGCATTAATATTTTATCTACACTTTCCATAACCTCTGTCTTAAGTGTTTCGGAATGATAAATCGTTCTGCGGTCCAATAATTGTGACCGTATAATCCCCATTAATATACATTTCAATTGCATCGGTGTAAATGTCTGATTAATTTCTCCATCCTGCATGGCACCTTCAATCAATTGCAATAGAAATGCATTTCGTTCTTCAATACAGGTCCCGATAATTTCCCGTGTACCCGTATTATGTAACAGTTCCTCATAATTCAGAACAATTGCTGAGATTTCCATATAATTATCATAATATATGGCATATGTTTCAAAAAATTCATGAATCTTCTCTACGTTGGAAACATCTTTTCCCTGTACTGTCTTAATTATAACTTTATCGAATCGTACAAAGTACTCCACTACCTCTATAAGTACCTCATTAATACCTCCAAAATACTTATATATTAATGCCTCTGACATATTCTCTTTCATTGCCAGAGTTTTCGTGGACAAAGACGCTAATCCTGATTCACTTATTACCTCGATGGCGGATGCAATAATCCGATCCTTACGAGAAATAAAGTTATCACTCATAAGTTGTCCTCCCCTATTTGCCTTATCAAATATTTTGATAAGTATGTAACCTTCCCTAAATAACATTTTAGGAGATAGGGAAAGATTTGTCAAGTTTGCTGATTTTAAATCCTGCCTATAGCTCTATCTCATAACCGTATTCATGCAAAACAAAGTCATCCTCAATCACTTCGTCATAGCTGCCTCCGGCTCTTATAAATCCAAGCTTTTGATATAATTCAATCGCAGGGCTGTTAATATCTACAACAAAAAGGCGTAAATAGTTTACATTTACACCAAACCTATCCAGATATAATGCGTTTGCCTGATTATTTTTCCATTCTACCATGTTCGCACCCGCATTTTCCCTGCATAACACAAATGCAGCAACGATTTCTTCCGAATCGTGCAACACATAGAGCTGCTTATTCTTTATATCTTCCTCAAAAAATCCACATGGATACACTTCATCCCATATTTGAATTTGGTTGCGATTGCATATCTATCTTTGGGTTTGCAATATACGATTCCATCTGAACTGACATGAACCAAATGGTATTATACAAGACTTCCTGCAATTACAAGTAAAATTGAAAACAACATATAGCCTACACCCAGAGCACCGATAATTTTAACTCCGCATTTCTTCAATATCATTAAAACAATCAGCGAAACAATCGGATTCAAAAGCAGACACCACTTCGGAACGGCAAGTGCTTCTGTCACAATTGCAATTGCTACGATAATCGTTCCTCCGAGCCAAAGCGTCAGGAAACCGATGCTTGTTGGAATCTTTATCATCGAGTCGATTACTTTAAGAACCTCAATGCTCTCGTTATCTGACATTTTTTTGCTTAATTTTTGATACAAAAGCGGCTTCAGGCAAAAAACGGTATGACATAAAAGACCGGTATAGCATCCGATAAATGTATTGATTCTTAAGGCAAGTGCCAATGCTTCGTTCCCGCTTGAAATCAGGTCTGCAAGAAGCCACATGGTAATATAGGTTCCCGGCTGTCCCAAAAAAGAAAGCCAGAACGATACTTTAAATCTCTTTGAGGTTACATCTGCCCACCATGGATTTACTCCATTTACAGCTACTCCCCCATTTGAATCCGGCTTTCCCGGTTTAACAAGTGGCACATCCGCCAAGGCAGCCACAAAACTGCTTATAATTCCAAATATTCCCAAAATAATATATGTATTCAAATCATTATCCTCCTAAACATCCTTCATTCTAAAACCATTCCTTTGTTATTGCGTATCTATCTTAGGTTTTGCAATATACCGTTCAATCTGAACCAGCATAAACTCAATCGTATCATCCAAGGATTCCTGTATCAGATTTGCCTTTACTTCCCGCATGGCATAAATACTTTTAATCAGGTTAACAACCACACCCTTATCTATATCTGTTCTGGCATCCGACATAAGCGACAGCCATATATCAAGCTCCGGCAACTGTTTTTTTGCCTGAAATCTTTCCATATTGCTCAAGTGCTTTTGCATCCATAAGAAATCTTCAATGGTTACATATCGCAGCAAATCATAATCACTATACAGATACTCCCGGAAAAACTCAAAAAATTCATGAGTAGTCATCTGCTTTCTTCCGGCAAGCTTATTCACCAGCATCCCTTGTATATGTTCCCCTGCATATTCCATCAGGGCATATAAATATGTTTCCTTTGATTCATAGAAATTATAAAAGCTGCCCTTGGCAATCCCACAGCTATGTGTCAGCTTATCGATTGTCAGCCTTTGCACGCCATATTGCTTTAATAACCCTATCCCTTCTTCAAACATTTTGATTCGGATAGCATCCTGTTCTTCCTTTGAAAAATGCATTCCTATACCTCTTTCACTCTACACAATGTCTCATCTCTTCTGTCTAAGCCTTCAAGCCAGAGCAATATGGTATCCATTGCTACCTGCTGATTACCGACATTACAATGGTCTGCTCCCTGCTCCTTCTCAGTAATTTCACGAGCCATGACAGATTTTGCATTCTTAAGCAGAAACATCTGTCTGCCAATTGATGCCCTTGCACTCATGGTATCCTTACTGCCTCCGATAATCAAGTAATCTTTTGTTAACCGGTCTTTTAACGGACGCAAATCAATCTTACTCAGGTATGACAGCAGAGAATACACCCCTTTTGCCCCTGTGCGATGAAAGTATACATCAAAGAAATCCATTTCCTTTCCCTTTTTTAGCTTATATAGCAGATTAATCAACCATCCAAACAGAAATAACATTACATTTAAGGTTCCCCACATAAGCCCTGCCTTGAATCTTGAATCATGCAGATTCATGGAGAGAGCCGGAAATTGTGCCACACTCACACAGCGTTTTATCCGTTCATCAAATGCCGATGCCCGCGGAGCATAAAAGCCACCATAGGACTGTCCCACCAGCGTAACATCCGTCAGCTTCATATAATCCAGAACTGCCTTAACCGGTTTCTCCCATTCAATCGGAAGTGTAGCACCATGCAGTCTGATTGTAGCTCCCTGCCCCGGTCCTTCAAAGAGATATACCGTATATCCGTTCTGTCTCAAATACATACACTGTGGAAAAAATTCCTCATAATTAGAATCAAAGCCTCCATGAACCACAATGTCTCCTTTTGATTCACCATCAGGATTCATCTTGAGCAACGGCATCGTATAGGTATCATACGGAATTTCTGCCCGTTCTACAACCGGCTGCTCGCCCACAAAGAATTCCTCAAAATATTCAAAGAAAATCTCCCTTGCCTTACTCCAATACTTAAGGACATCCGGGTCCCGCCAGCTCATATAAAATTCTGCCATACGATAAAAGCCCATGGCACTTTTTAAATCACCCTTTGCGTATTCATCATCCCCTGCCTTTATCAGAACCTCTTTCCAGCTTTTCACATCTTTAATCTGCTGTCCGACAATGCGAACCTTTTCCAAATCACCAAGGTCCATATTTACAAGACGATTCAACTGGAAATTATAATCCGGGCTTTCATTCAGATTATACATTCCGACAGGCAGAACAAATGGCTCATTTCTATCATATTTTTTACTGTTCATGGCTTCCTCTCCTCACGTGACTGTTTTATACCATTTCGGTCATTTATATGTTAGTCTATTCTAACTTGATTGTCAATGGTGAAAATCATAAGATGCAAAAAAAGACCTCCCCTAAGGGAAGTCTTTTCCTCAATTTCGATTTTGCAAGATAAGCCAATCCAAATACTAATAAATAACTACTATCTATATTATATCTAAACAGGTACTCGTTGCTATTTCGTATTGATTAAACTCTTGTTACATTTACAGCCTGTGGGCCTTTTTCGCCTGTAACAACATCAAATTCAACAGCCTCGCCATCTTCCAATGACTTAAATCCTTCCATATTCAATCCTGAATAATGTACGAATACATCCTTACCTGACTCATCACTGATGAATCCATAACCTTTTTGGCTGTTAAACCACTTTACTGTACCTTTGCTCATTTCATAACCTCCAAAACTAAACTTGTAGCGGTACTTGCTACGTGATTAGACTACCATATTCATAGGTTATCGTCAAGTAAAGTTCTTGTATAATCTTTTTTACATCCACCTATTTTTCTATATTTTCATCCCAAATTCGATATTTTTCTATATTTTTTGACATTCATTTTTTAATTTGCCAAAAAAATGCTTGCTTTTTTGTCGAATTTACTGTATGATGAACTCACATCTTCAGTGTTCAACTGATTATTTCTCTCATTTCTGTCTTTCGTTTTTTCCCAGATTGGAACAACGGGTAATTTGAGAAGGAATTTATAGTATGTAAAGGGGGCTTCGCTTATGTAATAATCGCTTTTATTCTATATTCATGTATATTTCTATTTATTTCTGAATTTATTCAACATCTGATTTTTCTCTAACAAATGAAAGGGGAGTCACTATATGACTTACAATCAATTCTTAAACTATGTAAAGGAGCAAAGTGTATACGAACTGGAGCATCCGGAAGATTATCAGGCATCCATTAATCACATTGTTAAAAATAATGCTGTAGAATACGACGGAATCAGTCTTAGAAAGCATGGAGAGGAATTAGCCCCAACGGTCTATCTGAATCCTTTTTATGAACAATATCTGGACGGTCGCCCGCTGAAATCCATTCTGGGTGAAATCGTTTCCATTCTGCATGATGATGTTCCAAAACTGGAGATTCCTGCCAGTCTTTATGACAATTACGATGCAATCCGTAATTTTATTATTTTTCAGCTTGTTAATTATAATCGAAATCAGGAGCTATTAAAGGACTGTCCTTATCTTCCGTTCTGCGACCTAGCCATTACATTTCGCTGGCTGGTACATGCGGATACTCATGGAATTGCATCTTCTCTAATTACGAATCGTGAAGTGGAGCTATGGAATGTTTCTATTCAAGAGTTATATCAGGCAGCAAAGGAAAATACCCAAAATATTTTTCCTTATTTCATCCAGCCTTTGGATGACTTATTACAGGAATATCTTCCGGATGAGCCGGAATTGCAAGAATTATTTGATACTTCTTCTCCTGAATTTCAACTCTATATCTTAACAAATCAAGCTAAAATCAATGGTGCCACCTGTCTAATCTATGACGGTATTCTTGCAGCATTTGCTAAACAGCATCATTGTGACATCTACATTCTGCCTTCCAGTATTCATGAGGTTCTATTGCTTCCGGCAAGTCCACACATAGAAGAACCGGCACTTCTTTCTCTTGTGCATGATGCAAATCGTACAATTGTTGCAGATACTGATTTCCTGTCAGATTCCATCTATCGGTATGATGCTGCACGTAATCGCATTATCATGATTCAAAACGACTTAGACGAGACAGATTCTTCATCACAATTCTAAAAAGCAAAAGGGTATCTGCACAAACCTGCAGTACCCTTTCTCTCTTTTATTTACTTTTATTTATGATTCCTTCAGGTATTCCTTTAAAAATTGCAATAGCTGTTGCATTTCTTCATCTGTACCGATGGTAATTCTTAAATAATTATCAATTCTTGGTTGCTTAAAATACCGTACATAGATATTTTTTTCTTTCGCTGCCTTGAAAATATCTTCTGCTGCTGCATTTTTATGAGTTGCAAATATAAAGTTTGCCTTGGAATCCGGAAATTCAAAGCCAAGCTTTCTCATTTCTTCCTCAAACCATGCTCTGGTCTTTACAATCTTACCTACTGTTTCCTGAAAATAAGCCTCATCCTTTAAGGATTCTACACCAAGCTCTATAGATGGACGGTTCATAGTATAGGAATTAAAGGAATACTTAACATTATTTAATGCCTGTATCAGCTCCGGATTTCCGATTGCATATCCGATTCGAAGTCCTGCCATGGAACGCGACTTTGAAAAGGTTCTTACCACTAACAAATTTTCATAGCTATCGATTAAAGCCAATGCGGATGTACCACCGAAATCAATATATGCCTCGTCTACGATTACAACCACATCGGTATTATGCTGCAATATATCCTCTATAAATTCCAGATTTTCACAAATACCTGTCGGGGCATTCGGGTTCGGAAATATGACACCGCCGTTTTCCTTATAATAGTCTTCCTTTTGTATCCGAAACTGTTCATTCAGTGCCGGCTGCTCGTATGGAATCCGATATAGCTTTGCCCATACATCATAAAAGGAATAGGTCACATCCGGAAACAAAATCGGCTTCGGAGAATTAAAAAAGGTAAGAAACGACATTGCCAGCACATCATCGGAACCGACACCTACAAATACCTGCTTGTCTGTAACCCCATGATAATCCGCAATACTATGGACTAGGTCGGTCGCTGCCGGGTCCGGATATAGCCGCAGCGTATCACAATCTTCCTTTACCGCCTGTACTCTCGGTGACGGTCCATATGGATTTTCATTTGTATTTAGCTTGATTACATTCTGTTGCTTTGGCTGCTCTCCCGGTGTATACGGTTCTACAGTTCTGACGTTATCTCTCCACTGACTCATGGTTTTGCCTTCGCTCCTTTTCTGTGCCGATTTCTCTCATGTTATTTAATGCAGCTCCATTGCTTTACACTTTTGGTGAATTGCTTCATATGCCTCTTCCGGTGTATTACAGGTACGCACTGCTTCTTCCATCGGACAATTCCCTGTATTATTCCGATTCCGGATATTCTCTATCAGATTTCCATACTCTACCTGTATACCATGTGCTTCACAGACTGCCAGACCGGCACGACTGATTACGCAAGCATACAAATAATCTACACCTAATAACACATATAAATATGCTGCTGCTTTTCCCACAACCGTATCTGCCGCTGCATATCCGGCTGCGTCCATCCCTGTATCTAACCAATGCAGTAACGGTACAAGCCCCCGTTCCTGACTGGTATAGATTTGTTCACCTTTGCACAATACGCAGGTATATAAATGTGTTCCTATCTGCGTATGTACCTGATTCCAATCACTCTTGACTGACATAGCAATGCTCCAGCCAGAATATAATTAACGGAAGTAAACTCCACTGTAACAGCAAGCCCGGTATTCCGGTAACAATACTGTTCCAAATTACCGATACTGAAACTGCTTCATTTCCAAACGCATAGACTGCCAACAGGATGGCAATGGCACGTACTCCACGTCCGGAAACCTGTGCTATTAATACTTTTAAGATGGTCGGTATCTTCACTTCTTTCAGCAAACCGGCACACAGACCATAAATGCATAATTCCAGCATCATGAATGGAAGCATACCTGCCTTTGGCATTCCTGACAATGCATAGCTTGCAAGAGGTCCCAAAAGTCCTGCAATGGCACCTGCATACGGTCCTGCAATCAGTCCCACCAACAGAATCGGTAAGTGCATCGGTAAAAATGTTTCGCCAACGGCTGTACCCTGTCCCGAAACAGCACCGATTATATGAAATATCTGCGGTACTGCAACTGCGGCAACAATCGCCGTTATCGTTGCAATCGTCTGCTGTTTCACTGAAAGTCGCTTAATAGGTACTGCTGCTTTTACTTGTTGTCTCATCATGTTTTAATTCCTTTCCTTTTTATTGTTGAATTTTATTTTACTGCCTTATTGCATTTCCTACAAGTAGTAATTCAAAAATAGTATAAATTATGAAAATCTTCCCCTTTTTCCGCAGGCTCCTGTTCCATCACATTCGCCCACATCATCTATTTTAGAAATTTATATCCTTGTTTTTCTTCTAATATCATCATTTGATGTATAGCTATCTTATTCAATTTTATTAATCTTTCATTTTGAGGAACCTTATCTTCTATCAACACTGCATTAATGTTTTCCATATTAGACAAACATATCAATTCATTCATAGATGCATAATCTCTAATATTACCTTTTAAATTAGGATGATTATCTCTCCACTGTTTTGCTGTCATACCAAACAATGCAACATTTAAAACATCTGCTTCCGAAGCATAGATAATAGATGTCTGTTGACTCGTTAATTCTTTTGGAATAAGATTTTCTTTTATCGCATCTGTATGAATCCAATAATTTATTTTTGTAAGTTCTCTTTTGGCATTCCAGCCTAATTGTTCTTGTTCTTTTTCCTTAAGTCGTTCAAACTCTTTAATCAAATATATCTTAAATTCCGGGCTTATCCACATTCCAAATTCAAATGCTATATCCTTATATGCATATGTACCACCATATCTTCCAGCCTTTGCAAATATTCCAATCGCATTTGTTTTCTCTGTCCATTCTTTTACGCTAATCTTATAGCTATTCAAACCAGCATGACTTCTAATTATGGCGAATTCGCCATAATTAAAATCCGGATTATGTATCTGTTCCCAAATCCCCAAAAATTCCACTGTGTTACGATTTCTCAACCAATCAGAAATAAAAAAATCCCCATCTTTGACCTTTAACATATCCGTAAGAGAAATATAATCTTTATCATCACGAGTCAAAATTGATATTTCTGTTCCCTGTACTTCTACACTTTTTCCCATACATCTACCTCCTCACAAACATATATTCTTCTTTAGAACTATTATAAAGTATTACCATGCCTTTTTCAAGAACATATGTTTGTTTTTGTAAATATAATTCATACATGTATTAAAACTTCCCAAATATGACTATCCGTACATCCAAATTTAAAATCCATGGTCAACCGTGCATCCAAAGAGCAACAAAAATTAAAAAGACGGTCTGCACAACTGTCATAACCGTCTTTTCATTACTTGTTTTCAAAATATTTTACTCTGTCGCAATCCTCAGAAGCCGCATAAAATAAGGCTTTTTACTCCATTTCGTTCATGCGGCTTAACTTGGCTGCCTGGTCCGCAGCAATACATGCATCCACAATTTCCTGAATATCTCCGTTCATAATCTTATCAAGCTTATATAAGGTTAAGTTAATCCGGTGGTCTGTAACACGTCCCTGCGGGAAGTTATAGGTCCGAATCTTTTCTGAACGGTCTCCGGTTCCAATCTGGCTTCTTCTGGCTTCTGCCTCTGCATCATGTTGCTTCTGCTGCTCCATATCATATAATTTTGCACGTAACAGGGCAAATGCCTTTTCCTTATTCTGAAGCTGTGATTTTTCTGTCTGACTGTAAATTACTATTCCGGTTGGATAATGTGTCAATCGCACCGCAGAATCCGTTGTATTGACACACTGACCACCGTTACCGGATGCACGCATAACATCAATTCGAATATCTTTTTCGTTAATTTCAACATCCACATCCTCTGCCTCCGGCATCACTGCAACGGTAATGGTAGAGGTATGAATCCTTCCTCCGGACTCAGTTTCCGGTACTCTCTGTACCCGATGTACACCGGATTCATATTTCATTACAGAATAAGCACCCGTACCGGTAATCATAAAGGTTACACTCTTCATACCGCCGATTCCGATTTCTTCACACTCCATCAATTCTACCTTCCAGCGTTTGCTTTCCGCATAATGAACATACATACGGTAAATCTCCGCAGCAAATAATGCTGCCTCATCTCCACCGGCACCGGCACGAATCTCCACAATTACATTTTTATCATCATTCGGGTCCTTCGGCAGCAATAAAATTTTTAACTGCTGCTCACAGGCAGCCAGTGCTTCCTTCCCCTCTGCCAGTTCTTCCTTTGCCAGCTCCCGCATATCCTCATCCGGGTCATTTAACATAGCCAGACTTTCATCAATCGTCTGCTTTGCATTTTTATATTCCTGATATTTTTCAACCAATGGTGTCAAATCACTGTATTCCTTCATTAGTTTCCGATAACGGTTCTGGTCATTTGCCGTATCCGGAGCATTTAATGACTCCTGTATCTCCTCATATCGCACTAATAAATCCTCTAATCTGTCAAACATTCTAAACCTCCTGTATGTCCTCACTGTTTCCGGCATATATAACCCGATTCAAGCCTGCCAAATCCTTCACTACGGTAATATTGTAAAACCCTGTATCTGCAAGTAATTTTCCGACATCCTCTGCCTGATTATAGCCAATCTCAAAAAACAAATACCCTGCATCCTCTAAATACTGCATTGCCTGTTTCGTAATTGCCCGATAGAATTTTAAGCCGTCCTCTGCCCCATCCAGTGCCAGTCTCGGCTCATGGTTCAATACCTCCGGCATCAGAGTATCTACCTCCTGACTTTTAATGTACGGAGGATTGGATACGATAATGTCATATCTGCCACCTATCTTATCAAACAAATCACTTTCTATCAACTCTGCTTCTGCATCCAGCCTTATTTTGTTAAGACCAGCCACCTGCAATGCTTCTTTTGAAATATCAGCCAGTGTTACCAGCGGCTTTGCATATATATCCGGTCTTTTCTGCATCTGCTTCCATAGGCTGATTCCGATACAACCGGAGCCACAGCACAAATCCAAGATTCTGCATTCACGTCCCTGCCTTTTAGCTTTCGGACTATTTAACACCGTTTCTACCAAGACCTCGGTATCCTGCCTTGGTATCAGAACATTTTCATTTACCTGAAACGAATATCCCATAAATTCCTGTTCGCCTGTAATATATTGTAACGGTTCATGCAGACTTCTTCTTTCAATTGCCCTATCATACTGTTTTATATCTGCCTCTGCCACCTCTCGCTCCGGATGAAGCAGCAGCTCCGAATGGCTGCATTTTAATACCCACTCCAGAATATAGCCTGCATCCAATCTGGCATTTTCAATTCCTGCTTCAGACAGAGTCTTATAGCCCTTCATCCAAAGCTTCTGAATCTTCATTTTCGTCTTCCTCGTCTTCGTTTTTGTCTTTGTTTTTGCCTTTATTCTCTTCTCTATTCCCGGCTTCCTTCTGTTCCATATCTTTCCGTAATTCTTCCTGATAGGCTCTCCAATCCAGAACACCCTCTACAGATGCGATAGCCACCTCCAGCATATCCAAATCCGGTTCTTTGGTTGTTAACCGCTGCACCCATAATCCCGGTGCACTTAACGCCTTTACAATCCAGGAATCATTTCTGCCTGCCAATCTTATAAACTCATACGATACTCCCGCTATCACAGGAACCAAAAGCAACCGCAGTACAATCCGCAGTATTGCATTGTCCACATTAATAACCATAAAGAACAAAATACTGATAATCATAACAATGAACAAGAAGCTCGTTCCGCACCGCTTATGAAACCGGCTGTATTTCTGTACATTTTCCGGTGTTAACGGTTCTCCGGCTTCCAGACAGTTAATGCTCTTATGTTCTGCCCCATGGTACATAAATACCCGCTTCATATCATTCATCAGGGAGATACTAAAGACATACAGCAGGAATATTGCCAGTCGGATAACCCCCTCGATTAAAGCTACTACCACATTACTGCTGATTCCTTTTCGTATAAACTCTGCAAGCCATGCCGGAAGTAAAATAAATAAGCCGACTGCAAGAATAATAGAAATGGCAACCGTTATAAACATCAACAGCCCTTCCCCACCTTTTTTTGCAGCCTTTCCGGCAGGACTATCCTTTTTCGTTTCTTCCTCTTCTTCCTCATAAAAGCTGGCAGAATAGGTCAAGGTTTTCGTTCCGATTACCAGTGATTCAATAAAATTAACTACTCCGCGAATAATCGGAAGTCGAAAAAATGCACTCTGCTCTCCGATTGGTGTATATGTTTCTTTTTTTACTTCGATGCTCCCGTCCGGCTTTCGAACCGCAATTGCGTATTGGTCCTGATTCTTCATCATGACCCCTTCTATAACTGCCTGACCGCCTATATATACTCGTTTCATGCAAGCCTCCATACTGAAAAAGGTTGGGATTATTCAATCCCAACCTTATCACTTCTTATTTCCTACTGATTTACACCATACTTACGATTGAACTTATCAATACGTCCACGAGCCTGTGCTGCCTTCTGCTGTCCAGTGTAGAATGAATGACACTTAGAGCAAATTTCTACGTGGATATCCTCTTTTGTTGAACCTGTAACAAATTCGTTACCACAGTTGCAGACAACCTTAGCCTGATAATAATCTGGATGGATTCCCTGTTTCATCTTTTTCACCTCACCGTTATTCTTATCTATTCGAGCAGGCTTTCGCCTATCGTTCGCTCAACAACTTCCTTATTTTATCATACAGTATTATCGAATGCAAGTCTTTTTCCAAATAAATATTCAGAAATTTACAGTTTTATCTTCGACCCAATGACTTTTGAACCAATTGCAAGAATTCTGCATTATCCTTTGTACGAACAAAGAGCTTCAATACCTCTTCAATTGCTTCCTCACCCTTTGCTCCGCTAATCTCCCGCCGAATCAGATACATTGCATCCTGTTCCTCTTTGGTTAACAGCAGGTCATCTCTTCTGGTGCCGGATTTACTAATATCAAGTGCCGGGAATATCCGCTTCTCGGACAGCTTTCTGTCCAACACAAGCTCCATATTACCGGTTCCCTTAAATTCTTCAAATACTACATCATCCATCTTGCTTCCTGTCTCAACCAAAGCCGTTGCCAGTATCGTAAGACTTCCGCCCTCTCTGATATTTCTTGCTGCACCAAAGAATTTCTTCGGCATATACAAGGCAGCCGGGTCCAGACCACCGGTCAGGGTTCGTCCGCTCGGCGGCACAATCAAATTGTAGGCTCTGGCTAATCTGGTAATGCTGTCCAGTAAAATCACAACATCCTTCTTATGTTCTACTAACCGTTTTGCCCGGTCTAACACCATTTCAGCTACTCGCTTGTGATGCTCCGGTAATTCATCAAAGGTTGAATAAATAACTTCCACATTCGGTCCCTCGATAGACTCCCGAATATCCGTTACTTCCTCCGGTCGCTCATCAATCAAAAGCACCAGCATATGCATATCTTCGTAATTCCGGCTGATAGTCTTTGCCATCTGCTTTAACAAAGTGGTCTTACCTGCCTTTGGCGGAGATACAATCATACCTCTCTGTCCCTTACCAATCGGAGCAATTACATCCACAATCCGCATTGGAATCCCGGAACCGTTCTGCTCCAGCTTAATCTTTTCATCCGGAAAAATCGGTGTTAATTCTTCAAACGGCCGCCGTTTTTGTGCCTCCAAAGGATGATAGTCATTTACAGAGCTGATATACAGCAAGGCACTGAATTTTTCAGACGGAGCCTTAATCCGGGTATTTCCCTTTAATATATCACCGGTCTTTAGGTTAAATCTTCGAATCTGTGCCGGAGCCACGTAAACATCATTTTCACCCGGCAGATAATTGGCACTTCTGATAAAGCCATATCCATCCATGACCTCCAGAATACCGTTGGCTTCCATTCCGCTGTCCATCGCAAGAATTTCCGGATTTTCCTGCTTCATAAATTCTTCCTTGGTAAATGCTTCACTTCGAATGTTAACCGTCCGCTTTTCTTCTGTAACACGCTCCGCTTTGGTTTCTGTCTCATAGGACTGCGGTTCCCGCACCTCTGTATGCGTTCCCCGTCCTTCCGTATGGGAGGTTCTCGCCTCTGTATGATTATCCGGACGAATCGGAGTCCGACTCTCATACCGCATAATCTCCGGCTGCTTTCCTTCATTATTATTTGTCAACTGCCGTTCCGGCTTCATCGTTTTATTCATTCCGCGTCCGGAACGAAATTCACTATGCATGGTTCTGCGTACTTCTCTTGTATCTCTGGTATCTCTTGTTTCCCGTATCTCTTTCGTATCCCTCGGCTCTTTAATGTCTCTTACTTCCCGTATCTCTTTTGCATCCCTCAGCTCTTTCGTGTCTCTTGCTTCCCTCATTCCTTTGACACTTCTCGCTGTCTTGGCTTCTTTTCCTTCCCGCTCCTGCAAACTGACAGCCTTTACCGTTTCCGTCCGTTTTTTCCGCACCGGCATAGCTTTCTCTTCGGAAGCTCCCTGCAGTTCCTTTGCTTCTTTTTCTGCCGGTTTCTTTGCTGCTTCCGGCTTTTTAACTGCTTCCGGCTTCTTCGCTTCTTCCTCCATTTTTTGCAGAACCTGAATCAAGTCTGCCTTTTTTAAAGTTGTAATACTCTTTACTTCCTTGCTTCGTGCCACTTCTCGCAACTCCGCTAACGTCATACTGCTATAATCCATATGTTTTCCTCTCTATATGTAATATATTTCACGTTTCCTGGGTTCATAATCGGATAAATATTGAATCTTTAGATGAATCATACTTGTAGTCAAGTAATTTTGATATATTATAGCACAGTTTTATTTTCAGGTAAACCCTATTTTTACACTTGCGATACAGATATGTAAATGTTATATTAAAAGTTAGTGATTCATTTGGCAAATCTGCCTTGTAAACATCACAAATATAATACAAAAGGTGAACAAACATGGACGTATATGAAAAAGCATTGAAGCTTCATGAAGAGTGGAACGGCAAATTAGAAACCAAATCTAAATGTACTGTAAAATCAGCAGAGGATTTATCCCTTGCATATACTCCCGGTGTTGCAGAACCCTGTCGGGTAATTGCCAAGCATCCGGAAGCTGCCTATACCTATACCAGTAAGGCAAATACCATTGCTGTTGTCTCTGACGGAAGTGCTGTTCTGGGACTCGGAAATATCGGTGCAAAGGCTGCCATTCCGGTTATGGAAGGAAAAGCCGTATTATTCAAGGAATTTGGTGACGTAAATGCTGTACCAATCTGCCTTGATACACAGGATACGGAAGAAATTATAAAAACCGTTATTCATCTGGCTCCGGTATTTGGCGGTATTAATCTGGAAGATATTTCTGCTCCCCGATGCTTTGAAATAGAAAAAAGACTTCAGGAAGCCTTAGATATTCCTGTGTTCCATGATGACCAACATGGAACCGCTATCGTAGTTCTGGCAGGTATTATCAATGCCCTGAAGGTTACCGGCAAGAAAAAGGAGGACTGCCGCATTGTGGTAAACGGTGCCGGTTCTGCGGGAATTGCCATTTCAAAATTACTGTTACAATACGGTTTTCGTCATTTGACCCTGTGCGATAAAGCCGGTATGCTCAGCAAAAATACACCGGACTTAAACTGGGCTCAGAAGGAAATGTGCGAAATCACCAATCTGGAGGAACGGGAAGGCTCCTTAGCCGATGCCTTGGTAGATGCCGATATTTTCGTTGGTGTATCCGCTCCGAATCTGGTAACTGCCGATATGGTAAAGACCATGCATAAGGATGCTATTTTATTTGCTATGGCTAATCCGGTGCCTGAAATCATGCCGGATGTTGCAAGAGCTGCCGGAGCCAGAGTTGTCGGCACCGGACGTTCGGATTTCCCGAATCAGGTAAATAATGTTGTTGCGTTTCCGGGTATTTTCAAAGGAGCTTTAGAGGGACATGCCAAGCAGATTACCGAAGAAATGAAGTTAGCTGCTGCTCTCGCCATTGCTAATCTGGTGCCGGATTCTGAATTAAATGATGAAAATATTATGCCAAAGGCATTTGACCCAAGAATTGCAGATGTTGTAGCTGCTGCTGTAAAAGAGCATATAAAGGAGCCGAATCTATAATGTCAGATAATCGTCTTACCTTATATAAATTAATTATACTGTTTATGCTTGACCGGGTAGACTTCCCTTTAACCACATCACAGCTATCACAGTTCATACTGGATAAGGGGTATACCAACTATTTCAGCTTTCAGCAGGCATTAAACGAATTAGAGGAAGCCGGATTTATTCGTTCGGAAATGATTCGGAATACAACGCAGTATCATCTGACCGCAGAAGGAAAGGAAGCCTTAGACTTATTTGATTACAAAATATCGGCAGCCATTAAGGATGATATTTATTCTTACCTCTCTGCCGAAAAAATCAATCTTAGAAATGAGGTTGAAATCTTTGCCACCTACTATCCGGCAAAGCATGATGAATATATGGTGCAATGTACCATTCTTGAACGAAATGAAACCATGCTGGATATTAAGCTGAATGTGCCTTCGTTGCAGCAGGCAACTATGATTTGCGACACATGGCAGGAAAAAAGCACTTCCATTTATGATTATTTAGTAAAACAGCTCTGGAATCTGAAGGATGATACAGATTCCCAAACCTGAGCAGACACAAACAGCCGATGGCAGGTTATTCCTGTTCATCGGCTGTTGCATATGTCATAATTAAATTCCAGATTTCCTCTCTTCCCTGCTTTGTCTCCGCAGAAAAAGGAACAATCGGAGTTCCCGGAACAACCTGTAAGGTTTTCTGAATAACCTGTACCTGTTTATTTACCTGACTCCGTTTGATTTTATCAAGCTTGGTTGCAATAATGACCGGATGAAATCCGTTCTCAACAATCCAACGATACATCACACAATCATTTGCAGACGGTTCATGGCGAATGTCAATCAGCAGAAATACCAGCCGCAGCTGCTTGGAATTATGCAGATAGCGTTCTATCATTTTTCCCCACTTTGCTTTTATCTCTGCGGATACCTTCGCATACCCGTATCCCGGCAAATCCACATAGTATAATTCTTCATTGATATTATAGAAATTAATTGTCTGTGTCTTACCCGGTTGTGATGAGGTTCGTGCATAATTTTTACGATTCATCAACGCATTAATAAGGGAAGACTTCCCGACATTTGATTTTCCCGCAAATGCAATTTCCGGAAGCTGATTATCCGGAAGCTTGCTGGTGATACCGCAGACTGTTTCCAGATTCACACTTTTTATTACCATATCTTATTCCCTTCCTCTGTTACCTTTCCAAGCCTAGTCTTTTTTCCAGATTGCTCTTTCCAAAACCTCATCCATGGTTGACACATAGGTAATCACCATAGAGCCTGTAATTTCCTTGCTAAGCTCCTGCACATCCTTCTTATTCCGCTCCGGAACCAGAACCTCTTTTATGCCACGCATATTGGCTGCCAGCAGCTTTTCCTTCAAGCCGCCTATCGGCAGAACTCTTCCTCGCAGTGTAACCTCTCCGGTCATTGCTATATCTCCTCGCACCTTTTCTCTGGTAACTGCCGAATAAATAGCGATTGCCATGGTAATTCCGGCAGATGGTCCATCCTTCGGTACAGCTCCCTCCGGCACATGGATATGAATATCCTGCTCCTCAAGAATATTCTTTTGCAGCATTGCCCGTACACAACTTACCGCAATTTGTGCAGATTCCTTCATAACATCTCCGAGATTTCCTGTTAATTCCAGCTTTCCGCTTCCCGGCATCTGATTCACCTCGATGGTAAGAGTATCTCCTCCTACACTCGTCCATGCAAGCCCCGTAACAATTCCCTGCTTTGGAGACAAATCCTCGGACTCCGTTTCATATTTTGGAATGCCTAAATAGGCTTCCAGATTCCGTTCACTGATATGCAGAGACTTCTTCTTTCCATCCGCGATTATATGGTCTGCTTTCCGACATAAGGCAGCAATTTCCCGCTCCAAGGTACGCACACCGGCTTCTCTGGTATATGCCTGAATAATCTTATGAATTGCCGCATCGGTAATCTGAAATTGCTTTGCCAGTAATCCATGCTTCTTTCTCTGCTTCTCTACCAGAAACTCTCTTGCAATATGATATTTTTCATTTTCTGTATAACTGGAAACCTCTATTAACTCCATTCTGTCCAACAGTGGCTTCGGTATCTGGGATGCATCGTTTGCAGTTGCAATGAACATAACCTCACTCAAATCAATCGGTACTTCAAAGAAATGGTCTACAAATCTGCAATTTTGTTCCGCATCCAGCACCTCCAGCAATGCTGAGGAAGGGTCTCCCTTATAATCACTGCTCAGCTTATCTATTTCATCCAGCAGTAACAACGGATTTCGCACACCGGACTTTGTAATTGCCGTTGCTATCCGTCCCGGCATTGCCCCAATATAGGTCTTTCTGTGTCCTCGAATCTCAGCCTCATCCCGGACTCCACCTAATGAAATCCGTACATATTCCCGATTGACTGCGGTAGCAACCGAGCGTGCAATCGAGGTCTTACCGGTTCCCGGCGGTCCTACCAGACACAGAATCGGACTGTTTCCCTCTGACACCATGCTCCGGACTGCCAGATAGTCCAATATACGCTCTTTTACCTTATCCAGTCCATAGTGGTCGCGATTCAGAATGTATTCTGCCTGCTGCAAATCCTGATTATCCACCGTCATAGTATTCCATGGATATTCCAGTAATGTTTCAATATAAGTACGTGATACGGTAGATTCGGAGGACGTTATCGGAATACTCTCCAGACGGGAAATCTCTTTTTCCAGCTTTTCCTTTACTTCCTGCGGCGGCTGTAACTGTGCCAGCTTCGTTCTGTATTCTTCAATATCCGAACCGCCATCTTCGCCTAATTCTTCCCGAATCAGCTTTTGCTGTTCCCGCAGTACATATTCTCGTTGGTTCTTCTCAACAATTTCCTTTAGCTGTGCCTGTAGCTCCTTGCGAATCTGATATATCTCCGACTCCTTTTGCAGCAGCTTTAAGACATACACAACCCGTTCCTTCACATCCGGAATTTCCAGAATCATTTGCCGCTTTTCATAGGACAATGGCAACTGCTCTGCCAGCATATCCATTAAAACACCTGCCTGCTTAACCTTTGCCAGCTTCCGTATAATCATAGGATTGACCTTCATTCCGGCATCATAGCAGTTACGAATCTGCTCCAACAGACTGGTGCAATATGCAGTATTCTCCTCCCCTGATAACGGCTGCTCATCCCATGTTTCTATCTCTGCCTGATAGCAGCTATTCGTAAGCTCCATGGAAATCAATCTTCCCCGGACTTCGCCTTCCACCAGTACACGCACAACATCCTTCGGCACCTTAATCATTTGCCGTACCTTTACTATGCAGCCTATCTCATGCAAATCCTCCTTGTGGATGCCTCCGGAATTGTCTTTTTCTAATTGTGTGATTACATATAAATACTGATTGGTTGCCATTGCCAGCTTCGCTGCCTCAATGGATTCCTTCCGGCTTACATCAAAATGAACCGTTGTATGAGGCAAAATCGTCATTCCCCGCAATGCCACCATCGGCATACTACATCTATCTTTCACGTTCGTAATAACTTCTCCTTTTACCAATGCTTGTATAAAGAAACATAGTGCCGGGAACAAGTCCCGGCTTCATCCTATGCAATCTCGCCATTGTTTTTCAAATGCTTTTGTAATAATGTCTTTTTCGCAACCGGTCTGTCTGAATATGTCAGCACCGGTTCCGCCTTATTTTCAACAACATCCTTGGTGATAACACACTTGGTAATATGGTCATCGGACGGAATCTCATACATCAAATCCATAACCACATCTTCCATAATTGCACGCAGACCTCTGGCACCTGTATTTCGCTCCATTGCCTTAGCTGCCATTGCACGCAACGCATCCGGCTCAAATTCCAGCTCTACGCCATCCATTTCAAATAATCGTTGATACTGCTTAACCAGCGAACTCTTTGGCTCCTCCAGAATCCGGACTAATGCTTCCTCATCCAGCAAATCCAAGGCTGCTGTTACCGGAACACGTCCTACAAATTCCGGAATCAATCCGTATTTCACATAGTCCTGCGGAAGAATCTGCCGGAACAGCTCTCCGATGTTATGCTCCTCCGGATTCTTAATATCGGCATTGAAGCCAATCGACTTCTGACCGATTCGGTTCTCTATAATCTTATCCATACCGTCAAAGGCACCACCGCATATAAACAAAATGTTTGTAGTATCAATATGAATTAATTCCTGCTGCGGATGCTTTCTTCCTCCCTGCGGAGGTACGGATGCAATTGTACCCTCTATAATCTTCAGCAATGCCTGCTGAACACCTTCACCGGATACATCCCGCGTAATAGAGACATTTTCAGACTTCTTTGTAATCTTATCTATCTCATCAATATAAACGATTCCATGCTCTGCACGTTCAATGTTATAATCTGCCGCCTGTATCAGCTTCAACAGAATATTCTCAACATCCTCACCAACATAGCCTGCCTCTGTTAATGCTGTAGCATCTGCAATCGCAAATGGTACATTTAACAGCTTTGCCATTGTCTGTGCCAGATACGTCTTACCGGAACCGGTTGGTCCCACCATAATGATATTACTCTTTTGCAGCTCTACATCGAAATCCTTTTCTGACAGAATGCGTTTGTAATGATTATAAACAGCTACAGATAAAATCTTCTTTGCCTGCTCCTGACCAATTACATAGTCATCCAGAAATTCCTTGATTTCCTTCGGCTTTAACAGATTAATTTCTGTATTCTCAACCTCTTCCAGTTCTTCCTGTATAATTTCATAGCACACTTCTATACATTCATCACAAATATATGCGGAAGGACCTGCAATGAGCTTGCGAACCCTATCCTCCGGCTTATTACAGAACGAACACTTAAGCGGTCTTCTTTCATCACTTCGATTTGCCATTTAGCCACCTCAACTATTATACTATTTACTATTCCCGATTCGTAATGACCATATCAATCAAGCCATATTCCTTTGCTTCTTCTGCACTCAGCCAATTATCCCGGTCTGTATCCTTCTCAAGAACCTCTACTGGCTTTCCGGTCTCTCTTGCCAGAATCTCATTAATCTTTCTCCGGGTCTTTAAAATATGCTCGGTTGTAATCTGCATATCACTTGCCTGACTTCCGTTTGGCATACCACCCATAGGCTGATGAATCATAATCTCTGCATTCGGCAATGCCATTCTCTTTCCCGGTGTACCGCCGGCAAGCAAAAATGCTCCCATGCTGGCTGCCATACCGCAGCATATGGTTGACACATCACACTTAATGTACTGCATGGTATCATAGATACCAAAGCCTGCCGATACAGAACCTCCCGGACTGTTAATATACAAACTAATGTCCTTGGTCGGGTCCTCTGACTCTAAAAATAACAACTGTGCAATTACCAGACTTGCAGTGGTATCATTTACTTCTTCACCCAGAAATATAATACGGTCCTTTAATAATCTGGAATAAATATCATAAGAACGTTCCCCTCTGCTTGTCTGTTCAATGACGTAAGGTACTAAACTCATTCAACTAGCCTCCTTATACTTCCTTGGCTGCTTCTACGACCAAATCAACTGCCTTCTGAATCGCAATATCCTTCTTAATGGAATCGGATTCATGCTCGCCTACTACTTCCTGCAGCTTCTCAACATCCATCTGATACATAGATGCCATATTTTCTAACTCTTTATCCATATCTTCTTCGGTTACTTCAATTGCCTCTGCCTTAGATATTGCTTCCAATACCAGACGAGACTGGATTCTTCTTAATGCCTCCGGCTTGCACTGTTCCTTCATGGTATTCATATCAGAACCGGTGAACTTAAAATACTGTTCAATGTTTAAGCCCTGATAATTTAATCTCTGTGCAAATTCATCTACCATCTGTTCCTGCATCATTTCAATCATTGCATCCGGAACTTCCATGGTTGCATTTTCCACAATCTTATCAATTACTTTCGATTCTTTCTCTCTCTTTGCTTCGGTTTCCTTCTTTACCAGTAAGGTCTTGCGAATATCCTCTTTATATTCATCCATGGTGTCAAACTCAGAAGCTTCACTTGCGAACTCGTCATTAAGCTCCGGAAGCTCGGTTGCCTTAATTCCCTTAATTGTAACCTTGAACATAGCCGGCTTGCCTGCTAAATCCTCAGCCTGATATTCCTCTGGGAATGTAACATTTACTTCTACTTCCTCACCAATGTTCTTTCCAACCAACTGATCTTCAAAGGTATCAATAAAGGAATGAGAACCCAGCTTCAAAGGATAGTCACTTCCCTTACCGCCTTCAAATGCCTTTCCATCTACGAAGCCTTCAAAGTCAATCGTTACTTCATCATCCATCTGTGCTGCACGATCTGTTACCTCAATCGTTCTGGAATTCTGCTGCTGAACCCGCTTCAGCTCTGCTTCCATATCCTCATCTGTTACTTCTACCTGAATCTTATCAACCTCAATACCCTTATAGTCACCTAATGTAACTTCCGGCTTTAATGCAACCTCTGCTGTAAAGATAAACGGCTTTCCCTTTTCCATCTGTACAACATCAACTGTTGGTCTGGATACGATTTCCAAATCACTGTCTGCCATCTCTCTTGGGTATGCATCCTGAATACAGGTATTTGCTGCATCTTCATAGAACATTTCCGGGCCATATGCCTTCTCTAAAAATGCCATCGGAACCTTACCCTTACGGAAGCCCGGTACAGAAATCTTATTCTTCTGCTTCTGATATGCACCTACCATAGCCTTTTCAAATTCCTCCGGGGCTACTTCTATTGTAATCTTTGCCATGTTTTTTTCCAGATTTTCTACTGTGTAACTCATTGCTATAAGTCCTCCTTAATTGACACTACCATTTTCTTCTTTGTATTTTTATTGAGCCTTAGCCCATTAATCACTAAATTATATCACACGAGCAAGCACTATGTCCACCACAAAATGTATGATATGGTTAATTTATACAAAAAGCTATCCCCGCAGGATAAATCCCGCGGGGATAGTGATACTTCATTTCTGTAAGCTCTGATTACTTGTTAGACATAGCCTTCATCTGAGCTTCTACTAACTTCTTAGTCATCTGTCCACCAACAGAACCATTCTGTCTTGATGTCAAATCACCATTGTAACCCTGCTTCAAATCTACACCTACTTCAGATGCACATTCCATTTTGAAACGGTTCATTGCTTCACTCTTAGAATACTTGCTTGACATAATTGCTACCTCCATAATCTATACTTGATTCTTTCGACTTCAAGCACTTTCAGCTACGGTCGCTTTGTTCAACTGTATCTTCAATTGCTTGTTGTCTTGATAATAGTATCTTCTAAATCCGGTAAAGTATTATGGTAAGTTATGGTGCTTTTATTGTCTTTTTTTATTTTTTAAAGAAACGATTCCAAGGATTGCGGTTCCTGCAAATAATACTGCTATCCATCCAATCGGTGCTTCATCACCTGTCTTTGGTGAATACTGACCGCCGCCGGATGTATTCTTGCCGTTGGTGTTGGAGCTGGTCTGTATCGTAATATTATTTGAATCCTGTCTTGTACTAATATCGGATGTGGATGCAGACGAACTATTGGAACCGTTTGAATTGGTTGCTGTTGTAGCAGTACTTCCGTTTGTATCGGTTGTACCCGTACTTCCTGTTGAAGTATCGTCTGTTCCGCTCTTCTTATCGGTATAGACAAGTGCGTAGGTTGAATACAGAGAGCTGTCTAAGGTATAAGTACCCACATTGCTGTCTAAGTCCACCATTCTGTCTGCTTTTCCGTCATGAACACGAATCACACAGACTCCTTCCTCCTGCATTAACGCTTCGCTTAACGGTATTACCATCCGGACATTCTTTCCGCCTGCAATCGCAGTTACCGGTGTCTCCGAAATCATACCGTATGCTCCATATGCCCGCTTCAATATTGAGAAATCCAAGTACATTGCAACCTTTTCATTCTTATTCATAGTACGCTGCAGACATGCCAAATCGGAATTAGGAACATCCTTTTCGTCTACATACTGAATCTTCATCAGGAACTCTACAATTCCACCTGCCTGAATAATCGCTTCATCCTCTGCTCCAAAGTTCGTAGAATCTCCGAACAGAATATCCAGATTGCTGATAACAATATTCGGAACATTCTCTCCAAGCACTACATCTGTAACCTGTCCTGCCCGTATCGTCAACAGGATGGAGCCGGTAGGTTCTATCACTGCATGATTCTTAATAACTAAGCCCTGACTCGTCATGCGATTGCCGTTTTTCGCCTGAATGGTATAGCTTCCATCCGGCACATTATTAAAGTAAAATTGAGTCTCTCCTACCTTAACCGTATAGGTCTGCAAAACAGAATCTCCATCATACAAGAATACCGTTGTCGGTGTTGTGCTTGCAACCTCATCCTTTACAGTTCCTGCTATATTGATGCCATCTGTTACTTCGCCCTCGGTCCGGAAGAAGCCGGCATAGCTGCAACCCTCTCCGCTGGCGGATAATGCCTTAATAGAAAATCCGTATCTGGTGTTTGCTGTCAGTTGGGTGAACTTCGCCGTAAATGACTTATTTCCCAAATCATCCGTTACCGTTATTAAGCTGTCTGCATCCAGATAAGCATCTGCTCCCGGTACTCCATAGCTGACTGCCACTCCGGTAATATCAAAGGTTCCGGCTGTTACAATACCCTTTACGGTAATACCCCGTTCTGCATTGCCGGAAATCTCTGTCACCGTAATTCCCATCGGCTCAAACGCATCTGTTTTACTTGTATTTCCAGCCCAGTCTGTTGCCTCTATCATGTAACTTCCCTGCATAGAAGCCGTAAAGCTTGCTGTATATACACCGGTATCCTGCTGTTCAAAGCTAAGTGTCTTTGTCTGGTTTGCATCACCGTTATAGGTTGCTGTCAGACTTGCCAGACCACAGGTATCTTCCATAACCTGGAATCTTACCCGGCTGTTTGTTCCGTTTCCGGTAATCGTAATATTTGAAATCACCGGTGCGGTTCCATCATATCGAATCTGATACAGACCATCTTCTTCGTCTTCATAAGCATTTCTCATTCCGGACTCTGATTCTGCCCATACACGCAGATTCCAGATTCCTTCTCCCGGCAACTGGAAGGCTTCTATTGCCCGCTGATTATCATAGGTTGGCTCCTGTGTTCCTGCCTTCCAGATATGATAATAAGTCGTTATTGCTGTACCGTCCGGTGTTGTTGCCGGTTCGGTAATCGTAATCGTCGGATTCTCAGAATACCAGTATAACTCCGGTTTTTCTACATCATCCGGTATCTCCGGTGTTATCGTTACAACCGGATTTTCCGGTACTTCACTGGAAATCTTAGTTAATTCCAGCTCTGCCTTCTGCTCATTTCCTGCATTATCATATGCGAAAATCGTATAGGTTCCTTTTTCGGTAGCCGTAAACTGATAGGTATTTTCCTTATCCTTTACTGCTGAAAACGGATAATTGCTTACTACATTATCGGTCGTTCTTGCTTTCAGTATGAAATGACTGAATCCACTTTCCAAATCTGTAATCGTAAAAGTAATGACACGTTCCTTTGCCCATGCTGCATTGCAGGTTTCCTGTGTCGGTGTTACGGTTATTTCCGGTGCCGTAGAATCTATAATAAATTCCATTGGTACGGACTCAAGGCTGACATTATCGGCATTATCATATGCAATTGCCGTAATCTTATACGCACCGCTTTCTGTAAATGTCTTTGTAAAGTCTGCCTGTGTCATAACTCTGGTGTTATCGGAAACCAGTTCCTGTTCGTTTTCTGCAATTACTTCACCGTTTTTGGTAACGGTCCATAAAATATATGCAATACCGGCATCTGCATCCGTTGCGGTTGCTGTTACAGTTACTTCTCTGTAATAATTTTCATTTCCGGTATAAGCAGTTTTACCATCTTCATCGGTTGCTGTCAGCACAATCTCCGGTGCCGTATTTTCAATTACCCAATAGTCTGAGTTCTCTATACCAATCAGAGATGCCCGTTCTGTCACATTACCTGCCTTATCCTTTGCGATAAAAGCAACCTGTCCCTTGAATCCTAACGGAAGCTCAAAGACTGCTTTTCCGTCTTTCACCTCTATGGTTGTTCCTGCACTTGTCAAAATGTCAGAATCCAGATAGTAGGTCAGAGACTCTGCTCCGCTCACCTCTCCTGCATCCGGTGTGCTTCCGTCTGCCCGTAAGTCTACAACCGGAACGGTTACAACTAATTTTTCCTTAAAGAAGTTACCAAAGCTTAAAAAGTGGCCTATCTTCTGCAAACCGGTGTTATTCACCGTATCAATTGTAATATTGGCAGTATCAATCGTCGGAGGTGTAACATCAATCTTTAATCTTAACGGTTCCACGCTGGTAACTGCATGATTATCTTCATTTCCTAACTGAATATATAAATCATGACGTGCCATTTCTGCGGTAATCGTCACACTATGGCTGAACAGTCCCGGTTCATAGGTCTTGGCACGCTTAGCCGGGTCATCCATAACATATACGGTGTTATAGTTAGATGTACTGATGGTCTCAACCCGCGGCTCATTCGGTCCGTAATACCAGCCATCCGGTGAAACATTTCCTATAATCGTATAATCCTTTCCTTCTCCTTCAACCGGCTTATCCTGTTTTACAACCAAGGTTCCTTCTATTACCTGCAGATAATAATTCTGAAGTGTTACGCTTTCTGTATCGATACCCACCGGATAAGTTCCCGGCAAATATCCGTTTGTAATGTAATCACAGGTATAATGTCCTGCAACTGCTGCTGCAATCTCAGCGGCATCCCTTGCAATGATTTCATCCGACAAGCCCTCTACCTGACTCAAATCAACCGATACATTATAGCTTGGTACCTGTCCGGTCAGTATATAGTCCTGATTTTCTGGATATTCTACAAAGGTGGTTACCAATGCCTGTGCCCTGGTAATGGTTCCTTCATTCGTACTCCAGCTCGCCGGTGCCGTATAATACTTTGCTTTGGAACCAAGCAGCCGAATATCATAAATCGTAATTTTCTTTCCTTCTCCGGCATTCTCGTCCTCAAAGACTCCGCGGCCATCATTATAAGCTACTACATCATCGTTATTTACAATTCCGCTTACCTGAATGGCTCCGATTCCAATATCCGTTGTTCCGTTATACGGTCTTGACTTATACTGAATATCAACAATTGTCAATTCCTTCTGTGTAAGATTTATCGTCAAAGCCAGTGGAATCGTTTTGTTGTTCTCCACATCCGTTACACTGAAGTTTACAATAAAATTACCAACGGTTTGTACTCCGGTTTCAGCCGTAGTTAAATGAATTTCATTTTGATTTGCTGCATCAATGGTAATACCGGTCAAATCCGTAAATTCATCAACCGAGGTCACACTGGTGCCGTCTATTGTGCTTCCGGACACACTTGTTACATTCGTTGTGAAAATACCTTTATCTGATTCCGTATGAGAAATGGCAATTTCTTCATCCATTATATCACCATAGCTTCCCTGAATGGTTGCCGGTGTAAAGGATGCATTCTGATATGCCCATTGTGCAACTAAGGTAACATTTCCATTATTAACGGTCGTCAATCCGCTTACTGCATCTGCATAATAAATCTGACTGGTACCTTGTAAGAGCCAGCCGGTAAATATATAGCCCGGCTTACGGAATCCATTTTCTAAGGTCTGTGGATTGTCCAATACCACCGTTTCATCATAATCTACAGTTCTGGATTCCATACTTCCAGTTGCTGCGGCTCCTTCCGGTGTATCAGAATCTGCCTTGAAATTAATCGTATAACGATTCGGAATCCACTTTGGTGTGACTTCAATATCGTCATTAAAGGTTGCAACATCATATGTGCCGCCAACCGGTATGTAAGCTCCTCTTCCCTTTACTTCCCAATCTACAAAGGAAAAGCCTGCCCGTGTAATTCCCGGATTATTAATGGTTGCTGTTGCCACTCCGTCCACAACATCAACCTTCTGATGGGTAGCAGCTCCTGCTGCAAATTCACCTTCTCCGGCATTAAAGGTCACCTTAAATGCTTTTCGACTACACTGTGCATATAACGTCAATGTATAATTCGTAAATAAGTCTTCACTCAAGGTATCTATCTTCTGGGCAGTCTGCGGGTCATCCGTTGTATACCAGCCGTCAAAATTCCAGTATTCTCCGTTATCATCCGTAAATTTAAACTTATCTGACAAATCAGTTGTGGCAAACTCACTTTTCTCCAGATTCAATCTGCCTTTGGTTCCTAACCCATTCGTCACCTCCAGATTAACGGTATATATAATTCCGCTATCTCCATCCGCCTGAACGGCTACTTCTCCCGCATCATCGTTCTGCGATGCAACATCAACCTGTACGGTTCCCCCTTCATTTCCGGAGTTTAGTGCATCCGGATTCTCGGTCTCGCTGGCAATACTAATCAGATACCAGCCCTGACTGATAATCAGCACCGTACATACCAGCATAACTACCGCCCGCTTTGGGCGTTCCATACACTTTTCTAATATCAGGAAGAAAAAGCTAATTAATGACACCAATGCCAGCATGGGGTACTTCAACCAGCGATGCTTTTTTCCCAGCCCTACTAATTTTTGAATCACATACTCCTTTGCTTTCATACCTTCACCTCATCACATTCTTCTAATTTTCACGTAATCTATGTACAAATCCATAACCACATCTGCAACTCATATAGATTTAATATACCATATCTTGTATCTAAAACAAATACCTTTTTCAACAAACCTGTCCAAAATTGCATTTTTTTTACAAATGGATATAGCTTAATAATTATATCGTCAGTTCTGTTTCTGTTCTAAACCTCTTTTTTACAGATTCTTCTATGTAATTTATCTGTATTTCATGGAAATATGCTTCGTCTCTGCATTGAAAATCCTGCCCTTCCATATTATAATAATAGTAACTTGACACAGGGGGTATTTGCTTATGAAATTAACGTTTATTGGGGCGGATCATGAGGTCACAGGCAGCAGCCATTATCTGGAAATTGCAGAAAAAAAGCTTGCTGTAGACTGTGGTATGGAGCAGGGGGCTGACATTTATCAAAATGAAGAACCTCCCTATCCCGCAGCAGACCTCGATTATATCCTGCTGACACACGCACACATTGACCACAGTGGTTATCTGCCGCTCTTGTATTCTCATGGTTTTCGCGGAACCATATTTGCAACAAAGGCAACCACGGATTTATGTCAGATTATGCTTCGTGACAGTGCTCACATTCAGGAAATGGAGGCAGAATGGAAGAACCGGAAGGCACGTCGTTCCGGTATGCCGGAGGTGACTCCTCTCTATACCATTCAGGATGCCGAAAAGGTTATCTCACACTTTCAATCATTGGATTATGATGCCATTGTAACAATTGCAGACGGTATTCAGGTTCGTTTTTCAGATGTCGGACATCTTCTTGGCTCTGCCAGTATTGAAATCTGGGCAACCGAAGAAGAAAAAACCGTAAAGCTTGCCTTTTCCGGTGATATAGGCAATATTAACCAGCCACTTATCCGGGACCCGCAATATTTGTCCGAAGCAGATTTTGTAATTATGGAATCTACCTATGGAGACCGCAGTCACAAGGCAGCACCAGACTACGTTGCCGAATTGACCCGCATTATCCGTACCACCTTCCAACGAGGCGGTAATGTAGTAATTCCTTCCTTTGCTGTAGGACGGACACAGGAATTACTGTACTTTATTCGAGAAATTAAGACGAAACAGCTTTTACCGGAGTATCCGGATTTCGAGGTCTACGTTGACAGTCCGCTTGCCATAGAAGCAACCAATGTATTTAATCGGAATGTGGAAAGCTGCTTTGATGAAGAAGCTATGGCACTGGTTCGTCAGGGCATTAACCCAATTGCTTTTCCGGGACTGAAAACCTCTGTAACCAGTGATGAATCCAAGGCAATTAACTTCAATCCGGAGCCGAAGGTCATTATTTCCGCTTCCGGTATGTGTGAAGCAGGCCGGATTCGTCATCATTTGAAGCACAACTTATGGAGACCGGAATGTACGGTCTTGTTCGTTGGTTATCAGGCAAACGGCACGCTTGGCCGTTCCCTGTTAGAGGGTGCCACCTCGGTTACGCTTTTTGGTGAAACCATTGAGGTTATGGCTCACATTGAAAAGCTGGAGGGTATCAGCGGTCATGCAGACAAAGAGCATCTGATTGAATGGCTGCAGGCTATTTCTCCAAAGCCGAAAAAGGTCTTTGTGGTTCATGGTGAGGATACGGTTTGTGATACCTTTGCTGCGTGTCTGCATGATGAATACGGGTATCAGGCAGAGGCTCCTTATACCGGTGCTGTCTTTGACCTGATAAATGAAACATGGCTGGCAACCGGTAATCGTGTACATAAGCGTACAGAGGTTGTAGCAAAATCCACACGTGCCGCCACGATTTATCAACGTCTGGTTGCAGCGGGACAACGTCTGGCTGCTGTCATTCGTCATAACGAGGGAGGTACCAATAAGGATTTAATAAAATTTACCGACCAAATCAATTCTTTATGTGATAAATGGGATAGATAGCCGCACGCTTCCTTCTTTCCTGCATACTTTAATAGTAATTTCACTGAAATTCGTTGGAGTGCTTCATGGCAGGTCTGAATCCCGTTCAATTACGAAATCCAAATCGCATTATAAAGGCAGACTACGCCCACACCAGACATATTTACGGAACCGGTGTGGGCGTAGCTGTGTTAGATACCGGCATTACCCCTCGCTCGGATTTTCTTACTTCTCCCCTAAGCTCCATTCCGGTCAACCGGATTCAGCATTTCCATGACTTCGTAAACTCCAGACCGGATGCCTATGACGATTCCGGTCACGGCTCCCACATCTGCGGCAAAATAGCCTCTGCCCAGAAAATCGGTACTTCTGAGTATCTGGGAATTGCTCCGGCATGTGATTTAATTGTACTTAAGGTGCTTGACAAGAACGGTAACGCTCCCATAAGTACATTTCTGCAAGCCCTTCGCTGGATTCTGGAATACCAGTTTGTCTATCATATCCAGATCGTCAATATCTCCATCGGAACGCAGGCACTTCCGGGACATTCCTCTGACCATCACCTTTTAACACAGGCTGTAGAATGTCTTTGGGACCATGGCATCATTGTCTGTGCTTCTGCGGGTAACAACGGACCTTCTCCCGGCTCTATCAGCTCTCCCGGCAATTGCTGCAAGATTATTACAGTCGGGGCTTCTGATGACAACCTTCCGTCTCTCAATTCCGGAGCCAAACGCTACTATTCCGGACGTGGTCCTGCCGATTGTGCTACGGTTAAACCGGAAATCGTAGCCCCGGGCAGTCAGATTATCAGCTGCAGCAACCAGTCTTCCGGATATGCCGTTAAGACCGGAACCTCCATGTCAACCGCACTGGTAAGCGGTGCCATTGCTCTTTTATTGGAGCAGGAGCCTTATCTTACCAATCAGCAAGTAAAAAACCGCCTGCACAATTGTGCAAGGCGGTTACAATTACCTCATTTCCAGCAAGGCTGGGGGCTTTTAGATATTGCCCGTCTGCTGGAGGCTCCCGATTAAAATTAGTGTTCCCGGTTATAATTAATCAGGCAGCCCTTTAATATAATTTCACGTTCATTATCGGTCAACTGTCCCAAGGTCAGTTCAAATTCCTGCATATCCCGATTTACCACATATGCCTGAATCTTTTCTGTCTTATTCTTAACGGATTCTGCGATATTCGGAATAAAGATATAATCACCATTGGCAAACGGAAGCTCCTCCTGAATTAAGAACGGAAGCATTCCCCAGTTAATCAGGTTGGAACGATAACGCTTCGTTGCATATTCATTTGCAATATTTGCCCAACCGCCTAATACCTTCTGACAGGAAGCTGCCTGTTCTCTGGCAGAACCATCTCCCGGCTTTACAGCGAAAATGGTACTTCCGACACCGACATTCTTTCGGTTTACTGCATAGCTTTCTTTAATCTTATCCATAATCGGCTTTAATTCCGGTACAGCTTCACAAGGACAGGTATCTGCCTCGATTGCCTTCTGTGCCTTTTGAATCTCCTTTGCACGACCAACGTACTCCGGATCCTTTCTGGACAAGGTGAACTCTGCCAAGCCCAACGGATTTGAACGATAGGAAGAAGTCTCACCGGATGGAATTAATTCATCGGTTGTTGTAACCGGGTCATGAATCTCTGATACGACCTTGAGAATCAGATTCTCCGGCAACGGTGACATTGCAGGCCAATCCTTAATATTCGGTCCGAATTTAATCTCAACAGAAGGGTCTGCTTTTCCGACACCGTCATATACCCGATGTTCATAAATGCTCTTATCGAAATGATAGGTTCTCTTTTGAATAGTTGCATCTACATCGGTTGCGGCTGTCAAATATCCCTTGTTTGCGGCTGTTGCAGCAATGGAACGTGCATCCATCAAGGCTACAGAGGAGATTTGTCCGTTCTGAATCTTAGAACCTTCCCGGTTCGGGAAGTTTCTGGTAGAATGCCGGATACTGAATGCATTATTTGCCGGTGTATCACCTGCACCAAAGCATGGTCCGCAGAATGCTGTCTTAACAATAGATCCTGTCTCAATCAAATCTGCCAATACCCCATTCTTAGCCAGTTCCATATAAATCGGCGTACTTGCCGGATATACACTTAAGGTAAATTCGTCTGCCCCGATGTAAGAGCCCTTTAAAATGTCTGCTGCTTCACAGATATTTTCAAATCCACCGCCGGCACAGCCTGCAATAATTCCCTGTTCTACATATAACTTTCCATTTCTGACCTTATCCTTTAAGGTAAAGTCAACCTTACCATCTAGGCTTACCTTTGCACGCTTCTCGCAGTCATCCAGAATATCCATCAGATTTGCATTTAATTCTTCAATGGTATATACATTGCTTGGATGGAACGGCATAGCAATCATAGGCTTTACAGCAGATAAATCTACATATACCACACCGTCATAATATGCTACCGCACCCGGATTTAATTCCTTATAATCTCCGACTCTTCCATGAATATCATAGAACTCACGAATCCGGTCATCGGTCTTCCATATAGAAGATAAGCAGGTGGTTTCGGTTGTCATTACATCAATTCCGATTCGATAATCTGCACTTAAGTTTTCTACACCCGGTCCTACAAATTCCATAACCTTATTTTTAACGTAACCGCATCCGAAGGTTGCACCGATGATTGCAAGTGCCACATCCTGAGGACCGACTCCCTTCTGTGGCTTACCGGTCAGATATACGGCTACCACACCAGGCATGTCCACATCATAGGTTTTAGAAAGCAACTGCTTTACTAATTCTCCGCCGCCTTCGCCGATTGCCATAGTACCTAATGCACCATAACGGGTATGACTGTCAGAGCCAAGAATCATTTGTCCGCCGGCTGCCAGCATTTCTCTTGCAAACTGATGAATGACTGCCTGATGAGGAGGAACATACATTCCACCGTATTTCTTAGCACAAGACAGACCAAACATATGGTCATCCTCGTTAATCGTACCGCCAACCGCACATAGAGAGTTATGACAGTTCGTTAATACATATGGTATCGGGAATTTCTCCAATCCGGATGCTCTTGCCGTCTGAATAATTCCGACAAATGTAATATCATGGGAGGTCAGCTTATCAAATTTAATCTGAAGCTTCTTATCGTTCCCCGAAGTGTTATGTGCCTGAAGAATCTGATATGCCATCGTATTCTTTGCTGCGTCTTCCTTCGAGAGCGTCTCACCGGTTAATGTCCGGTAGCCTGCTGCTGCCTGTTCTTCCTGCACCAGCTCCGTTCCATTAATCAGGTAAGCACCTCCTTCATATAATGTAACCATTCTTAGTCCTCCTTTATCTATACCTTTTTATTATTGATTCGTTATTCTGTCCTTAATTCGTCAAGCCTGTAAATTTTAATACAATACCCAGAATTACAAACAGGACTGCTACTACCAAGGCTACGATATTAAGCACCAGCCCGGCTGTTGCCATACCTTTTTTCGGTGAATTTTTACCCTGCACTCCGTTTTGTATTCCGACAATCGCAAAGATAATAAATAAACCACCATATAAAAAGCCGCCACCTAACAATGTACTGCATATCATTCCCAGATTCAGTACACACAATACAATACCCAGAATCAAGCTGGTTTTTGCCTTTTTTGCATTCGCTTCTTCGATTGGAATCATATCCTGATTCTTACCCATAGTCCTCTTTCTCCTCATTCGCTCTTATTTCTGTAAAATGTATAGAAGGAGAGCAGTAAGCCTTTTTGTCTGCCAGAGACCTTCCCACTGTTCTCCTCCTGTCCTTATCCTGTCCGGATTTTACATGCATTTGTTATTTCTTCGTAATATAACCTTTTGCCTTTAAGAGTTCTGCACACAATACAGCTCCGCCAGCCGCACCACGTACAGTATTATGAGATAAGCCTACGAATTTGTAATCAAAAATGGAATCCTCTCTCAATCTTCCGATAGAAATACCCATGCCATTTTCATAATCCACATCCATAGTTACCTGTGGACGATTGTCTTCCTCTAAATACTGTATAAACTGCTTTGGAGCACTTGGTAAGCCCAATGCCTGTGGTTCCCCGCTAAAGTTTACCATACGCTCAATCAATTCTTCTTTTGTCGGCTTCTTCTTAAAATTCACAAATACTGCCGCTGTATGACCGTTTAATACCGGTACACGGATACACTGACTGGTAATCTTCGGACCGTTGGTGCATTTTTCAATCTTGCCGTCTACAATATTACCCCAGAGACGAAGCGGTTCCTGCTCGGATTTTTCTTCCTCTCCGCCAATGTACGGAATGATATTACCAACCATTTCCGGCCAATCCTTAAAATTCTTACCGGCTCCGGAAATTGCCTGATAGGTGGTAACTACTACTTCCTGTGGCTCAAATTCCATCCAAGCGGTTAAAACCGGTGCGTAGCTCTGAATGGAGCAGTTTGGTTTTACTGCCACAAAGCCCCGTTTGGTTCCCAGACGCTTTTTCTGAAACTCAATGACCTCTGCGTGCTGCGGATTAATCTCCGGCACCATCATCGGAACATCCGGTGTCCATCTATGAGCACTGTTATTGGAAACAACCGGTGTCTCAGTCTTAGCATAAGCTTCCTCGATTGCCTTAATCTCATCCTTAGACATATCAACTGCACTGAATACAAAATCAACTGTGGAAGCAACCTCTTCTACTTCATTCACGTTATGAACGATTAACTTCTTAACTGCTTCCGGCATTGGTGTATCCATCTTCCAGCGGTCTCCAACTGCTTCTTCATAAGTCTTTCCGGCACTTCTTGGGCTGGCAGCAATTGTAACCACCTCAAACCATGGATGATTTTCCAATAATGATATAAATCTTTGTCCTACCATACCGGTACCGCCAAGGATACCTACACGTAACTTTTCACTCATTGTTTCTCTCCTATTTTTTCTATACTCTTGTGTCTTATAAATGCATTACTTAATCACTCTTACCTTGACAACGCCCTCTACTGCATTTAACTCTGCTACAATGGCATCTGTCACTTCTGAGGATACATCTAACATAGAATATGCCCAATCACCCTTTGATTTACTAATCATATCTGAAATATTGATTCCCTTGCTTGAGAATACACCGGTAAATTTTGTCAGCATATCCGGAATGTTCTTGTGATTGATTGCAACTCTGGCTGTATTGGAGCATACTCCCATATCACAGGCAGGATAATTTACAGAGTTCTTAATATTACCGTTTTCAATATAATCAATCACCTGCTTTACAGCCATAACTGCACAATTATCTTCGGATTCTTCCGTAGAAGCTCCCAGATGTGGCAGTGTGATTACATTATCTACGCCTGCAACTGCCGGATTCGGGAAATCGGTTACATACTTGCTTACCTTACCGGATGCCAGTGCTGCCTTCATATCCTCATCATTTACCAATACATCTCTTGCGAAGTTCAGAATCTTTACACCGTCCTTCATCATAGAGAAAGCTGCTGCATTCAGCATACCCTTTGTGCTGTCTAAAGCAGGCACATGAATGGTGATATAATCACATTCCTTATAAATATCTTCTACATTTGAAATATGCTTAACCTGACGGGACAGATTCCATGCTGCGTCTACGGATACATATGGGTCATAACCGTATACCTCCATTCCCAGACTAACCGCTACATTTGCAACCTTAGCACCGATTGCACCCAGACCGATAACACCTAACTTCTTGCCTTCAATCTCGCAGCCTGCGAACTTTGACTTATTCTTTTCAACTGCCTTTGCAATGCCTTCATCTGCACTGTTTGCTTTTACCCAGTTATAGCCTCCGACTAAATCTCTGGATGCCAACAGCAATCCGGCGATTACAATTTCCTTTACACCGTTTGCATTTGCTCCCGGTGTGTTAAATACTACGATACCCTGCTCTGCACACTTATCAAGCGGAATATTGTTCACACCTGCACCAGCTCTTGCGATTGCCTTTAAGCCTGCCGGAAGCTCTAAATCATGCATTGCTGCACTTCGAACTAAAACTACATCGGCATCTGCCAATGCGTCTACTACCTGATACTCTTTTGGTAACAAATCCATACCGCATGCTGCAATCGGATTTAAGCAATTTACCTTAGCCATTATTTATTTTCCTCCTCAAACTTCTTCATGAACTCAACCAGCTTCTCTACACCTTCAATCGGCATAGCGTTATAAATGCTGGCACGCATACCGCCAACGGTACGATGTCCCTTGATATTTACAAAGCCTGCTGCTGTAGCTTCTTTTACGAACTTTGCATCCAGAGCTTCGTCGCCGGTTACAAACGGTACATTCATCAGGGAACGGTCCTTCTTCTCTACAGTTCCCTTAAACATCTTGCTGTTATCCAAGAAATCATAAAGGATAGCTGCCTTCTTCTCGTTATGAATCTTCATAGCTTCCAGACCGCCCATTTCCTTTACCCATTTGAATACCTTACCACAGATATAAATACCGTAGCAAGGAGGTGTATTATAAAGGGAATCTGCATCTGCCTGTGTCTTATACTTCAACATGGTAGGTGTTCCTTCCAGAACATCATCCCGGATTAAATCTTCGCGGATAATTACAACAACCACACCTGCAGGTCCTACATTTTTCTGAACACCGAAGTAAATCAAGCCGTAATCGGATACATTAACCGGCTGAGATAAAATATCGGAAGACATATCTGCAACCAAAATCTTTCCCTTGGTATTCGGAAGTGTCTTATAGGTAGTTCCATAGATTGTGTTGTTATGACAAATGTATACATAATCAGCATCTTCATCAATCGGCAAATCTGAGCAATCCGGAATATAGCTAAAGGTCTTATCTGCGGATGAAGCAATTACGTTTACCTTACCGTACTTCTTTGCTTCCTCTGCTGCCTTCTTTGCCCATTGTCCGGTTACAATATAGTCTGCAACCTTATTCTTCATCAGGTTCATAGGGATTGCAGCAAACTGCTGGGAAGCCCCGCCCTGTAAGAATAATACCTTATAATTATCCGGAATCTTCATTAAGTCTCTTAAATCCTGCTCTGCTGTCTGGATAATCTCTTCAAACGCCTTGGAACGGTGGCTCATTTCCATAACACTCATTCCGGTTCCGTTGTAATCCAACATTTCCTCTGCTGCTGCCTTTAATACAACCTCCGGTAATACAGAAGGTCCTGCTGAAAAATTATACACTCTTGCCATTTTATAAATCCTCCTCAACTTATTGTTATCTTATTTATCCCTGTTTTAGCTTTATTTATCTATATCTTCTTCTGAGAAACAAGTCTCAATCGGTTTTCCCGGAGCTACCATCGGCCATACCTTATCATCCTCATTAATGATACAGTCAATCACTACCGGTTTTCCGGCTGCCTGTGCCTTCCGGAATGCGTCTTCAAATTCTTCAATTGAAGTTACCCGATAAGCGTCTGCTCCCATTGCCTCTGCCAGCTTCACAAAATCTACAGAGTCATTTAAGATTGTATTCGAATACCGCTTGTCATAGAACAGGGTCTGCCACTGACGTACCATACCAAGTACATGATTATTAATTACAATCTGAATAATCGGTATGTTATATCTTACCGCAGTTGCAATCTCATTCATATTCATACGGAAACAACCGTCACCCGCAATATTTACAACCGTTTCATCCGGTCTTGCAAGCTTTGCTCCCAAGGAAGCACCCAATCCATAGCCCATTGTTCCAAGACCACCGGAGGTCAATAACTGATGTGGCTTCTTATATTTATAATACTGTGCTGCCCACATCTGATGCTGACCGACTTCAGTTACTACCGTTGCGTCCCCGTTTGTCATTTCATACAACTTCTCTATAATCTCAGGACCGGTCAGAACTCCCTTATCATAGGTCATCGGGAATTTTTGCTTTAACTCTTGGATTTCCTGCATCCATTCCGGCTTCTTTGATGCTTCTACCCGCTGAATTAATTGCTGTAAAATCACCTTAGCATCACCGATAATATATTCATCTACTGCAATATTCTTATTGATTTCTGCCTGGTCTACATCGATATGAACGATTCTTGCATGCTCGGCAAACTTACTTGCATTACCGATTACTCTGTCTGAGAATCTTGCTCCTACTACAATCAGAAGGTCAGCCTCTGCCAAACCGAAATTCGATGCCTTGGTGCCATGCATACCAATCATTCCGGTATAACGGTCTGCAGTGCCTTCGATAGCACCCTTTCCCATTAAGGTATCACAAACTGCCGCATCAATCTTATCTGCAAGTGTCCGCAGCTCCTGCTCTGCATCCGAAATGACAACACCACCACCGGTTAATATGAACGGCCGCTTTGCCTTATTTATCATAGATGCTACATGGTCTACCGCTGCTGCATCAATCGTATCCGTTACCCGTTCAATCTCCTCCGGCTTCATTGGCTCGTAATCTGCAACATTTGCAGTTACGTCCTTTGTAATATCTACTAATACTGGACCCGGTCTGCCTGATTTTGCAATCTTAAATGCACGCCGGATGGTATCTGCTAATTCATGGACATTTTTTACGATAAAGCTGTACTTTGTAATCGGCATTACAACTCCCGCAATATCTACCTCCTGAAAGCTGTCCTTTCCTAATAAGGTAACACCTACATTGGCAGTAATTGCAACTACCGGTATCGAATCCATGTAAGCCGTTGCAATACCGGTTACCAGATTCGTTGCTCCGGGACCGCTGGTTGCCATACAGACACCAACCTTACCGGTTGCTCTTGCATATCCGTCTGCAGCATGAGAAGCTCCCTGCTCATGAGAAGTCAGAATATGCTTAATCTCTCCCTGATGCTTATATAACTCGTCATAAATATTCAAAATACAGCCGCCCGGATAACCAAATACGGTATCTACGCCCTGTTCCTTCAAACATTCAATTACTATTTCTGAACCAGTTAATTGTTTCATTTTCTTCCTCTCCCTTATTTATTCCCCGGAATTTCCAGAATTGCTCCCCGGTTTCCGGATGTAACCATTGCTGCATATCTTGCCAGGTAACCGGTTGTTACCTTTGGCTCTCTCGGCTTCCATTCTGCCTTTCTTCTCGCCAGTTCTTCTTCTGATACTCTGAGATTTAATGACAGATTATCAATATCTATATCTATCATATCGCCTTCCTGTACCAATGCAATCGGACCTCCGACTGCTGCCTCCGGCGATACATGACCGATAGATGCTCCACGGCTGGCACCGGAAAAACGACCATCCGTAATCAACGCTACCGAAGAACCAAGTCCCATACCTGCAATCGCAGAAGTCGGATTCAGCATCTCCCGCATACCAGGTCCACCCTTTGGACCCTCATAGCGAATAACTACAACATCTCCGGCTACAATCTTGCCACCCTTAATAGCTGCGATGGCATCCTCTTCACATTCAAAGACTCTTGCCGGACCGCTATGCTTCATCATTTCCGGAACAACGGCTGAACGCTTTACAACACTGCCGTCCGGTGCCAGATTGCCCTTCAGGACAGCCAGACCGCCGGTCTTGCTGTATGGATTGTCTACCGGTCTTATAACCTCCGGATTCCGGTTTACACAATTTGCGATATTTTCTCCTACGGTCTTACCTGTAACCGTCATACAATCGGTATGCAGTAATCCCAGCTTATTAATCTCATTCATAACGGCATAGACACCGCCTGCTTCATTCAGGTCTTCCATATAAGTAGGTCCTGCCGGTGCCAGATGACATAAATTCGGTGTCTTTGCACTAATCTCATTTGCAAAGGAAATATCAAAATCAAATCCTATCTCATGTGCAATTGCAGGAAGATGCAGCATACTGTTTGTAGAGCATCCCAATGCCATATCTATGGTCAAGGCATTCAGAATAGCATCCTTTGTCATAATATCTCTCGGTCTGATATTCTTTCGATACATATCCATAACTGCCATACCTGCGTGCTTTGCAAGCTTGATTCGCTCGGAATACACTGCCGGAATGGTTCCGTTTCCGCGAAGTCCCATACCCAGAACCTCGGTCAGACAGTTCATAGAGTTTGCCGTATACATACCGGAGCAGGAACCACAGGTCGGACATACCTTATTTTCAAATTCTTCAACATCCTCCGCTGTCATGGTTCCGGCTGCATAAGAACCAACTGCCTCAAACATGGAAGAAAGACTTCTCTTTTGTCCATGTACGTGTCCGGCTAACATAGGACCACCACTGACAAATACGGTCGGCACATTAATTCTGGCTGCTGCCATCAAAAGTCCCGGCACATTTTTATCACAGTTCGGAATCATAACCAATGCATCAAACTGATGTGCCAATGCCATACATTCTGTGGAATCCGCAATCAAATCTCTTGTTACCAGCGAATATTTCATTCCGATGTGTCCCATTGCAATACCGTCACAGACTGCAATTGCCGGGAACATAATCGGTGTTCCGCCTGCCATGGCAACTCCAAGCTTGACTGCCTGTGCAATTTTATCCAGATTCATATGTCCCGGTACAATTTCATTATAGGAACATACAATACCAACTAAAGGACGTTCCATTTCTTCTTTTGTCATACCCAATGCATTAAACAAGGACCGATGAGGTGCCTGCTGCATACCGGTTTTTACTGCATCACTTTTCATGTTCATTTCTCCTTTATTGACTCCAATTCCGGTACAACCTGTGTACCGACTTTCCTGTTATCTTATTCTTATAACCGCTGGCAGATTAAATCTCCCATTTCTGAACAGCTTACTAATGTCATTCCGTCATCCATAATGTCACAGGTACGATAATTTTCCTGCAATACCTGCTTGATGGCTGCCTCTACTGCATCCGCCTCTTTATCCATGTCAAAGGAGAACCGGAGCATCATAGCGGCTGACAAAATTGTCGCAATCGGGTTCGCTTTATTCTGACCTGCGATGTCCGGAGCAGAGCCACCGCTTGGTTCATACATACCGAATTTTGTTTCATTTAAGCTGGCAGATGCCAACATACCAATTGAGCCTGTTACCATAGAAGCCTCATCCGATAATATATCACCAAACATATTCTCTGTCAGGATAACATCAAACTGTGCCGGGTCCTTTACTAACTGCATCGCACAGTTATCTACCAGCATATGCTCTAATGTTACCTCCGGATAATCCTTTGCGACTTCCTCGACGACGGCTCTCCAGAGTCTGGATGAATCCAGAACATTTGCCTTATCAACGCTTGTCACCTTCTTGCGTCGCTTCATGGCAATATCAAAGCCCTTAATTGCAATTCTCCGAATCTCATTCTCATCATACGTTAATTCATCATATGCTTTCCGCACACCATTTTCTTCTACAGTCTTTCGTTGTCCGAAGTAAAGTCCTCCGGTCAGCTCCCGCATAATCATCATATCAAAGCCTCTGTCCGAAATCTCTTCCTTCAGCGGACATGCACCCTTTAATTCCGGATACAATACAGCCGGTCTCAGATTTGCAAACAGATTCAATTCCTTCCGAATCTTAAGAAGTCCTGCTTCCGGTCTCAGATTCGGCGGCAGCTTATACCAAGGGGAAGTTGTCGTATTTCCTCCGATAGAGCCTAAGAGTACCGCATCTGCTGCCTTTGCAACAGCAATTGCTTCATCGGTTAAAGGCACTCCATGAGCGTCAATGGAACAACCGCCCATCAATATCTGTTGATAATTAAATGTATGTCCGTATTTCTCGCCTACGGTGTCTAACACCTTCATTGCCTGCGAGACGACCTCCGGACCAATACCATCGCCTTTAATGACTGCTATATTTACGTTCATATTCAACTTCCTTCCTGTTTTCTGTGTGGGTACAAAAACTTTATCCTATATCATAAATCATTTATGTCGATTTTTCAATATTTAATTCATGGCGAAAACACTCCTGCCATCCGAGAAACCCGGATTTATCAAACTCAAATCTGACTATCCAAGGCTTATATTCCATAATTTGTAAGAAATTCTGATAATTATATTCCGGCTGATAATACTGAATTATCGTGCTTAACGCAGTTCCATGTGTGCCTATCACTATGGTTTCGTTTTCATGCTCCTGCAGCAATTGCTCTAACTGCCTTATATTACGTGTCTGTACTTCGTGCAGGGTTTCACAATCCGCATATCGGTAATCAAAATTCTCCCATGCCTTTTGTGCTGTTTCATAATAAATGTCCGCAGGAGCAATTAAGGTCCATTCCCGAAATGCTTCCTTTGGCTCCACACGTTTCCCCAGTGCATCCGCAATCGGGGCTACCGTATCCATTGCCCTTTGAAAATCACTGGCATATACATGGGTAATCCGATTCATTATATCATGGGTTACAAAATACTCCTTTGCCAGAAAACGATCCTGCATCCCTTCTTTGGTTAATGGACGTTCTTTATCAACGGGATTGGAATAATCGGTCTGTGCATGTCTCACAAAATATAGTTCTGTCATTTTTTCATCCTTTTCTGTCTGGAAACAGACATAAAAAGCTCTGCATACCGAATGTCTATGTTCTTCATATCCGGTATGCAGACGCATTTCTAATCATTATTTCTGATTAATGTAATTTACCAGACCTTCTGCCTTAATAATCTCCTGCATAAACGGCGGAAATGCCTGCCCCTTGTATTCGGTTCCCTTGGTACGGTCATAAATCATACCGCTGTCAAAGTCAATTTCCACCTCATCCCCGGCTTCAATCTCCTCTGCCGCTTCCTTACATTCAATAATCGGAAGACCGATATTGATTGCATTCCGGTAAAAGATTCTTGCAAAGGTTTCTGCAATTACACAACTGATTCCGGATGCTTTGATGGCAATCGGAGCATGCTCTCTGGAAGAACCGCATCCAAAATTCTTCTGTGCCACCATAATATCTCCCGGTTTTACCCGTTTTACGAAGTCCTTATCAATATCCTCCATACAATTCTTTGCCAATTCTGCCGGGTCTGAGGAATTCAGATACCTTGCAGGAATAATAACATCTGTATCTACATTATCACCATATTTATGAACAATTCCATGTGCTTTCATACTATCTATACCCTCCTGAATTAATCCTTTATAATCTCGCATGGACAGGAAATCTTACCTGTAACCGCAGAAGCTGCTGCTACCGCAGGAGATGCAAGATATACCTCTGACTCTACATGACCCATACGTCCGACAAAGTTCCGGTTTGTGGTTGCAACTGCACGCTCTCCGGCTGCAAGAATACCCATATGTCCTCCCAGACATGGTCCACAGGTCGGTGTGCTGACAACCGCTCCCGCTTCAATGAATATCTTAAGCAGACCTTCCTCCATTGCCTGTAAATAAATTGCCTGTGTAGCCGGAATTATAATAACCCGAAGTCCCTTTGCTACCTTTCTTCCTTTCAGAATCTCAGCCGCTATCCGAAGGTCGGTAATATGTCCGTTTGTACAAGAACCGATTACCACCTGGTCAATCTTAATATCTCCGACCTCATCAATGGTCTTTGTGTTCTCCGGCAAATGCGGAAATGCAACCGTAGGCTTTAACTGTGACAAATCAATGGTATAGGTCTCATCATATTCCGCATCCTCATCTGCCGTATATGCGGTATATTCCTTTGTGGAATGCTCTTTCATATATGCAATTGTAAGCTCATCCACCGGGAAGATTCCGTTTTTGCCGCCTGCCTCGATTGCCATGTTTGCCATTGTGAACCGGTCATCCATAGATAAATACTGGATTCCGTCACCGGTAAATTCCATTGATTTATATAAAGCTCCATCCACACCAATCATTCCTATGATATGAAGGATAATGTCTTTTCCGCTCACCCATTTTGCAGGCTTTCCGGTCAGCACGAATTTCAGGGCTGACGGAACCTTAAACCATGCTTTTCCGGTTGCCATGCCGGCTGCCATATCCGTACTTCCGACACCGGTAGAAAACGCTCCTAATGCTCCATAGGTACAGGTATGGGAATCCGCACCGATTACTGCATCACCGGCTACCACCAGACCTTTTTCCGGCAACAGTGCATGTTCAATTCCCACCTCGCCTACATCAAAGAAATTCGTAATCTGATGTTCGTTGGCATACTGTCTTACACATTTACAATGCTCTGCACTCTTAATATCTTTATTTGGTGTAAAATGGTCCAGTACCATTGCGATTTTATCCTTATCAAAAACCTCCTGGCTCTTGAACTTTTCCATTTCATGAATTGCTACCGGCGTTGTTACGTCATTTCCCAACACCATATCCAGCTTTGCTTCAATTAACTGTCCTGCTTCTACATAATCTAAGCCGGCATGAGCAGCTAATATTTTCTGCGTCATTGTCATACCCATTTATCAATTCCTCCTTACCTTTTACTATTGCTATCTTAACACAGAATTTGTTATAATTGAAATACATAATATGAATACTTATTATAACCTATGGTTATTTCTATGGAGGATGTGTTATGAATCAGAATTTGAATTATTACAAGGCATTTTATACCGTTGCAAAATACCGGAATATATCAAAGGCAGCAGATGCTTTATATATCAGCCAGCCCGCTATCAGCAAGTCTTTGTCCCGTTTAGAGGAGAATCTGGGCTGTTCCTTATTCCACCGAACCTCCCGCGGTGTTACGCTCACTCCGGAAGGAACCATCCTGTATGAGCGTGTCCGGGAAGCCTTTCAGGCAATTGACAGCGGTGAGGAGGAGCTGCGTCACCGTACAGAGCTTGGTATCGGTCAGCTTCGAATCGGTGTCAGCACTACTTTATGCAAATATATTCTGCTGCCATATCTTCATGCTTTTATCCATTTACATCCACATATTAAGATTACCATTGATTGCCAGTCCACCCTGCATACCATGGAGCTGCTGGAAACCGGGGCTATCGACATTGGTTTAATCGGAGCTCCGAAGCAGTCTAATTCACTGGTCTATACCGAATTACAGACTATTCAGGATACCTTTGTCACCACCAGAAGCTATCTTGATAACTTATCCATCCGGGAGCCGGAGCAGAATAACCTCTTTTCTACCGGTACTTTAATGCTGTTGGATGAAGAAAATATCACCCGTCAATTCATAGATGACTATTTCTATCGCAACCAGATTAAAACCAATCAGATATTAGAGGTCAGTACCATGGACCTTTTGATTGAGTTTGCCCGAATCGGACTCGGAATTGCCTGCGTGATTCGTGAATTTGTAGAACAGGACTTAAAGCAGGGAACTCTGATAGAGCTTCCGCTTTCAGCCCCAATTGAAAACAGGAGCATCGGACTTGCTTATGCAAAGTCCCATACTCCTGCCAGTACTGTTCTTGAATTTCTGAATTATATGAAAACGTCGGTTCTTAGCGAAACGCTTCCAACAGCTCCAGAACCGTAGTTGCCGTCAGTCCAAGGTCCTTTCCGGCTGCCTCCAGTCTGGTCTGACTGTCAAAATGATAAAAGGTTACATATGGTGCCTGCTCCTCATAACCATGTATATCCAGTGTCAATACGCCCAGAACGCCCAGCATGACGGCAGAAAATACCAATATCAGCCGCTGATACCAGCTCTCCGGTTCAAAGCTGATTTTATTTCTTAACACCGCTATCCAGAGTATTAACGGTAAGAACATAACCACAAGCCATGAGACATAGCTTCCTGCAGTTGCCAAGAATACCTGTTTATTCCGGAAAATTTCCATAATTCCCTGTCCGAATGACGCAAGAGGTAAAAACTCACCATACATCTCATGGTAGATAATCTGCACATCCCCATAACAGCCACAGATAACCAAAACAAGTGCATACAATATCGTATTTATACGCTTCGGAAACAGTGATGCCAGAAATGCCACCAGACATCCTGCTGCTGCCGCAAATAAAATCGGATATAAAATGGTACTGCTGATAGAATGATAGGTTCCAAAGCGTACTGCAACTTCCATAAATACAAATGACAGCATGGAAAACAACATGGTTCGCATACTACAGCTTCCTGAATGCTTGGTATGTATTACCTCCTTGGAATCTATCGGTTTCTCTATAGTTTTTTCTATCGATGCTTCTATCGGTGTTTCCTTTGATTCTTTCTTTTGTATGACAGGTTCAAAAGCTATCGGCTTTTCTATAGCTTTTTCTACCGATTTTTCTATTGATGCTTCTGCCAGCTCTTGCTTCTGCATGACCGGTTCAAAATCTATTGGCTTTTCTATCGGTTCTTCTATTGATGCGTTCTTTGGTTCTTCTGTCTGCACAACAGGCTTTGACTTTCTTTTCCTTGAAGAATGCTTCTTTTTCGTTTCCGCCTCTTCATCCGTTTCCTGACCGGCTGCCAGAAATGCATCCCACCGATTTTTCATGGTATGCTCGTTTGCCTGCCATGTTTCCGTTTCTACTTTCGTTTCTGCTTCTGTTACTTCCGCTTCCGTTACTTCCGCTTCCGCTGTCTCAGATTCCGGCAGAATTTTTGCTTCTGCAATTTGAGCTGCCGTTACTTCTGGTTCCGGCATTTTCATTTCTGGTATTTCCGGTTCTTGTGTCTCTGGTTTTATTGTTTCCTGCTTTGCTGCTTCCGCTTCCGCCAATGCTCTTTGAGCCTGCTCCTGTTCCGCTTTTTTTCGTGCCTGCTCTTCCTGTGGTGTCTCATACAATTGAATGTCTGCCAGCAAAGAATCTGCCTGCTCCATAATTCGATTCAAGTCATTATCTTTATAATTTCTCATATGTCCTGCTTCCTTATTTAGTGAAAAGACGGATTCCGACAATGCTTACGAAATCCGTCCCTTACTGTTATTTAAAGTATTCCACACCGGATTCAAAGATATACTGATTCTGGTCTCCGTAAATATTAATTGCAACCGCATCTCCCCGACGTTCTGAGTGTGCCATCTTACCCAACACTCTGCCGTCCGGTGAAGTAATACCTTCAATTGCGGCATACGAGCCATTAATATTATAATCTTCTATCATGGTCGGATTTCCGTCAGCATCCACATACTGTGTTGCTACCTGTCCATTTGCAAATAATTTATCTATCCACTCTTTATTTGCAACAAAACGACCTTCTCCATGCGATGCCGGAATTGCATACACACCGCCCAAAGTTGCCTTTTGCAGCCATGGAGACTTATTTGTTACCACCTTTGTATATACCATCTTAGACTGATGCCGTCCGATGCTGTTCATTGTCAGGGTCGGTGAATCCTCCTTCTGCGGGCGAATCTCTCCATACGGAACCAGACCAAGCTTAATAACCGCCTGGAAACCGTTACAGATACCCAGTGCCAAGCCATCCCGTTCATTCAGAAGCTTCATAACTTCTTCCTGAATCTTTTCATTTCGGAATGCAGTTGCGATAAATTTACCGGAACCATCCGGCTCATCACCTGCCGAAAAACCGCCTGGGAACATAATAATCTGTGCATCCCGAATACCTTTTGAGAACAGCTCTACCGAATCCCGGATACCCTGTGCATCCAGATTCTTAAATACAGCCGTCTGCACCTCTGCTCCTGCACGTTCAAACGCCTTTGCTGAATCATATTCGCAGTTTGTTCCCGGAAATACCGGAATAAATACCTTAGGTTTAGCAACCTTATGCTTGCATACATAAATTTCTTTTGCCTGATACACCTCTGTCGGTACTGCCTTTTGTGCCACATCCGACTGTGTTGGGAATACATCCTCTAAGGTCTTTGTCCATGCAGCCAGTGCATCCTCCATAGGAACAGTTGTATTCTCATATACAAATGCTGCATCCTCTGTTACGTGTCCGATTACAGTGCCGGCTATTCCCAGAGACTTTAACTCCTCCGGAGCCACCTCCAGAATAACAGAGCCATATTCTTTTGCTAACAGTTCATCCTTTGTTAAGCCTTCCAGCTTCACGCCCAGCTTATTACCAAATGCCATCTTGCTAACCGCTTCAATTACACCGCCAAAGCCGACTGCATATGCAGACTGGATTTTTCCTGCCTGAATTGCCTTATAAATATCCTGATACAGACTTAATACATATTGGTAATCCGGAATGTCATAGGCATTCTTCTGTATATCTGCTTTCACCAATACATTTCCTGCTTTCTTAAGCTCCGGTGTTACCACTGTTTTTGCAGATGCCACATCCACCGCAAAGGATACCAGTGTCGGCGGAACATCAATCTCATTAAAGGAGCCGGACATACTATCCTTACCGCCAATAGACGGAAGTCCCAGACCAATCTGTGCATCATAAGCACCTAATAGGGCTGCCATTGGCTTACCCCAACGCTCCGGCTTATCTCCCAATCGTTCAAAATACTCTTGGAATGTAAACCGAATCTTAGATACATCACCACCAGAGGCTGCTATCTTTGCTACGGAATGAATGACCGCATAAACAGCTCCATGATACGGACTCCAGCTTGACAAATATGGGTCATAGCCATAGCTCATCATGGTTACGGTATCGGTCTTTCCCTTCAGAACCGGAAGCTTTGCTATCATGGTCTGAATCGGTGTTAATTGATAGATACCACCATACGGCATCGTTACGGTTCCTGCTCCGATTGAGCTATCAAACATTTCTACAAGTCCCTTCTGGGAGCATACATTCAAATCTGCCAATGTATCCAGCCATGCTGCTTTTACATCGGTAATTTCCGGTTTCTGCTTAAAGTAGTTCTTTGGTTCCTCCGGCATTTCAACTACAACATCGGTCTCCTGATGAGCTCCGTTTGTATCCAGAAATGCTCTGGATAGATTTACTATTTCTTTTCCACGCCAGCAAAGAACAAGTCTCTTTTCTTCTGTTACTTCAGCAACCACAATTGCTTCCAGATTCTCCTCTGCCGCATAACCAAGCATCGTATCTACATCCTTGGAATCTACTACGATTGCCATACGTTCCTGTGATTCTGAAATTGCAAGCTCGGTTCCGTCCAGACCTGCATACTTTTTCGGTACTAAGTCCAGATTTACCCGTAACCCGTCTGCCAGCTCTCCGATTGCTACGGATACACCGCCGGCACCAAAGTCATTACATTTCTTAATTAAATGGGCTACCTCTTCACGACGGAACAACCGTTGTATCTTACGCTCGGTTGGTGCATTACCCTTTTGCACCTCTGCTCCACAGGTATCCAGAGATTCTACCGTATGTGCCTTAGAGGAGCCGGTCGCACCACCACAGCCGTCACGTCCGGTTCTTCCGCCTAACAGAATAATCTTATCTCCCGGGTCTGAATTTTCACGAATTACGCAGCGTCTTGGAGCAGCACCCATGACTGCACCGATTTCCATACGCTTTGCTACATAATCCGGATGATATATTTCATTTACCAGTCCGGTTGCCAGACCTATCTGGTTACCGTATGAACTGTATCCCTGAGCCGCTCCGGTTACAATCTTCCGCTGCGGCAGTTTTCCCTTCATGGTTTCACTTAACGGCTTCGTAGGGTCGGCAGCACCGGTCACACGCATTGCCTGATATACATAGGAACGTCCGGATAATGGGTCGCGGATAGCTCCGCCCAGACACGTAGCAGCTCCACCAAACGGCTCTATCTCTGTCGGATGATTATGGGTCTCATTCTTAAAGCTGACTAACCATTCCTCGGTTTCTCCGTCAATTTCTACCGGCACAACAATACTGCAGGCATTGATTTCATCTGATTCTTCCTGATCTGCCAGCTTTCCTTCGGATTTTAACTTCTTCATTGCCATCAATGCTATATCCATCAGACATATGAACTTATCATCCCGTCCCTTATATAACACCTCTCTGGCATCCTGATATGCATGGAAGGTTGATTCCATCATATCTTTATAATAGCCGTCACAGAATGTAACATTTTTTAATTCCGTTGAAAATGTAGTATGACGGCAATGGTCTGACCAATAGGTATCCAGCACCCGTATCTCTGTCATAGACGGAGCCCGATGCTCATCCTTCTTAAAATAGTTCTGAATATGCAGGAAATCCTGAAAGGTCATTGCCAGTCCCAAGGAATCATAGAGTGTCCGAAGCTCATGCTCCGGCATATCCTGAAAGCCTTCAAATATCTTTACATCCGCAGGCTCTTCAAATACGGTTACCAGTGTTTCCGGCTTTTCCATGGATGCTTCTCTGGAGTCAACCGGATTAATACAATGCTGCTTAATCCGCTCCATTTCTTCTTCTGAAACAGCCCCTTCAATCACATAGGTAGTGGCAGAACGAATGACCGGAGTTTCTTCTTCATTTAACAGTTTCACACACTGTTCTGCGGAATCCGCTCTCTGGTCAAACTGTCCCGGTAAATATTCGACACTGAATGCCTGCTCTGAATCCTTCATGACAAAGGCATCCTCATATAATATGTCTACCGGCGGTTCAGAAAAAACGGTTCCCAATGCTTTCTCATATGTCGCATCGGATACATTTTCCATATCGTAACGTACCAGCACCCGAACTCCTTTTACCGAAATTCCCAGATAATCTCTGATTTCATCGTACAGCTCTGTTGCTTTTACTGCATAATCCTTTTTCTTCTCCACATAGATTCGTTTTACCTTACTCATAATGACCTCCATGGTTTTGTTTATTGTAAATTCATGGTTATTCATGAATCCGCTTTATCATTTTAAATGCAATGGAATTTTCAAACACCATTGGCTGAATCTGTGAATAAAATATAATTCCATCCGTCGGTGCAACTATCCTTGATATAACATCCCCCCGAAATGAATCCACTATTTCGGCAAGAAGCTGTCCGCGGATAACCTCCATATTGGTAGATACCTTTTTCCGGAAGAAGCCCGGCATATCTGCCCGAACCGAGAGAAGTTCATCCTCCTCCAGTACCGTTGAAATATATCCACCATGACAGTTATATCGTATTATACCCATTCTCGTCAAGAACCGAAGCACCGCTGATACTCCCTGTCTTGCCCGTTCTTCGTCAATTCGTTCAGTTGCTCCGGTATAGACCGAAAATGCACTCGTTCCGTTCTTCTGCCAGTTATAATTCAGGGTTGTTGTGTCAAATGCCCGCTCGGTAGCCGTCAAAACATATGGCATTCCGAACAAATTTGCCAGACTGGTATTCTTAACACCCTCTTCGGTCAGACGGATGTGCGGAATAAATTCACCACCCATGTAAAAGCTGGCAAACTGGATTCCGTAATCATATTCCTTTACCCGTTCCATAACCGCAGCCGCAATCCGGCTGGTTGCCGGCCCTTTGGGATTTCCCGGAAATGAACGGTTAATATCCGTACTGTCGGATACCCAGAATTTTTTACCTACATTCATGGAATTATAGTTCAGCGACGGAATAATCAGAATTTCTTTATTCGCTACTATGGCTCCCTTTGCTTCTAACTGTTCCAGCTTTGCTATCAACTGGGAACACATATAAAGCTGTTGAAATTCATTTCCACGCATAGCACCCATAATACAGGCTGCCTTTTCTCCATGCCCGAACCGATACCCGATAATGGTATATTCTCCCCGGAAGGCGGTACTCATGTTAAAAATGATTTCTTTATTCATTGTATCTCGCCTCCATAAATCCGGGCGATTAATGCCCCTTCCTCTACTGCCGGATATTCCCGCAAGGTAAACACCAGTCCGTCACATGGGGCATAGATACGTTCCTCCACCGAACCGGTAATTACATCTACAATGGTTCCAATCTTTTCTCCTTTTTTCACCCTCATAGAGTGCTTAATATTCGGCACAAACAATCCGCTGCTTTCCGCATTTACGAATCTGACATCACCGTCTGTGGCAATGGTCGGTCTGCGTATTTCCTGCACCTCTCCCTGCCAGATTCCCATATATTTCATTAAAGAAAAAATACCTTCCACAATCTGATTACAATATTCATAGTCAATCCGAAGGGCTACCCCGGCTTCAATTACCATGGTCTTAACCCCTATCGCATTTAACGCATACGCAAGACTTCCCGGACGGACACTGGTAGACGGATGAATCCAAACCAGCTCGGTATTCAGTAGCTTGGCATACGGCATAACCGTTTCCAGCACATCATCATTGAGCCGAACCTGCGGGATTTCCCGAATCAGCGAATTACTGGAATGAATATCCAGACAAATGTCTGCTCCTGCCATATCTTTGGTGATTCGTGACGCAGCATGCTCCAGAATTACACCGTCATCATCCCCCGGAAATACGGTATTCATATCAATATCCATTAACGGAAAATCCCGCATCTGTGCATCCAGCCCCAGCGGATTCATAGATGGATATACATCTACAATGCCGGTCAGATTATGAAATTCGCTCTTTATCCGCCGAATTACTTCATAGCAGATATATTGTCCGCCCAATTCATCCCCATGACTTCCGGAAGCTATGCATAAGCGTTTTTCGGTTCCGTCACACTCATCCGGTGCCAACCGGTTCCGCTTTATCCGCATAACCTCTTCTACCAGCATTTCGACAGAAACAACTGTATCTATCATATCATCACCACTTTCGTTCTCCTATAGCTATTCGCAAAAGGGGCTGTCCCGACATCCAGACTCCATCATCCGATTCAGGTCAGCCCACCTTTTGCTTCCGAGCGTGCAATCAACTCGAAGCTGCTCTATTCATTAATTACTTTCTGCAACGTTGCTACCAACTGTTCTCCGTCAAATGGCTTTGGAATAAATTCATCCGCACCACACTGTACCGCTTCTACCATTTTATTCTTCTGACCTGCGGCTGTAACCATAACCACCTTCGATTCCGGATATGCTTCCTTAATCTTCTTTAAGCCCCCGATTCCGTCCATCACCGGCATAGTGATGTCCATGGTTACTACGTCCGGCTGTAACTCCACATATCTGTCATAGCCTTCCTGACCGTTTGTTGCTTCCCCAATTACTGTAAAACCAGCATTTTCCAAAATCCCTCTTAATATTTTACGAGATGTTCTGGAATCATCTACTATTAATATCTTAGCCATGCTTCTCGTACCTCTCCTATCCTAAAATCTTCCTCTTAGATATTACATAATCTGCCATTTTGCTTCCAGACAGATAACCAGCTCCAGCTTCTTGCCGGATATATACATCGGAATCTTATACATTGGTCCGTCTGTCTGTATCTTCATCTGTGTTGTATACATCATAGGCGGCAATAATTCCAATTCAATTTCCTCTTCTGACAGCTTGCTGGCATATAAGCCGTTATTACAGTTAATAAACTCACTGACTGCATCCAGTGAATCCTCATCAACTGTCTGAAACTCTTCCCGACCAAATACGGATGCTGCTTCTATTACAGCCTCCGGCTCTCCGGAAATTCCTACAAAGAAATTAAATTCACCTTCCAATTCCTGACTTGCCATAAAAGATGCCTGATAAGAATTAATTCTCTCTGTCTGTTCCAGTCTCAGGTCTGTATCTATGAAACGCACTACATTTCTTGCCATCAATGCTATGTAATCTTTCATTACCGGCGGAATAGAGCCTTCCTTTGTGAATACCGGCACAATCTTGTCCAAATCACTGCTCTTAATTGCATCCATGTCCAATGCACTCAGCCGTTCATCCTTCTTATATGCTTTTAATTCCTTCTGAATCTCTTCCAGTGTCAGATAGCCATGGTCATTCAAAGCCTGTACAAACAACAGATACTGGTCTCCCTGCATCTTTAACAGAGCCTCTACCTGTTCATTTGTCAGATACCCCTTTTCAACTGCCAAGTCACCAAACCGTCTGTCATACATCTGCTGCATCTGGTTTACTTCCTCAGCCTGTGCCTCTGTCATCATTCCGTTGACAATGGCTAACAATCCCATCCGTAACCGGGAGCTTTTCACTTCTTCCAGCATTTCCTTTTGCTGTGCTTCCGTAATAACCCCTTTGTCCTGAAGGTATTTTCCAAAATAAATCCCAAACATCGTTTCTCCTCCAATTTTTTATTTACACCCTAATTAGTTTTATTATACATAACCCACCGCTTAAAATCAAGAAGATTCCTATATTCCGGTTCTTCCTTCCGGCAATATTCCTTTTAAATCTTTTGGAATCTTTATTTGAATCTTTATTTTTCAAATATATCTCATTGAATATTAGGAATAAATTTCGTATAATCATATGTAAGATTAAAGTTAGGAGTTAAGGTTGTATGTCAATAAAGAAGTCACTGCAATCATCCATGGTAGTTGTAGCAAGTATACCGGTTTTTATTTTTGCTATCTTTACTGTTCTGATTGTGTTTCAAAATTATCTGAATATTTCAAGAGAAACCGCAAAAAATATTGCATTTAATTATCAACAGGGCTTTACCGCCCTGCTAAATACGCAGAAGGTAGAATCCGAATCTATTTCCAAAAACAGTGAATTAGCGACGGTTATGTTGAAAAAATATAACAATCCGGATATTGACCTTCGTAATGATACCATGTCACAAATCAGCATTCATCGTATGCTGGAGCAGGCATCCAGTAATTTCAGCAATCATGTTGTCTACAGCGTATATGACATGGAGGGGTATCTGACCTATAGCTCCGATAACAGTCTGGTCGGTGATTACAGCCACTATGTTGAAGATATAGCTCCTACTATGGAGCATGCTCAAATCAATTCCAGCATGGAACTTAACGGAATGTCGGATGCCATCCATATCTTAACTCCGATTATGGTTAAGGATACCTATTACATTGGTGTGATTGTTGCAAGTATTGATGCTTCTTATTTTGAAGATTTTCTTTCCGAGCAGGACAACACCTATCTGTTGGATACAGCCTCCAACAGTCTGCTGGGTCTGACCTTTGATAATTCACAGGTTAAACGGGAAGCCATTACATGCCTGATACATAACGAAAATTCCGAATCCGATCTTATCGGAACCATTCAGGTTCGTAACGGTGTCCGTACCGAAATGTATGGCTACAGTATCATACCTGAATATCACTGGATTTATCTTGTCGAGCAGGATATGAGTATGTATAATTCCCTTTTGCAGTCAATTCCTCTGCTGATGGTCGGAGTTATCATTTTCCTGCTTATCATTACCATTGCATTCAGCTCCCGCCTGTCGAAAGCCTATTGCAATCCTATTTATGATTTGAAGGATAAAATGCTGCAGGCATCACAGGGAAATCTGAATGTACACTGTGAAATCCAATCCGAGGACGAGTTCGGAGAGCTGTCCCAGCATTTTAACGATATGATGCAGATTATATCCAACAACCACGATAAGCTGGTGGATACCAAGCAGCAGTTAGAAAGCAGTCAGGAAGAATTAGAAACCAATCTTCTGCAGATTAAGAAGCTGGCATATACCGATACCTTAACCGGTCTTGCTAACCGCGTTGCCTTTATGACGCATGCCAATGAGCTGTTTCATCAGGCAGGAAGCTTTATAAAGCGTGCAATTCTTTTTATTGACTTAGATAATTTCAAGAATGTAAATGATACGCTGGGACATGACTATGGTGATTTACTGTTACAGCAGATTGCAGAAAAGCTGTCCGCCCTTATGTCAGAGGATGACCTTCTTGCCCGTACCGGTGGTGACGAATTTCTGGTACTGCGAAATCAGGTTCACACGCAGGACGAATTAGACCAGTTTGCTTCCCAATTGATTGCGATTTCCAATCATCCGTTCCACCTGAATGATGAGGTGGTTCATGTATCTATGAGTATTGGTATTGCTATTTTCCCGCAAAACGGATTAACCATCAACGAATTGATTAAGAATGCGGATATTGCCATGTATTCGGCTAAGCAGGCAGGTAAGAGCGGGTATCGTTTCTTTAACAGCTCCATGGAGGATGAGGTTAATCATAAGAACGAATTAGAGGAAATATTAAGAAATGCTATCCAGAACCGGGAGGTCTATCTGGTATATCAGCCGCAATGTGATATTGCAACCGGACAGATTACCGGATGTGAAGCATTGATGCGGCTGCGAAACGGGTATCTCGGACAGATTTCACCATCAGAATTTATCCCGATTGCAGAAGAATCCGGTATCATCAATGAACTGGGTGCATGGGCATTAGAGCATGCATGTGATTTCAACAAGCAATTGCTGGATGCCGGTTACGGACCGATTACCATGTCCGTCAATGTATCCCTCACACAGTTAAAGGCTCCGGACTTTTTACAACGTGTACTGGATATTCTGGACCGTACAAAGCTTCCTCCGAAATATCTGGAGTTAGAGGTTACGGAAAGTGTTATGATGCAGTCCATGGAACAAAACATTGAGATTATCAATCAATTACGCAGTCTGGGGATTCGTATTGCATTGGATGATTTCGGAACCGGTTATTCTTCCTTTAACTACCTTACCAAAATTCCAATCGATACCTTGAAGATGGACAAGTCCTTCGTTGATAATATCAGTACCGATTCTAAGGATTGTTACATTGCAGAAACTATTATTTCGCTAGCACATAAATTAAATATCAGCGTTGTTGCAGAGGGTGTTGAGGAATCCGACCAGCTTCGTATCTTACAGGAAAACTCCTGCGATATTCTGCAGGGATACCTGTTCAGTAAGCCGATTCCGGATGAACACTATCGCAGCCTGTTGGAAATTAATCAACTGTAAGCTCTTTGCTCACGTAAACCAAAATCAAAAAGGGCATCCGATAAATTCCGTAAGTTATATATCACGAACAGAATTTATCGGATGCCCTTTTGTTATAGTTACCGTTTTTATGTTTATACTTGTATCTTTCCTAGTGGAAGCAATGATTTCCGATAATCGTATAATCACCGTATGCCGCATAGTTCGCATATTTTACATTAATGAAGCACATATATCCGCCTATATTGTTCACACCGGATAATGCCTCATTTGCTGCCTGCTGTGCCTGTGCTAACGGTCCGTTATTCAAATAGCTTGTCATAACACTTCCGTTTACAGAAGGGAACTGTCCCTTTGCATAAATAACATCACTGATGGTACTTCCGTAGTATCCGCTATGCAGCCGGTTCAATACTACATTTGCAACTGCCAACTGGCCTTCATACGGCTCATATCCGGCTTCCATACTTATCAGACATGCCAACAGGTATGCATCATCATAGGATGCCTGTGTCGGCTCCTGCTGGGTAGTTTCCACTTCCGTTCCTGCTGCTTCTGCCTGTTCCTGTGCTGCCTGTGTCTCTGCCGCCTTTGCCGCTGCAATTCGTGCCAGCTCTTCTTCTATGGTAATTGCCGTATCCAGCTTATATTCTACGGATAAATAATCGGCAGATACATAACCATACCAGTTTTCATTCATCAGAACTCCATACCAGCCGTCTAAGGTCTCCGTTACATATATCTCGTCGTCCTTCTCTAACATACCGATTGCTTCGGAATTAACATCTGCATCCCGTCGAACCTTAACAATATCACCGGTTACGGTTCCGACATTTTTTCCATATTCCTCCGCCAGAGGTTCTGCATCCTTACCGGATAAAATGTACTCGGTCTTTACATAACCGCTGACATTTCCGGATGTAATCTGTGTCCAGTCTCCTTCGGTTCCTACAATATCACCGACACAACCGGGATACATCTTTCCAACTACCTCCGATTCTGTAGATGCGGATGCTCTTACATTTAAGGTGTCCGTAATATTTGCAATAAATCTGCCGTCATATGGAGATGGCTCCGGTGTCGCTACTACCTGTACATCCACAGCTTCTGTGGAGCTTTCCAGAAAGCCCTCGTAAATATCACTGCCCTCCATGGTTGCCATGGCAGTCCGTTCTGCAAGTCCGATTTCCATTTTTCCGGAATCTTTGATTGCATCCCACTTTAAGCTCAAGGCTGTCACCAGAACTCCGACTGTCAATCCGCCAAGCACAAGCTTCCCGATTACGTGTTGCTTTCTAATTTCCTTCCGTTTCATAATAATTCTCCCTGTCCTGTTATCCGGTTCTCGTCTACCAAGATTCAGATTACTATTACTTTTTTGTTATAAAATGTTACATTTTTGTTACAAACAAACTATAGCAGATTGCTTCTTGCATGTCAAGTCAGCCTATGTCATAATCATTTTGAGAAAAGTTGTTTAAATGTTACAGATTTCATCTAACATAGGCAAAATTATTTTCTGATATTGTAAAAAGGAGTATATCCATGGGGCAAATTCGTTTAGATAAATATCTTGCAGATGCCGGTATTGGCAGCCGCAGTCAGGTAAAACTATATATAAAGAAAAAACAGGTTCGGGTAAATGACATTCCTGCCTCCTCCGGCGACCAAAAAATATGTCCGGAGACAGATTCTGTCACATATCAGGGTGTTCCTGTCTGTCATGAAGCCTATGTTTATTACCTGTTAAATAAACCTGCCGGCTATGTCAGTGCAACCAATGACAATACCTGTGCAACCGTACTGGAATTAATTGCGGATTCTACTCACACCGACTTATTTCCGGTGGGTCGTCTGGATAAGGATACGGAAGGGCTATTGTTAATTACAAATGACGGTGCTTTGGCACATCAATTATTATCTCCCCGCAAGCACGTAGAAAAAACCTACTATGCAGAGGTGGACAGCCCCATTCCTCCCGATGCCGTCGATGCTTTTCTGGAAGGCATTGATATTGGGGATGATAAACTGACACGTCCTGCAACGCTTGAGCTTCTGTCTCCGCTCAGTGCGAACCTCACCATTCATGAAGGCCGCTTCCATCAGGTAAAGCGAATGTTCCAAGCCATCGGCTGCAAGGTAACTTATCTGAAGCGTATCCGTATGGGAACGCTCTGCTTAGATGCTGACCTTGCCTCCGGCAGCTATCGCCCTTTGACAACAGCCGAAATCGAAGCACTTCAACACACTGACGCATTGACACAGTAAATTTTTCACGTTACAATGTTGTAGGAACGAATTTGAAACAGAAAAGGAAGCGTTTATTATGCATATATCAAAACCATTTACAATCGGTTTCGTCGGGCTGGGACTTATCGGAGGTTCCATTGCCAAGTCCATACGCCGAATCTTTCCTGATTATACCATTCTGGCATATGATGTAGATTCAGAAGCCCTTAAGGAAGCCGTTGCTGACGGAACCGTTCATCAGGCTGTTACGAAAATCGGCAAGGAATTTCACTCTTGTAATTACATTTTTTTGTGTGCTCCGGTTCATTATAACATTCAATATCTGCCAATTCTTAAGCAATACATGAATCCTTCCTGTATCTTAACCGATGTTGGCAGTGTTAAGACGGATATTTATCAGGCGGTACTGGACGAGCAGCTAACGGATGTATTTATCGGTGGGCATCCGATGGTCGGTTCTGAGCGTTCCGGTTACAGTGCCGCCCATGACCATTTAATTGAAAATGCTTACTATTTCATCACGCCTTCCTCCACCGTTTCACAGGAACGCATTGATGAATTTAGTACCTTTATTGAAGATTTGGGTGCGATTACCATTATTTACTCGCCTGCAAGACATGACCAGACTACTGCTTATATCAGCCATATTCCGCACATTATAGCGGCAGAGCTGGTGAATCTGGTGAAAAAAAATGACGATTCCAAGGGTATGAACCGGCAATTAGCCGCCGGTGGTTTTAAGGATATTACTCGTATCGCATCCTCTAACCCGGTAATCTGGGAGCATATTCTTCTGAGCAATTCGAACAACATTGTTGCGGGGCTTGAGGAATATCAGGAGGACCTTCAACAGATTATCGATGCCATTCATAAGCGGGATGATGCTTATATTCATGATTTTTTTGAAGCTGCCAGACAGTATCGGGATTCCATTCCGAATAATGCTACCGGTGTGATTCGGATGAATTATGAAATATTTGCGGATATTCCGGATGAAGCCGGTGCCATTGAAGGGGTTCTCCATACTATCAGTACGGCAGGTATCAGTATTAAAAACCTTGGAATTTCCCATAATCGTGAGGATGAGGAGGGAGTTCTTCGTATCTCCTTCTATCAGAAAAACGATGCTTCAAACGCCGCACAGCTTTTACGGGATGCCGGTTATACCGTTTATGAACGCTAAGTCTTACACTTGAAAGGAGCTTACTATGATTTTCACACGAACCCAATCACTTCAGGGCATTTTGACTGTTCCCGGTGACAAATCCATATCCCATCGTTGTATCATGCTTGGAGCCTTGGCAGAAGGAACTACAGAGGTACATGGCTTTCTTCAAGGTGCCGACTGTCTTTCTTCCATTGCATGCTTTGAGAAAATGGGTGTTACCATTGACAATTCCGGAGAACTTGTCCGGATTCATGGACTTGGCTTGCATCATTTAAAAAGCCCTTCCGATATTCTGGATGTTGGCAATAGCGGAACCACTACCCGGTTAATGTCCGGTATTCTGGCTGCCCAACCCTTTACAAGTATGATTGATGGGGATGCTTCTATCCGGAAACGTCCCATGAAACGGATTATGACTCCCCTTGCTCAAATGGGAGCTTCTATAACCAGTCTGGAAGGAAATGACTGTGCTCCGCTCCGGATTGAGGGGCGTTCCCTGCATGGTATCCATTATCAATCTCCGGTAGCTTCCGCACAGGTAAAGTCAGCCATTCTTTTAGCCGGCTTATATGCCGAGGGAGAAACCAGTGTAACCGAGCCTTATGTATCCAGAAATCATACGGAATTAATGTTTGAAGCCTTTGGCGTACCGATACATTGTGAGGGAACCACCGTCACCGTACAACCCGTTTCCTCTCTGCTTGCACAGAATATATCCGTTCCGGGTGATATTTCTTCTGCCGCTTATTTTTTGGTTGCAGGCTTAATTACACCTAATTCCTGCATTACCATTCAGAATGTAGGCATCAATCCTACCAGAGACGGTATCTTAGAGGTATGCAGAGCCATGGGTGCCAAGCTTACAATGGAGAATGTAAAAGCATCTGTCGGTGAACCAACCGCTGATATAACGGTATCTACCAGCTCCCTTCACGGTACTACCATTGAAGGAGCTTTAATTCCGAAATTAATTGATGAGCTTCCGATTATTGCGGTCTTAGCCTGCTTTGCGGAAGGCACCACCGTTATTAAAGATGCTCAGGAATTAAAGGTAAAGGAATCCAATCGAATTGATGTTATGGTAACGAATCTTTCTGCAATGGGTGCAGATATTGAGGCTACGGATGACGGCATGATTATACATGGAGGTAAACCGTTACACGGAGCGGTTATTGACAGCCATTTAGACCATAGAATTGCCATGAGCTTTGCCATTGCCGGCATGAATGCGGACGGCAATACCGAGATTTTAGGTGCTGACTGTGTGAACATTTCTTATCCTGATTTTTATTCTCACTTATCAAGCCTGCAATAAGCAACCACTTTATATTATATAAAACGTCAAACGGCATAGCCAAAATGGCTATGCCGTCTTATGGTAATCACCGATTAATAAAATTCATGTTTTTGTACTCGTACCTGATTAAAATGCTCTACCAGATACGCTACATCTTCCTGTCTGGTACTGATATTCGGTATGGACAACAGCTCTTCTCCCCGTTCATTAACTGCCCGAAGACCATAACTGGTAGATTGTTTCTGTTCTTCCTGTGTACTGTTCGAAACGGTTATGGCATAACGAATCATGGTTTCAGCTCCTTCACACTTGTATCTGTACTCTTATTGTACCTTGATTGAGCTGTGAATCCCATCGTTAGTCTTCGTAATTTTTCGACCCGAAGCACTATAAGATTAGCATAGCGTCTCCAAAACTAAAAAACCGATATTTTTCCCGTACTGCCTCCTCATATGCACGCAAAACCGTTTCCCGGTCTGCTAATGCGGATACCAGCATAATCAATGTAGATTCCGGCAAATGAAAGTTCGTAATCAGACAATCAACTGCCTTAAACTGATACCCCGGATAAATAAATATGTCCGTCCATCCGCTCTTGACCGGAATATGTCCATCCGGCTCCGCTACGGTTTCTAAGGTTCTCGTACTGGTTGTACCTACTGCAATGATTCTGCCGCCTGCTGCCTTTGTTTCATTTATTGCATCAGCGGCTGCCTCATCAACCATATAAAATTCCGAATGCATATGATGCTCCAGCACATTTTCTTCCTTGACCGGGCGAAATGTACCCAGTCCGACATGAAGTGTTACCTTTGCAATCCGGATTCCCTTTTTTTGAATCTTCTCCAATAATTCTTCCGTAAAGTGCAAGCCTGCCGTCGGTGCTGCCGCAGAACCGTCATATTTCGCATATACAGTCTGATACCGGTTCTTATCCTGCAGCCGATGTGTAATATACGGCGGTAACGGCATCTGTCCCAGCTTATCCAGAATTTCTTCAAAAATTCCTTCGTATTCAAAGCGAATCAGACGATTTCCTTCTTCTACAATATCAACAACCTCACCGATAAGTAAGCCATCACCAAAGCTGATTCTGGCTCCGATTCTTGCCTTTTTTCCCGGCTTTACCAGTGTCTCCCATATCTTTTCTTCTTTTCGTTTAAGCAGCAGAACTTCAATGGAAGCTCCGGTATCTTCCTTCACGCCCATAAGCCTTGCCGGAATTACCTTGGTATTATTAACCACCAGACAATCTCCCGGATTCAGATAATCAATAATATCATAGAAATGCTTATGTTCCCATGCACCGGTATCCCGGTGCAGAACCATCAATCTGGAATTATCCCGTTTTTCCAGAGGGTCCTGTGCAATCAGCTCCTCCGGAAGTATATAATTAAAATCACTTAGCTTCATCATGGATATTCCTTAGCCTCTCAATTCGATTCCCAATTCCTTTAATGCTTCGACAATCTTATCTGTAATGGCGTTAACCTCGCTTGCTTCCAAGTTCCTATCCTTTGCCCGGAAGGTCATGGTATAAGCAACCGACTTCTTACCTCTTCCTACCTGTTCGCCTTCATATACATCAAACAGCTCATAATTTTCCAGAAGCTTTCCGCCGTATTTCTTGATAACCTCTTCTACCTGTCCGACAAATATATTCTTACTCATTACCATACTTAAATCTCTGGTACTTGCCGGGAATTTTGCAATGCCTTCGTATTTACGGTCAAAGGTAGCAAGCTCTGTTAATTTTGGAAGGTCAACGACTGCTACATAGGCTTCTCCCTTCATATCGTAATTCTCTACTACCTCCGGATGTAACTGTCCGATATAACCGATTACATCTTCGCCATGCTTAATTGCTGCCTGACGGCCCGGATGCAGGAACGGATAACCGCCCTGTGGGTCATAGGTAAATGCATGGTGCAGTCCCAACCGTTCAAATAATTCTTCCAGTACACCCTTCATATTGAAGAAATCGCCCTGTCCGTACATACCAAGTGTCAGCATCTTGCGTTCCTCCGGCAATTCGGTTAACGGCAATTGCTTTGGAATATAAATATTTCCAATCTCATATAATCTGGCATCTCTGTTTCTGCGGTTAAAGTTCGTTGCCAATGAAGTAATCATACCATTTAAGGAAATGGTCCGCATAATGGAGAAGTCTTCTCCCAACGGATTTGCAATCACAATTGCCTTGCGTATCTCGGAATCCTGTGGAATCAACAACTTGTCATATACCTTCGGACTTTCAAAGGAATAGGTCATACCACCGGAAAAGCCATTATTTTCGCATACATCCCTTACCACATCTTCTACCAGCATATGGAACTGCTTCTTACCTACGGTAGCTTCTCCTCTCGGCAGGGTAGACGGAAGCTTATCATAACCATAGAGTCTTGCAACCTCCTCTGCCAAATCTGCCATACAGTGTAAATCCTGACGATAGGTTGGTATTGTCAGTTCATTTTTATTCATATCATAGGTCAAGCCTAAACGATGAAAATATTCCAGCATCAGTTCTTCCGGTATATCCATACCTAACAGATGATTCATCTTCTCCGGCTCAAACGGAAGGCTCCATGGCTCTACCGGATTCGGATAAATATCAATCACACCGTCTACAACCTCGCCACAGCCTAATTCCTCTATCAACTGGCAGGCACGATTTACTGCTTCTAAGGCAAGATTCGGGTCTAAGCCCTTTTCAAACTTCGCGGAAGCATCTGTACGCATACCAATCCGCTTTGATGACAGACGGATATTCGTTCCGTCGAAGCAGGCTGCTTCAAACAACAGGGTTGAAATATGGTCTGTTACCATGGAATTTTCTCCACCCATGATGCCGGCAATTCCTATTTCCTTCTCGCCATCGCAAATCATCAATACATTGGAATCCAATGTCCGCTCCTGTCCGTCTAAGGTTACGAACTTATCTCCGTCCTTTGCCCGCTTTACCACAATCTTATGCTCTGCTATGGTATCCAAATCAAATGCGTGCATCGGCTGACCGTATTCTTCCATTACATAATTTGTAATATCTACCAGATTATTGATAGAACGGATTCCCTGTGATGCCAAGCGTTCCCGCATCCACTTTGGTGATGGTCCGATTTTTAAGTTCTTAACCACTCTGGCACAATACCGCGGACACAAATCCTTTGCTTCTACCTCTACGGATGCATACTTCGTTACCTCTCCGCCTTTTGTTGTACCCGGTACTACCGGCGGATGGAACGGCAGACCATAGGTAGCCGCTGCTTCTCTTGCCATACCAATCATGCTGAAGCAGTCTACACGATTTGAGGTGATTTCATATTCTACCACTGCATCATGAAGTCCCAAGGCTTCAATCGCATCCTCTCCCGGCTTTACTCCGGCATCCTCCGGAAATACATAGACACCATTTTCCGGTGCTTCCGGATATAAGTCTCTGCTGGAGCCTAATTCTTCAATGGCACACATCATACCATAAGATTCTACGCCTCTTAGCTTTCCCTTTTTAATCTTAATTCCCTGTTCCGGCAACGGACCGCCATCATGACCGCCTGCAACGCGACCACCGTCTAATACGGTTGGCACCATATCTCCTTCTTTTACATTCGCAGCTCCGGTTACTATCTGTATCGGCTGCTCGGCACCGATATTTACCTGACAGATAATTAACTTATCTGCATCCGGGTGCTTTTCGATTTTCTCAATTTTTCCTACAACTATTTTCTCTAAGTTCTTATCCTTCTTCTCATAGCCTTCCACATGAGAGCCTGACAATGTAATTGCATCTACGAACTCTTCTACCGGAGCCTTCAAATCCGGAACATATACCTTTAACCAAGACATTGGTGTATTCATTCTACTTAACCTCCTATTATATCCCTTTTCTGGTCTATCCTAATCTTCTGATTCTTTCCTGTCTGCTTAAAATTGCTTTAAGAAACGCATATCGTTTTCGTATAACAGACGCATATCGTCAATCTCATACTTTAACAGGGCTACACGCTCCAGACCGATACCAAATGCAAAGCCGGAATATACCTCCGGGTCAATGCCGCAATCCCGCAAAACCTTCGGATGTACCATACCGCAGCCGAGAATTTCAATCCAGCCGCTGCCCTTACACATCCGGCAGCCTTTACCGCCGCATTTAAAGCAGCTTACATCAACCTCTGCACTCGGCTCTGTAAATGGGAAATGATGCGGACGAAGCTTGACCTTCGTATCCGGTCCGAAAAATTCTCTGGCAAACTGCTCTAATGTTCCCTTAAGGTCTGCAAATGTAATGCCCTTATCTACAACTAAGCCCTCTACCTGATGGAAGGATGGAGAATGGGTTGCATCCACCTCGTCTGCCCGGAATACGCGACCCGGTGCAATAATACGAATCGGCATTCTTCCCGTCTCCATTACTCTTGCCTGTACCGGAGAGGTCTGTGTCCGAAGTAATATATCCTTTGTAATATAGAAGGTATCCTGTTCATCCTTTGCCGGATGGTTTGCAGGAATATTCAGTAATTCAAAATTGTAATGGTCGTACTCTACCTCCGGTCCCTCTACAATCTCATATCCCATACCTACGAATACACGCTCTAATTCTTCCAGTGCAATCTGGTTCGGATGCCGATGTCCCTTCATATGCATGGTTCCCGGAAGGGTAACATCAATTACCTCCTGCTTCATTTTCTCTTCCCGAATCTTCTTGGCAATATCACTCTTAACGGTCTCCAAGCGTTCTTCAATTGCAGTTCGTGTATCATTTACCATCTGTCCCACCTTTGGTCTATCCTCCGGTGCCACATCCTTCATACCCTTGAGTACCTGTGTCAGCTCACCCTTTTTACCTAATATGTTGACCTTAATGTCATTTAAGGCATCCAAATCTCTGGCTTCTTCAATCTTGGCTAACGCCTCTTCCCGAATTGCCTGCAACTTCTCTTTCATTCATTCATCCTCCTGAAATTATAATTAATATCGGTTCTTATTCTGGCATAAAATAAAGCCCATCCCTAAAAAGGGACGAGCTTATAAATTCGCGGTACCACCCTGTTTCCTGTGACAACCGGAAAATCAAAACCATTCTGGTATCCTCTTCCAAAAGCATCACAGACACTTGTTCATGTATAACGCCATTACACGTTCTGTCCTACTTCGTGTTTACCTACTACTTCCTGACGGTTCAGACAAAAGGCTCTGGTGTGAAACTAAGAATATGCTCGTTCTTCAGAGGCTTCCAGCCAATGACCTCTGTTCTCTGTCAGGGATACATACTCCTTCTTGCACCTTCTATGCCGATAACTGCTACTATCATAGACTTGAATCCTTATGATGTCAAGTCATTTTCTTGTTTCTTTTCCAATCACGATTCCTCTAATGCTATGGCTCCCCGCATATCAATTAACGGAACTCCGGTTCCCCGTATATAATCTCCGGTAATTGTAACACGTCCGATATTATCATCCCTTGGAATCTGATACATAATATCCAGCATAAATTCCTCTATGATTGCCCGCAAGGCTCTGGCTCCGGTCTTTTTCTCCATTGCCTTTTCCGCAATTGCCTCATAGGCAGAATCATCAAATTGCAAATCTACCTCATCCAGACTTAACAGCTTCTGATATTGCTTCAAAATAGCATTTTTCGGCTCCTTCAGTATCTGAATCATCATGTCCTTATCCAAGGCATCCAGTGTATAGATAACCGGCAATCGTCCCAAAAACTCCGGAATCATGCCAAATTCTCTCAAATCTTCGATTGTCACCTGCTTCAAAAGATTCGGGTCCTTATCATATTTATCCTTCAAATCTGCCCGAAATCCAATGGATGCCTGCTTATTCAGTCTTGCCTTAATAATATCCTCTATGTCCGGAAATGCACCGCCGCAGATAAACAATATATTCTTTGTGTTAATCGTTGTAAGCGGAACCATGGCATTTTTACTGCCTGCTCCGACAGGAACCTCTACCTCGGCACCCTCCAGCAATTTTAATAAGCCCTGCTGTACGGATTCTCCGCTCACATCCCGGCTGTTTGTATTCCGCTTCTTTGCTATCTTGTCTATCTCATCAATGAATACAATTCCACGTTCTGCACGTTCCACATCATTATCTGCCGCTGCCAATAATTTAGATAATACGCTTTCTACATCATCACCGATATATCCGGCTTCTGTCAGGGTCGTTGCATCTGTAATTGCCAACGGTACATTTAAGAGTCTTGCTATCGTCTTTACCAGATAGGTCTTACCGCTACCGGTTGGTCCAATCATCAGCATATTGGACTTTTCGATTTCAATATCATCCATGGTTCCCGTTAATACACGCTTATAATGATTGTATACGGCTACCGAAATTACCTTCTTGGCATAGTCCTGTCCGATTACATATTCATCCAACTGTGCTTTCATGATATGCGGTGCAGGTATGTTCTTTAACGTCAGCTCCGGCTGCTCCTTCTTTTCTTCCTTCTTTTTCTTTTTTATCTTCTGTGACTTCGGGATATTCTGTGCTCCGTTAAAATTAAACTGCGACATATCAAAATTTCCCAAATCCATGAACTGCATATTGCTGTTATTACTGAATGTATCAAATGTATTCTGCATACAATCCGGACAAATATAAATATCGTTCGGCAAATGAATCAGCTTTCCGGTTACACTTTCCGGTCTGCGGCACAGATAACAATATTTTTCATACTCCTTGTCATCCTCATTCGTTTCGTTTGTATCAATTATATCTTTTGACATTCTGTCCTCCTGACGTTTATATCCACTTCTCTATTACTACATACATCAGGGGTCATTATATCAAAAAACACAAGGAATTTCTATCTATATTTTACAGCAATAACTGGAATTTCATAAATTTTATGCTTTTTTTAATTCTGTTTTTTTCTTTGTTCCAAAAATAAAAGCTATGGACCACACACACATCCACAGCTCACAAATATGCATCACCTGTTTCTTTATAACTTTATTACAGATGACACTAACTAATTTGCATTTTCATTCTTACCACACAGATATACAAGTCCTACCATAACCACACACAAAATCACAACGCCTACGAGGACACCGATTGCAGGCTCCATTACCATAGCTCTCACGCTCCTTTTGTTCCTATCTGTCTGATACTTATTATTAACTTATTCCTGTATTTTTATTCTGTCCCTACATCGTTTCGATTTCTTTCCGAATCCGCATCATGTTCTTGTCCATTTTGGCAATAATTTCTGCATAATGCCGCAATTCCTTCTGAATATCTTCACCCTGCGTTCCGCTTATTTCCCGCTTATAGCATAATTGATAATCCAGCTTTGCCCAGAAGTCCATGGCAACTGTCCTGAATTGCAGTTCAACCTTCTTTTGCTCACAGCCTTCTTCACTGTATACCGGAACCTCGACTATCAGATGAAAGCTGTGATACCCATTGCTTTTCGGCTTCTTAATGTAATCCTTTTCTTTTATTACCGTAACATCCTTATGTGCGGATATTCGCTTTACTATCTCGTAAATATCATCCTCAAAAAAGCAGGTTGCCCGAACCCCAATCATATCATTTAACTTTTCCTGTGCCGTTTCATAGGAAACGGGCAGCTTCTTTCTGGTTAACTTCTTCCGGATACTGTCTGCACTTTTGATTCTGCTGCATATCTGGCTGACAATTTCTCTACCGTATTCTTCCGACAGCTCCTCCTGAATCATCTGTAGCTTTAATTCAATTGTGTTAATTGCATATTGACATTTTGTTCGATATTGTACATCTGCAATTATAGCTTCCAATTCTTTCTTTTTTCCCATTAATTAATCTCTCCATGCTCTCCTGTGATGGAATAAGTCACCCATTGGGCAATGTTGACTGCATGGTCTCCGATTCGTTCAAAATACTTTCCAATCATTAACAAATCGGTTGCCTGCTCTCCATTTCTCTGGTCGGCATTAATCATCTGAATCAATTCGTTTTTAATGGAAATAAACAAATCATCTACTATATCATCCATTTCAATCACGCCCTGTGCCTGTTCCAAGTCACGATTTACAAACGCTTCTATACTCTTTACTACCATTAAAATGGTTTCTTTCGCCATTTCCTGAATATGCTCCAGCTTCTTGATATATGGGGTCTGTGCCATACGGATTGTAAGCTCGGAAATCTCTGCTGACTGGACTGCAATCCGCTCCATATCGGTAATCATTTTCAGTGCAGAAGAAATCATCCGCAAATCCCTTGCTACCGGCTGCTGGCATAGCAACAGCTTCATACACATTCCTTCTATCTGGCGTGCCTGATTGCTGACATCCGTTGCATATTCTATTACCTGCTCTGCTTTTTCTGTATCCTGCTTTACCAATGCTGATGCTGCCATTTCAATAGACTGCTCTACCATGCTGCCCATTTGTACCATCTGTTCATTTAATGCACTCAACTGTTTTTCAAAACGACTTTGCTTCATGTTCCATATCCTCCTGTTCTTACTGTACTATTCTGACTATCAGACATCAGCCAAAACGTCCGGTAATATAATTCTCGGTTCGTTTATCCTTTGGCATAGCAAATAGCTGCTCGGTATCTCCAAATTCTATTACCTCACCCAAGAGAAAGAATGCCGTCTTATCTGAAATACGTGTTGCCTGCTGCATATTATGCGTTACAATAATAATTGTATATTTATCCTTTAATTCGCCTGCCAGTTCCTCAATCTTGGAGGTGGAAATCGGGTCTAATGCAGAGGTCGGCTCATCCATCAGAATTACTTCAGGTTCAACTGCCAATGCTCTTGCAATACATAACCGCTGCTGCTGTCCTCCCGACAATCCCAAAGCACTTTTTCTTAACCGGTCCTTCAGTTCGTCCCAGATTGCCGCCTGCTTCAAGGAGCGTTCTACAATCTCATCCAGTCTGGATGCATTATGGATTCCATGTGTTCGTGGTCCGTATGCAATATTGTCATATACACTCATTGGAAACGGATTCGGCTTCTGGAATACCATACCTACCTTTTTCCGCAGTAAATTTACATCCATATTGTTATATATATCAACACCGTCCAATGTTACCTGTCCGGTAATTTTACAGCCCTCTACCAAATCATTCATACGATTCAAGGACTTTAATAAGGTTGACTTTCCGCATCCGGATGGTCCGATAAAGGCACTAATCTGCTTTTCCGGAAGCTCCAGATTAATATTTTTTAATGCCTTGAAATCTCCATAATATAAATCAAGGTTTTTAATTTCAAATTTACCCATACTTGCTTTCCTTTCCTGCTTTCGTATCCGATATTATATATCTGACCGCTCCTTCTGTTATTTCTCTTCCTTGCTGAATTTCTTTGCAATCAATGAGGACGCCAGATTCATAAGCAGCACGACAACTAACAATATAACCGCTGTTGCATATGCCGGTCCCATATATAAGCCCTCCGAAGAAAGAACATACATATGAACCGCTAAGGTTCGTCCGGAAGACATTAAGCCCTGTACGGCTGCCACTGTACCTGCTGTATACATCAATGCCGCTGTCTCACCGACGATTCGACCGATTGCCAGTATAATTCCCGATAAGATTCCCGGCATGGCAGACGGAAGAATTATTTTAAATACGGTTCGGAATTTACCTGCTCCTAAGCCAAAGCTGCCTTCCCGATAAGAATCCGGAACTGCCATCAGGGCTTCCTCCGTTGTCCGCATAATAACCGGAAGCACCATAATTGCCAATGTAAAGGCACCTGCCAGCATGGATAATCTCCATTTCAACTGTGTTACAAAGAACAACATACCAAACAAGCCATATACAATAGAAGGAATACCGGTCAATGTCTCTGCCGTTACCCGGACAATTCCGACTATCTTATTTCCACGCTTTGCATATTCCACCAGATAAACTGCTGCACCGATTCCAAACGGAACGGAGATTACCAGTGATAACAGCGTCATAATAATAGTATTAATAATTGCAGGCATCATGGATGAATTTTCACTGTTATAGGTCCATTCAAACAAATTCCATGACAGATTTGGGATTCCCTTCACCAATATATATGCCAGAATAAAAATCAACACCGCAATCGTGATTGCAGCCGCACCGATAACCAGAATCAGCATTATCAGTGAAGATGGTTTCTTAGTATAGGACTTTAACTTTTGTCCCAAGGTCTGTTTATTAATCCCGACAATATCTGCTGCCGTTTCTGTTTTTGGTTCCTCTTTTAACCCAAAATCCAGATTTGTTGTATCAGCCATCACTTATCCCTCCGTTTCACAATGGAGAAGCACAGGTTAATGATTAAGATAAAGACGAACAATACAACACCTGTTGCAATTAACGCTTCTCTATGCAAGTCCTGAGCATAACCCATTTCAATTACAATATTTGCAGTCAATGTACGGACACCCTGCAACAGTCCCTTTGGCATTGCAGGATTATTTCCGGCTACCATAATAACTGCCATAGTTTCACCGATTGCCCGGCCAACCCCCAGAATAATTCCTGCCATGATTCCGGACTTTGCTGCCGGCAGTACTGCTTTAAATACACTTCGTACCGGGTCTGCTCCCAGCCCCAGCGAGCCTTCATAATAGCTTTCCGGAACTGCCCGGATAGAAGCCTCTGAGACACTGATAATTGTCGGCAATATCATAATTCCTAACAGGATGGCTGCGGTCAACAGACTGACACCATTTCCTCTGGCTCCCAATGCATCCGTAAGAGCCCGAATAACCGGTACTATTACCACCATTCCAAAGAAGCCATATACGACTGAAGGAATACCTGCCAGTAAGTCAACTGCCGGCTTTACAACCTTGTAAAGCTTCTTCGGACAGAATCTTGCCAAAAATATAGCGGTTAACAGACCAATAGGAACACCGATGACTAAGGCAAGTCCTGTCACATAGACAGAGCCTAAAATCATCGGTAAAATTCCGTAAATATCATTTCCCGGCTTCCATACCTGTCCACCGAGGAATTTGAATATGCCGATTTTTGCCATACCCGGTATTCCTCGTGTGAACAGGAAGAAGCAGATTAACGCTACTGCAAGAATTGACATACAGGCACAGAGTAAGAAGATGATTTCCATTACTTTCTCAAATACACGTTTTCTAGCTGCTTTCTTTTCTTCCATCTATTTCACCATACCTTAATTGTCATTCATTCCTCAAAGTTACTATTTTACTTCATCCCACTTTGTAAGGTCACCTACATAGATGGACTTAATCTGGTCTTTGGTAATGTTCTCTAACGGATTATCGTTGTTTACGATGACTGCAATACCATCCATTGCGATAACCGTAGCTTCTACACCCTGCTCTGTCTCAGAATCCTTTAATTCACGAGATGCCATACCTATATCACAGATACCGTTGATGGTTGATTCTACACCTGTGGTTGAATCAGAGGTCTGAATTTCGATAGATGCGTTTGGATTAACGGAAGCATATGCTTCTTTTAATTTCTCCATTACCGGTGATACAGAAGAAGAACCTGCTACTACAATCTTACCTTCTGCCTGTGTAGATTCAAAGGAACCGCTGGCTACATCTACATAGCCCTCATCTACGATAACCTTCTGTCCGTCATCACTCATAATGTAATTGATGAAATCCTGTGCTACATCACTGACATCACCCTTTGTAACAATGTTAAACGGTCTTGATAATGTGTAGTCACCGCTCTTAACATTCTCTGCGGTTGCTTCGATTCCGTCCACATTCAATGCCTTAACCTCTGAATTTAAAGAACCTAAGGATATGTAACCAATCGCATAGCTGTCACCCTTTACCGTTGTCAACATAACGGAAGTGTTATTTGTGATTGCTGCATCGGTTGTGGTATTGTCTACCTTATTACCGTCTGCATCCTTTTCTTCTACTCCGGTCAATTCAATAAATGCACCTCTGGTTCCGGAACCGTCTTCTCTGGATACAACATTAATATATTTTGTGCTGTCGAAGTCTGCAGAGGCTGCTGCTTCAGTATCCTGATTTGCTGCTTCACTGCTGTCTCCTGCCGGATTTGCTGCATCTGTGCTTGGAGTTGAAGAATTGCTGTTTCCGCATCCTGCCAGACATCCTGCCACCATACTTGTTGCCAATACTAAGCCTAATAATTTCTTTTTCATGTTAATTTCTCCCTTCTGAGTACCCATGTACTCAAACGTATATTTTTTCTCAAGTCTCACTTGACGAAAAGAATCATATCGAAGGGATGTAAAATTCATTATCATCCTAATGTAAAATACAGGTAAGATTTTCGTAATCTTACCTGTACCTTTCATTACAATATAAAGTTAAAACCGTTACAGTGCATCCTTTGGACAATTCCTTGCACATTCAAAGCAAAGAATACATTCCGTACCGTTCTTTCGCTTTCTGGAATTATCCGTCATATCCACTTCCATCGGACACACCTTTTTACATTTGCCGCAGGATACACATTTACTTTTATCACATTTTACCCGGAACCGGGCAAAATAACTCATTGGCTTCAAAAATACCGTAATCGGACATATGTATTTACAGAATGCACGATTATCCTGAAATGCAACTGCCAATAGGATACCTACCGCATAATACACTACATTTCCTATGATAAATGCCCAGAACATAATCGTTTCTATATTACCGACCTGTGCAAGAAACAGGGCGGAAACAAATAGAAACGAAGCAGCAAATGTAACATATCTTATCCAGCCGATTTTCTTCCTTGGTGATTTCGGAACCTTATACGGAAGAAAATCCAACACCATTGCTGTCCAGCAGGCATAACCGCACCAGCCTCTTCCAAAAAGCAACGGTCCAAAGATTTTTGCAACCGCATAATGAATGGTTGCCGCTTCAAATACACCTGTAAAGAGATAATACCAAAATCCCTCTATCTGCATATTTTCATTACTGATAAGCCCTAAGTATACCAGCATATAAAGCCCGACCAGTAATTGCGTAACCCTGCGTGCGTGTTTGTATTTTTTGATAAACAGAAACACACCTAACGCAACCGAGATTCCGATATAGCTGAAATTAAGCAAATAAAACAGGTTATCCTTCGTAAGCCAGAGCGTAACTGCTACACTTTCAAATATTGCCAACATTGCTATCGGCAGCCAATACTTTTTAATTCTCTCCATGCTTTATTTATCCTCGTGATTTTTAAAATTAAGTGCTGCTATGATACATCCAAATGCACCAACTCCTAACAGGGCAGCTAAAATCCACTGCCTCAAAAAGCAAAAAATACATCCACCCAGCAACAGCAAAATTCCCGCAGCCACTAACAAACGAACTGCTGTATCTTTATTGTTCATACCGTTTTTCTCCCTCTATTTCTTTTCATCCAACAGTACCACTCCCTGCTCCGGATTCTGATTAATTGCTCCGACAACCGGATGCGGTACATACATTTCCTCCAGATAGACAATATCCTCCTCTGTCAGTTTTACCTCCAATGCGTGAACGGCATCATCCAGATAACCGACCTTTGTGGCTCCGATAATCGGTGCTGTAATTCCTTTTGCCCACTGCCATGCAAGTGCAATCTGTGACATTTTGCACTCGTATTTTTCGGCCAGCTCATGGACTCTGGATACAATCTTCATATCCTGTTCTTCCATGCGGTCATACTTGCCCTTGGCAACCCTATCGGTTTTACTGCGAAGCGAATCCGTATTCCACACCGGTCTTGCCAGATGTCCCGCAGCCAGTGGGCTATATGGCATTAAGGATACCTTCATTTGCCTGCATATCGGAATTAATTCCCTTTCATCCTCACGATACAGGAGGTTATAGTGATTTTCCATTGTAGAAAATGGAGTCCAGTTATGGTCTCTTGCCACAAGCTGCATATTATAAAATTGATAGCCATACATTGCGGAAGCTCCGATTGCACGTACCTTGCCTGCTTTTACAAGTTTATGCAGTGCCTCCATGGTTTCTTCTATCGGTGTATCATAGTCAAAGCGGTGAATGATATACAAATCAAGATAATCCGTATCCAGACGCTTTAGGGTACCGTCAATTTCTCTCTGAATGGCAGCGGATGAAAGCCGTCCTTCATTAAAATATACCTTAGATGCAATGATAACCTTATCTCTGGCTATATTGTTCTTTATGGCTTTTCCCAGATACTCCTCACTTGTGCCTGCTGAATACACATTAGCGGTATCAAAAAAATTAATACCTAAATCCAGTGCGTGCCGAATCACCGTTTCGCTTTCCTGTTCATTTAAGGTCCAGTCATGCATAGTTCCTGCTTTACCAAAACTCATACAGCCAATACACAGCTTTGACACTTCTATGTCTGTATTTCCCAGCTTCATATATTCCATTCTACGCGTCCTCCTTATCTTTTAATATCAGGGATTTATTTCGTAATTTTACTTCATTATTTCGTGATTACATCACTCCATGCATTTTGCAAAATTACCCTTGCAAGCAAGTAATTTTACTTCATTATACCATAAATTAAAACAGCCCTCAAACCTGTTATCGTGTTAAAAACGATTTTTGTCTGTATTTTCCGGCTGTAATGTGGTATTCTCATATTTGGTGTTTTACATGCTTAACTATAGTTTTAGTGGATTTACAAAGGAGTTTTTTAATGAAACGTATTGGCTTTGATAACGATAAATATCTGTCTATGCAATCCGCACATATCAGAGAACGGATTGCCCAGTTTGGTGATAAATTGTATCTGGAATTTGGTGGAAAACTGTTTGATGATTACCATGCAGCCCGCGTTCTTCCGGGCTTTGCTCCGGACAGCAAATTACAGATGCTTTTGCAGCTTGCCAATCAGGCAGAAATGATTATATCGATTAATGCCGCAGACATTGAACGGAACAAAATCCGACATGACCTCGGCATTACTTACGATAAGGATGTTCTCCGACTGATTGAGGTCTATAAGAAAAAGGGATTGTATGTAAGCAGCGTGGTTATCACCCGCTATGCCGGTCAGCCATCCGCAGACCTGTTCCAGCAAAAGCTTGAAGCTATCGGCATCCATGTTTACCATCATTATTCGATTGAAGGTTATCCGAATAATATTGAGAAAATAGTCAGTGATGAGGGCTACGGTAAGAATGATTATGTTAAAACAACCCGCCCACTGGTGATTGTAACGGCTCCGGGTCCGGGCAGCGGTAAAATGGCTACCTGCCTGTCACAGCTTTATCACGAAAATAAGAATGGGGTAAAAGCGGGCTATGCCAAGTTTGAAACCTTTCCAATCTGGAATATTCCGTTAAAGCATCCGGTCAACTTAGCTTATGAGGCGGCTACCGCAGACCTGAATGATGTTAATATGATTGACCCGTTCCATCTGGAAGCCTATGGTGAAACAACGGTCAACTACAATCGTGATATTGAAATCTATCCGGTGCTTGCCGCTATGTTTGAAGGAATTTACGGTCACTGTCCTTATAAATCCCCAACCGATATGGGAGTTAATATGGCAGGTAACTGTATTATTGATGATGAAGCCTGCAAAGATGCATCTAAGCAGGAAATTATCAGAAGATATTATCAGTCTTTGAACCGTTTTGTAAAGGACGAGGCAACCAAGGAAGAAGTCTATAAGCAGGAATTAATTATGAAACAGGCGAAGATTACGGTAAATGACCGTACGGTTGTTTCGATTGCAAATAATCTGGCAAAAGAAGAAGGAACTGCTGCGGCTGCACTGGAGCTTGCAGACGGAACCATTGTCACCGGCTCCACCTCCGATTTGCTTGGTCCGGCATCTGCTGTCCTGTTAAATGCAATCAAGGTACTGGGACATATCGATAAGGATACCCATCTGATTTCCCGCACCTTTATTGAGCCAATCCAGCACTTAAAGACCGGCTACCTTGGCAGCCGGAATCCAAGACTTCACACAGACGAAGTCCTGATTGCACTGTCTATGTGTGCGGTTTCCGATTCCAATGCCAGACTTGCCTTAGAGCAGCTTCCGAAATTATCCGGCTGCCAGCTCCATGTATCGGCTCTTCTTTCCGCTGTGGATATTAATACATTTAAGAAGCTTGGTATTGAATTTACAAATGAGGCAGAAAGCTTATCATAAATGCGGTCCCATTTCCTAATTCACTGTCAACCTCTATGGTACCGCTATGAGCTTCAATAATTGCTTTTGCCAGAGGCAGACCCAATCCAATGCCCTGCTTGTCTTTGGAAAACCGGCTGCGATAAAACCGCTTAAAGATGTGATATAAATCCTCCGGATAAATTCCGCAGCCGTTATCTTTTACAATTATCTGAACCCCGGATGGCAGAGATTTCCATTCTATCTGAATCGTATCTCCTGCCTCTGTGTGGTCAAGGGCATTTTTCACGATATTATCGATTGCTTCCAACAACCAGTCACGGTCACAGAAAAGCCAGCTATCCTCTGAACCGGACAAAATGATTGCTTTTTGTTCCTGTTTTGCCCTATACGAAGCATGCAATTCAATATCCCGCATCATATCCGCAACATTTTCCTTTGTTTTCTCAAATACAACCGTACCGGAATCCAGCTTGGTAATCTTCAACAGACTTTGTACCAGCATTTCCATGCGGTCAAGCTCCTGTTCGGATAGCTGGGCAAATTCTTTTATCTCCGGCAGTTCTTCCGTTTCATCCTGCAACAATCCGTTGTAGATATTTAATGCTGCCAGAGGAGTTTTCAGTTGGTGAGAAATATCGGATATGGTATTCTTCAAAAATTCCTTTTCTTTTGTTTCATTTGCCGCATGTGCATTCAAAACTGCCGCCAATGCATTTACGGAATGAAACAGCTTATATAATTCTCCTTCCTCATCACATTCAATGCGGGCATCCATATCTCCGTCAAGATACGCATTTACTTGCGAAACCGCAGCTTCCATAATCTTATTCTGTCTGTAAAAATATAAAAAGCAGGTTATCCATATCGCAATCACCGCCAAGGCGGCTATCAGCATAAGCCAAAAAGAAAACCTGCCGTACATTATCCATACCGAGCCTTCTGCCAGCAGAAGAAATGCTGTCAAAATCACTGATATTACAAGAAAAAACTGCTTAATATCCTTATTTACAAATAGTTTCATATTCTACCTCAATCCATAACATTCCATTTATAGCCCATTCCACGAACGGTCAATAGCATCTGTGGCTCGCTTGGATTATCCTCTATTTTCATTCGCAGCCTACGCATATATACCGTAAGTGTACTACTATCAATGTAATTTCCCTCACAGTCCCATAATTTATCTAATATCTGCTCCTTTGTAAGTATGATATTGGGATTCTTCATAAACAGGCAAAGCAGCTTATACTCTGCTGCCGTCAAATCAAGCGGCTGTTCCTGCTTAAACACCTGTCCCTGCAACAAACAGACCCTTATTCCATTTGACTGCAGCTCTATATCTGTGGATTGAAAGTCCCTTGCCCGCCGAAGCAGGGCATGGATTCTCGAAATCAGCACGCCCAGCTTAAACGGCTTGGTAATATAATCATCACCGCCCATATCCAGACCCATAATAATACTGACTTCTTCATCCGATGCTGTCAGAAAAATAATCGGCACCTTAGAACTCCGACGAACCTTTTTACAGAACTCAAAGCCTGTACCATCAGGGAGGGATACATCCAGCACCAATAAATCATAGCTGCCTTCTGTCCATAATGCATCTGCCTCCCACAAGGTACGTGCAACATCGAGCTCAAATCCCTGCTTACGAAATGCAAAGGATAATCCATTTATTAAGCTTAAATCATCTTCCAAAAGTAATATCCTGCTCATAATCATCACTCCTAATACAAGCTTCCTGCTGATTCCGTATCAACTCTAAACGGCTATCCTTTGATTCTATACGGCGAAACACTTCTACAGTTCGTTGATATTCTCTGTAATCGCCATATTGCAAATTCGTTTTGCCGGAGCATACACTGCTGCAACCGCAGCCGCCAAATCAAATAAAAGAACCATAATCAACATACCTACCGGCAGCTTCCAAACCATTCCGAAGTATTGGGTAATCAGTCTTGTATATAAATAATAATTACATATAATTCCGATTCCACTACCTACTATAAGCCCTGAAATCGCATAAGTAAATGCCTCTGCTGCAATCATACGAATTAATTGTCTGCTGTCCATGCCAATTGCACGCATGGTTCCGTACTGTTTCGTCCGGGCAATCACGCTCATGGAAATACTGTTAATAATATTAAATACTGTAATCATAGCAACAATTGCCAAAAAACTGTATACAATAAATACGGTTGCCAAATAGGTTGCCTTATCCTGATAATTACTTTCACGCATATCACTAAAAATTACATTTGTATCCGCCATGTCACTAATCTCTAATACGGTTTCATCCGTAGCATCCTTATTTAGCTGTATGCCAATCAGACTATAGTTCTGTTCCCCTGTCAATCGTTCAAAGGTTTCCGGTGAGCAGATTATACTACAACTGCCGGAAAATAAGCCACTTGATACCATACCTGTGATTTCAACTTCGTTTCCCGCAATTTTTACTGTGTCACCCACCTTTAACGGATTATCCTTGTCCATAAATGTCATAACCTGATGACTGTCTCCGTAAATGTCCGATATATCTCCCTGAACTACGCTGTCCTTTACACTATCCATCAAAAAATCACTATATGACACCAGATTCACGGTCTGGACTTCTTCCCTTGATGCCGTAACCGGAACATTTTCTATATATGAACAGCCATAAATATGTGCAACACCCGGAATGGAAACTATGGTATCACTCAGACTCCGGCTTAATACCCGCTCATTGGCATAACCGTTTAATACAATATCCGGCTGCCATTTCCGCAAAGACGGCAAGAGACAATTTGCAAACTTTAATCCGATAGAAAAACAAAAAAACAGAATAATACTAAGTGAAAAGCTGGCTGTCATTAAAAACCAGTTTTTCCTTGATGCAGTTGCATGAAACCTTCCTAAGGTTGTTTCAACCCTTCCACGCTTTAATTTTGCAGGATGCTGCACAGAGCGGTCCTGTTTAGTATTGCCGGAAACGGCTGCCATAGGAGAAACCTTCGATGCCTTTCTCGCAGGTAATTGTGCCGCCAACAGTACGGTCACGATTCCCACCAAGGTTCCGCAAACCAGTCCCACCGGACTAAGTCTAAAGACCGGCATATTCAGAAATTCCCTGCCTATACCATAATGCAAAAATGCACAAATTCCCCAACTGACTAAGATACCTGCTATCAATCCAATCGGCACAGCCGTCTTACACCAGTTCAATGCCTCCATCCGTACATAGCGAATAATTTGCTGCCGGCTTGCACCGATGCATCGCATCATTCCAAAGAACTTCGCCCGTTGAGCCACATTGCTGTTCATGCTTCCGGAAATCATTAACACCCCTGCCAGAAGCACCAGACCAGCCACACCTGCTGCCATTCCGTACATTCTTTTCACAGTCTTACTGTTACTTTTCCCCGAAAGTGCCATGAGTGCCGTATTCTCTGAGCTGTCACTCTCGGATAAATGATACTGTTCCCTGATTTCCGAAACCGCATCCGAAGCCTTTGCTGCCGTTTGAAATTGAACATAACAGGTTGGATTACTTGAAATTCCGTTCTTTTGCATCAGGTCTGAAAAAGCGTTCTGTGTCATATAGACCGCAACCAGATAATTTTGTCCCTGATAAGCATCTTTATCGTCTGAACCGAAACCGGATACCTGAACCTCAATGGTCGCTTCCGGGGTTTGCAGTTCCACATAATCTCCTACCTTTACATGTAATGCATATTGGGCATTGGAGCTAAGTATAACCTGATTATCTTCCTGCGGATACGTACCTTCTTCGATTGCATTTACCAACTGCGTCATATAGGTACTGTCTGTGCCGTATAGTGCTGCTTTTTTCTCTCCTATGTAATACGGCTCACTTGCATCTGTATTATATGCCTCCGACCAGCCAAGTGCCGTAACATCCGGACGCAGACGGATTTCTTCTGCAATATCCTGTGAAATGTTTTCCAGCTTTATGTGCCAGTTTCCATGCTTATCCAGTAATTCACCGCTTTCTATCCGCATAAACATATCTGTAATACTGAAAATAGCAGTTACCAGAAAAACTGAAATCATGATACACAGAATTGTCATGCGGTTACTTCGTCTGCGTATCTTTGCCGAAATCGGTATAAGTCCAAGATAACTTCTCATTCCCGGCACCTCCCCAAATCGGTCAATACACCGTCTGATACCTGCAATACTCTGTCAGCCGTCTGTGCTATGCTGCGGTTATGTGTAATCATTATAATGGTCTGTTCATACTTCTTCGATGTTTCTTTCAGAAGTGCGATTACTTCGCTGCTGTTTTGGCTATCCAGATTTCCGGTTGGTTCGTCTGCCAGAATTAAAGACGGTCTGGTAATCAATGCCCGTCCAATTGCTACCCGCTGCTGCTGCCCACCGGATAACTGACTCGGCAGATGGTTTCTCCGCTCCTGCAGATTCAGAACCGTAAGCAGCTCCTCCAAATAGGTTTGATTCGGCTTCTGATAATCCAACAGCATCGGAAATATCATGTTCTGCTCTACCGTAAGCTCCGGCACCAGATTAAATGCCTGAAAAATAAATCCGATATTTCTGCGGCGAAATACCGTAAGCTTCCGGTCATTCATGGAAAAAACATCCTTACCGTCAATGATGACCTTTCCGGATGTAGGTACATCCAATCCCCCAATCATATTAAGCAGGGTACTTTTTCCGGAGCCGGATTCTCCGACGATTGCTACATATTCTCCTTTCGGAACCGAAAAACTAACATCCTTCAGTGCCTCTACCGCTGCTTCTCCGCTGCCGTAGGTCTTACAAATGTGACTGACCTCTAACAAGTTCATAATACAAACACCTCTTTCTCATTCATTAGACTACACAATCATTGTTTTGTCTATAGCTGAAAGAATAGCATCCGAATATTACAACACGCCTACAGCAATCCTACAATTTTGTAGGAATTACTATAGGCGTGTATTGTTCAAATAACAGCTTATCAGCCACCAATTCATTTTTGCCTAAGCCTTAATTTTCCTCATTACCAAATCAACAAACCGATATGATAGAAAATGAATGACAGTGCAAGAGAAAATACCAGATAATAAACTACGGAACAAGCAATCCATTTCTTTGAGTGATTCTCTCTGAAGGTCGCTGCAACGGTCATGGTACAAGGAACATTAAATACAATTGCCATAATAAATCCAAGTGCCTGTGCCTTGTTAATTACCTGTGGCAGAAGTGCTATCATGCTCTCTGTCATACCCATGGATTTTGCATTAAATGCCGCATTTACCATATCGGTATTGCTGTATAATGCATTAATTACCCCAAGAAGGGATTCCTTTGTCAACATAGACGAGATATATGCCATAAACATCTGCCATCTTTCGTGCGTTCTATGGCATGAAACCATTAGATTATCGCAGGCAGGCAAAGGTATGCCCTGAAACAGAATCCGAATCAGAAAAAGTCAAGCAGGATTGAAGATTTGAACTTAATGCTGTTATATTCATTTGCGTAATCTTACCTACGATTCCCGTCTGCTGTACCGAAAATCACAGTATTCCGCACCCTCTGCAAGGGTTCCGGTTCTCACCAGCTTCATATTCATAATATCGGCAAGCACAAAATCCATCCGGCACAAATATTGTGCCAGTTCCGGACAGCCCTCATCCTTACACAGCTTGCAGATTCCGCATTCATGATAATCATAGCCAAGCTCATACTCACCATTTCCGGGTAAAATGTCAACCACCCAGTCATTTTCATACTTTCGCTTATGACTTTCCTCTGACCATTTTAAGCGTTTCGGCATTTTCTTTTCATCAAGGTAACTGTCAGCATTTCCCACCACCTTATGAAATAGCTTTGACGCAGATAGTCCGTCTCTGAATATCTCATAATTTTCCTCTGTTGATTTTCCGGTACTGCGGTTCATGGCAATAAAATACGTTCCCATGATATAACTACTCAGCAGATGGGAATTACCGATTTCTTTTGCCCGAAGGACAAGTATCTTATGTTCCTTTCCGATTTCTTTTGCCGTACTTTTAGGAAATCCACGTCTTTTTAATTCCGCCTTAACCGCATTATGATAAAATTGTGTCACCATCCGTACTCCAATAGAATTTTTCATGCTTCTAATCTGCCTTTCTTCTTTATTCTTAAATTATCTGTTCTCCACCTGATACCAGACATCCATTTCATCCTTTTTCGGAACCTCAAACATGGAATGAAGCTTTTGCAAAAGTCCCTCATCCACAAAAAAATCCGAGCCTACCTTTCCGGATAGGATTTCGGTATTGCGTGTTTCAATATTGCGTTTCCATACTGAATCCGGAACATCCATATAATGCCATTCATATGCCACCTGATTTTCTTTTAAATAATCCGAAATATCCCGTCTGTTTTCGTTTGTCCAAAATCCCCAGTCCAAAATAACATTTGCTCCTGCCTTACATATTTCAACCGCCTTTTTTCTCAGATACAAATTAACCCGTTCTGCAAATACGTTGTAATATTCGCCTTGTTCATTCCGAATCAAATCAAATGTCACCTCATCGGTTGATAATATAACGGCACTATATTTTTCCTTAAGCTTCCTTGCATAGTAGGTTTTTCCACTGCAAATTTTACCGCATAACAAGAATATTTTTGCCATAGCAAGCCCCTCCTTAATATTACTTCTATAGTATAAGCGTCATCAGTCCGCAAATCAATGCAGCCATTGCCGGATTCTCCTTTGTTATGAATGCTTCTTTTTTGTTAGTTATATCTAACCTTGATTATATACCTTTTTTTCTGAAAAGACAATTTCTAATTAATATCTAACCTAAGAAATACTGTTAAGGACAGGCAGCCTGTTTCCAAGCTGCCTGTCCTTGCATAAACTACATCTCACCACAAGACGGAAAGTTTCTAGCCCAAATAAACACCAAGTGCAATTGTTATTTCTCTAATTAACAAAACACTACTCAATTTTGCTAACAAGAAACATTGCAATATTGTCTTTTAACAGTTCCTCATTGATGTATTTCTTAAAATCATCTGAAATATATTGTCCAAAACTCCTCCATACCGCTTCATCATCTGACAGACGTTCCAATAATGTAACATCAACCACATTTTTAACTGCGTCATCTCCATAACGCCACATTAATTCTATAGTTCTACAATAAATCTCAACATAATCACAGATATTATTGTCTTTTAACAATTTCACAAGTGGTTCACCCACCTGTTCGCTTGCATACAGATGAAGCAACATTTCACCGTAAGTATCTATATGTTCAATCAACTCATTGCTGCCTGTTCTCTTCAATTTCTTAATCAAATCAGCACAGTCTTTTTCTGTCATTTTACTTGCATGATAATTCTGCACTTCTTCTAACGTTTCCTGCTTCCAATAGCATTGAACCATATCTTCATAAACATTGCGTTCAAAACACCAATCCAATTCAGCAAACCATATTATATTTTCTTCCTCGTATTATAAAGTAGTAGTGTTTATAGACCCTCTCCAAGGTCTGTATGCTATACTATTGGAGATACTGTGGATTGTTAATCACTTCCTACCACTTGATGGTTTTCGAAAGGCTACAACCACAGTCTCTTTGTATATTTGTTAATCAGTTAGATACCGCTTGACGGTTTATTTAGAACGAGGTTACAATCGCAAAGAGTACCAGTGGTTCTAAACAGTATCAAAATATTTATTCAAAGGAGATTTTTATGATATACGTTGGAATTGATGTTGCTAAGGACAAACACGACTGTTTTATTACCAATTCAGATGGTGAAGTATTATTCAAATCTTTTACCATTCCTAACAATCGTGAAGGTTTTGAAACCTTATTTCAGAAAGTACAGTCCGTATCAGATGATTTAACCAAAGTAAAAGTAGGACTGGAAGCCACTGGACACTATAGTTACAATCTTCTGGGATTCCTTCTTGATAAAGGTTTGCCGACCTACGTTATCAACCCGTTACATACCAATCTTTACAGAAAAAGTCTAAGCCTTAGAAAGACGAAAACGGATAAAGTGGATGCCCATACCATTGCTTCTATGATTATGTCTGATGTGAACCTGAAGTCCTACTCAGACACATCTTATCACAATGAGGAGTTAAAGTCACTCACTCGTTATCGTTTTGATAAAGTACAAGAACGAGCAAAACTAAAATCTTCCGTTTCCAGACTTGTGTGCATTCTTTTTCCCGAATTAGAAAAGCTTGTCCCACAACTCCATATGGCATCAGTTTATGCAATGCTTTCTGAATTTCCATCTGCTTATTCTGTTGCATCTGC
>DHMX01000030.1 GCA_002406015.1 Lachnospiraceae bacterium UBA4631
TACTTAAGAGGTATCATATCAGACCCAGAGCCTGCTTGTTTGTTTATCTAGAACAAACAAAATCTGTAGTTATCTCCCTCTTGACAATGCCACTTGATAGTATTACAATCAAACTAACTAATATTAGTTAGTTTGATGAGGTGGCAAATAAATGAAGCAGGAAGATACACGGCAGAAAATTTTGGATAAGGCACTGGAGTTATTTTCTACACGAGGATACGATTCCGTTAGTGTGGGAGAGATTGCAAACGCAGTTGGCATCAAAGCCCCTTCACTTTACAATCACTTTTCCGGAAAACAGGCTATTTTTGATGCAATTGTGGAATCCACAGCGGCACAGTATGAAGCAGATACCGATAAAATTGACATTCATGTGCAAGATGTAAAGCAGGACATTCCCATTTTCACAGAGATTACCGAGGATGCTCTTTTTGAAAAAGTACGGCAGATTTTCGAATATTCCCTTCACAATGAAACCATCAGTCGATTCCGTCGCATGATGACCATCGAACAATTCCGTTCACCGGAGCTGGCAGTCCTGTATTCCCAGCGTTATGTGAGTCGGATTTTGGATTATCATGCGGGTATTTTTCGTGCCTTGATTGCTACCGGAGAGCTTCAGGCAGGAGAGCCTGATACTCTGGCAATGATGTATGTTGCTCCGGTATTAACGCTCATTGGTGTGTGCGACCGTCAGCCGGAAAAGGAGAGTGAATGTCTGGAAAAACTTAGGGAACATGTTTGCCTCTTTTTTCATATGGTTCATGGCAAGACTTCTTGATAGAAGGATAACGAATGAGAAAAATTCAAGCCGACGAAAGAGGATTTAGAATAGGAGTAAAATTAAGATGGAAAATAAAATGGGAAATAGAATGGGAACTAAAATCTATCCTCGTACCGGGGATGCGGAAACGGTATATCTGAAAAATGTTGTGACCGGACCGAATATCGAGATTGGTGACTATACGATGTATAATGACTATGTTCACGACCCGCGGGATTTTGAGAAGAATAATGTTTTGTATCACTATCCTGTCAATGGCGATAAGCTGAAGATTGGCAAATTCTGCTCAATTGCCTGCGGTGCAAAATTTCTGTTTACCAGTGCCAATCATACGATGCAGTCGCTCTCGACCTATCCGTTTCCGATTTTCTTTGAAGAATGGGAACTGGATGCGAAAAACATCTGCGAGGCTTGGGACAACAAGGGTGATATTGTGATTGGAAACGATGTCTGGATTGGCTTTGAAGCGGTCATTCTTTCCGGTGTGACAATAGGTGATGGGGCTATTATAGGCACAAGGGCGGTAGTGACAAAGGATGTGCCGCCATATACCATTGTTGGCGGTATTCCTGCAAAACCTATCCGCAAACGATTTGATGATGAAACGATTGCACAACTGGAAGCGTTAAACTGGTGGGACTGGGACGAAGAAACCATCCGATGTAATATCTCAGCCATTCAGTCGGGAGATATTGCGGCACTAGAGCGTGTCACAAGAAATTAATCTTTATTAGGGCTTTTGTTGGATGCAGTGAAAGAAACAAAGTTGTTTAAATTTGTACTTGACAAGTAACCAATCGGTAACTACAATTAAAGTAACCGATTGGTTACTGTCATGCAGGTGATTTTCCGGAAGCCAAAGAATCCAATATATTTTGGTGGATACCCATATCGACTGGCTGATTACCAAGGTCGAAACCGGGTATAGAAAGGATGGGAGATAACATGAAGGAGGACGAAGAAAGGAAGCAATGGGTCTTATGCCCGTTTTGCGGGTCTAAAACGCGGTTACAGATTTTCCGAGAAACAGAATTGAAAGCATTCCCGTTGTTTTGTCCGAAGTGTAAGCAAGAGAGTATCATTAACGCAAAGAATTTTATAATTAAAATAGAAGAAATCCAAACGCCAGACGCTTAGACGCAGTGCAATTCGAGAAAATCGTTTTGCTCTGCGTCTATTATTATGTTAGGAGGATAATTATGATTGGGTTGCTGGCTGTTTTGGCAATTGTTATAGCATTGAAAACGAAACAAAGTGGTGGAAAGCAACGGCATCGGTTTATTTGTTTATTATGTATCTCACTTGCAGCAGGTATTTTTATCATTACTATGCTAAACTGGAAGCTGGGAATTTGCATTGCTTGTGGCATGATTTTAAGATTGCATCGTTTTTTCTTTAGAAAAATGCCGATTACCCGCAAGGAAGCTGACTTCCGATTATATTTAAAAGGCATCCGGACAGGTATGGAACATAAAGAAATATGGAAGCGGAACACCGGAGCTTCACCGGTAATTTATGCCTCTTTCCGGCCGCATGGTAAATGCGTTTTCTTCGACTGTCACAATGATAAACATTATCATTCCTCAATTTCACAGTTGACAAGTACCCCATAGGGGTATATATAGTAAGTAGTAAACAGAAAAGGTGGTATGCAGAATGATTAAGACAGTATTAAAAATAGACGGAATGGCATGCAGTATGTGTGAAGCACATATGAATGATTTAATCCGGAAGAATTTTAAGGTCAAAAAGGTAACATCCTCTGCAAAAGACGGCGAAACAATAATTATCAGCGAAGAAGCCTTGGATATTCCTTGGGTTAAAAAACAAGTAAAAGAAATCGGATATGAGTTAACGGATTACACAAGCGAACCCTATGAAAAAAAGGGATTGTTTCACTTTGGTAAATAAAAAGGAGGTACAAGCATGAAAGAAACATTACAGGACTTAAAAACAAGAAGAAGCTGTCGGAAATATCGTTCCGAGCAGATTAAGGAAGAAGAATTAGACGCAATACTGGAGGCGGGTATGTATGCACCGACCGGAATGGGAATGCAGAGTCCTCTTATAGTAGCAATACAGGATAAGAAAACCAGAGATTTATTGTCTAAGATGAATGCAGATATTATGGGAACAGATACTGATCCATTTTACGGAGCACCGACGGTTTTGGTGGTATTGGCAGATAAGGAAAGACGTACCTATTTAGATGACGGAAATATGGTAATTGCCAATCTTTTGAATGCAGCACATGCAGTTGGGGTTGATTCCTGCTATATTTATCGTGCAAAAGAAGAGTTTGACTCACCGGAGGGACAGGCATTGCTGAAGCAATGGGGAATTGAAGGCAATTATGCCGGAATCGGACATGTAATATTGGGCTATGGTCTTCCGGAAGGCATAAAGGAAGCTGCACCAAGAAAAGAGAATTATATCGTCCGCGTATAGACGAAAGAATAAAAGAAAAAGCACCGGAGTTGAAATGTGTGTCTTATCAGACCGACTTCACATTTCATTCCGGTGTTTTTTAGATTATGCAGTTAAGCATATATCATATGCAAATTTGTAATTTAATTAGCATCCAAGATTTAAGTATCTGCAAATTGCACGAAATAACTCGGAACAGCTATTGAAATTCATACACATAGTTTCGTCCTCCTTATTTTTTTATTTGTATTAGCTAATTACAAATGAATTGTAACAATTTTGTAACATATTCGCAATAGGAGAAATATGGGAGACTTGACAATATTTATTACATATTATAGGATTATGCCAATAAAACCAGTGATTCATATAAAGAAATAACGAATAAGGAAATAATAATCATGACATTAACGCAGTTGAATTATGCAATTACAGTGGCAAATGCAAAATCGATGAATGAAGCGGCAAGGTTTTTATTCATTTCCCAACCAAGTCTGTCTGCGGCAATCAAGGATTTGGAGGAGGAAATAGGAATTGAATTATTTCGGCGTACCAATCGGGGCGTTTCGGTGACACCGGAGGGAGAAGAATTTATCGGTTATGCCAGACAGGTAGTAGAGCAGTATCAGCTTATGGAAGCCAAATACATTGCAAAAGAGCAGGTTCGGAAGAAATTCGGGGTTTCTACACAGCATTATACATTTGCGGTAAATGCGTTTGTAGAAATGGTAAAGCAGTTCGGTATGGACAAGTATGAGTTTGCCATTCATGAGACAAAAACCTATGAGGTAATTGAGGATGTAAAGAATCTGAAAAGTGAAATCGGTGTTTTATATATTAATGATTTTAACCGACAGGTATTAATGAAGCTGTTTCGGGAATACAATCTGGAATTTCATGAGCTTCTGGAATGCGGAATCTATGTATATATGTGGAAGGGACATCCGCTGGCAAAGAAAAAAGAAATAGCTCTGGAGGAGTTACAGGAGTATCCATGCCTGTCATTTGAACAGGGAACCTATAATTCCTTCTATTTTGCAGAAGAGGTATTGAGTACTTATGATTATAAGCGTATAATAAAAGCAGATGACAGAGCAACTCTATTGAATCTGATGGTGGGGCTGAATGGATTTACGATGTGTTCCGGAATTATATGTGAAGAATTAAACGGTTCGGATTATTGTGCGGTAAAGTTAAAATCCGATGAGGTTATGACAATCGGGTATCTGGTTCGGAAGGGTGCAATGATTAGCAGGCTCGGTAAAACCTATCTGGAAGAATTAGGAAAATATAAGGACAAAGCGATGCGATGAGAATAGAATAGTTATAGAGGGGGAATTGCAGGATGGAAGATTTGAAAGAAATTTATATAATTATATCTCAGACTGCGACAAGATTTGGGTATGTATTACGGAAGGTAGGACGCGTGAAGTATAATCATGCCGCAATTGCGTTGGATGCTGAGTTAAAGGAGTGGTATTCCTTTGCCAGAAAGCAGCATAAGACTGCATTAATTGGAGGAATGGTAAAGGAATCGGTAGAACGTTATACCTTACGAAAACGTTCCCATGTTGAAGTAACAATATTCCGAATACCGGTAACAAACGCACAGTATTTACAGCTTCAGAGGCGGATAAACAGCATTCGGCAGGATGATGAATATAAGTATAATCTGTTTTCGGTGCTTACATATCCGGTAACAAAAGGCTTTTCCGTATATAAGGCGTATTCCTGTATTGAATTTGTGATGTCCATGCTGGAAGGTGTAGGATATGAATTACAAAAGCCGGCACCGCAATATACACCGGATGATTTATTGCAGATATTTGAAAAATATATTTGGTTTCAGGGAAATCTGCTGGAGTATAAACCGTTATATGGACGGGATGATGCTTACTTTGAGGCTATGGAGTGGAAGCAGTATATTCAAAGCGGTGCAGAGTTGGGAGAAGTAATAAAACGCTCCTTATCAACACTGTTTGAAGCACATGGTATGCGAAAATTGGTCGGATAAAAGAGCCGTTTCCGATATAGAAGCAGAAAAGAAAGAGAGAAAAATTCTCTCTTTTTTTTATTGTGTAGCATCTTTTAATAAA
>DHMX01000008.1 GCA_002406015.1 Lachnospiraceae bacterium UBA4631
ATTGAACTGGACGATATAAGACCGTCCAGCAGAAAATATCCGTATATTGATTTCCGCCCGAATCGTGAGATTGGAAATGAAGTTCTGACGGTGGAGAAGCTGTCTAAGACGATAGACGGCGTAAAGGTATTGGATAACATTTCCTTTACGGTGAATAAGAATGACAAGGTGGCATTTGTAGGACCGAATACCATTGCAACCACCACCCTGTTCCAGATTCTGGCAGGAGAAATGGAGCCGGATGAAGGGACCTATAAGTGGGGAGTTACAACCTCGCAGGGTTATTTCCCGAAGGACTTTAATAAAGAATTTGACAATGATTATGTGATAGTAGACTGGCTGACCCAATTCTCGGAAGAAAAGGATGCAACCTATGTCCGCGGTTTCTTGGGACGTATGCTGTTTGCCGGAGAGGACGGCGTGAAGAAGGTGAAGGTCTTATCCGGAGGCGAAAAGGTACGGTGCCTGCTTTCAAAACTGATGATTATGGGCTCCAATGTACTAATTATGGATGAACCGACCAACCATCTGGATATGGAATCCATTACAGCATTGAATAACGGCATGATGAAGTTTCCGGGCGTAATTCTGTTCTCCTCACAGGACCACCAGTTATTACAGACTACTGCAAACCGAATCATGGAATTGACCAATACCGGCTTAATAGATAAGCAGACCACCTATGACGAATATCTGGCAAACGATGAGCTGGCAAGAAAACGGCAGGTAATGAATATGACCGATGCAATGGCAGCAGAAGCAGCGGAAGCAGAAGCATAGAGTCTGACTGTAGTAAAAATCACCAAAAAAGGAACCGATACCCATGCGGTTCCTTTTTTAGACGAAAAAACGTTGTGCAAATTAGATAAGCGGAAGAAACAGAATAAAAGTCAAATAGGAAGAAATTACTAAAAAACCATTTGTAACAATTTTGAAACAGTTTTGAAAAAAAGAATGAAAAAGAAAAAGAAAACAGAAGTGAAAGGTTCTAAGAAGTCAGAAAAATACAAAAATATCAAATAACTATATATAAAGTTGCACAATTAAAAGATAATTTGCGATATATATTATTGTCAATAAAAAATATATAATAAAAACAGACAATAGAGAAAAGTGTATTTGAAAAAATGGATAAAAAACAACGAAAAAAGAAGAAAAGGCGAATCCTGAAGTGAAAAAAACTGGTAAAAATGTGCAATGAACCGAAAAAAACCAAAAAAGGACTTGCTAAATTAGTCACTATGTCCTATAATGACAAATGTAGAGTTGCGGAAGCAACAAATAATACTTAGTCGAAGTTTGGAAGAAATGACTTGGACAAGACTACATAGGAAAGATAATTGAATATGGAATCGAGTTTAAGTCACGGAAGCCGAGTGCGACTAACACACACACATTTTAAAGGAGGGTTTTTTCGTGAAAAAATTCAAAAAAGTATTAGCGTTATCTTTAGCTTTAGCTATGGGATTATCGTTAGTAGCTTGTAGCGGAAGCGGTGATTCAACAACTGCATCTAATGGCGGAAACGACGCTAGCACAGAGGAAGGCGGATCTACCGCAGCAGCTGGAGAAGAAGGAACAGTATTCAACATTTATTGCTGGAACGATGAGTTTGCAGGACGTATGGCTAACTTTATGCCAGGTTACACAGCAGACGATATGGACAATCCATCAAACGGTGGTGTTATGGATGACGGTACCAGAGTTAACTTCGTTGTAACTCCTTCAAAGGACAATGCTTACCAGAACAAGCTGGATGCTACATTGCCTAACAACGAGAGTGCAGCAGCAGATGATAAGGTAGATATGTTCTTAATCGAGGCTGACTACGCATTAAAGTATGTTAACGCTGACGTTACTATGAACGTTGAAGATTTAGGCATTACTGCAGATGATACAGCTGATATGTATCAGTACACCAAGGACATCGTAACAAGCGAGGATGGTGCTCTTAAGGCTGTTTCATGGCAGGCAACTCCTGGTCTGTTTGCTTACAGACGTTCAATCGCTAAGGAAGTATTAGGTAGCGATGATCCAGATACCGTTCAGGAATCTGTTAAGGATTGGGCAACCTTCAATGCTACAGCAGAGAAGATGAAGGCAGCTGGCTACTTTATGTTAGCTGGTTATGATGATGCATACCGTCCATTCTCTAACAACGTATCTCAGGGATGGGTTGTTGACGGTGTTGTAACTGTTGACCCTAAGTTAAAGGAATGGGTTGACCAGACTAAGGAATTTACCGATAAGGGTTATAACAACAAGGCTTCTCTGTGGTCTGATGAGTGGTCTGCTGAGCAGGGACCAAGCGGTAAGACATTTGGTTTCTTCTACTCAACATGGGGTATTAACTTCACATTGATGGGTAACTCATTAGCAGATCAGGATGCTGAAGAAGCAGTTGGTAATGGTATCTACGGTGACTGGGCAGTTTGTGATGGACCTGCAGCTTACTACTGGGGTGGTTCATGGATTTGCGGTGCTACCGGTACTGATAACCCAACATTAGTACATGACATTATGTACTCTATGACTTGTGATCCAGCAATTGCTAAGGCTATTACTGAAGAGACACAGGATTACACCAACAATGCACCAGCTATGGAAGAAATCGCTAACTCTGATTTCCAGTCTGACTTCTTAGGCGGACAGAATCACATTGCTCTGTTTACTGAGGCAGCTCCAAAGATTGACATGAGCAACGCTGGTCCTTACGATCAGGGATGTAACGAAGAATTCCAGGGTGCTATGAAGGATTACTTCGATGGAACAGTTGCTGATTACGATACAGCATTAGCTAACTTCTATCAGGCAATTCAGACCAAGTATCCAGAATTACAGGTACCTGCAGCTGAGTAATTATTAGGCTGATAATTTAGAGTGAGACTCAAGAACATGCCTGTCTGTAAAGGCAGGCATGTTTTTTAATACCTTTTGACAGAAGGAATTAGCAGGAAATTATATACGTGAGGTGAGAAAATAGTATGGCAGCAGCAAAGAAAAGCAAAGTTGTTAGTTATACAAAATGGGGCTACATCTTCCTGATTCCGTTCTTCCTCGTTTACACTGTCTTTTCATTGGTACCATTGATTAGTACCGTGTACTATAGCTTCTTTGAGAAGTATATGGCTATGGGTGGGTTGACACAGGTTGGTCCTAATTTTGTAGGAATTCAGAACTACATCTCGATGTTGACGAGTGGTGAGTTACTGAAGTATACAGGCAATACCTTAGTTATGTGGGTTGCCGGATTTATCCCGCAGATTTTAGTATCTTTATTATTAGGTGTATGGTTTGCCGATACACAGATTCGTCTGAAGGGCGAGCAGTTCTTCAAGACAGTTATTTATTTACCAAACTTAATCATGGCATCTGCGTTTGCAATGTTATTCTTTACCTTGTTCTCTGATGGAGGACCGGTAAATAGTGTGATTCAGTCAATGGGCGGAGAAGGCGTTCGTTGGTTGACATATACATGGTCGACACGGTTCCTGGTAGCATTAATGAACTTCTTAATGTGGTTTGGTAATACAACCATTATGTTAATGGCAGGTATCATGGGTATTGATACATCCCTCTTCGAGGCTGCTAACGTGGATGGAGCGAACTCCATGCAGGTATTTACGAGAATTACAATGCCATTGTTGAAGCCAATCTTTATCTATGTATTAATTACATCTTTGATTGGTGGTATCCAGATGTTCGATGTGCCTCAGATTTTAACAAACGCTATGGGTTCTCCGAACAACACGACCATGACATTGATTATGTGGCTGAATAAGCATTTGTATAGTAAAAACTACGGTACGTCCGGTGCATTATCGGTTATCCTGTTTGTGGTAACGGGTATCTTGAGTTTTATTATTTACCGGATTAATACCAGACAGGATGAATATTAGGAAAGGAGAAGTGAAACATGGCTAAGACAGCAAGTAATGATAAGAGCTATCACGCACATATAGCTCGTGTGAAGGCAGTCAGATATGTGGTATTGATTCTATTAAGTATTATATGTCTCTTCTCCTTCTATATTTTGATTGTGAATTCAACCCGTGCACATGCAGACATCCAGAAAGGATTCTCAATTTTGCCGGGAACCAGAGTAATTCAGAATTTCAACAGCGTTATTAACAACGGTAACTTACCGGTTCTTCGATGCCTGTTGAATTCCTTCCTCATCGCAGCAGGCTGTGCAGTATGTACAACCTACTCATCTACCTTAACCGCATATGCATTACATGCATATGACTTCAAGGGCAGAAAGGCAATTCAGACCTTTATCATGGCTATCATGATGATTCCGACTCAGGTTACTGCACTTGGTTTCGTAGACTTGATGAGAACCTTTAAGTTATTGGATAACTATATTCCGTTGATTGTTCCTACAATCGCAGCACCGGTTGTATACTTCTTCATGAAGCAGTACATGGAAGGTGCGTTGCCGTTGGAAATTGTGGAGGCAGCACGTATTGACGGTTCAAATGAGTTCAGAACCTTTAATGCCATTGTTCTTCCGATTATGAAGCCGGCAATTGCGGTACAGGCAATCTTCGCATTCGTAACAAGCTGGAACAATTACTTCACTCCGAACTTGATTATCAGTAAGGATAGTTTGAAGACATTACCTATCTTGATTGCTACATTGAGAGGTGCTGACTTCCTGAAGTTCGATATGGGTCAGGTATACATGTGTATCTTGTTATCAATTCTCCCTGTAGTAGTTGTATATATCTTCTTATCAAGATATATTATTCAGGGTGTTGCTGTAGGTAGTGTTAAGGGTTAATCCCCTATATTACAAACTGCATATTATTTTTCACAGAGGAGCAGGCAATATGCCTGCTCTTTTGGATATTTTTTTGGGTATAAAAAGAGGATTTCCGAAAAACGTGTAGAATAATTATAATAGGCTGTAAATTATCGGAGAAATGAAGGAGGACAGCAATGACGATTCGGGAAAAGCAGGAAGAATGGGAATGTAAGTATTTAAGCCCCTATGCTGCTTTGAGCAGCAAATCAAGAGGAAGAGATGTAGAAGAACCGGAATGTGATTTGCGACCAATCTATCAGCGGGATAGGGACAGGATTATTCACTCAAAGTCATTTCGACGCTTGAAGGATAAGACGCAGGTATTTCTGTCACCGGAGGGCGACCACTATCGGACCCGTCTGACACATACGTTAGAGGTTGCACAGAATGCCCGAACGATTTCAAGGGCATTGCGATTGAATGAGGACTTGACCGAAGCAATTGCCTTGGGGCATGATTTGGGACATACACCGTTTGGACATGCAGGAGAACGGGCGTTGAGTACCGCGTTATGGGATTTGCTGGAAACACAGTTAACAGATGCCGATATGCAGGGAACAGAGGAATATCAGGAACGGCTGTTTTGCGAAGACGGTTCGCCGAGGGCGTTATTTCACCATAATGAACAGAGTATCCGGGTAGTGGAGCGTCTGGAGAAGAAAGGAAAAGGACTGAATCTGACATGGGAGGTACGCGATGGAATATTGAATCATCGTTCCAGTGGGATTCCTGCCACCATGGAAGGTAAGGTGGTTCGGTTTGCGGATAAGATAGCATATATTAATCATGATATAGATGATGCGATTCGGGCAGATATTATTTCAGAGGCGGATTTGCCGGAGCTTGCCGTAAACAGACTGGGACATTCTACAAGGGATAGAATTAATTCCATGATACATGATATTGTGAAGAATAGTGAGAACCGCAATGACATTTGTATGTCTGCTCCGATAGCGGAAGCTATGCAGATATTAAGAAGCTATATGTTTCGTCATGTGTACTTCAATCCAAAGGCGAAAAGCGAGGAGAAGAAGGCAGAGACAATGATACGGCAATTATTTACATACTATTACGAGAAGCCGGACGAGATGCCGGAGGAATACCGACAGATGATAGCGGAGGGGGAAGCAACGGAAATCGTGGTATGTGACTACATAGCCGGCATGACGGATACCTATGCGGTTCATACCTTCTGCAACATTTTTGTTCCGAAGGCATGGCGGGGATAGTCACCGGCAGTAAGTAAGATGGAAAAACAGAGGTAGCGAATGTATTATTCAGAAGAGTTAGTGGAAGAGATTCGTTCACGCAATGATATAGTGGATGTAATTAATTCTTATGTAAGCTTGAAAAAGAAGGGCAGTACCTATACTGCGTGCTGTCCGTTTCATAATGAGAAAACGCCCTCCTTTCACGTAAGCCGGGAAAAGCAGCTCTATCACTGCTTTGGATGCGGGGCAGCCGGAACGGTCTATACCTTTTTGCAGCAATATGAGAACTATACGTTTCCGGAAGCCATTAAATATCTGGCGAATCGGGCAGGAGTTGCTTTGCCGCAGCGGGAAATGACATTGCAGGAGAAGAAGGAAGCCGATTATAAGAGTGCCTTGAAGGATATGAACAAGGCGGCGGCAGGATATTTTTACTATGCACTGCGGCAGGCAGACGGAGCAGCGGCTATGGAATATCTGACGAACCGGGGGCTGTCACAGGAGACCATTCATAAGTTCGGGCTTGGGTATTCCAGATTATATCGGGATGACCTGTATCAGTTCCTGCGGAGCAAGGGCTATGATGACCGCTTATTAATTGATTCCGGACTGGTTCGCTTTGACGAGAAGCAGGGACCGTCAGATGTGTTCTGGAATCGGGTCATGTTCCCTATCATGGACTTGAATGGAAAGGTAATTGGATTTGGCGGCAGAGTAATGGGTGACGGTCTGCCGAAATATGTAAATTCCCAAGAGACAAAGATATATGAAAAACGCAGGCATCTGTATGGATTTCATTTGGCAAGAAGGTCAAAGCGGGAAGGCTTCATTTTGTGTGAGGGCTATATGGATGTAATATCCATGCATCAGGCAGGCTTTGATAATGCCACCGCCTCGTTAGGAACTGCATTTACCATCCAGCAGGCAATGCTGCTGAAACGGTATACCGATAAGGTGTATCTGGCATATGACAGTGACGGTGCAGGAGTCTCTGCGGCAAAGAAGGCTATTCCGATATTGCGGGAGGTCGGAATCTCTGCCAGAGTCATTAATATGAGACCCCATAAGGACCCGGATGAATTTGTTAAGGCAGAGGGAACGGAAGCGTTTGAGGAACGAATCCGACAGGCAGAGAGCAGTGTGATGTTTCTGGTACGGGTGGCATCCGAGCAGTTTAATCAACAGGACCCGGAGGAACGTACCAAGTTCCAGCAGGAAATCGTGAAAATCGTGTCTGTTCTGCAAGACCCGTTGGAGCGGGATAATTATATTGAAGCAATTGCCAATCAGTACTTTATGGACCGCAAGAAGCTGACCGAGTCGGTGAACCGCTACGGCAAGTATGTGACGGACCGGAAGCAGTATGAAGAAGCAGTCCAGGAGGAGAAGCCGCAGGATATAAGAAGACAGGAACGCATAGAACAACGAAAGCATCAGCCGCAGAGGCTTTTGCTTACATGGCTGGTGAATTATCCGCAGCAATTGTTCCCGCAATTAAAGGGAAGAATCGGACCGGAGGATTTTACCGAGGAGGAATATCGGCGGCTGGCAGAGCAGTTGTTTGAGCAGTATGAGACAACCGGAGAAGTGAATCCCGCCAAGCTGATTAACCAATATGAGGACATGGAGGAACAATCAAGGGTTGGAGCAATTCTGCAGACAACACTGAAGTTAGAGCCGTCACCGGAGGATAATGGCATTGTGGTGACGGAGATTGTGCGAAAGGTAAAGGAAGAGAGTATACAGTACCAACTGGCACATCTACAGGATTACAAAAAGCTACAGGATATTATCAAACAGAAGAGTGAAATTACAACATGGAATATTTCGCTCACCTGTGGTTAAAATATGATTATGATATGGAAGGATGGAAAACCATGGAAGTAAAAGAAGAGAAGAAGGATATGGACGCAAAATTCGAGGAGCAGTTGAAATCTTTGATTGAGGTTGCCAGAAAGAAGAAGAATGTGCTGGAGGATAAGGAGGTATTGGGACATTTTTCAGGTGTTGACTTGAATGAGCAACGCATGGAAATTGTGTATGATGTATTAGAGAATAACAATATTGATGTATTATCCATGACCGATGAAGAACCGGATGACATCCCATTTGATTTGGAAGAGGAAGAGGTTGAGCAGATTGATATATCCATACCGGAGGGAGTCAGCATTGAGGATCCGGTTCGGATGTATTTAAAAGAGATTGGTAAGGTGCCGCTGTTAAGTGCAGAGGAGGAAATTGCTCTGGCACAGGTAATGGAAGAAGGCGGACCGGCAGGTGAAAATGCGAAAAAGAAGTTAGCAGAGGCAAATCTTCGTCTGGTAGTTAGTATTGCAAAGCGTTATGTAGGACGTGGAATGCTGTTCCTTGACTTGATTCAGGAGGGTAATCTGGGCTTGATTAAGGCGGTTGAGAAGTTTGATTATCGCAAGGGCTATAAGTTCTCGACGTATGCGACATGGTGGATTCGTCAGGCAATTACCAGAGCCATTGCAGACCAGGCAAGAACAATCCGGATACCGGTGCATATGGTAGAAACCATTAATAAGCTGGTTCGGGTACAGCGGCAGTTATTGCAGGAGCTTGGCAGAGAACCGTCACCGGAGGAGATTGCAAAGGAAATGAATATGCCGGTAGAGCGGGTGCGTGAGATATTGAAAATCTCGCAGGAGCCGGTATCCTTAGAGACTCCAATCGGTGAGGAGGAGGACAGCCACTTAGGTGACTTTATTCAGGATGAAAATGTACCGGTGCCGGCAGATGCGGCAGCATTTACCTTGTTAAAGGAGCAGTTGGTAGAGGTATTGGATACACTGACAGACCGGGAACAGAAGGTGCTGCGTCTGCGGTTTGGCTTAGATGACGGACGGGCAAGAACCTTGGAAGAGGTTGGTAAGGAATTTAATGTAACCAGAGAACGGATTCGGCAGATTGAGGCAAAGGCACTCCGGAAATTAAGACATCCGAGCCGGAGCCGGAAGCTGAAAGACTTTTTAGAGGAATAGATATGGGATTATCATTGCGGATGCAGCGGGTAGCGGATATGGTAGAACCCTGTGAACGGGTAGCGGACATTGGCTGTGACCACGGCTATGTGTCGATTTATCTGGTAGAGCAGGGGATTGCCGGTCATGTGCTGGCAATGGATGTCAGAAAAGGGCCTTTGTCAAGGGCAGAAGCCAACATCAGAGAGAAACAGCTACAGACAAGGATAGAATGTCGGTTATCGGACGGTCTGGAACGGCTGCAGCCGGGAGAAGCAGATACTATTTTGTTAGCCGGAATGGGCGGGCCGTTAATGATTGACATTTTGACAAAGGGAAGCAATAAACGGCTGGGAACCGAGACCTTGATAGTACAGCCGCAGTCCGATATACCGGAGGTACGGCGGTATTTACATAGAATCGGATATGAAATTATGGCAGAGGATATGCTGCAGGAGGATGGAAAGTATTATACGGTCATGAAAGCAAAACCGTCTGCTTCTGATACGGCTACAGATGCAGATACAGATAAGCTGTGGTCAGAAGCAGAGGAACAATACGGAAAGCTGTTATTAGAGAAACAGTCTCCTGTTTTAAAGCAATATCTGGAGCGTGAGGAACGGCAATTGACCCAATTGCAGGAGCAGTTAAACCATCAGGCAACAGAGAAAGTGAATCAGCGGTTAGCGGAGCTACAGGAGCTGCTTAAATGGAATCGGGAGGCACAGGGATATTATGAGATTAAAAAGCATCATGAACTGTCTTGAACGGCTGTCACCACTGCATTATGCGGAAGAATGGGATAATGTAGGGCTGTTAGTCGGGGACGAAAATCAGGGAATTCAGCGTATTATGGTAGCTTTGGATGCTTCGGATTATGTGATTGATAAAGCGGTGGAGACACAGACGGATTTGTTGCTTACACATCACCCGATGATTTTTCGACCACTCAAACAGGTCAATACGCAGAGCATGGTCGGAAGAAGAATTTTGAAGCTGGCGGGAAACCGGATTGCATATTATGCCATGCATACGAACTTTGACATTAAGGGCGGTATGGCAGAATTGGCAGCAGGCAGGCTGAACTTAAAGGAGCAGGAGCCGTTAGATGTGACGGTGATAGAGAATGGAATCCCACAGGGAATCGGTCGGGTCGGAATGCTGCCGGAGGCACAGTCGGTGCGTAATATAGCCGCTTTGGTAAAAGAAAAGTTTGATTTAAAAAATGTGATTTTGTATGGAAAACCGGAACAAGAGGTAAGGAGAATTGCAATTTGTCCGGGGTCAGGAAAAAGTGAAATTGAAAATGCACAAAAAGCAGGTGCCGAATTGCTGGTTACAGGTGATATTGGACACCATGAGGGAATTGATGCCGTTGATTGCGGACTGCCGATTCTGGATGCGACCCATTACGGACTCGAACATATTTTTATTGCATTCATGGTGGATTATCTGAAGCAGTGTCAGGCGGAAATCGGCGAATTGGAAATTATAGGTATGGATACGGGAAGCCCGATTACAATTTTATAAATAGCCGATAGAGCGTAAGGAGGTAGAATTATGGGAAATCTGACAATTAAAGTGTATGGGGAACAGGTCGAGGTGCCGGAGGGAACCACGCTCTTGACCTTGGCAAAGCAATATCAGGAGCGGGAGTCGCATGATATTGTTCTTGCGTATATGAATGATAAGCTGTGTGAGCTGTTTAAGCCGATACAGGACGAGGTAGAGATTCGCTTCCTCACAACAGCGGATGAGATTGGCTTTCAGTCCTATAAGCGGAGTGCTACGCTTTTAATGCTGAAAGCAATCCATGATGTAATGGGAGATACGGATGTTCAGGTTCGGGTTATGTATTCTCTGGGACAGGGCTATTATTGTGAAGCGGAAGGCTTGCAGGATGGAATTACGCAGGATTTGCTGTATGCCGTAAAGCGTCGGATGAAGGAACTGGTATGGGAGGATATACCGATTCGGAAGGAGAGCATCAGTACGGCAACGGCAATTAAACGGTTTGCGGCAGAGGGAATGGACGATAAGGTACGGCTGTTCCAATATCGGCGTGTGTCTGCAACCAATCTTTATAGCATTGAGGGCTATGAAGACTATCTGTATGGCTATATGGTGCCGAGTACCGGATATTTAAAGTGCTTTGATTTGATTCTGCACAGCTCCGGCTTTGTATTACAGATGCCAACAAGAAAGGCACCGGAGGAATTGGCACCGTTTGAAGCCAAGAAGAAGCTGTTTAAGGTGTTAAAGGAATCCGAGGATTGGAGTACCATGCTGGGTGTAGATACCGTAGGAGCCTTGAATGATGTGATTGCAGAGGGCGGAATCGGTGATTTGATGCTTGTGCAGGAGGCATTGCAGGAGAAGAAAATAGCAGAGATTGCAGAACGGATTGAACGGGAGGGCAAGAAGATTGTATTGATTGCAGGTCCAAGCTCTTCCGGAAAGACTACGTTTTCGCATCGGTTAAGCATCCAGCTTCGGGCATACGGAATGCATCCGCATCCGATAGCATTGGATGATTATTTTGTAAATCGGCAGGATACACCGAGAAATGCAGACGGAAGCTATGATTTTGAATGTATAGAAGCAATTGATTTGAAGCAGTTTAACGAGGATATGTCGAAGCTCTTAGCCGGAGAGGTAGTAGAGCTGCCGCGGTTTAATTTCCAGACCGGTATGCGGGAATATAAAGGAGATTATAAGCAGTTAAATGCTGGGGATGTTCTGGTAATAGAAGGTATTCATGGTCTGAATCCGAAAATGACAAGCCAGCTTCCGGACAGCAGTAAGTTTAAAATCTACATTAGTGCCTTAACCAGTCTGAATATTGATATGCATAATCGGATACCGACCACAGACGGAAGACTGATTCGCAGAATCGTACGGGATGCCAGAACCAGAGGTAATTCCGCACAGGATACGATTGCAATGTGGAATTCGGTAAGACGGGGAGAAGAACAGAATATTTTCCCATATCAGGAAGAAGCGGATGTGATGTTTAACTCGGCATTAATTTATGAATTGTCTGTCATTAAGCAGTATGCGGAGCCATTGTTATTTGCAATTCCGCATGAGGCAGAGGAGTATCAGGAAGCAAAGCGGCTGCTAAAATTCATGGACTATTTTCTGGGTGTCAGCAGCGAGGCAGTTCCGAATAATTCGATTCTGCGTGAATTTATCGGCGGAAGCTGTTTTAAGGTGTGAGATAACAAAGATAACAAAAAAGAATAAAATTTAACGGTATTTCTTAAGAACTTTGTAAGGTCATACGGAAAAATCTGTGATACGATGGCAGGGATAAATGCAGTGGGGGTATGAGGAATGGCAACAATTCTGGTAGTAGATGATGAGCAGGAGATTGCGGATTTAGTAGAAATCTACCTGACAAATGATGGATTCGAGGTAATAAAGGCATCCAATGGTGTGGAGTGCTTAAAGCAGCTTCAGGAGCATCCGGAAATTAAGGTAATTATTCTGGATGTTATGATGCCGGAAATGGATGGTCTGGAGGTATGCAGACGGATTCGTAAGAGCAGTAATATTCCGATTATTATGTTAAGTGCCAAGACCGCAGATATGGATAAGATTCTGGGCTTCGGAACGGGTGTGGATGACTATGTAACCAAACCGTTTAACCCGTTGGAGCTGACTGCCAGAGTAAAATCGCAGTTAAAGCGTTACCAGAATATTAATACGGCGGCGTTAGCTGGTCAGTCCATTACAATCGGCAGCCTGTTAATAGAAAAGGATGCACACCGGGTAACCCGGAACGGTGAGGAGATTGCATTGACACCGATTGAATTTGAGATTCTCTGGCTGTTGGCAAGTCATCCGGGCAGAGTCTACAGTACAGATGAAATCTTTGAACAGGTATGGAAGGAGCAGGTATATGAGGTGAATAATACGGTTATGGTACATATTCGCCGCCTGCGGGAAAAGATAGAGCTGGATTCAAAGAAGCCGGAGCTGATTAAGACAGTATGGGGAGTTGGATATAAGGTTGAAGGATAATATTTTTCAGAGCTTTCGATTCAAATTAGCGTTATATGTATTTTTTAGCTGCGGCATGACGGTGTTGACAGACTTAGGTGTTCTTCTGGCAATTCGGCTGATGCAGGTAAATATTACGAACTGGGGACAACGGATTGATTTTATCCCACAGCTAAAGAACAATATTTATCTGCTTCAGCACGCAGGAGCGGGCTTATGGACAACCCTTGGTATATTGTCGGTTATTTTCTTCTTTTTATACTATATTTTGTTGTCGGCTCCGATGGTTTCCTATCTGCGTGAAATAGTAAATGGCGTAGAGCGGATTAAGAACGGTGATTTGAACACCGCCATTCCCATCCGGTACAGCGGGGAATTAACGGACCTTGCCAGAGCTGTAAATGCCATGCAGGCAGAGCTTAAGACCACCATTGCCAAGGAGCGGGAGGCGGAGCATATTAAGGATGAGCTGATTACCAATGTCGCACATGACCTCAGAACTCCGTTGACCTCTGTAATCGGTTATCTGAATCTGCTTCAGGAGCAGCCGAATCTGGATACAGAGACTCAAAGAAAATACATTCATATCGCGTATGAGAAGGCAGCCCGGATGGAAGGACTGGTAACGGACTTATTTGATTTCACCAGATATGAAAAGAATAAAATCGTAATTACCAGACAACGGTTGGAAATGAAGCAGTTTATGGAGCAGATGCTGGATGAATTTTATCCAAGCCTGAACGACCACCACTTAGAGTGCTATACCATATTTCCGCCGGAAAAGGTCTATATTGACGGAGACGGCGAGCTGTTGTTCCGGGCATTCGGAAACCTGATGGGAAATGCAATCAAGTACGGAGCGGAAGGAAAACAGATTCGGGTGGAAATCAACCAGTTGCAGGACAAGCATCAGGTACGGGTTGCAATTACGAATTACGGAAAAATTATTCCGAGAAAAGAGCTGGATAAGGTATTTGATAAGTTCTATCGGACAGATACCGCCCGTTCTACGGAAGGTGGAACCGGGTTAGGTCTGGCAATTGCGAAGAATATTTTTGAAATGCATAACGGAACTATCCATGCACGCTCCGACGAGCATGGAACGGTATTTGAGGTTGTATTTCAATTAAGTTAGAAAGGAACAAAACTATGAAAAAGAAAAGTTTATTTCTAAGTATCCTATTGGCGGTGATGCTTACAGTGATGTTTCCGACAGGAGTATTTGCGGATGATTCGGGGCAGGATGTGGAAAATTCAGATTACACAGTAAACATGGAATCCGGATTAGACGGTGTGGCTGTGGAAGGAACCGCTATGCCGATTACACTGACCATCGGAAATACCGGAAAGGATTTCAGTGGTGTACTTCGGGTTATTGTTCCGGCAACATATGAAAAACAGAGCATTGCCTATGAGAAAACTGTGGCAATTCCAAGTGGAGGAAATAAGAGCTTTTCTGTTTTGATTCCGGATATAGATGCGGTTGCGTATCTGCGGGTGGAGCTGGAGAATGAAAAGGGAAAGGTACTGTATTCCAAGCAAATGCCGTTTCAGTCTATGATAGTGGGTCAAAATGCGGTTGTGGGAATCTTAAGTGATGATTATCAGGGTCTGAACTATTTTGACGGTGTTACCATAGATGTAGACTACATCAGTATGTCTACAAAGGTATTGCGGCTGACTGCCGATAATATACCGGAGCAGGGGGAGGGCTTAAGTGCCTGCAATTATATTCTGATTGATAACTATAATACCACGCAGCTTTCACAGGAACAGAAAAATGCGATTATGAGCTGGGTATCTGATGGAGGCGTTTTGATTCTGGGAACCGGTTCAAAGGCATCGGTGGTAATGGGAGGCTTACAGGAGTATTTAGGAGCTGTGAGCGTAAATGGGTTAACGAAGCAGGATGTTCTGGTTACGGACGGCTATGAAGATGCAAAGCCGGTGGATGTGGCAGGGATTACAGGTGACGGCTGGACGGATGTGCAGGAAACGATTGCAACCGGGGCTGCGGCAATTCAGAGCGGTTACGGAAAAGGCAGTATCCTGATTCTTAGCTATGACCTTGCAATGGAGCCGATTGTAGGCTGGAGAAATATTAACAGTATTTTAGCAAAAAACATATTGGAAAATGCAGGAACCGATTACACAGAGGTTCAGATTGCATATGATTCCGGTGTGGCATATGAGAACTGGAATTTACAAAGTGCGATTAAGGGTGTAGATAGAAACCGGGTTCCGAATGCATTATTATACGGTGGCGTGTTCTTCGTATATGTAATCTGTATCGGACCGGTCATGTATCTGATTTTAAAGGCAAAGGACCGGCGGGAAAAGATGTGGATTGTAATGCCGGTAATCGCAGTCGTATTTACGGTTGTTATCTACGGAACGAGTATGCTGTACCGGATTCATAAGCCGTTTATTGATGCGGTATCCTTTGTGGAATTTAATCAGGGAACGATTACAAACCAGACCTTTATGACGCTTCAGAGTCCGAAGACCAAGGCGTATACCATTGATTTGTCGGAAGGCTATCAGCTTGTAAGTGCAAGAGAGGATACAACGTATAGCAGCAGCTATGCATCCGGAAGTACCGATTATGCATGTGGGGTTCGTTCGGAAGGAACGGCAGCACAGCTTGTAGTGAAGCCGTCAATGGCATTTACACAACAGCATATTAAGACACAGAAGGAGACCTATCAGCCGGGAAGTGATTTGGTAACGAATCTGAGCTGTACCCTGAACGGCTTTACCGGAACCGTAACGAATCAGACGGGATATGATTTGAAGAATGTAGTTATCTGCTATAATTCAAACTATGTATATCTGGGAGACTTAAAGAACGGAGAAAGTGCGAACATTGAGCTGGCGAATTTGAAGCCGCTTTCCTATGTCAGCTATGATATGTCCGATTGGATGGCGGAGACTCCGCAGGAATTATTCTTCGCAAGAACAGAAGAAAATCGAAAGCTGTTAGATAATCAGAATGTATATAACATTATGGAAACCATTGCAAACAGTCTTACTACGAATCAGGGAGTTGTATTCGGAATGATTGATAATTATGAATCCGATTTGGTACAGAAAAAGGATACAAAGGTGTATGCGGCAGCAGTAGCGGTTTCCTACTTTAACCAGATTCCGGAGGAATATCAGCAGTATGGAGGCTTTATAAATAACATTAGTGATTATATGGTTGGAGGAGATAATATTTCGTATACGGATGCCTATCCGCAGGATTTTGATTACTTCTATGATGTATCGGATTTGGATATGTATGGAGAAGACGAGATGCAGGTGTTGTATGACTTCAGCAGTCTGGATTTGACCGGGGCAAAGCTGATTAATACGGACTATGCTTTAAATGGAGATATTGGTAATGATTACTATTATGGCCCTTTGTATAGTAACGTTCAGTTATATAATTATACAACGCAGACCTATGAGGATGTGTTTGACGAGAACGGTATGTCGGGAGACCTGACTCCATATGTGAATGAACAGGGCTGGATGCAGATTCGATATTATACGGATAATCCGGATGAATGGTATTATGCACCGAATATTTCATTGGTGGGAGGTGAACGGTAATGGTTACAATACGAAATTTAACGAAAACCTATGGAAGGTATCGGGCGTTGAATAACCTGAATCTGCATATAGACAAGGGTGATGTATTCGGCTTTGTCGGACCAAACGGAGCAGGAAAGACCACCACCATGCGAATTATCTGCGGACTGTTGCAGGCAGATTGGGGAGAGGTATATATTGATGGCGTAGATGCGTTAAATCAGAATGAATTGATAAAGCGGAAGGTTGGATATGTTCCGGATTTCTTCGGTGTATATGATAATTTTAAGGTTATGGAATACATGGAGTTTTACGGAAATATGTACGGCATGGAAGGCGAAAGTCTGAAAAAGACCTCTATGGGGCTGTTAGACCTTGTAAATCTGACAGATAAGCAGGATGCCTATGTAGATGGGCTGTCCAGAGGTATGAAGCAGCGTTTGTGCGTAGCAAGAGCCTTGATTCACAATCCGCAATTGTTGATTCTGGATGAGCCGGCATCCGGCTTGGACCCAAGGGCAAGATTTGAAATGAAGGAAATTATGAAGAATCTGGGTGCCATGGGAAAAACGATTATTATCAGCTCTCATATTCTTCCGGAGCTGGGAGAAATGTGTAACAGTATCGGAGTAATGGAAAAAGGCAATCTGGTTGCAAGCGGTAAGGTAGAGGATGTAACCAGACGTTCCCGCCATGCGAATCCGTTAACGATTCAGATACTGGAGAATAAAGAAGCTGCCATTCAGATATTGAAGCAGACCCCAATGGTAGAGAAAATATCCATTCGGGATGATTCGGTGATTCTTTCCTTTGCCGGGGATGATGCGGAAATGGCACAGCTATTGACGAATTTGGTTATGAATGGAGTGCGAATCTCGAATTTCCATAGAGAACCGGGTAACTTGGAGACATTGTTCATGGAAATCACAGGAGGTGCAAAGTAATGGCAGATACAACGAAGAAGCGGAAAATGCTGAATCCGATACTGATGAAGGAACTCAAACTGGGTGCCAGAAGCATCCGGCTTCCGCTAACGGTTATGTTCTATGATATTGTATTGGCAATCGTTGCGGTAATTGCCATTTTAATTGCGGCAGCCTCCGGCGGCAGCGGTGGTGGTATGGATTATTCCGGCTTCCTGTATATTTATGAGGTAATCGGATGGATTCAGATAGGAATTATGCTGTTGATTGTTCCGATTCTGACTGCCGGAACGGTTTCCGGTGAGCGGGAAAAGCAGACCTTGGAAATTATGCTTACCACACCAAAGAAGCCAATGTCGATTGTATGGGGAAAATTATTGGCGGCATTGTCTAATTTTATGATATTTATTATCTCCAGTGTTCCGATTATGGCAATCGCATTTGTACTGGGCGGCATGAACTGGCTATCACTGATAGGCTATATTTTCATGATGATTGTACTGGCAATTTATATTGGAAGCGTCGGTATATGCTGTTCCTGTACCTTTAAAAAGACCATAGTATCGATTGTCATGACCTTTGTGATTGAGTTTGCGTTATTTATCATTCCGGTTGCTGTATTTGGCGGACTGATGGGAGCAGGTGCGATTGTATATGAAAGCATATACCGGGATGTGGTTGCACCGCCGAACCCGAACTTTGGGCTTTTGCCAATGGTTATGATAGGGAATCCGTTGACAGGCTTTTTAGACTATATGCTGCGGGCAATTGATGCCCCGTCATTGGCTGCGATGATGAAGGATGCCGATATATTTGGTGTTATCATGCCGATTCTTGCAAAGGCATGGATACCGATGAATGTAGTTGTGTGCGGAGCAATCAGTTATTTCTTCCTCTGGCTGGCAGCAAGGAAATTAAATCCGATTCGCAAGCAGAAAAAGAGAAAGCAGCCGCAAAATGCAGCTCCGGTAATGCCGGCAGCCGGAAACCCGGTGCAGCAGGCACAGCCAAGCCCGCAATTATATAAGCCGGTACAGCCGGATAGCGGACAGGATATAACAGAGGAATTAATACAGCCGAATGTGACCGGAGTAGCTTCCGAACAGATGGAAAACAACATTGGAAATAACATTGAAAATAACATTGAAAACAATATTGGAAACAACATTGGTAAAACGGAAGAATAGATTGGATTCGAAGTAGAAGGAGGCTGACATATGAGTCAGAACGATATAAGAATCACGAAGTTCATAAAGAAGGTAAGGCGACGGATAACCGAGCAGAAGGTGTTAAAGCTCGGTGTATTCGGAGCAATTGCAGGCTTTGCGGTAGCGTTGATTTTTTCTGTGATTGCATTAATACATCCTTGGTATTATGCTCCGGTATTTTCGATTGCCGGGGCTGTTTTGGGGCTGACGGCAGGAATCGTTATGGGATTTGTAAAAAGACCGGATATGGAAACCGCAGCATTAAAACTGGATGCCCATGGAATGCAGGAGCGGCTGATTACCTCCTACGGACTGATTGGAAAAGAGGATACCGTCAGTCGGATGCAGAAGCAGGATACGTTACAGCGAATCGGGCAGATTTCCGTTCGAAAGGTATTTCCGTTAAAGGTTCGCTGGCAGTTAGTAGTAACGATGCTGGGGCTTGCTGCCTGCTTTACGGTAGTGAGCTTTATACCGACACCGGCAAAGGAGCAGGCAAAGGAGCATCATGAGATTGTCAGACAGGCAGACGAGGAGATTAAGAAGGTAGAAGATACCATTGAACATATAGAGAAGCTGGATGCACTCTCCGATGAAGAGAAGCAGGCTATGATTTCCACCTTGCAGGATGCAAAAAAGGAATTACAGCAGGCGGAAACGGCAGAGGAGCTGGCAAGAGCCAAAGAGCGGATTGAGGTTAAAATGACGCAGGAGGCAGAGCAGGCACAGCAGCGAAGTGTAAGAGAAGAATTACAGACACTTGCAAATGCAATGTCAGGCGAGGAAAAGACTGCCGAGCAGCAGTTGGCAGAGGACTTAAATGATTTGCAGAAGGATATACAGAATCTGGGGGATGCCACCAGCCAGAGTGACCGACAGGCAATTGCAAATGAATTACAGCGGTTAGGACAGGCAACCGGCAACCAGACCATGCAGAATGCCGCATCCGCAGTTGCAAATAATACAGCAAGCGGACAGCAGCTACAGGATGTAGCACAGGCAGTTGCAAATGAACAACAGACCGCACAGCAGGCAAGCAATAATCAGAACAACCAGAACGGTCAAAATAACCAGCAGGCAAGTAACAATCAGAATGGACAAAATAACCAGAACGGTCAGAATAACCAGAATGGACAGAATAACCAGAACGGTCAGAACAACCAGAACGGTCAGAACAACCAGAATGGACAGAATAACCAGAACGGTCAGAACAGCCAGAATGGACAGAATAACCAGAATGGGCAGAACGGTCAAAATAGCCAGAACGGTCAAAGTGGACAAAATGGGTCTGGAAATCAGAATGGACAGAACGGACAAAACGGCTCCGGCGGTCAGGGCGGCAGCGGATATGATACCGGCAGCAATCAGGGACAGCAACAGACCGCAAATGCCAACGGACAGATGATTACCATTCCGGATTTGGGCGTTCAGGATAATGAAAGACTGGAAGGGAAAATTAATTCAAACGGCACCGGAATTACACAGCGGGGCGGAGAAGCATGGGCAGGCACCTCGGTAGATTATCAACAGGTAATCGGAGATTATTCCCAGAATGCATATAACAAGGTGCAAGGTTCAAATTATCCGAGCGGTGTACAGGATATTGTAAAATCATATTTTGAAGAATTAAATAAATAGAGGAGACAGGAAAATGATTCAAAATGAACAGGAAATGAAACAAATGATTGAGCAGATACTTCGTTGCGAGGAAGAAATAGGAAAATCGATTATCGGTCAGAAGGCAATTATAAGACAGATGATAATTGCAATTTTAACAGACGGCAATGTATTGCTGGAGGGTGTTCCGGGTGTCGGAAAAACACAGATGGTAAAGGCAATTGCCAAGAGCATGAATCTTGCATTTTCGAGAATCCAGTTTACCCCGGACTTGATGCCTGCGGATGTAACCGGTACAAATCTGATTGTAAAAGAGGATGGACAGAATAAGTTCCAGTTTGAGGCAGGACCGATATTCTCAAATATTGTTCTGGCGGATGAGATTAATCGTGCGACCCCGAAAACACAGTCTGCATTATTGGAGGCAATGCAGGAAAAGACAGTTACAGTCGGCAAGCAGACCTATCTGATGCCAAAGCCGTTTATCGTACTGGCAACCCAGAACCCGATTGAAAATGAGGGTACATACCCATTGCCGGAGGCACAGTTAGACCGTTTCTTATTCAAGCTGAATGTTCGGTTTCCTTCCAAGGAGGAACTAAAGGAAATAGTTAATTTAACGGTAAATCAGCAGGAAACCGTTACCGCTCCAGTCATGACGGCAGCGGATATATTGAAGATTCGTCAGACTATCTATGATATGCCGATTGCAGATGCAGTTATGGATTATGCGATGAATTTAGTCTATAATACACATCCGGAAATGAAGGATGTACCGGATATTACGAAGAAATATGTATTAAACGGAGCCAGCCCGCGTGCGGCACAGGCAATCATCAAGACCGCAAAGGCAAGAGCTTTAATGGAGAATCGGTTTAATGTATCCTTTGAGGATATTCAGTACGTGGCATTTCCGGTATTGCGGCATCGAATGATTTGTAATTTTGAAGCCTTGTCCGACAATGTGACACCGGATAAGATTATTGCACAGTTAATTCAGGTACAGGTATAAGGAGAAGCTCATGGGCGAGAAATTGTTTGATTCGGTATTTTTTGAGAAAATGGGTCAGCTTGCAATTGCCATGAACACTCGTATGACACATGGAATCGGCGGAGGCAGGAAGTCAAATGCCAAGGGAAGCTCTGTGGAATTTTCCGATTATCGGGAATACATCCCCGGTGATGATATTCGCAGAATTGATTGGGGAGCCTATGGTCGCTTGGATAAGCTGTATATCAAACGCTTCATGGAGGAGAAGGAGGGTATTTTTCAGATATTTGTGGATACCTCGGCTTCCATGGATTTTGGCGAACCGAAAAAGTCAAGGATTGCCTTGCAGCTTGCAGGAGCCTTGGCGTATCTGGTATTAAGTAATCTGGACCGGGTATATGTGAGTGAAATGCAGGATGACCACCTGACCCAAGGAAAGGGAAGGGCAGGGAAGCAGGCATTTCAATACATTATGCGGGAATTGGAGCGGATGGAATTTCAAGGCGGAACGAATCTGAATCGTGCAATACAGGCAAGACAGTTTCGCGGCAGCGGAGTATCGATTGTAATCAGTGATTTTCTGGATGAGCGGGGAATCGAAGAGGCTGTGAAATACTTAAAATACAAGAAGCAGCAGGTAATTCTGATACAGGTATTGGCAAGGCAGGAGGTAGAAATTGACGGCGAAGGTGCGGTAAACCTTCTGGATATAGAAACCGGACAGGAGGTACGGCTGAACCTGAATCGTTCCTCGATTGAACAGTATTATCAAGCATTACAAAGGATGCAGGAGCGTTTGGAAACATTGGCTAGGAAATATGAACTGACATACATTCGGATGATTGCAGATGAGCCGCTGGAAAAGTTCTTGTTTGACCATGTATGCAATCAGGGAATCATTGTCCGAAAGTAAGGAGAGAGAAAAATGACAATTACAAATTGGTGGCCCCTTGCTTTTCTGATATTGATACCGGCAATTATTCTGCTGTATATGTTAAAGCAGAGAGCAAAGGAATATCGGTTTTCTTCCGGAATGCTCTGGAAGGAATTGAATAATAACATGGAGGCAACAACGCCTTGGGACAAGCTGAAGAATAATCTGTTGATGATTCTTCAGATTTTGACAGTGCTGCTTCTGATTCTGGCATTGATGGCACCGTATTTGAAGCATGGCGGAAAGAAATACGATAATGTGGTAATCGTAATGGATACCAGTGCCAGTATGGGAATCCAATATAATGAGAATAAGACCCGGTTTGAAGAAGCAGTAGAGCGTGCCTGTAACTATGTGGATTCCTTAAGTGAGACTTCGCAGGTTACCATTCTGACCTCAAATCAGGAGGCAGGGATTATTAAGACCAATGTAACCGATAAGTCTGAACTGAAAAAGGCACTGAACCAACTGGCTGTAACGGATTTGAGCGGGGATGCAAATGCATCCACCAGTGTTGTGCAGTCTATGGTGTACCAGTGGGAAGCCTATGAAGCAATTTTCTTTACGGATGGACCGGTAGAATTGGGAAATATTGATGCAACCGTTGTGAACCTGTATACCGATTATAAGAATTTATCAATGGATTATTTAAGCTATGGTATGGAGCAGGATGAAAACGGTAATCAGACAATAACCGCTATCGGAAAGATTACCAATGGTACAGGTGAGGATGTAACAACAGATGTGAATCTGTACGGAGATGACACCTTATTAATGGTACAAAGTGTGGTAGTTCCGGCAGGCGGTTCTCAGGTTGTATATTTTCAGAATCTGGATTTTCAGGGAACAGTGCTGATGGCAGAGATTAATAATAAGGACGATATGAATGCCGATAACCGGGCATATGCGGCTGTTCGGGCAGAAGGACAGAAGCGTGTGCTGCTGGTTACGAATGATAATGTATTTCTGGAAAAGGCAATTACGAATATTCCATGGGTGGAATTGTATAAGACAAATCAGGCATCGGCAGTCAGTGCAAATGACAGCTATGATTTGTATATATTTGACGGCATAACACCGGATAGTATTCCTGCAAGCGGCAATATTATGTACTTTGCACCTGCAGCCGGTGAGGGTATTACCGAGAAACAGGCAGTTTCCAATGTAAGTCTGTCCTTTGAGGAAACCGATATTACAAATTATGTATCCGGCTTTGAATTTGGGGCATCGCAGGCAGTGGAATATGAACGTCCGTTATGGGCAGACAGCTTTATTAACAGCGGTTCGGAATCCGTTGGATACTACGGAGAGCAAAACGGCAGAAGAATTGCGGTGATTGGATTTGATATTCATAATTCCGATTTAGCCTTGCAGGCAGAATTTCCGATTTTGGTTTCAAATCTGATGGATTATATGATGAAGGGCGGTATGGTGTCGGAGGATACCTATGAAACCGGAGATAAGATAGTATTTAACGGTAATTTGAATGGTTCGGATTTAGTGGTTACGGCTCCGGACGGAACTACATCGACCCTTCCGGCAGCGGTTATGACAAATGCCTATACAAATACCGCCAGTGCGGGTGTATATCATGTAGCCCAGACGGTGGAAGGGGAAGAACAACAGGAGGCATTCGTTGTACGATTCCCGGTAGAAAAGGAATCCCATCTGGACGGAGAAGCTGTAGAGGAAACGGAAACCGTAGGAGAAGATGAAAAGAATCTGTCCGGCGGCAGAGATTTACGGAATCTGATTCTATGTCTGCTGTTACTTGCATTGGCAGCAGAATGGTTCGTATATGTGCGTCAGCACTAGAACGTGGAGGCAATCATGAGCATTGAAATGAGTAATCCTTGGTGGTTATTACTAATTCCGGTAATTATTGCCGGAGTGATAATATCCGGACGATATATCCGAATTAGTAATAAGCAGAAAAAAGTAGAATATATGGTGATGCGGGGCATAATCGCAGGGCTTCTGGTGCTTACGCTGTGCGGCTTAAGTGTTAAGCTTACAACGAAGCAGATTACGACCATTTTTCTGGTAGATATGTCAGACAGTAATAAGGAAAACCTGACGGACATAGAGACCTATATCCGGACAAGCATAGAGGATATGCCGAAGAAAAATCAGGTGGGTGTGGTCGTATTTGGTGAAGATGTGCTGGTAGACCAGTTCGTAACGGAGAAAAAGACCTTTGCAGAGCTGACAACACAGCCGGTTAGTACGGCAACGAATCTGGAAAAGGCAGTATCTTCCGCATTGACAATCTTTCCGGATGATACAGCGAAGCGGCTGGTACTCATTACAGACGGACTTGAGAATGCCGGAAACATTGAGAAAATGGCAGGGGCAGTCACCTCACAGAATGTGGATGTGAAGGTAATACAACTGGAACAGAGCATGGGTGAGGAAGTCTATGTCAGCACTCTGGAGCTTCCGGATACGGTGCATATCGGTGATACCTTCAATATTAAGGTATCTATTGAAAGTAATGTATCGACACAGGCAGTTGTCAGCCTATATTCCGGCAGGAATTTAAAGGGACAGTCAACCGTATCTTTGACAAACGGACTGAATCAATTTGTCTTTCAGGATACAGCCGGAAGTAACGGAACGCAGGATTACCGGGTTATGGTAGAGCCGGTAAATGATACTGTCAGCATGAACAATGAATATTGTGCATTTACACAGGTAGAATCAGAGCCAAAGGTTCTGTTAATAGAAGGAAATCCGGGCGAAGGAGAAGAACTGGCAAAGATTCTGGATAGCTGTGGTGTAAACTATGATAAGATTACCCCAACCGCAGCACCGGTGGAAATGAGTAAGTTAATTGAATATAAGGCTGTAATTATGGTGAATGTCAACAGTCTGAATCTTCATCAGGGATTTCTTGACATTCTGGAGAGCTATGTGCGTGACTATGCGGGCGGATTAATCTGTACGGGTGGCGACCAGAGCTTTGCCATGGGTGGTTATCAGGATACTTCACTTGAAACCGTATTGCCGGTAAATATGTATATGCAGGGTGAGCAAGAGGTTCCGTCTATGGCAATTGCCATGGTAATCGACCACTCCGGCAGTATGACAACCCCGGTAGGCGGGGATTCCTCTGCAACCTGTCTGGATTTGGCAAAGCAGGCGGCTTTGGAAGGTGTTAAGACCCTGCGTGGAACGGATGAGGTAGGTGTTCTGGTATTTGATGATACCTACGACTGGGCGGTTCCGATGCAAAATGCATCCAATACGGAGGCAATCAACAATGGAATTGCAACGATTGGTTTTGGTGGCGGTACGAGCATTTTCCCGGCATTAGCGGAGGCAACGAACCAGTTAAGTCAGTCCGATGCACAGATTAAGCATATTATTCTGCTGACAGACGGACAGGATTATTATGACCAGTATGATGAAGTTCTGGATAAGATTAATAACGCAGGAATTACACTGTCAACGGTTGCTGTTGGAGCGGACTCCGACCAGAGATTGTTAGAGCGTCTGGCAAATCAGTGTGGAGGCAGATATTACTATACGGATGTGGGAACCGGTATTCCGAAGATTTTCACACAGGAAATAATTTTATCCGGAAAGAGCTATGTGGTAAATCGGGAATTTACTCCGGTTATTACCAGTCAGTCCGAATTAATTGATGGACTTACCGATAATGGTGTACCAACGCTCTTGGGTTATGTGGGTGCATCCCCGAAATCAAGGGCAACGGTTATTTTCCAGTCTGACGAGGGTGACCCGATTCTGACAACATGGCAATACGGTCTGGGACGTACAATTGCATGGAATACGGATGCCAGTAATAAGTGGACGGCTAATTGGGCAAATTGGGAAAACTATGTACAGTTATGGGATAATATGATAAATTATGTAGTGTCCAACACGAATCTGGACGGAGATAGTCTGGAAATTGCTCAGGAAGGCAGCTCGGCGGTAATAACCTATCATACCGAGCAATACGATACCGATACAACGGTAAAGGCAGTCTGCACTGATGCAGACGGAAATACGCGGGAAATAGAGCTGGATCCGGTTGCACCGGGCGAATATCAGGCAAATATGGAGATGGAGGACATTGGAATCTATACCATCAGTCTGCAAAATCGCAAGGGTGAAGAGGTTCAAAGCAGTATGATTACCGCAGCGGCTATGCAGTATTCACCGGAATATCGATTTGATTTGGTAACGGATGGCTTGACTTCCTTTGTGTCACAGGTAAACGGAAGTTATATTACCTATGAGGATTCTGTATTTGCAGATAAGCTGGAGGCAGTCAAGGCAAGAACGAATCTGTCAATTCCGCTGCTGATAGTAGCACTGCTGCTGTTCTTATTTGATGTGGCATCCAGACGTATGAATCTGGAATATCGGGAATGGATACAGATGCTGATAAAGAACCGGAAACGCAAATCAGCAAAGCAGGCAAAAGCAGCAAAGACCGAACAGACGGAAAAGGCAGATAAGAAGTCTGCAAGCGGAAAACGGACAGCAGGTAAACAAAAGCCTGTGAACGGTCAGACGGCATCAGGCGGGCAAAAGCCTATGAACAGTCAGACGGCATCGGGCGGGCAAAAGCCTATGAACGGTCAGACGGCAGCGGGCGAGCAAAAGCCTATGAACAGTCAGTCGGCATCAGAGGAAGCTAAGGATAAGAAAGCGAAGAAGCAGGAGAAACAAAAAACAAGAAAACAGAAGTCAAAGAAGGAGAAACAACAGCCGATACAGGAGGAATCTCTGGACATGGATGAACTGCTTCGAAAGAAGGAAGAACGCAACTGGTAAAGACCGGATTTTAATATCGGTGAGAGGGAAGGAAAGGATTATAAGTCATGGAGACAATTGTGAATATGTGGAATACATGTATGACATTGCCGGAGCGGATTCCGGTACTGGTATATGTATATTTGATTATTGGATTTGTATTACTGATTAAGGGAGCAGATTTCTTTGTAGACGGAGCTTCCGCTGTAGCAAGGCTGTTAAAGGTGCCTTCTGTGGTAATCGGTCTGACAATTGTAGCCATGGGAACCAGTGCTCCGGAGGCGGCAGTCAGTATTACGGCAGGTCTGAGCGGAAGTAATGAGATTGCGATTAGTAATGTAATCGGTTCTAATATATTTAATTTGCTTATTGTAATCGGTGTATGTGCGGCAATTCAGGCATTTGCAACGGATATGGAGATTCTGAAGCGGGATATGCCGGTGAATATTATAGTAACCTTACTATTATTGCTGTTTTTGATAAATGGTACATTGGAACGCTGGGAAGGAATTATACTTCTGCTTGGAATGGTGGCATATCTGGTTGTGGTAGTTCGCTCTGCCCTAAAAAAGCGGAAAGAACAGGCAGCAGAAACCGGTGAGGAAAAAGAGGAGGATGGCGAAAAGGTAAGACCGATTCCTGTGATACTCGCATTTATTGTGGGTGGTCTGCTTGCAATTATCTGGGGCGGTGATTTGGTAGTTGATAATGCACAACGGATAGCCCTGTCATTTGGTATGAGTCCGATGCTGGTAGGCTTAACGATTGTGGCAATGGGAACCTCTCTGCCGGAGCTGGTAACTTCCATAGTGGCATCAAGAAAAGGAGAAAGCGGACTTGCATTGGGAAATGCAGTAGGCTCCTGCTTATTTAATATTTTATTTATTCTCGGTATGTCCTCTGTTTTGTCACCGATTAAGCTGACCGGAAACGGAGGAATAGAAGCAATCACAGATACCGCAATTCTGGCGGGCGTATCGATTGTTATGTTGATATGCAGTGCAACCGGTAAGCGGGTGAGCCGTATAGAGGGCGTGATTTATATAGCAATCTATCTGGCATATATGGCATTTGCAATCCTGCGTTGCTATGTATTTTAATCTGGTACTATAAAAAAGTTCAAAACTGGATATTTTAATATAGCCACATTCATAGTAGACTAGGCAACAGAAATTATGAAGGTGAGGTTTTGAACATGAAAGAAGTAAAAGAAGCGGTATTGACAAAGGATACACAAGAAAAGGCAGCACAGACACATTCCGCAGGCAGATATGTGAAGGAAATTACAGTGACAGGCTTATTTATTGCACTGACACTGGTATTCACAGCCTGTGTTAATGTGAAGCTGCCTTTTGGTTATGGCGGATTGATTCATTTAGGAAACATTCCGCTGTTTTTAGCAGCTATGCTGTATGGAAAGCGAACAGGCTTTTTTGCAGGTGCGTTTGGAATGGCAATTTTTGATATTATGTCAAGCTGGACCATTTATGCACCTTGCACCTTTATCACCTGTGGTCTGATGGGCTTTCTGGTTGGATTGATAGTAGAAAAGAAGCAGGGCTTTGGTTTCAAGGTTTTGGCAATTTTAGTTGCATTATTTGTGAAGCTTGCAGGGTATTATATATTTGAAGCCATTTTCTATCACAATCTGTTAGAGCCATTGGTATCATTTCCGGGTAATACTTTGCAGATAGTATTGGCAGCAATTCCGGTATTAATTCTGATTGTTCCGTTGGAGAAGATTCTGAACAAGGCAGGACTGCTCTATACAAAGCGGTAATAGGAAAGCAAGAAGCAAACAAGCAATAGCAATCCGGAATAGACAAAAGAGGAAAAGCAAGAAGTAAATAAGCCCAGCAATCCGGAACAGACAAAAGAAGAAAAGTAAGAAGTAAACAAGCACAGAAAATAACAGTAAACAAGCAATTGCAAGAATAAACAAGTAAGAGAATGTAAAAAATAGGAAACGAAAAAAGAAGGGAAGTAGATGGACATGCTGAAATTAATGACCCCCGGACCAACCAGAGTCAGAGAAAATGTACGGCTGGCACGAAGTCTTGAGACTACAAATCCGGATTTGGACCCAACATTTTATGATTACTACAAAGAAACCTGCGAATTAATCAGTAAACTTCTAAATACAAAAAATCCTGCATATATTTTAAGTGGAGAAGGGATTCTGGGATTAGAAGCAGCATGTGCGTCTCTCACAGAACCCGGTGACCGGGTACTGGTAATTGATAACGGTGTATTTGGACGAGGGTTCGCTGATTTCGTGCGGATATATGGCGGTGAACCGGTTCTGTATACCAGTGATTATCAGGAAGCAGTAGATGCTGCTGCATTGCGGGATTATCTGGAACGGGACCATGCATTTAAGTATGCCACAGTGGTACACTGTGACACCCCAAGCGGCAGACTGAATCCAATCGAGGAGTTATGCCCACTGTTAAAGTCATACGGTATTTTAACGGTTGTGGATGCAGTAGCATCTATGTTTGGAGAACCGGTACAGGTTGATGACTGGAAAATAGATATAGTCTGCGGTGGTTCACAGAAAGCATTATCTGCACCGGTGGGACTTACCTTTGTAACGGTAAGCCCGGATGCCAGCCGCAGTATGCATGCACGTAAGGTGCCGGTAGCCTCCTTTTATGCAAATCTTCTGAACTTTGAATCCTATTATCAGGACCAGTGGTTCCCTTATACTATGCCAATCAGTGATATATACGGTCTGCGGACGGCTCTTGAAAATGTGGCAGCGGATAAGCAGATTTATGAGCGGCATCAGCAGGTGGCAGACTATGTAAGACAGACGCTTACGCAGGCAGGCTACAAAATATATGGCAACAGCGGATATGCCAATACAGTGACCGCACTTGAGGTTCCGGAGGGCAGACAAGCCAAGGAAATACTGGATGCAGTTGCAAAAGAAGCCGGAATTATGCTGGCGGGTTCCTTTGATGTATTTGCCGGAAAGCTGATTCGGATAGGGCATATGGGAGAAAATGCCAACATGGAAGATGCAAAACTTACAGTAGAAGCGTTATTAAAGGTATTGTCGAAATGAAAATAATGCGTTATAATAGGGCTGTGATAAGGTAAGATATGGGAAAGGAGTTAGGTGACATGACGAAAGTAAAAGTATTACTGGATTCCATTGACAAGGTAAAGAACTTTGTAAACACATTGATTAAGTTCGATTGTGATTTTGACATTAGTTCCAGCAGATATACAATTGATGCCAAGTCTATCATGGGTATTTTCAGTTTGGATTTGTCTCAGCCGTTGGATATGATTATCCATAAAGACGGAGATGTTTCTGATATTTTGGAAGCAATTGCCCCATATACAGTTGAATAGTTGATGGAAAATCCTTATTTGCTGTCTGCGGATGACGGCAAGGAACATTCCAGACAGAGATAAGAAGCAGGCGATAAGTTTTGCTTCTTTTTCTGTGCCTGCAAATAAACGTATAAAAAACAAATTCATCCGCATACTAAGAAAAATATCAGGTGAATATATCTGAAAGAGGTGAAATGGCATGAAGATAATGTTTTATGATACCAAGCCCTATGATAAAATATGGTTTCAGCCTTTAAGCGAGGAAATGGGTTATAAGATTAAGTTTCAGGAAGTAAAGTTAAATGAAGATACTGCGGTTCTGGCAAGAAATTATGATGCCGTTTGTATCTTTGTCAACGATGATGCCGGAAAAGAGACAATAAAGGCATTGCAGGAGGTTGGCATTCATACGATTTTGCTTCGGTGTGCCGGATTTAATAACGTGGATTTGAAAGCGGCAAAGGAGGCTGGCATTAAGGTGCTTCGTGTGCCGAGCTATTCTCCCGAAGCTGTTGCGGAATATGCCATGGGACTGTTGTTGACGGTAAATCGTCAGATTCACCGGGCATATGTAAGAACCAGAGATTTTAATTATAATATCAACGGTCTGATGGGAATTGACTTGGTGGGAAAAACCGCAGGTGTGATAGGTACAGGTAAAATCGGACAAATGATGATAGATATTCTAAAGGGGTTCAAGATGCGGATATTGGCATATGACCCGTATCCGGCAAAGGGCTTGGATGTAGAATATGTGGATTTAGACCGGCTGTTTCGGGAATCGGATGTGATAAGCCTCCATTGTCCATTGACAAAGGATACCAAGCATATCATTAATAAGCACAGTATTGCGAAAATGAAGGATGGAGTAATTCTGGTAAATACATCAAGAGGCGGCTTAATAGATACCGCAGATTTGATTGACGGTCTGATGAAAAGAAAATTTACCGGAGTCGGGCTGGATGTTTACGAGGAAGAGGATGCCTATTTCTTTGAGGATAAATCCAATGATATTATTACGGATGAGGACCTGATTCGTCTGACGAGCTTCCGGAATGTTGTGCTGACCTCCCATCAGGCATTTTTTACAAAGGATGCCATGGAAGCAATTGCACGAATTACCATGGAAAATGCCAAAGCAGTCGAGGAAGGTACAGAGCTTAAAAATCAGGTGCTTCCGTAAAAGACAGCTGGAGCGGAACACGAATTGATAAAAAATGATAAAAAATGTCCAAAAAATTCAAGAAAAAGGGCTTGCAATTTCGGATGAGATAGTATATTTTAAATGTAACAAGCGTACGGAATGTGTATGGAACAAAGGTGTTCTCTTAGTTGAGGACACCTTTTTTTCTTGTTAGACATACTTTCCCCGCTGAAGTATACAGGAAAGGAAGTAAGGATTATGCAAAAAGTAACAGAGGTATTTGGTTCTTATGTATTTGATGATGCAACAATGAAGGAGCGTCTTCCAAAGTCTACATATCGGGAATTAAGAAAAACAATTGATTTTGGAGAGCCGTTAAACAGTGAGGTAGCAGACGATGTAGCGTTGGCAATGAAGGATTGGGCAATTGAATTAGGTGCTACCCATTATACACATGTATTTTATCCGTTGACAGAGACAAGTGCAGAAAAGCATGATGCATTTATTACTCCGGTTGGCGGCGGTAAGGTTATGATGGAGTTCACCGGTAAGGAATTAATTAAGGCAGAGCCGGATGCATCTTCATTCCCATCAGGCGGTATTCGTGCTACCTGTGCTGCAAGAGGTTATACAGCTTGGGATTGTACATCACCAGCATATGTAAAGACCAGCTTGGATGGCTGCTCTGTATTATGTATTCCGACAGCATTTACATCTTATACCGGAGATTCCTTGGATTTTAAGACTCCATTGCTTCGTTCTATGGATGCATTAAGCAGAGAAGCAAAGCGTGTATTAAAGTATTTCGGTAAAGAGCCGACTAAGGTAACAGCCAATGTCGGACCGGAGCAGGAATATTTCTTGGTTGATAAAGCAAAATATATGAAGCGGGAAGATTTGAAGCTGACCGGACGTACCTTATTCGGAGCACCGGCACCAAAGGGTCAGGAATTGGATGACCAGTATTTCGGAAATATCAAAGAAAAGGTATCTACCTTCATGAATGATTTGAATGCAGAGCTTTGGAAATATGGTATTACCGCTAAGACACAGCATAACGAGGTTGCACCGGCACAGCATGAGATTGCTCCGATTTTCGGCACCACGAATGTAGCAAGTGATAACAACTATCTGTTAATGGAAACCTTACAGAAGGTTGCACTTCGGGATGACTTGGCTTGTCTGTTATATGAAAAGCCATTTGCAGGTGTAAATGGTTCCGGAAAGCATAATAACTGGTCCTTTAGCACCAGTGACGGTGAGAACCTGATGGACCCGGGTGATACCCCTGAAACCAACTATCAGTTCCAGTTATTCTTAGCAGCCGTATTAGCCGCTGTCGATAACAATGCTGAGATATTAAGATTGTCTGCATCTTCTGCAGGTAATGACCATAGATTAGGAGCAAATGAGGCACCTCCTGCAATTATTTCCGCATTCTTAGGTGAACAGCTTGAGGGTGTTGTAGACCAGATTATTGAAAAAGGATATGCAGAGCATAGTAAGCCGGCAAAGGTTTATGAGTCCGGAGTATCTACCCTGCCAAGCTTCAAGATGGATGCAACAGACCGGAACCGTACATCACCGTTTGCATTTACCGGTAACCGTTTTGAGTTCCGTATGGTAGGTTCTACACAGCCGATTTCACAGCCGACTATGATGTTAAATACCATCGTTGCCAACGAATTATCCTTGATTGCAGATAAGCTGGATGCTGCAGAGGATAAGGATGCCTGCATTAAGACCCTGATTCGGGAAATGCTGACCGAGCATCAGAGAATTATCTTCAATGGTAACGGTTATTCCGAAGAATGGGTAGAGGAAGCTGCAAAACGTGGACTTCCGAACATCCCTTGCATGGTAGAAGCAGTTCCTTATCTGACAACCGATAAGACGATTGAAGTATTCAAGCGTATGGGTGTCATGAGTAAGACAGAGCTGGAAGCAAGAGCAGAAGTAATGCTTGAGAATTATGCAAAGAAGATTAACATTGAAGCACGTACCATGATTGAAATGGCAAATAAGCAGATTATACCGGCAGTTATGGATTATGAAGGTAAGCTTGCAATCGAAGCTAAGAATATTAATCTGATTGGTGTAGAGCCTAAGGCACAGAAGGAATTGATTCAGGCAATTGACGAGAAGCTCTTAGAATTAAAGAGTGCAACCGCAGCATTTAAGGAGCTGGTAGATAAGGCAGCTGATTATGAGGATGATATTACTGCATGGGCAAAATATTATCACGATAAGGTATTCTTATCTATGGGAACCGTAAGAGAGCCGGCAGATGCACTGGAGCTTCTGGTAGCAAAAGAAGCATGGCCATTCCCAACATATGGTGACTTGTTATTTGAACAGTAAAATCTCTCCCAGATATAGATGCAAGACCGTTCCGGATTCGGAGCGGTCTTTTGTCTTATTGCGGTATCTTACAGAAAAAATGAAATTCCTAAAAGTTAGGGCTGTATAGATTGGAGATTTTGCGTTATACTAAGGATACAATAAAAATCAGGATGTAGACAGAGATGGAACAGTATCAGGAGTATGCTGAGGATTGGAAGGATTCTCAACAGAACAGTCAAAATAGAAGAAGGCGAATTGAGCGAATCAAGCAAGGAATCGTAATCGGATTTCTGGCTGGTACGATTGTGCCAATAATTGCGAGTCTGTGTATGCTGGGCTGGATTGGACGGCTAGAGCAGGAGGTAGTAGAGGTCATGGGAAGTGACAAGGATATTACTACCTTGATTTCCAGTGGAGAAGCCTTAATGTCAAATCCCAATGTTGATGTTGATTTTCTGACCGGAAGGGATGATTTGGAAAATACGGAGGGAACAGGCGGTGCCGGGAATGAAACAGAACCAGATTCGGAAACGCAGCAGGAATCCAAGCGGGTATATCTTACCTTTGATGACGGTCCGAGTATTTATACCGGTCAGATTCTGGATATATTAGCAGCAAATGATGTGAAGGCTACCTTTTTTGTGATTGCAAGAGAGGATGAATCCTATTGGCCGTATTACAGCCGGATATTAAAGGAAGGACATACGCTGGGTATGCATTCCTATACACATGATTATAATCAGGTCTATGCGTCCTTAGATTCCTTTGAAGCGGATGTAAGCAGCCTGTCACAATTTTTATATGACCGCACCGGAGTATATCCGACCATTTATCGGTTTCCGGGCGGAAGCAGTAATACAGTATGCCATGTTCCGATGCAGGAATGTATTGCGTATCTGAACGAACAGGGAATTACCTATTATGACTGGAATGCGTTGAACGGAGACGCGGTGACAAATGAATTATCGGCAGATAAGCTGATAGATAATATTATGACAAGTGTAAGACAGAATAATACCTCAATTGTTCTGATGCATGATATGCAGTCAAGACACACAACCGTTGAGAGTTTGCAGGGCTTGATTGATACATTAAAAGAAGAAGGCTATGAGATACTTCCGATTGATGAGGATACACCGTTAATACAGCACGTTCCGTATGACAGTGGATTTCAGGATGCAGCAGATTAGGAGGAGTAGCCGATTGAGAGCGACAGATTAGGCTGTGGCAGAATAAAAGCAACTGATTAGGATTAGAGTAGATTAAAAGCAACTGATTAGGAGAAATAGCTTAGGAGCAACAGATTAAAAGTAACAGATTGAGAACATCAGATTAGGAATGGCAGAGAATGGCAGGGAGCAGCAGGAAAACAGCATGAATATTACAGAAGCATATCAGTATATAGAAGAACGAAATCAATTAGGCAGCGTATTGGGGCTTGAACATATTAAGGAGCTGTTGCAGCGGCTTGGTGAACCTCAGAACCAGTGTAAAGTGGTTCATATAGCGGGAACCAATGGGAAGGGCTCCATATTAGCCTATATGGAGCAGGCATTGCTGCAGGGAGGCTATAAGGTAGGAAAATATAGCTCTCCTACCGTATTTTGCTATTTAGAACGATTTCAGATAAATGGAGAACCAATGCCGGAGTCTGTATATCCGCAGTATTTGGAACGTGTGATGCAGTGCGTACAGGATATGGAGGCAGACGGTAAGCAGAAGGTAACTGCCTTTGAAATTGAGACAGCGGTTGCCTTTTTGTATTTCTTGGAAGAACAGACAGATATTGTACTGTTGGAAACCGGAATGGGCGGCAGGCTGGATGCCACCAATGTCGTTGCACATCAGGTCTGTACCATACTTGCATCCATTAGTCTTGACCATATGGCAATTCTCGGAGATACGGTAGAAGCCATTACAAGAGAAAAAACAGGAATTTTAAGGGACAGGGTTCCCTGTGTAGTCTATCCGGAAAACGAAAAGGCGATGCCGGTGATAGAAGAACAGTGCAGAATACATAATTGTGAGATGATAGTGCCGGATTTGGCGGCTTTGAAGGTGGTTTCGGAGGATTTGAACTATGAAAAGTTTACTTATAAAAATGTGAATTATGAATTGCGGATGCTGGGAAAATATCAGATATATAACGCAATTACAGCAATAGAAGCACTTGAGATAACAAAAAAAGTCTTGAATAATAGTCCTGAAAATGGTTTGGAAAATGTGAATGTTCAAAAGGGGTTTGCAAACACCCATTGGAGAGCCAGATTTGAGATTCTTTCCCGACAACCATATGTAATACGGGATGGGGCTCACAATATGGATGCCGCAAGAAAGCTCTATGAACAGATGACAAAGCATTTTACAAACAGAAGGATTCTTTATATAATAGGGATATTAGGAGATAAGCAGTATCGTGATATGTTAGCTCTTTTGGTTCCTATGGCATGGAAGGTATATGTTCTGACAGTTCCCGAAAATAAAAGGGCATTACCGGCAGAAACATTGGCACAAGAGGTACAGAAGTATTGTTCGCAGGTGGAAATCGCAGCAACTCCGGAGGAGGCATATCAGCGGGCAAAGCAGGAAGCAGAGCCGGAGGATGTGATTCTGGCATTTGGCTCTCTTTATTATATCGGAAGAATCGGGGAAGAGCATGGAACGAATTGAACGGATTAGAAAGCATCCTCTGTTTCAGTCCTGTATGGAGCAGATTGAGATTGCGGAACAGACGAGAATCTATTGTAAGCATACGATAGAACACGCATTGGATGTGGCAAGAATTGCCTATATACGGAATCTGGAGGATGGAAAGCCCTTGGAGCAGGATATTGTTTATGCAATGGCATTGCTACATGATATAGGAAGATGCAGAGAATATCAGACCGGAGAATCCCATCACAGTGCCGGAAAGCAATTGGCAGAGAGTATTTTACAGGAATGTGGTTTTTCTGAAACAGAGATAAGCTGCATCATACAGGCAATTGCCGCACATAAGCATGGGGATTGGGATAGCAGTAATAAAGCCGATAAAGACGAAAGAAGATTGGATAAAAGTGATAAATCTGTGGATTATTGCAAAAAACTACTGTATGAAGCAGATAAATTATCACGAAACTGCTATTGCTGTAAGGCTAGAGAAACGTGTTATTGGACGGAGGAAATACGAAATCATTCGATAAAGTATTGAAAATGCTGGAATTTGGAGGGCTTAAAAAAAGTGAAAGTAGGAAAACGAGTATTTGACACCGAACATGAGGTGTATATGATGGGAATTTTGAATGTAACACCTGATTCTTTTTCGGATGGCGGATGTTATGCAGAGATGGACCGGGCATTATTCCATGCCGAGGAGCTGATAAAGGCAGGAGCAGACATTTTGGATATTGGCGGAGAGTCAACGAGACCCAATCATATAAAAATCAGCAGTGAGGAAGAAATACAGAGAGTTTGTCCGATTATAGAAGCGGTTAAAAGCCGAATGGATATTCCGATTTCGTTGGATACATATAAGTCGGATGTGGCAAGAGCCGGGATTCAGGCAGGAGCAGATATGTTAAATGACATCTGGGGGCTGAAATGGGATGGCACCATGGCTCAGGTAATTGCAGAGGGCAAGGTTGCCTGTTGCCTGATGCATAATCGTAAAGAAGCGGTATATCAGAATTATATAGAGGATGTTTTGTCAGACTTACAGGAAAGTGTGCAATTGGCATTACAGGCTGGAATTGATAGGGATAGCATATGCATAGACCCCGGAATCGGATTTGCAAAAGATTTGAATCAGAATCTGGAGTTAATGAATCAGTTGGAACGCTTACAGGAGCTTGGTTATCCGGTTTTACTCGGCACATCCAGAAAATCCATGATTGGACTTACCTTGGAGCTTCCGGTAAATGAACGCGAGGAAGGCACGATTGCAACAACGGTATTTGGTGTTATGAAGGGCTGTTCGATTATACGGGTACATGATGTGGAAAAGAATCTCCGGGCGGTCAAAATGACCTTGGCAATGCTACGTGCCGGAAAATAAGCGGAAAAGAGGTTAAAAGGCATGGACGAAATCAGAATCTCAAATCTGGAGGTATTCGGGCATCATGGTGTGTATGAGGAGGAAAATACTCTGGGGCAGAAGTTCTTGGTATCAGCAGTATTATATACCGATACAAGAATAGCCGGAAAGACGGATTCCTTAGAGTATTCGATTCATTATGGTGATGTTTGCCATACCATTAAAAGAATTATGGAGGAACGGAACTACAAGCTGTTGGAAACGGTAGCAGAGACCATTGCAGAACGCTTACTGCAACAGTATGACAGCTTAAAAAGTATAGAATTGGAAATTAAAAAGCCATGGGCGCCGATTATGCTTCCCATTGATACGGTTTCGGTCAAAATCAAACGATGCTGGCATAAGGTAGTCTTTAGCATCGGCTCAAATATCGGGAATCGAAAGGAACATTTAGATTATGCGGTTCGACAATTGCAGGAAAACGCAGAATATCGGGCAGTCAGAGTGTCTTCTTATATAGAAACAGAGCCATACGGATATTTGAATCAGGATGTATTTTTAAATGCCTGTATAGTTTGCGAAACCTTGTTGACACCGGAGGAGGTACTTGCAGATATTCATAGAGTGGAGCAGGAGAGAAACCGGACCAGAGAGATACATTGGGGACCGAGAACACTGGATATAGATATACTCTTTTACGATAAGGAGCTGATTGAAACCGCAGATTTGTGTATTCCGCATCCGGAGATTCCTTTGCGAAGGTTCGTATTGGAGCCGTTGGCGGAATTAGAGCCGAATCTGCATCATCCATGTAGCGGTCTGACGGTAAGACAGATGTTGCAGGCACTTGATAATTCCTGTGCCGAATAATCGGGATTTGATTGACTTTGATGAAATAGAAAGTAGAAAAGAGGACTAAGAAAAAGTGGATTTGAATCAGATACGTGTTGAAATTGATGATGTGGACCGCCGGATTGTAGAGCTGTTTCAGAAACGGATGGAGCTTGCGGGAGAAGTGGCAGAAACAAAGCGGGAATCCGGAAAGGCAATTTATGACCGAACGCGGGAGCAGGAGAAACTAAAGCGGTTAGGAGAATTAGCGGATAGTGAATTTAACCGGCATAGTATAGAAGAATTATTTTTGCAGATTATGTCTATCAGCAGACGGTATCAATATAAGCTGTTGGGAGACAGACAACACTGGCTTGCTGCGGAATATCAGCAGGTAGACCATTTATCGGTTACGAAGGATACAAGAGTGATTTATCAAGGTGTACCGGGAGCTTTTAGTGAACAGGCAATGATAAAGTTCTTTGGTGCAGATATTCAGAGTGCCAATGTAGAGCATTTTGAAGATATTGTAGAGCGGATTGCAAAGGGGGAAGCAGATTACGGTGTGCTTCCGATTGAAAATTCCTCTGCGGGCTTTGTTGCGGGGGTGTATCATCTGCTACAGGAGTATGATGTAACGATTGTCGGAGGAATCGACCTTGAGGTATCACAGGCACTTTTGGGTGTAAAAGGTGCCAATATAGCAGATATTAAGACTGTATACTCGCATCCGCAGGCATTGATGCAGACGAAGCCGTTTCTGGATGCACAGGGCTTTAAGCAGATTGCAATGGAAAATACGGCTGTCAGTGCCAGAAAGATTCAGCAGGATGGGGATGTTACACAGGCTGCGGTTGCAAGTATTCGTGCAGCCCAGCTTTATGATTTGGAGGTATTAAATCCGTCCATTAATACACAGAAGAACAATACAACGCGGTTTGTTGTATTGAGCAATCAGAAGCTATATACGAAGGATGCGGATAATATCAGCATCAGCTTTACCCTGCCGCACGAAAGCGGAAGCCTTTATAATGCACTGGGACATTTTATATTTAATGGTCTGAATATGACCAGTATTGAGTCAGAACCGTTGCCGGAGCGAAAATGGGAATACCGGTTCTTTATTACCTTTGACGGAAACCTCGGAGATGCTTCCGTACAGAATGCGATTAGCGGTGTGCGGAGCGAGTCCTCGGATTTTAAGCTGTTAGGAAATTATTGCATAGAAATATAAGAAAAAATTAATTGAGAGAAAACAGGAATCAGTATAAAAGACAGGAACAAGGAATGGAGGCGTAGATATGGCATATCAGATGTTTGCGGCAATTAATGTAGGTTCAAGTGATATATCCATGAAGATATTTGAGATTACTGCAAAATGGGGATTCCGGGAAATAGATTGTGTCAGTCATATTCTGGAATTGGGAAGTGATACGTATCGTTTGGGATATGTAAGCAACGAAAAGATTAATGAATTATGTGATTGCCTGATGAAGTTCAAATCCAAAATGAAGGAATACGATTGTCAGGAATACCGGGCATATGCAACCAGTGCGATTCGGGAGGCAAGCAACAGTCTGTTGATTATCGAGCAGATTGAACAACGCACCGGTTTTCAGGTATCAATTCTCAGTAATTCGGAGCATCGTTTTATGATGCTGAAGGGCTGCGGCTCGACCATGAAGGGATTTGATGAAATTACCAGTAAGAATACAGCCTTGCTGGATATGGGAGCCGGCAGTATTCAGATTTCGCTGTTTGAAAAGCAGTTACTGACCGCAACGCAGAACATTAAAATAGGCTCAATTCGTGTCCGGGATATGATGTCCGGCATTGAGTCCCGCGTTACAAATGGGGATGAGGTTATTGAGGAATATGTTCAGAATGAATTAAATACCTTTAAGACAATGTATCTGGGAGATAAGAATATCAAAAATGTTATTGCAATCGGGGATGAGATTCAGGCACTACAGAAGATTGCACCGGAGTTAAAGCTTTCCAAGCTGATGACAAGAGAACAGATAGACTATATTTATGAAAAAATTCTGCATATGTCTCCGCAGGAAATGGCATTGCACTATGGTATTCCGTTTGAACGTGCAACGCTGATACGTCCGGCAATTATCATTTACCGGATATTAGTTGAAACAACCAAGGCAGACGAGATTTTTCTGCATGACATTAACCTGTGTGACGGAATCGTAGCAGATTATATGGACAGCACGCATAAGACGGCAATCGGAAGAAAATTCGAGGATGATATTATTGCGTCTGCGATGGCAATGGCGAAGCGATATAAATGCAACAAAACACATATCGAATATATATCAACGCTGGCACTTGCAATATTTGATGCCATGAAGAAGCGGCATGGTATGGGAAGAATCCAGAGATTGCAATTAGAAATAGCCTGCATTCTTCACGATTGCGGTAAATTTATTAATATGCAGAATGTGGCAAATAATTCGTATAGTATCATTATGTCTACGGAAATGATGGGGCTTTCCCATAAGGAACGGGAAGAGGTTGCAAATGCTGTGCGGTATAATACGCTGTATCTTCCGGCATATGCACAGGTAAAGGCAGCTATAGGTGATGCATCCTATACTACAGTTGCCAAGCTGGCGGCTATTTTAAGGGTTGCGAATGCACTGGACCGGTCACATAAGCAGAAGGTTGAAAAATTCAATATACAGGTAAAAGATAAGAAAATGATTATTCTGGTAGATACGGTGAACAATATTACTTTGGAGGCTGCCTTATTTAAGGAAAAAGCAGACTTCTTTGAACAGATATATGGAATCAGACCGGTCTTAAAGCAGAGGAGGAACGTATAATGGTGGAGAAGAAGTTGACAAAAAAGGAAAAGAAGGAATTGAAGAAGCCGGAAAACTATGTAAATCGGGAATTGTCATGGCTGGAATTTAATTATCGGATTTTAGGCGAAGCAAAGGATAAGACCATAAGACCGTTTGAGAGAATTAAATTTCTCGGAATTACAGCGTCTAATCTGGATGAATTTTTTATGGTGCGTGTAGCATCTTTGATGGATATGGTACATGCCGGATATGAGAAGGCAGATATTGCCGGTTTGTCACCGAAGAAGCAGTTGGAGGCAATTATTCCTAAGACAAAGGAATTTATGAGCAGTCAGTATGTTACTTATAATCGTTCCTTGCTTCCGTTGCTGGAAAAAAATGGTCTGCGTGTGATTACCAGACATGAGAATCTGACTGAAGCACAGCAAAGTTATGTGGATGATTTTTTTGATAAGGATGTGTATCCGGTATTAACACCAATGGCAGTAGACGCATCCAGACCATTTCCGTTGATTCGAAATAAAACTCTGAATATCGGAGCATTAATCTGGAAGCAGGATTCAGAGGAGGTTGAGATTGCAACCGTTCAGGTTCCGTCTGTACTTCCTAGAATCGTACATGTGCCAAGCAATCAGGAGGGGATGCAGGAGGTTATTTTACTGGAACAGGTAATTGAAAAGAATATTTCCAAGCTGTTCCTGAATTATGAAGTAACCTGTGCGTTCCCGTACCGGATTATGCGAAATGCGGATTTGACGATAGATGAGGATGATGCCGCAGACTTGTTAAAGGAGATTGAAAAGCAGATTAAGCAGCGGCAATGGGGAGAAGTAATCCGTCTGGAGGTCGAAGAAGGAATTGATAAAGAGCTGTTAAAGGAGTTAAGTAAGCAGCTTCATGTAGAAAAGGAGCATATTTTTGCAATTAACGGACCGTTAGACCTGACCTTCCTTAGTAAGTTAAGCGGCTTGGATGGCTTTGAACATCTTAAGAATCCGAAGTACACCCCGCAGCCGGTTCCGGAATTAAATCAGGAGGAAAATATTTTTGAACAGATTAAGCGAAAGGATATTTTCCTGCATCATCCATATGAAACCTTTAATCCGGTAGTGCAATTCATTGCACAGGCAGCCGTTGACCCGCAGGTATTGGCAATTAAGCAGACCTTGTACCGGGTATCCAGTCATTCGCCGATTATTGCAGCTCTTGCACAGGCAGCCGAGAATGGCAAGCAGGTTACGGTATTGGTAGAATTAAAGGCAAGATTTGATGAAGAAAATAATATTAACTGGGCAAAAATGCTGGAAAAAACAGGATGCCATGTTATTTATGGCTTGGTAGGACTCAAGACGCATTCCAAGATTTCATTGGTGGTACGACGGGAAGAGGATGGTATCAAACGCTATGTTCATCTGGGAACCGGTAACTACAATGATGTAACGGCAAAGCTGTATACAGATACGGGAATCCTGACGGCATCGGATTCCATAGGTGAGGATGCAACAGCAGTCTTTAATATGCTGTCCGGATATTCCGAGCCGGCAAGCTGGAATAAGCTGATTGTTGCACCAATCTGGATGAAGAATACGGTTCTGGATTTGATTCGGCGGGAGGCTGACAATGCAAGAGAAGGAAAGCAGGCACATATTATAGCGAAAATGAATTCCTTATGTGACCCGAAGGTGATGGAAGCCTTATATGAGGCTTCAGAAGCCGGTGTTAAGATTGAATTGATTGTGCGGGGAATTTGCTGTCTGCGGGCAGGCGTACCGGGCTTGAGTGAGAACATTACCGTACGTTCCATTGTCGGTAATTTCTTGGAGCATGCCAGAATTTTATATTGCTATAATGACGGCTTTGAAGAAATTTACATGGGAAGTGCGGATTGGATGCCTCGAAATCTGGATAAGCGGGTAGAAATTATGTTCCCGGTAGAAGATAAGCAGGCAAAGGAGCAGGCAAAGCACATTCTGGATGTGCAACTGGCAGATACATTAAAGGCATATTTGTTACAGCCGGATGGCACCTATGTAAAGCAGGATTTGCGTGGCAAGGAAAAAATTTCCGCACAGGATGTATTCTGTAAGGAAGCAATTGAAGCAGCAAAGAAGGAGAAGGATTCTCATAAGGATATGCGAACCTTTGAACCGATTACGGCAGATACGGGAATATAAAATGATAAAAATACTAGTGGTGGATGATGAACAGCCAATTGCAAATTATATAAAGATTACGTTGAAGCAGGCAGGCTATTATGCGGATTGTGTATATGACGGTATGGCGGCATTAGAGCAATTGCAGGAAAAGCAGTATGATTTGATTCTGTTAGATGTGATGCTGCCGGAACTGAATGGCTTTGAATTAATGGATACACTGGTGCCAATGGGAATCCCGGTTATATTCCTGACCGCAAAGGACCGGATTCAGGATCGTGTAAAGGGTCTGCGGCTGGGAGCGGAGGATTACATTGTTAAGCCATTTGATGTTATGGAGCTGTTAGCGAGAGTTGAGGTAGTGCTGCGACGGTATAAGAAAGCAGAGGACTTAATTACGGTTGGAGACATTACGGTAGACCTACGCTCCATGCGTGTGTTGAAAGCAGGACAAGAGGTGGCATTGACACGAAAGGAATATGAATTGCTGGTACTGTTTATAAGGAATCAGAATACGGCACTTTATCGGGATACGATTTATGAACGTGTATGGGGAGGAGAACTGGAATACGGTAGCAAGACCGTAGACCTTCACGTACAGCGGTTGAGAAAGAAGCTGGGGCTGGAACAGGAGCTACAGGCAATTCCGAAGGTAGGCTATCGATTTGAGGTGAAGCTATGAAGTTTCGGTATAAGATAACCTTGTGCATGATTAGTATGCTGGCAATATTTTATGGAATCGGAGGAACGGTGTTAATCTCCGGTTCCTTTCGTTCTGCCTTGGAACGGGAAAAGGAGGGTGCAAGGGATTCTTATCAGATGATTCTGGACACCTTGCAGGTTTTGAATCAATCCGGACAATGGCAGGATGAAAATATGGTATCGGATGTTTTGAAACAGTTATCCAGAGAAGGCAGTACCTCATGGGCTGCCTTGCAGCTACAGGGAAAAGAGAAGGTGCTGTATCAGTCCGGAAATATATGGGATTATTTTTTGGACCAAAGGCAGCAGTTGGAGTCCGGAATATGCAGAATCAGTAATTTCTCGGACGATGCCGGAAGAAAATATTTACAGGTGTCCGGTATCGTATCCTTTGGCGAGGAGCAGTTGGTTTTAAATGCGGCATATGATATTACATCGATATATGAGACAAGAGAAGCACAGCAGAGGGTATATACAAGGGTGTATTTCAGTATGCTGGGAATCTGTCTGGTAATTGTATATCTGATTGCGTATATGCTGACCCGTCCGTTATCGAAATTGTCAAAGGCAACCAGACGGTTAGCATCCGGTAATCTTTCGTATCGTTCCATGATAAAGTCGGATGATGAGATAGGAAGTCTGGCACAGGACTTTAATCAGATGGCAGAGCATTTAGAGAAAAACGTGGATGCCATGCAGGAAACAGTAGAGCGTCAGGAGCAGTTTATGGGAAGCTTTGCACATGAACTAAAGACTCCTATGACTTCGATTATCGGTTATGCGGATTTGATTCGGCGGCAGACCCTGTCAACCGAGGAGGAAGCAGAGGCAGCTAATTATATTTATACAGAAGGTAAACGACTGGAACGGTTGTCTCATAAAATGCTGGATATTGTATCGATTGATAAGGGAAAACTTACATTTGTGACGGTATCACCGGAGACAATTGTTCATGAACTGACAGAGTATCTGCGTCCGATTTATCAAAAGAGTGAGATTAGAATAGAGGAACAGTGCGAGGCGGGAAGCTGTCTGTTGGAGCCGGATTTATTTCGCTCCTTACTTATAAATCTGCTGGATAACAGCCGGAAGGCAATGGTGGATAAGGGCGGTCAGATTACGATTGAATTAAAGCTGTTGCCGGATGGGTGTCAGCTAGAGGTGGCGGATGATGGACCCGGTGCGACAAAGGAGGATATGCAACGATTGACAGAAGCCTTTTATCGTGTGGATAAGGCACGTTCCCGAAAGTTGGGAGGTGCAGGGCTTGGTCTGACCTTGTGTGAGCGGATTGCCGAATTACATCAGGGAACGATTCAGTTTGCAGATAATTTACCGCGTGGAATGCGGGTAATTGTAGTATTGCGGGGAGGCAGAGAGCATGAAGAAACGAGTAAAGCAAATTAGTTATATAATTCTGGCTCTGTGCGTGCTTGCAGGCGGCTATCTGATGCCGAAATGGTGGATTAACTGGCAGGATTCCAAGCAGGCGGCAGCCGTAGAGGATTATGCGGTAAGAGATGTGTCACTTCAGGTGTCAAACGTGTTGATAAATCGTATGAAAGGTATCCGTGATGGAGCGAATACGTTAATTGAGGTAGAAAGCAATGCATATGCATATCGGACACAAGAGGAAATCGAAGATATAACATGGGCGGCTCTGAATACCTTCACATTAAATGCAGTGAGTGGAGGATATACCTATGTAAAGGAAGATATGTATGAGGATTGGTATGATTATATGCTCGTAATTGATGACAAGGAAGGAATGAGCTATGGAATCTGGAATTGCTCTATCATATTTAATGAGTGGTCTGCACATATCATTTTGGATGATGAAACAGGAATGGTACTTGCATATGAATGTTATGGTATGGATGACTGCATAGAGCTGGATGATTTTCTGGCACAGGAGGAAGAACTGCGAAGAATTTTGACCGATTATTATGATATGTGGAATGTGGAATTAAAAAGCATGAAAGGCTTTGAAGGAAAGGATTTAGAAGAAGATTACATAGAAGAAAATGAATATCCTTTATATGATGGTTATACAGTGACTGTGACATATTCCATAACGGACGGACAGGGAAACACCATTAATCTGAATTGTGTGTTCTTTCATGATGGGTATAACATCGGATATAGTTAGAGCTAATTGGTTTATAAAAATTTATGAATTGTGATGCTGATTTGATGCCGGATTGTTGCTGATATGATAAGGTATCCTGTTATGGTAAGGACAACACAGAAGGAAGGTGTTGCAATGAATCATAAGGAGCGAAAGCAATTTGGAAGTGAAATAGCGGTTTGGATTGGACGTATATTGGGAATCCTCGGAGCCATTGGGTTCTTGGCACTGATGGGTGCCAATTCGATTCAGAACCAGCAGCAGTATAGGAATACATCAGAAAGAAAACCTGCAAGATACAGAATGGAGGAAGTTATAGAATATATTACAGAGGATGCAGCGGAGGATGCAGCAGAAGATGCAACAGAGTACATGACAGAGGGCAAGACAGAAGATACAGCAGAATACACAACGGAGGATGCAGCAGAAGATACAGAAGAGTACACAACGGAGGATGCAGCAGAAGATACAGTAGAGTACATGATAGAGCAACCGCATGGAAAGGCGGGAAGGGTGGAATTGATAGTAAAGTAGGAGGGCTGGAATCCGGAATCATAGATGTGCGGACGCTGGGATTTAATGTAAGTATTCCATGCAGGTATTTGGGCAAAAAAGAACTTGCCTATAGAAAGAAAAGTTGTTATAATCGAACTTGTGCAAGCGGGCATGGCGGAATTGGCAGACGTGCTAGATTTAGGTTCTTCCGACATACAAGCGACAAAACAAATGCGGAACTGATGGAATTGGCAGACATGCAAGATTTAGGTTCTTGTGCCGTGAGGCGTGTGGGTTCAAGTCCCACGTTCCGCATCATTTACAAGAGTTTTCTATGAATCGTAAGATTTATGGAAAGCCCTTTTACTTTACTCTTTTTCAACCTGAATGAATAAGAACAACTCCATTTGTAAGGGAATAAGTGTATATACGCTTAAAATGGAACGTTCTGCATTATCAATGCTTTATAGTAAACAGATAGATATTTGTTGCCAAGAAGGGACAATAGAGCGATTGTGCGTTCACGCAAGGCAACGGGAAACGACAGACATTACAGCAGAGAAGGAAAATATAAAGATATATTTATTATGGCAGTTGCGACTGGAAGTAGACGGAAGGATTTAACCAACCTTCATACAAGTGATTTGATTGTGAAAAATGGCAATTTATACATATCATTTAAAGGCTCAAAAGGCGGTAGAAACCGCTTGAGTCCTGTTACAAGAATATGCTAAATGGGTGCAGGAAATCTTCTTAAAACGGCAAATAGAAGGCAAAGAAAAGGTGTTTGATAAAGTACCACGGAAGATTGATGTACATTCCCTTAGACGAGAATATGCTCAAAATCTATATCGTGACATTCAAAGGGATGCAGTTCTTACCACAGTTAGGACAGCCATACATGGCACCACCGTGAGAAGGGTCACCACAATGAATCATCTTGTTGACATTTTCAATGACAGCAGGACGAGGATGGGGTTCGTAAATGATGTGTTCATAATAATCAGTAAAAATGGCTTGTAATATATTCATAATGGAATTTTACAATAAAGAAAGAGATGGGGAAACCCCTTCCCCTCATTCATGAGGGGTTAGGGGAGTTGAGAGTGTCGAAGACACTTTTTTGTCTTGAAAACTAAGTGTATGGATGATACACTTAGTTAAATCGAAAGTTGTGGAGGAGAGATTATGAACAGAATAATTTCCCAAATTGGAGCAGTAGTCGTAACAATTACTGTATTTCTTTTTGCTATATGTCTGATTGCTGATTTACCATTTGTTTCATATCTCGTGTGTATGTTTTTACCTCTGGGATACATTATGATGGCAGTAGGGTTTCAATATGAAAGCTGCGAAGAACGGAAAGTTTCTGCCAGTGTCGGTGTTGTTATTGCCGTTATCTATGCGGTGATGGTTCTATTAGTATATTATGCCCAGACAACGAGCGTTCAACTGGGCGGTTTGAATGAGCAAGCCGTTCGAATATTAGATTTTCAGCGTGGTGGTCTGTTATTCAATTATGATTTGCTTGGTTACGGAATGATGGCACTTTCCACATTATTTATTGGTCTTTCTATCAATCCAAGTTCGAAAGCGGACAAGTGGCTGAAATATTTGATGATACTACATGGCATTTTTTTTATTGGATGTTTTATTATGCCGATGACAGGTGTATTCACAAGCATGGAAAGCGGAGAAAGTGGAAACGGAGGTACTATTGCACTATTATGTTGGTGTGTATATTTTTTTCCTATTGGTGTATTAGCATATAAGCATTTCCAAAAGACTCAGTAACAACTTCAAGTTTGTTTAATTGTAGCGTGTCAAGGGGTGCTTGTTTACAAGCATACATTTTACCCCTTTACACGGCGGAAACAGCTAAATATTAAAATCTTAAAAGAGGGTATGAGTGCTTTTTCTCATATCCTCTTGATTATATAAAAATATATTTTTGTTTATTGAAAAAAATATAAAAATATGTTAATCTAAGGCGGTAAACTGTATGCTATGTTTACAGATTGTTAGATTGTATTTTTAAGAAAATGCAGTATTTAAGCGGTTTAAGGAAAAAACAAGCACGCTAGATTATCAGACACTAATAAAATGAGATTTAGGTTCTAGTGTCCCCGACGTGCAGGTTCAAGTCCTGTTGCCCGCATTGAACCTAGAGCTGAGAATGTAGAAAAATCAACATTCTCAGCTCTTTTTTATTGTATTGAATCTTTTAATAAGCCCGTTTAACTTGCATCGATATAACAGTTATTTTGACTGTGCCTGTTTCAAAAGGGCATCCTGAAGAACTCTTGAAAAGTTAATATGATTGGCTTCACCGTAAGTGTTCAGCCATGCAGGAATAGTAATATTTTTCCGCACAGTTTTGGAACCATACTTTTCAGAGTAACTGGACATATCAAGTACCAGAAGATTAACAAAGGAACCTTCTGGGGCGGTGATGTCTGATGGAGCAGAAGCAGAAGGAATAGAATGTCCAGCCTCCAATTCATCAAGAACCCATCCACTAGCTGCATCTACAGCCATTTCGATTGCATCTACTAGAGAGTTTCCTTCAGTTACGCATCCCGGAAGGTCTGGAACCTCAACAGTATAACCATCTATATCACCAAATGGAGTAAAAATAGCAGGATAAACAAGTTTCATTATAAACAACCACCTTTCAGTTTTATATCTATTGTGAGGCGGGGCTATTTCAGTCCTGCCTGCTTTAGTATTGAGCTTGCTGTCTTAGGATGTACATCACCTTTGTGAAAAGGGATTGTAACTTTTCCGGGTTTAGTTGGGTGTTTGTACTGGCGATGAGAACCAACCTGAGTTACGAGTTTCCAACCATCTTGTGAAATTAATTTTTCCAGTTCTTTAACTGTCATTTGTACCTCCTATAATTATATTATACACACTACATGCATAATATCAACAAGAAAATGCGTATCATACGCATATAATGTTTTGGAAAATTATATAGAAAACTCCGGCATTAAAGAATGCAAGGATAAGAAATTAAAAAAATGAGGAACAGTAAGCGTAATGAAAATTAGTGAAAAATCAAAATATTTATTTTGATTTTGCAAATTTGTAAAAAATATAGTTGCAAAGAACAGAAAAATGGATTATATTTTTTGTATTCAAAACTAAAAGACAGAACGTGAAGTAATTCTTAGAACTGGTTCAAGGCATAAAACAATGTATCTTAAAAAAACAAATCAAATAATCTACAGTAACAGAATTAAATGAATAATTGACATTATGGTATATATGCCATATAATATACACAAAGGAGATTATATGACAGAATTTAAACTGATAGCATATGAAAAGGAAAATGGCGAAGTTCCAGTAGAAGAATTTCTGGATTCTATTAATCCTAAGATGCGAGCTAAGATATTTGGATTATTGGGGATTCTACAAGAGAAAGGAAATATGCTTAGAGAACCATATAGCAAGCATTTAGATGACGGAATATTTGAATTGCGTTGTAAGTTTGGCAGTGATATTACCAGAGTCTTATATTTTTTCTATTATGAGGGGAAAATAATATTGACGAATGGTTTTGTTAAAAAGACACAGAAAACTTCTAAAGAGGAGATACAGATTGCAAAGGATAGAAGAAAAGATTTTATAGAAAGGGTGATGAAGGATGAGAACATTTGATGATATGCTTTCTAAACAGTTACAGGATGAAGAATTTAAAAAAGAATATGATGCAATTCAACCAGAGATGGATGTTATAAGAGCTATTGTAGATGCTCGTACTTCTCAGAATATGACACAGAAGGAATTGGCTGAACGTACCGGTATTAATCAGGCAGATATTAGCAAACTTGAAAATGGAACAAGGAATCCGTCAGTTAATTTACTTAAAAGGTTAGCGGATGGAATGGGAATGGTTCTCAAGATAGAGTTTGTACCGAAACAGAAAGCGTAATTCTATGACCTCACTGGATTGTTGTCTGGTGAGGTTATTTTATATATGGATTAAAGATTATAATGGCTAATTGCCTGTGAATTTATTGGTAAGTGTCATTATCAGTAACGTTTTCTTGATAATACATGACTTATAATTTTTTGCATTTAAAACTAAAAGACAGAACCTACAATAAACCCCAACAGGAGGAAGTTGCAAAGCAAACAAAACATGATATAATTAAATTACGAATTAATTTATTTGATATACAGGACCCATTGTATTTGGATGCAGTCAGTGTTGATGAGTTGGATGACTTTTTAGATGTGTGCATTCATGGTTCGCCGTATGCTAACACAGAAAGGCGGAGAACATTCAATAAGGGGGTAGAGGAATGAAAAGCATAGGATTTTTTAGAGAAATGCACCTATATGCTGATGTAGGGAGCATAAAAGATTACTTAGTAGAAAACGTTGATTATGATAAGCGAAAAGTAATAGACTATCTTAAAAACCAGAAAAAAATTGCTGGTTGTCCAAGAAGTGCAATTGATTGCTTAACCGGCAAAGAAATTGCAAGAAGTTTTTTTGTATATAATGACGGGGAATATGAATGGTGCGATTTTCTAATATATCATATCGAACATTATAACATCAGATTACCAAAGGAATTTATAGACAAAATTGAAATGGCATAATAAATAAGCAAAGGACTGTGAACAACTCACGGTCTTTTCTTATGCAAAAATATAAGGAGGATATAAAATGCAGCAGTATGTAGGAACAAAGATAATTAAGGCGGAACCAATGACGAGAGGTGAGTACAATCAGTATCGGGGCTGGCAGATTCCGGAGAATGAGAATCCAGCGGATGAGGGGTATCATGTGGTATATCCGGATGGATATGAGAGCTGGTGCCCGAAGAAACAATTTGACGAGGCATACCGGAGAATCGGACGATTGACATTCGACATTGTGGTTAAACTGTTGAAGAAAGGTAAAAAGGTAGCAAGACAGGGTTGAAATGGAAAGGGAATGTATCTTTTCCTGTCTCCAAAACTCGGATGCCAGATGTATGAGAAATTTACCAGTGAGAGAATCAACGACCTACAGGAGTTTATTGTGATGAAAACCACAGATGGTACGTTGATACCATGGCTGGCATCTCAGACAGATATGCTTGCAGAAGACTGGATACTGGTTGAATAGGAAAAGTTGCACTGATGTAACAAAATCAGGAAAACCAGAATGCAGGTTAATATCAGCATCATATATCATCCTCCAGCCTACTGGATGGAAAGCTCTGGTACAACATAGCAAACCGAGTGATTACTCCGACAATGAAGAATAATTACGACATCATCACAAAGTATGTGGCAGATGTGCAGACTAATCTTAATAAGGTAGCAGAACTAGGCATCAAGGCTATTCCGCCAGACATGAATGTAGAGGATAAGGTACAGGGGATAGTAAACAGAGTATCCAGCGAGAGCTTCTATGACGACATATAATGGATTTTGCAAGAACCGGTGAAGACATTCGGTCGAAGTGTTGTAGATGCATCAATCAGTGCCAATGTGAATTTTCAAGGAAAAGCTGGATTGACACCGAAAATAGTTAGAAAGGCAACTGGAAGTTGTTGTAAGTGGTGCATGGCACTTGCTGGAACCTATTCATACCCAGATGTGCCGAAGGATGTATACAGGCGACATGATAACTGTTGCTGTGTGGTTAATTATGACCCGGGCAATGGGAAAATTCAGTCTGTTCATTCAGGAAAAGAAGGAAGACGTGCATATATTCAGAATAAATACGGTGGCTATGAGAAGTCAAAGGAAGCAAGGATGGCACATGCTAAAGAAATTGCAGAGACTGAAGCTGGTAATAATGGAATAAATATGTTAGAATATGAAAATAACGGTGATTCATTGAAATTAAGAATTAATATGTTTAATAAATCAGACCCGCTGTATTACGAAGCTTTTAGTATTGATGAAGAATCTCAGTATAAGATATATGTGGACATGGAAACCCAAAGCAATTTGAAGCATGGATAAATGGAAAGAAAGTTGTTATGAATGCACATGATTTTGCACAATATCTGAAAGAAAGCGGTAACTTTACAGGACAAAATTTAAGGTTTGTGTCGTGTGCGGTTGGACAAGGAAACGACAGCTTTGCACAACAGCTATCAAAGGAACTTGAAATTACGGTGAAGGCACCGGATGATGATGCATATTATAATCCAAAAGATGGGGTTATTACAATAGGGTCTCCATTTACGAATACAGGAAAATGGAGAATATTTAAGAATGGAGATGAGATATTATGAATACAATCGGATGCTTTTCTGAAATGAACGTATTTGAAGATGATGGACCTATTCAAGAATACCTATGTGATAAAGTAGATTATAATAAAAAAATAGTTAGTAATTATTTAAGAGGAAATAAGAAACAGGCCATATGCTTTAGAAAAGCAATAGATTGCATATCGGGCGAACAAATCTCCTCTGGGTTTACAGTTCGCTCTGATGGGGAATATATCTGGTGTGATTTTTTAGCATATTACGTCGAACATTACAACATCAAACTTCCGAGTAAGTTTGTAAAAAAAGTGTACGCATCTATGGAGAGAACAGAAGTAAGGTAGAAAGTTAGATGGTAAGAGGTAATTACTTGACCTCGACTATCAGATATTAATATATCTATGCATAAAAGAAGGACACTAGCCGATATGGCTAGTGTTATTTTTATGAAAAAAATAAAGGAGACGAGTTATGGCAGAAATCCGAAAAGGCTGCCAGACACCCACGCAATCCGTTGCACTGCCTTATCGGGAGACGAAGGGGCAGGAGGCTATAGATTATTACAATGAAACAGGCAGAACCGCTTAGAAATGGCAGGAACTGTTAACCTATGATATTCTAGCGGTGAAAGAGGAGGGGCCGTGGGTGCATACGAAGTTTGGCTTTCAGTTCCGTGTCGAAATGGAAAGAATGAAGTCGTTGGCATTAAATATGGCAACGATGGACGAAAACATCGTTAAAAATTAATGATAGCCAAGCAAACCAAGTTGTGATATAATAGTAATATTCTTTTGTTTTTAGAATAAATTTATGAGGAGAGAGGGGAAACATAATACCCCCGAAAGGAGAAAGATGGGAAACGAAAAAAAGAGAAATTCATTTACCGGCTCGCTTGGCTTTGTTATGGCAGCTGCCGGTAGTGCTGTAGGTCTGGGAAATATCTGGAGATTTCCGTATTTAGCAGCGAAGGATGGCGGAGGACTGTTTCTGGTTATCTATATTATTCTGGCAGTTACCTTTGGATTCACATTATTAACAACAGAAATTGCAATCGGAAGAAAGACAAAGCAAAGTCCACTGACCGCTTATAGTAAGGTAAAAAAGGGTTGGGGATTTTTGGGAGTTATTTCCTGTCTGGTTCCTATGATTATCATGCCGTATTATTGTGTAATCGGTGGCTGGGTAGTGAAGTATTTTCTGGCATTTTTAACCGGTGAAGGAACAGCGGCAGCAGAGGACGGATATTTTACCGGTTTCATTACAGGAGAAGTGCAGCCGATTGTATTAACCGTTGTATTTTTAGGCGTGACAGCCTTTATTGTATTCCGTGGCGTGGAAAAAGGAATTGAATCATCCTCTAAAATAATTATGCCGATTTTGATTCTGCTGGTTATTGCAATTTCTATTTTTGCACTTACCATTCGTTACACAGATGCAGAAGGGGTAACAAGAACCGGTCTGGAAGGTTTGAAAATATACGTGATTCCGAATCTGCAAGGCTTAACGGTTAAGGGCTTTTTCAGTGTGTTATTGGATGCAATGGGACAGTTGTTCTTTAGCTTGAGCGTAGCAATGGGAATTATGATAGCCTATGGTTCTTATGTACGGGATGATGCAAATCTTGTAACATCTATTAATCAGATTGAAATCTTTGATACCTTGGTAGCATTTCTTGCAGGTGTTATGATTATACCTGCGGTGTATACATTTATGGGAACAGAGGGAATGGCAGCATCCGGTCCGAGTCTGATGTTCATATCCTTACCGAAGGTATTTAGTGAAATGGGAAAAGCAGGAAATATTATTGGATGCTTATTCTTTGCAATGGTATTGTTTGCGGCACTGACAAGCTCTATTTCGATTATGGAAGCGGTGGTTGCAAGCTTGATGGATAAGTTCCACCTGTCTCGAATTAAGGCATCTATAATTGAGACTGTAATAGCGTTGGTTGGTGGTATCGTGGTATGTCTGGGATATAATAAATGGTACTTTGATATTACGCTGCCAAACGGAGCACATGCACAGATTCTGGATATTATGGATTATATCAGCAACAATGTCCTCATGCCGGTTGTGGCAATTTCAACCTGTATTTTAATTGGCTGGATAGTGAAGCCGAAGACCGTAATTGATGAAGTGGAAAAGACCGGACATAAGTTTGGAAGAAAGGGCTTATACATTGTAATGATTAAGGTAATTGCACCGATTCTTCTGTTGACGTTGTTATTAAAGTCCTTAGGAATTATAACCTTTATATAATTTTTGATATAGATTTAAATAAAAACATAATTATAGATAGAAATATAATTGCAAATAAAAATGACCGCCTAAGCATATGGAAAGGGATTCACCTTATTGGATTCTCCTTATTCCGGACTGCTTAGGCGGTATTTTTGTAATTGCTATTGTGAATCAAAGAATAAACTACATTCTTCGTAATGCTTCAATCGGGCTTAAGCGTGCCGCTTTCCTTGCCGGATAGATACCGAAGAAGATACCAACCGCAGAGGAGAAGAGCGTTGCCATAAGAATTGCACCAATACTGATGGAAGGTGTAAAGGCATAGGTAGGAGCCGCCAGAGCGACAATTCTTGTAATCAGAAAGGAGCCGACTAATCCAAACAGAATGCCGAGCAGACCGCCTAACATGGTAATTATGGCAGATTCCGACAGGAATTGCAGCATAATGGAGCTGGTCTTTGCACCTAAGGCTTTTCGGATACCGATTTCTCTTGTACGTTCTGTAACAGATACCAGCATAATATTCATAACACCGACACCACCGACAATTAATGAAATAGCAGCAACCAGTGCAATGAAGATAGTAATGGTATTAATAACGGTATTAATGGTTGTCATATAGTCACTGAAACTCTGAATGATATAGTCGTTTTCACCTTTGCAGTTATGTCTGGATTCCAGAATATTAATGGTGGTATTGCATACTGCCTTGGAATCTGCATCGTCTGCTAAAAGCAGGGTGGCAGAATAGTTATCATAGGAAATAGACATACCCAAACCGGATTCCAGCGAAGTGAGCGGTACATTCAGGTAAATCGGAGAATTTTCATAATCAAAATTAATCAGGGAAGTATTTTCGGCTTCCGTTGTTAATCCGACAATCGTGTATTCCAAGATTCTTCCGTTTGCATTTACCTCTATAGTCATACCAAGCACATCTGTATTTCCAAAGAGCCGGATGGCTTCCGCTTCGCTCAGATAGCAGACCATCTTTCCGTTTGTATAATCATCCTCGGTAAAATAATGCCCCTTACTGAGCAGGTAATACTGCTCAAATAAATAATTGTCGGGAGCACAGCCAAATAAATAAGTATCAAATTCACCCTTTTGTGTAACAGCCTTTCCTTCTACGGTCTGGCTGTACTGGTAGGTACGAATTCCCGGAACATTTTCTTTAATATACTCAAGGTCATCTAGTGTAATTGGATTGTTGGTATCCACTGCCATAATAGCAACCTGCCCATTGGCAATATTGTCTAATTGACCGGTAATCATATCCTTGGCACCGTTTCCTAGTGACATAATCAAAATAACGGAAGAAATACCAATAATAATGCCAAGCATGGTTAAGAGCGAACGAACCTTATTGGAGAGAATATTAAAGAATGCCATTTTTATGTATTCTAAAAATTGTGACATATCCATTCCTCCTACTATGATTCTTCACTGGCGGTATCAGTGGCAGGTTCGGTTTTCGTATCGATTCCGGTACTGCCGTCCGGGAATTGTGGCAGAACCGGCATGCCTTCGGTAATATCAGCAGTAATGGTTGTAATTACAACGGTAGATTCATCAATGCCGTCTTTAACCTCGCAGTTGGTAACATCACTGATTCCGGTAGTAATGTACTTCTTTACAACAAGACCGTTTTCTACGGCATATACAAAGGAACCGGTATTGTCAACATTTACAGCAAGATTCGGGATAGTCAGGATATTGGTAAGGGAAGCGGTGTGAATAACAACCTTTGCATCCAGACCAAGAACCAGATTCTCATCCGGATTCAAGATAGTAACCTCTGCCTCAATGTTAGTGGCACCGGAAGGAGAGGTGGTAGCAATTTTGCTGATGTAAGTAACCTCACCCTTGTATTCATGATTTAATAAGGTAATGGTTGCGGATTGACCTAAGGCAACGGTTTCTAAATCCTTTTTCGATAACGGTACGGTAACCTCCATATTATCGGTAGAAGCAATGCTGAACAGAGCAATACCCGGAGTGGCAGAAGCCCCCTTGGTGATTTCTACGGAGGTTACAATACCGTCGCGGTCAGCAACAATGCCGGCCTTGCCTTCTTCTAAGGAAGTTGCGGCAGCTTCTACCTGAAGATTAGATAACTGATTGGAGATATTTAACTGCTCTTTCTGGGTAGAGGTCAAAATTCCTGCCTCTGCACTGGTAACTAAGGATTCCTGTTGAGCCAGTTGGGATTGCAGGTCTGCAAGCTCGCTGCTCTTAGCAGTAATGGCATCGGTAAGACTGCTGCTGCTATTCGGCATAATGCTGATAATTTTTTCCAGATTATTAACAGAAGCCGTCAGGGTGTCACGTTCATTACATTTATTCAAATAATCCTGATTGGTAGCAAGGGCTGTAGTATCCGGATTTGTGTCAATCATGGTCTGGATTTCGTCTAATACCGAAGCAAGACGTTCCCGCTTCTCTGCCAAAGCAACCATTAGATTGCTGTTCGGGTCCTCACCGGTGCTGCTTTCCTGCAATTGCTTAATATCAGCTTCTACGGCAGAGATTTTTGCTTTAAGGTCGGTTACATTTTTCTTAGCCTTATCCAAATCAGAGCTGGTCTTATTTGAGGTTTCCACCGTGGTCTGGTTTGATAATTGCGTAGAACGTGCAGTAAGTGCTGCTTCATTATATTGCTCCTCTAAGGTGCTGGTATCAAAGGTCAGCAGAGTATCGCCGGTCTTTACGGATTGCCCCGGCTTGATATTAACCTCGCTGACAGCCGCAGCTACGGATGTGGTATAAGAAGTAACATCACCGCTGGTGATAGTTCCGCTGGTCTGGATGCTGGAAGAAATGTCACCGACAACCGGATTGGCAACATCTACTGTCGGCAGCATGTTGGTAAGCTTGGAAGCTAAGAGGTTAATGCCTACGATACATAAGATAAGGAAGGCAATAACAATTCCTACAATTATAAATATGAGCTTCTTTTTTGATTTTTTTTTTGGTGTAACTTGTTCTGACATACTTTAACCTCCTGATTATTCTCTGGTAAAATCGGATTCGATTTTACCGTCCATGATTCTTACAACACGTTTGGCATTTGCGGCAATCTGGGCATCATGTGTGATAAGGATGACGGTTCTGCCGCTGTCATGCAGTTCGTGAAGAATTTTCATAATTTCCTTTGTGGATGCAGAATCCAGATTACCGGTTGGCTCATCTGCCAATATGACCGGTGGCTTGGCTGCAATGGCTCTTGCAATAGCAACCCGCTGCTGCTGACCGCCGCTCATTTCTGAGGGCTTATGGTCGATACGATGCTCCAAACCTACAATTTTTAAGGCTTCGAGGGAACAATCGTGGCGTTCCTTTGCAGGCATTCCCCGATAGATAAGGGGAAGTTCTACATTTTCTAATGCGGTAAGATTGGAAATCAGGTTAAATCCTTGAAAAATAAAACCGATTTGCTTATTGCGAATATCTGATAACTGATTGTCTGTCATACAGGACACATCTTCACCGGATAAGATATAAGTTCCGGAGGTTGGTGTATCCAGACAACCCAGCATATTCATGAGTGTGGACTTTCCGGAACCGGATTGACCGATAATTGCCACAAATTCACCGGTCTGAATATCCAGGGATACATGGTCCAGAGCGTGGACCTCATTTTCACCCGGATTATAGATTTTACTGATGTTTTCAATATGTATAAGCGAATCCATGAATAACTCCTTTCTATTTGTTCCTGTGTAGTATAGCGAACTAAAACCGCTTGGAAAAGGGATTTTAGTGAATCGTCATACTATCGTAAAATTCTAAAAAAAATATAAAGTTAACCGTAAGGTTTCTGAAAGAAATCATGGAGAAGACGGAGTATCCGGTTCATATTCTAAAATATCACCCGGCTGACAGTGCAAGACCTCGCAGATAGCTTCCAGTGTGGAAAAGCGAATTGCACTTATTTTACCGGTTTTTATTTTGGACAGGTTGACATTAGAGACACCAACCCGCTCGGACAATTCATTTAAACTCATTTTCCGGTCTGCCATGACACGGTCCAGTCGTAATATGATTTTACCCATGCTTTATAGCCTGCCTTTCTTAATTATGTATAATATTGTTTTAATACATTATAAGGTTTCATCCGATTCCTGCTGCAGAATGGCACCGTACTTAAATATGAATACCAATGCAAATATAACCAATATGATAAGCACCATGTTAAGATTTACGCCCAGCTGGAGTGTAAATTTATTTCCCATGGCTCCGAGTGTAAAGGAATGGGATATAGAAGAAAGAAATACCCATGGAATCAGCGAAAAAGCAAATTGTGACATTTTCTTAGTAATCGCGGGAGCAAATGGGGATTCGCAGCACCGGAAAGCACTGCAAAGATTTTGAATAAAGCATAGTGTAATAAATGTCATGATAAGGTATAACAGGTAGCTTACAAACAATCCCAAAAAGCTGCGGATAGTCAGAGCCGGAGCATCATATTCGGAATCCGTTACATGTAGCAGATAGGCAGAACCATCCATGGTAATATTGGTATCGGATGCATCCGTATCGGAAGTAAGCTGTTTAAGCATGTTGGTCTGCTCCTCCGCGGTCTGGGAAATGCCAAGTGCATTCGGGTCAAACCAGATGTCCATGTTATAATACATCTTGAATTTTAAGAAATCCTTCGGAGCAATCAGACAAGCAAAAGAGCCGGTCAAAAGAATAATAATTCCGATGATGGTAATAACCTGCAAGATGCAGCTTACAATTTGACCGATTTTTCCCATGCGGTTAATTTTTTGAATGGCTTCTTGTTTCATAGTAATATCCTCCCTTTGATAAATGATAAATATTTAATGTTTATCGTTAAATGCAATATAACAGACTAATTATTGAAAGTCAACAAAAATTTAATGATAAACATTAAAAAATAAAAATGGGATTGCTGTAAACGGCTGGAAACAGGGCATTTTCTTGACATTCACAATTCAGTGTGATAGCCTTAATTTGTTATGTTTTGTAGAAGTTAAGAGAAAAAAAGAGTGAGGAGAGCTGGAAAAATGATGGTTGTTACAGGAAATCCATGGCTGGAGCAGATGCTGGTTAAGTATGATGCTTCCGGTGTGGCAGATTTAATCTGGAAGGTATTTAATGTGTTTTTGGTCAAATTGGATACGATTGTTTGGGGTGTTCCACTGATTGTGTTAATATTAGCGGGTGGAATCTATTTAACAATTCGTCTGGGCTTGTTACAAGTGCGGAAGCTGCCGTTGGCACTGAAGTACATGGTAAAGAACGAGGAAGATGGACATGGAGAAATTACCTCCTTTGGAGCCTTATGTACGGCATTGTCAGCTACAATAGGAACCGGTAATATTGTCGGCGTTGCAACAGCAATTGCAGCAGGTGGACCGGGAGCCTTGTTCTGGATGGAGGTTGCAGCATTCTTTGGTATGGCAACGAAATATTCGGAAGGTCTTCTGGCAGTCAAGTATCGGGTGGTAGATAAAGATAATCATGCATTGGGCGGACCGTTCTACTACATAGAGCGTGGAATGGGACCAAAGTGGAAATGGCTGGCAAAGGTATTTGCATTCTTTGGTATCTGTGTAGGCTTGTTTGGAATCGGTACTTTTTCGCAGGTAAATGGTATTTCTTCTGCGGTGAATACATTCTTTGACCCGAATAACAGTTGGTCAGTGAATATTCCGTTATTGGGAAATTATTCATGGACCGTTATTATAGCATCCTTGGTACTGAGTGTATGTGTAGCGGCAGTATTGATTGGCGGTGTAAAGAGAATCTCTAAGGTATCTCAGGCAGTTGTTCCGTTTATGGCAATTATTTATGTGGTATTTTGTGTGACTTTGTTAATTTGTAATATTGGAGAAGTACCGGCAGCCATTGCTGTGATAGTAAAGGGAGCGTTTAATCCGAAAGCAGTTACCGGTGGTGTTGTGGGAACGGTATTGATTGCAATGCAGAATGGTATTGCCAGAGGTATTTTCTCAAATGAATCCGGACTGGGTTCTGCTCCGATTGCGGCAGCGGCAGCACAGACAAAGGAACCGGCAAGACAGGGTCTGGTATCCATGACAGGTACATTTATCGATACCATTGTAATTTGTACCATGACAGGCTTGTCCATTGTATTGACAGGTGCATGGCAGGTGGAAGGCTTAGAAGGTGTTCAGGTAACAAGCTATGCATTTAATATGGGTATCCCATTCCTTCCGGAGCGGGTAACATCATTCATTCTTATGCTGTGTCTGGTGTTCTTTGCATTTACAACTATTCTTGGCTGGGATTACTATTCTGAGCGTTGTCTGGAGTATTTGTTTGGCGGCAAGAAAAAGGGTATTATGGTCTATCGTTGGTTATACATACTGGCAGTATTTATCGGACCATATATGACAGTTGCGGCTGTCTGGACAATCGCAGATATTTTTAACGGTCTGATGGCAATTCCGAATATGATTGCATTATTTGCATTGAGTGGCGTAGTAGTAAAGGAAACCAGAGATTATGCAAAGCGGTTAAAGGACGGAACGATTTCAAAATAACAGAGTACGATTGCGGAGATGCCGGAATGAAGGAAATGACAGAATTAGAGCAATATTATAATAAGTTCAATGAAGAAAAACGTCTGAATTCCCGCTATGGACAGGTTGAATTTCGAACCTCGATGCATTATATTCACAAGTGCCTTGAAGCGGTTGCGGCTTCCGGGCGGGAGGTTTCAGATATTCAGATATTGGATATAGGTGCGGGAACCGGAAAATATTCCGTAGCACTTGCAAATGAAGGATATGCGGTGACAGCGGTTGAACTGGTACGATATAATCTGGGAATCTTAAAGCAGAAGAAAAGTACAGTAAGAGCATTGCAGGGAAATGCATTGAATCTGAAAAAATTAGGAGACGAACAGTATGATGTAACTCTGCTGTTCGGTCCTATGTATCATTTATTTTCCTTTGAAGATAAGGTAAAGGCATTGACAGAAGCCCGGCGGGTAACAAAACCCGGCGGGTATATTCTGGTAGCATACTGCATGAACGAATATTGTGTATTAACCTATGCATTTAAGGAACAGCATATCCGGGAATGTGTGGAGCAGCAGCGGTTGACGGACGATTATCACAGTATTTCAAAGCCGGAGAACCTGTATGATTATGTAAGGGTAGAGGACATCGATGCGGTGAATGAGGCAGCAGGGCTTACAAGAGTGCAGCTTCTGTCCCCGGACGGACCGGCAAATTATATGCGGCAAACATTAAACAGCATGGATGAGGAAGCCTTTGAATGGTTTATGCAATACCATCTGGCAACCTGTGAGCGGCAGGATTTAATTGGTGCGGCAGCACATACGCTTGATATTTTGAAAAAATAGTTGAAAACGCAGACGGAATAGGAAAGGACGGAAAAGATATGCAAAAGAAAATAATGCGGGGACTGATTTATTTAATGGGTATGGTGATACTGGCATTTGGAATCACCCTGAATACCAAAACAGGACTTGGTGTATCTCCGATTATTTCCATTGCTTATTGCGTATCTGAAATTCTGGACTGGAATTTTGGCAATACAACGATGGGGCTGTATTGCGTATTTGTAGTGATTCAATTGATAATAAGAAAAGGAAAAGACCGGCTTGGCGTTTTGCTTCAGATTCCGGTTGCCCTGATTGTGAGCCAACTGCTGAATTTGTTTGATTATCTGATTAAGTTCCAACTGGATAATTTCTGGCTGAATCTGTTGATTTTGATTGTGGCAGTATTGCTGACCGGCTTAGGTGTAGTAATGTCAGTCAGTATGCGGCTGGTGCCAAATCCGGGAGACGGAATTGTCCAGACTATATCGGACAGAACCGGAAAGAGCTTAGGACTTACCAAGAATCTGTTTGATATTGGATGTATCGCATTATCTGTGACACTTGGACTTATCTGCCGGGGAAAACTAATCGGAATCGGACTGGGAACAATTGTGGCAATGGTTGGAGTCGGACGGGCAGTTGCGTTGTTTCATGTGATTTTGTGGAAACCGATGATGCAGCTTTCCGGTCTGGAACCGGAGCATCTGGTAAAGATGAATGAGGAGTAAATCTATGCGACTATATTTTGCACCCATGGAGGGAATTACAGGGTATATCTATAGAAATGCATATTGGCGGCATTTTCCGAATCTGGATAAGGTCTATGCCCCGTTTTTACAGCCGAATCAAAAGCGTGTACTGGCACCGAAGGAGGAGCGGGATGTTCTTCCGGAAAATAATCTTGGAATCCCACTAGTTCCACAGGTATTGACCTGTAGTGCAGACGGCTTCATCCGGGCAGGAAAGGCATTAGAGGAAATGGGCTATCGGGAGATTAATCTAAATCTGGGATGCCCGTCCGGAACGGTAGTGTCAAAGGGAAAAGGAGCCGGTATGCTACAGGATACCGAGCAGCTACGGTTCTTTTTTGAAGCGGTATTTAAGACAGAGTGGAAAGCGGCTATTACGGTAAAGACGCGACTGGGCATGACAGAGGATATAGATTTCGGGGAGCTTTTGGAGGTCTATAAACAATATCCGATTGCGGAGGTTATTATACATCCGAGGTATCGGAGTGATTTTTATAAAGGACTTCCCAGAATGGAAGCATTTGAACAGGCATTGACATTGGAACAGCCAATCTGCTATAACGCCAATATTTTTTGCAAAGAGGACGCGGCTCGTATGGAACAGACCTATGCGGGTACTGCATTACAGGCAATGATGCTTGGAAGAGGACTGTTGGCAAATCCGGCATTGGCAAGAGAAATCCGGGGCGGTGAAGCCCTGACAAAGACAGAGCTGCGAGACTTCCACGATGATGTATTAGAGAGCTATCAGCAGATTTCATTCGGAGAACGAAATACCCTGTTTAAAATGAAGGAACTATGGAATTATTGGGGAACCATATTTGAAGATGCAAAACGGGCATTAAAGAAGGTTCGGAAAGCAAATCGATTTACGGAATATCAGATGGCAGTGGATGCATTGTTTCGGGATTATGAATTTACCGAAACGCATGGATATTGTCCATGAAAAAAGAACGTAGATGATACGTTCTTTTTTATGAGTCTCATGCTGTTCCGGCTTCAAGCTTCTGATTTTATTGTTGTTTATTTTGTTCACATTCCGACTTTGTATCGGTTTTTGTATCATCATCCGCTTCGGAATGCTTCCGGGCATAATATTTAGAATTCAAATGCCAGAACATACGAATATACATGAACAGGCTTCCGGCTAATGCGATACCACAGATAATCATAAGAATTGTAACTGCGGTGGAAGGCATCGTAGGAAATAGTACCAAAGCAATGAAAATGATAAAAACCAAAGTGGTACATACCTTTCCGTACCATTGGGCGGAATCCCAAATCTTCTTATTCTTGCGGAATGTACCATATAATGCCATGAACATCATACTTAATTCCTTGATTACCAGAAGACCCAGAATATATATCATTTTTGGAAATTGCCAGCAAAGACAAAATGCAATGGTAATATGGGTTAATTTATCTGCAATAGGGTCCAGAACCTTTCCGAGCCGGGAAATCATATTATACTTTCTCGCAATTTTACCGTCTGCCAAGTCCGTTAAGGCTGAAACAGCCAGAACAATCGTTGCAATAATCGGGAATTGAGAATGATTAATTGCTTTCAAGTAAAAATACACAAATACAGGAAGCAGTAAAATTCGCAACAAGCTTAACAGATTTGGTATCGTTATGATTTTGTTTTCATAAGGTGATTCTGATGTAGTATGACTCATAATGAACCTCTGTCTACGCCTCCGGATTATATTTTTCCTGCTGGGCTTTCATTAATTCAGTATCATCAAAGTAGTTAATCCGCATGGAGGCTTTTACCTCTGCTAAGGTCTTAGCCGCTTCTGCCTCTGCAATCCGGCTGCCTTCCTGAAGGATTTTATAAATAGCAGGAATATCCTTTTCCAGCTCCTTACGTCTTGCCCGGATAGGTGCTAATTCCTTTTGGATAACCGCATTCAGGAATCGTTTCACCTTCATGTCACCCAGACCTCCGCGTTGATAATGCTCCTTTAGGGCATCCAGATTCTTGTATTCCGGTAAGAACTCCTCAAAATCCGCATCGGTTGCAAAGGCATCCAGATAGGTAAATACCGTATTTCCTTCCAGAGAACCCGGGTCGGTGACCTTAATATGATTAGGGTCGGTATACATACTAAATATTTTTTGCTTTACATCCTCTTCGGAATCTGACAAATAGATGCAGTTGCCGAGAGATTTACTCATTTTTGCCTTTCCGTCAGTACCCGGTAATCGTGAGCAGACACTGTTTTTCGGGATAAGTGCTTCCGGCTCGACCAGTGTATCCCCATATACGGAATTGAACTTCCGGACAATCTCTCTGGCTTGCTCCAGCATAGGAAGCTGGTCCTCACCAACCGGTACAGTAGTTGCTTTAAAGGCTGTAATGTCAGCCGTCTGGCTGATTGGATATGTAAAAAATCCAACCGGAATACTGGTTTCAAAATTTCGCTGTTGAATTTCGGATTTTACGGTTGGATTTCTCTGCAACCGGGATACCGTAACCAGATTCATATAATAGAAGGTCAATTCTGTTAATTCCGGAATCTGTGACTGGATAAACAAATGTGATTTTGCAGGGTCTAACCCGCAAGAGAGGTAATCTAAGGCAACCTCAATAATGTTCTGACGAACCTTTTCCGGATGGTCGGCATTATCCGTTAATGCCTGAGCATCTGCAATCATAATAAATATTTTATCATATTCACCGGAATTTTGTAATTCTACACGCCGCTTCAGCGAACCAACATAGTGTCCCAAATGTAATTTGCCGGTTGGACGATCACCGGTTAAAATGATTTTGCTCATACCTGAAAGCCTCTCTCTTCTACTTATAGTTTAACTTTTATTATATAAGCCGAAAACAGGGATGTCAAGAAAAAAGCCTATGGCATAAGGAAAGCGTGAAGAAAGACAAAATTTCTCCGAATAGTTATGAATACAAGAGAGAAAAAATGAAAAAAATATGAAAAAAGTATGTAAAAATTATAGACAAGCAGACAAGTTACTTTTATACTAAGAATGGGTAAAAAGGAAAGGTATTTTGTATATAGATTTATCATGTATTGGAGGAATATGAATGAGGAAAAAAAGTCATTGGCGGCTGGCTGATTATTTGATTCGTGACAACGAAAGACCAGTGATTGCATTTATGTTTAAAGTCGGAAGTGTGGCACCGGATTTCATGCTTCGTTCTATGGTTAAGGGACACACCTATGATGCAACGAGTCATCGAGTAGAGCAGCGGTTAGAAAAGCTGGAGGAATGTGGAAGATGGAATATGCTTTCCGCATATCGCATGGGGTATGTAACACATTATCTGGCAGATTATTTTACCGCACCGCATAATAAGGTATGGCAGTATAATTTGAAGGAGCATTGCGTATTTGAAAAGAAGCAGCAGGACGAGCTGCGTGGGTATCTGGAATCCCTTTGGGAGAATCCAAAGCAATATTATGAAATGACAGATGCAATGGAATATTTAAGAGTCCAGCATGAGCGATACGAGCAAAAGAAACCGGGCGTAGAAAATGATTGTGCCTATATTGTCAACATTACGGAACAGCTAACATATCCGATGTTTGCATTATTTAATGAAAGGCAGAATGTCAGATACCGGCTGTTACGCAGACGGGCAACGATGTAAGCATTTATAATATCTGCAAAGTAATATAAGGTGTGTATAATAAGAGTACATGAATATTTGAGGCGGATGGATGCTGTCAGAACTCTTATATACACACTTTTTTAGTGTGGCAGGAAACAAAAGGTGATAAGAATTTTGTTGTGACCGGTAATGGATTGTATTTGAAACCGAATGACAATTGGCAAATGACATGAAAACAGAGAAAACGAGATAAATATAGAGAAGAATGTAAAATAATGGTAAAATAGAAGTAAAGTGACCGTAAAACCGAAAAGGAATCCTTATCGGAGACTTGACAGAATTTACGAATGCATGATAGCATTTCCACAACTAATAAATTATTGGAAATGAAAGGAAAAGTAAGAAAATGATTATGAAAATATTAGGCGGATTTCTGATGGCACTGGCAGATAGTGTACCTGGAGTATCCGGTGGAACAATAGCATTTATTCTGGGTATTTATGACGAATTTATTAGCTCTTTGAATAATATTGTCAGCAAAGATAAGGAAAAGAGAAAAGCAGCGTTTTTGTTTCTGTTAAAGCTCGGAAGCGGCTGGATTGTCGGTATGGCTTTGGCAGCTATGGTAATCACCAGTATTTTTGAGTCGCATATTTACCAGATTAGTTCTTTGTTTATCGGATTTATTCTCTTTGCGATTCCGATTATTCTGGTAGAAGAAAAAGAATCCTTCAAGGGAAAGTACGGAAATATAGTGTTTGCTGTATTGGGAGCGGCACTGGTAGTTGCAATTACATATTTTTCAAAGCATGCTCTTATTAAGGGTGTTGTCGATTTGAGTGTATCGAATCTTACCGTCTGGTTATGCCTGTACCTGTTTGTCGCAGCAATGTGTGCAATTTCCGCAATGGTGCTTCCGGGTATATCCGGTTCAACCCTGATGCTGGTATTTGGCGTATATCAACCGATTATGTTTGCAATTAAAGGCTTTTTAACCCTGAATATGGCATATGTTCCGGCATTGTTTGTATTTGGCTGTGGAGTATTGGCAGGAATTTTTACCATTGTAAAAGCATTACGGTATGGACTTGAAAAGCATAGAAGTGCTATGATGTATTTGATTGTGGGTATGATGCTTGGTTCCTTCTATGCAATTGTAATGGGACCAACTGCAATCAGTGAGCCGGTAGAACCGTTATCGTGGAAAACGTTTGGGTTTGTATATTTTGTATCCGGTGGTATTATAATATTTGGATTACAGGCATTAAAAAATGTACTGGAGAAGAAGGGAACAAAAAAAGAGAAAGTGGAATAAGGAGGCAGTTTCAGATGACAATTACAGATGAAACCATCGAATATGTAGGAATACTTGCTAAACTGGAACTTTCAGAGGAAGAAAAGGAACGGGCAAAGAAAGACATGAGTGATATGCTTGCCTATGTAGGTAAGCTGAATGAGCTGGATACAGAAGGTGTGGAGCCAATGAGCCATACCTTTGATGTGCATAATGTATTTCGCGAAGATATAGTAACAAATGGTGATAATCGTGACCAGATGTTAAAGAATGCTCCTGAACGCAAGGATGGCTGTTATCAGGTGCCAAAGACATTTGACTAGGGAGGAAACAGGTATGGACATGATGAGTATGACCGCAGTAGAGCTGGGAAAAAAGATAGCATCCGGAGAGATTTCGGTAGCAGAAGCAACACAGGCATCTTTAGACCGGATTAAGAAACTGGAAGAAGATTATCACAGCTTTGTGACAGTGGATGAGCAAGGTGCATTAAAGCAGGCAGAGATAATACAGAAGAAAATAAAAGACGGAGAATTGACAGGTCCTTTAGCCGGTGTTCCGGTTGCGATTAAGGATAATATGTGTATAGATGGTATGCTGACAACCTGCAGCTCCAAAATATTATATAATTTTAAGCCGACCTTTACCGCAGAGGCAGTTGTGCAGTTGCAAAAGGCGGGAGCTGTGATTGTTGGTAAAACAAATATGGATGAATTTGCCATGGGGTCTACAACCGAGACTTCTTATTTTGGTGTTACAAAGAATCCATGGGATTTGGAACGCGTACCCGGTGGTTCCTCCGGTGGTTCTGCGGCTTCGGTTTCTGCGGAAGAAGTACCATATGCTCTGGGTTCGGATACAGGTGGTTCTATCCGGCAGCCGGCAGCATTTTGCGGTGTAACCGGTATTAAGCCGACCTATGGACGGGTTTCCCGATATGGACTGATTGCATACGGTTCATCCTTGGACCAGATTGGACCTCTGGCAAAGGATGTTACAGACTGTGCTACCGTATTAGAGGTTATCAGTACACATGATAAGAAGGATTCCACATCTGTAGACCGCAAGGATACAGATTTTACCGCTGCACTGGTAGATGATGTGGCAGGAATGAAGATAGGAATACCAAGAGACTATTTCGGAGCCGGTATTGATTCCGAGGTAAAGGAACAGGTTTTAGCGGCAGCTAAGACATTAGAAGAAAAGGGTGCAATTGTAGAAGAATTTGATTTGAGCTTAGTAGAGTATGCGATTCCGGCATATTATATCATTGCATCTGCGGAAGCAAGCTCTAATCTGGAACGGTTTGACGGTGTAAAATACGGCTATCGGACAGAGAGCTATACCGATTTGCACAATATGTATAAAAAGACAAGGTCCGAGGGATTTGGAGCAGAGGTTAAGCGAAGAATCATGCTTGGCTCCTTTGTATTAAGCTCCGGTTATTATGATGCATATTATATTAAAGCGTTAAGAACCAAGGCATTGATTAAGCAGGCATTTGATAAGGCGTTTGAAGCCTATGATGTAATATTGGGACCGGTTGCACCGACAACCGCATTGAAGTTAGGCGAAAGCCTTTCCGACCCATTGAAGATGTATTTGGGGGATATTTATACGGTTTCTGTTAATCTGGCAGGCTTGCCGGGTATTTCTCTTCCTTGCGGATATGATTCCAATGGATTGCCGGTAGGATTGCAATTATTGGCAAAGCCTTTTGATGAGAAGTCAATGATTCGGGCTGCATATGCATTTGAACAGACCATGCAGTATCGTCGGCCGACGACTTTGACGGAAAGGGGGCTTTAATCATGAGTAAAGCATACGAAACAGTAATCGGTTTGGAAGTTCATGTGGAACTGGCAACAAAGACAAAGATTTTCTGCGGCTGTAGTACCGCATTTGGTGGAGCACCGAATACACATACCTGTCCGGTATGTACAGGTATGCCGGGTTCTTTGCCTGTATTGAATAAAGGGGTAGTGGAAAAGGCAATTGCTGTAGGTCTTGCAACGAACTGCTCCATTACCAGAAATTGTAAATTTGACCGGAAGAATTATTTTTATCCGGACAACCCGCAGAATTATCAGATTTCACAGCTCTATTATCCAATCTGCAGAAATGGATATGTAGAGATTGAAGTAAACGGTAATAAAAAACAGGTAGGAATCCATGAGATTCATATGGAGGAGGATGCCGGAAAGCTGGTGCATGACCCATATGATGATACATCTTTAGTAGACTTTAACCGTTCCGGTGTGCCGTTGATTGAGATAGTTTCAGAGCCGGATATGCGTTCCGCAGACGAAGTTATTGCTTATCTGGATAAATTAAGAATGATTATCCAATATCTGGGTGCTTCGGATTGTAAGTTAAACGAAGGCTCCATGCGTGCGGATGTGAATTTGTCTGTACGGGAGGTTGGAGCAGAGCAGTATGGTACCCGTACGGAAATGAAGAACTTAAATTCATTTAAAGCAATTGCGAGAGCAATCGAAAATGAGCAGGAGCGGCAGATTGACTTATTGGAAGAAGGAAAGTCTGTCACACAGGAAACCCGCCGCTGGGATGATACAAAGGGATATTCTTATGCGATGCGTTCTAAAGAGGATGCACAGGATTACCGGTACTTCCCGGACCCGGATTTAGTTCCAATAATCATTAGTGATGAATGGCTGGAGGAAATTCAGGCAAGACAGCCAGAGCTGCGTGCAGAGAAGCAGCAGAGATATAAGCAGGAATACGATATTCCGGAATATGATATTGATATTATTACGGCTTCTAAGAAGATGGCAGATTTGTTTGAGGAGACAATCGCATTGGGTGCTGCACCGAAGAAGGTTTCAAACTGGTTGATGGTGGAAACCATGCGGCTGTTAAAGGAGCATGAAAAGGAAGCAGATGAATTGTCATTTTCTGCCGAAAATCTGGCAAAATTGATTCAGATGGTAGAGGCAAAGGAGATTAACGGTACTGTGGCAAAGGAAGTCTTTGAACAGATTTTTGAACAGGATGTTAATCCGGAGGAATATGTAGAAGCACATGGCTTAAAAACCGTAAATGATGAAGGGGCATTGCGAAGTGTGGTTGAAGAAGTGATTGCCGCAAATCCGCAGTCGGTTTCTGACTATAAGAACGGAAAAGAGAAAGCAATCGGATTCTTAGTCGGACAGACCATGAAAGCAATGAAAGGAAAAGCAGACCCGGGAGCAGTAAACAAAATGCTGAAGGAGCTGTTATAAAAAGACGAAGTATCCCACTGTCTATATGGATGGTGGGATGTTTTGCTTTGGTAAAGCAGGAGTCAGGTACGAAAGAGAGAAAAGAGAGCGTAATACAATGAAATGGGAATACAAATGGCAGAATAAGAAAAAACGGATAAAGGGTCTGGCAGGAATACTGGGAGGCTTATTGCTGCTGACCGGCTGTGGGATGCAGGAGCCTTTGCGTATATCTGTGTCCGAGCCGGTGATGATGCAGACCGTAAGTGATGAAAATGTGACACCGACACAGCAGCAGTTATTAGAACGTTATGTTGCGTCGATGACGCTGGAAGAAAAGGTGGGACAGTTATTCTATGTAACACTGGGAAATCTGCAGAATCCGAAAGCAAGATTATCAAACGGGAATGCAAATGTCGGTCAACAACAGATAAATAATCTACAGAGCTATCAACCAGGTGGTGTCATTCTGATGGGAAAAAATATACAATCAGATGCACAGGTACAGGAAGTAATACGTGGACTGCAGGAGTCCTCAACGATTCCGCTATTTGTAGGTGTTGATGAAGAAGGCGGAGTGGTTAGCCGGTTGGGAAGTGCAGAGGGAATTACGATGGAAAATGTAGGACCGATGCGGACAATCGGAGATTCCGGAGACAGTCAGAAAGCATACGAAACAGGTGTGACCTTGGGAGAAGGATTGTCCAATCTGGGATTTAACATGGATTTTGCACCGGATGCAGATGTATTGACACAGGCGGCAAATTATGAAATCGGCAATCGTTCCTTTGGTACGGATGCAAATTTGGTTGCAGATATGGTGGCAGCAGAAGTTAAGGGCATACAGGAGCAGGGTGTGAGTGCGGTTGCAAAGCATTTTCCGGGACATGGAGATGTAACCGGAAATACGCATAAAAATCTGCAATTTGTAGGTACTTCGTTAGAACAATTGCGGACAAGGGAATTTCTGCCCTTTGCAGCAGCGATAGAAGAAGATACCGATGCCATCTTGATTTCCCATCTGGTCTTGACTGAGTTAGAGACAGATACACCGTCTACCCTGTCAAATGCAGTGGTTACAGGTCTGTTGCGGGAGGAATTGGGCTATGAAGGTGTTGTAATTACAGATTCCTTTCAGATGGGTTCGATTACAGATAATTATACACAGGCAGAAGCGGCTGTTATGGCAGTACAGGCAGGCTGTGATATGATTTTGATGCCGGATGAATACGATAACTGCTATCAGGGAGTTATGGAGGCAGTACAGAATGGCACGATAACAAAAGAGCAGATAGATGCGGCTTGCACAAGGATTTTAACTGCAAAATTAAAGCGGGGAATCCTGTCCTTTCAGATGGATTCCCCGAATCATGTCCGTGTGTGTTACATTGGCGGCTGACCGTCTATATGAGATTCATATTGCTCGAACAGGTAATCGTAAATGCTGGCAAGACCGACAAATTCACAGCCATATAGATGCTCGCCTGCTTCTAATTCCTCTGTCCGGATGATTTTTACTACATACTTTAACAGGTCATCCGAACCGTCAAATTGTATGGTGGCATTAAAATAATATCCCAAAGGTAAAACGGAAGTAGAAGTAAAGCCGATGCCGGATTTGGAAATATTAAATACATTAAACGTGGCAGTATCAATCTGCAATTCTTCATCCTGATTAAACAGGGAAGAAACATCAAGGGTCAGAGTCAGTGGAAGCCGTCTGTATTTTCTTTTTTCTGCCATGGTTTATCCTCCTTATAGATTGCATTTTTGTTTATTATAACAAATCACCAAATGATGTGAAAGAGGGAATTGGTAAAACCTACAGAAAGCGGAATCCCCCATTGACAGTTAATGGGAAAAAGGACATAATAATTGATGACTGAATTTGACAAGGAACTGACAAAAGAAGGAATGACAAGGAGAACAGGAATGTCCGAGCAGATTATGGATTACACGTATGAGGAAGAAGCGTTGCACGAAGAATGTGGAGTCTTTGGTGTGTATGATTTTGATGGAGAAGATGTGGCACCATCCATCTATTATGGGTTGTTTTCACTTCAGCACAGGGGGCAGGAAAGTTGCGGTATTGCAGTATCCGATACGGAAGGACCGAAGGGAAAGGTACTGTCTTACAAGGGAATGGGCTTGGTAAATGAAGTATTTGAACCTGAAAATCTGGAGAAGTTAAAGGGAAATATCGGTGTGGGTCATGTGCGGTATTCCACCGCAGGTTCGAGTACCAGAGAGAATGCCCAGCCATTGGTTTTAAATTATGTAAAAGGTACATTGGCACTGGCACATAACGGAAATCTGACAAACGCACCGGAGTTAAGACGGGAATTGGAATATACCGGAGCTATTTTTCAGACAACGATTGATTCAGAGGTCATAGCATACCATATTGCAAGGGAACGGTTAAACAGCAGTACCGTAGAGGAGGCTGTTGCCAGAGCCATGCGGAAAATAGAAGGTGCATATTCACTTGTAATTATGAGTCCGAGAAAGCTGATAGGTGCAAGAGACCCGTTTGGTTTTCGTCCGCTTTGTATCGGAAAGCGGGGCAATGCATATTTTCTGGCATCGGAAAGCTGTGCATTGGATACGGTAGGAGCAGAGTTCATTCGTGATGTAGAGCCGGGGGAAATTGTAACGATTTCACCGGATAACGGAATCCAGTCTGTAAAGGATATGTGTCAGGAAAAGCAGGCAAGGTGTATTTTTGAATATATTTATTTTGCACGTCCGGACAGTCATATTGACCGCATGAGTGTCTATGAATCCAGAATTATTGCGGGACGCTGTCTGGCAAAGGACCACCCGGTAGAGGCGGATTTGGTTGTAGGTGTTCCGGAATCCGGAAATGCCGCCGCTATGGGATATGCATTAGAGTCCGGGATTCCGTATGGAACCGCATTTATTAAGAATACCTATGTAGGCAGAACCTTTATAAAGCCGAAGCAGAGTCAGCGGGAATCCAGTGTGAATGTCAAGTTAAATGTACTGAAGGATGTTGTTAAGGGAAAACGGATAGTAATGATTGATGATTCGATTGTACGTGGAACAACCAGTGACAGAATCGTTGGTATGTTAAAGGATGCAGGTGCAACCGAGGTTCACGTAAGAATCAGTTCGCCTCCGTTTTTGCATCCATGTTATTTCGGAACCGATATACCGGATGAAGACCAGTTGATTGCACATAATAAGACGGTGGATGAAATCTGTAAGATTATTGGTGCGGATTCCTTAGGGTATCTTGAGTTAAATAGATTGCCGGAGCTGATTTGCGGCAGTCAGGGCTACTGCGATGCGTGCTTTAGCGGAAATTATCCGATTAAGCCGCCGACAGAGGACATTCGCGGAGAGCATGAAGCATTCAAACGAGGAAATAATAAAACGAGGAAATAAGAACATTGGGAGGAAGTCAAATGAGTAATCACGATATTTATCAAAGTCCGTTATCTGCACGCTATGCAAGTAAGGAAATGCAATATATATTTTCGCCGGATATGAAATTCAAGACATGGAGAAAGCTGTGGATTGCATTAGCTGAAACCGAGCAGGAGTTAGGACTGAGTGAAAACGGAAAGCCGGTAATTACGCAGGAGCAGATTGATGAATTAAAGGCACACGCAGACGATATTAATTATGAGGTTGCACAGGCTCGTGAGAAGCTGGTGCGGCATGATGTTATGAGCCATGTGTATGCATATGGACAACAGTGTCCGAAGGCAGCCGGTATTATTCATCTGGGTGCAACCAGTTGTTATGTAGGTGATAATACAGATGTTATCATCATGACAGAGGCAATGAAGCTGGTACGGAAAAAGCTGATTAATGTAATAAATGAGCTGGCTAAGTTTGCAAATACCTATAAGGATTTGCCGACACTTGCATTTACACATTTTCAGCCGGCACAGCCAACCACTGTCGGTAAACGTGCAACACTTTGGATGCAGGAATTATTATTGGATTTGAATGATTTGGAATACATGATTGGGCAGCAGAAGCTCTTAGGTTCTAAGGGAACGACCGGAACACAGGCAAGCTTTCTGGAGCTTTTCAACGGTGACCATGAAAAGGTACGCCAGATTGATAAGAAGATAGCAGAAAAAATGGGCTTTGAAGCCTGCTATCCGGTATCGGGACAGACTTATTCCCGGAAGGTAGATTCCAGAATCCTGAATGTATTGTCCGGTATTGCACAGAGTGCACATAAATTTTCAAATGACATTCGTTTGTTACAGCACTTAAAGGAAATCGAGGAGCCGTTTGAAAAGAATCAAATCGGTTCGTCTGCAATGGCATATAAGAGAAATCCAATGCGGAGTGAAAGAATAGCTTCTCTTGCAAATTATGTAATGGCAGATGCCATAAATCCTGCAATTACAGCAGCAACCCAGTGGTTTGAGCGGACGCTGGATGATTCTGCAAATAAGCGTATTTCAGTTCCGGAGGCATTCCTTGCAATCGATGGAATTTTAGATTTGTATCTGAATGTTGTAGACGGACTGGTAGTATATGATAAGGTTATTTATCAGCGTTTTATGAAGGAAATTCCGTTCATGGCAACAGAAAATATTATGATGGATGCAGTTAAGCGAGGCGGAAATCGTCAGGAATTGCACGAAAGGATTCGGGAGCATTCCATGGCAGCGGGAGCGGTTGTTAAGAAGGAAGGAAAAGAAAATGATTTGGTAGACCGGATTGCCGCTGACCCGGCATTTGGTATGAGTAAGGAAGAGATAGAAGCCTTATTAGAGCCAAAGAATTTTGTAGGAAGAGCACCACAGCAGACAGAGGAATTTTTAGCTGAGGTGGTACAGCCGATTTTGGATAGCAACAAGGACATTTTAGGAATGGTTGCAGAAATTAATGTCTAAGAACAGGATAACGTATAAAGAACGGAAGTGTCAGAGTCGGAGTGATATATGAATATTAGTTTGGAATACTATAAGATATTTTATCATGTTGCAAAAGACCAGAGCATTACTGCGGCGGCAGGAGAGCTATGTCTCTCCCAGCCTGCGGTAAGTCAGGGAATTAAGCAGTTAGAGCTTGCACTTGGAACGAAATTGTTTATACGAACCGCAAAAGGGGTGAAACTGACCAACGAAGGGGACACCCTTTTTTCTTATGTAAAAAACGGATATGAGCAGATTGTGTTAGGAGAGCAGAAGCTGCAGGAAATGCTGAATATGCGGACGGGAGAAATACGAATTGGTGCCAGTGATATGACGCTGCAATTCTATCTGTTGCCATATTTAAGGAAATACCATCATTTATATCCGGATATTAAGGTTACGGTTACGAATGCACCAACCCCGCAGACAATTGAACATTTGCGGGCAGGGCGGATTGATTTCGGAATTGTCAGTAATCCCTTTGAGGCAGAACGGCATCTGTGTGTGCTGCCGGTTCGGGAAATTCAGGACGTATTTGTGGCAGGCAGCCGCTTCTGGAGCTATAAGCAGAAAATGCTTCGGTATGAAAATCTTGCGGGTATGCCGATTATCTGTCTGGAAAAGGATACCAGTACCAGACGATACGTGGATGCATTTTTAGCAGAAAATCAAGTGACATTAGAACCGGAATTTGAGCTTGCAACCAGTGACATGATTGTTCAGTTTGCATTGCAGAATCTTGGCATCGGATGCGTGGTTCGGGATTTTGCAGAACGATATATCCAGACAGACGAGCTATTTGTCCTGCAATTTGATAAACAGATACCGAAGCGGCAAATTTGTGTGGTAAATGATGAACGGCTGCCGCTGTCAATTGCTGCCGGAAAGCTGATGGAGCTTTTGCAATAGATGCATATAAACTATGCTTATGGATTGTATAAACAATATTGATTTTACTTATGGACTGATGTAAGATATACTTAAAAATGCGTTGTGGTGAATAGAAGGACAACGAAAAAAGAATTTTAACGGAAATACATCAGGAGGATATTATGGTTAAGGCAATTGTCGGAGCAAATTGGGGCGACGAAGGAAAAGGAAAGATTACAGATACATTGGCACAGGAATCGGACATTATTGTACGGTTTCAGGGAGGAGCAAATGCAGGTCATACAATCGTAAATAATTACGGAAAATTTGCATTGCATACACTTCCGTCCGGCGTATTTTATAATCATACAACGAGCATTATCGGAAACGGTGTGGCATTGGATATTCCAAAGCTGGTTGGCGAAATTGAGGAAATAGTGTCAAGAGGTGTGCCGAAGCCGAAGATTTTAGTATCGAATCGGGCTCAGATGGTTATGCCGTATCATGTATTGTTTGATACCTATGAGGAGGCAAGATTAGCCGGAAAATCATTTGGTTCTACAAAATCGGGAATTGCACCATTTTATTCAGATAAGTATGCAAAAATCGGTTTTCAGGTAAGTGAACTGTTTGACGAGGATGCATTAAAGGAAAAGATTGAGCGTGTATTGGTTCAAAAGAATGTATTGCTGGAGCATTTATATCATAAACCGTTATTAAAGGCAGACGAAATATTTGAGACATTAATGCAGTATAAGCAAATGATTGAGCCATATGTATGTGATACCTCTGCATATTTGTATCAGGCAATCAAAGAGGGTAAAAATATTTTATTGGAAGGACAGTTAGGTTCCTTAAAGGACCCGGACCATGGAATTTATCCAATGGTAACATCCTCTTCAACACTTGCAGGATACGGAGCAATTGGTGCAGGTATTCCGCCATATGAGATTAAGAAGGTTATTACCGTATGTAAGGCATACTCCAGTGCAGTCGGTGCCGGTGCATTCGTAAGCGAAATTCTGGATGAGGAAGTTGCAGATGAATTAAGAAAACGCGGCGGTGACGGCGGTGAATATGGTGCAACGACAGGAAGACCTAGAAGAATGGGATGGTTTGACTGCGTAGCATCAAAGTATGGCTGCCGGATTCAGGGAACAACCGATGTTGCATTTACCGTTTTGGATGTATTGGGATATTTGGATGAAATACCGGTATGCGTAGGATATGAAGTAAACGGAGAAGTTACAACCGACTTCCCAACCACGAATCTGTTGGAAAAATCAAAGCCTGTTTTGAAGAATTTACCGGGCTGGAAATGCGACATTCGCGGAATTAAGAAATACGAGGAATTGCCGGAAAATTGCCGGAAATATATTGAATTTGTAGAAGAACAAATCGGATTCCCTATCACAATGATATCAAACGGACCAGGAAGAGAAGATATCATATACAGATAAGCTGAAGCCATGCACAACATAGCGGTAATGATTGCTGTATGCTTGCATACAAAGCAATTAATTACCGCTATGTTGTATAAGGCGAAGCCGATGACCGAGCGACAGCGAGGTAGGGCTTCAGCGAAACCGATGACCGAGTGATAGCGAGGTAGAAATCGAAGCCGGTGACCGAGCGACAGCGAGGTAGGGCTTCAGCGAAAACAATGACCATCATTCCAGCGAGGTAAAAAGGAGGTAGCAGATGGAACTAACATATACAGTAAAAAAGAGTAAAGCCGGAAGACAGGGCTACCGAATCTTGGGAAGCGTATTCTTGTTGCTGGGTATTTTGGGAATGATTATTGTATGGAAGTTGCCTGCCATGCGGTTTTTAGTAATTGCAGTTGCGGCGGTAGCGGCATTTTATGGTGTCTATCTGATTCGGGCATCCCTGCGGATACAGGCATATGATATTACCTATGAATTTACGGAAGAGCATATACATTTAATCCTTCACAACGGAGAGCGTGTGATTCCGTATACGGAAGTTACCGGCTTGCAATGGATTGAACCATCTCCGGATTTAGATTATTTTATGATACAGATTCAGGTTGGCAAGCAGAAATATGTACTGCATTTCAGTAATAAACGTGAATTTGGACAAAAGATATTTAACTATTTGAATGAAAGAGTTCCACTTTCTTAGTTTTTGATAAATTCTTATGATATTTTACGTTGAAATACTGTGAAAAGTATACTATAATAATAGGCGGTACAAAGGCGTAGCATCTATCCTCTGAAACGTTATTTGTTTCAGAGTTTTTTTGACCATGTGAGTTCGCGACCTCAGTGGATGATGCGGATATATGTTTTTGCACAAAGGAGTAATATTAAAAGGAGGAGTTTGTGATGTCATATGTTGATGACGTGCTTGCATTGGTACAGAAGAAAAATGCAAGTGAACCAGAATTTTTACAAGCAGTAGACGAGGTATTAAATTCTCTTCGTCCGGTTATTGAAGCAAATGAAGAGGCTTTTAAGAAGGATGCTTTACTGGAGCGTCTGTGTGAGCCAGAGCGTCAGTTTAAGTTCCGTGTACCATGGGTTGATGATAAGGGACAGGTTCAGGTAAATACCGGATACCGTGTACAGTTCAATTCCGCAATCGGACCTTATAAGGGTGGTTTGAGACTTCATCCATCTGTAAATATCGGTATTATTAAGTTCTTAGGTTTTGAACAGATTTTCAAGAATTCCCTGACAGGTCTGCCAATCGGCGGTGGTAAGGGTGGTTCTGATTTCGACCCGAAGGGCAAGTCAGACAGAGAAGTTATGGCTTTCTGCCAGAGCTTTATGACAGAGCTGTGTAAGTATATCGGTGCAGACACAGACGTACCTGCTGGTGATATTGGAACCGGTGCAAGAGAAATTGGTTATATGTATGGACAGTACAAGAGAATCCGTGGATTATATGAAGGTGTACTGACCGGTAAGGGCTTATCATATGGTGGTTCTTTAGCAAGAACAGAGGCTACAGGATATGGTCTGTTGTACTTAACCAGAGAAATGTTAAAGTGCAATGGTCATGATATTGCAGGCAAGACAGTATGTATTTCCGGTTCTGGTAATGTTGCTATCTATGCAGCACAGAAGGCACAGCAGATGGGTGCTAAGGTAGTAACCGTATCTGATTCTACCGGTTGGGTATATGACCCAGAAGGAATTGATGTTGCATTGTTAAAGGAAGTAAAGGAAGTAAAGCGTGCAAGATTGACAGAGTATGCAGCAGCTCGTCCAAGTGCTCAGTATCATGAGGGACGTGGTGTATGGTCAATTAAGTGTGATGTTGCTCTTCCTTGTGCAACACAGAACGAATTATTAATTGATGATGCAAAGCAGTTGGTAGCAAATGGCTGTATCGCAGTTGCAGAAGGTGCTAACATGCCTACAACCTTGGATGCTACAAAGTATTTGCAGGAAAATGGAATCCTCTTTGCACCTGGTAAGGCTGCAAATGCCGGTGGTGTTGCTACTTCCGCATTGGAAATGAGCCAGAACAGCGAGAGATTATCATGGACCTTTGAAGAGGTTGATTCTAAGTTGCAGGGTATTATGGAAAATATCTTCCACAATATCGATGATGCTGCTAAGAAGTATGCAACCGCAGGTGATTATGTAGCAGGTGCTAACATTGCCGGATTCTTAAAGGTTGTTGATGCTATGAATGCACAAGGTATTGTATAATAGCTAAGATTTAAGCTTCAAAATGATAAAAGAGAAGTCCTATAAACCGAGTGTTTATGGGGCTTTTCTTTGTAAATAGTGTTTTTTGAAAAAATGGTGGGGCAAATTTATGGTTATGGACATGGAGGAGTTTAAGAAATCCGTAGGGGTATAGCTTATGATGCCTAAAAAACCACCGGCAAACTTGCCGGTGGTTACTGTTATTTATAAGTTATAAATTATAATTCTTTTGCTATTGCGGTGGAGTATTTTCAAGCATTTTCCGCTGTAAGGAGGCGGTAGCATCAGAACTGGTGTAGGTCTTTAGCCCAAGTGTATAGCCTTGTAAATCTAAGGTTCTGTAATTAAAACGTAATTCAATGTTCTGGGACGAACCGTTAATAGTAGTTTCACCCTTTACAGATATATGTGCCGGTTCCCCTGTGGTTGCGGCAACATAAGAATAAGTAGGGTTTGAAACATTTGATTCAATCATGGTGAGCATATAGTATTCTTTATCATTAATAGTATAATAATACTTGCTAAACATTTCCCTGCACTCATCCTCTGTCATGGAAATTACTTCTGTAGTAGCACTGGCATCCCCTTGCATTGTGGCAGAACCATTTTGGGCAAGTGAAAGTATGGTTTGCATATAAAAACCGGCAGAAGCAATTAAGGCAAAAAGCAATATAGTAGCAATTAAGCTGGAATCACCGTTTCTGCTGCATCGTTTATAGTAATACGCAGGCTGGAACAGAAAGAACCAAACAATCAAACTGAAGCCGTTGCCCTTTGCAACCATGATAATTGCATCAGCAAGTAACAGGAGATTTCCGATAATCGTCAATGCACTATAGCTGGAAAGCTGACTTAAAAGCTCTGCATCTGTGTAAGTACCGGTGCCAATTTTTTTGAATACAAATGCTGCAAGAATTAAGAAAATAACATTACATAACACTCCAACAATCATTAGAAGTGGTGGAAATGAAGAATTTTTGTACGCTGCGGAAGAAGAAGAGGTACTATAGCTTGGTGTGACCGGTGCGGTATGCTGATACTGATTTGCTATGAATACGCTGTTATCCTCCTCTGGATTGAAGTCAAGGTCTGAATAATTTGAAGATGTGTCCGGAGTTGAATGAATTCTCGGACTGGTGTTAACAGATGACTTATCGTCATCATCATTGGATAATTGAAATCCCATGATAATCCCCCTTTATCGTTTAGTGTTGTACCCATCATAGTACTTATCTCATAGTACACTGAAAAGGGTTGACAGTCAACAAAGACTTTGTTATGTTGAGAAAAAGTGAGATAAATTTGAATTTGATTCGGAGGAAACTTATGAAACTGGCTGTTATTATTACAGGAGGAACCATCGGAAGCAAATGTGAGCAGGGATGGATTGCACCTAACCGGGAGACTCCCTATTTAATTATAGAAAAGTATCGGGAACAATATCCGGTACAGGCAAAAGATGTATCGTTTGAAGTCAGGATGCCATATCAGATATTAAGTGAGAATTTGAACGGTGATTATTTAAATCGGCTGATACAAGAGGTTAAAGTATGTATACAGGAAGGTGTATACCAAGGCATTATAATCTGTCATGGAACCGATACGCTGGCATATACGGCAGCCATGCTGGATTGGGCGTTGCAGAAGATATTGCTTCCTGTGGTTTTAGTATCCAGCAATTATCCGTTAGAGGATTTACGGGCAAATGGATTAGAGAATTTTCGGTTTGGTGTTGAAACGGTTCGGCAAGGAATAGCAGGGGTCAGTGTTGTCTATCAGAACAAAGACAAAAAGACCTATGTGCATATGGCAAGAAAGGTACTGGCACATCAGACCTTTGAGGATGAACTATACAGTATGCATCAGGCATATGTGGGAGTCTATGACGAGAAAGGAGACTACTGCGTAATGCCGCCAAGAAAAGATACTTGCAGAGAACTTCCCGACATAGAATACCATGGGTTACAGAAGCATTCGGAATTTATAAAATGGATACGAAGTTATCCGGGAATGTGCTATCCGGAACTGGACAAGACCATCAAGGCAGTTATGATAGAGAGCTATCATTCCGGTACAATAGCAGTCGGAACAGAGCTGGAAACATTCACCCAAAATGCAAAGAAGCTGGAAATTCCGATATATCTGGTAGGGGCAACGAAGCGGGAAGGCGGCTATGAGACCATGAAGGAATATCAGCGGTTGGGAATAGAGGTACTTGAAAACCTGACACCTATATCGGTATATTGTTATTTGTGGATGAGATTTTCTGAGCCGGATGCGTAGTTAATGTTGCACAATATCGGTATAAATGATATGATAGCGTTCACAAGAATATTTTAACAGGAGTATTGTGGTATGCATGGAAATGAGCGGATACCGGAAGCAAATAGAAGGTGGCAGCAGTACCGCTTGGATGTAACGAATTATATAGCATCCGAATGTCGGCATGGAGAACGGATATTGATTCTCGGAGCCGGCGGCTGTGATGATTTGGACTTGGAATGGCTGCTTCAAAAAGAGACAGAGATATGGTTAAGTGATATTAATGAAGAAGCTATGCAGGAAGCAATAACCGAAGTGCTGGAGCAAGCTCCACAGTGCAGGGAACGGATACACCGGATAAAGACAGATTTGATTGCCATGCCGGACGAGCTGATACAGCAATATGATGCAGCGTGTCTGGAAGGTATCGATGCATTAAATATATGGTGGCAGAAGTATATACAGGCGTTCACAGAACAGGCTCTGATGACAAAAAATATATTAAAGGAAATGCGAAAAAGCGGAGTCGCCATCTTTGACAAAGTGATTTGCCTTGGATTACATAGTCAGTTATATGTAGCGTTAGCAGTCAGAACCTATCAGCTTGGAAATAAACTGACAGAGGAAGTGCGGAAAGCAGCGATACAGTGGTTGCAGCAGGCAAATGAAATGACGGCAGAAAAATTCTTGAAGGAGTTCCCATTATTAGGAAGAGAATTATATCTGGGACTGGAATATACAACCATGTATGCAGAAAATCCGGAAGTGGAGACAGAGATTATATCACAGCTTGAAAGCTACGGAGAAGAAGGCTTAGTTAATCTGAAGCTTCCGAGAGTGGAAGGTGCATGGCAGATGGAACAGGAATTATGGAAGCAGAGTCAGGAGCACAGACTGCTTATCAGAGACCGTCAATATCTGATATGGCCGTTTTCAGAGGAAAAACGCTATTTGATGGTTATTTACAGTCTTTTATGCTATAATGGATAAGACAGGAAAAAGAATATAAATTAGGAAGTATGATATGGAAGATAATGAAATTAAAGAGTTATTAACAGACAGTGAGAAAATGGTGGAAGAAAAGACCAGAAATTCTGCGGTAAAGCCCGGTAAAAAGGAAGATGGAGAGTCAGAGGGGTTTCTGCGTGCAGTAGCTCTTCCTGTGTTATACGGAGTGTTATTTGCATTATTATTAACGCAGGTAATGTTCTTTCATGCGAGAGTTCCGTCAGGCTCTATGGAAACTACGATAATGACAGGAGACAAGATTGTAGGAAATCGTATGGTATATTGGTTTCAGGGACCGGAGCATGGTGATATTATCATTTTCTGGAGCGAAGAATATCAGGAGTTTATGGTGAAACGTGTGATAGGTTGTCCGGGAGACCACATTGAGATACGGGAGGACGGCGTATATGTGAATGAACGCCTGCTTGCGGATGATTATACACAAGGAGTAACTACAGAATTACAACCCGGAGTTACAAGTTGGGATGTACCGGAGGATTCCTATTTCGTTATGGGGGATAACCGGGAAAATTCTGCGGATTCCAGATATTGGATGAATGCATTTGTATCAAAGGACGATATTTATGCAAGATATATGTTCCGGTATTCACTCGGAAGAAATGGGTGGTATATTGATTGGAAGGATGCCATTACGTTCTGGGCAGAAGAATAGTGCATACGAGAAGGAGATATTATGTATCAGGAGCAGGTAATATTATGTGCATCTTCAAAATATGAAGAAAAGTATTATTTAAATGAAGATTTTGAAAATTTGCCACAGTCCATACAGCGTGAACTGCAGATTATGTGCGTGCTGTTTACGGAAGAAATCGGTGGGATTCTGACCTTGGAATATGATGCAAAGGGAAACCTGAACTTCATAACAGCAGCCAATGAAGGAGATTTGCTGTATGATGATATTGGGAGTGCATTAAAGATAAAACAGATGCGGGAAGAACGGAAAGAACTTCTGGAATCCTTAGAAGCCTATTATAAGGTGTTTTTTCTGGGAGAATCTTTGGATACAGAAGCATTTACACAGTAGAATGAAGCTTAATGAAAATGAAATAGATAGTAGAACAGGAGGAAAACAGAAATGATACGTCATGTAGTTATGTTTGGGATTCGGGGTAAGGAAGGTCGTACACCTTTGCAGGAAGCAGCACGTTTAGGTGAAAAGCTAATGGCATTGCCGGCAGAGATACCATTTCTGAAAAAAATGGAGGTTGGTGTGAACTCGGAGCTTGCACCGGAGGATAATGCACAGCTTGTACTGATAGCTGATTTTGACAGCATTGAGGATTGTGCAATGTATACGATTCATCCGGCACATATGGCAGTTGCGGAAGAAATCGGAACGGTAAAGACCAGTCGATGCTGTGTTGATTATGAAATATAGAATCCTTACAGCTTCATAGGAGGAATGAAAACTATAAGGAGAGCAACAGATGTTAGTAACAATAGATGTAGGAAATTCAAATATAACCATCGGTCTGTTTGACGGAGCGGATATAAAGGGAACCTTTCGTATGACAACGAAGATTCCAAGAACGTCGGATGAATATGGAATTTTTTTCATGGATTTATTGGCGGCAAGAAAGATACCGATGAAGGAGATACGGGCTGTAATCATAGCCTCTGTAGTGCCGGATGTGATGCATTCGCTGACAAGCGGAATCTTGAAGTATTTTCATGTGCAGCCGATTATCGTGGGTCCCGGAATCCGAACCGGAATTAAGCTGGCTACGGAGAATCCGAGAGAATTGGGAGCAGACCGTATCGTGGATGCGGTAGCGGCATATGAGTTATATGGAGGTCCGGTGGTGGTAATCGATTTCGGAACCGCAACCACGCATGACCTCGTAACCGAAGAAGGAAGTCTGGTAGCAGGTGTTATATCACCGGGTATTCGTATTTCTGCAAATACCTTGTGGAATAATGCGGCAAAGCTGCCGGAAATTGAGATTCGGAAGCCGGAAAGTATTCTTGCAAAGAATACGGTTACAAGTATGCAGGCAGGTCTGATATATGGCGGTATCGGACAGACCGAGTATATCGTTAGGAAGATTCAGGAAGAAGCCGGACTCAAGAATATAAAGGTTGTTGCAACCGGCGGACTTGGTAAGATTATTTCGCAGGAAACAAAGGTCATAGATATATATGATGCAGATTTGACGCTAAAGGGTCTGCGGCTGATTTATGAGAAGCAGGAGCGGTAATATGGCAATCCAAATCAGCAATATCGAACTCCGTGATAAACTAATACTGGCACCCATGGCGGGAGTAACAGACCTGCCCTTTCGACTGCTTTGTAAAGAACAGGGATGTGACATACTATATACAGAAATGGTAAGTGCCAAGGCTATGTATTATAAGAATAAAAATACCATACCTCTATTGGCATTGCACCCCGCAGAGCATCCGATTGGATTACAGCTATTTGGCTCGGATGCAGCATTAATGGCTGAAATGGCAAAACAGGTAGAGGCAGTCGGGTTTGATTTTATTGACATTAATATGGGATGCCCGGTTCCCAAGGTATTTAATAATGGGGAAGGCTCTGCGTTGATGCAGAAGCCGGAGCTGGTCGGAGAGATTGTGGCAGCCATTCATGGAGCGGTATCCATTCCCGTCACGATTAAGATTCGGAAGGGAATCGATGAGGCACATGTAAATGCGGTTCAGATTGCAAAGATAGCAGAGGAAAGCGGGGCAGCAGCCGTAGCGGTTCATGGGAGGACCAGAGTACAATATTATTCCGGTGAGGCAGACTGGGATATTATAAGGCAGGTAAAAGAAGCTGTGAGGATTCCTGTAATCGGAAACGGAGATATTCTTACGGCAGAGGATGCACTTCGGATGAAACAGGAAACGGGCTGTGATGCCTGTATGATAGGCAGAGGTGCAAAAGGAAATCCATGGATTTTCGGACAAATAAAGAAAGCAATGGATACCGGAATCATGCCGGACAGACCATCCGTAGACGAGGTGGTAGATATGATTTTAAGGCATCTCGATAGTATGATTGCATTTAAGGGTTCTTATACCGGTGTCCACGAAATGCGGAAGCATGTATCGTGGTATACAAGTGGGTATCCGAATTCCACAAAGATACGCGGTAAAGTAAATGAAATTGAAACAAGAGAAGAACTAGAAGCCGTATTAAGAGAATGGCAGAGGTCAGCAGGCTCCGAGTGTTAGCGGAGCGGAAAGGAAAGGTGTATGCACATGGAAGCAATGGAATGTATTAAAACCAGACGGAGTTGTCGGAAATTTCAGGATGAAGCAGTTCCGCATGAGGTCTTAGAGGAGGTAGTTGGAGCCGCCGCTTATGCACCTTCATGGAAGAATACACAGATTACACGTTATATTGTAGTAGAGGACCGGGATAAGATTCAGAAGATTGCCAATGATTGTGTATTGGGCTTTGAATATAATACAAAAACCATCAGCCGTTGTCCGGCATTGGTAGTAGTTACTATGGTAAAGAACCGTTCCGGTTACGAAAAGGATGGCTCTTATACCACATCCAAGGAAGACCGTTGGGAAATGTTTGATGCAGGAATTGCAACCCAAACCTTCTGCCTTGCCGCACATGAAAAAGGTCTGGGTTCTGTCATTATGGGAATTTTTGATGAAGATAAGATTGCAGAGGTTATTGCAATTCCTGAAAACCAGAAGGTTGCAGCCTTAGTTGCAATCGGCTATCCGGCATTTCAACCGGAAGCACCACAGAGAAAGGAAGTATCGGAATTACTTTCATTCCAGTAGAAATAATTATAAGGTGAGCTGGTAAAGCGTATCAACATAATTCCAGTGAATGAGTTGGAACCAGTTGGCAATATAATCGGCACGACGGTTTTGATATTGTAAATAATAGGCATGTTCCCATACATCAATGCATAGAATAGGCGTTTGTGATTCGGTAAGAGGCGTATTCTGGTTCGGTGTACTGAGTATGGAGAGCTTGCCTTTTTTGCTTACCAGCCATGCATAGCCGGAGCCGAATTGCTTAACGGCAGCATTGGTGAAGCTGCGGGTAAAGTTATCATAGGATTCGAAATCGCGGTGAATGGCATTCATAAGCTCGCCCTCCGGTAATTGGAAGCCATCCCCCTGCATACAGCGGAAATATAACTGATGATTATAGACACCGCCTGCCTGATTACGGATAGATGTCTGGATGTCCTCCGGTAATTCGTCAAGATGTATAATCAAATCCTCCAGAGTCATAGATTGCAGTTTTGGAAAATCAGACAAAATGCTGTTGAGCTGGTCAACATAAGCCTTATAGTGCTTATCGTGGTGAAATAATAAAATATCCTTACATAGCTCAGGCTCCAGACCGTCATAAGGGTATGGAAGCGGTTCAACCTGAAATGGAAATGTATCGTTCATAACAGAGTCCTTTCTTATTTGTTCTATGCTGATAGTATATGCAGGTTCCTTGGGAATATACGGTATTCTATTTGAAATGGACGAGATACTTTGGTATACTGAATATATTGTTTTTGGAGTGACGGTAAGATAACAAATTGAAATTAAGGAAGTTAGACATGGATTGGAATCAATTATTATGTTCGAGAAGAAGAAAGCCAATAACGGCAGGAAGCTCAGCGGCCGGTGGCAGGGATTTGAGAACGGAATATGAAAAAGACTATCAGAAAATCATAGGAAGTGCATCCTTTCGACGGTTGCAGGACAAGACACAGGTATTTCCGCTGGATAAGAGTGACTTTATCCGAACCAGATTAACCCATTCCTTAGAGGTGTCTTCCTTTGCACGTTCCTTGGGACAGAATATCGGGAAGAATCTGTTGGCGGCAAGGAAAGATTCCACCTTCACATGGAGAACGGTAGAGGATATGTGTAATGTACTGCAATGTGCAGGCTTAATTCATGACATAGGAAATCCACCATTCGGACATTTTGGTGAAACCGCCATTCGTCAGTGGTTTCGAGAACGGTTGCCTGAAATGATGTTCTTTGACAGACGGGTAGAGGATATGTTATCCGAACAAATGAAGCAGGACTTTTATCAGTTTGAAGGAAATGCACAGGCATTGCGTCTGGTTAGTAAGCTTCATTTTTTCTCCGATGAATATGGGATGAATTTGACGTATGCATTGTTAAGCACTATTTTGAAATATCCGATTTCATCACTGGAAACGGCTCCGGGTGCGGAGGATATAAAGTATAAAAAGATGGGATATTTTTATGCGGACAGAGAGGTGTTTCAGGAAATTCAGGAAGCAACCGGTACGCATGGCTGTCGTAACCCGATGACCTTTATTCTGGAAGCAGCAGACGATATTGCATATAAGACTGCCGATATTGAAGATGCGGTGAAAAAGGGCTGCATTACCTATGGAATGTTAGAACGGGAGCTGGGACGGCTGAATAAGCAGAGCCCGGTCTGGGTTATCAATTATTTTGACCCGTTGGAGGAACTGCGGCATCATTATCGAAAGGCATTAGACAGGGATTATGGAAATCCGGAATTTTATGCGGTCCAGAACTGGGCAATGAATGTCCAGAGCTATTTGATTAAGTGTGCAACGCATGGCTTTATTTCGCATTATGATGAAATTATGAATGGCACCTATGGAAAAGACTTATTTTGCGGAACTTACGCAGAAGGACTGATGGAAGCTATGGGCAGTATCGCCTATCATAATGCCTTTATATCCGAACCGATATATAAGCTGGAATTGTCAGCCGGTCATATGCTGGAGTTCTTGCTGGACAAATTTGTAAAGGCAGCAATATACTTTGATACCGATAAAGAGCTTGGAACGATTGATGAAAAGGTAGTGACCTTGATTTCAGAAAATTATGTAGAACGGTACTATATGGATTCCAAGGGAAAAACGGAAGAAGAGAAGCTGTATCTTCGGATTTTACTGGTGACGGATTTGGTGTGCGGCATGACCGACAGCTATGCCAAGAGTCTGTATCAGGAGTTGAATGGAATTATATAGATAAAACAAAACAAGGACATAAGAAAATATAACAAAGCATAAAAACAGACAAAGGAGTATTTGTGTGAATGCAGGAATATCCCTTGTCTGTTTTTGTAGTTATATGAAGTAATTACAGTGTATGGATGAAGCTAGGAAGGATTCTTAAGGATAGAAGCACGCTTATGGGATTTGTTCTCGTACAATGCTTCATCCGCCTGCTTAAGCAGAGTTTGAATATCCGTATTTTCATCGCATATAAAGTCAACAATACCAATACTGGCTTCGATATAATAAGGTTTTTCACAGGTTTCGTTCATATCTGCCAGCTTCTTATGAATACGGCTGGAAATTGTGTTGATGGACTGTTGGCTTCCCAGTAACGCAAAGGCTACAAATTCATCCCCACCGATTCGCCCGATAATATCATTGTTACGCAGACTGGTTTTCAATGCCGTTGCAATGGTTCGGAGGGCAAAATCTCCGTCCTCATGACCGAACTTGTCATTTACAATCTTTAAGTTATCCATATCTGCAAACAAAAGAATGGCACGCTGACCATGGTTAATGGCAGAAGAAATGATAGTCTGGGCTTCTGATAAAAAGCCGCGGCGGTTCTTCAGACCGGTCAGTTCGTCAATGGTTGATATTTTACTTAGCTGCCGGTTCTTTTCATGAAGAACCGATAACGTGTATTCTAATTGCTGGTTGGTCTGCTGCTGCTCCTCAAACATTTCTAAGAACTTCAGTGCCGTACCAAGCTGCAGGCTGATGGAATACACATGATGGAAGTAAGAAATGTCCGGTTCACTTAAAAATACACCATGATGATGCTCGCTGGTAAAAATCGGAGTCAATATCATAGTAAATCTTCGTTTTTGCGGCATATATTGATTATTAAACAGTTCGGATACCGGAATCAGATATTCTGTTTTGGTAAGCGGAACAGTAATATGGTCTTTGTTATATACCTGTAGCTGCAGAGCATCCGGCACATGCCAGCTTCCGTCAGAATTTAAGTGTATGTCATCCTCCTTTAAGGTATATAGATAAGAGGAATTAAGATTTAACTTCTCAAGCTTATCTGCAATCTGGCTGTAAATCAATTCTGCGTTATTGCTGTTCATCATTGTATCCCGGATAATATAGCTTGAAACCCAGATGTTTGTCTTATATTCATGCCGTTCATTATAATGCACACTGGATTCGGCATTCAGTAATTCCAAGGAAACTGCCTTGGAAGCAAGACAAAAAGCAACCTGTTTTTCCGGTGTCGGAATAAAAGGCAGAACTAATTTATCTAACGTATGAAAACAATAATTTAACTGTGCAATGGAATAGTAAATCGGCAGGTCTGAATCCAGATATTGCCGGACAGCTTCTTTCATTTTATCAACCGGAAAGGATGTCTGCGAAGTATCTAAAATGGCATCCAGTATCAGCTCCACATATGGTCGGAAGCATTCAAGCAAACGCTGATAAATAAAGGTATCTTTGTCATTTGCAAATACAGAAGTAAGAAGGGTGAATAATAAATCCTCCTTGTTATCCATACTGACAGCAGAGTGATTATCTGCAATGTTCTCCGGTATAACGGTTGAACAACCACAGGATTCCCGCACAATCATGGAAGAAGGTAACCGGGATGTGGTAGTGGTGCCTGTCTCAATCAGGTGCAATATTTCATGTACTGCCCGATAGCCTAACTCACTTGCGTTTGCACGAACTGTAGTCAGAGCCGGTTCCAGTGCCAATGCAAGAGGAACATCATCAAAGCCGGTAACTGCAATGTCGGTTCCGATTCGGATTCCCCGCCGGTTCAACACCTGATAACCGCCGAGTGCCATTTGGTCATTGGCAAAGCAAAGAGCATCAATTTCCGGATGTGCATCCAGAAGGTCCTCTACTAAGTCTTCGCAAAATTCAGAAAAGTTACCGTATGCAATATAATCCTCATTTACCGGAATGCCCTCCTCCTCCAGTACGGAGCGGTATGTATCCAGACGCTCTTGTGCATCGGTATTTCCCACTCTTCCACTGATAAAACCGATATGTTTTCTCTGGTGATGGTGAATCAAGTGCTGGATAACATCCCGTAATCCCTGCTTACTGTCAATGAGTAAGGACGGATAACCCGGAAGCTCGGATTCCAAGGTCAGAATTGGAATCCCTTGAAACCGGTTTAAGAAAGCGAGATTATCTGCTGTATTCAAAAATGTACCGATTGTACCGATGGATACAATCAAGGCATCTATTGATTCTGGTCTTGCATAATAGAAAATAGAGTTATACTGATAATCATATTTAGCATTTGCCGGATCATTATAAGCGGCATTAATGTACATACCGGGAAAGATTACCAGATTTATATCCAGTTCTTTGGCGGCATAGTCAACACCTTTGCATATGTCATAAGCATAGTCATTGTCTAAGTGACAAATAAAAAGACCGATTGTATATTTCTTTTTCGACATATTGACTCCTCCTGAAACAAGAACTGTTATCATTTTATCATAAATAGAGAAAAAAATACATCATAAATCACAAAAAAATGTCAATTTATTGTGAATAATATATGAACATATGTTGAATATTAGCCGGCATACACGTAAGCAGAAAGAAAAATAAAAAAGAAATAAAAGAAAAACAAAGGAAAAACGAAGGGAAGGAAAATCCATATTGCTTTACAAATGAAGATGCATAAATTATAATAAAGCGGATGTAGTTAAATGTGAAAAGCGTTTATTGCAGAAGAAAATGAACATACCGTTTCAGGAGGAAAAGAACATGGATTACAAAAATGCCGGAGTTGATATTGAAGCAGGTTACAAGTCGGTAGAATTGATGAAAGAACATGTAAAGAAAACAATGAGACCAGAGGTTTTGGGCGGATTAGGCGGATTTTCCGGTGCGTTTTCATTGGCAAAGATAAAAGAAATGGAAGAACCTGTGTTATTATCCGGAACGGATGGGTGCGGAACAAAGGTAAAGCTTGCAATGGTATTGGATAAACACGATACCATAGGGATTGATGCGGTTGCAATGTGTGTAAATGATATTGCGTGTGCAGGCGGAGAACCGTTGTTCTTCTTAGATTATATTGCGTGTGGAAAGAATTATCCTGAAAAAATAGCAACGATTGTAAGCGGTGTTGCAGAAGGATGTCTGCAATCCGATGCAGCGTTAATCGGAGGCGAGACAGCAGAGCATCCGGGCTTGATGGCAGAGGATGAATATGATATTGCAGGCTTTGCGGTTGGTGTCTGTGATAAAAAGAATATGATTACAGGCGAGCATATCTGCGAAGGAGATACGTTAATCGGAATTGCCTCCAGCGGAGTACACAGCAACGGATTTTCACTGGTAAGAAAAGTATTTGACATGACAGAGGAAGCTCTGAATACCTATTATGATGAGTTAGGCACCACCTTGGGAGCGGCATTACTGGCTCCAACCAGAATCTATGTAAAGGTATTGCGGTCTGTGAAGGATGCAGGAATTACGATTAAAGGCTGTAGCCATATCACCGGTGGCGGATTCTATGAAAATATTCCGAGAATGCTTCCGGAGGGAGTAAAGGCTGTGGTAAAGAAGGATTCTTATCCAGTTCCACCGATTTTTACCTTATTACAAGAGACCGGAAATATTGAAGAAAAAATGATGTATAACACTTACAATATGGGACTTGGCATGGTGCTTGCCGTTGATTCTGCGGATGCAGAGAGAACCTTGCAGGCATTACAGGCAGCCGGAGAAGCTGCATATATAGTTGGTAAGGTAGAGGCAGGAGAAAAAGGAGTTGTCGTATGCTAAAAATTGCAGTTATGGTGTCCGGCGGAGGAACGAATCTACAGGCAATTATTGACCGGGTTGCAGATGGCACCATTACCAATACAGAAATTGCGGTAGTAATCAGTAATAATTATGGAGTAAAAGCATTAGAACGGGCAGAGGCAGCCGGAATACCGGCAGTCTGTGTATCCCCAAAGGACTATGCAGACCGGGCAACATTTAATCAGGCATTATTAGATACCGTTAATTCTTATCAGGTAGATTTGATTGTACTGGCGGGATTTCTGGTAGTGATTCCGGAAATGATGATTGAACAATACGAGAATCGTATCATTAATATTCATCCGTCATTAATACCGGCATTTTGCGGAACCGGCTACTATGGTTTAAAGGTACATGAGGCGGCTCTGGCAAGAGGTGTCAAGGTGGTAGGAGCTACGGTTCATTTTGTGGATAAAGGAACGGATACCGGACCGATTCTGTTACAGAAGGCAGTTGAGGTACAGCCGGGAGATACCCCGAAGCTCTTACAGCAGCGGGTAATGGAACAGGCAGAGTGGAAGCTGCTTCCACAGGCAATTGACCTGATAGCAAATAACAGAGTGACGGTTGTAGACGGAAAAACGGTCATATCATAAAGGAGGAAACGAAATGAAGGTATTAATCGTAGGAAGCGGCGGAAGAGAACACGCCATTGCCCAGAAGGTAAGTGAAAGCAGTCGTGTCGATAAAATATACTGTGCACCGGGAAATGCCGGGATTGCACAATTGGCAGAGTGTGTAGCCATTCAGGCAATGGAGTTTGACAAGTTAGTTGCTTTTGCAAAAGAGCAGGCAATCGACCTTACCATTATCGGTATGGATGACCCGTTAGTAGGCGGAATAGTAGATGCGTTTGAAGCAGAAGGGCTTCGTGTATTCGGACCGAGAAAAAATGCTGCCATCATCGAAGGCTCAAAAGCATTTTCTAAGGATTTGATGAAGAAATATCAGATTCCGACAGCCGCATATGAGACCTTTGAGGATGCGGAAGCGGCAATTCAATATCTTGAAACCAAGGCAGAGTTTCCGATTGTGTTAAAAGCAGACGGACTTGCACTGGGAAAAGGTGTTCTGATATGTAATGATTTGCAAGAAGCAAAAGCAGGTGTAAAGACGATTATGCTGGATAAGCAGTTTGGCAGTGCCGGAAATCGGATGGTCATTGAAGAATTTATGACCGGACGTGAGGTATCGGTACTGGCATATTGTGACGGAACCCACATCAAGACAATGACCTCCGCACAGGACCATAAGCGTGCCAAGGACGGAGATAAGGGCTTAAATACCGGCGGTATGGGAACCTTTTCCCCAAGCCCGTTCTATACAAAGGAAATAGATGCATTCTGCCAGAAGGAGGTCTATGAAAAGACCATGGCAGCCATGAAAGCTGAAGGCAGAGATTTTGTCGGCATTTTGTTCTGCGGCTTAATGATAACACCAAAGGGAACAAAAGTGTTGGAGTATAACGCAAGATTTGGAGACCCTGAAGCACAGGTGGTTCTGCCTAGAATGAAAAATGACATTATCGATGTAATGGAGGCTTGCATCGACGGAACTCTGGATAAAATTGATTTGCAATTTGAAGATAATGCTGCGGTATGTGTAGTGCTGGCATCAGACGGATACCCGGTAGCTTACGAAAAAGGCTTTGAGATTCATGGACTTGAGAATTTCAAGGATAAGGATGGTTACTATGCATTTCATGCGGGAACCGCATATAAGGACGGCAAGATTGTTACCAACGGAGGACGGGTTATCGGAATTACAGCAAAGGGAGCCGATTTGAAGGAAGCAAGAGCCAATGCATACAAAGCAACGGAATGGGTAACATTTGAGAATAAATATATGCGTCATGATATAGGAAAGGCAATTGATGAGGCATAGGGAGAACGGAACAACTTCCTAACATAAGCAAACAAAGAAAAAAGCAAAAAAGAAAGAGCATTGTCGGACGAATGCCGGAAATCATTTGTCTGAACAATGCTTTTTATGTAAAGTTATAGGAAATCATGGAAAAATAAGAAAAATAATGTCTTTTTCTTCTATCTTGTGGTACACTAATATTAACTAGGCATATTTTGTGGTTTATTGATAGAAAACAGAAATAAAAGGGGAATGTACATGAAGAGGAAAAGAACGTGGGTCAGACGGTTTGCGGCTCTGGGTCTGAGTCTTTGTCTGGCAGCAGGATTATCTATGAATACGAATATCCGAATGGATACAGAAGTAGTTATGGCAGAAACGATTGTACAGATTACACCGGGTGTTACCAATGTAAATGTAAGGCAGGGAGCGTCCACGTCAACGCCAAGCATTACGAAAATAAATGGCGGTCAGCGGTTGACGATTCTGGACCAGCCCAATGCACAGTGGTATCATGTGTCATTTGTAAAGGTTGAAGATGGTGCCAGTTACACCGGTTATGTGTATGCGGAATATGTAAGTATTACGGAAACCGGCGGCTCACAACAGCCGTCTGGGGATGAGAATTTTGAGGCATATCTGACTGCACAGGGATTTCCGGAAAGCTATAAGCCTTATTTGCGGGAATTACATGCAAAGCATTCAGACTGGAAGTTTGTCGCAGTTCAGACGGGGCTGGATTGGTCAACGGTTATAGAAAATGAGCGGAATAAGCAGGGACAGATTAAGAATCTGATTTATGGCTCCGGTTCCGCACCGCATTATAACTGGCGGGAAACATCCGTTGGTTATAACTGGCGGACGGATACATGGTCTCCGTATGACGGAAAGACATGGTTTGCTGCGTCTAAGGATATTGTATCCTACTATATGGACCCGCGTACATATTTATATGAGACATATATATTTGCATTTGAACAGCTTTCCTATGACAGCAGCATCCATAATGCTGCCGGTGTTGAGGCAATTTTAGCAAATACCTTCATGAGGAACAGTTGTCCGACCGGAGAAAACCGGACATTTTCTGCCGAGATTATGGAAGCGGCTGCCGCGTATAATGTAAGCCCGTATCATCTGGCATCCCGGATGCGGCAGGAAATGGGAACAACCGCAGGCGTTAATGCAACGGGAACCAGTACCAATTATCCGGGTATTTTTAATTTCTTTAATATAGGCTCGGTGGATTCCGCAGGTGGCGGTGCAGTTAATAAAGGACTGGCTTGGGCATCAATTCCGAACAGCAGCTACGGAAGACCATGGAACAGTGCATATAAGGCAATTATGGGCGGGGCTCAGTTTATTGGAGCTTCCTATATTAACCGCGGACAGGATACCTTATATACTCAGAAATTCAATGTCACATATACCGGAAATCTATATGGACACCAGTATATGAGCAATGTGCAGGCACCGGCAACCGAGGCACGTTCCATTTACAATGCGTATAGTGCGAATGGACTGATTAATTCAGCATTGGTATTTAAGATACCGGTATATAACAATATGCCGGAGCAGGCGGTTGCTAAGCCGGCAGATTCCGGCAGCCCGAATAACTGGCTGGCATCACTTGGTATATCAGGGTACAGTCTGACACCATCCTTTGACGGTGGTACTACGGAATATTCCCTGATTGTGGAAAACAGTGTGACAAGCGTGGCAGTATCGGCGGCGGCAGTACGTTCCGGCAGCGGAATCAGCGGAACCGGAACGATAGGCTTATCGGTGGGAATGAACACCATTCCGGTTACGGTAACGGCACAAAACGGCAGTACCAGAACCTATACCATTACAGTAGTTCGCAAGAATGAAAGCGGCGGTATACCGGATACACCGGTTCAGCCAAATACACCGGAAGGACCGAAAATGAATACGTCCTACCGGGTAAGCGGAACACAGGTGTCCGGCATTTCGGTTGGAAGTGATGCATCAACGGTAATCAGTGGATTAGGATTGTCATCCGGAGCAGCAACTGTTTATAAGGCGGATGGTGTAACCGTAAATACAGGAGCAGTAGGAACCGGAAATATCATTCGTATTACAGATGGCAGCAGCACATATAGCTATACGGTAGTGATTTATGGTGATGTGTCCGGAGACGGTGATATAGGTATTCGTGATTTAGTATCCATGAAAAAGCAGGTACTGTCACAGGGACAGTTAGGAGGTGCCTATTTTATAGCGGCAGATATTGATGGTGATGGAAAGATTACGATTAAGGATTTGGTAACTGTAAAGAAGCACATACTGGGGCAGCAGAGCATTTCACAATAAGGAGAAGAAGATGAATAAGAAAAAGATAGTAGCATATATGCTGATGTTGATAATGGCAATCGGACTTTTTGGCAGGGCAGCACAGCCGGTGTATGCCGGAAGCGGTTCTGTATCGGTGAGTGCATCTGCATCCAGTGTTACAACCGGAAGTACAGTATCGGTTACAATTGGAATATCGGCAGACGAAGCAATCGGATATGGTATAGCAGTTTCTTATGATACTTCCGTATTGGAGTATCAAGGCGGCGGTGATGGCGGTGGAAGCGGTACCGTAACGATTTTAAGTGAAGGAGACGGAAGTACAGCTTCCTACTCCAGAACCTTGACCTTTAAGGCAATCGGAACCGGAAGCTCGACAATTTCAACCTCTGAATTTGCCGGAGGATTATTTGGATATGCAACCGGTGATATGTCTGTAAGCTATGGTTCTGCCACAGTAACCGTATCCGCACCCCAGTCAAATGATAACACTTCCGGTAATGGAGATTCAAATGGCGGGGATGCAACAACCAGTGCAGAGTTGACCGGCTCCGGTGATAATACCTTGAAGAGTCTTGAGATTTCTCCGGGAACACTTTCACCGGCATTTAAATCGGGAACTACTTCCTATACTGTAAATCTGCCGGAGGATACCAAATCAATTGTGGTAAGTGCAGTGCCGAATGACAGCAAGGCAAAGGTGGCAGTTTCCCATAATAATGATTTGGAACCGGGAGCAAATAAGACTTACATTGTAGTCACAGCAGAGAACGGAACGCAAAGAACCTATGTCTTAAACATTAATTGCGGAGAAGTTCCGGATGACAGTACAGATACTACGGATGAGACAGAAGAACAGAATACAAAGAAGATTACGATAGAAGGAAAGGAATATGTGCCGGCAACGCAGGAGGAGCTGGCAGAGGTGACAATACCTGAGGAGTTTGCAATAGGTGAGATTGACTATCAGGGAGAAAAGCTGACAGCCTATACATCACCAAATCAGCAGGTTACAATTGTGTATTTGCTGGATGCAGAGGGAAATGGAAGCTGGTTTTTGTATCAGGCAGAAAAGCAGACCTTTATCCCGTATGTAGAGTTTCAGGCAGCCGCCAATCGATATGTGATTATAACACCGGATGAAACTGTATCCATTCCGGAAGGCTATACCCAGATAGAAGCAGAGATTCAGGGGCAGGCGGTCACTGCTTATGCGAAGGCAGATGACAGGGAGTTCCTGTTAGTATATGCGGTAAATATAAAAGGCGAAGCAGGATTTTATCTGTATGATACCATCGAGGAGACCTATCAGAGATATGCAGCCTCAAATCTGATTTCACAGCCGGCGGCAACGGAAGAAACAGGCAGTACAGAGGAAGCAAACATTACCGGTCAGGAACAGAACCGACATTTACGGACGATTCTGTATGTAGTCAGCGGAGTGTGTGTTCTGCTGTTGGGAATGATAATTGCAATTGCGGCAGAATATAAAAAGAAGGTATTAGAACCGGAGGCAATGGCAGAAGAAGATGCGAATACCGCGTATACGGAGAGTTTCGGATGGTCGGAAATGGCGGCAACTGAGGAAACAGAAACCATTCAAACAGAAACCTTGCAAGAGGAAATGTCCTCAATGGAAGATACAGCAATAGCGTCAGGAGAAGAGAACGCAACAGAAGAAATGGACGAATTTACAGACGAAGATATATAAGCAGACAGGATATTAGAAAAAAGCTGGTTAGAAAAACGGAAAATCTAACCAGCTTTTTAATGTTGGCTTGACAGAATAAGACTTGTGTTATAGCATAGATATAACAAAGGATAAATGGGGTGAGACTATGGTGATTGAAATTGATTTTAATAGTGACGAAGCCTTATACATACAATTGAGAAATCAGATTATCATGGGGATTGCAAAAGATATATTAAAGGATGGAGAATCACTTCCGTCTGTAAGACAATTGGCAAATGAGCTAGGTGTCAATATGCATACAGTCAATAAGGCATATGCATTACTGCGGCAGGATGGATATGTAAAGCTGGACCGCAGAAACGGAGCGGTGGTATCTGTGAGCCTCGAAAATCGAACCAATCATATGCAGGCATTGCATTCCGATATGGAAATGATAGTAGCACAGGCAATCTGTAAGGATATTAGCCGGGTGGAAATGCAGGCATTAATAAGTGAAATGTATGATTCATTTCTGACTGCACAGGAGGCACTGGAAATCCTTTCTGAAGAAGAATCTAAATAAGACAACAGGAGGCATACTATGAGTGAACAGTATACAAAGGCAGCAGACGCTTCCTTGCAACTGGCAATAAAAGAAGCAAAACGATTAAAACACGATTGCGTAGGCAGTGAACATTTACTGTTGGGAATTTTGGAAGAGGGAGATAATGTAGCCGCTAAGGTGCTGGAATCCAACGGAGTCCAGAAGGAACGCATTGCAAATCTGATTGAGAACAGCATTGCCGGTTCCGGAACTGTGGCAACCAAGCATCGGTTTCAGTATACCGTTATGTATAACCGGGTAATGGAGCAGAGTGAAACAGAAGCAATCCGGACGCAAAGCGAAAAAATCGGAACCGAGCATTTCCTGCTTGCCATGATTAAGATACCGGAGTGTATTGCAATGAAAATACTTACCAGTATCGGAATTAACATTCAAAAGGTCTATGTGGATGTCCGGGTTGCAATGGGTGTAGATGCATCTGCTGCACGAAATGAATATATGGGTAATAACAGCAAGAAGAAGGCAAAATCCTCAACACCGATGCTTGAGAAATACAGTCGGAATCTGACCCAGCAGGCGAAAGAGGGAAAGTTAGACCCGGTAGTTGGAAGAAATGATGAGATTCAGCGTGTTATCCAGATTCTTAGCCGCAGAATGAAAAATAACCCATGTCTGGTCGGAGAACCCGGAGTCGGTAAAACTGCAATTGTGGAAGGTCTTGCCAGCTTGATTGCGGCAGGAGAGGTGCCGGAAACGATTCAGGAGAAACGATTGCTTTCTCTGGATTTATCCGGTATGGTCGCAGGCTCTAAATATCGGGGAGAATTTGAAGAGCGGATAAAGCGGATTATTGAAGAAGTCAGACAGGCAGGCAATGTAATTTTATTTATTGATGAACTGCACACGTTAATCGGTGCCGGAGGTGCAGAGGGTGCTATTGATGCCTCCAATATACTAAAACCGGCATTATCACGCGGCGAGATTCAGATGATAGGTGCAACCACAACAGCAGAATATCGCAAATATATTGAGAAGGATGCGGCACTGGAGCGTAGATTTCAGCCGGTAACGGTAGAAGAACCAAGTAAGGAGCAGTCAATTGATATATTAAAAGGATTGCGGCATTGTTACGAGGAGCATCATGGAATCCGGATTGAAGACAGTGCAGTAGAAGCAGCAGTTACGCTATCCGAGAGATATATCAATGACCGATATTTGCCGGATAAGGCAATTGATTTAATTGATGAAGCATGCTCCAGAAAACGGTTATCCTCAAAGCATCGTTCTCCGAAGGGAATGGAGCTGGAAAAGCAGATTCGTGCAAATACCGAAGCAATGGAACAGGCATTAGAAACTAATAATTATGAACAGGCAAAGGAGTATAAGCTTGCCATTCAGGAGCTTCAAAAGAAGCAGGAACGCCTGAGAAAACGGGAAGAAACGCAAAAGGATAAAGAGGTACATGCCATTACAGACCGGGATGTTGCAGAGGTTGTATCAATGTGGACCAAGATTCCGGTAAGCCGTCTGGAAGAGGAAGAGACAAAGCGGCTTCGGGAGTTGGATAAAGTTCTTCATCAAAGAGTGGTCGGACAAAATGAAGCGGTAGATGCCGTAGCCAGGGCAATTCGCCGGGGGCGGGTTGGATTGAAGGACCCGAATCGTCCGATTGGCTCATTCTTATTCCTTGGCCCGACCGGTGTAGGTAAAACGGAGTTATCAAAGGCATTGGCAGAAGCCATGTTTGGTGATGAAGATGCTTTGATTCGTGTAGATATGTCTGAATATATGGAAAAGCATAGCGTGTCAAAGCTGATAGGTTCGCCTCCGGGATATGTGGGATTTGAAGAAGGCGGACAGTTAAGTGAAAAGGTAAGACGCAATCCGTATTCGGTTATATTATTTGATGAAATAGAAAAGGCGGACGGAGATATTTTTAATGTTCTGCTACAAGTACTCGATGACGGACATATTACGGATTCACAGGGCAGAAAGGTAGATTTTAAAAATACAATTATAATCATGACCTCCAACGCGGGAGCAGGAAGAATCATGGAGCCAAAGCAACTGGGCTTTTTCAGCAATTCGGATGAAAAGAAGGACCATGAGCAAATGAAATCCGGTGTTATGGACGAGGTAAAACGAATTTTTAAACCGGAATTTATTAATCGTATTGATGATATTATTGTATTCCATGCATTGCAGGAAGCAGAGATTCACCAGATTATTGATTTGCTGTTACGGCAGTTAAGTAAGCGGGTAAAGGAACAGATGGATATTACACTTAAATATGATGTCCATTTGAAGAATTACATTTTTGAAAAGGGATATGACAAAAAATACGGAGCCAGACCGCTGCGAAGGGCAATCCAGTCGCAGGTAGAGGATGGCTTGGCAGAAGCAATTCTTTCCGGGCAAGTAAAAAATGGTGATGTTGTAAGAATTACGGTGCGAAAGGGACAACTGCACTTTCAGGCAAAAGAAGTGTGAGAAACAAGAGAATTAACTAGTCAAATGCATAAATTCATGGTATGATAAACATATCAGAAACAGAGCGAAAGAAATAAAAATGAAGAACCAGCGGACAGAAAAAAAGATGGTTAATTGACAGTAGGCAAAAACGTGCCGCAGGCATGAAGACAGGAACTAATAGGAGGAAAAAGAAATGTCAGTAGTTAACGAATTGATTCGCACAGAAGGAGATGGCTCTTTAAGTTTTGGCAATACAGAATTGCCGGCAAAGGCAAAGCTGGATGGCTATGAGTATAACGGTGACTTATACAAGATTAAGACATTTAAGGAGATTACCAAATTAGAGAAAAACGGAACTATGGTATATGAATCCGTACCGGGAACCGTTGTTCATAATTTGAAGGTAACAGAACGTGAGGTGCATTTTGATGTAGAAGGTGATGAAGATGCACAGATTACCTTGGAATTAGAAGCCGGTAAGGAATATAAAATCTATGTGGATGATACGAATCTCGGAAAGATGAAGACGAACCTCGGCGGTAAACTGAGCTTTAGCGTAGAGTTAAGTCAGAGTGAGGTTGTAAAGGTAAAGATTGACAAGCTGTAAAGGAGTATACGATGGCAAAGCCGAAGCAGGTTTATTTTTGCCAAGAGTGTGGATACGAATCAACCAAGTGGATGGGACAATGCCCTGGTTGTAAGGCTTGGAATACATTAGTAGAAGAAAAAGTAGTGACGGGCATCGGGAAACATGCTGTTAGAGCTGTGACCTCGGTGCCTGCCAGTATTTTAGAAGTAAAAACAGGCGAAGAAACACGAATTGGCACAGGAATGAAGGAATTTGACCGGGTACTGGGAGGCGGTATTGTAAAAGGCTCGCTGGTTTTAATTGGTGGAGACCCCGGCATTGGAAAATCAACGATATTACTGCAAATATGCAGAAACTTAACCGGTCAGGGACATAAGGTGTTATATGTATCGGGAGAAGAATCACCGCAGCAGATAAAAATGCGGGCGGAGCGTTTGGGTGAATTTAACAGGGATATGTATCTGCATTGTGAAACGGACGTGGATGCAATTACTGCGGCAATAGAACAGGTGAAGCCGGAGGTAATGGTGGTGGATTCCGTTCAGACGATGATGCTGGAGGAGGTAAGCTCAGCGGCAGGCAGCGTCGGACAAGTGCGGGAGGTTACAAACCGATTGATGCAGATTGCAAAAAGCCAGAATATTGCAATCTTTATTGTCGGACATGTGACAAAGGAAGGCACCGTTGCAGGACCGCGAACCTTAGAGCATATGGTAGATACAGTGCTTTATTTTGAAGGGGAACGCAGCTCTGTTTACCGGATATTAAGAAGTGTAAAGAATCGGTTCGGGGCGACAAATGAAATTGCGGTATTTGAAATGAAGAATAACGGATTGCTTGAGGTGACTAATCCGTCTGAAATATTATTGGAGGGCAGACCTGTGGATGCATCCGGTTCGGTTGTTGTATGCTCCATGGAGGGAACCCGTCCGTTACTGATAGAGATTCAGGCGTTGGTTGCTCAAACGAATTTCCAGATGCCAAGACGAACCTCTGTAGGAATTGATTTTAACCGGGTGAATCTGTTGATGGCAGTATTGGAAAAGCGGGCAGGCATCCATCTGGGAAGTTGTGATGCGTATGTGAATCTGACCGGCGGGATTCGGCTATCCGAGCCAGCAGTTGATTTGGGTGTTGTGTTGGCACTGGTATCCAGTTATCGAAATCGTCCGGTGGATGAACATGTGATTATCTTTGGTGAGGTCGGTCTGACCGGTGAAGTGCGAGGCGTAAACATGGCAGAGCAGCGGGTGAAGGAAGCGGCACGTTTAGGCTTTACTTCCTGCATCTTACCGGCAACAAATGCAGCCAATATAGCTCCGGTTAAAGGGATGCGGTTCTTAGGGGTTCGGAATGTAAAGGAAGCGATTGATTTAATATAAGGGCGGTTTTGACTGAATTTGACTGAATGTAGATATATGAAATGTTTGGATTTGGTTGGGTATAGACATATGAATTAATAGATGCGTAAATTACAGTTTTATTGGGATATGTAGATTAGAATATATCTTAGAAAAATAGAAATAGGCTAGAAGTATGGAGGAAGCATGGTACAGCTTCGAGAATATGTTTCATCTGACTGCGAGCAGTTGGCGGAATTATTTTATCAAACTGTTCACAGTATAAATGCAAAAGATTATACAAAAGAACAATTAGATGTATGGGCAACCGGCAAGGCTGATTTGGAAAAATGGAATAGAATCTTTATGGAACACTATACGCTGGTTGCGATTGTGAATAATGCAATGGATAATATAATTGTTGGATTTGGGGATATTGACAGCTCTGGATATTTAGATAGATTATTTGTTCATAAGGATTATCAAAGGATAGGGATTGCATCTGCAATATGCGAGAAACTGGAACATTCAGTAGGTAAAAGCAAGGTTACGACACAGGCATCTATTACTGCAAAATCATTTTTTGAACAACGAGGATATCGGGTTATGAAGCAACAGGGTGTAGTTCGAGGTGGGATAACGCTAATCAACTATGTAATGGAGAAGCAATTATAACTTATTGTATATGAGAAGATTTACCGCATACTGTCTAATCTGAATATATTATTATTATTA
>DHMX01000011.1 GCA_002406015.1 Lachnospiraceae bacterium UBA4631
GGGCATCGGGATGTCCGGGAATATGACATGGAGGTTTTGCGAAATCAGGTAGCAGTGGTGCTTCAAAAGAATACACTGTTTAGCGGAACTATTTATGAAAACCTGCGTTGGGGAGATGCAAACGCAACGGAAGAAGAATGTCAGAGAGCCTGCCGGCTGGCGTGTGCGGATGAATTTATAGAGCGGATGCCGGACGGATATAACACCTATATCGAACAGGGCGGAGCCAATGTATCCGGCGGACAAAAGCAAAGACTCTGTATAGCAAGAGCATTGCTGAAAAAGCCTAAGATTCTGATTCTGGATGATTCCACAAGTGCGGTGGATACCGCAACGGATGCAAAGATTCGAACTGCATTCGCCGAGGAGATTCCGGATACCACAAAGATTATCATTGCACAGCGGGTATCCAGTATCCAAAATGCGGACCGGATTATCGTGATGCATGAGGGCGAGTTAAATGGCGTAGGCACACATCAGGAATTACTGCAGACCAATACCATTTATCGCGAGGTATATGAATCACAGACCTCCGGCGGCGGAGATTTTGATGAACATAAGGAGGTGCAGGCATGAAACAACGAGGAAAAACTTCGACAAGTCCATGGAAGCTGTTAAAACGGTTAATGGGAATATTAATGAAGCATTACGGTGTGCAGATTATATTTGTGGCAATCTGCATCGTCATTACGGTACTGGCAAATGTGCAGGGAACCATGTTCATACAGCGGCTGATAGATGACTACATTGTTCCGCTGCTCAAGACAGAAGCACCGGATTTTCAACCGCTGCTGCACGCGATGTTAAGAGTGGCATTGTTTTATGCAATTGGTATTGCAGCGGCGTATACCTATAACCGGATTATGGTAAATGTTACGCAGGGAACGTTAAAGATTTTCCGGGATGAAATGTTTCAGAAAATGGAAAGTCTTCCGATTAAATACTTTGATACGCACGCACATGGCGATATTATGTCCATGTATACCAATGATACCGATACCCTCCGGCAAATGATTAGTCAGTCCATGCCGCAGCTTTTTAACAGTGCCATTACCATTATCAGTACAACGGTTTGTATGCTGATATTAAATGTACCGCTTACCCTGCTTACCTTTGTAATGGTTGGTATCATGCTGGCTCTGACTAAGACAATGGGCGGACGGTCGGCAAAATACTTCATTGCCCAGCAAAAGGATATTGGCGGTTTAAATGGTTATATCGAAGAAATGATGGATGGACAAAAGGTAGTAAAGGTATTCTGTCACGAAGAAGCCAATAAGCAGCAATTTGATGTGTTAAACGAGCAGCTGTTTCACAGCTCGTATCAGGCAAATAATTACTCGAACATTATCGGACCGATTAACGCACAGATTGGAAACATCAGCTATGTATTATGTGCGATTGTAGGCGGTATGCTGGCAATCGGAAATATCGGGGGCTTTAAGTTAGGCGGACTGGCGAGCTTCCTGACCTTTAATAAGAACTTCAATATGCCGATTAATCAGATTAGTATGCAGGTAAATGCAATCGTAATGGCATTAGCAGGGGCAGAGCGGATTTTCCGTTTATTGGACGAACAGCCGGAAACAGACGAGGGCTATGTAACACTGGTAAATGCGAAAAAAGAACAGGGAGAGCTGGTGCCTTGCAAGGAACGGACCGGTATCTGGGCATGGGAACACAAGCACCAGAACGGAGAACCGACCACGTATGTACAGTTACAGGGGGATGTTGTCTTTGATGATGTAGATTTTGGATACAACGATGATAAGATAGTTCTTCATAATGTAACGTTATTTGCACAGCCGGGGCAAAAGATAGCCTTTGTAGGCTCAACCGGTGCCGGTAAGACCACCATTACCAACCTGATTAACCGATTCTATGATATACAGGACGGTAAGATTCGGTATGACGGAATTAACGTAAACAAAATAAAAAAGGCGGATTTGCGACGTTCCTTAGGAATTGTATTACAGGATACACATTTATTTACCATGTCCGTACGTGAAAATATCCGATACGGAAGGCTGGATGCAACGGACGAAGAGGTGATTGCAGCGGCAAAACTGGCAAATGCAGATGGATTTATCCGGAGATTACCGCAAGGCTATGATACAATCTTAAAGGGTGACGGAGCTAATTTAAGTCAGGGACAGCGTCAGCTTCTGGCAATTGCAAGAGCTGCCATAGCAGACCCACCGGTGCTGATTTTGGACGAGGCAACCAGCTCCATTGATACCAGAACCGAGCGGCTGGTGCAGGATGGTATGGACAAATTAATGGCAGGCAGAACCACCTTTGTAATCGCACATCGATTGTCTACCGTCCGAAATAGTGATTGCATTATGGTACTGGAACAGGGTAGAATTATTGAGCGAGGCACACATGAAGAGCTGTTAGAGGAAAAGGGCAGATACTATCAGCTTTATACGGGAAATGCGGTGCTGGCATAAAAATATAAATGTTCGTTGACGAACAAATTTTAACGGGCAGAAGGGAGAAACATATGGCATTCAAAGTAGGAATCATCGGAACCGGAAAGATGTCAGAGCGGATGGCAGATACCATAGTAAGGATGCCGGAGGCAGAGCTGTACGCAGTCGCATCCAGAACAGAGGAAAAGGCAGAAGCATTTGGAAAAAAATATCATGCGGTTAAGTGCTATGGAAGCTATGATGCTTTAATGGAGGATGCCGAAGTACAGCTAATCTATATTGCCATTCCGAATCATTTACATTACGAGGTGGCAAGAGCCTGTATTCAGCATGGGAAGCCGATTCTATTGGAAAAGCCGTTTACATTAAATGAGCAGCAGGCACAGGCGTTGATAGATTTGGCAGAAATGCATCAGGTATTTTTATGTGAGGCAATGTGGACACGGTTCATGCCGTTAAATCTGCGGCTGCAAAAGGAATTACAGAATGGAAGAATCGGAGAGATAACCGCAGTCACCGCCAATCTCGGATATGACATAAAAGAAAAGGAACGCGTCAGCCGTCTGGATATGGGTGGCGGTGCCTTGCTGGACATTGGAGTATATCCGATTACATTCGCATTACAAATGCTGGGAAACGAGCTGGATAATCTGTCAACCTCTATGGTACGGTTAAATTCCGGAGTGGATGCACAGGAGTGTATAAATCTGACCTATGCCAATGGTGCAATGGCAGGACTTTACACCACCATTTTGTCAGAAACCGATAAGCAGGGGAAAATCTACGGAACCGAAGGCTATATTATAGTCGATAATATTAATAATCCGGAAAGCTATCACATTTATGACAAAACGGGCAATCTGCTGGAAACTGCAGAAAGACCGGAACAGCTTAGCGGTTTGGAATACGAGGTACAGGCATGTATTCATGCCGTTCAGGGTAAGAAGCCGGAATGCCCGCAGGTAACACATATGGATACACTGTTGCTGATGCGGATACTGGATACCATAAGACGAAGCTGGGATATGAGATTCCCGCAGGAGGAGCAGATTAGATAGACGGTACTACGAAGTCTGTAGGAGAAGCTGTTTCATAGACATATGTGCCGGAGCCGTCACCGATGGATTCCTGAATCTGGGACAGAATATAGTCATATAAGCGGCAGTAGGTGTCTGCGGAATAGTGCAGACCGTCCGGGCTTTGAAAGCCGTTGGTAATCAGATAATCATAGGTATTGATATAACGAATGGGAAGTGTCTCTGTCTCGGCAGAGGCATTTTCTGCGTTATAGTCGTCAATCCATTGCTGCATAGAAGCATTAAATGCCTGAATCCGCTGGTTGCTGACAGAGGTACAGGGGCTGCAGCAAGGATTCACCGATACAATGTAAATGGCAGAATCCTTCCAGCAGGTATCCGCATAGGCTGTATATAATTCCTGATAGAGAGCTTCATTTCCTAAGTCATTGACCCCAAGATTCAGGATAAGTATGGATGGGGGAAGCTGTGTCAGCTCTGTCTGGCGGGAAAACCAGGAATAGCCTTGTCCGATTTTTGCGGTAAATGTCTGATTGCTCAGGTCATAATGATAATATTGTAAAGCCTGCTCCAGTCCGACGGTCCGGGAATCCCCGATAAAGTGAACCGGATAATTCGGAACATATACCAGCCGTTTTGCAGTATGGGTAATGGGAACAGAGCCAACCATGGTTGGAGTAGTAGAAGTCGAATAGGTGAATATCGGATTTAATCTGGATGAGGACAGGTTTGTTAAAGCGATAAATGTGCTGATTAGAATAAAGCTCATCTGTGTTTTTTTGTTCATAAGTAAACGCCTCCATTTCGGGAATAGTTGTAACACAGATAAACGGAGATATTTGGGGGAATTATGGGTGTAACATTCGACAGACAGAGAAAAATATGATATGCTTATAGAATCAGCATGGAACGGAAAGGAAGAGCAGAGATGAATACGCAGATGGTCTGGAAGGTATTGGGGATACAGCCGACGCAGGATAAAGAGATATTGAAGCAACGGTATCATGAATTACTGGTGGACGTGAATCCGGAAGATGATTCGGAAGGCTTTAAGCGGCTGCGGGAAGCGTATGAACAGGCAGTGCGTTTGGCGGATGCTTCGATAAACGCAGATGCGGAGAAAGACTTAGAAGAAAAACCAAAGGATGAAATCGATGTCTGGCTGGATAAGATTCAGCAGATATATTGGTATGCAGAAAGCCGTAATGACATAAATAAGTGGAAGGAAGCCTTTGAAGATACCGTCTGTGTGGCTCTGGATACAGGACTGGAAACGAGAGAACGTTTTTTAGCATATCTGATGAGCCATAACTATCTGAATCAGGAGATATGGCAGTTAATCGATAAGGAATTTCAGATAACGCAGGACAAGGAGGAGCTTGCCGAGCTGTTTCCGAGGGACTTTTTGGATTATATCGTATATCAGGTGGAAAATGAGAACTTTATGCCATATGAAGATGTGGAGGTTCTCGGACTGGATGAAGAAAGCATATCCATTGATGACTATTTGCGGGAATATTTCAGAATAAAGACCCAGATTGACCGACAGGACTATGAGGGATGCTGGGAAAAGCTGGGACAGCTAAAAGATTATGAGGTATATCACCCATATGAGGATATAGAACGGGTTCGGCTGCTGATACAGGAAAAACGAGGCTTAGAGGCAGTTGAACTTGCAGAGAAGCTATTGCACAACCATAAGGATGATGTCTATATCGGATACTGGGCGGGAAGAGCCTACTGGAGTAATGAACAGTGGGAGGAAGCCTATCAGTGCTGGCAGCATGTCATGGACTGTATGCCGGACCACTATACAGCAAGAATCGGCTTAATTAAGTATTATATAAAGAAAGAGGACTACCTGAAAGCAAAAGAAATTATCATGGAGCTTCTGGAAATTAACGGAAGAGACGAAATGGTATTATCTTTTATGCGGGAGGTAAATGTATATTTAATTGATTATTACTGGCAAATGGCAGAGAAAGAGCCGGAGGTTCGCAAGCATGCAGTAGAGGCTTGCTGGTGTATGTTCCAGAATGAACAATTCAAGGAAACGATTCGGAAACTGAATCAATTAGGGATACGTCAGGACGAGCCGGAATATTATGATTATGTCAATATGATGGGACGCTGTTATCTGGGGCTGGAGGATGATGAGCTTGCCATAACCTATCTTAAGAAATGGGACGCAGAGCGTGAAAAGCTGGTGGATGACGGCTCTGAAAAGTATCAGAAGCGGCAGAAGCGGGAAGGCTTTATTAAGTCGGTTATCGGTGTTGCATATCAGAATCTGAAAAACTATGAGCAGGCAGAGCATTATTTAACACAGGGAATTGCCATAGAGAAGGAGGCTGATGTCCGCCATTCCTTCATGGACCGTCTGGCAATGCTATATTATGATAAGAAGGAATATGAAAAATGTATCGAGGTAGCCACGAAGCTGATTCATGAAAATGCGGGATACTACCCGGCTTATTTGCGGAGACAGATGGCATATTATCAGATGCACAACGGACAAAAGGTTGTGGATGATTATTATAATGCAATCGAGATTTTTCCGAATTATTATAAGCCGTACCTGTTAGCGGTAGAAGTATTTTCCATTTATCGTCAGTATGAGGATGCCAAAAAGGTTTTAGATGCAGCAGATACCCATGAGGTGAAACAGGATATGCTGATGCTCTGGAAGGTGCGTGTATATCGTTGGCTGGCAGAAAAGAAAGAAGATTACGAAACGGTGCGGAAGCTATGTCAGGAGCTGAAGCAAAGGATTCAGGAACGCGGGCAGAGAACCGATGGAAACAAGCCGGAGGAGGAAGATTTCGACGAATCTGGAGAACAGAAGGGTATGCCGGAGGACCAGGTAAAACCAGAAGATATTATATACGAGGAAATCCTGATAGAGAAAGAATCCGAAAATTATGAGCGGGCATTGCAGTTAATTGAGCATGAGCTGCACAAAGAGCGAAAGAGCTACCGTCTGCATCGGCTTAAGGGAGATTGTTTCCGGGAATCCGGAAAATATGAAACGGCATTAATCGAATACCGTCTGCTGTCCGAGAGTGTTGCGAATGATGACGAGGCTGCATATTTTTGCGGAATTTGTCAGCATGAATTAGGAAGAAATGAAGAGGCATGGAAAAGCTTCCAGACGGTATTAAGACGAAATCCAAAGCACCCTCGCGTACGGCATGAGCTGATGCGGATTTATAAGGAACGGTATTTGAGTTACGAATTGCCGCGGGATTATGAAGAAGCAATGCGGGAAGCCAGTTTGCAGATACAACAAATGCCATATGCTTATTATTATATTGAACGTGGCTTGCTGTATATGGAAAACTACGAGTTTGATGAGGCAATCGCAGATTATAAAGAAGCATTGGAGTTAGAACCGGATAATGTCTATGCATATTCTAATATGGGAGATGTTTTGCGGGTAAAAGGCGAATATGAAGAAGCCATAGACTGTTACCGGAAGGCAATTGACCGGATGGAAACCCCGGATGAGAATTTAAGACCTTACAGCAATATGGCAAAATGCTATCAGGCGTTGGAGGATGTAGATACACAGATTGAGATTCTGGAAAAGACGGTAAAGCTGTTTGGTTATCGTAAGGAAACATTAAAATCACTTGCCGAAGCCTATCGGACAAAGAGACAGCCGCAAAAGGCAATTGCAATTTATGACATAGGACGGAATAAGGAATTATTAAATCCGGATGAATATTATGATTATGTGGCAAAGGTCTATATTGTAGAAAATGATTTGGAGAAAGCACAAAAAGCCTATGAGACTTACCGGAAAGAATACAGAAAGCTGAGAAAACAGGCGACAGAGGAAGAACGTATACAGGATAAGGCAGATGCATTGGAAATGCTGGGAGTATTTTATATGTTCCAGCGGCAGTTAAAGAAGGCAATCAAATATTTAAAGCCATCCTTCCGGCTGCGGAAGAAGCATCATTTACGGGCAGACTGGTCAGGACGGAATCTTGCACTTGCATATTTGCTGAGTCATCAATATGATAAAGCAGAACAGGTTGCAAAAGAAGTGCTGGATATATTATTCCATGAGCGGGTAATCCCGGAGGCATTGCTTCCGGCAGACAAATCCACCATATATACGGAGCAGGCATTTGTCAGTAATTATAAGCCGCTTTCACCGGCAAGACTGGATGAGGTGGCAAGAATGTATGTGTGTATGCGGAATTATGCACACGCAGAAGAATTATTAAAACAGGCAGAAACCATGCCGAGATGTCATCATTGTGTCAGAAGGAGTTGTTATGATGCGTGGATTACCAGAGGTTATATAGAAGAATCAAAGGGAAATTTGGAAAAAGCATTGGAATGTTACCGGAAATGCAGTGAGATTAATTCCGGGGATGACGAAGTGGTAATGGCAATCTTGGCATTGGAACGGAAATTAAACGTATGACAGGCAGAAGAATAACTGGAAAGTATAGAGGTGAAGAATATGATAGTTGGAATTGATTTGGGGACAACCAATAGTCTGGTTGCATATTATACAGAGCATGGTCCTGAAATTATTCCGAATCGGTTAGGAAAGCATCTGACACCATCCATTGTAAGCGTAGATGGAGACCAGATATATGTAGGAGAGACAGCAAGGGAACGGATGCTGCTGCATCCGGAATCGGCTGCAAGTGTATTTAAACGAAGCATGGGAAGCGACCAGAAATATCATTTGGAGAATCAGACCTTTACATCAGAGGAGCTTTCTTCCTTTGTGCTGCGGTCACTTAAGGAGGATGCCGAGCATTTTCTGGGCGAACCGGTCACAGAAGCCGTCATCAGTGTGCCGGCATATTTTAATGATGCAAGAAGAAAGGCAACCAAGCGGGCAGGAGAGCTGGCAGGGCTGAAGGTGGAACGGATTATCAGTGAGCCTACGGCAGCGGCAATTGCCTATGGCTTATATGAATGTCAGGAGGATGCTAATTTTCTGGTGTTTGACTTAGGCGGCGGTACATTTGATGTATCGATTCTGGAATTGTCTGGAAATATTCTGGAGGTGCGGGCAGTTGCCGGTGATAACTATCTGGGCGGTGAAGATTTCACAAATGTATTAGAGGATATGTTCTATGAAAAATATCCGGAATTATCAAGGGATTCCATGGACAGCAAGACCGGACGGTACATTCATAAGCAGGCAGAGGTCTGTAAGCTTCATTTTGAGGAAGGCCGCAGCTCGGTAATGAGCTGTGTTATAGGCGAAAAGACCTATGAAATGGAAGTGGAATTGTCCGAATATGAACAACGCTGTGAGGAGCTTTTGGAACGGATTCGGATTCCGGTAAAGAAGAGTCTGTCAGATTCCCGATTACGGTTATCCGAAATCCATAAGGTTGTGCTGGTAGGCGGTGCAACCCGGCTGCCGGTGGTGCGGCGGTTTGTCAGCAAGCTGTTTCGTACCCTGCCGGATGTTACCGTAAATCCGGACGAGGCAATTGCACTGGGAGCAGCGGTACAGGGTGCCATGAAGGAACGGCGGGATTCTATCCGGGAGGTTATCCTGACAGATGTATGTCCGTTCACATTGGGAACCGAGGTATGCGTAGAGCGAGAAAATGGAGGCTATGAAAGCGGACACTATTGCCCAATTATTGAGCGGAATACCGTAATTCCGGCAAGCCGGACAGAGACATTATATACCATACGGGATAATCAGAGTGTTCTGTGTGTCAATGTCCTGCAGGGTGAAAGCCGGTTTGCGGAAAATAACCTGCTGCTGGGTGAATTAAACGTTGAGATACCGAAAGCTCTGAAGGGCAGAGAAAGCATTGATGTTACCTATACCTATGATGTTAATTCTATTCTGGAGGTACAGGTAAAGATTAATTCCACCGGCAAGATTATCAAGCAGATATTAAAAGGGCAGCAGGTGGAAATGACAGATGAGGAAATTGCTGCACGTATGGAGGAGCTGGCTTACTTAAAGATTCCGCCAAGAGAGCAGGAGGAAAACAAGCTGTTGCTGCTGCGTGGTGAACGGTTATACGAGGAAAGCCTCGGAGATGAACGAAAGATAATCGAGCATGCAATACAGAAGTTTGAAGTAGCACTAAATACACAGGACCCATTGAAGATTAAAGATGCCAGAAATGATTTTCGTGAGTTCTTAGACGAATGGGATGACATGTAAGCGGTCATCCCATTCGCTTGTTGGGCATTATATTATATTTATATTGTATATATTATA
>DHMX01000004.1:0-50620 GCA_002406015.1 Lachnospiraceae bacterium UBA4631
ACTTTTAATAGTTAGTCTTTCACGAAAAAAGCGACAAGACCGTTTTCCAACAGCCTCATCGCTTTTCTGCTACTACTTTACGACATTTTAACAGGATATTCAATCACTTAACTTTACCAATCTTATACTACTTTTGGGTATTTTCTACTCCTTTGGGATTATTTTTTGCAGGCTCCCGCTATTTCATATACGGTTCGTTCCATAAATTAAGCTCTGTACCGATACCAAGCGTCTTTGCCTTCTGGTAGCATTCGTATCCCCATGATAAATCCTCTAACGGCATACCGCCAATGCTGCACATCACTATTTCTTCCGGACTTGTTCTTCCTTTGGAACTGCCGTTTACAATATCACTTAAGTTAATTACGGTTTCTCTGGCAGTCTGCTTGGTATTTACCAGATGTACAAAATGCATACCCATAATGCACCATTCCCGTTTTCTTCCTAATTCATCCACCGGGCCTCTGGCAATGAAGTTCCGCATGTATTTTTCATACATACCATAATTATCCACTACCATTTTGGTATTCAGAAACTGTTCATATTCCTTTGAGAAATAAGTACCCATAGAAAAGACCGTTGTTCCCTTCCGGAACCATTCCATCTTAAACTCTTCCATATCCTGCTTCGTTACAGACATTGCTTCGCTGACTACATCTGTATCCCGACAAGCTTCCTCCAGTGTCGAGCATATAATAATATTCTTTACCTGCGGGTAGTTCTCTTCAATAAACTGCTTCATATGAAGTGCGGTTTTAGAAGTCACAGTGCTGCCCTTTAGCTTAATGGTATCAATCTTCGGCAGTACCTTCATATAACACATCAATGCACATTTATTAATTACACCCGGCCCAATCAGGGATAATACTCTTGCATCCGGATTTGCCAGATATTTTGCTGCCATTGCCGGCATTGCTCCTGTCCGCATTGCACTTAAGAGGTTCGCTGACATATATGCAATCGGGGCTCCTGTATCCACATCCGACAGTGTTACCATTAATATAGACCGCGGAAGTCCCAATGCCGCATTATGACTGTTCGAACCGTAGTATTTCTGTCCGGCAATGTGGTATTTGCCTCCAATATAAGCAGGCATCGCCATAAATCTCCGGTCCGGTCCGTCATCAAGAGGAAAATCCTTAATATCGGATGCTGCCGGAAAATTCATCTGAAGACCATGCTCATCGGCATTCGGCCCGCCCAAAAGGAAATCCTTTTTACCAAACAATGCCATCGTTTCCTGCATGGTCTCAATGCACCGAGATGCATCGAGAACCCCTGCTTTTATCATATCTTCTTCATTTAAGTATAGGAAATCTATCTTCATATCGTGCCTCTATTCTTCCTTCTGTTACTATGACGCTGCTTCATTAAAGAATCCGGTTATTCCTTTAACTTTGTCCACATTTCATCATAAGTTGCCAAGGTATCGGAATCCAGATTTTCTACATATTCACCGGAACTAATCACTTCTGTCGGTGGATTCTTTGCTTCATTTCCTGAATAATCTGCTCCCATTGCTTCAACTGCTACGGTATTCGGATTCAGATACGGAAATTCTTCCATACATAACTGTGCAGATTCCGGTTTCAGCATATAATTAATAAATTCCATTGCTTCATCATAATGTGTGCTGCCTTCCAATATTGCCCAGTTATCCATGAATACATATGGTCCTTCTTCCGGAAATACAATCTTGATATCCGGATTTTCTTCCATCGCAAGTGCGATTTCTGCACTCCAGATATAACCGACTGTACAATCTCCTGAAATCAAGGCTGACTTCGGACTATCTGAATCATACAGCTTAATGTTATTCTTTAATGTCAGCAATTTTGATTCTATCTCTGCAAGCTTATCCGGGTCTGTTTCATTCATGCTGTATCCCATGCTTCTAGCTGTCATACCGATAACCGCACGATAATCGTCTAATGCCACCATACTGTTTGCAAGTGCCGGGTCAAATAAATCATCATAGGAGGTAATTTCTTTATCAACCTTTGCCGTATTTACTGCAATGGCAGCAACACCGCCCTGATAAGGAACGGAATATACATTGCCCGGGTCATAGCTTGGATTCAGATATGCATCTCCGATGTTTGACAGATTCGTCAACTTATCCTGGTCTAACTCCATCAGCATTCCCTGTGCTATCATCTGCTCTATTGCATAATCACTTGGTAATACTACATCATAGGTACCTGTCGCTTCGGACTTTACCTTTGCGAGCATATCCTCATTGGAAGAATATGTAGATACATTTACCTTGATTCCGGTTTCTTCCTCAAACTTATCAAATACAGAATCCGGTACATATTCGGTCCACACGAATACATTTAACGTCTTTCCGCCGGATGCCGCTCCTCCGGAGCTTCCGCAGCCTGCTAACATTCCTGCCACCATGGATACACTTAATGCCAATGCTAATAATTTTCGTTTCATACTTCATTCCTCCATTCTTATTCCTATCGAGTTTCATCGATTAATCTTTCTTGTGTTTTTTAAGCAAATCAGATTGTGTTAAGACCACAAGAACAATGGTTGCAATTAATATGAGTGTTGACAATGCATTTACATCCGGTGCCACACCACTCTTTATACTTTCCATGACCTTTAATGGATAGGTCTTGGTCTGTCCATATACAAAATAGCTGATAATTACATCATCTATCGACAGCGTAAATGCCAATAATGCTCCGCCTGCAATTCCGGGTGCCAGTGTCGGTAACGTAATCCGGAAAAACGTAACAAACCGATTTGCACCTAAATCCATACTGGCTTCTTCTATTGAGTTATCATATCCGGTTAATCTTGCCCGGACATTAAATATTACAAACGGTATACAGAATGTTACGTGTGCCAGTATCAGGGTCAACATACCTCTTGGAATATTTACCTTTGAGAATATTGTCAATAATGAGATTCCCAGTACAATCTCCGGAATTACAACCGGAATATACAGGAGTCCGTCAATAATTCCTTTTCCCTTGAATTTGTATTTGTACATTCCGACGGCTCCGAGTGTTCCTATTACCGTTGCCAGAATGGTACTGATAACTGCAATAATCATGGTATTTCCAAACGCAGATAATAAATCTCCGTTCTGAAACAGTTCCCCATACCAGTCAAAGGTAAAGCCCTTCCAGCTCAGATATGGCTTCGATGTGGTTGCATTAAATGAATTCACCACAATTACGGATATAGGAAGAAACAAAAACAGGTATACCAACGTACAAAATACAATACTCAATCCACTTTTTACCTTTGCTTTTCTTTGCCGTTTCATATAACCACCTCCTTATACCCCAAGGCTTTCCATATCGCCGCCAAGCTTCTGATAAAGCTTCACCAGCAGCAACGTTACTACTATCAGAATAATGGATAATGCGGCACCCAGCGGCCAGTTATTTCCGCTCTGGAATTGCCGTTCAATCAAATTACCTATCATGTCCGTATTACCACCGCCCAGAATATCGGATACAAAGAAGTATCCCAGACATGGTATAAATACCATGATGCTTCCGGAAAAAATACCACTTGAGGTTAACGGAAGAATAATCTTAAAAAATGTAGCTGCCGGCTTTGCTCCTAAGTCCGAAGATGCTTCCAGTAAGCTGCCATCCAATTTTTCAATTGCCGTATATAACGGAAGTATCATAAACGGAATCAGACAATACACCATACCTAAAACTGTTGTTCCCTGATGAAATAAGAAATCAACCGGCTCATTTACAATATGCAGCGACTGTAACAAATTATTTAACCAGCCGTTCGTGCCTAAGAAGGTTCTCCAGCCGTAAATCCGAATCAGGGAATTGGTCCAAAACGGAATAATTACCAGCATATACAGTAACTTCTTCCTGCGGCTCTTTGTTCTGGCTATGATATAAGCAAATGGATAACCGATTATAATACACATAACCGTAGTCATTAATGCAATCACCAGAGAACGTGCATATATTTTTAAGTAATCGAGACTCACCAACCGCTCATAGTTTGCAAACGTAAACTTGAATACTACATTATAATAATCATCTATGGAGCAGAAGCTCATAACCGCCACATAGATTAACGGAATTGCCACTAACAATACCATACAGAGGGTTACAGGTCCTACCATTATGAATGCAGGAATTGTATTTGCTTTGATTTCATGCTTTGATTTTTTCATACATTCTGCACCTCCTATACCAACGGCACCTGCTCCATTGTCTGAAATACCAGATAATCATGACTGTGAATCAGAACCGCATCTTCCGGATTCCAATATATAAATATCGGACTTCCGATTTTCGGAAGCTCTTCTCCTGCCAGCCGTTCAATCTTTACTTCATTTCCATTCGGAAGAAGTGCTATACATTTAATTACCGAGCCGACATATACATAATCCTTTACGGTTGCGGTTAATGTAAATCCATCCACCGGACCATCTGCATATTTCATTTTTTCCGGTCTGACAGATACCGTAAGATATTCCTGTGATTTGAAATCGGTTCCTATGCCCTGCACAATACCATTTTCCAAGGACACCGTTATATGATTTCCCTGCATATCGGATATACAGCCATCAAAAGTATTCGTTTCTCCGATAAATGTTGCCACGAATTTTGTCTTAGGATGCTCATATATCTCCTTTGGCGTATCCAACTGGTCGATAATACCGTCATGCATAACCGCAATCCGGTCACTCATCGTCAACGCTTCTTCCTGGTCATGCGTTACATAGATAAATGTAATATTCAGTTTCTTTTGCAGACGCTTTAATTCCAACTGCATCTGCTTACGAAGCTTTAAGTCTAAGGCTCCTAACGGCTCATCTAACAACAATACTCTTGGCCGGTTAATCAAGGCTCTGGCAATTGCCACCCGCTGCTTTTGTCCACCGGACAACTGGCTTGGATACCGTTTTTCAAAGCCGCCTAACTGCACAAGCTCCATCATTTCCAGTACCCGCTCCCGAATTTCGTTTTTGGGAACCTTCTTCATTTTCAAGCCATATGCAATGTTATCAAATATCGTCATATGCGGAAATAATGCATAGCTCTGAAAGACTGTATTTACATTTCGCTCAAAGGGTTCCTTCTCTTCAATCGGTTCTCCTTCTACCTTAATGCTTCCGCTTGTCGGCTCCTCAAAGCCTGCAATCATACGAAGAGTCGTGGTCTTTCCACATCCGGAGGAACCAAGAAGAGTCAGGAACTCGCCTTCTTCAACCGCAAGTGTTAAGTCCTTTACCACATGATTTTTTCCGTATATTTTGTTAACACCTTCTATTTCAACAATATTTCCCATGGAGCTTCACCTCACTCGCTTCTATCTGTGGTTCTACTATCAATTACAATGCCTTTAAGCCTCTCTCACCGGTACGGATTCGGATTGCGTCTTCAATATTGCGTACAAAAATCTTTCCGTCACCGACATGGTCGGATGCACATTTTTCCCGGACTGCGGATATGATTTTTTCAACATATTTATCATCCACAACAACTTCTACCCGAATCTTCGGCAACAGATTAATGGTGGTCTTAAAGCCCCGGATTTCATTAATTGCATTTGCATCTGTGTCCAAGCCTTTTTGTGTACCACACCCCATAACGGTTGATAAGGTCATACCACCGCAATGAATGTCATCCAAAATTTGTTTAATATCCTCTAACTTTTCCGGTCTTATGATCATGACTAATTCTTTCATATAAAAACCTCCTTCCATGTCACAAGCAAAAGGCAAAAAGAAAAGGAACTGTCAATTGACAGCTCCTTCGCCTTCCTGAACATCTTTTATTTGTTAATGATAATAGACTAATCAGTTATAAAATTCAATAATATATTTTTACCATTTTTATTACCCAAAAGGAGTAGAAAACAAGTAAGAATCTTCTGTCTTACTCCCGCTCCTTTACCATTTTAAATAATTGTACCCGGTTCTTAATTCCCAATTTGCGATAGATATTCAAAATATGCTTTTTTAAGGTATTGGCACTAATTGCAAGTTCTTCGCAGATATAAGCATTTTCTTTGCCGGACATCAGCATTTGCAGGATTGTATTTTCCCGCCGGGTCAGGTCATATTTTACCACCGCTTCGGAAATTGTAACCTTTTCCTGTCCGCTTTCCTTCTGTGCGTGTTGCTGCAGCCGATATGCAAGGTGGTCCTTCAGCATATCCAGTACAAATATATCGTTATACTGAAAATCTTCCTTACCTAATATACGGTAGAGTGTAATAACTCCAAGAAAGCAATTATCCTTCGCTATAATTAATTGTAATGAATAATGCCAATGATTCGGCTGGTATACCTTTTTGTAATAATCGGTTTCGACTCTTGCTTCTTCACTCATAATATCGGTTTCCCGATAGACGAGTGATTTTCCGCTCAGCATAATTCCCAGACTATAATCCAATGTCTCGTATACCTGCGACATATCTTCTTTACAATGATACATAACCGGAGCATCTAACAATCGTGTCTGGTCATGTGCAGCCAGATAAAAGTCTGCACTGTCAAAATCCAGTAAACGTGCCAAATCCTCTAACAATTCTGTCCGCATCTGTTCAAAATTTTCCATCGTATATATTTTATAAATAATTGAATTTAACATAATCCAATCATTTGTTTCCAGCTTTTTCATATGTTGAATAGCCCCTTTCACAAAATCACTCATGCGAGCAAGTACTTTTGCTTTATTTTAACATATATACGAATTTATTTTCTACATTTTTCTATTATTCAATTCGCAATTTTTATCCTCCACCGGAAAACGCTTCTTTAACACTACTATTCCGATTACAGCAGCCACCGCAACTACGGTCAGGAAGCTATAAATAATTATGTATGCTGTCGTTGTCGAAAGTCCATTTCCCAGATAGCCGTTTGCCATACCATTTATAAGCGGGCTGACAAAATCTATGATTGTATGAAATATCAGACAAAGGATAATTCCCAGTGCATCCTTTTTCCGGGTTACAAAATAACATACCAGCAGACTCAGTGCTGCATGGAAAATCATAGTCAGTATCCGCTCATAGCCTGCCAACAGATATACACCGCATCCGGAATTTACCAGTGCATCCTGAACAGAAACCAATGCTGCTGTATCTACACCGGCTGCCGCTGTCTGCTGTATCACCGTATCAAAGCTTCCGGTATTAATCATAAGTATATAAATAAGATTATTTAAGTACATGGTTCCAATCAAAACGATAGACTCGATTCCGCCATGTCCCAAGCCTGCCGCAAATCCACGTTCAAAGGTCAGATTCTTCTGCATAATCTTTGCAACGATATACCGTCCTGCTACTTCAAAAAGTCCTGCCGTAAATGCCAGAATCAGACAATACAAAGCGTAATTCTGTGTGGCAAAGGTCTGAAAGCCTTCCAATCCCGCCAGTCCGTTCAAAATAGGAATCCTTATAATCACCTGAAAAATGACAAAGCCTGCTGCACCTAATAACCAAGCGGTCCAGACACCCTTCCCCTTATTCTTTACTCCGTAAATTATATAGACAACAATTGGCAATACCATACTGATTAAAAAGGTCACACATACCGCCAATATTGTAGATACTCCTACCATATAAATCCTCCCTTTTGTCCTTATTTATACCATTATTGCATATAGGCTCCTCCTTCGCAATGCATTTCATCCGATGATTGTGTAACCTTATATAACAGCCGGGCATCGGCTATATCACTCACGCAAATTTCACGCTTCCCTGGTTCTTTCCGGTCAGAGTAATATGATAAAACCAAAACTACTGCCTATAAAAACACACATATCCCTCTATCTGATTTATGTAGAGTCCACTGCTATGTGGGTGATTTATATCTCCGTTATCATATGTCACTATTACTGTTACATTTGTTTTTTCCTGCTCTGTCATATCAATAATCTGAGGAAAGGTTACTGTTCTTCCTGCTTTTTTATTTTCCCATCCATAGTTGGAATATGTATATACATTCGTTAACGTAGCATATTCTTCGTAGATTTTTTTTAGATAGCTGCTATCCGCACGAAAGAAAAGCACATCATAGCCTGACCCCTGCATAAACCCAGGACAGCAAATCCACTTTATACCTTTTGCTTCATCGGGAATCGCATCCGGAAATTCCGCATAGTACTCTCCGATACTTCCTGTTTTATAATTTGCAATGTCATTCCGATATTCATAAGATGCATGATACGGATATAAAATATTAAGATATTTACCCATATACCATATTACTGCAAACACAATCATTAGTTTAATATTTTTCTTCCATACTACCTTGCTCTCTATTTCCTTTTTTGACAATAACAATGTAATGCATTTGATTATACAAAGCAGCAGTACAAGCAGGTTATTCGGTCTCGGATGCATTACGGTAAGTATTAGAATTGCGACGGATACTATTATCCATAAAACCAGGCTTTTTTTCATTATTTACAATCCCCCTCATATACTATCATGCTTATAAATAAGAATATGCAATGTGTTTCCACAATCATAGCTACAGCAATTACCTCTTATATGCATAGCAATTCCTACTATATAAATAAATTTGTTGAAGTTTTTAATTTACACTATAAATGCCGAATAACAGACTTGTCAAGTAAGCGACATTCTTATCTTTCTTTCATTCAATAACTATATTACAAGTTTTAATATTAATGTGCTAGATATGTATATGAATAACTTGTCTGCGTAGCTTCACTTAACATCTGATCTTTCTGCCATTTAATATTTACATGATAAACGCCACAATTTTCAAATGGTTCCGCCTCATCATAAAGAACAAGATATGCCATTTCATCATTAGATACTGGACCTACACTATCCTGTCCTCCCGCAGAATCATTATAATAAAAATCATAATAATCTTGAATACAATAATAAAGATCCAAAGAATAATATGTTCCATCATATGTACAAGTTCCCGTCATCCCAATATGTCCACCTTTTACTGCCAACCAATAATTAAATGTTGACAAAGAAATTGGGCAATAATTAATTGACGTATCACCACATGCAGCATCTATTTGAGTAAATTTAAGTGTATGTCCCTCCTTTGTTCCGCTTTCACAAACATTTAATAAATAATTAACATATCTATTATAACAATCCAACCCATTTTCATCTTTTATTGCCGGAAATTCTCCATCATATTGTTCATATCCACCCATATTTGCCAAGTAATATGTAAGAAAATAGCACCCAGCATTAATGTCTATATCCTGTCCGCTTAACCCTCCCGCAATTATTAGTGCTGCATCACCTAGATAAGACGCACTCAACATCAATGTTGCCCTTGTTTTAATACTAAGAATATAAAATGCATCTCCATATTCATCTGTAATCCATGATGGCTTTCGTTCATCATAAATCCTTTGATAATCAGACATCGTTACAGCTTTTGCTGCTTCAATTGCTGAATTATATGGAGTTGTTATAGTATCGGTAAGTTTAAAGTCAATATTACCAGAAAAATATGTACCAAAATGCTTATTTGGTTCTGGATCATCTGCATCTAAAATTCCATCTCCATCACTATCTTGTTCAAGTGGATTGGATAAAATTTTGCCTCTTACAATTACCTGCGTTTTGGTAGCATTATACTCATAATTTAACTCTACTACCTCTTCTCCGTCCAACAATCCATCTCCATCTGTATCAGGATTGTTTTTATCAGTGCTAATTTCCACACCATTAAACATAACTAGATGTTCTTCATAATAATCTGGAATTCCATCTCCATCACTATCTGTTTCAATATCAATCTTTTTATTAATATCATTATAAATCTTATCTAACTCACTTGCATTAGATGCAAGATAAAAAAACGCTCCAGTATTATTAGCCAACGGCTTTAGATAGCGATTAAAGTATGTTGTACTATTTCCTAATCCCACTGTATATATTTTTACTCCTTTTTGGTTAGCCATAGAAACTACAGAAGAATGCTTGTTTGTATCAGTCGTTTTCCCATCACTTAAAACAATCATCATTCTTAATGTGGTTTCATCCGTAGATTTAAACATAGAAAACGAACTATTAATTGCTGCATACATATTAGTTCCACCACCTGCCTTGAAATAAGTTGTGGTTAAATAATTTTTAGCTATAGCTTTATCTGTAATTTTCGTCGTCAATTTTGTAGCGTAGTTTGAAAAACGAACAACTCCAACTTTACTATTCATCGGAAGGTTATCTACTAAATTTTTTGCAACCGTTAATCTTTTATTTGATGGATCATTCTGTGCCATACTACCAGAATCATCAATAACAAGAACCACTTCAACATCCGTATATCCACTTGTATTCCAAACGTCTTCCCATTCAAATGATTCCTCATACACTTTTCTATTAATTAAAATATATTTTGAAAAATGTGATACAACTGCGGAAGCACTATTTCCTGTAACGGTTGTATCAAGTGCTTCTAATAATTGTTCCTCTTCATTATAATAATAAATTATAGGATCAAACGAAGAATCTTCTAACAATTTTTGATCAAACTCAAAGTTCAACGTAGCTGTATCAAAAGTTCCATCTACACTAAAATCATATGCTCCACCAATATATCCCGGCATCGTGTCAGGGAAAAGGAAATCATTTTCATATCGATACACAGAAAGGCTTTCAACCTGATTACCAGATAATTCTGTAGAGACAGAAACTTTCACTGTATCCTCAGCATTTGCCGTAGCAACCACTTTAAACAAATCTTCAGCAATTAAAGGGTTGGTTCCAATTTCAATTTCTTTTCCATCATTTACTCCATCCCCATCTGTGTCTTTATTAATTGGATTTGTACCGTATTTATAAACCTCATCTCCATCAGATAAACCATCTCTATCAGAATCAACCACAAATGGATTTGTACCATATTCTAACTCCTCTATTGCTGTCAATCCATCTAAATCAGCATCTTCATTTTCATCAGTAATTCCATCTAAATTAGTATCTTTCATAGTTGCATCTGTACCTAATATTAACAGTTCCTCGTAGTCAGAAAGGTTATCTCCATCTGTGTCTACGTTGTTAATATCCATTCCGAAAAACTGCTCAATATAATTTACAATGCCATCCCCATCCGAGTCTGTCATATCCAATTTATCAGAAAGATTATCATATTTATCATTAAAAATAATAATAGATTCCTGAATTATAGTTCCTTGTTTTGTTGTCACTGTAAAATTGACAATATTAGCTCCTATTGTAAACTTTAAATCTGGTGCAGACCAAGAATCTGCTACTATAATATCACCTGTCTCAATTACATTATCATTTAAATCTTTAACTTCATAGTCAAAATCCTCAACATATTGGGAGTTTGTTAATGTTCCAGAAAGTCCATTCGTAGTTTCAATTATACTATAATACTCCAATATATCATTCTTCTTTAATTGTTCTGTATTTATTGAAATTTCTACATTACCATTTTCCCCTTGTACTGAACTACTCAACAAACAATTCATTGGCTCATCTACTTCTTTTCCTTCATTTCCTTTAAATCCAAATGTTATCGTCTGTTTCGAATCAATATTTGCATTGTATCCAGCATTTTTTACAATATAATGATTTCCTTCATGACTTACTATAACTCCATCCCACATTTCTATAATTTCTCTGTCAAAATCAAACTCTAAAATCCAGTCCTCTAACATAACACTAGTATTATTTGTTATAGAAAGTGAACCGTAAAATCCACTTCCCCAATCACCGTCAATATTGTACTTAATTATATAATCTTCCACATTAACATCTGCTCTGGTTCCAATAATTTCATAATTATTGGGAAAACCACTAAATGGTTGATTACTTGATATTCCAAATTCTATATAGTCACCAGCAAAAATGTCTTTATTCCAACCCAAATTTTTAATCACATATTTATTTTCATTGTTTGTAGATATTTCTGCATTCCAAATATTTGTAATCACACTATTATAATCAAAACTCAAGTACCAGTTTTGAATAGTGCTTTTTCCTGTGTTTTCTAATTTAATACTCGCATTATATCCGTTATCCCAATAAGAATTCAAAGTAAATATAACCCTATAATTCTCTCCCTCAAAAACACTTTCATTTGTTATATGATCCCAATTATCACATTCATCCGTTGTTTCCACCTCCAATGTTGTTAATGTAACATCCTCTTCATCCTCGATTATCTGAACACTTTCTTGTGCATAAACAGACATGTTCATTGTACTAAAAATCATTCCTATCACAAGCATTAAGACTAGTATTCTTTTCATATCTTTTATCCTTTCCTAATTATAGTTCAGAAATCACAATAAATTATGCATTACCAAACTATCACCTCAAAAAAATAAATATCTTTTATAAACAGAATTTATTTTTTTACACCTTAAGTTTCATGTATCTTTGTTATATAATAATGCAAATTGTGATATATCCCCCCTTTTCATCATGATAATCATTTGCATTATCAACCTTTCCGCACAGTTCTCTTATATCTTTATACTCTATTTTTACTTATATTCTATTTTAATCGTTAATAAACATCAATTAACCTGTTCGTTTTTGTAGATAGTCATGCAATTTTTGTAATTTTTCTCTACTAAGTTGTTCTTTTTTATATAATTGCCAATTGTAATTTAATACTTTTGGTAAGTTTATAATTTTTTATTCATAATCTATGCTATTAGTAGTTTCTAGTTACTAATAGCGTACAGTTTTATATCAAAGACAATTGGTAAGCAAAATCAAAGAAAAGTGGCTAAACTATTTATTAAGTAATAAAAATCCTTTCAAAAAGATAGGATTATACCCTCATATGCTAATATGATTAAATTCGGTAAAAAACAATACACCTTAAAGTATTTATACAAATTATCAACGCTTTAAATGTCTAAGCTAATTAGCTTTTAGAAAATATTCTAAACTAGGGCAATAACACAAAACAGTATTTTGTTTTGTAAAAATCACATGAGAAAAAACAGGAGAATATTTATGTATTATATTGCAATTTGCGACGATGATATGCATTTTATCAACTATATAAAAAATTTGTTATCAGAAGCAGGAATTTCAAAAAAATCCTGTACATTTTTTGAATTTTGTTCTGGAAAAGATTTTATTCATGCATTTGATAATATATCTCGCATTGATTTACTGATTCTTGATATTCAAATGCCTGAATTGGATGGTAATGAAATAGCAAAACAATTTCGATATTACTTCCCTAATTCTATTCTTGTATTTTGTTCCGGTATTTATAAGCCTACTGTAAAATCATTTGAGACCAACCCATTCCGCTATCTCCTGAAAGAATATACTAATTCTCAACTAATTAAAGAATTAAAAATAATTATTCGAGAAGTAGATACAAAAAAAGTGGAACCAAATATTCTCGGTAGCTGGTATCATCACTCTGTTTCCCTTAAACTTGTCGACATTCTCTATATCTCCAATGAACGTAATGGACGAAGCAGATTACATCTCAATCCCAAAAGCAAATATTTTTTTAATGGGCGAAAAATAATCAGTAGCGAAAAGCTAAACACTTTATATCAGTTACTAAAAGATTATGGATTTTCATATGCACACAACAGCTATATTGTAAATTTGCACTATGTTAAAATGATTTCATCCAATGAATTGGAATTAACAGATGGGACATTACTGTCAATTGCCCGTTCAAAAAAAAGGAGCTACGTCTGGCTTTCGCCGAATATGTTTCAAAAAAATATGACTGAGGAGATTTTAATGTTAAATAATACCATTTCCCTAATTATCTGCTTAACGGAACTATATATCTGCTATGATTTTTTTAATGCTTTTTTATTTAAAAAAACTCTTTTTTCAAATTCCCTGTATATTGTTCTACTTACTACAGGCATTGGATTATTTCATTTTTACATAAATCCCTTCCAATTGATTTTCCCCAATATGATTGCATATTCATTGATTATCTTTACTTACATAACAATTATTTTTCTTGGTTCTATAAAAGAAAAACTGATTTATATGTCATTTTTTTGTACAATATTTTATAGTTGTGATTTTCTATTTGCTATTTTATCAAACATACCACCTTATAATACTTACAATGTTACAGATTTATCTTCTATTCTGTGGTATATATTTGCATTGGTAATATTAAAATATTTTATATGCAAAATTTTCAAACAAATTTCAAGCAAGATACATAGGTATATGTCCTATAAAATTTTTTTCTGCTACCTCTGTATTCCTATCTCCAACTTTTGTATCATGTTTTTGGTTTACTACTTTGGTATTAGTTTTAATGAAAAAAACTACGCTAAAATTATATTTTTTATATTCTTTGTTATTATGCAAGTTTGTAATTTCTCCTGCTTTAACATTTTTCAAAAATATACAGAACAATTATATAGGAATATGCAGCAACACCTATTTATCTCCCATCAAAATACGAAACTTGAATCTTATACTCAATTACAAACACAAGATACCAAGCATCAGGAATTCATACATAACACCAGCCATTATATTAAGACAATTGGAACACTTATATCCGAAGGAAAGTCACAAGAAGTGCTAAATATCATAAAATCATTGAATGTTGAATTAGAATCTTATGTAACAACTCTATACTCGGATAACAGTGTATTAAATTCCATTTTATCTGAAAAAGAAATATTTGCTATAAAAAATGACATTGTCATGGATATCTATATTGAACCAAACTTCAGCATCAATGGAATTTCTGATTTAGATATTATTACCATGTTTAGCAATCTGATTGACAATGCATTGGAAGCCGCTATTTTATGCAAGTATGAACGATTTATACATATTCGTATGTTTACACAAAATGAAGGAAATATCCTTGTTATAAAAATCTCTAACAGTTATGCAAAAATACCCTTACGAATAGGGGACTCTTTTCAATCAACAAAAAATGATACTGGATTACATGGTATCGGATTAAAAAGCGTCAGCAATACAGCAGAAAAAAATGGTGGCTATCTGGAATGCCTTATCGACAATATCCAATTTATTGCGATTCTATTACTGCCTGCTATCTCTTCTCCAGAATAAACTCATCGGAATTGCTACATATATTCTATCTCAAATTTAGTTTTATTTTCAATAAATGTATAAATGTCTCCCTTTCTGTTATCAAATGTTTTATATTAAAAACAGAAATCCTCCATTTTTTAGTTTTTTTAATGTAAAACTATTACCTCTCAAACCCAACCCGGACATACAGCCCTCCATTCTGATATTTCGCCGCAATACTTCCATTCATTCTTTTTGCTTACACCCAAGTTTCCTCCGGATATTTTAATTTGCAATTTGCATAGCTATCCTTGATACTTCCATAACCGCAATCTTCAACAAAACACCACCTGACATAATAAAGAACCAGATTTCCCGCATATGCTGCGTTTTTGCAATGGGAGTTGCAATCGCAGCAATGATAATAATTGTGGCTCCGATACAACCAATTATATTTGGTACACTCATAAGCGGAAATATTCCGGGTGTGCAACTGCCATCAATGGTAGCCTGAATGGTTTTATCCAGCCCATCTCTTGCTGCCGCAAAACAACATATAACCAGACCATATATCAGTACAATCAGACTCCGGTATCCCCAATAATTAATATTATTTCGATTGCATATGGAATATCCAATAAACCCAAGCAATGTTAAAATCATAATTGTAGTTGCCGTATTTACAGCATTTCCAAAATAAAGTTTTATCATTTTTTCTCCACTATCCCTTCTTACGATACCAGTCAAGAATTGCCTTCAAATTTTCAATCCGAACCCGTTCTCCACTGTTTAACATCATATCCAGCATATCATCCTCTTCCGGTGTACGGTCATCCTTATTTGCTAATGCCTTACCGGCTGTTTTTACCATAATGCTCATCATAAGCTTATATACACCATGAAGCTTCTTTATGTCAAAATTCCCCTGTAATGTAAATAATGGTATATCCTCCGGAATCCTGTTCTTAGTGCGAACTTCCTTTACCTGTGTTCCGGTCTGTCCCATACCGACTGCACACACCGCAAGTATCTTATATTTCTTCATGATACCCGCATATCCCTTAATAGTGCTTGCCATTATCCATCCAAGATAAATGACCTCTGCATCGGCAGGAACCATTTTCTTTGCTTCATCCGCACGATAAACAAGTATATCCAATTCATGTCCCAATAGTTTTGCATACCGAGCCGTACTCCCTGTATTCGATGTATAAATAATTACTTTCATTTCTTTTTCCTCCATCCATTAAACATCCGCTCCTTTTGCGGTTGTTTCCTGAAGCATATTTGCAAAACGGTCTACATGACTGTCCACTAATTTTACTACACGCTCCTTCTCTTCTGTTCCATCATATATGCTGTAGAGAAGAAAAATCGGGCCATAGAAATCCAATGCCAATTGTCTTGCATCCCCACCATGATTCGTAATGCCTTCAAAAATAGTTTCAATATAAGACAGCGGTCCTTCGGCAAGATAATTTTGATATAGCTTAGCCATCTCCACATCCCGGTACTGTTCCAGTGTCAGCATCTTCCGGAAGCAACATGGAAATTCTTCCTGTGTCCAATGAAGAAACTGTACTTTTGTAAATTGCTTAATTTTATCAAATGCCGTATCTTTATACTCTGCAATGACTTCTTCCATCTTTCCTTCCGGCATATCATACTTCTTTATTCTTTCCGCATCCATCTGATTCATTTTTTCAACAATGCTATCCAATATTTCCTGTTTACTTGTGTAATGCTTATAAAGTGCCGCTTTGGTAACACCTAACTTTGCTGCAATATCATTCATGGAAGTTCCCATATAGCCGCTTTGTGAAAAAAGCTTTAATGCTTCTTCTAAAATTCGTTCTTTTGTACTTTTCTCTCTGGAATCCATTTACATCTGTCCTCTCTATGCTTAATAAGTTACCGATTGGTTACTTTTATTATAATAACCGTTCGATGACTTGTCAAGCCATATACAGCTATCTTCCACGTACCTGATAATGCCGGTATGAGATTTTTGTAATCACTAAAAATGCTGCAGATGCTATCAACCACAATACAGGTGCCACCTGTAAATTATTAAAGAATCTTCCAAATATATGAATCAATCTATATTCCGTAAATGTCCATGAACCGATATATGCCCCCGGAAGATAGCTCCATAACAGGGAAAACACTCCCAGTCTTTCCGGCACATTCAACATAGATAAAAATAAGCCTATCACCATAATTGCGGTTGCTGCCGAACGACTGCCTAACATCTGCGAAAGAAACATAGCGAACGCTGCATAAGCAATACCTGCCATCATAAATAACATAAACATATACAAATATGCTTCTCCTATCGTTATGTTCAGCATACAACCGGTCACTCGAATTTGAAGCGGTGCTTGAAATCCCGAAATTCCATAAATACCAAAACTGCATCCAGACACAATTGCAAACAAATACAATGCCAATAACATTCCAACACTAATTCCGGCGAATGCCTTTGCTCCAAACATTTTTTCCCTATTTACACTGCTAAAAATAATCTGGTCCGTTCCATGTATTTTTTCATCAGAATAAATACCACTAATTGCTATTGCAGTCAAAATCAACAGCATAAAATTCGCAATGTAAACAGATACAAATATTCCGGCAAAACCCTCCTCATACTGATATGTAAATGGCTTTTTTACGGAAGCTTCTTTTTCCATCCAATAAGCCTTTTCTTCATCTGATAAACAAGCTATATTCATCTGCCTCTCATTCATTGCTTCTCTGGCAGTATATACCTGTTCCTCATTAACGGTACCATAATCTGTAGTTCCCATACAAAAATTAATAAAATTACGAAATACAATATATTCATTTTTGTTTTCAGCTTCCTGTGTCTCCGTTATCAGAGAATTATCTATAGTTCTTCCGGAAAACTGCCTGCAGCTCTTACTATTTGCGGCTCTTCCGACAATTACATCTGTTAATCCCACCGTCAACAGAACCAATGTCATAAGCATTACCGCAATCCATAATATCTTCTGGCATAAGATTTTTTTCATTTCATAGCAATACAATGTTTTCATTCTTCTTCTCCTCCGAATATATCCAGATACAAGGTTTCCAAATCCTTTCCCGTTTCTTCCTCCGTTCCGTCAAATACCTTCTGACCATCCTTTATAATCAAAATTCGGTCCGCACACTTTTCCACATCCGAAACTATATGCGTTGACAATAGCACAATACTGTCCTTACCCAGTTTTTCGAAAATATGTCTGAACCGAACTCTCTCCTTCGGATCAAGTCCTGCTGTAGGCTCATCTAATACAATCAGCTTCGGATAATTCAAAAGTGTCTGTGCAATCCCCAACCGACGTTTCATTCCACCGGAGTATGTTTTAATTTTCTTATTTGCATCTTTTTCCAGATTCACCTGTTCTAAAAGTTCTTTACTGCGTACTCTGGCCGTTTGACGGTCAAGCCCCTTCAGTGCTGCGACATACAGCAGGAACTCCATTCCTGTAAATTCCGGATAATATCCAAAATCCTGTGGTAAATATCCAATCAAATTCCTGTATTCTTTGTCTTCCACAGCATATTGATTCAATGCTATAGAACCGCTTGTCGGCTTCATAACTCCGCAAATCATTCTCATTAATGTACTTTTACCTGCACCATTTGCTCCAAGAAGTCCGATAATCCCCGGTGTAAGTGTACAGGATAAATGTGCAATTGCTGTTTTGCTTGCATACTGCTTTGTTAAATCATTTATTTTCAGTTCCATTCTATTTATCCTCCTATGCAAAAGTTACCAATCGGTTACTTTGCATTATAGTAACCGATTGGTAACTTGTCAAGTATCTTTGTTATTTTTTCAACCAATGCCTTCTACACCATAGTCCACCTGCTTATGCAGCCTTATTTCATAATATACAAATGTATTCCCAGTGCTGCATTAAAGCCGGTTGCAGCAAAAACGCTAAAGCGTTCCACGATTCCAAAATACGCTTCCGGAACAATATTCATACCAATTGCTCCTACTAACATCATTCCCAACGCAATTCCTGCACAAATACCATAAGACCTGCACTGTTTATCTCTGGCACCCGCAACAATGATAATAATTAATGATACAATAGACAAAAGCACCACCAATATTGTTGCAAGAATGTGCATCTTATCCTGAAATGTGCCGGCATATCCACTGTCACTCAACGGAAACAGGCTGTATCCAACTGCTGATACCCAATCCATAGCTGTGAAAATATAGATTCCTACTCTTAAGGCTTTCGTTTTCCTTCCTTGAATCCCTACACACACCATCATGGCACATATCAATGTGCATACGCCATACAGACAGCTTAACTGATTCCATAACGAAAGGGATGGTGCATTTGCTGCACTTAAATCACTGACCGCTTGTGCCATCCAATTATATCCCGGATATGCCAGCGGCGAAAATACAACTGCTGCCGTGTAAGAAAGAAATGCTACAATTCCAAACAATCCACAATAATTCAACAAACTCTTTTTCATTACAAACCTCCTGCTTCCCTTTATCTATGACTTTTTAATCAAATCCGCTTGGAATATACCAATAACTGGATAGCATTTTCAGAAGATGGTTTCCCGTTAAAATCCGCATAACTGCCACTTACGCTCATTCCAATATCAGAAAAGATTTCCTTTATTTCATCCAGTGAATACAATCTTATAGGATTTCCCTCTGGCATTTCAGGCTTGGAAAGCACTTCACCATAAGGATAGTCGGCTTGTCCATACAATAATGTTTTAGTTTTGCTGTTCCATTCAAATTCAGATAGCGTTAATCCCTTTTCCCCTGCATCCCATAACTTGCATGGAAAATGTGTCTCGGCATAACTGCCATTCATTATGTCCATAAAATGTTTTCCGCCACTTTTCAAAGCCTTGGAAACCGCCGCAAAAATCTTTTTATTTTCTTCATCGTTTTCAAGATACCCAATTGCACCATCTGCCATATTTATAACCACGTCAAATTCATTATTAAATGGTACCTCACGGACATCCGAACAGATAAATTTTGCATTCAGCTTCTCTTTTTGTGCCTGTTTTGTGGCATACTCTATATATTGTGCCGTAATATCAACCCCCGTCACTTCATACCCGCGTCTTGCAAGCTCCAAAGAATGCCGTCCAAATCCACAGGCAAGGTCCAGTATCCGCTCACCTCCCCTTAATTCCAGTTTCTCAACCAGAAAATCAACCTGTCGTTTCGTATCTTCAACCCACGACTGATTCTGAATATCAAGTGTCCAAATTTTCTTATACCAGTCTTTTTCCATTGCTTTCATCGAAATCATTCTCCTCACAAAACCATTTTAAATAATCATCCAGAAGATTTTTATCCGATTGTTCCTCTTTACAGCCCCCACAGCTTCGGTCCAGTTCATAATCCATTAGTCCATGAATTGTCATCGCAAAGCTTACGGCACTCATATCTGCATTTTTAAAATGAAGCATCTTATGTACTTCCATTGCATAAAATAGCTGCTTCGTTGCTATTATCATTCTACTTGTTTCTTCTGCAAGGATTCTTGCTGCCATTGGCTGAATACTTCTTTCTGAATAAATAACCTTATAGAAATTCATCATTTCTTCCTGATGATTCATTTGAATATATCCCTGAACCGCTATCTGCAATACTTCATATGCCGTTTTACCTACAAAAAGTGTACTGTAATCAATCGTCTTTATGTTTGTCCTTTTCTTTGCCTGTTCCCTGAGAAATTGATACATTGCCTCTACAATTTCCTCCTTCGAGGTAAAGTGCTTATATAGTGATGGCTTCTTGATTCCTATTTTATCAGCTATCATACTCATAGAAACACTTGCAAGTCCATTCTTCGCCGCAAGCTCTAATGTTGCCATGATTATTTCTTCTTTTCGATTTGTACTCATTATACATTCCATACCCTTCTGTAGCCCTTTGGCTACCATTCGTTAGCTTTATGGTAATACTTATTTTCTGATTTTTCAAGTATCAATTTTATTTAGTTGCATATAAAATAAACTATCTTTACTCTTGTTCAGGCGTCGAAGCATTTATCTAAAATATCTGCCCCGGCAATTTCTTCTTCTCCTTAAGCGGAAATGACTTGTCATATTCTTCTACTTCTTTCTCATCCACCAAATAACCTGCCGGTGTCGCATATTCACCTGTAACACCATCTAAATATCCGGGTATCAGTTCTTTGCACAAGAAAAACGAAGCATCCGCTCCCTCCGGAAGACCATGATACCGAATGCCAAATTCACTTGCATACCGAAAACCACTCTTACCGTAAAAATCAATATTTCCTTCAAAACAGATTGCTCCACAGCCCAGCTCTGCTGCTTTTTCAAGTGAATAGTCCAATAAAATTTTTCCGTATCCCAATCGCTTTAATTCAGGAATGATGCCTATTGGTCCCATAGTCATAATCGGAATATTCCTTCCGTCATCCGCTTTTATAATTGCCCTCATGAACATATTCTGACCAATCAGGTTTCCATCCTGCTCCATAACAAAATCAAGTTCCGGAACAAATGCCGCATCATTCCTAAGCTGATGCAATACATAATGTTCCAAGCATCCCGGACGATATACGTTCCAAAAGCTTTCTCTCACAAGATTTTCAACCTCACGCTGTTCTTCTTTTCTTTCTAAACGAATAATTATATGTTTCTTATCCATTTTCTTTCTCCTCTTCAATCCTTAATTCCTTTACAATTTCAATCATTGCTTGTTTAAATTGCTGTTTTACCGCATCCTTGTCGACTGCTCCATCATACAAGCTATAAAAGAAAAACATATTTGCATAGAATTGAACAGCCTTCTTTTCAGCCTTATCAATTCCGATGCTTTCAAACAAATCTTTCACATATCCGACCGGACCGCTGACTAAATACTGCTGATATAACCCTTGCATTTCATCACTCCGAAACTGCTCAATTGTAAGCATTCTTCGAAAAGCGGATGCAAAATCATCCTCCGTCCAATACAGAAATAACGCATAGCTGTAGTTCTTAAAATCTTCCAAGGATGCCTTCCGGTATTTTTCAGGCATATCACTTATAGTTCCTTCCGGCATATCATAGCTTTCCGCCTGCTGGGTGTCGCCTTGCTCCATTCGTTTGACTATATGCAAAAAAATATCCCGCTTGTTCTGATAATGTCTATACAAAGCCCCCTTTGTCATACCAAGTTCTCCTGCAATCTGACTGACTGATACTGCTTCATATCCATCCCTTGCAAACAAATGTAGTGCAACACGTAAAATATCTTCCTTTGTATTTCCTATTTTAACCGCCTCCTTTGTAAACGACCGTTTACAAATAGAGTATAGTGAACGCTCGTTTATTTGTCAAGTCAAAAAAATCCCTGCTACCGATTTTCATCAATAGCAGGGATTCTAATTTCCATTAGTTTAATTCCATAATTCTCATAACTACAATTGTATTTTTCTTTTAATAATTCTATATCATTACAATATCCTATAATTCTCTTCAGAATATCTATATCACTATTCTTCATAAAGAACCACTCCCTCACTTTGGATATTATCTAAAAACTTCTTGTCTCTTATTCCTGTAGTTACAACATCAACATGACACTTTAATGTATCCTCTAAATCATATACAAATGCCATATACTTTATCAAACTTGTCATCTTTCCTTTATCAACATATATATCAATGTCACTTTCATCATTTGCTTCTCCTCTTGCATAAGAGCCAAATAAACACATACGAGATATGCCATGCTTCTTCGCAATTGGTACTGTTTTTACTTTTATTTCTTCAATTGTATAGCACATACCTCATACCTCCTCATATACATATATTTATTATTTCGTGATTTCATCACTCCATGCATTTCACAAAAATTCTGTCCGGCATACACCAAGCAGGATTCTCGCAAAAAATAATTGACTGCTAACGATTTTCACCAATAGCTTACTTTATCCCTCAATCATTGCCTTTTCAAAATCTCCGTTTGCATTAACTCCTATGGTTATGACATGGTCGGTAAACATTCCATCACTGTCATACATAAGGCTCATACTTCCATCATTGTAAATATCGATTATAGGCATTCCGATTCTTTTCATAAATTCTTCTTTTGAAATTTCATTCATATCATCATTCATCCAGTCATATGCCAGTTCCAGTAATTCTTCCGCAGCATATTCCCTTACCTTGCTGTCAAAAATCAAAAGATTATCATATATATCATCCAACTTCCTTATATGATTTTTTACAGCAATATTTTCCTCGGATACATGAAGAAACACATCTATTTTCTCACCCAAATAATTCAGCTTTCCTTCAAATTGGTTATATCTTCTGTTTAATGTAAATTCCGTTTCTTTGTAGGTAACTATAACCGGTTTCTTGTATTCTTCCTTTACCTCTTCCAGCCACTGATTCTGAACTTTCTTAACAACATTAACAAGCATATATGAGTTTTCACTTATTTTACTTTTTCTCGCCCTGATATGATATATACCCAGAGCTTCAAAATTATATTTTAGTTTCAACTTGGATTCCTTCTCAATCCAATGCAGAAAAAACGGATGCCGGTCTATCTCATTGGTTTTCAAATTTACTGAAGCGATGACTGTTGTTCCCGGCATTCTGTATGCCATATTGCAAGTCCATCCACATATCTTACCTTTGATTAAAACTGCCAGTTCAAGAACCTCTTCACTAAATTTTGATTCAAAAAGGTATACCGGGTCAAACCTGTCATCCTTAATATTATATTCTAACACATCGTCTATATAATACCTTACAAATTTGTCTGTCGGCTTATTTATGTATTCCCTTGCCAGAATGCGATATATCTTTCCTTCTTCAAACTTAAAGCCATATTTGAATCCAAACAAACCTTTCTTTTTTGGCACCAACCACTTCAGTTGCTTATAAGCTACAGAATCTGTCGGAAGCATTTCTCCTGTTTTTACATCTAGTGCAATATCAAACCTTGCACTTGCCTCATAGCAATTTTGTAAACTGTTAAATTCCCCTGTTTTTCCTTTTTTATAGCACCAACTAATCCTAACAATCAGCTCCCTTTGTTCTTCCCTGTAGTTTTCCATATATTCTGCAATGGTTTCTGCCATAGTCCTTTTCACTCCTCAATTCTATACAATTATTCATTTCAAGATTTTGGTCAAAAATCCCTGCTACCGATTTTCACCAATAGCAGGGATTCTAGTTCTTATTCAGTCAATTCCATATTGAAAAGACGACCTTCTCTTATTATGAAATTTTTCTTACTTGTTTGCAATAGCAGCCTGTGTGGCGGTGGTTCACCCGTGAGTCATTAAAATAGAATTTTCAAGTTAATTTGTAATTAAACCCATGACTTCATAATATCAAAATAACATTAAAAAATTATGAAACAATTAATGCAAATTCAATAAACTCATGGAAATATTATAATATTACAAATGATACCTCATTAATATTCAGCTTTTCAGCTGGTGCAATATCATATTTATACAAAACCCAGCCTCCTTTTAATATCACGAATAATTTAGAATTTATGTTATTTTATCATAAGATAAGCACAGAGACTTCTATTCTTCATTCTTTAACAATAAAACTCAACATCTCCATAGAAGCTCGTCCATTTATTGATTATTTCAATACTTCTTGCCTCTATGATACGCATTATATTTCGTAAAACATTTTTAGGTATATTCGAATTGTTATTTGCTAGAAGACATTTGCCAGCTTTTGTAATCCATACTTTTGTAGCATTTTCAATTGGCTTGCCCTCTGCGATATGAACATGTATAGGTTCTCTTGGCACTCCTTCATTCGCCCAAAAGTAAACCCAATATGAACCAATTTTAAAAACCTGAGGCATGCTCAAATCCACCATCCTTTGAAAATTCTATAATTAGATTCGCAGTCGTTTTAATAATATCTAAAAAGTATTCTTTTCGTTCTTCACTATAGCCAAATTCATCTTCTGTTCTATAGGATGGCAAGTAAACTGTCATATGGTGAAAACCATCCTTTTCATCAGGAGTTTCTATATATACCTTAACTTCTCCATTCTCCAGCATCTCCGAATGTACAATCTCGGTATCATCTTCAAGCGTCATAAAGGGGTACATCATAATAATCATCTCCCAACATATGAATTTCTTTCTCTTATATTATACACTATTTCTAAAAAATAAAGAAGCCCCTGCTACTGTTATGTAACAGTAACAGAAGCTTCTTATCTTCTATAAAACTAATTAAGTTCTATTCACCAACTGGTGTATATCTTACTTGTTTGCAATAGCAGCCTGAGCAGCAGCCAATCTTGCAATCGGTACACGGAATGGAGAACATGATACATAATCCAAACCAATCTTGTGGCAGAACTCAACAGATGAAGGATCTCCACCATGCTCACCACAGATACCAACATGCAGCTTAGGATTAACCGGCTTACCTAACTTAATTGCCATATCCATCAACTTACCAACACCGGTCTGATCCAATTTAGCAAATGGGTCATTCTCGAAAATCTTTGTGTCATAGTAAGCATTTAAGAACTTACCAGCATCATCACGAGAGAAACCGAATGTCATCTGAGTTAAGTCGTTTGTACCGAAGCAGAAGAAGTCAGCTTCCTTAGCAATTTCATCAGCAGTTAAAGCAGCACGAGGAATCTCAATCATAGTACCTACTTCGTACTCAAGCTTAACACCTGCTGCTGCGATTTCAGCATCAGCAGTCTCAACTACTACCTTCTTAACATACTTCAATTCCTTAACTTCACAAACCAATGGAATCATGATTTCAGGCTTAACATTCCAATCCGGATGTGCCTTCTGAACTTCGATAGCAGCGCGGATAACTGCCTTGGTCTGCATCTTAGCAATTTCAGGATAAGTTACAGCCAGACGGCATCCTCTGTGACCCATCATAGGGTTGAACTCATGCAGGCTTGCAATAATGTTCTTAATCTGCTCTACTGACTTGCCCTGAGCGTTAGCCAGCTTCTCGATGTCAGCTTCCTCAGTCGGAACGAACTCATGAAGAGGTGGATCCAGGAAACGAATAGTAACCGGGTTACCTTCCAAAGCTTCATATAATGCCTTGAAATCTCCCTGCTGATATGGAAGAATCTTCTCCAATGCAGCTTCTCTTTCTTCTACTGTATCAGAACAAATCATTTCACGGAATGCAGCAATTCTGTCTTCCTCAAAGAACATATGCTCAGTACGGCAAAGACCGATACCTTCTGCACCAAGTTCACGAGCCTTCTTAGCATCTGCAGGAGTATCTGCATTTGTACGAACCTTTAATGTTCTGTACTTATCAGCCCAAGCCATAACACGTCCAAATGTACCAGCAATTGTAGCATCTACTGTTGGGATTACACCATCATAGATGTTACCGGTTGTACCATCGATAGAGATGAAGTCTCCCTCATGGAATTCCTTACCAGCTAATGTGAATTTCTTATTATCTTCGTCCATTGCGATGTCACCACAACCAGATACACAACATGTACCCATACCACGTGCAACTACGGCTGCATGAGAAGTCATACCACCACGAACGGTCAAAATACCCTGAGAAGCCTTCATACCGGTAATATCTTCTGGGGAGGTTTCCAGTCTTACCAGAACTACCTTCTCGCCTCTTGCATTCCACTCTTCTGCATCTGCAGCAGTAAATACAACCTTACCACAAGCAGCACCAGGAGAAGCACCTAAGCCCTTACCCATTGGAGTTGCCTGCTTTAATGCAGCAGCATCAAACTGTGGATGTAATAATGTATCCAGATTACGAGGATCAATCATAGCAACTGCTTCCTCTTCTGTCTTGTGTCCTTCATCAACCAAATCACAAGCAATCTGTAAAGCTGCCTGAGCAGTTCTCTTACCGTTACGGCACTGCAGCATGTACAGCTTCTTATTCTCTACGGTAAATTCCATATCCTGCATATCATGGTAGTGATTCTCCAAAGTCTCACATACCTTGATGAACTCTGCATATGCTTCTGGGAATTCCTGCTCCATCTGAGCGATAGGCATTGGTGTACGAACACCTGCTACTACGTCTTCGCCCTGTGCATTCTTTAAGAACTCACCCATCAGCTTCTTCTCACCGGTTGCAGGGTCACGGGTAAATGCAACACCTGTACCAGACTCATTATTTAAGTTACCGAATACCATAGGCATTACGTTAACTGCGGTACCCCATGAATAAGGAATATCGTTATCTCTTCTGTATACGTTAGCTCTTGGGTTATCCCATGATCTAAATACTGCTTCGATAGCCAGCTTTAACTGCTCTACCGGGTCAGAAGGAAAGTCAGTACCTAACTGATTCTTATACTCAGCCTTGAACTGCTCTGCCAAAGTCTTTAAGTCAGATGCTGTCAACTCAACATCATACTGAACACCCTTTTCTTCCTTCATCTTGTCAATCAGCTGTTCGAAGTACTTCTTACCTACTTCCATAACAACGTCTGAGAACATCTGGATAAAACGTCTGTAAGAGTCATATACAAAACGCTCAAATGCAGGATCCGGATTACCAGCTATCATAGCTGCTACTACCTCGTCATTCAGACCAAGGTTCAAAATAGTATCCATCATACCAGGCATAGAAGCTCTTGCACCGGAACGTACAGATACTAACAATGGATTCTTCAGATCACCGAACTTCTTGCCGTTAATCTCTTCCATCTTCTTAACACCTTCCATAGCCTGAGCCATGATTTCGTCATTAATCTTACGTCCATCCTCATAGTACTGTGTACATGCTTCTGTAGTAATCGTGAAACCCTGTGGAACCGGAAGGCCGATTGTAGTCATCTCAGCAAGGTTTGCACCCTTACCACCAAGAAGATTACGCATTGTCATGTCGCCTTCGCTAAACATATAAACCCACTTGTTTGCCATTTGTTACTTACCTCCTAAGTGTTGATTATTCTGTCCCGTGCAAATCAGCACAGTCACTGAGAATTATTATAGCATAATTTCAACTTTTTTGAAGTCATTTTTGTGAAATATTTTAAATTTTACCTGTTTTTTTCCAGAAATTGAGAAAGATTGCATAAGTAAAAAGACCGATACTACGAAAGTATCGGTCTGAAAGGTGTAATCACACACACAATTTACTTAATTACTGTACAATTCTTCTTGCTCCAATCGGAGAAGTATAATACATATTTGAAATAATGATTCCTGTAGATTCTGTACTTGCATGCACAATCTGTCCACCGCCAATATACAAGCCTACATGTCCGGAATAGCAAATAATATCACCCGGCTGTACTGCATCCAGAGAAACCGCAGTACCCTGTCCCATCTGAACACCCGAAGAATGGCTCAGTGAGTATCCGAACTGTGCATACACTGCCATTGTAAAACCGCTGCAGTCAGTACCGTTTGTCAGACTGCTGCCTCCATATACATATGGATTTCCTACAAACTGGCAGGCATAATTTGCAATTTCCTGTCCCAATGCCGTACCCTCTGCTGAGGTGTTTACTGCCGGAATCACAGCCGCTTCACTATTCGACGACTGCTGCTTAGCAGATGCCTGACTTGCAAGCATTGCCTTAATCATTTCCTGTTCTTCTTCAATTGTCATAGCTTCCGGATAATTCCATCCGACTTCTACATATTCCTTTGCTACATATCCTGTAACATCTTCTTTATACTGAATCTCAACCCATTCATCAGTCTCACTCAGAATATCCAGCTCCTGACCGCCGTTTACAGAGCCGATACATTCGCTTTCTGTGCTCTGCTCCTGTCTTACATTCAATGCTGGAACCTCTACGGTTGCACAATACTTATAATTCTCTGTAATATATGCTCCGGCTTCATCTCCAAACATCAGATACTCATTTGCTACATATCCGACTACATTTCCGGATTCTACCTTGGTCCATTCCTCACCCTGTTCCAGAATGGTTGCTACTGCATACGGATACAGCTTACCTACAATTTCTGAATCTGTATTAGCCTCTGCCCTGACCCGAAGGCTTCCCTCTACATTGGCAACCACGCTGTTCTGCCATTCCGGATACTCACATACCGGTGCTTCTTCTGTCACATCCAATGCCTCTGCCAATACTCCTTCCGGACTGGCTGCCTCGGTTGCTTCTGCCTCTGCCGGTGCCTCACTGCTTTCCATCTTTAAGGTTACATCGGTTTCACTCAACTGCATTTCAGTTGCTTCTACATTCTCTTCTGCTACAGTTGCTGTTTCTATATAATTGACCTTCGGTGTTGCTGCATTTGTGCCGCATACTAAACCACTTCCCATGATTATCATAATTGCTGCACTTACTACTACCTTTTTCATATGTTACTCCTAATTTTCGTAATTATTACAAATCTGTTACAACTTGTTACATTTGTATTCTAGCAAACCAATTGTTTTATGTCAACATTGTTTTACGCTTTTTTTTACTTTTTTTTGTGAAATTGTTGCAAAAATGTGTTTTTACGATATAATTGTATTTAATATACATGTAACAATATCATAAAAAACATGGGGGTTTGACTATGCATATTAAAGATTTTTTTGACCTTTCATTATTAGAGCAGATTATGGATGACTGGTCTAAAGCCACCGGTATGGCAATTGTTGCGGTAGATGCAGAAGGTGCTGCCGTTACAAAGGAGATTGGATATACCGATTTTTGTAAGAAATACGCTCCGGGCATTCCGGACGAGGCTTTACGCAGTTCCAGCAACGCTACCGCAGAGATTACCTGCTTTTCACATGAGGGTCTTTCTTGGTTTAGTATTAATATTGAAATCGACGGTACTTATCTGGGAAAACTTATTGGTGGACAGGTATTAACCACAGAGCCGGATGAAGAACAGGCAAAGAATAAAGCAGCCGATATGGGAGTACAGCCGGATACATATTGGAATGCTTTACAGCACGTACCGGTTAAATCCGATTCTGCCATTCGAAGTGCCGCAAAGCTTCTTGGCAATACAGTTAATTTAATCGTAGGCTTTGAGTTTAAAAAATCAACCAGCAACGGATTAATCAACACATTAGAGGATGACATTGCACAAGCGGCTGACTTAATTGAAGAAATCAATGAAAAATCTCTGGCATTGGACAAGATTGAAAGCAAGCAGAAAATCCTTTCTCTGAATGCTTCGATTGAAGCAGCAAGAGCCGGTGAGTTTGGTCGCGGCTTCGCCGTTGTTGCTTCTGAATTTGGAAAATTGGCAGTCAACTCCGGTGAAATCAATCGTTCCATCAAGTCTTCCTTAAAGACCTTAACGACTGTTATTGAGGAAATGGAAGCTTCCTCTCAGAAATAAGCTACTTATAATCATACATAATTATAATGCAACTATAATGGCATAATTATTTCTAACGAATATAAATAATAACAAACAAAGAAAACGGAGCCGTTCACATTTCCTGTGTCGGCTCCGTTTTCTTCGTTTCTTCTTTTCTTACTATATTAGAACGCCATTTTTTCCTCAAAGTATGCTTTCAGGTCTTCAATCTTAACACGTTCCTGTTCCATGGTATCTCTGTCACGTACGGTAACTGCTCCGTCATTTTCTGATTCAAAATCATATGTGATACAATATGGAGTACCAATCTCATCCTGTCTGCGGTAACGCTTACCAATATTACCGCGGTCATCATATTCGCAGTTATAGGTCTTTGACAATTCTGTATATATCTTCTCTGCACCCTCAGCTAGCTTCTTAGAAAGCGGAAGCACACCAATCTTTACCGGTGCCAATGCCGGATGGAAATGAAGAACTGTACGGACATCACCGCCCTCTAATTCTTCTTCATCATATGCACTGCACAAAAATGCCAAGGTTACTCTGTCTGCACCCAATGATGGCTCTATTACATAAGGAATATATTTTTCTTTCTTCTCATCATCAAAGTATTCCATCGGTTCTCCGGAAGTCTTCTGATGCTGTGTCAAATCATAATCGGTCCGGTCTGCAATTCCCCACAGCTCGCCCCAGCCAAATGGGAACAGGAACTCAATATCGGTTGTACCCTTACTATAGAAGCACAGCTCTTCCGGTGAATGGTCTCTGGCTCTCATTTCTTCTTCCTTCATACCCAGATTCTTTAACCAGTCAATACAGAACTGTCTCCAATATGCAAACCACTCCAAATCCGTTCCCGGCTCACAGAAAAATTCCAGCTCCATCTGTTCAAACTCTCTGGTTCGGAATGTGAAGTTACCCGGAGTAATCTCATTTCGGAAGGACTTACCAATCTGACCGATTCCAAACGGAATCTTCTTTCTGGAGGTTCTCTGCACATTCTTAAAATTAACAAAAATACCCTGTGCGGTTTCCGGTCTTAAATATACCGTATTCTTTGCATCCTCGGTTACACCCTGAAAGGTCTTGAACATCAGGTTAAACTGACGAATATCTGTAAAATTATGCTTACCGCAGGTCGGACAAGGAACCTGATTATTCTCAATAAAATCCATCATCTGATTCTGGTCCCAGCCGTCCACAGAACCACCCAAATCAATTCCATGTTCCTCGGCATAGTCTTCAATCAGCTTATCTGCACGAAACCGTTCATGACACTCCTTACAATCCATCAGCGGGTCTGCAAAGCCTGCCAGATGTCCGGAAGCTACCCATGTCTGCGGATTCATCAGAATTGCACAATCCACACCTACGTTATACGGATTTTCCTGAATAAATTTCTTCCACCATGCACGTTTTACATTATTCTTTAATTCTACACCCAGATTTCCATAATCCCATGTATTTGCTAATCCACCGTAGATTTCAGAACCCGGATATACGAATCCTCTTGCTTTTGCCAATGCAACAATTTTGTCCATAGTCTTTTCCATGTGTTTACCTCTTTCATCTCTTTATTTTTCAGTTCATGTCCAACTGTTTATTTCAAAATCAGAACCGCATCTCCCTCACCGGAAATAATATAAGTACCGTCCTGCTCTGTCACAAAGCTGTTATAATACAAAACCTTTTTCTTTGATATAATATTCATGGCATCGCACACCTTCAATACCTGTAAGCCCGCTTCCTGAATATCAGCCGCCGCTACCGAGCTTCCGTCTTCCGTAGAGATAAAGCTTCCGGAGATTGTCGTATCCGAAAGTTCGGCAAGCTCGTAATCTGTATGGTTAAAACCGTTATAATCCTTCATTCCCGAATATGTTAACTGAAGCTTTCCTACATTATTATCTGTATCCAGCCGATTCATCACAACACAGTTTTCCCCGTTTTTATCATTATACGCTGTTATTTCGTCTGTAATAAATGTTTCCAAATCCGTCATGCTGTAATTCCCGCCTGAATAATCCTCTACCGAAACATCTACAATTGTGCCGTCCTTCTTAATGGTCATGGTGTTTTCTGATATAGAATCAAGATTATAACCGCAGCCGGTCATAGCCATCAATCCTACCAGCAGACCCGCCAGCAGACATTTGTGTCTCATCCCATTATCCTCCTCGTTTATAGAGTCCTTAACCTAATCATTGTAACTGCTATTCTGTAAGATTGCAAGATAGAGAATCAAGAAAATCTGCCGATTTAAATGTCCTATCCACATATTCTGTTATAAATTTTTGACAAATCCCGGAAAGCTCCTCCTGTACCTCTGCCGATACCCGGAAGGTGTATAGTTTTTCCAGAGAGCTGCTTAATATGTATTGAAGCGTATACACCGTAGACGGTGCTAACAGCTCATTCATATCATATTCCGGCTCGCAATGGTCCACACATACCAGACCACCCTGTCTTGCCCGAAACACATAGCCGGTTCCCTGATTTCCACATTTGACACAAGAAAACACCTGCATTTCTTCTCCATCTAATGCAAGTGAACGAATTTCAAATATTCTGCGAATCAATTCCGGCGGCACCTGTTTCTTCACCAATGCCCGCAATGTTATATAAAGAAGCTTTAGCTGCTCCCTGCCATCTAGGTTTTCCTGTGTAAAATAGTCTGCCATTTCACAAAAATAAGTGCCGTAACCGATTCCGGAAAGGTCTGTTTTTAATTCATCAAAATAATTACCGACCTCCACATTTTGAATGCGGTACGCATCTCTTCCGGAATATAATGTAAAGCTTCCATAGGTAAACGGCTGGCAGGAGGCGGTCCATGTGCTTCCGGTTCGTCTGGCTCCTCTGGCAAATGCAGAGATTTTTCCCCGCTCCTTTGTCAGTATCACCAGTCTTCGGTCATAATCTCCTACCTGACTGGCACTCAGTACCATTCCTGTCACTTGTATCTGCACACCCTTCACCTGCCATTCTGCTTTGCATCCATTTAGTTCTGTCAGGATTCTCTCTGGTCATAACCAAAGTTCTTTAATAAATATTCGCTGTCCCGCCAATCCTTCTTCACCTTAACCCATAGCTTCAGGTTTACCTTGGTATCCAACAGCTTTTCCATATCCACTCTTGCCTGTGTTCCTATTTTTTTAAGCATAGCTCCCTGTTTTCCGATAATAATGCCCTTATGTGAATCCCGCTCACAGATAATGGTTGCATCAATATCCACGATGTTTCCGTCCGGACGGTCCTTCATTCTTTCAATTACCACCGCGATTCCATGTGGTATCTCATGCTCCAGACAACGCAATGCCTTTTCACGTATAATCTCCGCCATAATCTGCCGCTCCGGCTGGTCTGTAATCGTATCTTCATCATAATACTGTGGTCCTTCCGGTAAATACTTCAATATCTTATGAAGTACTTCCTCCGTATTACGGTTCCGCAATGCAGACACCGGAATAATTGCATCAAATGCATAGGCTTCCTGATAGGTTTTCACCGCCTGCTCAACAGCTTCCTTCTCAACCGTATCAATCTTATTAATAATCAGAAGTACCGGTGTATGTACCTTCTTTAACCGTTCTATAATTGCCTGCTCTCCGCGTCCGATATAGGTAGTCGGCTCCACCAGCCACAAGACCACATCCATTTCGCTGAGTGCGGTATCCACTGCACTCAGCATATATTCCCCTAATTTATTCTTTGCCTGATTAATGCCGGGCGTATCCAGAAATATAATCTGCCCCTGCTCACAGGTATAGACCGTCTGTATCCGGTTCCGGGTTGTCTGTGCTTTATTACTGGTAATTGCTATCTTTTGTCCGATTAAATGGTTCATCAATGTAGACTTCCCCACATTCGGTCTTCCGATAATCGTTACAAATCCTGATTTGAATTTCTGCTTCATACTTCGTTCCTTAAAACCTTCCACTGCTTTTGTCTAAAATACACTGCGAATTTCTTTGAAATGCTCTGCTTCCTGCTGTATTTTCTTTTCATTACCGATAGCACATATCACATCCGAAGAAACTACAGACTGCACCAATTGCGAAAGTCCCCGAATCGTTGCCTGATTCGTTTCCAATAATTCATTTCTTCTCTGCTGACGATATTCATCCGTAATACCTGCCAGATACAGTCCAAAATCACGTTCTCCCCGGTCATACGCATTTAACGGAATATCGGCACTTCCGATGGTTCCGATAATATACTTCGTCATATCACGGTCATCTGCCTGAAAATTAGCCACATACTCTGCCGCTCTCTGATATACCTCATAGGTCTCCATCAGATTCGGGTCCCGGTAAGAGGTCAGATAGCTGTTTCCATTATCCCCAAATGCACACATACAACCATATGCACCGCCCTGTACCCGGACATTAATCCAAAGATAATCATAAGAGAAAATGGTTTCCAGTACCCGCAAGGCTCCGCTTGCCTCATAGCCCTGCTTCTTATAATTTCCGGCAGTTGCCACATACTGCACCTGACTGGCTGTTTTAAAGCCTTCATTTCTGATAACCGGCTTCCATGACTCCTCTACCGGATTCTGTTTTCTGGTTGACAGATAAATCGAGAACAAGGTTACATTCATACCGATTGCCTCTTCTACATTTTCTTTACCGGTATAAGAAATAATCAGATTCTCCTTATGCAGTATTTCTTCCAATACCTCCTGCAAATGTGTGACAAGCTCCTGCTTTCTTTCATCAAAGTTCTGATTCAAATCATCAATAAATTCATAATAATCGATTCCCTTTGCTTTCTCCTTTACATAATTGTTACGAGAAATATAGGACATAGCTCTGGCTGCCGTTGTTGCATGACCGCGGCTAACCAAATCCGGCTTCATGGAGGTTCGGATTTCTGCTATGATTTCCTTTAACCGATTCGTATCCGTAAGCTTAGAACGTACCAGCAGCTCCTCTATCAGCTTAAAGGTATCATCTATCTGATTATGCAGCATCTTTGCTTTCACATCAAAGGTCGGAAGATAACCGTCTGCTTCCAGATTGCCGCGTACATCAAAGCTGGTTGTAATGCTTCCGGATTTTAACCGAATCTCACTGGTCAGCTCATTGTATGTGTAACGCTCCGTATCAATCATGCCCAGAATCCTAGCCAACAGATTTGCATAAGGAAGCAGTTCTATCGATACCTTATCCAACTTAAAGCACAGGTGTATATATGCGATTCCGTTCGTTTCAATCGGATGCACTACAACCGGGATTCCGACTAACTCCTGCTCTATGTTCTCCTGCTTCTGTATCTTCGGTTCAATATCCGAAATTTCCAGCAATGGAATCTTCCGAATATCCACTTCACTTGACGGCTCTGCCTGATAAGCCTTTAAGGCTTTTGTATCTGCAATCAGCCGTTCCAATTCCTGCTCACTCAAGGTCTTCTTATACTCTGCCAGCTTTGCCGCAGTCTCTGATTCCTGTTTTTCATTTAAGCCATGCTCCGGCTTTAAGACAACTATGCTCTTATGTGTATTATTCAGAAAATATGTCTGAATGGTACGTTCAAAATAACCGTTTTCCAGTCCCCGCTTCATAAATTCCAGCGTTTCGCTGACCTCAATATGAATAAACGGTGACATATCATCATACAGCCAACTGTCAAATGCCTTTAAGCCATACATCAGTCCCTTCGGATACCTTCCGAAATCAGACTCCCGTAATTGAAATTCCAAATGATTTAAGGCTGCCTGCATTGCCTTCTTCGGCACACCGTTTTTGCATAGTTCCTCCAGTGTATTCTGAATTACCTGTTCAAACTTCTCCCGCTCTGCTTCATTTGCATTATGTGCAATGATTGAGAAAATCGGCTGCTGAATGGTGCTGTCATAGGAGGATTCTATATCCTTTCCAATTCCTGCCTTAATCAGTGCCTCCTTTAGCGGAGCTCCCGGCACATCCAGTAATACAGACTGTAATAACTGCATGGCAATATTTAATTCCGGGTCCAGACTGGTTCCGATTACTACATTATAGGACAGGAATGTATTATCCTCTAATTCCTCATCCTCTGCCAGCGAATAGGAATACGTCTGTACCTTCGGTCCCGGATATGCAAGCTGCATATGAATCTTAGAATCTACCTTCTGATAATCGTAGTGACTTAAATATTCTCTGTCGATAAACGCTAATTTTTCTTCCACATCCATGTTGCCGTACAGATAAATATAGCTGTTGGACGGATGATAGTACTTCCGGTGAAAATCCAGAAATGCCTCATAGGTCAACTGTGGAATTGCGGTCGGCTCACCGCCTGACTCACAGGCATATGTGGTATCCGGAAGCAGGGACATCTGAATCAGACGTGCCAATTGCTGATTTGGGTCTGAATATACACCCTTCATTTCATTATATACAACTCCATTATAGGTAAGGTCACCATCCAGACTCTCTAATTCATAATGCCAGCCCTCCTGCTTCATAATCTCCTCATGAATATAGATATTCGGATGGAATACGGCATCCAGATATACATCCATCAGATTCTGAAAGTCCTTGTCATTGTAACTGGCAATCGGATACACCGTTTTGTCAGAATAAGTCATTGCATTTAAAAATGTGTTTAAAGAACCCTTTGCCAATTCCACAAACGGGTCCTTGGCAGGGAATTTTCTGGAACCGCATAACACAGAATGCTCCATAATATGCGGCACTCCCGTATCATCATTCGGCGGAGTCCGAAATCCGATTGTAAACACCTTATTGGTATCCTCATTACTGATAACCACGACTCTCGCCTTTGTCTTTCTATGCCGATATATATATCCCGTTGCCGCTAATTCCGGTATTGCTTCCTGCATCAATAAATCATATGCACCCATTCGCTTCATCCGTATTCCTCCTGTTATGCTTCTATCTATTATTTATTCTGATTATACTGCTACTATCACAACTTATATCCTACCATGTTTTTCCATGATTGGCAAACCGATTACACCCATATAAACTATATTATTTGAATTTTGTTGCAACACCATACACCTTATTTTACACTATTAAGTATAACCGGATAATAAAGCTAACACTTATGGAACTTTAAGCAACCGGTTACGCTTTATATCAGATAAAAACGGGAGGTATTTTCTATGAAAATAAAAAGCAAAACACAAAACAAAATAAGAACCAAATCAACAAAACGATTATTTGCCGCTGCTTTACTCGGCACTTTAACCCTGTCTCTCTTTGGCTGTCAAACATCCCCTGCACCGCTCACCATTCACAGTGAGAATCTGACAGATGCTGTAACAGCTGAGACTGTCACCGGAAAGGAAGCGGATGCTGCATTCTGCCAATCCACCTCTGACTTCTCTATCCGTTTATTTCAGGCTGCATTAGCAGAAAACGAAACCAGAGGTGAGAACATCCTTCTTTCTCCGGAATCCGTTCTATCTGCCTTAGCCATGACCGCAAACGGTGCCGGCGGCTCCACGCGAACGGAAATGGAGCAGGTGCTATGCGGCGGTATGCCCATAGAGGAGTTCAATCCATATATGTATAGCTTTCAGAATCGTCTGACCTCCGATGAAGATGTTATCTTTCATCAAGCAAATTCCATCTGGATTCGCAATCAGGAGGATGTCATTCAGATGAAAGAGGATTTTCTCCGGACAGATAAGAATTATTATGGGGCAGATGCTTACTACGCTGCCTTTGATGACCAGACCGTTCAGGATATTAATTCCTGGGTACAGAAAAACACCAATGACATGATTCCTTCTCTGTTGCAGGAGCCTATTCCGGATGACATTGTGCTGTACCTCATAAATGCTCTTGCGTTTGAAGGTGATTGGGAAACTCCTTATACAGAGGACCAGATTGCAGAGGACCGTATCTTTACCAATTATGATGGGGTAGCCGAGACTGTCACCATGTTAAACAGTGACGAGAGTGTATACCTGAAGGATGAACACGCTACCGGCTTCCTAAAATATTATAAAGGTGCCAACTTTGCATTTCTCGCACTTTTGCCGGAGGAGGGGATGACACCGGAGGAATATGCCGCTACGCTAACCGGGGATTCCTACTTAAGCCTGTATCAGAACCGGGAGAATCGGGAGGTTCTTGTTCAGCTACCGGAATTTACCTATGATTATTCCACAGAATTAAGCAAGGCTCTGTCCGATATGGGAATGTCTGAGGCATTTGATGCGTCATTTGCCGACTTTTCCAATATGGCATCTACCGACACCGGTTATCTGTCTATTAACCGTGTCCTTCACAAGACCCACATTGAAGTAGACCGCACCGGTACAAAGGCAGCCGCTGTCACCGCCATAGAAATGACAAACGAAAGCTGTGCCATAGACACCGAAACTCCTCCGTCTGTGATTCTGGACCGTCCTTTCGTCTATGCAATCGTTGATACAGAAAGCGGAATGCCAATCTTCTTAGGTATCGTAAATACCATTGAATAGCCGGTCAATACAAGCTTCATGGTGAATATGGACTCTTTACATCTTTGCAAAGTCTGTTATAATTAATAAGATATGGTTTTATACATAATCCGACATATTACATAAGCAATGCTGACACAAAACCGTCGGAAGAATAAATAAAAAGGAGTCACAACCATGAGTCACACAATTGAAATCCGGTGGCATGGCCGGGGCGGTCAGGGAGCCAAGACTGCAGCACTTTTGCTGGCAGACGTGGCATTCAAGACCGGTATGCATGTTCAGGGCTTTCCTGAATACGGACCAGAACGTATGGGAGCACCTATTACCGCGTATAACCGAATCAGCGATGCTCCGATTCGGGTCCATTCCAATATTTATACCCCTCAGTATGTAGCAGTTGTAGATGAAACGCTGTTAGAATCGGTAGATGTTACAGCAGGATTACAGACAGACGGTGCGATTATTATTAATACCTCCCGTCCGAAATCTGAAATTATTCCTCATTTGAAAGGCTATGCGGGAAAGGTCTACACCATTGATGCCCATAAGATTTCTATGGCAACTCTTGGTAAATATTATCCAAACTCTCCTATGCTGGCAGCGGTTGTTGCCATTACCAAGGTAATGGAGAAGGAAGCCTTCCTGCGGGAAATGGAGTTATCCTTCCAGCACAAATTTGCGAAAAAACCGGAGGTTATCCATGGTAATATGGAAGCTCTGAAAATGACCTTCAAGGAGGTGCAGTAACATGGCAGCAACGGATATTTCAAAAATCACAGAAAAAAGTAAATGGCAGGATATTACGCCCGGCAATCAAATCTACGGTGCCGGAACCTCCAAGGAATTTAAGACAGGTGAATGGAGAACCCAGACCCCTGTATGGATAAAGGACAAGTGCAAGCAATGTCTGTTATGTGTTCCGGTATGTCCGGATAGTTCTATTCCGGTTAAGGATTGTGAACGCTTAGACTTTGACTATGACCACTGCAAGGGCTGCGGCATTTGTGCCAAGGTTTGTCCATTTGATTCTATTGATATGAAGGAGGGTCAGTAATATGTCGATTCGCGAACGTTTATCCGGTAATGAGGCAATTGCACTGGCAATCAAACAGATTAATCCGGATGTTATGCCTGCATTTCCGATTACACCATCCACCGAAATTCCACAGTTTGTAGCAAATTATATTGCAAACGGCAAAATGGATACAGAATTTATTCCGGTTGAGAGTGAGCATAGTTCTATGAGTGCAACGGTAGGTGCTTCTGCTGCCGGTGCCAGAGCTTTGACTGCAACCTCCTCCTGTGGTATGGCATTGATGTGGGAGGAGCTGTATGTGGCTGCTTCTAACCGTCTGCCGTTAGCCTTAGCCTTGGTAAATCGTGCCTTGTCCGGTCCGATTAATATTAATTGCGACCATTCCGACAGCATGGGTGCCAGAGATTCCGGCTGGCTGCAGATTTATGCAGAAAATAATCAGGAAGTATATGACAATATGATTCAGGCATTCCGTATTTCCGAGCATAAGGATGTACTGCTTCCAATCATGATTTGTCAGGATGGCTTCATTACCAGTCATGCAGTGGAAAACATTGAATTACTGGAGGATGAGGTTGTTAAGAACTTTGTCGGCGAATATGAACCGGAAAATTATCTGCTGAATGCAGACCAGCCAATGGCGGTCGGTCCGTATGCCGTTTCTAATTATTATATGGAGACAAAAATGGGACAACGTACTGCCATGCATCATGCAAAGCAGGTGATTTTAGACGTTGCAAAGGATTTTGAAGCAATTTCCGGCAGACACTACGGCTTCTTTGAGGAATATCAATTAGAGGATGCCGACTATGCCGTTTTGATTATCGGCTCTGCTGCCGGCACCTGTAAGGATGCCATAGACCTTCTCCGTTCCCAAGGAAAGAAGGTTGGTCTTTTAAAACTGCGTGTATTTCGTCCGTTCCCGGCAGAGGAGATTGCTGCTGCACTCTCCCACTGCAAATCCTTAGCGATTATGGACCGAAGCGACAGCTTTAACGGAAACGGCGGTCCGTTAGGTGCAGAGGTATCCCAAGCCTTATACAATGCCCATGCTTCTGTTCTGGCAGTAAATTATATCTATGGTCTGGGTGGCCGTGATATTCGGGTTGAAGATTTTGAAGACATTTTCCAACGTCTGGAAACCATTGCTGCTACCGGACAAATTACCGACCAATTCGACTACATTGGTCTGCGAAAATAAGGAGGGACGTATTATGGCTACAAAATATAATTTCAAGCAAGAAATGAATAAGCCGGAGCGTCTGGCTCCGGGACACAGAATGTGTGCAGGCTGCGGCGGAACCATTGCAGTTCGTGCCGTTCTTCGTGCATTACATGAAGGTGATAGGGCTGTCATCGGTAATGCAACCGGTTGTCTGGAGGTTTCCACCTTTATGTATCCGTATACCGCATGGGAAGACAGCTATATCCATAACGCATTTGAAAATGCAGGTGCTACCCTATCCGGTGTTGAAACTGCATACCATGTACTGAAGAAAAAAGGAAAAATTGATGATACCTATAAATTCATTACCTTCGGTGGTGACGGCGGTACTTATGACATTGGCTTCCAGTCCTTGTCCGGTGCGATGGAACGCGGACATGATATGGTCTATGTCTGCTATGATAACGGTGCTTATATGAATACCGGTATCCAGCGTTCTTCAGCTACTCCAAGATTTGCAGATACCACCACGACTCCGGTTGGTTCTCAATCAAACGGAAAGCTGCAGGGAAGAAAGGATTTAGCTTCTATCATTGCCGCTCATAACGTTGCCTACGTGGGACAGACAACCTTCCTTGGTAACTTCAAGGATATTCATACCAAAGCAGAGACCGCTATCTATACACCGGGTCCTGCATTTCTGAATGTTATGGCTCCTTGTCCGAGAGGCTGGAGATATGATGCCAGTGATATTATGACTATCTGTAAATTAGCAGTTGAGACCTGCTATTGGCCGCTCTTTGAGGTCATTGACGGAAAGTGGATTCTGAACTATGCACCAAAGAACAAGCTTCCTATCGAAGACTTCCTGCGGGCTCAGGGACGCTTCAAGCATCTGTTTAAGCCGGGCAATGAGCATTTAATTCAGCAATTTCAAGAAGAAGTAGACCGTCGTTGGGAGGACTTACAATATAATTGTTCCAGAAACTAACCGTTACTTCTGTTAAATTACGTTAAAACGGCAGGGAGTCATTCGATTTTGAATAGCTCCCTGCCGGCTTTTATTTTATTTATTTTATTTATCTGATTTTATTATCTTATTCTATTTACCTATATATCTATATATTTGCTTCATCCAGCGGACGGTTCAGTTCCTCCGTACCCCGCAGCACGAATCTTCCATGCTCCATAATCGGAACCTCTGTACCATCGGGATGAACCGATACAATGCTTCCAATCTCCTCATACGGAATGGTAATGTCTGTATGGCAGTTAAAATATGCTTTGCTCTCATCTTCCTTCCGCAAAATAGAACACTCATTATCCTTTGCAACTATTTCCTTGCCATCCGGATTAAATAACCGGTTTTCTTCGCTATAGCTGTAACAGGTATCTCCGATTGCAAAATGAGGCCCCATCTTCTCTACAATCAGAATCGGAAGCTTATATACGATTTGATATTTATTTGCCATAACATATGCAGTGGTATTCGTACCGATTGCAAATTCTCCTATCGGAAGTGTATCCCGATTCAGCAATAAATTCTCTTTCACATACCGTATGTTTTCTTCCTCTGTCTGAAAATTCTTACAGGTATATCCACATACCATACCGTCTTTGAATTGTAATTCCAAATCCACATATTTTAAGTCATTTAAGAATACTTCACTGACATGCAGGGTTCCGCTGGTTCCGGTTAATCTTGGGGAAGTAAATACCTCGCCTACCGGTATATTTACATCTGCCAGACAATTCTCGAAGTTCGTTTCCTTCTCCGGATGCTCCAGATGATGCATCATAACCTGAATATCCGTATGGTTCTTTCCTTCTCCGAACACCTTTACCGATTCTGCCAGATTCAGCTCATCAATCAGCACCTCCTGTATGTTACGGTACAGCTTCTTATCCAATGTATTTACCTTTACGGTTTCCTTAAATATCTCTTCAAAATTATCACCGATTTCCGGTGTCGGATACGCTATAATCGTAAAGCTGTATTCCTCACGATTTACATAGCGGTTCACAATCTTGCTCGACTGTGTCCGGTACTCTACAGACAATTCCTGCTGCTTCTTTGAAAGTGTAATTGCCGCCGGCTTCTGTATTGGTTCAAACGGTGTCTCGCCAAAGGTTTCAACAACTGCCGGACCTGCATAGCCTGCAACATATGCCTTCTCTGCTTCGTATGCCTGTGCCAGCACCTCAAGCTTCCGTTCCATGAAATTCCTGTCCAGATAGATTCCTTCGTCCTGCCGATGGTCATATTCATATTGGCGGTTTACAGAGGTTGCCTTGATACCGTTTCTTCGATTCTGAACCTGATTGATACGGCTTACTGCCGGTCTGAAAATAACAGGCTCCAGCCCAAGCTCCCGAAACTGCTTAATTGCTGCCCGAATCATACGCTCTTGTCCGATTACATAATGCAGATTTACATACTGCTTCTTACTAAGGTCAATCCCCGCAATCTGAAAGCCTTCCCGGTACCCATCCGTATAGGTAAATGCCAATGCTTCTATTTCCTCCTGCGGCAATTCATTCAGATAGCGTGCTGTCCGCAAATCATACTCTGAAATGTATTCTCCATAGCTGTATAAATATCGCAAATCCTGCAAATCCGCCTGTTCCGCAATGGCAACACAGCTTCCTGCTTGGGGATTATATTGCTCCGTAACGCGTGCCGGCACCAATACATCGCAATAATCATAATAAAAATAATAAAGAACCTTTCGCACCTGCTGTGGCTGCAGCTCCTCCTGCTCCTCAAACAAATTATAGATTTCAATTAAAAGCTCCATAAATATTGTGCATTCCAGCCAACGGTTCTCTCTGGCATAGACCAGACAGCCTCTTACCTCTGTATAGACAAATGCCAGAATCGCACCATATTCTGCCCCCAGCGTTTTCTCTGCATACTCCGGATTCGCATAGCTGGCAGCATATCCCTCCGGCAACAGCTCTCCGTACATACGCTGATTCCATTCCTCTAATTCCTTCTGCGTATATGCGGTTACGTGCTTTGTCATTTCCGCATATACCAATGCATCCTTTAAATATTCCGCAAGCTTTCGGAAATAAAATAAGAACGGCTGTGCCACTGTCTCTTCCTCTTGAAACTCCATAATCCGTTCATAAGACAATGTAAACCGTTCCCGTATATCTTCTCCTATTTGTTCACAGATTCGTTCATCCATGTATCTTCCGCCTTTCTGTCATCACTCATAGTCTTATAGTTCTATCATTCCCGGAACTACGTTCAGCCAAACAGGATTCCCAACAGAATAATCAATATATTAATTGCCAGCAGGACTATATTCATCATCGTGCCTACCCGCTTAAATGTATCGATGCTCTCCTCATCCTTCCAGCTTATAACTGCAAAAAACAATCCTACCGCAGAAAATAAAAGGGCTGCCAGTCCCATATAGCCAACCAGCCCTCCTGCCTGCCCTTTTGTCTGAATCGTAAACACGCCTTCACCTATCAGCAGCACCAGCGTCAAAACACCAAGTCCGGTAGCCACCAAGCCATCCATGGAATGCTTTAATTCCTGATATTTATATAATTTATGTTTTCTCTTGGACATCCCGATACCTCCTTCGGTCTAATGCACGCAATATCCGATAACACAGATACCCGATTGCACCCCCGCAGGTATTCAAAATCAAATCATCTACATCAAACACGCCTACTTTAGTAATTAATTGCACTACTTCAATAGACAGACTAAACAAAAATGTATACAATACCGCGATTCCAAACCCTGTCTTTTGATTTCGCACCCATCTTATCAATGCTCCAAACGGAATAAATGCGACTACATTTCCAATCAGATTCACAAATACATCCATAAAATGAATGCTTCCATGATTCATGATGCTATGTATAAATCGCATTATTTCCCTAAATGGAATCAAGTTATACCGGTAATCTGTATATCCTTGTCTTCTTCCATATATATCACTTAATAGTAAAAAATACACAATTGCAATCACATACAGTATAAATAAGCTTAAACACAGTACGCGGAATCTTTTTCTACTATCCATGCTTCCTATTCCTTAAAATGTCAATCTGCTCTTTGACTTAATCAACTTAGCTCCGTTTACAATCAATAATACACCAATGGCAATTCCGGAACAGATTGCAGCGATGCCAAGCACCAAAGTTCCGATTCCGACATTTGACATTGTCTTATAAGTCATTTCTTCCATCAGCTTCCCTCCTATTTTACGCCATATGTTTCATAATATGCATCAATTGCTGCCTTAATTTTATCATCTATCACTATCTTTCCCTGACATGGCTTATTGTATAAGCATTCTACCACATCCTGCATGGAGACAATTGCATTGGTGTCAAAGCCGTAGGTTTCCTTAATTTCCTCTAAGGCACTTACCTTGCCGCCCAATCCGACTTCCATTCGGTTCAAGGAAACCATAAGACCTATAATCGTAACATCGGCAGCTCCCCGTACCTTTGGAACGGTTTCCTCCATGGACTTTCCGGAGGTTGTCACATCCTCTATCATAACAACCCGGTCACCATCCTTGAGCTTACTACCCAGAAAGCTTCCTTTATCTGCTCCATGGTCCTTTTCTTCCTTACGGTCCGAACAATACCGAATCTCTTTTCCATACAGCTTTGCATATGCTACCGCTGTTACAACACTAATCGGAATCCCCTTATAAGCCGGTCCGAACAATACATCAAAATCATCCCCGTAGGTCTCATGAATTGCCTTGGCATAATACTCACCCAGCTTCATAAGCTGTGTTCCTGTCACATACGCACCGGCATTCATAAAAAAAGGTGATTTTCTGCCACTCTTTAATGTAAAATCTCCGAATTTTAATACTTCACTTTCTACCATAAATTCGATAAATTCCTGTTTGTACTGTTCCATCTATTATCGTTCTCCTTATCTATACATTCTGTTAGGATTATTTCACAAATATTCTTTCCAATTTTATCACATTTTCCTGCTATATTCAATCGGTTTCAGAGCTTCTTTCTATCTGCCCGGTAATCTTTTTCACACAAATTATACACGTAGGTATCATATAACAACAAGCCGATACCCATGCTGCCTGGTCAGTAAAACAAATTGCCGTAAAGCCCAATACTCCGACAAGGCTTCGACTGACAACGATTCTCGCAATCATTTCCGTTACGCCGGAAAAAACAGCCCTTCCCGAATATCCAAGTCCCTGCGTACACATTCTGCATACATTCAAGATTCCGAGCGTCCAGAAGAAATATCCCATACACCGCAGATACTTCTCTGCTGCATCCAGAATCGCAGTTTCCTCCGGACTAATAAACATCATCGATAATGTGCGTCCTACAAATATCATAACCAAACCGGCTGCCAAACCATACAAAACACCAACCATAATGCCCTGCCATATGCCCTGCCGGATTCGCTTTGGCTTGCCTGCACCCAGATTCTGTCCGCAAAATACAGATACCGCAGTTGCTATGGCATCAAACGGACAAATCAGAAATTGTTTGATTCGCATACCTGCCGTAAAACCGGATACATAAACACTGCCAAGTCCGTTATTGGCAGACTGCATAACCATACTTCCGATTGCCGTAATGGAATATTGCAGTCCCATCGGAACGCCCATCACCATCATGGTCTTTATACCGTTGCCGGTTATATGACAATCCTCCCGCTTCAAATGCAGAAGCGGCACGTTCCGGATAATAAAAATCAAGCACAAAACACTGCTGATTGCCTGTGCTGCAATGGTTGCTATTGCTGCCCCGGCACAACCCCATTGCAAAACCAGAATACAGAAGAAATCCAAACCGATATTTAATACAGTGGAGATTGCCAGAAACACAAACGGAGAACGGCTGTCTCCTACTGCCCGCAAGATACCGGCAAGATAGTTGTATGCCAATGTAAACGGAATGCCGCAAAAAATAATCAAAAGATAACGATATGCATTTTCAAATATATCCTCCGGTGTGGACAGCATATGTAAAATCTGCGGGCAAAGCAGGACACAAACGGAAGTCAGGACAATTGCAAATATAATTGTCAGCAGACCCCCATGAAAAATATAGCTTCGCATCTCCGCTTCCCGTTTCGCTCCGAAGCTCTTTGCCACAGGTACTCCAAAGCCGCTGCACGTTCCCAGACAAAAGCCCAGCACCAGAAACTGAACACTGCTGGATGCACCGACACTCGCCAGTGCATCTGCCCCCAACTGCTGTCCGACAATTGCAGAATCTATAAGATTGTAAGTCTGTTGTAACAAATTGCCCAGCAGTAAAGGTAATGCGAACTGTAATATTAACGTTAGGGATTTCCCCTCTGTCATATTCTTAGCCATCTGTATCGCGTCCTTCCCTTATTCCTCCGGCATATATCCTGTTCCGCCGCAGACAACACATTGGAAGCTTCCGCCACAGACCGGGCAATCCATTGCAGTTCCTACACCGCCGCAATGTGTACAGGTATGTACCTTACCGCCATTACAAAATGTGCAAGTATTTCCATGGTCCAGACCGGTTCCAAAGCAATTTCCGCATTCCTCTAAGCCATCACCGCCACACGCCGGGCAGGTCATTCGACCTCCGTCACAGTCCGGACATTCTCCGGTGCCGTTACAATTACTGCATACCTCTCTTGGGTCCTCTGTCGTTGTAGGTGCTTCGGTGGTTGCTTCGGTCTGACTTTCCGTTGTAGTTGCTTCCGTTGCCTGTGTACCAAGCTCCCGGCTCTGCTGTTCTTCTCCTTCCATCATCACTTGAAGGGTCGCTGTCAGTGCCTGTTCATTTACTGCCTGTTCCAAAGCTTCCTCTACCTGTGTTGTCAAATCCTGTGCGGATACAGCCTCCGTACACTCTGTAACATCTACGGATATAGTCTTTCCCTCCGTCAAATATCCCTGCTCCACAGCTCCCGTCACAATCTTGTTTAACGCAGCATCTAATGCTTCCTCCGTTAATTTCAAATCTGAATATGCCGTTTTTGCATCCTCATTCAGATATTCTACATAAACGACTGTATAATTCGCATCTACATATAATTCCATATCCGGATTAATTGTCACCTGTACCTTTGCCGCATAGTCCGGAATCTGCTCCTTGGCACAGCCTGTCATGCCGATGCTCATAGCAGCTATCATTATCATTGCCAGTCCTATATTGCAAATGCGTTTTCTTATGTATCCTCTCATATCATATGCTCCTTTTCTCCACCTGATTTACAAAGTATCAGATGCCTGTAAACACTCTCTTACAGGCATTTTCTTCGCTTTATTATAGCATTGGAGACTTCTGCGTGCAAGCTACCGATATGCTTCAAAGTATTTTTCCAAATCACACAACGTCTGACTGCAATCCATTAATTCCTGCCTGATTTTATCCCGGTTCTCCTGTGTATTTCCTTTATACAGAATCCGATGCTCCATGCTTGCCCAAAGGTCCATTTCTATCGTCCGTATCTGAACCTCTACCGGAAAGATTTCCGTTGCATCCGAGCAGTATACCGGAACCCCTACCACCAGATGATAGCTCCGGTATCCATTCTCCTTCGGTTGCTTTATGTAATCCTTTTCCCGTACAAATATCAAATCCGTCTGCTTCGTCATCAAATCCACCAGCGTATAAATATCCTCCAGAAAATAACAGATAATTCGTATTCCGGCAATATCTCTCAGACAATCCTTTGCATTGCTTACTGTCGGCTCCAAGCCCTTTGCCGCCAGCTTCTTTTCCAGACTTTCCTTTGTTTTAATTCTATATTGTATATCGTGATACAACTGCTCCTCTTTTTTCGCATACAGTGAATGCCCCAACACCTGGATTCTGGTTTGAAGCATATTCATGGCATCTTCATAAGGTGAAATCAACTCATAATATTCCCTATCCTTCATGGTACCTCCAAGCCCCTTTTCATAATCGTAATTATAGATTACGTTCCAGTTGTGTCCATCCTGTGAATCAATTATTAAGATTTTCGAACTTATTATTCCATTTATCCAATAAAAATGCTGCTGCGATTCCGATTGTCAGGCATAACACATTCGTTGCACACGCGTGCAGCCCTTCTGTAAAGCTGTGAAACGGTATAATTATAATCGTTGCAGCCGTCACAACTCCGATAATCCCATGAAATAAAACAGCATAATATCGTTCCATAAGACTTGTTACGAGCTTTGCAAATAAAATAACCGTTACCATTGCACCGATTCCGGCAGGCAGAATTACACGCATATCCAGATTCCCGATTCCTTCTACCAACGGAGTATAGAGTCCTAACGGCATAAGCAGGGTCGAAAAGCTCATACCCGGTGCAATCACGCTTAACGCTATACAAAATCCGCAAAACAGATACCACCAGACATTTGGCAGAATGGATACCTGAATTGCCTGTAATCCAAACAGCAACAGCAGCACTACGGCAAAGCTTACTCCCAGCGAAAGAAATGCTCCCTTTCCTCTTCCCTGCTGCCCGGCTTCCCGGAACAGGGATGGCAGCATTCCCAATATTAATCCTACGAACAGACATACCGACGGGTCCGGATACTTTGTCAGAAAGAAGCCCAGCAGCTTAGAAATTCCCATAAACCCAATACCGATTCCGACCACAACCGGAATTAACAGACCTGCATATTCTTTTATTGCCTTTACCGGATGTGATAATAACTGCATGATTGGCTGATAGATACCAAATACCACACAAAGTACCCCTCCCGATATACCCGGAAGAACCGCTCCCACCCCAATCAAAGTACCTTGTAGTAACCGAAGTATTATTTTTTTCATATTATTTACGCTCCCTTAATAATGCTATATTCTAACTCCAAGCAAAGTATTTATGACTAATTTTCCAAAACCCAATGTCTGCGATAATGATTTTTTCGATATTGCATTGGAGTTTCTCCGGTTCTGTCACGAAATATCTTTCCAAAATAACTATCGGAAGAAAATGCCAGATATTCTGCTATTTCCGTACAAGTATATTCAGAGTACGCTAACATATTCTTAGCCACCTTTACTTTTTCATTCAGAATATACTCCGATACCCTACATCCAACTTCCCGATGAAATAATTTACTAAAATATGTCTTTTCCAGATTGACATAACTTGCAATTGTTTCCAGCCGTATAGCCTCATGCAGGTGATTATGAATATAATCCATCCCCCGAATGCAATGCAATGAATATTTCTTTACCCGCTTAAGCTGCTTCATTCTGGTCGCATAATCAAATACCAATGTTTTATGAAGCTTTTTTAAGTCCTGTTCTCCTTCCATTGTATCCAGTAACCGAATGTAATAGTCGCTTAATCCGTAGCTTTCCTGCTCCTCCATTCCTTTTTCAATACAGAATCTGGATACCATAACAATTGTCACGATTATATGATACTTTAGATTTCTCAAGGCATTCCTTGATAATATTCCACGAGCTTCCATATCCACATCGGAATAATCAGTCTTCTCTTTTAATTCCTCAAGTCTTCCATCACTTACCATTTCATAGAAGCTTAACTCTGTATCATATGTAGGATGTGAAATTCCCTTTTCCCGCTGCATAAATTGCTGTACAATTACTTCTCGCTTTGCTTCCGTTTCCATATTTTACCCTCTTTTCCGTTCACACAACTATCACAATATTCTTATATAATACACAATATATTAATACTTCCATTTTTTCAACCATGATATAATGAAGTAAAATCACTTGTT
>DHMX01000004.1:50753-124268 GCA_002406015.1 Lachnospiraceae bacterium UBA4631
ATCACGACATAATGAAGTAAAATTGTAAGGAGGATTACTATGAGAATTGCAGAAGGCTTTCAAAAAGGCATCAATCTTGGCGGCTGGTTATCACAAGGAGCTTTAGACAAAGAGCATCTGGATACATTTATTCAGGAGGAGGACCTTGCCCGTATTGCGTCTTGGGGTGCAGACCATGTCCGGCTGCCAATTGATTATGAAAATATAGAATATGAGGACGGGCGTACTAAGGAATCCGGCTTTGCATATATTGATAACTGCATCCGCTGGTGCCGTAACTATCATTTGAATCTGGTGTTAGATCTTCACAAAACCTACGGCTATATTTTTGATGACCCTGAATATTCCAAGGACTTTTTCCACAATATACCATTACAGGAGCGTTTCTTAACTCTCTGGGATAAAATTATTCACCGTTATGCTAACGATACCGATATTATAATGTTTGAATTGTTAAATGAAGTCGTTCCTTTGGATGTTGTAGACGAATGGAACACATTAGCACTTAAAGCTATCCGGGTAATCCGGAAGGTATCCCCGACTGCCAGAATTCTTTATGGCGGTGTCGGTTATAATGCCGTTACCTCCATCAAGAAGCTGATGCCTCCGGCAGATGAATATATTGTATATAATTTTCACTGTTATGAGCCTTTAATCTTTACGCATCAGACCGCACATTGGGTTTTAGATATGCCCGCAGACTTCCATATAGCCTACCCGGGTAACTTTGAAGAATATATGCGGCTTAGTAAGGGCATACGAGGTGCCATGACCGGAGCGTTAGCGGATGAATCCCTTCACCTGACTACCCTTGGACCGGATTTCTTTGAGCGTATGTTTCAGGATGGCATTCAAGCTGCCATTCGTTTTGATGTTCCACTCTATTGTGGTGAATATGGTGTCATAGACCAGGCACCGCCTGAGGATACCGTACGCTGGTTTCATGACATTAATTCCGTATTTACAAAATACGGAATCGGACGTGCTGTGTGGACCTATAAAGAAAAGGATTTCGGCATTATCGGGTCGCACTATGATTCTGTACGGGACGCCCTGATTCAAAGTATTTTCGGTTGATATGGTTTATTCTTATTTGTAAAGGAGATTTCAGATGAATGTAAAACACTGCACCGTTATCGTTTCTATTCTATTGATTACCGGTTATTTATTGAGCGGCTGCAACAAGCAGACAGCTTCGGGTAACAGCCTTACCGTATCGGAAATGGCAGAACAGATTCAAACCTCCATTTCCTTTGATTACTATCCGGATATGTCCGTAGATGCGGATACACTGGAATCCCTCTTTGGCTTAACTCCCGATATGTATGATGACTACTTTTGTGAAATGCCGATGATTTCCGTTCATTCCGATATGTTAATGATTGTAAAACCAAAAGAGGATAAGCGTCAGGAAGTGTTGACTGCCTTACAGAGTTATTTAGACTATCAAAAAAATGAAGCCCTGCAATACCCGGTAAATGCCGTTCAGGTAAAGGCTTCTGAGATTTATGAAAAAGACGGATATATCTATTATATCGCTTTATTTGGTGACACAACTGCTGCCGAAGATGATGACAGCAAGCTATTAGCCTTATGTCAGGAGCGTACGCAGGAAGTAATATCCATAATTGATGAGGCTTCGTAAAGCCTCATCAATCACATAGCTTTTATTACTTTCTTTATTTTACAAGTATTCTGACTTATTCCACGCTTCCACGCAGTTCATTAATATCTTCGATACCATATTTCTGCATATATGCTTCAATTCCCTTTACTACCTTGACCGATGCCAATGGGTCATGGAAGGTTGCGGTTCCTACTGAAACAGCGGTTGCACCTGCCAGAATAAATTCAATTGCATCCTCGCCTGTCATAATACCGCCCATACCGATAATCGGTATCTGTACTGCATGGGCTACCTGATATACCATTCTTACTGCCACCGGCTTAATTGCCGGGCCGGATAAGCCGCCTGTCTTATTGGCAACCGCAAAGGTTCTTCGATGAATATCTATCTTCATTCCGGTGATTGTATTAATCAGTGATAATGCGTCTGCACCGGCAGCCTCCGCTGCTCTTGCCATCTCTGTAATATCCGTTACATTCGGACTTAGCTTCATAATAATCGGCTGTTTTGCAACTGCCTTTACCGCCTTTGTAATCTCGTACAGTGCATCCGGATTTTGTCCAAAGGCAATTCCGCCTTCCTTTACATTCGGACAAGATACATTTATCTCCAGCATATCAACCGGTTCTTCGGCTAACCGTTCTACAACCTCCACGTAATCTGCTTCCGTTTTGCCGCATACATTTACAATGATATTGGTATCATATTGCTTCAAAAACGGAATATCTCTTTTTGCAAATAAATCAATTCCGGGATTCTGTAGTCCGACTGCGTTAATCATTCCTCCATAGGTCTCGGCAATCCGGGGTGTTGGATTTCCCTGCCATGGTATATTGGCGACACCCTTGGTTGTCACTGCACCTAACTGATTCAAATCCACTAATTCACTGTATTCCTCACCGGAGCCAAATGTACCGGAGGCAACAGTTACCGGATTCTTCCATGTAACTCCTGCAATATTTACGGATGTATTCATTCGATTTCTACCTCCCCCGCAAAAAATACCGGTCCATCTTTACAAATCCGTTTATTATTTACGTTTGTATGATGGTCTTTCTCCTTGGATTGACATACACACGCCAGACAGGCTCCGACTCCGCACGCCATCCGTTCTTCTAACGATAGCTGTGCTTCCACCTTCTGCTCCAACGCATAGGTCTGAATTGCCCGCAGCATCGGCATCGGTCCGCACGCATAGATAACATCCCCTGAAAGCTCGTACGCCCGCAAGGCATCCATGACATTTCCCTTTACCCCATGCTTTCCGTCTTCACTTGCATAATAGACCTTTGCATATGCTTCAAAGTCTGTATCCAGAAAGATTTCATCCCGGTAGCCTAGTATTACCTGCACCTGTGTATTCATTTGCGACAATTCCTTCGCTAACTGAAGCATTGGCGGGATTCCGATTCCGCCTCCCATTAAAATTGCCATTCCGGTTCGTTTCTGAAATCCGTTTCCCAATGGTCCCATGATTTCAAGCTCCGCACCGGTATGAAGCACAGAAAATTCCTCTGTTCCCTTTCCTACCGTCCGATATACCAGACGAATTGTTCCGCTTACGGCATCTATTTCACACAGGCTTATCGGTCTTGGCAGAAGCCTTGCTCCGTCCTTACTGTACAGATTCACAAATTGTCCTGCTTTTGCTTCTGCCGCAATTGCATCTGCCTGTAATTGCATACTGTAAATTCCGGTTCCAATCGGCTCCTGATGAATTACCGTTGCCGTCATTCTGACTGTCGACATCTTGTTTTTCCTCCGTAGCTTTCTATTCTGCTATTTTATCCAGCAGAGCTATTAATTCTTCTTTAATGCACCGTTAATATCTTCCTTCATATCAAGAACTGCCTGACGGGAAGCATCTGCAAAATGTTCACTGCCAAACTTCGCATACCGCTCCTGCTTATAGGCTGCAATAATTCCTCTGGAAGAATTTACGATTGCTCCTAATCCATCTGCATTAAAGTAATGTACCAAATCCTCTGCCTTACCGCCCTGTGCTCCGTATCCCGGCACCAGAATATAAGTCTTTGGCATTAATTTTCTTAAAACCTTACCCATTTCCGGATAGGTGGCACCTACTACACAGCCTACATTACTGTAAGCACCATCCATGCTTTCCTGTCCCCATTCAGCCACCTTTTTTCCGACTAATTCATATAACGGAGTTCCGTCGATTAATTTATCCTGAAATTCACCGGATGACGGATTTGAAGTCTTTACCAGTACAAAAATACCCTTATCACACTCGTTGCATACCTTCAAGAACGGCTTTACACCATCAGAACCCAGATACGGATTTACGGTGGCAAAGTCCTCGTCAAAGCCGGCATACTGTTTACTTCCAACCTGCACCTTTCCTAAGTGACCGACTGCATAGGCTTCGGAAGTAGAGCCAATGTCACCTCTCTTAATATCACCGATAATAACCAGTCCTTTACTCTTACAATATTCTACCGTCTTATGGAATGCCTTTACACCTTCCACACCAAATTGCTCATACATGGCAATCTGCGGCTTTACTGCCGGTATCAAATCATAGGTAGCATCTACAATTGCCTTATTATACTGCCAGATAGCCTCTGCAGCTCCCTCCAGTGTCTCTCCATATACTTCAAATGCCTGCTTCTGAATATGCTCCGGCACATATGAGAGCATCGGGTCCAAGCCTACCACTATCGGTGCCTGCAGGCGTTCAATTTTTTCAATTAATTTGCTAATCAATGTTAATTCCTCCGTTTTTATATCACTTTTTCAGTGGTTATTGTCAACTTATTAATTATAGCATGGAAGCCCTTCCTTTGCACGCATTTTATATTAACTCCCACTTGATTTTATCCATCGGTTTACCCATTCTTCTAAAATCCGTTCCCCATATCGGCAATCCCCTTCTCCCATTCCCAGCATTCGTTCCGGATGCCACTGAACGCCCCATATCGGCAATGCTGTATGCACGATACCTTCTATCACACAATCCTCGGCAAACTGGATAGCTTCTAAATTCTCACCTAACCGTTCAATTCCCTGATGATGGGCGGAATTTACAGGAAAACGCAGTCCATACAGATGTGCAAGAACTGAATCCTTCTTGGCAATTGTCATATGATACTGGTCTTCTCCCCGGTATTCATGTGTATGTGCCGTCGGGAGGTGTTGACAGATGGTACCTCCGAAATAGACATTTATTATCTGTATCCCCTTACAGATACCAAACACCGGCTTCTTTTGCTTACAATAGGTATCCAGCAGTTTTAATTGCAGTTCATCCAGCTCTTTATTGATTCCCCTGCTGCCCTTATTACATTGTCCGAATAATTCCGGTGCAATATCACCGCCTCCGGGCAGTAACAAGCCTTTTTTTTGCTGCAGCTTGGCTTTGTCACATTCATACATTCCCACACCGGCTATTCCGACCAGCTGCAATGCCCGTTTGTAATTCTGAATCTCCTCCGTTCTTCCCGCAATCAAAATCTCTGCCTCCATGTTCCCCTCCATCAAATCTCTGCCTCCATATTGCCCTCCACCGAAAGTTTTCACTTCTATTCTGCGATTCTCTGCGATATACTACTATATGTCTATTACGCTGCAACTATAACCAGATATATAGCAGCCACAGGAGGGAGTCATGATTATGAATACCACAGCAGCCTATGCCTACGAGCTTCATCACCGGATACCGGTTGTAGATGCCCATAATGACCTTGCAGGTGAAATTCTGATTCGCCATCAAAATGGGGAGCGGCAGGTTCTACAGAAGCACTATCTTCCGCACTGGAAGGCAGCCGGCTTCCGCCTTATCCTTTCATCCGTTTACATAGAAAACTCTGTATTCTTTCCGGCAGACCTTTCAGATTTTCAAGCCCCTGCCCGAACGTGGCAGACACTTTTTATGAGTCAACGGCTGTGTTGGGAAAACGGTTATACACATGCCCTTGCCCAGATACAGGCATTACAGGAGGAGGTTCAAGCCCTTCCGGATGAACTCTGTCTCGTCACATCAAAATCAGACCTTGCCTCCCTCCAAACCAATCATAAGGTGGGGATTTTACTGTATATGGAGGGACTGGACTGTATGGGTGAGGACATATCCAGACTCGAACAATTGCACAAGCTTGGTGTCCGCGGGGCAAGTCTTACATGGAGCCGCCAAAATCTCCTTGCAACCGGTTGTTGTACTGCCACAAAATTCTGTGATATTGCGGGTAGCATCACTCCGCTTGGGTATCAGGTCATAGACGAATTACAGCGTCTGTCCATGTTCTTAGATATTAGTCACCTGAATAATACCGGCTTTGAGGAGCTGCAGGAATATCTTCACCGTCAGACCTCCGATTCCTATCTTCCATATATCGCGACACACTCTAATTGCTGGTCTGTCTTTCCGAATTACCGTAATCTGACAGATGTTCAGATGACGATGCTTGCAAAGCAGGGCGGTATCATGGGCTTTAATGCCTGTAAGTACATTGTAGGCAGTGACCATACCCACTCCGATTACACCCAAGACCTTATGTGTCAGCATATTGAATATGCCGTCCGCCGACTCGGTGCCAATCATGTCGGATTCGGATTTGACCTATGCGATTCTTATACCAATGCAAAATCTGCGATTCCGGAAGGTCAGGAGGAAGATTGTCTGCGAAATCACGAAGAAGCACTGCTTCTGACTGCCCGCCTTCTTAAGCGGGGAATGCCAGAACAAACAGTGCTTCGTATTATCGGTCTTAACTGGTTTGAATATTTTATGAATTTGCTTCCTTGATGCTGTTTTTCGGATTTACACCTTTTAAGTATAGTACGGAGAAGCCGATACCGGCAAGAATACCAATTCCGCCAACAACCAACTGCATCCATACCTGATTTTCCAATTCGGCAGGTAACAGATAGGAGATAAGATAGCTGGAGCTGTTAATTGCCATGTGAAGCAAAATTCCCGGTATCACAGAGCCATATCTATAAGCTGTATATCCCAGTATCAAGCCTAATACAGTTGCATAGATTCCCTGAACCAGATTCAGGTGATACACACCGAATGCAATTGCCTGTATAATCCATGCCGCCTGCCATGGCAGGGCATTTCTGAATATCCGGAACGTAAGTCCCCGGAATATCAGTTCCTCACCTATCGGAGCCAGAATACATACACAGATAACCATAAATATCGATTCATTGCCTAATGTAGACATAATCTGCATATAGTTATCCTGAACCGTCGGAAACAGTGGTAATAAAACCGTAAGCAGCATGGATATTGCAATCTGTATGGCTATTCCGCAGCCTATAATTCCTACGATTCTATGCGGTTTTAATACCTGCTTTCCCGCTCCGGTCTTTTCCCGTCGGACATACATCAGCCAATACCAGAGTCCGAATATGATAAGGTATCCGATATACACCACAAACATCAAAATATTATAGGACTGACCGCTGGTAAAGTCTGCCAACATCTGCTCGTAGGCACCGTCACCCTCCAGCGTGTCACCGGTCTGTAATCTTATATATACGGCATATACCATGATTCCTACCGTAGATACTAATGTCTGCCAAATGAAAACCGCTGTCACCGGTGTAATGCCAAGTGCCAGCCAGCCGATTCTCTTCCATAGCTTCATGCCTGTAACCCTCTTATATATCCTGATATACAATCTTTCCGTTGCATATCGTCATACTTACCTTTCCCTTTAGCAGCTTTCCGTTATATGGTGTATTCTTTCCCTTTGAAGCAAATTCCGTTACATCCACCACATATTCCTTTTCCGGATTAAATATCATAATATCCGCCAGCTTTCCGGCTTCTATACTGCCTCGTTCCTGTTCGATTCCGATTACCTTAGCCGGATTCCAGCTCATTTTTTCCGCCATCTGCATCGGTGTTAAGATACCGGTTGCCACCAACGCGGTATAGGTCAGGGATGCACTGGTTTCCAATCCGACAATTCCAAACGGTGCATGTAAAAAGTCCTGCTTCTTTTCTTCTTCGCTATGCGGTGCATGGTCGGTGGAAATCACCTCCATGGTTCCGTCCTGCAAGCCCCGAATCAATGCCTGTACATCTGCCTCGGTGCGTAATGGCGGATTCATTTTATAATTTGCATCCTCTGTATCAATGTCGCTATCCGTCAGAGTAAAATGATGCGGACAAACCTCTGCCGTTACGGAAAGCCCCATTTTCTTTGCCATACGAACCAGCTCAACACTGGCTGCTGTGGAGCAATGGCACAGATGCAGCTTCGTTCCATAATCACTTGCAAGAAAAATATCTCTTGCTGCAATAATATCTTCTACGGAATTTGTAATTCCCGGCACATGGAATCTGTGTGAGGCAACTCCTTCATTCAACACACCGCCACGCACCAATGCCTTATCTTCACAATGTGCCATAACAACTGCCTGTAGCTTAGCTGCCTGCTGCATTGCCTCTGCATAAAGCGTTACATCCATAACACTCTTTCCGTCCTCCGAAAAAGCAATTGCTCCTGCCTGCTGCATTGCCTGCATATCCACCAGGTCGGTTCCTTCCTGTCCCATTGTGATTGCCGACAACTGTTCTACATGAATCGGTGCAACCTTTTCTGCCTTTTCCTGAATATACTTTAATGTCTCTGTATTATCAACTACCGGTTTGGTATTCGGCATTGCACATACCGTTGTAACACCACCTCTTGCAGCGGCTTTTGCACCGGTTTCAATATCCTCCTTATAGGTCAGACCGGGGTCACGAAAATGCACATGCAGGTCAATCAGTCCCGGCATTACAAAGCAGCCGGATGCATCAATTACCACATCCTCGTCACCCTCCGGTGGTACAGAACCACCGACCTGTACTATCTGCTTTCCTTCTATTACCACATCTAACACTGCATCCTGCTTTGTTGCAGGATTAATGACTCTTCCGTTTTTAATATATGTCCTCATGTCTAACCTCCATCAAGCTTATCCTGTTCTGCTCATAGCCATAATCGGTCACTTCTTATCCCAGCTCCGATATTTTTCCTCACATTTTATCAAATTCTCTTTTCGCTTGGCGATATGATACCCTGCCGGATGCGACTTATCATACTTCCAGATTAGCTGCTCCAATTCCTTTGCCCGTACAGAGTCCAGTTCCTGTAACGATAATCCCATAAATTCCTGATAGATTGCCTGGTCACGCAGCCGGAAGCCCTTTATTCTTGCTTCTGATTCTTTTTCAAACAGTTCCACAAAGCCCTGATTTTTTAAGTCTTCCTCCGTACCCTCTTTTATAACTATCTTGTTATCGTATTTTACACCAAACATTCCTTTCTACACTCCTTTTTCATTCATATGCTGAACATATTATATCCTCCCGTCCCATTTGTACTATCCTATATTGTAGCACAAATTCCTATATTTTAGAAACCAAGAATCCATACAAATTGCTGTTGACAACCATATTATGTATATGCTATAGTAATAGCTGTCGTCAGACATATGCGCGAGTGGCTCAGTTGGTGGAGCACGACCTTGCCAAGGTCGGGGTCGCGGGTTCGAGTCCCGTCTCGCGCTCTTTTTGTGCTTTAAACATAATACTACTTACCTTAGCGAGACGAGAACCCGCGGATTTTGTCCATTTATTCAGCATTTGTAGTATATCATATATGGAAGTTTTCCGCAATTTATGTTTTTATATTTTCCTTTAAACGCACAAAAGCTGCCGAACCGGCAGCCCTTGTACATTTGCTTTACTGTAATTGACTTATTACTGTAATTGGCTCATTAACATAACACCTGCAATGGAATTCACTAAGGAAGCAATCAGGCACACTGCTGACATGATAATACCGGCAATGCACATTCCCTTCTTACTGGTCTTTTGCAGACCAACAATTCCCATGATGATTCCAACGATTCCTACCGGATAACCCAGAATCGGAAGGCACCATGCAATCAGTCCTACGATACCGAGAACTAACGCAGCTATCGCAAATCCCTTCTTTTCCGGCTCTGCTGGTGTTGGTTCATATCCACCATAATTGTTATCCATCTTTCTCTCCTCCGTTTTTCTTAATTTCTATAATAACCTGTATATACTACAGTTACTATCCTTCGTTTTTCCATTTGTTTTCAAATTCTTCTATTGTAATCGGCTTAGAAAAATAATATCCCTGTGACACATCACAACCGTTGTCATATAAAAAGTCTGCCTGTTCTCTGGTTTCTACACCTTCTGCAATAATATCCAGACCCAAATCGTTTGACATTGCTATCACATGGGAAACTATCTTTTTTCCATGTATGTTTTCCAGACATTCGTCTAAGAAGCTACGGTCAATCTTCAATACATCAAACGGTGTATCCTTCAGCATACTCAGGGATGACAGCCCGGAGCCAAAATCATCCATCATCAGCGTAAAGCCTGCTTCTTTGAATTTCGTTGCATAGGCAATCGTATTTTTATTCTCTGCCGTTTCCGTAATCTCAATCTGCAACAGTTCAATCGGTATCTGATACTGGTCTACCAAGCCTTTGATATAAGAAACCACATCCAGCTTGTCCAGATAGGTTCTGGATACATTTACCGAAATCGGAATCGGTGTTTTTCCTTCTTCTATCCAACGGTGCAGCAGGATACACACCTGCTCCCACATATACTGGTCGAGCTTCAGAATAAACCCGTTTTCCTCAAATACCGGAATAAATTCTGCCGGTGATTTTATCTTATTCTCTGCATCTATCCAGCGAACCAAAGCTTCCGCACCGACTATCCTTGCCTTTGTTTTGTTATATAAATACTTCGGCTGCAAATATACATGAAATTCTCCACGCTTCAATGCTTCTTCTTCCGCATCTTCTATCTGTGCCGTTACATTCCGGCTTCCTTCCAAGGTTTCATCATAGAAGGCAACCTTTTTCAGTACGGAATTTTTAATATACACTCTTGCTAAGCCTGCTTCATCCCCATGCTTCCGATATTCGGTACTGGTTCCCGGTGCAACACTGACTCCGTATGACATCTGAAACCGAATATCCCCACACCGATGCAGGCGGGCATCCAGCTTATCAATAAAGCTTAAGATTTCCTCTTTGCTGTTATAATACGTGACAATCTGGAACAAATCCGAAGAAAGCCGGCTGTAAATGTGCGTTTCATCACACATTACCTTCAAGGTGTCTAATACATATTGAAGCACCTCATCGCCCTTATCACTGCCATATGTACTATTGATGTAACGGAATTTCCGAACATCAAACTGAATGTACGCATACAGCCGTTCCGGAGCTTTTGCCATAAATCCGGCAATTCTCTTAATATAAACCTTTGGATTTTTATCATTTGTAAAGCTTTTGATTATCTCCCGCTGTTCCATTTCCTGCGGTGAGAATATCTTAACCTTACCGACATATTCCTGTATTAATCCCTGTTCATCCACATCCAGATAGCAGGTAAGACATATGCTCTGAATACTGCCGTCTTCATTCTTTACCCGCAATTCGGCTGCCAGTTGTCTCATATGAATCGGCTCTGTTCTTCCCTGCATCAGCCGTTCATACATATTAATGATTCTGCCCTTATCCTCCGGAACTACCCAACCATTTTCGTATAAGTCCTTCAGAATATTCTGTGACCCTTCCATAATGCTTCGGGGAATAAATGGATTATCTTCTATATAGTAGAATCCGCTTTTAAAGTTTCCGTAGAAATAAATCGCATCTAAATGCTTTCTGCGGATTCTCGGAATATTTTTCATTTCTTCTGTTTGAAACTTATCTTCCATAAAATTCCCCCCTTGAATCTATACAGGGACACCGGGCCTCTATCTCTTATCGAATCTCTGTCTTTCCACCCATATATGGCTGCAATGCTTCCGGAATCTTAACACTGCCATCTGCCTGCAGGTTATTTTCCAAAAATGCAATTAACATACGTGGTGGTGCAACAACGGTATTGTTGAGGGTATGTGCCAGATATTTTTCTCCGTTTTCACCCTTTACACGAATCCGCAAGCGTCTTGCCTGTGCATCACCCAGATTTGAGCAGCTTCCGACCTCAAAATACTTCTTCTGTCTCGGAGACCATGCTTCTACATCTACGGACTTCACCTTCAAATCTGCCAAATCACCGGAACAGCATTCCAGTGTTCTAACCGGAATATCCAGAGAACGGAACAAATCAACTGTATTCTGCCACAGCTTATCGAACCACATCTTGCTGTCCTCCGGCTTACAGATTACAATCATTTCCTGCTTTTCAAACTGATGAATCCGGTATACACCACGTTCCTCCAAGCCATGTGCTCCCTTTTCCTTTCGGAAACATGGAGAATAGCTGGTTAAGGTCTGCGGTAATTGCTCCTCTGCCAACATGGTATCAATAAATTTACCTATCATGGAATGCTCACTGGTTCCGATTAAATACAAATCCTCACCTTCGATTTTATACATCATGGCATCCATTTCCGCAAAGCTCATAACACCGGTTACAACATCGCTCCGAATCATGAACGGCGGTACGCAATAGGTAAAGCCACGATTAATCATAAAATCTCTTGCATACGCAATAACGGCTGAATGTAACCTTGCAATATCTCCCATTAAATAATAGAAGCCATTACCGGCTACACGTCTGGCTGCATCTAAATCTATGCCATGGAACTTTTCCATAATATCTGTATGATACGGTATCTCATAATCCGGCACTATCGGCTCTCCAAACTTCTGTACCTCTACATTTTCACTGTCATCCTTACCAATCGGAACACTTGGGTCAATGATGTTCGGAATTACCATCATAATTTTCTTAATCTTTTCCTGAAGCTCGGTTTCCTTCTCCTCCAGCTCTGCCAGCCGTGCAGAAGAATCTGTTACCTGCTTTTTCACAGCCTCTGCTTCTTCCTTCTTACCCTGTGCCATCAAACCGCCAATCTGCTTGGACAGCTTATTTCGTTCTGCTCTGAGTCCGTCTGCCTCCTGCTGTGTCTTTCTGCTCTCTGCGTCCAGTGCGATTACTTCATCCACCATAGGCAGCTTATTATCCTGAAATTTATTCTTAATGTTTTGTTTTACAACCTCTGGATTTTCTCTCAGAAACTTAATATCTAACATAGCGTCCTCCTGCCATCACTTTAATAAGTCCAGTTTATACCATTTTCTGTAGCTTTGCAAGATGTACTTCTACCAGATAAGAGCAGTTGCTCCATATGTCAGACCGGCTCCGAAACCGGACAATACAATTTTTTGTCCCCGCTTCAATTTTCCTGCCTTATTTAACTCATCCAGAAGCACCGGAATACTGGCAGAGGACATATTTCCGTACTCATGAAGGTTCATCGGGAATTTCTCCTCCGGTTCTCCTAACCGCTTGGCAATTGATTGAATAATTCTTGCATTTGCCTGATGCAGCACATAGTAGTCAACCTCTTCCTTCTGCCAGCCTGCTTTATCCAAAACTGCCTGTATGCTCTCCGGCACCTGGCTGATTGCAAACCGGAACACTTCCTGTCCGTTCATCTCCAGAAAGCCGCTTCCTTTTGGTTCCTCCTGTGCAGCCGCCACCTCACAGAACGGATTATTTACCGGTGTCTCATAACGATAAAGTGCCATTCCCTTTTTTCCGTTTGACCCCTGTACCATCGCTACAACACCTTCCTCCGATGCCTCGACATAGGCAGCTCCGGCTCCGTCTCCAAATAAAATGCAGGAGGAACGGTCATTCCAGTCCACAATCTTTGTTAAGACCTCTGCACCCACAATTAATGCATTCCGATACATCCCACAGCCTATATGGGCGGCGGCTGAATCCAATGCAAACAAAAATCCGGCACACGCTGCATTTACATCATAGGCAGTTGCGTCATCCGCTCCAAGTGCCGCCTGTATCTCACAGGCAAGACAAGGGAAGGTGCAATCTGCCGAAACGGTTGCCGCTAAAATCAAATCCACATCCTCCGGCTTCTTTCCTGCCTGCTCCAATGCACGCTGACAGGCTTCTACTGCCAATGAGGTTGTTGTCTCTGTTGTTGCCGCATGCCGGCTGCCGATTCCGGTTCGTTCCCGAATCCATGTGTCGGATGTATCCAGAAATCCTTCCAAATCCTGATTGGTAATCACACGCTCCGGAACAGTGCTTCCGGTTCCTATAATTCGTATACTCATCCTTGTTGTTCCCTTCTGTTTATTCTTTCACGCTTTCACAAGACCTAGCGTTAAGTTCTATCATTTTTTTGTTTTTTCGTCAGCAAGTAGTATAAAAAACTACTTCCCATTAACCTACAAAAGCAGCAAGATTTTAACATCTTGCTGCTTTTCTATTCATTTGCTTTTGAAACCCGTATCGCGAGTTTTCATAGCTTTGTTTCGTTTGTGCTGTCAAACGGATATGAAAATGATATTTCCGGCATCAGCTCTTCCTTCATGGTCGTAAGTACCCGGTCAAAGGCTTCCACATCCTCTTTGCTGCACCGCTCCTTCACCCGTTGAAGTACAGTGTCTACATATCGCTGACTGATATTATAATATTTATAATATTTATCCGTTACACGCAGGTGATACTCCCGCTTATCCGTTTCGGATTGCTCCTTTACAATGTATCCCTTCTGTATCAGACTGTTTACACGATAAGTAGCATTCGGTGAAGATATATTCATAAATGTGGCAAATTCATTGATGGTCGGATTATCCAATGCACCAATAATTTCAGCACAAAACGCCTCTAACGTTGTCAGACTTAATTCCCGATTGGGTGCCTGTGCAAACACGTCCTTGTAATAATGAATCTTGAACTTTTTATATACCTCTGAAAATGATTCTTCTATCATATGCAACTCTTTTCTACGATTCTTTCTGTCCGTCATCCGAGCCGATTACAAAGGATAACTCCGCTTGGGCCGCAATCTTTCCGTCTACGGTAGCAACTGCTTTTCCAAAGCCAATCGGACCTCTTCTCTGTGTGATTTCACATTCCAGTGTCAGCACATCCCCCGGCACTACCTGTTTCTTGAATCTGGCATTTTTAATTCCGCCGAAAAATGCGATTTTACCTTTATTTTCTTCCTCACAAAGAATTGCAACTGCTCCAACCTGTGCCAATGCTTCAATTATCAGCACTCCGGGCATAACATGCTGCTGCGGAAAATGTCCGCAGAAAAACAGTTCATTTACCGATACGCACTTAATTCCTTTCGCACTTACCCCCGGTTCACATTCCACAATCCGGTCTACCAGTTGAAACGGATACCGATGCGGAATAATTTCCTGAATCTGATTTGAATTTAGTTCCATTTTCGTTCCTCCCATTTTAACTTAAGTAATACCTATGCTTCCTGATACCGCTTCAATACGATACTGGCATTATGTCCGCCAAAGCCAAGCGAATTGGATACTGCTACTTCTACCTGCACATTTCTTCCTTCATTCGGAACAATATCCAAATCACATTCTTCATCCGGCACCTGATAGTGAATGGTTGCCGGAATAAATCCATCCTTTAATGCCAAGGTTGTAAAGATTGCCTCTACCGCACCACTGGCACCCAGCAGATGTCCGGTCATGGATTTTGTAGAGCTTACCATTAATTTGTATGCATGGTCTCCAAAGGCTTCTTTAATTGCCTTGGTTTCTCCGGCATCATTTAAATGCGTGGATGTACCATGTGCATTAATATAGCCCACCTCTTTCGGAGCAATTCCCGCATCCTCCATAGCCAGCTTCATACAAGCGGTTCCGCCGGCTCCGGTTGGGTCCGGTGCCGTAATGTGATATGCATCACAGCTTGCACCGTATCCGATTACTTCTCCGTATATTTTAGCTCCGCGTGCCTTTGCATGCTCCAGCTCCTCCAGAATCAGAATGGCAGCACCTTCACCCATTACAAAGCCGCTTCGTTCCTTGTCAAATGGTATGGATGCCCGATTTACATCCTCGGTTGTATTTAATGCCTTCATCGATGTGAAGCCGCCGATTCCCATATTACAGATACAGGCTTCTGCTCCGCCACACAGCATAACATCCGAATATCCGTCTCGAATATAATGGAACGCTTCTCCGATTGCATTATTTCCGGATGCACACGCGGTTACAACACAGGTGCAGACACCCTTAAAGCCGGTCTCAATCGCAATCTGTCCGGCTGCCATATTGGCAATTGTCATAGGAATGAAGAACGGAGAAATCTTTTCAAAGCCCCGGCTTATTCCACGGTCATGCTCACTTTCCATGGTCTTAAGTCCACCGATACCGGAAGAAACGATGGTGCCGCAACGCAATGGATTTTCCTGCTCCATATTCAGACCACTATCTGCAAATGCTTCCTTTGCTGCAATCATGGCAAACTGCGTATAACGGTCCATACGCTTTGCTTCCTTTCGGTCTAAATAATCCTCCGGCTGAAAGTCCTTTACCTCTCCGGCTATTTTCACCCGAAATTCGGATGTGTCTATCTGTGTAATCCGGTCAATTCCGCATACACCCTTTTTCACATTTTTCCAAGTCTCCTGTGTATTATGTCCCAATGGATTAATCGTACCCATTCCGGTAACAACAACTCTTCTTTTCATGAACAATCTCCTTTTTATATGTTCTATAACTCCTTGTCTTTCCGCACCTACATTACCATGCCGCCGTCAACCTGCAATACCTGCCCGGTAATATAGGAAGCCTGCTCGGATACTAAAAATGCAACTGCATTGGCTACATCCTCCGGCGTTCCCAGTCTTGCCAGTGGGATTTCCTTTTCCATCTGCTGCTTCACCGCATCCGGTAATGCATCAGTCATATCAGTTGTAATAAATCCCGGTGCAACCGCATTGGCTGTGATATTCCGGGAGCCTAATTCCTTTGCCAGTGATTTTGTCATACCGATGACACCTGCTTTGCTGGCGGCATAATTTACCTGTCCGGCATTTCCGCTCACACCGACAACACTGCTAATCGTTACGATTCTGCCGTACCGCTTCCGCATCATCAGCTTCGATGCTGCACGCATACAATAAAACGCACCCTTCAAATTCGTATCCAGCACCTGATTAAAGTTCTCATCCGACATTCGCAGAATCAGGCCGTCTCTGGTAATTCCCGCATTATTTACCAGAATTTCCACACTTCCGGTCACTTCCTGTGCCTTTGCAAATAATGCTTCCACCTGTGCCGCATCTGCTACATCTGCCTGTACCGCAACTGCCTGTACTCCGTATTCCTTACACATGGCAATCGTTTCTTCTGCCGCTGCTGCCCCATTGGCATAACAGGTTACTATATTTGCACCTTCCTTTGCCAGTGTCGTACAGATCGCTCTTCCGATTCCCCTGCTGCCTCCGGTTACAATTGCTGTTTTATTTTCTAATCCCATACCGTATCCTTTCCCTGTTTCCAAGACTACTTTAAGCTTTCTAACAGCTTATCTACATCCTCTGCCCTTTCTACACTGTAACAGGTTATCTCCGGACAAGTCTTTTTCACGAACTTTGACAGTGCCGTACCCGGTCCGATTTCTACAATGGTATCGATTCCCTGTTCTGCCATATAGCGGATGGAATCTTCAATGTAGATACTGCTCTGTACCTGACGCTCTAACAATACCGGTATCGTTTCATCCTGATTTTTAGCTCTGCCCAGCGTATTAAATACAACCGGGAACTGCATATCATGAAAGACTTCCTCCTTAAACCGTTCCTTTAACTTATCTCCTGCCGGCTTCATTAACGAGGTATGGAATGGTCCGCTTACATTCAACGGAATACATCTTCTTGCACCCGCTTCCATCAACAGCTCAATGGCACGATCTACCGGTGCTTCATCTCCGGAAATTACAATCTGTCCCGGACAATTGTAATTTGTCGGCTCTACCACGTTAAGTGCCTGTCCTGCAAATTCCTGATGTGCCTTTTCACAGCATTCCTGCACCTTTTCTCTCTCCAGATTAATAACAGCCGCCATCTTGCAGGCTCTGTCTACAACAGCCTCTGCCATTGCTTTTCCACGAAAGGCAACTAACGAAATAACCTGTTGTGCTTCAAATACACCTGCTGCATACAATGCAGAATATTCACCGAGGCTTAAGCCCGCTGCCATGTCCGGCACAAGTCCCTTATTCTTAAGGACATTCGTTACACCTACCGCAAATGCAACCATACAAGGCTGTGTATATTTCGTAGTGTTTAATTGCTCGGCAGGTCCCTGAAAGCAGCACTCCTTTACATCAAAGTCCAGCTTTGTATTGTCCATAACCTCTCGAAATTCCGGATATGCTTCGTAAAAATCCTTACCCATACCAACGGTCTGACTTCCCTGACCTGCATACATAAATGCTAATTTCATAATTTATTTCCTCCTTATCAGGCATCCCTGATTTCTACAGTTCCAATTGCTTTAAGCAGGCAAGCTCTTCCTTTGCCTCCTGATATAAATTGTCCAGAATTACAGCCAGTGGCTGGATTTCCTTTAACTGTCCGCAGACCTGTCCTGCCATAACGGAGCCGTTAATTACATCCCCATCCACAACTGCACGCCGCAATCCGCCTAACGTGAACTGCTCTAATTCTTCTCTTGTACCGCCGCCTCGTTCTACCTTTATGTATTCTCTTGCCATATCGTTCTTCAGAATCCGGACAGGGGCATCCAGAGAGCGTCCGGTTACGGTTGTACTGTTATCTCTTGCCTTAATCAATGCCAGCTTATAATTCTCATGAATCGGGCATTCCTCACTCACCAGAAGACAGGTACCTATCTGGACTCCGATTGCTCCTAATGCAAAGGCAGCCACCATCTGTTTTCCGGATGCGATTCCGCCGGCAGCAATGACCGGAATGGATACCTTTTCTATTACCTGCGGCACTAAGGTCATGGTTGTCATATCTCCGACATGACCGCCGCTTTCGCCTCCCTCTGCAATAACTGCATCGGCTCCCTGCATCTCCACCTTACGTGCCAATGCAGAGCTGGCTACTACCGGTATAACTTTACTTCCGGCATCTTTCCACATTCCCATGTATTTTCCGGGTGTTCCGGCTCCGGTTGTAATTATCTGAATCTTTTCATCTGCCAATAGCTGTGCAATATTATCTGCATCCGGATTCATCAGCATCAGGTTCACACCAAACGGCTGACTGGTAAGCTTCCGGCATTCTGCAATTTCCCGCTCTAAGGCTTCCGCATTCATTCCTCCGGATGCAATCAGTCCCAATGCTCCTGCATTTGATACCTGTGCGGCAAATTTTCCGGTTGCAATATTTGCCATTCCACCTTGTATAATAGGGTATTTAATTCCCAACATTTCATTTAATCTCATTATGCATTCTCCTTCTTTGCCGCCTCAATAATTGCGGCATCCATATAACGGAACTTGTCATACCGGTTCTTTGCCAGTTCATTTGGTGTCATTTTCTTATACTTTTCCAGTTCAAGCACCAGTAATGCATCCAGCTCCCGATATACCTTATTCGGATTCTGTTGGATTCCGCCCAGCGGCTCCTTCACAATTCCGTCAATTACTCCATAATGCTTTAAGTCCTGTGCTGTCAGCTTCATTAATTCGCAAGCCTCTGCACTGCGGTTGGAATCCTTCCACAAAATAGAGGCAAAGCCCTCCGGTGAAAGTACGGAATATACTGCATTTTCCAGCATATAGACACTGTTTGCCACACCGATTGCCAACGCACCGCCGCTGCTTCCTTCGCCGGTCACGATTGCTATAACCGGAATCTTTAAGGAACTCATTTCAGCCAGATTCCTTGCGATGGCATTTGCCTGTCCATGCTCCTCTGCTTCCAGTCCCGGATATGCTCCCGGTGTATCAATAAATGTAATGACAGGTCTGCCGAATTTCTCTGCCTGCTTCATCATTCGCAGAGCCTTCCGATAGCCCTCCGGCTCCGGCATTCCGAAATTAAATTCCATGTTTTCGTTGATATTTCTTCCCTTGCGATGTCCGAGAACCGTTACCGGCATTCCATGAAACAGACCGATACCGCCATAGATACTCTTATCCTCTTTTCCCAGCACATCTCCTCTTTGTACGAAAAAGTTATCAAATAAGGCATTAATATAATCATCCACCTTCGGACGCTTAATGCTTCTTGCCAGATAGAGCTTATCTGCCGGTGTCAGCTTCTCAAACTGCTTTAACAGCTTCTTTTTTTCAGACTTTAATTCCTTTACCTTCACATCAGCAGCATAATCATCTACTCGTTCTGATAATTCCGCTATTTCATTATCAATATCCCGCATACGTTCATCAATTTCCCGTATCATACTGCTCACCTCTTTCTGCTGTGGAGACTCAGAATCTGTCCGACTACATTCCGCATTTCATTTCTCGGAACAATCTGGTCTACAAAGCCATGTGTTTCCAAATACTCTGCCCGCTGAAAGCCCTCCGGCAGCTTCTGACCGATGGTCTGCTCAATTACTCTCGGCCCTGCAAATCCAATCAAGGCTCCCGGCTCTGCCAGAGTAATATCACCTAAGGTTGCAAAACTTGCACTGACACCTCCGGTTGTCGGATGCGTCAGACACACCACATACAATCCGCCATGTTCACTAAATCGTTGTACAGCCGCACTTGTCTTTGCCATCTGCATTAAAGAAAGAATCCCCTCCTGCATTCTGGCACCGCCACTTGCTGTAAACATAACTACCGGTAATTTATTCTTATCTGCCACTTCAAAGGCATACGTTACTTTCTCCCCTACGGCAATTCCCATACTGCCCATCATAAATTCACTTCCCATGACGGCAATCATTGCCCTTTGTCCATATATTTCACCAACACCGATGAGGACACCTTCTTCCAGACCGGTTTTTTCCTGCAATTTTTCAATCTTTTCTTCATATCCCGGATAATCCAACGGATTTACAAACGGCACCTTACATTTTAACTTACGGAAGGTTCCCGGGTCTACCATACTCCGGACTCGTCTTATTGCCGATATTTTATTATGGCTTCCGCATTCCGGACAAACAAACAAATTCTTTTTCATTACACTCACAGGTATTTCCTGCTTACACGAAGAACATACGATTTTCTCTACAGAGCTTTCTTCCGCTTTTTCATTCTTTTCCCGGACAACTACCGGTTCAAAATCATCATTTAAAGATTCTGCTTCTGTCTCTGTATGTCTTAATACCTTTGCATATTTCGCCAATTCTGCCTTTGTCTTGCCTAATAAACTCATTTTCTTCACTCCAATTCCTCCAGCAGCGATAAAAAGAAACAGGCATACGTAAATCACTTCCGTATGTATTGATTCACATATACCTGCTTTTCATCCAATGTTCGCCGCAATTACTCCTGATGAGCCTCAACGTAGTCTACTAAATCCTGAACTGTTTTCATATTCGGAAGGTCTTCATCCTGAATTACTACACCTGTTGCTGCTTCGATTTCCATGCCTAATTCTACGACATCCAGAGAATCTACACCCAAATCATCTACCAATGATGAGTCTAATGCGATTTTATCCTCGCTGCAGCCTAAAGTCTTTGCAATTGCCTTTTTAATTGTCTCGAACATAGTAATGTCTCCTTTTCTTTTCCTATTATAATATATATTTAGTTAAAAAATTTTAATTTTTAACCAAGTCCATTGTATCAATTATTCCCTGTTTGTCAACCGTTTTATTCCAACTTTGTAACATTTTTGAAACATTTTATTATTTATTCATTTTTAAATCTGGTGTTCACAAAATGTTCAAATAATTCACATACTTTTTGCAAGATAACCCTTGACTTTTCTTATCTCACACCTTAACATTGTAAGGTAATGTATGTAGTTTTGGAAACTACATATGAAATTTAATCAGACTATTTAACAAATTTAGACAAACTATTTTATATAGTCAGAAAAACAATGGTTTTTTATCAAATCAGAAAATCAGAAAGGGACCCAATAACATGAATCAGGAAATTTTACAATCGGATTTACAACCGGAAGCCGGAATTGCCGGCACCTATATTTCTACCGCTAAGGATGAAAACGGTGTTTTAACCACTATTAAATTCCAGAATGATGAGCATTTTAATTTTGCCTATGATGTTGTTGATGTATTAGGAAAAACCAAACCGGATAAGCTGGCAATGCTGCATGTGGATGCAGAGGAAAAGGAACGTCGCATTACCTTTAAGGATATGATGATTTATTCCAATAAGGCTGCTAATTATTTTCGGTTTCTGGGTATCAAACGCGGAGACCGGGTCATGCTGGTATTAAAGCGTCATTATCAATTCTGGTTTGCGATTCTGGCACTTCATAAAATCGGTGCCATAGCTGTTCCCGCAACCAATCTTCTGGTTCGGAAGGACTTTGAATATCGTTTTAAGGCAGGACAGATTGATGCTGTTCTCTGTACTTCTGACGGAAAGGTTGCCACAGAGGTAGAACGTGCCTCTAAGACCTATGACGGCTTAAAGGCTAAAATCATGGTAGGTCCTACCACCTTGGTCGGCTGGAGAAATTTCAATCGGGATATTCGCTTTTTCTCACCTGAATTTAAGAAGCCTTCCGTTGTAGCCGGCGGGGATGACCCAATGCTGATGTTCTTTACCTCCGGAACCACTTCTTATCCAAAGATTGCGGTTCACAGCTACAAATATGCGTTAGGACATTTTGTTACAGCCAAGTATTGGCAGCAGGTAGACCCGGATGGTATTCATTTCACAATCAGTGATACCGGCTGGGGCAAGGCACTCTGGGGAAAATTATATGGACAGTGGCTTTGTGAGGCAGCTGTATTCACCTATGATTTTGATGAGTTCTATGCCAGTGAAATACTGAAAATGATAGCAAAATATCGAATTACCACCTTCTGTGCTCCTCCTACCGTTTACCGCGTTATGGTGCATATGAATCTGGCAAAATTTGATTTATCTTCTCTTAAGACGGTTGCAACCGCAGGAGAAGCCCTGAATCCTGAAATCTATGATAAATTCTATCAGGCTACCGGCATGAAGATTATGGAGGGCTTCGGTCAGACGGAAACCACCTTAACCATTGCAAATCTTGCCGGAATGGAGCCTCATCCCGGCTCTATGGGCAGACCGACTCCGCAATATACAGTACGCGTTATGCGTCCGGACGGTACGCTCTGCGATGCAAATGAAACCGGAGAAATCGTTATCAGCGTAGAAGATGGTGCTCCGGAAGGATTGTTTCTCGGATATTATCTGGATAATAAACGTACCGATTCTGTCTGCTATAACGGTTATTACCACACCGGAGATACCGCTTATATGGACGAGGAAGGGTTTCTATGGTATGTCGGACGTGTGGATGATGTTATTAAGTCTACCGGCTATCGTGTCGGCCCATTTGAGATTGAAAATGAAATCATGAAGTTACCGTATGTCGTAGAATGTGCTGTTACCTCTGTTCCGGACCCGATGCGTGGACAGGCAATTAAGGCAACCGTTGTTCTGACAGAGGGTACTGCCGCTACCGATGCTCTAAAGAGGGAAATGGTTCGCTTCTTTAAGTCCAATCTGGCTTCTTATAAGCGTCCAAAGGTTATTGAGTTCGTAAAAGAGCTTCCGAAAACCGTCAGCGGAAAAATCCGCAGGGTTGAAATTAAGGAAAAGGACTGGGCAAAAAATTCCGAGGAAAACTAGACACCGGTCAATCCCGATAACATACAGGAGAATCAAATTATGGATACAAATATTGTAATTACAGGTATGGGAGCTGTAACTCCCATCGGAATCGGTATCGATGCATATTGGAACGGGTTAATTTCCGGTGTTCATGGAATCGGCACTATTACCCGTTTTGATGCTTCCGGTCTTCCGGTTCAGATTGCTGCCGAAGTAAAGGACTTTCAACCTACCGCATATATGTCCCCTAAGTTAGCAAAAGAAATGGACACCTTTATGCAGTACGGATATGCGGCTGCCGAAGAAGCTATGCAGGATGCCGGATTGCATCCGGAATCACCGGAGCTGCTTCCCGTTGCTGCTGAGCGTGTAGGTATTGTGGTCGGAACGGCATTTGCCGGAATTGCTACCATTGCGGATACACAAAACGGTATCAGTACCGGACAATACACCAGAGTCAGTCCGAGATTCGTTCCAAAGGTAATCGGCAATATTGCTGCGGCTCAGATAGCCATTGCAAAGGGCTTACGTGGTCCAAGTCTTACGGTTACGACAGCCTGCTCCTCCGGTGCAGATGCCATTTCAACCGGAATTATGCTGTTAAAGAGCGGCGAAGCAGATGTTATTTTGTGTGTCGGTGCGGAAGCGGCTACTTCCCCATTAACGATTATGAGTCTGGCATCCGCCCGTGCGTTATCAACCAAGAATGATACACCGGAAATCTCCAGTTGTCCGTTTGATGCCAACCGGGACGGCTTTGTTATGGGAGAAGGCGGCGGATGTATCGTCATTGAAACCGAGGAACATGCCAAAGCCAGAAATGCTCATATCCACGCCTCTATTATCGGCTGGGCAAACAGTACCGACGGGTATCATGTTACCTCTCCGCATCCGGATGGAATCGGTGCTGTCTTTTGTATGCGGCACTGTCTGGAAAAAGCAGGTATCAGCCCGGATGCCGTTGATTATATTAACACTCACGGCACTTCTACCCCAAAGGGTGATGTGATTGAAACCAAAGCCATTAAGACCTTATTCGGTTCGCATGCACACACAATGGCAATTTCTTCTACCAAAGGCTCTACCGGACATATGATGGGTGCCGGCGGTGTAACGGAAACCATTGCCTGTGTTAAGGCCATTCAATCACAGATAGTTCCGCCAACTTTGAATCTGAATCATCCGGACCCGGAATGCGATTTAAATTACATACCAAATACCGCACAATCCCATCCGGTTCACATTGCGATGTCAAATGCATTTGGCTTCGGCGGACAAAATTCAAGTATTCTGTTACAGGAATACAAATAAACCTATAAAAACATATATAATAAGGATAATAAAGTTTGTATTCCGGTTAAAACAGGTCTATAATACATTCGGACTATAAAACAACAATAGGATAGAAGGTATTATAAGATGAACAAAGATTTAACTGTAGGAAAACCGGAATCGATTCTGTGGAAGTTCTGTATGCCGCTCTTTGGCAGTGTTATCTTCCAGCAGCTATATAATATTGCCGACAGCTTTGTAGCCGGCAAATTCATTAACGAAAATGCATTGGCAGCCGTAGGCAACAGCTATGAGATTACATTAATCTTCATTGCGTTTGCCTTCGGCTGTAATATCGGATGCTCGGTCATTGTTTCCCAGTTCTTTGGTGCCAAGGATTACAGACAGATGAAAACCTCTGTCTATACCGCTATGATTTTTACAGCGGTTCTTTGTCTTTTATTGATGATTGGCGGTATTCTCGGCTGTCCGCTTCTGTTACAATGGATTCGCACACCGGACAGCATTCTTGCGGATTCTCAATTATATCTTGATATATACATATGGGGTCTTCCGTTTATGTTCTTTTATAATATTGCAACCGGTATTTTCTCTGCCTTGGGAGATTCTAAGACACCGTTTTTATTTCTTGCAATTTCTTCTGTATCCAATATTGCAATTGATATTTTATTTGTAAAAAGCTTTCATATGGGAATCGCAGGCGTTGCATGGGCAACCTTTTTATGTCAGGGCATCAGTGCCGTCTTAGCGGTTCTCGTTGTTTTGCTTCGTCTTCATAAGATTCCATGCAGTGAAAAAGTACCTGTCTTTTCCTTTGGTATTTTAAGAAAGCTGTTAAAGATAGCGATTCCGAGTATCCTGCAGCAAAGTTTTATTTCCATCGGTAATATCATTATTCAGAGTGTAATTAATAATTATGGTGCGGGAGTCATTGCGGGCTATTCCGCAGCCGTTAAGCTTAACAATCTGATTATTACTTCCTTTACAACACTCGGAAACGGAATTTCCAATTATGCTGCCCAGAATATCGGTGCTAAAAAATTAGAACGGATAAAGCCCGGCTTTCGTGCAGGCATTAAAATGGTATGGCTTATTTCCCTTCCGTTTGCTCTTTTATACTTTCTTGCGGGTCGGTTTCTTCTATATATATTTCTGGAGAATCCTACACCGGATGCACTTCAGACCGGTATTCAATTCCTCTGCATTCTTTCACCGTTCTACTTCGTGGTATCTGCCAAGCTGGTTGCAGACGGTATTTTGCGGGGTGCCGGTATGATGAACCAATTTATGATTGGTACCTTTTCAGACCTGATTCTTCGGGTTGTGCTTGCCATTGTCCTGTCCCGTCAGTTTGGTTCTGTGGGCATCTGGTGTGCATGGCCGATTGGCTGGACAATCTCCACTGTCCTTTCTATTCTGTTCTATCGGAGCGGCCCGTGGAAGGCAGCACATCCACAGTCCGCTTCTTAATCCGGAGCATAAAGATAACTGCAATCACCGCAGACAAACATTCTGCTATCGGAAATGTAAGCCAGATTGTCCATATGCAGCCCTTTGCAATTGCCAGTCTTGAAAAACCCCATGCCGTCGGAATTATGAATAAGAACTGACGGCATACCGAGATAATTAAGGACTCCATTCCCCCGTCTAATGCCTGAAAGATTCCCTGAAACGCAATATTGGCACCTGCAAATAAAAAGCTTAATGACACTATCCGGATTGCCTCAATGCATAACTGCTGTGTCCTGCCGGATAAGTCAAAGATTGCAGATAACGGGGTTGCCCATATTTCCAACACCACCATTCCTACCAGCATAATCATCAATGTATAGAGCAATCCATAACGAATACCTGTTTTTACACGCTCCTGACTCTTCATACCATAATTAAAGGATATGATTGGCGTTATGGCATCTCGTAAGCCAAAGGCAGCAAATAGTATAAATTGCTGAATCTTATAATATAATCCATAGGCAGTAACAGCCGCCTCATCAACCGTTACCAGAATAATATTCATTGCATAAGTCATGATTGACATTAATGCCTGTGCAATGATTGCCGGAAGTCCAATGGCATATATTCCGCGGATAATCTTTCCAGAAGGCTTCATATATCGAAATCCGTTTCGCACTTCTTTATTTAAGGTCAAATGAAAGACAATTGCAATCAGCATGGATGCTATCTGTCCGATGACGGTTGCATATGCCGCACCCTTTACACCTAATTCCGGACACCCAAACAATCCATATATCATAATCGGGTCTAAGATAATATTTACGATGGCTCCCGTAAGCTGGGCTATTGTAGAAAATAACGACCGTCCGGTTGCTTGAAGAATCTTCTCAAAAATGGAAAAGAATACTATGCCCGGTGATATTATGCAGCAGATTCTCAGATAATCAATTGTCATTTCTGCTATCTGCGGATTTCCTGTCTGACTGGAAACATACGCCTTCACTCCAAAGATTCCAAACAGTACACATACTATATATATGACAGCAGCCAGAAAGATTCCGTTTCCGGCAGTCTGACTTGCCTTTTCCTGATTTCCTTCTCCAAGACTCTTTGCTAATAATGCATTCACACCGACTCCGGTTCCGATTCCCAATGCCACCATGAGCATTTGTACCGGAAACGCAAGGGTCAGTGCATTCAGAGCCAGTTCTCCATCCTGTTGCATATTTGACACGAAGGCACTGTCAATAATATTATATAGTGCCTGCATCATCATGGATAATACCATAGGGATTCCCATAGACAACAGCATCGTTGCTACTCGCTTTCGCCCCATTTTGTTCATAGTTTCCTCGTTCTTCATTTTATAATATCCTCCTTATCTGTTCGGAGACTTTAAGGAAAGCTGCCACAACCTTTTTTGTATATCCTTTCAGAATCGTGTGCCGCTAGGCACACCACACAAAAGGGCGTAAATCCTATCTGGATTTACGCCCTTTGCTACTCGACTTTCACATTTTAGCAATACAAATTTCAAATGTCAAGATTCTTTCGTTTCTCCTTGCTGCTTTTTCTTTCTGCTATCCCGAATTACTTTTCCTATCTGTATCAGGAATGTTGGTATAAATGCAAGACCTGCTATTTTCAATAAACCAAGTCCCGGTAAGTCTGCTACACTGAATAGCTTCTGTAACGGCGGAACCAGCAACACCAGTGCCAGCAGACAGACACCCGCCAGAAATGCCAGAATACTATATGGATTAGACCGGATACCTGCTGTAAAAATCGATTTCTCTGTCCGGCAGTTAAAGCCATGGAACAGTCTTGCCAGCGTCAGTGTTGCAAATGCATAGGTGGCGGCTTCTGTCTCACCGGTCTTTAAGCCCACATAATAAGCAACCATAACCACAATTGCAATGAGCCCTCCCTGAAGGAGCATCCGGCTAAAGAACCTACGGTTTAAGATTCCCTCCGATGGATTTCTTGGTTTTTCATCCAAAAGAGAAGGGTCCGTAGCCTCCATACCAATTGCAATTGCCGGTAAGGAATCCGTCAACAGATTAATAAACAATAAATGTACCGGTGCAAACGGAACCGGAAGTCCGATAATAGAGGTATACAGCACAGACAGAATCGCTGCCATATTGCCGGACAACAGGAACAGGATTGCATTTCGGATATTCCGATATACATTTCTTCCGTTTAATACTGCTTTCATTATCGTTGCAAAATTATCGTCTGCCAATATCATAGCCGCAGCATCCTTTGATACAGCCGTTCCGGTAATACCCATAGCGACTCCAATGTCTGCCCGCTTGAGAGCCGGAGCATCGTTGACACCGTCTCCGGTCATGGATACAATCTTTCCCTTTCGCTGCCATGCCTCTACAATCCGAATCTTATTTTCCGGTGACACACGGGCATACACCGATATACGCTCTATCTTTGCATCCAGCTCCTCCTCCGACATGGCATCTAATTCCATTCCGGTTACGGTTACATCTCCATCCTCAAAGATTCCGATTTCCTTCGCAATTGCGGTTGCCGTAATCTTATGGTCTCCGGTAATCATTACCGGACGGATACCTGCCCGTTTCGCATCTGCAACCGCTGCAATGGATTCCGGTCTCGGTGGGTCCATCATTGCAATGAGTCCAAGGAATATATAATTCCGCTCTTCCTCCATCGTAAGCGGAACATCGGTCTCCCGGTATGCGAAAGCCAGAACCCGCAGACCTTGTTCTGAAAAATGCTCATTTTCCTGATAAATCCTTGCCTTCTGCTCCTTTGTTATCGGAATAATTCCATCGGCTGTCCGAATACTGACACAGCGGTTCAAGAGAACATCTAAGGCTCCCTTTGTTAAGATTGTCGGCTTTCCATGCAGGAAATATTTGGTACTCATCAGCTTACGGTCAGAGTCAAACGGTATCTCCTCCAGCCGCTTCATGCTCTTTCGAAATATATCCTCTTCAAAACCGTTTTTTAATACGGTTTCTCCCGTCTGAACAGGAATCTTCCGAAACATTTCCAATAATGCATATTCTGTAGGGTCCCCGATTCCTTTCCCATCTACTAAACTGGAATCGTTGGTTAAGATTGCATTATATAATAAATACCGCTGTAACTGGTCTGTTATATCTAATTCTTCCGGTCTAAGCTCCCTATCATCTACATATATTTTTTGAACGGTCATCTTGTTCTGTGTCAGGGTTCCTGTCTTATCGGAGCATATTACCGATACACAGCCCAGACTTTCTACTGCCTTTAACTCCTTAATAATTGCCTGCTCCTTTGCCATCTTCTGTGTTCCCATTGCCTGAACAATGGTTACAATGGAGCTTAATGCCTCCGGTATTGCCGCCACCGCAAGTGCCACCGCAAACATCAGAGAATCTAAAAGCGGCATCTTCCGCAGGATACACAAGCCAAATACAACTGCTGAAATAATCATAATTAAAATTGCCAGATGCTTACTGAACTCATCCAGACTCACCTGTAGCGGTGTTTTCCGTTCCTGAATATCGTTCATCATATCCGCAATTTTTCCAAGCTCGGTGTCCATTCCGGTTCCGGTTATCAATACCTCTGCTCTTCCGTATGTTACCAGACTTCCGGAATATACCATATTTGTGCGGTCAGCCAGTGCAACCTCCCCCTCAAGAATCTCCTCTGATTTGTCTACATTCGTGGATTCTCCGGTTAATGCACTTTCATTTACCTGAAGGGAATAATTGTGAAGAATCCGTCCGTCTGCCACAATCATATCGCCTGCTTCCAGCATTACCAAATCTCCGGGTACAATTTCTTTGGATGCCACCTCTGTCAAAATTCCGTTTCGTACCACCTTTGCAACCGGAGAAGACAATTCCTTCAGACTATCCAGTGATTTCTGTGCCTTTACATGCTGTACAGTTCCTAATACCGCATTCATGATTAATACCAGTACAATTACAATTGTACTCTCCATATTTCCGGAGAACATGGATATAATTGCCGCAATCAATAAAATAACGATTAGCAAATCACAGAATTGGTGAAGAAATACAGAAAGTATACTTTCCTGCTTTTTCTCCGTTAAGACATTCTCACCTTTTTCTTTGCGGATTTCTTCTACCTGTTCATCCGTCAAGCCCTTTTCACCGGTCTGAAATAGCTGCCTTAGTTCCTGTCTTGTCATTTTCCAGTATTCCTGCATAATGAGCCTCCTATCCTTTCCTTTTTGCCTTTATATATATAAAAAACGAGACTGTTACCGCATTAAAATAATGCGGTAACAGTCTCGTTCCTATCTCAATGTGCTGCCCGGTTATGGTTAACGTGATGACGACCAACACAACAACTGCTTATTTGCAGATGCGAACTACTCCCTATTACCAATTTCAATTTTCTGCATCTTACCATATCTGTTTGGACTTCGTCAAGATGTTTTTTATAATTTCAGCTTCTATATTTCGGCTTTTAATATTCCTCTGCAATATCAATCTCCTTTTGCTCCTCCTCGGTTGTTTCATTGGTATATGGGGTTCTGTGAAGATATGCCAGCCAGTATCCAACGCCTACGATTCCGGCTCCTCCTACGATATTCCCAAGGGTTATCGGAAGCAGACTGTGAAATAAGAAGTTTCCCCATGTCAAGCCCTCTGCTGCAATTCCGTACTCTGCGGAGGTTAACAATGCCGCTACACCAAAATACATATCTGCAACGCAATGCTCAAAGCCGCACAGCACAAACAGCATTACCGGCCAGAAGCTGGTCATCAGCTTTCCGGATACCCGCTTTGCCGCAAAAGACATCCAAATAGCAATACAGACTAAGATATTACAAAGAATCCCCCGAAAGAATGCCTCCGGAACGCTTAAATCCGTCCGTAGCTTACCGGCGTTTACGATTGCATCCGCCAACGCTCCCTGAAATAATTCCGGTGTATGACCGTACACCACCAGACAAGCCACAAATGCTGCTCCTATAAAGTTACCGATATAGACAAACAGCCAGTTCTTAAGCATTTTCCATACCGGAACCTTTTTCTCCAGAACAGCCAGAATAATTAAGTTATTGCCTGTAAATAATTCACTTCCCGCTACCAATACCATTGCCATTCCTGCCGGGAATACACAAGCTCCTACTAATTTCGCTACCGAAGCAACTGCAATTGTACTGGATGCCGTTGTAGATGCAATACCTGCAAAGCCGATAAACATTCCCGCAAAGAATCCGAGCAGCAGCATTTTAAAAATTGACAGATTTGCTTTATGGATTCCTACCTCCACATAATTTCTTGCTATTTCTAATGGTGAATGCATCTTCCGTACCTCCGGTATTCTCTACTATGTGTATACTCATTTCTGTATCATATCATTATTCTGTTCATTTGTGAACTTCTTTCTTTTTCCAATCACTTATTTTCCGTTGATGCAATCAATTCCGGAATACTTCTTGCTACACATAAGGCTCCCCAGCCAACCTGCGGATTGGGAAATGCAAAAAATCCCGGTAATTCCCTTGCCCCCCGAATCAGGTAGGCTTTTACCTTTTCACCATATAAATATATGTCATTTCCGTTTATGATTCCCCATTCCATGAGTAATGCCGCTCCTCCTGCTACAAAGGGAGCTGCCATAGACGTACCGCTTCTGGTATCGTATCCGCCTCCCGGTGCTGCTGCCGTAATATTAACACCGGGTGCCACCAAATCCGGCTTATTTTCATTCCACAATTCTCCCCGACCAGAAAACGCTGCATAGCTATCCGTTCTGGAATTGTATGCACCTACAGTTATAACCCGATTCGCCGTAGACGGAATCGTAACGGTCAGCCATACATCCGGCTGCAAAAACTCTGTCCTTGCATTCGTCGAACCGGCAACCGGCAGCCATATATTATACTGACCGGAGCGGACATACTTCGGATATAACAGCAGGCTCCAAATTCCTTCTTCGATATAATTAATGACCGGTATCATGGCTATATAGATTTCCTGCCGGGAGCTATAGGGTGTTGGCTGTCCATAATAGACAACCAGATTGGTAGACCCGATTCTGGTTGTATGCTTCTGCGTCTGTGTTCCAAACGGTCCCAATATCATTCCGGACGGCGTCCGCAATGCAACCTCAAATTCATCTCCGTACTCCTTCCAGATTTGCAGATTCATCCCCCGTTCATATGGGGCAACTGCAAATTCTATCTCTCTTACATCATTCGTTGAGCGGATAGAGCCTGATGTTGACCGTTCCAATCTTCCCTGCACATGCCGCCCCGTATTTCCTTCATTTCCTGCTCCGACTATAATGACGCTTCTTCCCAGATTGGCAACGTCACTGATATATTGCTCCAACAGACTGTTTCCGTCATGCGAACCGTAGTTATTGCCAAAGCTTAAATTCACGACTACCGGGACCTGATTCTGCAAGCCATAGCGGATTGCCCAGTCAATTCCCTGCATAAGCTCCGAGGTTCTCGGAAATGAACGGACAGAGGCAGGTGCCAGCTTTACAATTAACAGCTCTGCTTCCGGAGCCACACCGATATAGGTTCCGTTTGAAGCTCTCCCGTTTCCGGCTGCGATTCCTGCCACATGGGTTCCATGTCCGGATAAATCAACCTCCGGGACTAATTCCTGCTGCTGAAGGGCAGAACCTGCCTGCAAGGCTTCATTAATCTCCTCCGCCGTATATACCGTACCGATTTGATAGGGTTCCGGTGGATTTCCGGGGGTAGACTGGTCCCATATCTGCAAAATCCGCGTACTTCCATCCTCCCTCCGAAAGTCCGGATGTGCATATGCGATTCCGGAATCAATCACCGCAATTACAATTCCTTTTCCGGTCAGGGAATACGGCGGCAAACGAACCCGGTTAATACAGGACGCTGAAATTCCTTCCATTTCCTCTAACACCAAGGACTTCGGTTTCTCGATAAATTCAATCTGCGGATACTCGGATAACCTCTGAATCTGGTATTCCCGAATCCGTATAATTGCGTATTCATTTAATAAAGGAGTTATCACTGCGGATAACTCCTTTGCTATTTCTGTTAAATCACCTGTGTACTTTACAATTAATTCCCATTCCTGTAGCTCCGGAAAATAGCCTACATCCAAGTCCAGACTCTTTTCCCGCTCCGATTGTGTCAGTCCCAAGGCTAACTGCAATTCGGTTTCTAATTTCTGGTTATTCATATAGTATCCGCTAGCACTTCATTGTTATCACTATATGCCTTAGGCTTCTATATTATTCAACATAGCTGCCCAGTGTCACAGATACCTGCTGTTCTTCATAACCATTTTGCTGGTTCGACCTTGAAATTGTTACGGTAACGGTATCTCCCGGCTGTTTTTCTGCCAGATATGTCTTAATATCGTTCATAGAGTTAATCGTATTTCCATCTATGCCGGTAATAATATCACCTGCCTGCAAGCCTGCCTGTGCTGCCGGGGTTCCTTCAATGACAGCTAACAGATACACACCCTGCGGCATATTAAAGGATGCTGCATCATATTGACTTAAATCCCGTCCCTGGATTCCCATATAAGCACTTCCGGTTGCTGTATTATTTCCGGTTCCGTCAATAATACCCTGAATAATCGGGATTGCATCCGAAATCGGGATTGCATATCCCATACCTTCTACATTGTTATTGTAGTTCGTTGCTTTTGCAGAATTAATACCGATTAATTGTCCTTGCAGATTAAATAATGCTCCACCGCTGTTGCCTTCATTAATGGCTGCATCGGTTTGCAGCATCTTTATGCTGGTGTTGTTAATGGTAACATTCTGGTTCAATGCACTGACATAGCCAACCGTTACAGACTGTCCGTAGCCTAACGCATTTCCGATTGCCACTACCGGTTCACCGACTCTGGTTGTATCCGAATCTCCCAGCTCTGCCAGCTTAACCGTATTCAATGTATCCTCTGATAAATCCGATTTCTGAACCGCAACCACCGCTAAATCGTTGCCGACATCCGTTCCCACTATGGTAGCGGTTGCATCCGTATCATCGGAAAATCCAACCGTTAATGATTCGGTTCCTTCTACCACATGATTATTGGTAGCTATCAGCAAACGATTGTCATCTTCTCCGATAATAACGCCGGAGCCTGCACCCGTCACTGTCTTTTCGGTAGAACCACCATAAAAGTATGCATATGGATTTTCATATATCGTTGTACTGGTGATGGATACAATAGACGGCATTACCTGTTCTGCCAAATCCGCCACATTATATAACTGACTGTTTGAATCCAACGATACATTAATGGACTGGTCTCCGCCTATCTGAACGGTGCTGCCCTGACTGACGGACTGTTCCGTACTCTTACTGCTGTCCTTTCCCATATAGCTGGAAACTGCTTCCGTTGCATATTGCACACCTGTCTTAGCTCCGGTAAAGCCAAGTCCTGCCAAGCCGCCAAACAATAATCCGCTGGCAGCAATGATTCCTAAACGCTGCATAAATTTTTTCATATCTATTCCTTCTTTCTGCCTATTATGTTCTATTATGATTCTGTTCTTTCCTTGAACTGGTTTTATCATAGAAATAATTTGTGATAAATCTGTGTTAAATTTATTATACTTTTGTGTTTTTTATGAAATATCAGGTTTACAATTGCTTTCCGCTTCATTGTCTGCTATTCTTAATGAAGTGATGAAAAGTAAGAAAGAGGTGTCTGTTATGTTTCGTGTCTGGGGTAGAATAATGAAAGAAAATCATCTGATTCAGGACCATGTTGCATGTATTGATGCCCCTGAGCTTCGACGTACCCAGAAGGTGTATGCAGCCTTAGATGAATTATGCTACACCTTTGATTTGTCAAAACCGGTCTGGCTGAAATCCAATCAGGAGGATTTTATTCTGCATGCCAGAACAAGATTTACTCAGGATAACTTCATTGAAACAATTCCCTTTGACTATCTGGACTTCTATGTTATAGAGGAGGAGTAGCGGAATCTCAGGATTTTGCATAAGATAAACGTATAAAAGCAAAGAATCTGCGGAGGTATTCTTATGCAGCCAATATTGGAGTTACGCAATGTCGGTTACACGTATCACACCACCGCTGGAGAAACATCAGCCCTGAATGACATTTCCTTCTCTGTCTATCCGGGCGAATTTATATCTATTGTTGGCCCTAGCGGTTGTGGAAAATCCACACTTTTAAATATAATTGCGGGATTACTGCCTCTCTCCCATGGAGAGCTTCTGATAAACGGAAGTCCAAGACAGGAGCATCCGGAATCTATTGGTTATATGCTTCAAAAGGACCATCTGCTGGAATGGAGAACTATTTATCGGAATATTACCCTTGGCTTGGAAATACAAAAGAAATTAACACCGGAAGCCCAGACCTCGATTGACACGATGTTAACCACCTATGGTCTGGCTGATTTTCGTAATTCTTATCCCAGACAATTATCCGGAGGTATGCGTCAGCGGGCAGCCCTGATTCGAACCCTTGCCCTGTCACCTTCCATTCTGCTATTAGATGAGCCGTTTAGTGCTTTGGATTATCAGACCCGTCTGCGGGTTGCGGATGATATTGGAGGGATTCTAAAGCAGCAGGGAATTACTACCATTCTGGTTACACATGACCTATCCGAGGCCATCAGCATGGCAGACAGAGTTCTGGTTCTCTCCAGTCGTCCCGGAACCCTAAAAGCAACCTATACCATAAATTTAAGTATTACTCCAAGAACTCCACGCAGTTCCAGAAATGCCCCGGAATTTCGTAATTATTTTAATGAAATCTGGAAGGAGGTAGACAATGAACAAGTCTAACGCAGCTCCTCATACCCCTTCTAAGGAACAGCTTTTGTTCCTGAAACAGCAACAACGTCAAAAATTTCAGATACGATTTTCACAATGGATGATTTTTATTTTATTTCTGGCAATATGGGAAATGGCTTCGGATTTTAAATGGATTAATTCCTTTATCTTTTGTAGTCCTTCTATTATTGCAAAATGCTTCTGGGAAATGCTGCAGACCGGTGATTTATTTCACCACATTGGCATTACCTTACTGGAAACCATTGTCAGCTTCGTAATTGTAATTGCCGGAAGTATTCTGATTGCAATTCTCCTGTGGTGGAATCCTAAGCTGTCCAAAATTATAGAACCTTATATGGTGGTGTTAAACAGCCTCCCAAAATCCGCACTTGCCCCGATTTTAATTGTATGGCTGGGTGCAAATTATAAGACGATTATTGTCTGTGCCATCTCCGTTGCCGTCTTTGGCAGTATTTTGAATATCTATACCGGCTTCGTCACCGTAGAGCCTGACAAATTAAAACTGATTCAGACCCTTGGCGGTTCCCGCTTTGACAGCCTGCGTCTGGTTATCATTCCTTCCAGTCTGGATAACATTTTAAGTGTTATGAAGGTCAACATCGGCTTATGTCTGGTTGGTGTCATCATCGGAGAATTTCTTGCTGCCCGAGCCGGACTTGGGTATTTGATAATTTATGGTTCTCAGGTATTTAAAATGGATTGGGTGTTGCTCGGAATTATCCTTCTATGCATTATCGCTATGCTCCTGTATACGCTGCTGCACCATTTAGAAAAGAAACGCTCTTATTAAAGTCTATGCCCCCGGTTTTAAATCAACCGGGGGCGTTTTAATACCTTATGCACAATATGTGTAATATGCAGTCACAAGCTGCTTTAATGCCCGATAGTCCGCACAGGCGGCTAATTCATTGGCGGAATGCATGGCAAGCATCGGAATACCAATATCCACGCCCAGCATCGGCAAATATGCGGCTACCAAGGGGCCTAAGGTCTGACCGCCCGGCATACCGGAACGGTTCACCTGCTGCTGCCATGGTATCTTTTCCTGCTCGCATAAGCCAATTACAATTGCTGCCGCTGTACTATCGGACAAATACCGCTGGGATGCACTTGTCTTAATTACAATTCCTTTTCCTAAATATACCTGATTGGTCGGGTCGCTCTTATCCGGATAATTCGGATGATGTCCTTGTGCTCCGTCCATTGACAGTAAAAATCCTTCTGCCAGCATATCCTGCCAATGCTCCGGCTCTTGCTGTAAGCCTCGTCCCAGCTTCTCAAGAACCTTTTGAAGCAACACCGAATCCGCTCCCTGCTTGGAACGGCTGCCGATTTCCTCATTATCAAACATAACTGCAATTGCCAGATTATTATGCCTGCTTCCGGACAATTTCTGCATAGCTTCCAGCATTGCCGCTACCGATGCCAGATTATCAATCCTTGGTGCCTGCAACAATTCATTTTTAAGTCCGGTAATCACCGGCTTATCTGTCGGATACAGGAACAAATCATAGTTTAAAATATCGGAACGCTTTACGTTCATATGTGTCTCCAGATACTCTTTTATATGTCCGGCAGTCATTTCCTCCCCTGCCAGACCAATAATCGGAATCAACTCCTGCTGCACCTGTATCTCCTTTGTTTCGGAGCCTCTTGATAAATGCGGTGCCAGTGATGGAATGGTGCCGATTGCGGTCTTTGAATCCACATATCGCACCTGCGGATGAAATGCATCCGTTCCTCTTAATACTACCTTACCTGCCATACCTAGAGGTCGGTCAAACCATGTATGCTTTAGCAGTCCCCCATATGGTTCTACATTCATACGGATATATTCCTTATCCGGCATATCTGCATTTGCTTTCACCTTCAGACAAGGCGAATCTGTATGTGCTACCGACAGCCGTATCTGTGACTGTGTGTTCAGCTTTCCGACACTGACGGCAATCAGCATAGAGGGATATGGAGCCAACAAATAATTCTTTTCCTCTTCAAGCTGCCAGTTCCCGGTCAGCTTCAGCTCCTGAAACCCGGTCTGTAATAATTCCTCTTTTACATAGTTCACTACATGAAAGGCAGATACTCCTTTCGTAATCGTATTTATGCATGTCTGCATTTTTTCACCTTCTTCTTTAATTCTGATAATAACTGCATCATATCTGCACAGGTCTCTTCCGGCAAGCCCGTTTTACTATAACAGGCACATTCCATTTTTCCAATTATATCCTCTGTATCCCAAGTCCATTCCTCGCAATGGGAAGCAAGATAGAGAAGCTGGCTTCGATAGGTCGGACAATTTGCATATTCCGGATTTTTCTTTCGCAGTCTGCTGCTGATATAATGATAGTATGCCAGAAGGTTCTCGTTTGCATCCGTTGTATGCCATGTCTGATACTGTTTATAATAAAGATACAGCTTTCGTACCATCACTACGATACCCAATATACCAAGTACTACCAGAAATGCAATCCAGATTCCCTGAATATTATCCAGATTCCAATCCATCAGCTGTAGATTCATACCGCCGGTCGTATCATCATTTCCGCTTCTTCCTCCACCGGAACCAAATACATCCCAGAAGCTGTCTAACTCCTCATCCGGGTCGATTGCCGCAGTTGTAACCTCTTCCTGTATCCACCCGAAGTCCGAAGCAAATACCTCCACCCATGCATGAGCTCTGGCATCCGTCACCTCAACCTCAACTACACCGGTCTCGCCCAACGGAGCATATCCACTGTAAAAATCTGCATAGTCATAGTCCTCATTTAACTCACCGCTCATAACATCCTCATAGGTGATTACATAGCCCTCTGCATAACGTGCGGGTATTCCGTTATAACGATATATTAAGGTTGCTGCTGTTGCAAAGTGAGCACAATATCCTTTTTTCTTTTCCAGAAACCATGTCACATAGTCCTTGCCCTCCGGTGTTTTTCCCGGTCTGGTCGTATACAGAAATTCATTCTCAAAGTATTGTTTTACCTTTTCAACAATCTCCTCCTGTGTGTCTTCACTTGTAATTCCTGCCTCTTCACTTGCCTTTGCAACTGCATCCCGACACGCATCCGGCACCTCCAGATACATTGCTTCTGCCTGCTGCTTTACTTCCTCGGATACCTCACCGCTACATTCCTCTACATATGGATAATATATATATTCTGCGGTCTGCCCTCTCGGAATGCTTACGGCGGTTTCTTCATTCTTTGTATAATATGGTATATACGGATAATCTACACTGGCATCCAGATTCCGAATCAACATCTTTGCTCTTGCCCCGCTCTGCCCTGACTCCCAGTTCATTTCCAAAAGCTTTGCGTCTGCAAGCAGCGGCTCTTCTCCGGCATCTGCTGTATCCTCTGCCTGTTGGTCCTTCTCCGTTTCCAGCCACCTTGCATCCTCTGACACATAGTTACTTCCTATAAATGCCCGTAAATATACCGGCTCATAGCTGTATGGCGTATAGGTGACTACTAAATCCGTCAGATAGTCGGGACGGACCGAGCCGACTCCGCCTAATTGTCCTCCGCTGATACCGCCGACAGCCTCATAACGGTTAAATGCCGCAAAGCCTCCGGTTGCCAGCTTCTGCATATCCTCCTCGGTCTGCTCCTTGTATGGATTCTGCGTATATCTGAGATTAAATGTATCCTTTCCTCCAAGCCATGCCGTTAAGCCGTAAATTATGAAAATGCATACCAGAAAGCCACCCATTGCCTCCAGCATGGTTGCCGCATCCTGCACATACCAGATTCGAAGCTTCTTTCCCTTCTTATCCTTCCATTTATAATCTCTGTGCTTCCGGTCCATACCATATGCACCGCTGCTGTGAATGGACCAGACTGCCACATAGCCTGTAACCATTATGATTACATAAAATGCATCCGGCTCTAATCGGAAATACATCGGAGCTATCCAGAAAAATCCGGTCAATGCTATCAAAAACCATACATTCATGGTGCGGGAAATAATGACATTTGCCACTATCATTAAAACGGTTCCTACAAACACAAGCATGACGGTTACTGCCACCGGCTCATTTCCTACCGCAATCTCATAATATTGCATACCCGGTAAATCAAAATAATCCTCCACGATTTTAAATACCCGGTTCACGATTAAATAATATCCGCTGTTAATGTATGGCTGTAGACTACGGACTGCAAAAAAGAACACCACCAGAAACACAACATAGACTACATCCATAATCCATCCGCGGTAATAAATCGTGGTGAACAGCAATGCCATTAAAAATAAAATTCCTACCGTTGGCAGCACATAATATTCCATATCCAGACTGCTTAAGAAGCAGCCAAGACTGCCAAAAATCACGCTGAACACCAACAGACTCTTTACCATACAGTTCTTTAACCAACTACTTGTCTCCATCCGTAGCGGATGTGTCATAATAATACCTTCTGATAAAGTAATATTTGTATCCTTTTGTTTTTTATGCCTGATTATTCCCATAGTACACTCCTACTGCCGTACCATATTCCGCAATTGCATCTCCGACTCCCTGCTCCCTGCTGCCGACCCAAAGAAATTGATGGCCGCTTTTCAAAATTGCCTGTGCCATGGTTCTTCCAAGGGTCGCCTCCGGATACAGGCTTTCATAATAAATCATGCGAAAGCCCTCCGCTAAATGCTCCCTATAATCAACCTTCCACTGTACCAGTTCCTGTGTCCGCTGGCTCCACCATATCAGTGTGACCGGAAGCTGATGATGCAGCATCAGCAGGCAGATTCCGTATGTACATTCCAGTACCTCTTCCATCAGTCCTTGTCCGTTTTCATGCAATTCCAGTAACAGAAACAATTGGCGAGAAGACATACTTACCCGCTCCTTTACCATTAAGACATCCTTTTTTACGGACAACTTCCAATGTATATTCTGCATTTTATCACCGGGCTGATATTCCCGTACATCCTGAACCTCTGAAAAATCCGTCCCCTTCCGGTTATTTTCCTCTACCTCTTCCATACCTAATGTATAACCGTTCAATGCCGCTTCGGGTGCTTCCTGCTCCGCCGGCAGTACCACGACGGTATAGCTTTCCTCAAAGCGTTTCTTAAATGCCATTACTCCGAGAAAATCTTCCAATACTAATTCATGGAATCGAAATTCCACATTTCCACACTTCTGAACCGTTACCGGATACGTTACCGTCTGACCGATTCTTGCCCGTATCGGTACACGCAGCTCATGCTCGCGTTCTGTCTGATAAAAACCATTGGATACCGTCAGTCTCGCTTTTCCATGCATGGCACCAAACCACGATGTATTCTGTATCTGCAACCGCATCTGAAATTCTTCGCCCTTTTCCATACTTTCCACCGGTCCGTCCCAATGCACCTGTATAGAATCTGCGACCCACTTGGTTCCCAAAATACTAATAATCGGTATAAATACCATGACTGCCAAAATCACAAAATTCAAAAAGCTGTGAAAAAACCATAACAACCAGATATTGGCAGCAATCAATATAGCATATCCTATAATACGAATGATTCTCTTTCCCATATCAGGTTCTCGGTGCCTCCACACTGTTAAATATCTGCATCAAAACTGCTGTTGTATCCATTCCGGCTGCCTTTGCCTTTGTACTAAGCTTAACCCTGTGACCTAGGGTATCTACGAATACAGCCTTTACATCCTCCGGTGATACGAACTCCCTGCCGTTTATGAATGCCATTGCTTTTGCCATTCGGAGCAAGGCAATACTGCCTCGCGGACTGGCACCTAATGTTATGTATTCACTCTCTCTCGTTTTTTCTACTAAGGTTGTTATATATCCATACATCAGCTCCTGCACATATAGCTCTGTCACCTGCTGCTGAAGTCTACAAAATTCTTCCTGACTAACAACTGCTTTCACATGTGACAGCGGCTTTGATGCATTGCCCTTGAGAATCTCAATTGCATTTTCATGTGACGGATAGCCCATGGAAAGGCATACCATAAACCGGTCTAACTGGGATTCCGGAAGCATCTGTGTACCGGCTGAGCCAATCGGATTTTCCGTTGCAATGACCGTAAACGGAACCGGAAGCTTTCGTGTCACCCCATCTACCGTAACATTTCCTTCCTCCATAACCTCAAGCAATGCAGACTGCGTCTTTGGGGATGTCCGGTTAATCTCATCCGCTAAAAATAAATTACAAAATACGGAGCCTGCTTTATATTCAAATTCCTTCGTCTGGCTGTTATACATCGAAAAGCCCAGAATATCACTTGGCAGAACATCCGGTGTAAACTGTGTTCTTCTATACTCCATTGACATCGTTTTTGCAACCGTCATCGCAAGCGTTGTCTTACCGACACCCGGAATATCCTCCAGCAGAATATGTCCCTCTGCCAGCATCGCTGCCAGAACCTTCTGTACTACATCTTCTTTTCCCTTTACCACCTGATTAATCTCTGCTAATATTTCATTCACAATACTCACGACATTTCATCTCCTTGAACCTGCTTTTTAATTAGAGTAGCATTTTTTTATAAAATGTGCTACCCTGTTTACAAATAATTAATAAACCATTCTAATTCGTATAATGGAAAAAGGAGCCATATGCTATCAGCAACTACCCCCGATGTGAAACAATTTATGAATCATTTTCTGACCGGAACCGAATTTGACCGGTTTCTTCTGTGTGAAGCCACCATTATGACCGGTACGACCTATGTTATAGACGGTCATATCAATAAGGACTTCTATGATACCGATGACGAGCATTTGCTTCCAAATCGTATCTATCAATATTGGGAAGAATGCAAGCCACTGGCATTCCAGATAATTAAAGGAGACCGTACACCACTGGCAATGAAAATTGTCCTGATGCTGGCCCCCTATAATGTAGAACGTTTTCTCGAACGATATAATATTCCAATGTCTCCGGAGCAGATTTCCGGTCTGTATCTGAATCTGCGTTACGAGCATCAGATATTAACCATTTCATCCGGTACTGCCCTGTCTGTCTTTACCTTAGATAAGACCGTAGAGCATATGTGGGATGAAATGCTTATTAAATTCTTTAAGCAGCAGGGGATTGCCCTGATTACCGATTAACCCTAACGCGATAGCTTTTTTCAGGTTCAGGGCTTCTCCTTTCAGGGATTCTTCTCCTACTCGTCTGTCTCATCCCATTTTCTTATTTCATTTCTGGCAATCAGCATGGAAATTCCGGTAATCAATGCCACTAACACAATCGAGATTATAATTCCCTCCCATGGGAACTTATATGCCACCGAATAATCAACTTCACTTCCAAACTGTGTCAGTTCATATCCTGCCAATAACCCCAGTACAATTCCGATACAACTGCCAAATATAGAGCCTAAGCCTCCTTCCAGACTTAACATCTTAATTATCTGCCGGTAACTCATACCGACTGCATGCATCATCTGAATTTCCTTCTTACGCAGCGAAATATTGGAGCTTAATGTGTTAAAGATATTGCATGCTCCAATGGCAATAATAATTGCAGTTATCAAGCCCAGCAGCTCTACATAGCCCTTCAGCAACTCCTTCTCTTCATGTACACCACCATCCCAAAACCAATAGCCGCATTTCCGATATGTCTTATTAAATTCATTGATTTCATCCGACTTATAATTCTGGCTGCATTGAACCGAAATCCCTGAAAATCCGCCGGCAGGAGTTTCTTCATCAATTACCTTCTGCTGATAATAATCCTTTGAGAAATAGGCAGCCGCAACTCCGCCGCTTGGCGTATAATCCAGAACCGCAATAACCGGACAGGCAATTGTATGGTTTTGTATCCATAGGGTATCACCGACAGTAAGATTTGTCTTTAAATCTTTACTCTCATGCCATTCCCCTCCTAATTGTGTCCATTTTATGGCATAGCGACATACAATTACTCCTCCGGACTGTAATGCATCGTAATCTAAGGTTCCTTCCAGCAAAAGAGGTTCTAACTCCTGTAACTGTGCTTCCGTAATTCCAATTGCCATATATGCCTGATATTCAGAAGGATCATCATCTCGATCTATCGGCATTCCGTTTCCGTCCTTTGCCCAGAAAATCTTCTCATAAGCAACCTTTATGGATTCTACACTGTCCAATTCATTCAAAGCCTGACACATCTCTTCTATATCCTTTTCGGTTTTCCCCGTAGAATTTAGAAATGTACAGGAGGCATCATAAATACTCGTTACAGGCACATCATTTCTAATAATATCATTTGCAAGATGAATGAGTTGGACACCGATTACAATACCGGTAACACTAATTGCAATGCCAACCATTGTCGCGATAAATTTTCCGGGATTTCGCATCATATTCTTATACGCATACTCTCCCTCTGTTCCCAACAGCTTTCTAAGAATGCCGGTTCTTCTTCTCTTTATCTTTTCCTTCTTAATACTATTCCGCCCATTAATCGCACCTACCGGCTCCATATTGCTAATCTGTCTTGCCGGCTCTATTAATGAAAACAGCACCGCACATCCGATGAATACTATCGTAGCCGCTATCATCCATGGCTGTACCCATACATGGAAGGTATCATAGACTCCCATGCTTTGCAGAATTTTACGAAATCCTGCCAACCGGCTTCCTACCTCAATCAAGAAAACGGTTATTCCCATTCCCAATACGCTGGCAATTCCGGACATAGCAAAGCCCTCCAGCATCAAAATTCTTCGCAGTTTTCCCTGACTGATTCCCATACATCTCAAAATGCCGTAATCCCTTGCCCGTTCTGCCATACTCAATACAAAGCTGTTCCGAATAATAATTACGGAAATCCAGAAAATAATTGCAAATGCCAGCACAAAGAGAATATATTGCAACAAATTGTCTAAATCTGAACGTCCTCCGTTATAACCGCTCCGATACCGTGTCACCTCATAATTTTCGTCCAGCCAGATACCTTCATCCTTCACTAATTTGTCTATATAGTTTTTATGATGCTGAAACTTAACGCATACCTGTAAAGAGGTCGGATTCTGACTCATATCTATCAGACTTAAAAAGCTTACATCATACATGATACCGGTATAGGAGGTGGTAGCATCATCATCATAGATACCTGCAATCGTAAATTCGCTTGCCTGACTTTTGGTATCTAAATCGTCTAACGTAAGTTCAAAATCTTCATTTCCCTGCTTCCGTTCTTCCCTTCGACGGGTTTCTGTATATTCATATGCCGCATTTCTGTCACCAATACATGTACCCTCATACCAGTATTCATATTGGTATAGTGTCACAGCATCGCCTACTTGCAAGCTCAGATAATCTGCCGTATTCTTTCCTACCATGAACTCCTGTGCCGTTTCAGGGGTTCTCCCTTCTATCGGTTCATACGGGAATATATTCTGCTCATAGGTGTTCAGATAAGTGATATACACATACTGTTCGGCACCACCATTTTCCATGAACAACCCATCTTCCGTCTGTTGCAGCACCATTTCATCAATATAATCCAGCTTTCGCATACGCTGGTATTCTTCCGGATTAATTATGCCTTCTGCATCATAATCTCCATACCACAGCCGGCTAAGTTTAAAATTCGCCTGATTCACAGATGTGTAAATCGTTCCGGTTCCAAAAAATAAAATTACCGCCAGCATAATACTTAATATTGTAAATATTGTCCGCTTTTTATATGCCAGCATATACTTCCAACATATATCATCAAACTGCCGAAATTTCAGCTTCATATATTTCCTCTCCCTATCATCTTCTGTCTTTTGGTTACTTCAAGGTACTTTCGTTTTTTTCGTCTGATAAGATTCTTCCGTCCTGTATGGATATGATTCGCTCACACATACGTGCAAGATTCATATCATGTGTAACCATTACCAAAGTCTGCTTATATTTCTTTACAGAGCGTATCAGAATCTCCATAATTTCCATTGCCTGTGTATGGTCCAGATTACCGGTTGGCTCGTCAGCAAGAATGATTCTCGGATGATTTGCCAATGCCCGTCCGATTGCAACCCGCTGCTGCTGTCCACCGGATAACTGATTCGGCAAATGGTCCTTCCATTTCGTCAGATTCAGCATTTCCAGCAATTCTGCAATATACTCTGCCTCCGGCTTCTTCTTATCCAGCAATATCGGACTGATAATATTCTCCTCTGCTGTCAGAATCGGTATCAGATTATAGTTCTGGAATACAAAGCCTATCTTTCTTCTCCGAACCGAAGAACGCTCATCATCCTTCAGCGTATAAATATCCTCTCCGTCTACCCATACTTCGCCGGAGGTCGGTGTTTCTACTCCACCAAGCATATGTAACAGTGTTGATTTTCCGGAGCCTGATGTTCCGGTAATGGCTACTATTTCCCGCTTATCAATCCGCAGGTCCATAGCATCCACCGCTAATACCTCTATATCGCCCTTTCCATATCGTTTTGTCAGATTTTTGGTTAATAAAATATCCATCTGTATTCCTCCCTATTCTTCCTCCGGTTTTCATTCCTTTCTTACAACTAATATGGAAATGTACCTGCTATAAAAAGTGTGTCAAAAAAAGACGCACAGACATAAACTATCCCTGTGCGTCTATTTTATCATATCCTATTTTATTTGAATATCACACTTATTAACAATCTTTTTCTGCATTCTTTAGCAATTATTACTTTGCCAGAATCCCCAGAATCTCATTGCTTCTTGCAATAAATTTCGTCATTGCTTCCGGCTCCAACGGCTTATGTGCCAGCATTGCCAAATCATAAAGCTGTTCACAAATCGTCTTGGTATTTTCGCCTTCTTCATGCTCTAATACATATTGTACCAGTGTATTGTTGGAATTTAAGACAAGTGTAATTCCGCTGGCACCGCCGAACATGGTCGGGTCAAAACCACCCATGTTATACATCCGCATCATATCCTGCATTCTCCGGCTATCCTCGGATTCTGTAATCATGGAAGATACGTTTGCATTCTTTAACTTCTGAACCTTTACTTCCAGCTTATCATTTCCTAATGCCTTCCGGAATATTTCAGTCAGCTTATCGGTATTTGCCTTTACGGTTTCTTCATCCTCTTCTGTATTCTCTACAAAATTATTTGATAATTCGGAATCAATCCGCAGGAAATGCACATTCTGGTTTTTCTGTTCCAGATGTGTAATAAACGGTGTATCAATATTGCTGGTTAAAAGAATGGCATCCATTCCCTCTTCCTTGAACATATTGATATACTGTGACTGCTCCTTTGCATCAGTTACATAGAATACCTGATTCTCATGCTTTTCCTTTGCGGCTTCCAGATATTCCGGTAAGGTAACATATTTGCCGTCCAGATTCTTGAAAATGATGTAATCGGTCATTTTCTCATTGAACTTATCATCCCGCAGGCAGCCGTATTTAATAAATGGACTAATATCATCCCAATACTTCTCATAATTTTCTTTATCCGTCTTACACATACCGGATAACTTATCTGCTACCTTCTTGGTTATATAGTCTGATATTTTCTTAACAAATCCGTCATTCTGTAAGGCACTTCTGGATACGTTCAACGGCAAATCCGGGCAATCAATCACACCCTTTAACAGTAACAAGAACTCCGGAATTACTTCCTTGATGTTATCTGCTACGAATACCTGATTGTTATACAGCTTAATCTTACCTTCTGCGTTCTCTACCTCCAGATTAATCTTCGGGAAGTATAAGATACCCTTCAGATTAAATGGATAATCCATATTCAGATGAATCCAGAATAACGGTTCCCGATAATCCATAAATACCTTCCGATAAAATTCCTTATATTCCTCCTCGGTACAGTCATTTGGATGCTTTGCCCATAACGGTGTTGTATCATTGATTGGCTGTGGCTTCTTTTTCTCAGACTCTTCTGTTGTCTCTTCTGTGCTTTCCTCCGAAGCTTCCTTTTCGTCGGTTTCTTCCTCGTCTACTTCAATGGTTTCACCATTTTCATCTACAACCTCTGCCGTCTCTCCGGTCTTTTCTTCCGGCTTTTCTTCCTTCTCATCAATAACCTCTGCCGGGGCATCTGCATTGGTAAAATAAATCTCAATCGGCATAAAGGAACAATATTTCTGCAATACTTCCTTTGCCCGGTATTCATTTGCAAACTCATAACTGTCTTCGTTCAGATACAGGGTAATGACAGTACCGCGTTCTGTCTTATCTCCCTTTGATATGGTATACTCTGTACCATTATCACATTCCCAGTATACCGGCTCTGCACCCTCCTTATATGACAAGGTTTCAATGGTTACCTTATCCGCTACCATAAATGCAGAATAAAAGCCTAAACCGAAATGTCCGATAATCTGGTCATCATTTGCCTTATCCTTATACTTCTCCAAGAAATCTGCTGCTCCGGAAAATGCAATCTGACAAATGTATTCATTTACCTCATCCTCGGTCATACCAAGACCGTTATCTATAAATTGTATGGTCTTATTCTCCGGGCTTACAATTACATCAATTCGATATTGATTTCCTTCCGGCTCTTCAAATTCTCCTACCATGGACAATTTCTTTAATTTTGTAATTGCATCACACCCATTTGATACCAGTTCCCGGAAGAAAATATCATGATCTGAGTATAACCATTTCTTTATAATCGGAAAAATATTCTCACTATTAATCGTCAAACTACCTTGCTTACCTGCCATATTGTTACATCTCCTTATTATTTATCGTTCTTTCCTATTAAGCATGTTCTGACACCTATTATTTAGTATCAAATTCACGACACCTTTAATAATAGTCTCCTGCTTTCGGATTGTCAATAGAAAATTAGCACTCATTTATCATGAGTGCTAATAATTTTATAAACTTTATAATTTGTTTATGGTTTTTATTCTTCTGCTGTCTGGGTAGCGGCTGTCAGCTTCTGCATCCGAGCCTCCCATTGCTGTTCCTGCTCCTCCCGCTTCTGTCTGCGAGCCTCCTCCTTTTTCGTCCGTGCAGTTTCTTTCTCCTGCTTTCTCCGTTCTTCTACTACCTTAAAATCAGATACCTTCAGCCATTCCAGCATTTTCTGCCATTGATTACTGTACTCATTGCTGATAATCAATTCAATATGCTTATCCTCCGTCAGCAATCTGGTAAACCGGAATGTCTTTTGCAAATATAACTCATCCTTATGTACATTTAATTCGGAAAGCGGGATTTCCTGATTCTTTCTGAGCGGCTTCATTCTTACCAGATACGGTTCTCCATCCTTTAGAATTAGCCATGCCAATTCCCGCTTCTTAAGCTTTCGAATCGGTCGCATGGAAAATACCGGTACTGCCAATTCTACATTTGGATACTGCTTATGTCCCCTTCTTGGAAATTTGCGATGTACCAGCGGAGATAATTCATCCCTATGCCGGATTGCTTTCCATAACGGTTTCACGTAAATGTAATTATAATAGGTTGACAAGGTAGACAGCTTCCGGAATAACAGCACACCGACTACCATTAGAACCAGACTGATGATGACGCTTAAAATCGGGCTGAACAACTGTAACAACAGCAAAATCATATGAAGAATTGCCTTTATGGTCTCAACCACCACATTCATTCCCTTAATCGGAATTACTGCTGCCAGAAGTTCTACCGCATCAATACAACCATAGATACAGACATATACAACTGCCGTAAATGCGGCTGACAAAATCGAAAGCACCAATGACACCGCATAGGTGCCTACCGATACATAATTTACATCGGTCTGTGCCGCAACCACCTGTGTAGTTGCCAAAGGCAGCAAGGACAATCCTACGGTTACAATCATTCCGCCCCATTGTTCAATATTATCAATGGTTGCCTTAGAGAACATTTTGGATGCCGATGTAGAATGAATGACATACATGGTGATTGCAACCACTGTCAGTATAATTGCCGCTACCGGATTTGCAATCGGTAAATCTGAAATCGTCCGTACCAGCGGAATCTGATTCAAAAACTCTCCTATCTGAACCAGCCATCCTGCCTCCGGAAAATATGCATTGGCATTCTCCACCATTCCCATTACGGATAACGCTGCCAGTGTAGCGGTTGGATTCACCGATGCGGTTACGGTTGTTGAAAAAATGCCCGCATACATTTCAAGATTATCCCCTAAGGTTGTATTAACTGCAATCTCTGCATCCGAAGCCGAAAACACAAGGCTGCTTCTGCATTGAAATACAGATACGGAAATCATTACAGTCATAATTGTTACAAATATGTATACCTGTTTTTTATTCCATCGAAATAGCTCTTTCCATGTTTCTGTCATAATTCTATCCTCTCATATCCCCATTTTAGTCCTATTTTCCTATTATTTACAAAAATAATTATACAAGATTATTTCACATAAGCAATAGTCTTTTCTATATTCAAACAACTTATAACCTAAGCTTTCGCTCCTCATATTGCGAATAGAAATCAACCTCTTTCCGGTAAGGCATGATATAAAATAACTGTAACAGCTTCAAGGCTTGCTGCTTTAGGGCTTCTCCTTGCAGTAAGCCTTGTTTTGCCTGCTGCTGATATTCCTTCAGCATAGTATGCCAGTCCAACACAAAGGCTTCATATGTCCGAATATCCGGTATTCCGATCCATTGTTTAATTTTTACCTTTGTTTTTTGTTCCGCCTTACATTCGTGAACCTGTAAAAAATACTGGTATGTTCCGTTTTCATATATGCGTCCCAGCGGAAACAAGCGGCAGATTCCCGGACGATACGCATGAATCCTGCATCTTCCGTTTTCATCCAGATAAAAGCATGCCTCTGACTGCTGCTGCATCTTCAGATTCGGCAGTACCAAACCATCTACTACATTTAATTCGATTGCCTGTGCCAGCAATTCTTCCATGCTCTGTCCTAACCCTGTTGTTAACTGATAAATATCCCATGGGTCTAACACAATGGAGGTTCCCATATTGTGACAGCAGGCGGAGCAGCCTAAGCAATCATGACAGCCTGCCTTTACCATATCATTGCTGCCATACCGTTTTCCGTCTGTGCGTTCTTCCATATTCCAATTACGTTCCATAATTCTTCTCTCTCTTTTTCCCTAATTGGAGGACATTGCCTGTTCTGCCTCCTCTAAATTCCGGTATCCGTATAATAAAACTGTTTGATTCATAATTGCAATTGCAAGATTTTTATGCTCCCCTGCATACTGTGCAACCAATCTTCCGTACATAACCAGCATGGTATCCGAATAGGTCAACAGCTCTCCTCGCAAATAAGTCTCATAGGAGGTATCCCATGCGGTGTCCTCCCCGGTATGAATGACCCTGGCATTGCCTGCCAGTTTCGGATAATTCCGGCTAAATTCCTCCATCCATTCTACCTGAATCCGTACGATTTCTTCTACAATTTTTCTTTTTTCTTCCGTAACCTTTGGTAACTGCGGTTCTAGTTCCGCATATTTTTCCGGAGCGGTTGATGCCATCATACGCCCATATTTTTCCGTTATCATATTCCATCCGTCTGCTAACGTACCGTAAAAATCCTTCAGGTATTGTATCAGCATATCCTTTGTCCATGTACGATACTGACTGACCCGCATAATACGGAATGTATACCAGTCATCCTGACAGCCTGCTCTGCCGCCTTCGTTCTTCACCTTATCAAATGCCTGAAACTCAATTTGGGCAATCTGCTCTGCTAATTCCTCTACCGTACTGTCTTCCCATTTACTGCGTGCTGCCAGCTCGGAGCCATACGGTTCCATAAAAAGAATATCTCCTCTGCAATGCGGATATACCAGCCCCTGATTCAGCATTTCCTGTAATAGTTCCCCTGCAATCTGTTCTAACAATGCCCGATTCTGTTCAACCTCTTTTATCCCTGTCTGTACCAACTGCACACATACTTCACCTACATTTTTGCAGAGTTTCACTTCTTTTAAACCATGCCACAGCCATTTATCATGCGGACAATACCGCCGATTCAGCAAATATACCATATGCAAGGCAGCTTCCATTGCCCGCTCCCGCATAAGCCCTGCCGCAACCCAATCCTGCCGCTTTGCCATTCTCTCATAATTATATTGTCCGTATTGTCCAAACAAGGCTACATATTGAGCCATTTTCAATAACCGGACAGACTCCGGATAGTATTCCAGATATTGCTCCCGGATTCTGCTAAATTCTCCCAAATCATCCCGAAATACAACTCCGTTGGTAGCTGCCGCTATCCGTTCCTCTGAAAGCTGCAGCCATTCTTCCTTGGTCTTAGGTGCTTCTTGCCGTCCGGTCAGCCCTTGATAAAATTCATGTATAGTTCCTACCCCAAACCGTCCCTGTGCATGTATGGTCCAGTTTTTATTTTCATTTTCTGTGATTGCTTCATATTCTGCCTGTAAGGCTTCTCCGATTTGTTCATAATCCTCGTCTGTCAGCCACATGCAAAATCCCACACCAAAATCATGGTCTTCCGATATTGCATCATCAAATCCAAAACGTTCAGAGCCTTCTCCTACAATTCCAACCGCAATCCGATTCTCGTATGCCGGAAATTTGTCGTGAATCATATCTGCTCCCCGCTCACGATAAAAGCGTTCACCTTGCGTCAAGCCGGATTCTCTAACTGCCTGCTTCCTATCCTTTGTTATAGTTCCATCCTTCTCTGCCTGCTCTCTTGCCTGCTTTACCTGCTTTAGATTATTTGCGACTCTCTGATATGCATCCGTTTTTCCTACATAAGACTCAATCATCTGCAATGCCTGCGAATAATAATCCTCTGCTGCTTCAAACTGTTTTTTCAAATAGCAGGCTTCCCCCATTGCAGCTAACGCTGCCGCCATATGTGTATCCGTTATGTTCATGGATTGAAATAAGGTAATTGCTTCTTTTAAATGCTCCTCTGCCTGTTCCTGTCGTTTCTCCTGTAATTCACTGCTTCCCAGATTCGCTAACGTAATGGCGGTCTGAAATTCCTTTCCCGGCATCTGCCTTACAATTACAAGTGCCTGTTCCAAGCATCGGATTGCCATATCATACTGTTCCATTTCCTGATACAGTAAGGCTACATTGTTATATAATTCTGCATATCGAAAGTCTACCTGCGGAACCTGTCCCTCATAAATTGCAAATACCTGATTATAGTCCTTCATAGCTTCTTCTAATTCACCGGCAGCCCGTAATGCATTTGCAGAGTTCAACAGTGTTGTCGCATACGGAATGGAATCTGCCAGCCCCGCCTGCTCCATAATCTCCAGCACTTCCCGAATACAAGCCTTTGCTTTTTCGTATTGACTGGTCTCCCGGTAAAATCCCATTGCCTCATTTAATATTGTGATTTTTGCACTCATATCGCGGTCATGCTCCGCCCATGCAAGTGCCTTATGAAAATATGGTTCTACCTGATTTATCGCACCCTTTTCAAACAATTTATCCAAGCCGTTTAAGAATTGTTGTATGTTCATCCGGAGGACCTCCATTCCGTCCTATATTTGTTGTCTTACTGTTATGTATCATACCACAATCTACTATGCTTTTAAAAGCAAAAACAACGGAACCCACTATCAGAATTCCATTGCTCTCGTTTTCCGCTTCTTATTATATATTATAAAACTCCCACTGTTATCATACGTTGATAGAATCCCATTTCACTTTGTTATGATAACCACGCTCAGTTATCGATTATATCGAATCCTTTCGGAAAGTTCAATTCTTTGGCATCAAATGCAACAAATCTGGCATCATCTTTGCTTTTTTCCTTTTTCTTTTTTTGTTTCTTTGCTATAATGAATATGGTAATGTCAAGAAATAAAGGAGACTGTTTATGAAGATTGCTATTATAGATGATTTGCCAACCGACCAGAATACGTTGCTTGCTGTTCTTCCCTCCTGTTTTCAAGAGCTTGGTTTTTCTATTACCAAGCTAGACATTTTCTCCAGCGGAGAAGCTCTTTTGGAAACCTTTCAAGCTGGTTCCTATGACATTTTATTTATGGATATTTATATGAGCGGAATCACCGGCATTGAGACAGCTCAAAGGATTCGTGAGCTTGATACCTACGTCAAAATTGTTTTTATCAGTACCAGCAATGAATTTGCCGCGGAAAGCTATGCGGTTCATGCTGATTTCTATTTACTGAAACCATATTCCCGCGAACAGATTCTCAAGATGCTTTCTTCTATCCATTTAAGTCTGTATGAACAAAACCGGATTCTGGTGCTGGAGGACGGGCAAAAGCTTCTTTTGCATTCTATCTTATATACTTCCTACCATGGTCACTACGAAACCATTTATTTACAAAACGGCACTTCCATTCGACTTCGCACCAGCCATACCAGCTTTTGTGAGGTACTTGCTCCGTTTTCATTTTTCATTTCCTGCAATAAAGGAATGCTTGTAAATCTGGAAAAGGTAGAACAATTAACTCCGGATTGCTTCATTCTGACTAATCAGGACCGCATTCCTATCAGCAGAAGAAGATACCCGGAGATTCAAAAGGCTTATGCCGATTATTTAATTGCTATAACCCGAAGACCCGATTAAATTCTATCCGGTTCGGATTTATATTCTATACACTATTCTGTATAGTAGTATACCGTATCACCCTCAACATCGAACTGTACAAAATCTGTTACATAATAATCTCCATATACATCATCAATGCTGAAGCCATAATAATATTCTCCATCCATCAGATACTGGAAGGATATATCGGAATTTCCGTCATAGCTGTATTCTGCCCCATAATAATAGTATTCTTCATCACTATCAACTGCTGTCGCATAATACATTGGTGTAATCACATCACCAACCTCTAATTCCTCCAGTTCTCTGCCGGCCATACCGTTATCGTCAATACCCGACCAGATTCCGTCAATTGTAACGGTTCCGTTTGTATAATCGTGTGTAATTCTCAAATTCGTTTCCTCACCATTTAAAAGAACCGGAGAGGTATACACATCATAGCCGTCATTTTCAGATACGATATAGACTGCCAGATTCTGTCCGTTCGGTAAAGAATACCATGAACCGTCAAAATTATCTGAAAACTCTCCGGTTTCCCAATCCATATAAATGTAGCTGCTGACACCCAATTCAATTAAGTCTGCACCATCTTCGGAAAGCATATAGACATTTGCCTGCACACTTGCAGTATTGTATAAAGCATCCTGCGTTAATACAAATCCATAAGAACCATTTTCATCAATATAAGGTGCTGTTTCAAATTCAATTAATGAACTTTCTCCGGTCTGTTCATAGGAATCATAATAGGACCAATAATCAGAATCCGTTGTATCCTCTTCATAATAGCCATTGTCATCACTAAACAGATAGTCAAAGATTCCCCAAAAATCCAGCATTCCGCTATTATCATAATCAGAGGTATCTCCCATATTAACAGCTCCATATGCTGCCCGGTCTACAAAGGACAGGTAATACGGACTGACCGCTATTTGTCCAAACATCTCTAATTCATTGGAGCCCTGAATCTGTAATGGGTAGTATGTAGACAAACCACAGGCATATTCATGATAGGCACCGTTTCTTTTATAGATTACTGCCTGATTAATACTGTCCAATACCTGCTCTGCACCATCGACATAAGCCGAACCGGCATCTACAACACCGGCTAAGTCCACCATGTTCGTATAGCCCTCTGACTTATTGTTGCCACCGTAGTTATCTGCATTCATGGCATTTCGAACCACCTCAGAGAATATCTCTGTATCCTCTGTCACCTGATAAAGATTCTGTGAATAGGTATGGAAGCTCTCTAATAAGCTGTCTATCTGTGCCAAATCAACAATCGAAAAGGTTGCGGAATCACCTTCTCCTATCTCATCACAGCAGTCATAAAAGCTATCTGCTACCTTCTCTCCCAATTCTGCACCGGTTGCTGTTGGATTTTCTCCCAGATAATCACCGATTGCCTGATAATCCCAGCCGTAGCCCGGCTCTAACTCCTCCGAACCGTACATATAATCTGCATAAGAGGCCAGCACATTTGCACATTCAATACTTCCCATCAGACAAGCATCAAAGCCTATAAATTCAAAATTATCGGTCATGGAATCATATACACTTAATAATGCCGCATCCAATTCTCTCAGGGAAAGGCTGTCTGAATCATTTAATTCATCAAAGCACACTCCGGATATACTGCCACCGCCATGATTCCATAAAACTAAGCCCATGTGTGCTGCCGGATAATTGCCAACACCCCAGTTCAAAAAATCTGCCAAGGTATTGCTGTCACCCATATTACTTAAGCCCTGTTCATCCGCTAATGTAATTTCTCCTTGTGAAATTACAAATCTCTGAATCGCATTGGAATCCACGAAATCATTATCCCAGCCGTCGGTGCCTCCTGTCTGCACAACGAAGCGGACATTTTCACCGGTAGAAGCATTTAACATTTCCTGCATATCCATGGTTGCCATACCGTTACCGCTTTCCAAATCGGTTCCACACAGGTAGACAAATATCGTCCATGTTCCTTCTTCTCCCATTGGTACAATCGTTTCTCTTACCGGACGTTCAATCTGTAAGGTATCATCCTCTGCAATCCGCATGGTAACACTGCTTCTGGACGGCAGACCTGCACCCTGCTCTGTACTGCTGTTATCATCATAGTCCTCATATTCATCAAAGCTGCCACATCCCGTAAAGGTTCCTAACATTGCCAGAATGGCGGCTGCACACAAGCCATATCGGACAAGCTTCTTAGCACTTTTTTGTCTTTTCATACACATACTCCTTTTCCATCTCTAACAAACTGATTTTTGTCTCATACTGATTATCAAACTGTAATACTATATCAGTTTTTGCTTCTGTTCTCAAGACTTTGGCTACAAATGTCCTGTTTTTGGCTTGATGTTTTTATTATTCTATCTGGCATTTTTCAAAGACCAGAATTTTCTGTGTCATCTTTTTAATCATCGGAAGCCAGCCAAACGGTTTCAGTATCGGAATAATCTTTGTCATTCCCCGCGTAATATTGTCATCCTTTATTTTTCGGAAGCCTTTTGCCACATCTCCGAGGTCATCAAAGTTATCTGCTCCAAACACAAACTTTGCCCCTGTTTTCTGAATGGATTCTTCTATGTCTTCTTTATTTACCCATTTTTTTGCCAGACATTCTAACATTACCGTTGCATTATCAAAATTATCTCTGATAATTCCCAGCATCGTTGCATTTTCCTCCGGTGTAAGATACATAGAAAGTCCTTCTATTATGAACAGCATTTTGCCTCGCACTTCTATCTTATCCGCCCATGCAGAATCAAGTACGGAAATTCCAATCGTTGACACTCTGCCGGATTCGTTATAGATTTGATCCCGTATTGCTATCGTTTCAGGCAAATCCAGATTATACCATGTCAATTTTCCGTTATCCATTCTGTAAAACCTGGTATCCAGTCCGCAGGCAATATTCACTACCGTACAATCCGGGTATTTATCAATAAATTCCTTTACTAGTTCGTCAAAGACAAGTGTTCTGGCAATTACACCGTTACTCATAGTTGAATCACTATCTGCCCGCGAAAAATCATAGTCAATTTTGTCTACCAGCTCCACAGCCTTGGCATCATAAAACTTATGCCCTTTGGCTTTTGAATATTTTGCTCTTGCATAAAAGCTTTGCAGCATGGTCTCTGCCGTTCCGTTTATCTCTACTTTAATCTTCTCGCTCATTTCTAAATGTCCTCCTTGTGATTGCTTCTTCTTATTTTATGTTATAGCATTCTGGTTAAGAATTTTATTTTGTTGGTTAGTAAATGCTAACCAGTGTTAGTTTAGCATATTATCAAGAAAAGATAAACGGGAAATTATCATATAAAACTTATCCATATAAAAAACTGCCAACATTTTTGTTGACAGTTTTTCTCTGGTATACGTTCAAATTTCGTTAATCAGAACGAATTAATCCAACTATTATAAAATATCTAAAAACCGCTGAAATGCACTTCTTCCATCCGGAGTCCTTTTATATACGCTGGCACATTCCAAAACCTTTGAAAACACAATTCCAATTTCCTTTTGTACAATTTCATGAATATTTTCAGGTGTAATAACATACTTCGGAATCCAACCTTCTGCCCAATCTGCATGCGATGCCATAGCTTCATTCGCACGTAAATCTCCTTTTGATAAAATGGCTCGCTCCAATTCTGACATTTCCTGTTTTAATCGCGATGGAAGAACTGCTAATCCCATTACTTCAATCAATCCAATATTTTCCCGCTTGATATGATGATACTCTGCATGAGGATGATAAAGTCCCATTGGATATTCCTTAGTTGTAATATTATTTCGTAACACTAAATCCATTTCAAATAAGTCTTTATTCATTCTTGCAATCGGAGTAATTGTATTATGTGGCATTCCATCCGTTTCGTGATATATATATGCATCTGCATCCGTATAGTTTTTCCATATAGACAGAATATGAGCTGACGCATCTACAATTCTATTTATATCTCTACCCTGCAATCGAATCACAGCCATTGGCCATTTTATGATTCCCGCATGTACATCCGGATAATCCTTTAATACAAACTCTTTTTCATAGGATGCCCTTGCCATAGGGAAATCATAGCCCCCGCCTTGAAAATGATCATGGCTTAATATGGAGCCTCCTACTATCGGAAGGTCTGCATTAGAACCCATAGTATAATGTGGAAATTGTCGTACAAAATCCAGTAATTTTGCAAATACAGCCTTATCAATTTTCATTGGTATATGGTTTTCATTGAAAACAATACTATGTTCATTGTAATACACATATGGTGAATATTGAAAATAGTAGGTTTCACCACACAATGTAATCGGTATAACCCGATGATTCTGTCTTGCCGGATGCGAAAAATGACCGGCATAGCCTTCATTTTCCTTGCATAACAGACACTTTGGATATTCTGTCTTTTTACTTGCTCCTGCTTTTGCAATATCTCTCGGATCTTTTTCCGGCTTTGATAAATTAATTGTAATATCCATTACCCCAAACTCTGTATTGACGGTCCATTTCTCGTCTTTTTCAATTCGGTCCTTGCGGATATAGTTTGTCACCTGACTAAATCTATAGTAATAATCTGTAGCCTCTTTGGGTGATATTGCATATTTATCCATAAATGTTTTTCTTACAACAGACGGTAATGGTGTTAGCAATCCCATAACCTTTGTGTCAAATAAATCCCTGTTAATTGCAGTGTCTTCTTCCAATATTCCATTGGCATGTGCATATGCTATTATGTCTCCTAATATCAAATGCAGGGCTCGTGGCATTCCATTCTTCTCCGGCTGACGATACTCATTGCATTTTAATAATTCCAACAAAGCATTTGTTACATAGATTTTATCAGCAGAATCCACCAAGCCACTTTGTATTCCATATGTCACCAATTCGCAAATCAACTCGTCAATCATATAGCATTCTCCCTTCATCTACTGAACGTCATATCCATTTGGATGATTTCTATGCCAATTCCATGCAGTAGAAACAATGGTCTCCAAATTATCAAATTCCGGTTTCCAGCCAAGTATCTCTTTTGCTTTATCACTTGAAGCAATTAATGTTGACGGATCTCCCGACCGCCTTGGTTCTTCTTTTGCAGGTATTGGATGTCCGGTTACTTTTCTTGCAGTTTCCAGCACCTCCTTTACCGTAAATCCAACCCCATTTCCCAAATTAAAAATATTACTTTCTTTACCTTCCTGAAGATATTTCATTGCTAAAATATGTGCTTGTGCAAGATCATTTACATGAATATAATCTCTTACACAGGTTCCGTCTTTTGTGTTATAATCATTTCCAAAAATTGAAATGTACTCTCGTTTTCCGTTTGGAACCTGCAAGATTAACGGAATTAAATGCGTTTCAGGATTATGTGCTTCTCCTATTTTTCCATTTGGGTGTGCACCACACGCATTAAAATATCGAAGTGAAACATATCGAAGATCATATGCATTGGCTGTCCATTTAAACATCTTTTCCATGGACAGCTTTGTCTCACCATAACAATTAGTAGGAACGGTTCTGTCTGTTTCGTGAATTGGAATAGTTTCCGGTTCTCCATAGGTTGCCGCTGTAGATGAAAATACAATTTTCTGAATTCCATGACTTACCATGCTTTCAAGCAAAGTTTCTGTTCCACACAGGTTGTTATTATAGTATTTTAATGGCTTAATCATACTTTCTCCCACCTGTGAATTAGCAGCAAAATGAATGACTCCATCTATCCTTTCTTTCTTAAATACAGAATCAAGAAAATCACGATTTCGTATATCACCTTCGTAAAATTTAGCCTCCGGATGAACTGCTGCCCGAAATCCGGTTTCCAGATTATCTATAACTACTACATCGGCACCTGATTCAACCAATTCCCAAACCGTATGCGAGCCAATATATCCGGCTCCGCCTAATACTAATATGCTACCCATATTTTATACCTCCTTTTTATCCATATTTTCAGTTCTATATTACTTTGACTCCACCATCACAACGAATCTTTAGTATATTACAAGTTCCTGCTCCAAATACTTTTTCCATTGCTTCTTTATATTTACCTATGCATTCATTTGGCACAAAAGCTTGTATTGTGCCTGCAAACCCTCCACCATGAACTCTGCTTGCCCCTTCCCTTCCGAGGAACATATCACTTACAGCCAGTGCAACCGAAATTCCCTGATGCTGTATGTCATGAGCGGTATATACATTTTGCAGATATTTATACGAAGAATCTCCGGATTCTTTTACTAATCGAAGAAATTCATGAAATTTGTCATTTTTCAGTGCTGCCACTTCCTGCTGTACTCTTTCATTTTCACAGACAAAATGAATTGCCCGTAATACCGCACGATCTCCTGTATGCTTTCGAATATCCGGTAAATATGAGAGAAGCTCCTGCTTTGTCACTTCTCCCAGTACCTCTTTTCCAAAATATCTTGCTACTGATTTCATTTCCTCCGGAATTGCTGCATAATCCGAGGTTAAATCCGCATGAGACCCTTTCGTATCGGTAATGCACAACCCATAACCCTGCTTATCTACGTCAAACAGTATACGTTCAACCACCGGTTCCTCCGGCTTTTGAAAGTCAATATGAACTAACCCACCAACAGAGCTTGCCATCTGGTCCATCAATCCACACGGCTTATTAAAATAAATATTTTCTGCATATTGACCAATCATTGCAATTTTCACCGGTGGAATCTCAGCACAATTATATAGATGTGAAAGAATGGTCCCTATTAACGTTTCAAATGCTGCTGACGAAGATAATCCAGCTCCAATCAACACATCACTTGTTATGTAAGCCTGAAATCCTCCAATACAATACCCATATTCTTTTACCTTAAACAGAATACCTCGAATTAGTGACTGTGTTGTTCCTTGTTCCTCTTCTTTCATTTGAAGGTCATCCAGTCTTATTTCAATCAGCTCATATCCTTCCGAAACAATTCTCACATATGGGCTTTCTAATTTTTCTACTACAGCAATTGCGTCACAATTAATTGCCGCAGCCAGAACTTCTCCATGTTGATGATCTGTATGATTACCACCAATCTCACTTCTGCCCGGTGCACTATAAATTTCAACATTTCCCACACCAAATCTTGTTATATAAGCTTCAATGGCTGATATATATCGCTTTTTTTCATATTCTAACTTCTCATTATCAACATAAAGTTCCTTTAGTTTGTTGTCATATATGCCTTCTCGAAGCATTTGAATAATTTTACTTGTCTCCATATTTGACCATCTCCTTATACATATGTAAAAGGCGGTCACTCCATGATATTTCATATAGCAACCGCCACACACAAAGAGGAGGAGTAACCTTTTTACATATTATTCTATTCCCGATATTGCATCAATTTTTTGAATTTCTTCCTGTGTAAATACTGGGGAATCTATAATTTTTATATTTTCTAATATTTGCTGCGGTCTTGATGCCCCGATTAATACACTGGTTACTTCATCATCCTTTAATACCCAGCTAAGTGCCATCTGTGCCAGAGTTTGTCCTCGTTCTTGTGCCAGCTTATTTAACTGAACGATTTTTTTCAACTTATCCTCTGTAATATCAGATGCGTGCAAGTATCTTCCATCTTTTGCTGCTCTGCTATCTGAAGGAATTCCATGAATATACTTATCGGTTAACATTCCCTGAGCCAATGGTGAAAATGCAATAATTCCCTTTCCGCATTCCTTCGCCTGCTGTTTCAAACCATTCTTTTCAATCATCCGGTCAAAAATACTATAACGATTTTGATTAATAATGAATGGACAATGCAATTCTTCCAGAATCTTTGCTGCCTTTTTCATGGTTGGTCCATCATAATTGGATATGCCCACATACAGTGCTTTTCCACTTTCTACAATCCGGCTTAGTGCCAGCATAGTTTCTTCCAATGGTGTCTGTGGGTCCATCCTATGATGATAAAAAATATCCACATAATCCAAGCCCATTCTGGAGAGACTTTGATCCAGACTAGCTATTAAATATTTGCGACTTCCCCAGTTTCCATATGGTCCATCCCACATATCATAACCGGCTTTGGTACTGATAATCAGCTCATCACGATATGCATATAAGTCTTCTTTTATTATTTTCCCCAGATTTTTTTCCGCAGCTCCATACTCGGGTCCGTAATTATTAGCAAGATCAAAATGGGTAATTCCATGATTAAATGCGGTAAAACACATTGCCTTCATATTTTCATAATCATCATTTGTACCAAAATTATGCCAAAATCCAAGCGAGAGCAGTGGCAATAATAATCCACTTTTTCCACACCGGTTATACTGCATTGTCTGATACCTTGTTTTATCTGCTATATATGCCATACGCTGATATTCTACTGCTTAAGAAAACAGTACTCCTCCTATCGTTAATACTATAATTGCCGCCACACAAATTATGATAAATTTGTCTACTTGTCCGACTGTCAGATTTACTCTGTCATATAATCTCTCTTTTGCTGCAACCACTGCATTTCTCGGTGCTATTTCTGTTCTTTCTTCTTCCGCCTCTAAAATATTATTTTCTTCCATATGACATACCACCTTTTTCTTATTTTTATTCAACTATTTCCGTGCCAGATATTTTCTCATATCAATTGCACAGGCAACCAATATGATTAATCCTTTGATAACATATTGCAAATTTGCATTGATTGACAGGAAATTCAAAGCTACGAAAATAATACGAAGCAAGAATACCCCCATTACGATACCACTAATTTTACCAGTACCACCGACAAAGGATACACCACCAATTACACAGGCAGCTATCGCATCACATTCATAGTTCAAACCAGTATTTGCTGTATTAGAACCAATACGTGCAGCTTCAATGAAACCGGTAATGCCATACATCGCACCTGCTAGTGTATGTACTAAAATAGTTGTTCTCGCTACATTTACACCAGATACATTTGCGGCCTCCGGATTGGAGCCAACTGCAAACATATTTTTACCGAATGCCGTTTTATTCCATATAAACCACATAACAGCAACAACAACCAGACTAATCCAAACATAGTTTGGTATTTTTACGGTACCAAGTGAAACAATACTTCCTGTTACAAAGTTCTTATAGCTATCATCCAGTCCGGACAATGGCTGTCCGTTATTACCGTTAATCATAACGTACATTAACAATAAACCATATACAATCAATTGCGTTGCCAGCGTTACAATAAAGGGATGCAGCTTAAACTTTGCAACACAGAAGCCATTGACCCATCCAACTGCAGCACCAACCAACAGTACCATTGCAATTACTACCGGTATCGGCATAACCGGAAGGCTTGGGAACATTTTAGTTGCATATGTAACTGCCTGTAGCATGGATGCGGAAATACAAGCTGTCAAACCAACAACCCGCCCCGCAGATAAGTCAGTACCTGTTAATACAATTGTTCCTGCTATTCCACATGCAATCGGCAAATTTGCTGCGGATAAGCTTATAATATTTACAATTGATGATGCAGACAAAAACATATTATTCTTTATAAATGTGTAAATAATGGCAATAATCAATAAGATGTACAGTGAATTATTAATTAATGCCTCTTTCCAAAAGTTCTTTTTATCTTTACTATCAAGTCCTTTATAATGAACTAATCGATTTTGGATTCCTGATAATGCTTTCATAGTCACTCCTCCTTAAACATATTTCGCAGCCAAGGTAAGAATCTCTTCCTGCGTAGTATCCTTTGCATCTACTTCTCCCGCTAATTTTCCACCTGACATAACTAAGATTCTGTCACATACGCCAAGTAACTCCGGCATCTCAGAAGATACCATCAATACTACTTTCCCTTTTTTTGCCAAATCAATAATTAACTGATATATCTCATATTTAGCACCAACATCAATTCCTCTTGTTGGTTCATCAAGCATCAGAACCTCCGGTTCCGTAAGCAACCATCTTCCAAGAATTACCTTCTGCTGATTTCCACCTGAAAGCGTTGATATTTTTGTCTCTTGCGTTGGTGTCTTAATTCGCATAGACTGAATCGCCCAGTCTGTGTCTTTTTTCATTGATTTTTCACTTAGGTAAAATCCAAGCTTTTTATGTCGCTTTAGACTTGAAATAACCGTATTTTCTCGAATATTCAAGATTCCAAAAATTCCAGTTGCCCTCCGTTCCTCTGTCAACAAACCAAAGCCATTTTTAATAGATTCTCTCGCATTTCGATTCAATACTCTTTTCCCATCCAGCTTAATAGTTCCGCTCTTTCTGGTTGCTATGCCAAAGATACTTTCCAACACTTCCGTTCTTCCGGAACCGTCAAGTCCGGCAATTCCAAGAATTTCCCCCCTCCTTGCGTGAAAGGATACATTTTCCAGATGATTATATTGTCCGCATAGATTGTCTACCTCCAGCACAACCGCGCCTTGTGAATTATCCTTTTTGGGGAAACGGCTGCCTAATTCTCTACCAACCATTAACTTAATAATCTGATCCATATTCAGCTCACTTGCCGGCTTTGTTGCAATCCATTTTCCATCTCTCATAACAGTAATATCATCGGATATTCTCAATATTTCTTCCATTTTGTGAGAGATATATATAATTCCACAACCACGAGCTTTTAACATTTCAATAATCTTAAATAAATGTTCTACCTCTGATTCCGTTAATGAGGAAGTTGGTTCATCTAACACAATAATTTTAGAATTAAACGATACCGCCTTAGCAATTTCAACCATTTGTCTGCCGGATACAGGTATTGTACTCATAATCCTTCTTGGGTCTACATCTATCTCCAGTTGCTTAAACACTGCCAATGTGTCCTCATACATTTTCTTTTCATTAATTACTAATCCTGCGGTTTTTGGATACCTTCCAAGCCATATGTTATCCATAACATTTCTTTTCAATGCCTGATTTAATTCCTGATGCACCATGGCTACTCCTTGGTCCAGAGCAGCTCTGGAGTCCTTGAAGTTAACCTCTTCGCCTTCCAGAAATATGTGTCCTGCATCTTTTGAATAGATTCCAAATAGACATTTCATCAATGTTGATTTTCCTGCACCATTTTCACCCATCAGTGCATGTACAGTTCCTCTGCGAACAGTGAGCGACACATTATCCAATGCCTTAACCCCAGGAAATTCTTTGCATATGCCAGTCATTTGTAATAATACGTCATCTGCCATGCTTATTTCCTCCATTCTTTCATTTAATCCTCATTTGGGTTTTGTAAACCATCCTGTTTCACATTCTATCCCTTATATGGGTACAGGCAGTCGTTACCAACTGCCTGTTTCCTTTTCTCATTCGTGATTCATTAGTAGAATCACTCTCCTGTATATTCAGCATATGGGATATAAATCTTGTTAGAAATTTCACTGTCTATATTATAGTCAGATGTATTATCCATCACAGCACCACCATTTGCGATATTGTTTGTTAAATAAGCAATGCAAGAAGCCATTCCATCTGCATCCTGTTTAATTGTTCCTGTCATCTTTCCATCCGCAATGTACTGCTTTGCTGCATCTGTTGCATCTACTCCAAATACCGGAATTGTTTTACCGGAACCATTGCCCAGATTGTAGCCCTTATCATTTAATGCAGAAATAACACCCTCTGCCATTCCATCATTATTGCAAATTACAAGTTCTATCATGGAATTATTTGACTCGCTGTACTGTGCAAGATTTGTAACCATGTAATTGTTTGCTGCTGTTGCACTCCAATTACCATCCAAATCAACCTGATAGCAATCACTGTTAGATGAATCAAAGTACTCTAATTCCGGTTTTCCATTTTCCTTCAGAATTGCATTCGCATCCTCAACTGCATACTGTGTACGATAAATAGCTTCTACATTTCCTTCCTGTCCTTTGAACATGGCATAGGATATTTTTCCGTCACCATTCAAATCGACCTCATCAAAATGTTCAATCAGATAATTACCAATCATCTGTCCCTGCATATGACCAGCTTCCGGTGCATCGGTTCCAACAAAAGCACATTTGTCATAGCTTGCAAGAACTGGTCCATCCTCTCCATCCGGTGCCAGTGCTCGATTGAAGAAAATAACCGGAATATCTGCTGCTTTTGCTTTTTCAATAATTGCATTTGACGCATCCACAGAACCAGATGTTACAATATTTACAATTAATAAATTTGTTCCTTGACTGATTGCTGTATCAATCTGTTCATTCTGGGTTGTCTGATTGGAGTTTGCATCATAATCCTGATAGGTAACCCCTGCTTCCTTTAATTTATTATCCAATGCAGTTCTTACACTGGAAATATAAGTATCACTGAAACTGTAGTAGAAAACTCCTACATTTAGATTGCCTGCATTGCCAGATGTTCCATCTCCGCTACCGGAACTGGTTCCTGAATTTCCGGAACTGCTGCTACACGCTGCAAGAGCAAACACCATAGTAAGGGCAACTGCTGCACTTAAGATTTTTTTCATTATTTTTTTCATAAGCGTTGTGTGTAAATACTTCGTCGTATTTACTACTCCTTTCTTTTCCAAGGCTTTCATCATGTTACGGAACGTTCCCTTTACACTTGACCATATTCTCTTTGGTCATCTGATGGTCTTATTGTATTCATTTTGCCTTAGAAAAGAAATGGAATATTTTTATCAAAAGTTATAAATTTTTTTGATTTAATTCTCCTTTGCTAACGGAAATATACTTTTTTGAATTGATTCTTCATACATATTTTCTCTGGTAACAAGCGTTGTATCGGTATACACCTCTTTCTCAATACCACTTTTTCTTTTACCCAACTGATATGCTGTTTCAATGCTTAAATACCCCATAGTATATGGACTCTGAACAATCAATCCGTCCAAATATCCTTCTTCCAGCATATCTATGCACAAAACATTGCTATCAAATCCATATGCCTGCACACCGCCTGCACAATTTAATTCTTCTATCGCATAACCGACACCCAATGTTGTCCATTCATTCATTGTAACAACAACATTTATCTCCGGATGTCTTTGCAGCATCTCGATGGTTGCTTTTTTAGCTGCAATTGCATTTGATTCTGTATTTATTGCATCTACAATTTCAATCCTTTCATCCAGTTGCACCTGATTACGAAATCCTTGTTCTCTCTGCTGTCCATTGCCGGATTTCCGATCAAAATTAACAATTCCAACCTTTATAGAATCCACTTTCATTGATGATACTGCTTCTGCAAGTTGCACCCCTGCAGCATAATTATCCGAACCAATCCATGCATCCTCCACATCAGCAGAAACACCACTATCAGCCATTATAATATGTATTCCCTCTTCTTTTGCTTGTTGCAAAAGTGCATTGGAATCTTCTGATGAAATTGCTGAAAAAATAATAGTATCTACCCCATTATCAATTGCCTGCTGTAACAACGCATTTTGAGTCTCAATATCTTCTTCGTCATCCGGTGCCTGAACAGAATATATAATATTATACTCGGTTGCACCTGCCTGAATCCCCTTCATAAATTCCTTCCAGAAGTTAGACTGACTAGACTTCAAAATCACAGCAACTGTCTGAGTATGCACATTATCAGTATACATATGTATACCACTTACTATAAGTAAGCCTATCGTTACTGCTATTATAAGCATTGCAAATTTCTTTCTTTGCATTATTGCAGTCCCTCCTTTTTCAAATAATTATCATCAATTTTAGGAAAGCGGATTGTAATTTTTGTTCCCTCATCCAGTTCACTTTCAATCTTTAATCCATATTGCTCACCAAAGTATATTTTTAATCTATCATTTACATTTTTTATTCCGATTCCAAAGTTGTCTGAAGTATCATGTTTCAAAATTTTCTCACATTTTTCCTGTGTCATACCAACCCCATTATCTTCTACAATCAGAATCACTTCGTCTTCATCCTGTGACACTGTAATGCAAATTTCTCCTTCATCACACATCCCTTCAATTCCATGTATAATTGCATTCTCCACTAACGGCTGTAGGGTTATTTTATTGCAGTAATACTTCAGTACATCCTCATCTACATTAAATTCATAATGGAACTGATTATGGAACCTAAAACTTTGAATAATCATATAATTCTTAACGTGTATAAGTTCTTGCTCAATAGTTATAAATTCTTTTCCTTTACTTATACTAATTCTAAAAAGCTTTGCCAATGCACTTACCATTTCTACTGCACGTTCATTCTCACCCTGTTCACACATCCATTGAATGGAATCTAGCGTATTATAGAGGAAATGCGGATTTATCTGTGTCTGCAATGCTTTTAGTTCTGTTTTTCGAAGTTCTGTCTCTTCTTCTTTGATATGTATCATTAGTTTTTGAATCATTAAAACTAAATGATCAAATGATTTTGAAAGGCTTTCAATTTCTGCAATTCCCTTCACAGAATTATATCGATAATTTTCCACTTGGTTTTCAAATTGCTGCATAGCTTTTGTTAATTCTCTAATTGGTTTTGAAATCTTACTCTCAAATATCCAAATCACAACAAAAGCAAGCACAATACATCCTAACGCAATTTCAAAAATTCTTTCATACATTTGCGTTATTTTTTCTTGTATCATTTCTTCCGTATAACTAATTCCCACTATCTTCCATCCATAATTTGACATTGTTGATATCGAGTATATTTTATCTCCAACAATGGTGGTTCCATCCGGCTCTTGTGCTAAAAATTCCATATTCTCTTCTTTCATTCCACTAAAAATTAATTGTTGTTGTGGATGGTATACATAATTTCCCTGTTCATCCACTACAAAACAATATCCCCGTTTTCCAATGCTTACCAGATTAATATAAGACAAAACCTTAGAAAATGATATATCCATAGCAAGATAAACATCTTCCTGATATAGTGCAGAATGTACCTTATATCCAATTGTAACAACCCATGGATAATAGCTTTTAAACATATTTTGCACATGTGGAGTTGAAATATGATTGCTCTCATTATTAAATATATCCGGTAAATATGAAAGATTCTCACCCAATTGCTTCTTTAATTCACTTTCGTCCGAACCATATGTTAGCAGATTACCGTTCATATCATATACCATAATTGTTACAATTCCACTCCGGACATTTACTACAGAATTTAAGTATTGTTTCAGTTCATCTTCACTGCGACACTCTTTTACCTTATCCTCTATCAGAAAAAAATCCTGATTTACACTATCTAAATTCATATCCAATGTATCCTTTACCAAATCGACTGCCTGCTCTGCTCCTATCATTGCCGATTCTGTAATAGACGTTTTGTATATATAACTGAATGTCCCTGCAAACAATATGATAAATAGAACCAGAAGACAAGTAATCAGACCTGTCATAAATGTCATCATTGACATTCTATTTTTCTTCATTCGTTACACTCTCCCTCATTTTTTTTGGTGAAATTCCAAAGTATTTTTTAAAACAATAACTAAAGTAGTGATTGTCACTGTATCCACAATCCATGGCAATTTCCAATATCTTTTTCGGTGAATATAATAATTGTTCTCGTGCTACTTCCATTCTTTTTTCAGTTAATAATGTCGTAAAGCTTTTTCCACTTACCTTTTTAATTAAAGTACTTAAATAGCTTACACTCACATGCAAACGGTCACTTACTTCCTGTAATTGTAATTGTTCATTTACATATTCTTCCTCAATAATCTTTCGCACATCATCACAAATTAATTCCGTATTTGCTCTTCTGGCATCAGCAAGAATTGCTCTGGCCTCCAATGCAAGACTCATAATTTCACTTTTAGACTGACGTTGAATCAACCGATTCATTTGTCCATCCAAAGTACCCTTTTCTTCAAATAACTGTTCTGCAACTTCCTTGCCAGCCAAATTATGTATCGTTTCATAAATAGATACCATCAACTGACTGGTAATTAAACCACTCTTTAAATTCTGTTCCTTAAAAATTTGATTAATAAAGTTTTTAACACCTTCTTCTGATTCTGTCTTAATAACTCGGACTAATTCATCAATAATGGTTTCTATTCTATTCTGCTCCCTCGGATTAACAGTTTCATAATCCGGTAAAAAACTAATTCCCTCTTCTTCTTTCTTTGCATAATCAATTGCCTCTATTGCTTCCATATATCCAAATGATGTATCAAGTAATTCATCATACAAATTTCCCATTCCAATCACAACTTTTTCGTTAAGATACCTTTTTGCAAACTGTTGTATTTCTTTTGGAAATAATTCCATATATCGTCGAATATTTCTCTCATTTTCAGCAATTAAGGTAACTAACCGATCATTGAAAAAGATGGTAATACATCTTACATATTTTGATAAAATCGTTTGAATCATATTGATTCTTATTATATCCGTCTGATTACATCCATCCATATCAAAAAACTGAGTTATCTGCACTAAGAAATGGGTATGTCCTTCTTCTCCCTTGATAATTTTCATTTTTTTTGCCTGTTCCATTATTTCAATCTGCCATCTACTTTGCCCCAATTCCAATTCCGTTTTTTCTGACAGCAATAGTGAATACAGAAAAGAACTCTTCTCCTGTTCTTGTAACAATTGTTCCTGTACTTCTGTAGATTTATATTTTGTTAACTCTTCTACCTTTTTATCCATCTTATCACGAATTTTCAACATTTCATTGCGTAATTCGCTGGCTGATATTGGTTTTAAAATATAACTTATAATGTTGTACTGAATTGCTTGTTGGGCATATGCAAAATCATCATATCCACTCAAAAATGCGATGTTCATTGCCGGTCTCACCATCCGTACCTGTCTTGCTAATTCAATTCCGGTTAAAAATGGCATCTTAATATCTGTAAGTAATAAATCCGGTTCCAGTTTTTCAACTAATTCTATTGCTTCAACACCGTTCTCTGCCTCACCAACCACCTGAAAACCTATACTTTCCCAATCCACCGTATGGATTAATGCTCGCCGCAGCTCATATTCATCATCCGCAATAATCAATGTATACATATCATTATTCCTTTCACCTGTTCTCCATATTTAATCATATTATATATATCACTAAATACTTATTTACTTCTGATTATTTCTCAATAACATCTTTTTCTAATGAACAACTAACTCATTATATACTTTTTATCTTCATGATGTTATATTAATGTAATTATTATACTTTGTAAATTATTTTAGTACAATTATTGCATTCCTATTCTTATGCAAATTTAATTTTGATTTTTCGATTTCTATCCCTCTGAAACATACCAAATCATATTTTCCTATTCCAGAAAAAAGCAAAAAAATAGCTGAAACGCTTGCATTTCCAAGCATTCCAGCTACTTTTTCAATAGCAGGGGATGAGAGAATCGAACTCCCGCCAAAGGTTTTGGAGACCTTTCGTGGAACCCTTCAAACCCGTTTATCATCTTTGATTTTCCAATACTTAACTAATCTTTTTGTAAACGTTTACTTACCTTAGTTTGTTTTTGTACATTTATCTATACTATTTTGTACAGATAAATTAACTTTTTCCACACATTACTTTCCATGAACCCTTTCTATTTGTCCCAACCCTCTTAATTTTTCCATCATCTTTTAGTTTCTTTATATAATACTTTACCTGATTATCTGTAATCTCCAGTTTTTTCGTAATTTCCTTTGTAGTAGCATCTGGCCACACCTTTAATAATTCAATGATTCTATTTTCTAAATCACTAACATTAGTATCTTGACTCTGTTCTTCATCGATTGGGTTTGATTTATCTGATTGGTTGGTTTGGTTTGATTGGTTGGTTTGGTTTGATTGGTTGGTTATTTTTCTGAACATTGTAACCAAAAATCCATCACCAAGCTCTTCGAATACCGGTTCCTGCAAACCATATTCTTTACATCTGTTAATAATCCTTGGAATTCCAGTTCCCCACGCTTCAACAATCTTCATATAATGAAAAGCCTCTGCGATAGCTTCGTTTCTACACGTGGATTTTCCATGTTTTGCAGTTATAATATCAATTCCACCATACAACATCCCCGGGGAAAGTACCTCAATTCTATCGTCAAAGATGCACACTTGAATGCATGACTTGTCCAGATAACTTCTATGCAAAACAGCATTAGCTATCATTTCTCTAATAGCTGTAATTGGAAGTTCATAGATATCAGATCTAAATAATCCTTCAATATTTGCACCCATATTTATATGTCTCAAAACAAATTGATAAGCCTCCTCTACCTGTTCTTGTATTGAACCTGTAAATTCCTTTTGATCTATAAAGACATCCCTTGAAATCCCCTTAAATAATGCACATTGTATTTTGGCTGCTTTATTATGATTATCAGTAAGTAAATCAAATGCATGTGTTGGATACCTATCTCTTCCAACTCTACACAGCAATCCAAAATCCTCTAATTTTTCAAGAGTCATATCTTTTATAGAAGCCTTTTCTTCCTCTGTTTTACACGCATTTATTGCAGTCTGCTTCATATATACACATAAATCTAATGATTTATTTTGGTCAAATTCTCTCCCAATATCCTGTAAAGAATCATAAGATATTCCCTGACCTTCTAATTCCAATTCCTGCAACTTTCTTGCATCTGCCGGTCTGCTTGTTCCATTTATTCTGATATAAGAAGTGGTTTCTTTATCTTTATTTACTAAATAATACGGTCTGAATTTGCCAGGTGCAACATCTATTACAAGTACTGTTTTATCTTCAATTGTCTGTATCGAAATATCTGGTTCTATCTGAGGTGTGCAAGCATCAGAAATCATATTAGATATTGAGTCTGATAACTTAAATGGACTTTGTTCACCAATTCCATACACTATACATGTTTCATCTTCAATACCGACAATAACCTGACCTCCCGTACTATTTGAAAATGCTATAATATCTTTCAGAAATTTCTCATGTTTGCTTGGAATTTCTCTTTTGAATTCTACATTCTTGGTTTCTCCAAAAAATTCTTTACTAACCACTTAATCACCTGCCCTCAATCTGATTTTTGCTCACAAAAATCATTTCATCATTCCACGATTATTTCTAAATATAATTATATCAAGTTATTCATGGTTTATCCACTTATTTTAAGAAATAACCACAACTGATATACTCTAAAGTACTTTTAGCACTATAACAAAAAAATAGCTGAAACACTTGCATTTTCAAGCATTCCAGCTACTTTCTAATAGCAGGGGATGAGAGAATCGAACTCCCGCCAAAGGTTTTGGAGACCCCTATCATACCATTTGACCAATCCCCTATAAAGGTACTATAACACAAAAAGCGAGTATTGTCTCGCTATTTATGCAATTTTCCTGCACCTTCAAAACATCATACAAAAAGTTTTCTTTTTCTTTCTAATTCAAACCTCTAACCAATTCCGGTCATTTCGTCTCCGCTACGCTCTCGCTTTATTTCGCTTTATTTCGCTTTCGCTTCGCTTCAACTCCATTCCCGTTTCTCCTTCTCTGGTCAAGCCCTCGA
>DHMX01000026.1 GCA_002406015.1 Lachnospiraceae bacterium UBA4631
TTCTATCTTGTTTCTCACTGTGCCTCCTCCTTAAAACCGAAAATACAAAAACGGATTAAATGCATCACTTGCAAGACTGCTGGTTGCAAGTATAAATACAAACACCAGACCGATAATCTCTGCCGTAATTCCGAGTATCTTTCCTGCCCGCTCCGGCATTTTTTTCTTTCCGCTGTCTATCAGCTTTGATAAAAGCGGGGTTGATGCCACTGCCATAGTCAAAAACAACACTAGATAGGACAATGCATAATAGGTCGTACCGGAGCTCCAGATTGCAATCCCTCCAAAACCAAACATTCGCTTTAATACCAGTCCCAGTTCTCCGATGGAATCATGTGCAAAAATCACCCAGCTAAGATTAATAAGGAACAAGGAATACAGATGCTGGAACACGCTTGGTATCTTGTCCCACACCTTTAACAAAACCGTCTTTTCCAACATCAGTATCACATAAAAATATAGTCCCCAAATCACAAAATTCCATGCAGCACCATGCCAGAACCCGGTCAACAGCCATACAAGTAACAGATTACAATATGTTCTTGCTTTTCCCTTTCTGGAACCGCCAAGCGGAATATAGATATAGTCCCGGAACCAACTGCTTAAGGAAATATGCCAGCGTCTCCAAAATTCCGTAATATTCCTTGATATATACGGATAATTGAAATTCTCAAGAAATTGAAAGCCGAACATTTTTCCTAATCCGATTGCCATATCCGAATATCCGCTAAAGTCAAAATATATCTGAAAACTGTATGCAATGGATGCCATCCAACAAAGCCCGACGGTTATCTGGCTGTCTCCCATTGCCTGAATCATTTCAAACACACTGCCGGCAGTATTTGCCAGCAACACCTTCTTGCCTAATCCGGTTATGAATCTCCGGATTCCTTCTCCGAACTGCTCTGTGCTTTCCTGTCTATGCTCCAGTTCACCCGCAACGGTCTGATAACGAACAATCGGCCCCGCAATCAATTGCGGAAATAAGCAGACATACGTTGCCAAGGTCAGAATATTCTTCTGCGGTTTTACCTCGCCGCGATATACATCGATGGTATAAGATAAGGTCTGGAAGGTATAAAAGGAAATACCGAGCGGCAATGCGATATTTAACAGGGAAAGCCGGAAGCCTCCCATTTGTCCGATTGTATGATTTATATTTTCCAAAAAGAAATTACTGTACTTGAAAAATGCCAGCATTCCAATACTAAAAATTACGGTTCCTATCACCGCTGCCCTTGCTCCACGCTCCTGCTTTCGCTCCTTACAGGCAGCACATACCAATGCCAGTATATAATTTACCAGTATCGTCACCAGCATTACCAACAGATATTTTATTTCTCCCCATGCATAAAAAATAAGACTGCTGATTAAAAGCACCAGATTTCGAAACCGCTTCGGACATATGAAATAAATTGCCAATACTATCGGCAAAAATACAAATAGAAATGTTGTACTGGAAAATAACATCTTTTTACCCTCTCACTTATTGCTATTTATCATATACTAAAAACCATGGAAGCACAACCTCTAACAAGACAACAAGCCTTGCTCCAGCACGTAGTCCAGAGAAAAGGTTTTGGTCTGTCCGGTTGCCTCAAACAGCAAGCTGATTTTGGTCGGATTGATATAGGTAATCATTCCAAGCCCATACTGCTTATGCCGCACTCTTGCTCCCGTTTTCAGAGCGGATTTGTCTAATCTTATCTCATTTACAAATCGGGATGGCAGTAACGGCTTATGGTAACGCTCTTTTAATACATATAGATGCAGATATTCCTTTGCTCTGGTGATGGCAACATAGAACATTCTCCGCTCTTCTTCTATTTCTTCCGGTTTCCCTGCCTTTTTATGCGGAGAAATCCCTTCATTGGCTTCCGGAACAAATACCACCTGATATTCCAGTCCCTTAGCACTGTGCATCGTAGTAACTGTTACCGCAGCTTCCTTTTCTTCCAGCCGTTCCTGCTTCCTCCGCTGTTCATCTAAGCGTTCCCCATAGTCCTTAATATGCTCAAACCATGCCTCATAGCTGTCAAACGGCTGTGCCATGCTTTGCAGCTCGTCTAACATATCCAGCAAATCATCCGGCTTTATCTTCCGAGCCTGTGCATATTCCCGGATATACTCCTCATAGCCGATTCCCTTTCGGATATATTGAATTGCCGCATACGGTGTCATTGCTTTTAACTGCTCCAAATCCTCCTGTAAGGTCTGTATCCGCTCAACTGCCCATTCCTTATCCTGAAGCTGCTTTTGAATCCGGTTTAACTCAACCGTTCCCTCCGTCAGCCATTCCCGCCGCAGATACCGCTTCGGGCGATTCCAGATTAACAGATAATTGGCACGCTCCGTATTTCCCAATGCAATTTTAATATATGCAATCAGTTGTCTGGCAATCCAGTGTTCATAACAATTCGGTAATTTATCCCGCATCCGGAACGGAATATTATATTCCATCAGCTTATCCACCAATGGACGGGATTCCATATTCGTCCGAACAATAATTGCCATTTCTTCATATGGGATACCAGATACATGATATGTTCTTATTTTATCCAGAATATCCCGACATTCTTCCTTTATGCCTTGTACTTCGTGAATACAGACCGGATGCCGGTAATCCTGTGCGGCAATGATGTCTTTTGCATATCGCTTATGGTTATTCTGAATCATTCGGAGACTGCCTTCTACAATTTCTCTGGTTGAACGATAATTTACATTCAGCAGAACCTGCTTTGTTCCCTTATAATCCTCCGGAAAGCCTAACATAATTTCCGGCTTTGCTCCCCGAAACCGATAAATAGACTGGTCATCATCCCCTACTATAAACAGATTTGCACGTTTTCCGGCTAACAGCTTCACAACCTCATACTGGATTCGGTTAATATCCTGAAACTCATCGATTAGTATATACTGAAATTTCTGTTGCCAGCCTGCTAATATGTCCTGCCGCTCCTTTAATAATTCATAGGTATATACCAGCATATCATCAAAATCAATCTTATGCTCCTGTCGCAGCCGGTTTTCGTAGCATTGATAAATAGTGCGAAATTCTTCCTCACCGCAGCTTGTACTATAATAATGCTCAATGGAAATATATTCGCTTTTTACCAATGTGATTTCCTGCATCAATTGCTGCAAAAATTCTTCTTCGTCTTCATATTCCAGATTCATTTCCTGTATGATGGACTTTAGTATCTGCCGTTTCTGCTCCTCCGCAAGCACCTGCCCGCTCTGATACCCATATGCCCGTCGCAGAATCATAAAGAATACAGAATGAAACGTACCAAAAGTGCAGGGAGCATAAGCTCCCTGCATAATTTTTTGAAATCGTTCCTTCATTTCCAGTGCAGCGGCCTTCGTAAATGTAATTACCAGAATCTGCCCCGGATGGATTCCGACTGTTTCAATTAAATACTGAATCCGACTTGTAATTACCGTAGTCTTTCCGGAACCCGGTCCTGCCAATACCATACATGGACCGTCTACATGTGTAATTGCTGTCTTCTGTGCCTGATTATATTCCATGCCAGTTCCTTAAACACCCACTTTAATACTTCCTGTCAGCTTACTGTTTTGCTTCCTGCAGCTTACGAATACCGACTTCCATTCTGCGTAAGGATTCTTCTTTTCCGAGAATCTCCATAATTTCAAATGCTCCTCCCGGAGTAGACTGTTTCCCAGATACGGCAGTCCGAACCGGCCACAAACCGGTACCATTCTTGATTTCTTTTCCTGCAATATATTCCATCAGCTTATCATGCAATGCCTGTATACTCCAATCATCAAAGTCCTTAAGCAGCTCATACTCCTCGGTCAAAATCTCCAGAGAATTTTCCAGATTTGTCTTCATCTTTTTATGACAATACATCTCAACGCTGTAATCCGGCAGCTCCTCAAAGAAATCCACAAGCTCCTTAACATCCGGAAGTATCTCAATTCTGGTCTGCACCAACGGACAGATTTTGGACAAATCCAAATCCTTGGTAACTACCTCTTTAATGTATGGAGTTACCAGCTTTTGAAACTCCTCGGCATCCATTGCTTTTAAGTATTCTCCGTTCATCCATTTTAATTTGTTAATGTCAAATACCGAAGGTGATTTATTAATCCGATGATAGTCAAACTCCTTCACCAATTCCTCTAAGGAAAAGATTTCCTGATTGCTATCCGGACTCCAGCCAAGCAAGGCAACATAATTTACCACAGCTTCTGTAACAAAGCCCTGTTCCAACAGGTCTTCAAAGGAGGAATGACCGCTCCGCTTACTCAGCTTCTGGTGATTTTCGTCTGTGATTAACGGACAATGAATATACACCGGCTCCTCCCAGCCGAATGCCTGATACAGCAGCGTGTATTTCGGGGAAGACGAAATATATTCGTTTCCACGTACAACATGTGTAATTCCCATTAAATGGTCATCCACAACATTTGCAAAATTATAGGTTGGAAATCCATCGGATTTAATTAAAATCATATCATCCAGCTCTTGATTCGGTACTGTAACATCTCCATATAATTCATCATGGAAGGTTGTTGTACCCTCGGTAGGACTATTCTGGCGAATTACATAAGGAATCCCTGCTGCCAGCTTCTCCTCTACCTCCTCTTTGCTTAAATGCAGACAATGCTTATCATATACAACGATTTCCTTCGTTTCTCCGCTTTCGGTTGTAATGGTCTGACGAAGAGATTCCAAGCGTTCTTTATCACAGAAGCAATAGTAGGCTTTGCCTTCCTCAATTAATTGCTTAGCATACTTTAAATAAATTCCCTGTGCCTGCCGCTCGCTCTGTACATACGGACCGACTCCGCCATCCTTATCCGGTCCTTCGTCATGCTTTAACCCCGTCTTATCAAGGGTTCGGTAAATAATATCCAGTGCTTCGTCTACATATCGTTCCTGGTCGGTGTCTTCAATTCTCAAAATAAAATCTCCGCCCTCATGCTTGGCAATCAGATATGCATATAACGCAGTTCTCAAGTTTCCTACATGCATCCGTCCGGTTGGACTTGGTGCAAATCTGGTTCTTATCTTACTCATAATCGTCTCTCCTAACCTGCTTCTTATATCTCAACTAAAAAGAGCTTTCCAGAAAAGAGAACCAAAAGAAAGCCTTCTTTCGGTTTCTCTATCTGCAAAGCCCCATTTGCATCTCGTTTATTTGTTCGCTCCGCAGCAGAACTTGAACTTTTTGCCGGAACCACAAGGACAAGGGTCATTCCGTCCTACCTTTGGCGGCTTAACCACAGTCTTTGATGTCTTTTCCTTACGATACAGAGCCTTTCTCTGCTCCGGTGTCAGAATATCATCCCATTCCTCTAAGGTGTATAACCACTCAGCATTACAGCCTACCATATTCATATACAGCTTTTCTGGGTCAATATCAATGGATACCTGTGTATCCGCTTCCATTTCTTCAATATTGTTCGGTGTCTTTAAGCTTTCGTCAATTCCGTCCAAAAATCCTACCATTAACTGTAAGGTTGTTTCATACTTATCTGCCAGCTCCTGAACGGTTCCCTCTACAACCTCTTCCGGATTCTTAAGCAACTGCTGATAGATTCCCTTTTCAACTGTAAAATAATTCAGCCAGAACTGCTTTCCCTCCGGTGTTCTGTCATCCAATCCATAGGCATAATCACGCCACTCTTTTAATAAACTCATTTCCTTCTCCTCGTCTTTCTCTTAATTGTATATAAAAGTCAGAATTGATGCGTCTTCACTATGACCTACACAGTATAGCAAAACTCATTCCAGATTTCAACTGTTTTCACTGTTCCCAATTCCACTTTCTGGCTTGCTGCCATTCTTCCTTTCGGCTGTCATACACTTCCTCCAGCCATGTAATTGCCGCCTCTCTGCCTGCTTCATCAAAGGAAAACCGATTCCGAAGCTTGGCATCCTCCGGTGTTACTTCATAAGAATATGGCTCCTTCCAGACAACTGCCTCCAGCCACACCTCCGGCTTTTCCGGTTCCCCGCTTTCCGGTGCCTCCGGTTTTGTTTCTTCTATCTTGTGCAGCAAGAACCGCATTCCCTGAAAGCTTCCGCTCCATTTTTGTTTTTTCAGAAATTCTAACGGCATATATTCGGTACGTTCTAACATGACAACTCCTCCTGCTTTAAGAACTTGCAAAGATTGTCATATTCTGCTTCCATCCGCAAAAATCCATGCTGGTAAAATTCCTCCCGCTTATCTTCTCTTGTTTCAAATTTACTGATGCATGGCATCTCCGGACGTATAATAAAAATCTTACCTTCTGCGGATAAGCGTTCCATTTCTTCCTTCTGTCTCTGATAAACATCTGCACGCTTTAATAAGGCTTCTGCAAATGCAGGATACCGCTTGCGATATGCCAGATTAATAAAAAATCGGTATTTATTATAATCTGTCGGGGTCTCATTTCCTGTCTTTGTCATAATGATAACGACCTTATCACAGCCCTTTTCAAATGCACGATTGTATGGGATGGAATCTACTAAGCTTCCATCCATGTAATCATGTCCATCTAACTCTACCGGCAAGGACAGAATCGGCACCGAGCAGGATGCCTTTACCGCTGTCAGGGTATGCTTGTCCTCCCCTTTTCCGTCTATATATTCCGCCTGTGCCGTATCACAATTTACCACTACAATCTCATGCTCCACTGTGGTATCCTGATGGGCTTTAAAATCATACGGAAAGGTTTTGTAGGAAAATTCAAATACCATCTTTTCCAGATTCAGGTAGCTTCCGGTCTTTACTAACTGCTTTAGCCCATAATAAGCATCCTTTTTCCCCGGACTGATAATATTCTTCGTTCTTCCTCTCTGACCCGAAAGAAAATTCATCATATTTCCTGCTCCGGCTGACACACCGGCTATATAATCAAAAGTTACCTGTTTATCCAACAGATAATCCAATGCTCCGGCTGTAAACAGCCCTCTCAAAGCACCGCCTTCTAATACTAATCCCGTTTTCATCCTGTCATCTTCCTTATCTCATGTATGCATCTTCCGATTACAACCTTCATTATGCTGATTCTGACCATAAAAATCAAGCAATTTGAGGAATTTTATAATTAATTCATGATTAAAAAACCGTTATCGCATACCATACATCATGATTCCCATTCGAATCATATACTGCACAAACGCAGATATTACCAGACAATTACTTACAAATATAATTGCTCCCGCTACCACATGAAATGTACGCTTTGATTTATCCTCCTTCAATATCTCAGTCCGTATAATCGGATAAGATGCCGGTGCGGTTAATACCGACAGGGCAGACACCTGAAAGCCCTTCACGCCACGCATAATGACAAAACAGTCTACCAACAGCAACAAAAGCGGAATCCCTATAAAAACCGCAAAAATCAAAGAAGCAATCAGCATTGCCTTCCAACAGGCAAGTAATTCCTCCACCCCATAGACCTCTGAGGTCGGATAAAACCAATTTCCGATATTAAAATACAGAAAACACGGAAACACAAAGCAGCCAATAATATTTGTTATTTCAAACAAATAAACCAGAATCGGATTTCGTTTCATAACACTTCTCCCCTCGTACCTTCTTGCTTTCAGTATAACATTTTCATGCCGGCTTGACAAGAAAAGACCCCGGCGGGGAAACCGGGGCCTCATGGATAAAGGGGAGGATCGTAGCTCCTTTTGAAAAGGAACCTACGCTGTTCATCGAATTGGTATTACCGCTTCGACTAATTATAGTATTCACCGCTTTTTTGATTTTATACAAAAGACCGGAGATTTTTTTATGATATACGCATTGCCTTCCGAATCGGAATTGCCAGACCGTATGCAATTACAATTGAAGCAATATCTTTTACTATATATGGCACAACCGCTAACATGAACGCTTCCGCAAAGGTTCTGCTTGATACAATTGAAAATTGTATCGTTCCGCATACATAGCAGATAACCATACCTATCATACCCAAAAAGATGGACAGCCATTTATGCTCTATCGTTTCTTCCATGCCACAGAAAAATGCCAGAAACAAAAAGCCCCAGATATATCCGCCGGTTGGTCCCGCTAATGTTCCAAATCCTGCTCCGAAATTCGTAAACACCGGAACTCCGATTACTCCTAATAGGATATAAATAAACACGGACAAGGTTCCCTTCCATTTTCCCAGACAAAAACCTGCCAATGCTACCGCCAATGTCTGCATGGTAAAACCGATTCCCCATGGTGTCGGAATCGCAAGCTGTGCCAGCACCGCTGTAACTGCCGCAAACACCCCAATAAATACAATTCCTTTTACTGTAAATACCTGTTGCTTCTCTTCGTTCATCTCTGCTGCTCCTTTTCTTCTGTCTTTTGTCTTGTCAGAATATTGGTTTCAAACCGTTACACCGGACGCACACTGACCTCACCGGAAGAAAGTGCCATTTTGCTGCCGTCAGCCAGCTCCAGAATCAGATGTCCATCCTCATCCACATCCACTGCCCGTCCGTATATAGACGGCTCGGATAGCGTATGCACCTCTTTTCCGAGCAGAAATGACCGCCGCCGATACTCCGGCATAAAGGTCTTATCCGTCAGATGCTGATAATAATTCCAAAAATGCGTAATCATGCCTGCCGCAATCCGGCTTCTTGCCTCACTATCCGTAGCTGACAGACCGTAATCCGTACCATCCGGGAAAATAGCTCCGGCTACATTTCTTATTTCATCCGGAAAACCGCCCTCCGGTTCTCTTACATTAAATCCGATTCCCGTTACTGCATATTCCAGCATATTCGTTTCTACATTTACAGATGCTTCCGTCAGGATTCCACATACCTTCTTTCCATGGCAAAAAACATCATTTACCCACTTAATCTCTGCCGGATAGCCGGATGCCTCCTCAATGGCTTCGGCTGCAGCAACAGCTGCGGCAGTCGTTAAAAATAACGATTCCTGTGCAGTAAACTTCGGACGAAACAAAAAGCTGATATAGACTCCGCTGCTTGGCGGCGAATAGAAGCTCCGTCCCATTCGCCCGCGTCCTGCGGTCTGCTCCTGTGCAACTAAAATCAACCCTTCTGCTTCTCCCTGCGTGGCATATTCCTTAATTCTGGTATTTGTGGAATCAATGGTCTTATAAACCTCCAAGCGAATAGCAGAAAGCTCCTTCGGTAAATATTTTGAAATACTTTGCACCGAAAGAATATCGTTTTCCTGTTTCAGACAATATCCCTTATTGGTTCCTGCTTCAATCGCATAACCTTCTTCCTGTAAGGATTTGATTGCCTTCCATATCGCATTGCGGCTGACACCCACTTGCTTTGCCAGTTCACTTCCCGAAATATAATCACCCTTGGTATGCTCCAATAATTCTAAGACTTGTTCTTTTGCTTTCATTTGTTTGGCCTCACAAATATATAACATTACTGTTTCCACTGGGTATCATAACAAAAGGGATTCCTATTGTCAACCTTTTAAATCATTTAGGTTGACAATAGGAATCCCTACACTGTAATCATCCGTTACGATGCCGCTTCAAACTGCGAATTATACAGCTCTGCATAGAAGCCCTGCTTTTGTAACAATTCCTGATGATTTCCCTGTTCAATAATATCTCCGTCCTTCATAACCAGAATCAGGTCTGCATCCCGAATGGTACTTAACCGATGTGCAATAATAAAACTGGTTCTGCCCCGCATCAGATTATCCATTGCCTTTTGAATCCGTACTTCGGTTCTGGTATCTACGGAAGATGTTGCTTCGTCCAAAATCAGAATTGGATTATCCGCTAAAATAGCTCTTGCAATCGTCAATAACTGCTTTTGCCCCTGTGATACATTTGTCGCTTCTTCATTTAATTCCATCTGATACCCACCCGGAAGTGTCTGAATAAACCGATGTGCATGTGCCGCTTTTGCCGCCTCTATTACCTCTTCATCCGTTGCACCGGGTCTACCGTACCGGATATTTTCCATGATGGTTCCCTTGAACAACCATGTATCCTGAAGTACCATACCAAATTCATTTCGTAAGTCATGTCGGTTAAATTCCTGAATATTATGACCGTCTACCAGAATTGCACCGCTGTTTACATCATAAAACCGCATTAAAAGCTTCACCATGGTAGTCTTTCCTGCTCCGGTCGGTCCTACAATGGCTATCTTCTGTCCGGGCAGTACCTTTGCACTGAAATCATGAATAATCATCTTATCCTCTTGATAACCAAACTGTACATGTTCAAAGGTTACAGCTCCTTCTACCCGCTCTAATTGAAGTGGATGCTCCGGCTGTAATACCTCTTCCTCTTCATCTAAAAATTCAAATACCCGCTCTGCTGCGGCTGCCATAGACTGTAACATATTCATGACCTGTGCAATCTGTTGTATCGGCTGGGTGAAGTTTCTTACATATTGAATAAATGCCTGAATATCACCGATTGTAATGACTCCCTTAATTGCCAATACTGCTCCCGAAAAAGCAACTGCCACATATCCAAGATTTCCGACAAAGGTCATAATCGGCATCATCATACCGGATAAAAACTGTGATTTCCATGCAGACTCATAGAGCTTCTGGTTGGTCTTATGAAATTCTTCAATGGAAACCTCCTGCTTATTAAATGCCTGCACAACCAGATGTCCGCTATATACCTCCTCGACCTGTCCGTTTATCGTTCCCAGATACTCCTGCTGGGTCTTGAAATACTTCTGGGAACGCTTAATCACCAGCGAAATCAACAGCATACTGATTGGAAGAATGATTATCGTAATTAATGTCATCAGCGGACTAATCGATAGCATCATGACAACAACACCAATCATCGTTGCCACCGATGTAATTAATTGGGTAATACTTTGATTTAGTCCCTGTCCTAACGTATCTACATCGTTTGTAATTCTGGATAATACTTCTCCAACTGTCCGGCTCTCAAAATACCGCATCGGCATCCGGTTGATTTTTTCGGAAATCTCCTTCCGCATCCGATAACATACCTTCTGCGTAATTCCGGTCATAACCCAGCCCTGAACAAAGCTGAATGCGGCACTGATGCCGTACAAGCCTAACGTAATTAACAGAATCCGTCCGATTTTATTAAAATCCAAGCCACCCGTTCCGTTAATCTTTGCCATAAGTCCGGTTGCCAGCTCGGTGGTCGCAGTACCTAATATTTTAGGTCCTAATATATTAAAAACCGTACTTCCGACTGCAAATATTAATACAAATAATACCGCAATCTTATAGTTTCCCATATAGGCAATTAATTTCAAGGCGGTTCCCTTAAAATCCTTTGCTTTCTCGCCAGGCATTCCACCCCGCATATGACCTCTTGGTCCTCTCGGTCTTTCTACTGTCTGATTACTCATTGGAACCAGCCTCCTTTCCCTGATTCTGGTTTAGCTCCTGCTCCGATAATTGCGACCTCGCAATCTGTTGATACACATCACAGCTATCCATCAGCTCCTGATGCGTTCCTTTTCCTACAATTTTACCGTCATCAAGCACCAAAATCTGATTGGCATGAAGAATGGTACTGATTCTCTGTGCCACAATGATTACGGTACTGTTTTGCACATTCTCACCCAATGCTTTTCGCAAGGCAGCATCCGTCTTAAAATCCAATGCCGAAAAGCTGTCATCAAAAATATAGATTCTAGGATTCTTTGCAATGGCTCTTGCTATGGATAGTCTCTGCTTTTGTCCGCCGGATACATTCGAGCCGCCCTGTGAAATACTGCTTTCGTAGCCTTCACTCTTTTCTGATATAAATTCCTCTGCCTGTGCAATTTGTGCTGCCTTTTTTATTTCCTCATCCGTTGCGTCTTCCTTTCCAAATCGCAGATTCGATGCAATTGTACCGGAAAACAGCACGCCCTTTTGCGGAACCAGACCGATTTGCTCACGCAGGGATGCCTGTGTCAGAGTCCGAATATCCTTTCCGTCTATCGTAATCTTACCCTCTGTTACATCATAGAATCTCGGAATCAGATGAATCAAGGTAGATTTACCGCAACCGGTACTTCCGATGATTGCGGTGGTTTCTCCCGGTCTGGCTGTAAAATCAATATCCTCCAATACATCTTCCTCGGCTCCCGGATACCGGAAACTTACGTGCTGAAATTGCAGCAAGCCCTGACATTCCTTCAGCTCCTCTGCATCCTTCGCATCATTTAC
>DHMX01000022.1:0-299549 GCA_002406015.1 Lachnospiraceae bacterium UBA4631
GCTAAGCCGGTGGTTGTGATTTAGGAGAAGCTATGAAATTAACGGATTCGGTTGGCGAGATAAAGGGAATTGGCGAAAAAACCGTTGCTTTATATCGAAAGCTGCATATCAATACAATTGAAGATTTATTGGAGCATTATCCGCGGTACTACCTGTCTTATCAGGAGCCGGTAAGTCTTGCGGAGGCACCGTTTGGGGAACGGATTGCAATTCGGGCAACCGTTAATTCTTATGTGGAATTAAAGAAAATGAGAACCCTGAATATAGCAACCTTTCAGGCAAGAGACTATACGGGAAGCATTAAAATGGTGTGGTTTAATTCTCCATACATCAAAAAGACATTTCATATCGGGCAGACATTTGTGTTTGTGGGAACCATTACCGTACGCAATCATCAGAGGGTTATGGAGCATCCCGAATATTATACCGAAGCAAAATATCTGGAAAAACGTAAGGAATTGCAGCCGGTCTATCATTTGACGGACGGGTTGACAAACAAACGTATGCAGAAGGATATGAAGGCAGTGGGCGGACTGATACATGAGCTGCCGGAATACCTGCCGCTTGATATACCGAAGCGGTATGGTCTGATGGAATATTCCGAGGCGGTTCGACAGATTCATTTTCCTTTGGATGAAGCACACTTAAAGCTTGCAAAGCATAGGCTGGCATTTGATGAATTTTTTCTGTTTTTATTGTCCATGCGACGCTTGGAATTACATCAGGCGAAGCTTCAGAATCCGTTTGTAATAAAGGAAAGCAGTAAATGTCAGGCATTGCTTCAGACATTGCCGTATCAATTAACAAAAGCTCAGAATCAGGCATTTCAGGAGATTAAGCAGGATATGATGGGAGCCTCTGTTATGAATCGGTTGGTGCAGGGAGATGTTGGTTCCGGAAAAACAATCGTTGCTGTGTTAGCTTTGCTTATGGTTGCGGAGTCCGGATACCAGGGGGCATTTATGGCACCGACGGAGGTTTTGGCAGAGCAGCATTACCATACCATGCAGAAGCTGTTAGAGCCATTTTCCATACATATTGCACTGCTGACAGGGACAACACCGATAAAGGAAAAACGAAGAATTTATCAGGAACTGGAATCCGGAATGATAGATATTGTAATCGGAACGCATGCACTGATACAGGAGGGCGTGCGATTTGAAAAGCTGGCATTAGTGGTTACGGACGAACAGCATCGATTTGGAGTTCATCAAAGACAGCAGCTTACCGAGAAGGGAATGACACCGCATGTTCTGGTAATGAGTGCAACCCCGATTCCGAGAACCCTTGCCATTATCTTATATGGAGATTTGGACATTTCGGTTATGAATGAACTGCCGGCATCCCGTCTTCCAATCAAGAATTGTGTAATTGAACCGAAATCCCGTGATACAGCGTATCATTTTCTGGAAAAGGAATTGGGGAAAGGACATCAGGCATATGTAATCTGTCCGATGGTAGAGGGCAAAGAGGATGTGGAAATGGAAAATGTCGTAGAATATGCAGAGCAGTTAAGACTGTGCCTGAGTCCATGGATACAGATTGCATATCTGCATGGAAAAATGTCGGCAAAGGAAAAGATGGAGATTATGACAGCCTTTTATAAAAATGAGATACAGATATTGGTATCTACGACAGTCATTGAGGTTGGAATTGATAATCCCAACGCAACGGTGATTTTAATCGAAAATGCAGAACGGTTTGGACTTTCCCAGCTTCATCAGCTAAGAGGACGTGTCGGACGTGGAGCCGCCCAGTCCTATTGTATTATGGTAAATACCTCTGAGAAGGAGGAGGCAAAGGAACGATTAGATGTGCTGTATCGGTCAAATGACGGCTTCCATATTGCAAATGAGGATTTGCGGCTTCGGGGACCGGGAGATTTCTTCGGAATACAGCAGAGCGGAGAAATGCTGTTTAAATTGGCGGATATTTACAGTGATGCAGATATACTAAAACAGGCAAACAGTGCCATTCAGTATCTGGAGCGTCAGAATTATGATTTTGAACATATTCAGCATGAGAAGCTTACGGAAAAGCTGGATATGGCATTGAATTTGTAGTATACTAGCAGGTAGAATGACACTAAAGGAGAGGGTAATATGTGGTGGAACGAACATAAAAAGCAGGTGATAATCGGAATTATTGCAGTTCTGGTGGTCGCTGTAGCATTAGTAGTGGGAATTTTTATCGGAAAGGGGAAACAGGCAAAGCCGGCAGATAGCAGTGCGGTCAGTTCGGAGAATACAACCGAGGCAACAACGGAAGCAACGACAACCGAGGCGGGAGTAGTCTCGTCCCAATATGATGTGCAGATTTCAATTACTGCCAGTTGGGATAATCAGGGAGCGACAGGAGCTACTTATAACGTAGCCTTTACGAATAACAGTACACAGGATGTTAAAGAATGGTATGCAGAGGTAGAGGTGCCGGAGGGCAGTGTATTAGCAGATGCATGGGGCTGTAAGCCGGAGATAAAAGGAACAACGCTGACCATTAAGGCAGAAGACTGGGGAGCAGCAGTTGCAAAAGGACAGAAGGTAGAGGTTGGCTTCAATATGACAACCCCATCGGCAATTACACCGACAATTGCAGCCTTGTATGTCGATGGACAGAAGCAGGATGGTACACAGTCTGCCGCAGCTTCGACAACGGAAGCAACAACTACCGAAGCACAGGCGGTAACACCTCCGACAACCGAGAGCGGAACTCCGCTTGAAAATCATGGAGCATTAAGTGTGAAGGGAACACAACTGGTAGATAAGAATGGAAATCCTTATCAGTTAAAGGGTGTCAGTACACATGGACTGGCATGGTTCCCGGACTATGTGAACAAGGATGCGTTTCAGACGATTCGGGATGACTGGGGCGGAAATGTAATTCGTCTTGCCATGTATACAGATGAGAACGGCGGATATTGCAGCGGCGGAAATCAGACAGAATTAAAGGCATTGGTGGATTCCGGTGTAAATGCAGCAACAGAGCTAGGAATGTATGTAATTATTGACTGGCATATTCTGCATGATTTAGACCCGACGGTACATCAATCGGATGCAGAGGCATTCTTTGAGGAAATGTCAGCAAAATATGCAGATTATGATAATGTCATTTATGAAATCTGTAATGAGCCAAACGGAAATACAACATGGTCAGGCAGTATTCGTCCATATGCAGAGACGATAATACCGATTATCCATAAGAACAATCCGGATGCAGTAATTATTGTGGGAACACCAACCTGGTCGCAGGATGTAGATATTGTTGCGGATGATGTGGCGGCTAATCCATTAGCAGACAGTAAAAATGTAATGTTTGCCATTCATTTTTATGCAGCCACACACACCGATAATATCCGGAATAAAGTGACCTATGCATTAGATAAGGGACTGCCGATTTTTGTATCGGAATTTAGTATATGTGATGCCTCCGGAAATGGAGCAAATGATTATAATCAGGCTGAAAAGTGGTTTGAGCTGATTAACAATCAGAAATTGAGCTATTGCTCATGGAGTCTTTGTAATAAAGCGGAAACGTCTGCATTAATATCGTCCGGCTGCTCGAAAACATCCGGATGGAGTGAGGATGAATTGTCTGAGACCGGTAAATGGATTCGGAGCCAGATAAAAGGAAACTAGAAGCAATCGCGCGGAAGTAACAGAACGGAAGCAACAGAACGGAAGCAATAGAACGAGGAGAAAGAGCATGAGAGTAATTGCCGGAACTGCCAGAAGCTTACAATTAAAGACTGTACCGGGAATGGAAACCCGCCCGACTACGGACCGCATTAAGGAAACGTTATTTAATATTCTGGCACCGGAGATTCCGGACAGTAAATTTTTGGATTTGTTTAGCGGAAGCGGAGGAATCGGGATAGAAGCACTCAGCCGTGGTGCGGCACAGGCATATATGGTGGATAACAGCAGAGCCGCCGTTAAGGTAATACAGGAGAATCTGAAGCATACACATATGGAAAGCCGGGCAGAGGTAATCGGGCAGGATGTGCTGACTGCTATTCGGTTGTTGGAAGGCCGTTCACTGGTATTTGATGTTGTCTTTATGGACCCGCCTTATCGCAAGGAATTGGAGCGGGATGTTCTGGCTGCGTTAGCCCATACATCAATCATTGATGCCGATACCTTGATTGTAGTAGAATCCAGTCTGGATACAGCCTTTGATTACGCGGAGGAGCTTGGATTTGAAGTACACCGGGTAAAGGAATATAAGACGAATAAGCATACATTTTTGTATAGAAACAGATAGGAGATTATCAGGATATGAAATCAGCCATTTATGCCGGAAGCTTTGACCCGGTAACACTTGGACATCTGGATATTATTAAGCGTTCCTCTGAAATTTTTGATGAAATTATAGTGGGTGTACTGGTAAACAGTGCGAAATCTCCATTGTTTTCTGTGGAAGAACGTGTTAATATGTTGGAGGAAGCAACTAAGGAGCTGCCGAATTGCAGGATTCAGGCATTTTCCGGGTTGTTGGTAGATTTTGCAAAAGAAATGAATACAAATGTGATTGTGCGTGGCTTACGGGCAGTTACAGATTTTGAATATGAACTTCAGATAGCACAGAGCAATCGGATAGTTGCTCCTGAGATTGATACCGTATTTTTAACAACGAATCTTGCGTACTCATATCTCAGTTCCAGTATCGTAAAGGAATATGCCAGTTATGGTGAGGATATTTCTCCATTTGTGCCGGAATGTGTAATTGAAAAGGTTCAGGAAAAGATGACGAAGCGATAGAATTAGGAGGAAGCTGACATGGGCAAAAAAGGCGTAGAGGACATGATTAATGAAATAGAGATGTTTATAGACAGTTGTAAATATGTTGCATTTTCATCGGATAGAATCAGTGTCCCAAAGAGTGAATTGGAATCTATGTTGAATGAACTGCGGTTAAAGATGCCGAGTGAATTGGAACGCAGTAAGAAGATTATGCGAAATAAGGAAGGCATCATGACGGATGCAAGAACCAGAGCAGAGGCAATTATTACAGAAGCATCCAACGAGGCAAGAAGACTGGTGGATGAAAGCGAAATAGTAACCCTTGCCAATATTCAGGCAGAAGAGATACTAAAGCAGGCAAATCAGGACCGGAATGCAATTATTGAACAGGCAAATTCAGAAGCTGCCGAGATTCGGTTGGGAATGATGGAATATACCACCGGAATGCTGAATGATATTCAGAAGTATGTGCAGACAACCATGGAGGTTGAAAAGACCAATTATCAGAATCTGATAGAATCACTTCAGAATAATGCAGATGTGATTGATGCAAACAGAAAAGAAATTGAGGAACAGCATATGGCTCTGATACAGGCACAGCAGCCTTCCGTAACACCGGAGCAGCCATATGTTGACAGTGCATTTATGCCGGAAGAGACACCGGTACAGCCGGAATACTCACAGGCAGGATATGCACAGCAGGAAGAAGTGTCCTATGCAGAGCCTTCCTATGCCGAATCGGAAGAAGCACCGGTTTCAGAAGAGGCGGATGATGACAGCTTTGAATATGAGGATGAGGAAGACGATTTATTTGGGGAATAATTAAGCACACAGAAAAAGAGCTAGAAAATAGCTGGTAATTCCCATGCATAGCTTTACAATCGTATAATGAGAAATAGACAGCCCGGAGTTATGGATGACACTTTGCGTCTGGAGAATACTACAGATACCGCCAAAGGAGGTCAGACCTGCGATAAGGGCTGTTTTTTGCTGCAAAGAAAGTGAAGCTGTGGCAATTAACTGGATTCCGTTGGTAATTTCAAGGGAGGCTGCTGCGTAGCGGAGTATAGCTAAATCCGATGGTAAAAAGGTTAAGATAAATTCTATCAGAATACAAAACAGCATAATATAAATTCCGATTTTTAAAATGGTTTCCAAGGATTGCCGGACAATAGAATCCAGAGAAACAGGGGAGCGGGTGTCCGGTGCTATAGGTGCTTTCGCAGAGGTAGCATCAGCAAAACGGGTAATCGCAGAGGCGTGTATCTTATGGAATCGACCGGAGTCTGGTTTTTGAAAGGCTTGGAGCAAAAAAGCAGGAATGGCATAGAGAGCTAACGGAATATAAATACAAAGCAAAAAGCGGAGGGCAGAAATCTGACCGTTTAAGGTCTGGTGGAGAATATAGCCACTGATAAACATAGGACTTGTAATATTGCAAATGCAAAGTAAAATGTTAGCCTTAGACAAGGACAGATGTTGTCCGGTTAACTGTTGTCGAATCAGATTTGCCCCAATGGGCAGCCCACAGAGCAGCCCAAGAAAGCAGATGTTTTTATTTGGAATCTGCTGTAATAGCAGACTGGTAATAATCATAAACGGAAGTATAGAAGGAAGTACAGAGCTGTACCATAGTTCTAAGCCGATATTTGCTCCATGAATGACAAGCGGTGCATGAAAAAGAGTCAGTATCAGCACCAGAAACAGAACCAAAACAGTGAATAACCTTCGCATAAGCACACAGCCGCTTTTTCTTGATATAATAGTATGAAGAGGAAGCGTAGCATATGACAGAAACATAAATTAGCTGTGAATGATAATGCCATGTGTATATTCGTGAATACCCGGAACGTGATAGCGGTTGGTAACAACCTGCTCGTATAAATGTGCAGCCGCCAAATCCAGCTTAAAAAGTCTGTCTGCAAACGGCTGGGATTCCTTAGACAAAATACGGGAGCCTTCTGCAACCCGTTGGATGATAGGAATTGTGCTTGCAGATGCCAGATGCCGGAGGAGAGGAGAAGCTTCCTTCCGAAAGCCGAGCAGATGGGCATAATGCATACTTCCGGATGCTAATTGCCCGGACATATCATCTGTACGAATATTCAACAAAAGATGCAGCAGCGAACGTTGGACGCGTGTTCGCGTAAATTGCTTATGACAGATGGAATCAACCAGCTTCTGATAGGAAAATTCTGGTCGGTAGACAGCCTGTATCCGATTGGCAAGCTCCTCTGAAATATCCAGATAGTCCGTCAGGGAAGTATTGGATTGCCAGAGAGCATATTGAAGAAACGGGTAAAAATCATCCATGGTAATCGGAGAACGCGTTTCAAGCTCTGTATGCAGAAGCTCATAAGAGTATGGAGGTAATGCCTGCTTTAAGGCAGGAGTACAGCCATGCCGGATATACTCGGTTCGGATTGCCGTTGCAGATGCAAGCTCACAGGAAATGGTTTCCTGATGATAGCCTTGGTCCATCCGCTTGCAGGGAACCGGTTTTATCGTGCTTTGAAGCCGTTGCAGAGCCTTTAAGTATTCGATTGCCAGAATGGTATTCGGCTGACTTAAAATAGCGGTCAGGGTGGTTTCCGGAACCGGCAAAGGACACTGCTCGGAGGAGTGATAAAAATAATCAAGAATTGCCTGCATACGTGCCTTTGGAAAGGAAAGTCCCTGAGACAAATACCGGTTCAGGTCTTGACGGTAATCGGAAGGTTCCGTCAGCAGAAGCGTTGTCAGTGTGTGCAGAAGCTCAGGCTCGACACATTCACAGCCAAAGGAGAGGTGTGTAACGGCACCCAGCTCATGAAGCAATTGAACGCTGCCTCGTGCAAAATATTCGGCACTTGCAGTTCCGTACAGTACCGGCAGTTCCAATACAGCATCTGCTCCGTTGGCAAGTGCCATAGCCGCCCGGCTGTATTTATTCCAAAAAGCAGGAAGTCCCCGCTGCATAAAGTCTCCGTTCATAACAACAATGACATAATCAGCATTCGTCATTTTTCGGGCAGCCTCCAACTGGTACAGATGTCCGTTATGAAATGGATTGTATTCAGCAATAATACCGGTAATATTCATAATATCCCTTTCTGTGCGATTCATTCTATATATTCACTATAGCATGAACCGTAAAAACTGGCAATAGATAATAAAAATATAAATAAAATATTTACAAATTATATGGATTCATTTATAATATAAGTGATAATAGAAATAGTATACAGGATTTGTGGAGATTGGAAGATTGGAAGATTAGAGATTAAGAATTTTAAATAAAAATAAAAAAATCCGGAAATTTGCACTGGTTTGACATAGGGGTATGATATGGTGAGCAGGAAGGAGGAACATGCTTACGAAAAAAGAAGTTGACAGGAACTGTAAAATATATTAGGATAATAGAAAATCGAACATACGTTTTGGTACAGGAGGATATTATGGCAAGTGAAGATAAGTTAAAAGCATTGGATGCAGCATTGGCACAAATAGAACGTCAGTATGGAAAAGGCTCTGTTATGAAGCTGGGGGATTCCGGAGCCAGTATGAATATTGAGACAATACCAACCGGGTCATTGAGCTTGGATTTGGCATTGGGTCTGGGTGGCTTACCAAAAGGAAGAATTATTGAGATATACGGACCGGAATCCAGTGGTAAAACAACCGTTGCCTTACATGCAGTGGCAGAAGTGCAAAAGCAGGGAGGAATTGCAGGTTTTATTGATGCAGAGCATGCATTAGACCCGTCCTATGCGAAGAATATTGGTGTAGATATTGATAATTTATACATATCCCAGCCGGATAACGGAGAACAGGCATTAGAGATTGCAGAGACAATGGTTCGTTCCGGTGCTGTGGATATTGTAATTATTGACTCGGTAGCGGCATTAGTACCGAAGGCAGAAATTGATGGCGAAATGGGAGATTCCCATGTAGGCTTGCAGGCAAGATTAATGTCACAGGCATTGCGGAAGCTGACAGCAGTTATCAGTAAGTCAAATTGTATTGTTATCTTTATTAATCAGTTGCGGGAAAAGGTCGGAGTGATGTTCGGAAATCCGGAAACAACTACCGGCGGTAGAGCCTTGAAGTTCTATTCCTCTGTGCGTTTGGATGTACGAAGAATTGAAACCTTGAAGAAGGGGACGGATGTAGTAGGTAATCGAACCAGAGTAAAGGTGGTTAAGAATAAGGTGGCACCACCATTTAAAGAGGCAGAATTTGATATTATGTTTGGAGAGGGAATTTCGCGGGAAGGAGATATTCTGGACTTAGCGGTTGCAAACGATGTAGTTCAAAAGTCCGGAGCATGGTTTGCTTATCTGGGTGAAAAGATTGGTCAGGGAAGAGAAAATGCAAAGTCATATTTAAAAGAAAATCCGGATGTATTAAACGAGATTGAACAACAGGTACGGACAAAGTGCGGAATTTCGCCGGAAGCGGAAGAGGAAGCAGAGCCGGAAACAACCAAGCGGACAGGAAATAAGAAAAATGCAGAAGAAGCATGATAGTCTGGAGCAGGCAAAGCAATATGCACTGCGTAGTCTGACGTGTTATGCCCAGACGGAAAACCAAATCAAAAGAAAGCTGCAGGCAAAGGCATTCGATAATGAAATCATTGCTGAAACTTTGGAATTTTTAAAAGCATATCATTATATTGACGATGAACGATTTGTAGAAGAATATGTTGCTACCCATTGCGGACGCATGAATCGGAAGCAGATGCTTGAGCGTCTGCATGGAAAAGGAATTTACAATGCTTCGATTGAAGAGTATCTGCAAGACGCAGATTATGATGAAGAACAGCTTTTACAAAACGAGATAGCAAAATACAGACGCAGCAAAACGGTAGCAAATCCGGCACAGATAGATAAGATGAAAGTCTATTTTATGAAAAAAGGATATTCTATGTCATTAGTACGAGCTTGTATAAATGAAATAGAATGATGGATTGTAGGTTCCAAACACTTGACATAATGCATAAAAAAGTATAAAATTGTTTTGTTGTATTCGTACAATGAAAACTAAATAAGGAGGTGCTCCTGTGGAACCGATTCAATATATAATTTGTGCTATTATAGTATTGGTTGTTGCAGTTATTACTTGGTTTGTTGCAATTGCGTATCGCAAAAATGTAGCAGAGAGTAAAACTGGTAAAGCTGAAGATAAAGCTCGAGAAATTATTGATGAAGCATTGAAGACCGCCGAAGCTAAGAAACGTGAAGCTTTGCTTGACGCGAAGGAAGAAAATCTCAAAATCAAAAATGATTTTGATAAAGAGATGAAAGAGCGTAGGAATGAAGTGCAACGTATGGAAAAGAGAGTTCTTTCAAAGGAAGAGAATTTGGACCGGAAAGCGGAACAAATGGAAAAGAAAGAAGCATCTTTAGCCGCAAAAGAAGCTGCACTGGATAAGCAAAAAGCAAGAGTGGAAGAACTTCAGGCGAAAAGACTACAGGAACTGGAAAGAATTTCCGGATTAACCTCTGAACAAGCAAAAGATTACTTATTAAAGACTGTTGAAGATGAAGTAAAACATGAAACTGCGGTAATGATTAAGGAAATGGAGAGCCGGGCAAAGGAAGAGGCAGGCAAGAAGGCGAAGGAATATGTTGTAAATGCCATTCAGCGATGTGCTGCCGACCATGTGGCTGAGACCACGATTTCTTTAGTTCAGTTACCAAATGATGAAATGAAGGGACGTATTATTGGTCGTGAGGGTCGAAATATCCGAACCTTAGAGACCATGACAGGTGTAGATTTAATTATTGATGATACACCGGAAGCCGTTATTTTATCAAGCTTTGATCCAATCAGAAGAGAAGTGGCAAGGATTGCACTTGAAAAATTAATTGTAGATGGACGGATTCATCCAGCTAGAATTGAAGAAATGGTTGAGAAAGCACAGAAGGAAGTTGAAACCATGATGCGTGAAGAAGGTGAAGCAGCTACCTTGGAGGTAGGTGTTCACGGTATTCATCCTGAATTGGTGCGGTTGCTCGGTAAGATGAAATTTAGAACCAGCTATGGACAGAATGCGTTAAAGCACTCGATAGAGGTTGCACAGCTATGTGGATTGCTGGCTGGCGAGATTGGCGTAGATGTTCGTATGGCTAAGCGGGCAGGACTTCTTCATGATATTGGTAAGTCTGTGGATCATGAAATGGAAGGTTCCCATATTTCAATTGGTGTTGATTTATGTAGAAAGTATAAGGAATCTCCGTTAATTATTAATGCAGTGGAGGCTCATCACGGTGATGTAGAACCGGAATCGTTGATTGCATGTATTGTGCAGGCAGCGGATACAATTTCGGCAGCCAGACCGGGAGCCAGAAGAGAAACGTTAGAAACATATACAACAAGGTTGACGCAGTTGGAGTCTATTGCAAATAGCTTCAACGGAGTTGATAAGTCTTTTGCAATTCAGGCAGGTAGAGAGATTCGGGTAATGGTTGTTCCAGAGCAGGTTGGTGATGCAGATATGGTTATTTTAGCTCATGATATTGCTAAGCAAATCGAAGATGAACTAGAGTATCCAGGACAGATTAAGGTAAGTTTAATTCGGGAATCACGCATTACTGATGTTGCAAAGTAGTGGATGCATTGAATCATTGAAGCATGAAACTGAACATTACCGTCATGATGGTGGATACCGTCATGGCGGTTTCTTTCAATTTAAAAGACTTGCAAATTATTGGTGATTATATTACTATAAGAAAAGTTAAGCGAGAGTTAAAAGGAAACTATACGAAGGACGGTGGATGGAATGGCATTAACATTATCAAACAAAGCAAAAGCTGTAAAACCTTCTTCTACGTTGGCAATCACAGCAAAAGCGAAGGAGTTAAAGGCAAAGGGAATTGATGTAGTTGGCTTTGGAGCAGGAGAACCGGATTTTAATACTCCGGACAATATTAATAAAGCAGCAATTCAGGCAATTAATGATGGATTTACAAAATATACACCGGCTTCCGGAATTATGGAGTTAAAGGAAGCAATCAGTCAGAAATTCAAAACCTTTAATCATTTGAACTATACACCGGAGCAGATTGTAATCAGCAATGGCGGTAAGCATTCCCTGATTAATGTATTTGCGGCAATTTTGAATCCGGGTGATGAGGTGTTGATTCCGGCACCATATTGGCTGAGTTATCCGGAAATGGTAAAATTGCAGGATGGTGTACCGGTACCGGTCACTACAAAACAGGAAAACGGCTATAAGGTAACTGCACAGGAATTAGAGGCAGCATTTACAGATAAAACAAAGGCATTGGTATTAAATTCTCCTTGTAATCCAACCGGTATGTTATATAGCAGGGGAGAATTACAGGCAATTGCAGATTTTGTTGTAAAGCATAATATTTACGTTGTATCGGATGAAATGTATGAGTATCTGACATATGACGGTGCAGAGCATGTAAGTATCGGAAGCCTGAATGATGAGATTTTTGCACGCACCATTACAGTGAGCGGTGTGTCAAAGAGCTATGCTATGACAGGCTGGAGAATCGGATATACAGGTTCCAGCACAGAAATTGCTAAGCTGATGAGCAGCGTGCAGAGCCACAGTGCATCGAATCCAAATTCTATTGCACAGAAGGCAACGGTAGAGGCAATTAACGGACCACAGGATACCATTTATTATATGAGAGAGCAGTTTGATAAGCGGAGAAAGTATATGGTAGAGCGGATTGCTGCTATGCCGCACGTATCCTGCGTAGAGCCAAAGGGTGCATTCTATGTGTTTATTGATGTTTCCGAGGCAACTGCTATGAAGTATAAGGGAGAAGTCGTATCGAGTGCTGCAAAGCTGGCAGATATTATGATTAATGATTTCAATGTAGCATTGATTCCATGTGAGGACTTTGGAATTGAGAATCATGTCCGGTTGTCCTATGCAATTTCTCTGGAAAGCATTGAAAAGGGCTTAAACCGTTTTGAAGAATTTTTGAATACATTGACAGCATAAAGCGGTTGAAGGTATCAGAGTATCCGAAGATAGAAAGCTGGTATAAGAAATCAGACACGAATTAGTAAGTGGACATAAGAAAACCGATATGAATGAAAAATCGGATATAAGAAAACCGATACAAGAAAAGCTGATACGATAATCAGACAAATAAGTGAAACGAAAAAGGAATCTGCGAGCAACTCGCAGATTCTGTGTTTTTAGGAGGATAAGATGGGAACTTATAAGAAGTTAAAGGAAGAAATGGTTTATAAAAGCAGACTGGTTACATTATATGATGATTATCTGGAGCTGCCGAACGGAAGAACGGTAGTATATGATTTGATTAAGCATTCCGGCGGTGCGGGGGTACTGCCGATTGATGAACAGGGAAATCTCATATTGGTTAAGCAGTATCGTAATTCGGTGGATGCAGAGGTGTATGAGATTCCGGCAGGCTTACTGGAGGAGCATGAGTCCGGTGAACAATGTGCCAGACGCGAGCTGGAGGAGGAAATCGGCTTCCGGGCAGAGAATATGGAGTTTGTAGCCATGGTATATGGTGCGATAGGTGTATGCAATGAAAAAACGGAGATTTATCTGGCAGAGCAGGTGGTTTCCGGAAAACGAAATCCCGACCCGGAGGAATTTATAGAAATTGTACATATTCCATTGGAACAGGCAATCGAGATGATTCGTAAAAAAGAAATTGTAGATGCAAAGACTGTGATTGCAATTCAATATTATCAATTGAAGCAGGTTTTCTAAGTACATAGTTGTATAAATGCAGAAGCAGGAACATATATATTTACAAGTCGGACATGATGTGGAAAATGAACGGTAAGAAATTCATGCGGCAAGAATAAAGCAGAGAAGAGGGCAAGGCATGGATGGAAAAAAAGTGTCATGGATTTTGATTAGTATATTTGTGGGTATCGTGTTAGGAACTGTATTTGCGAATCTGCTGGAACGCACACAGCCGGAGCTTTTATATGTCTTTGCGGTAGACCAGTATGTGACCGTTAGGCAGGGAGGCAGTGATAGGAAAGCGTTTGGGCAATACCTGTTGCAGCAAAGAGGAATGCAAGGGATTGGTATGCTCCTAATTTGTCTGTTTTGTAACACTATTTTTTTAATGATAGTATTTGGAGTTTCCGGTGGATTTATCTGGGGAGTGATTTTGTCTGTGGAAACTATGCGGATGGGGTTACAAGGCTTGTTTTTGGGAATTGTATGCTTTTTGCCGCATGGTATCTGCTATGCGATTGCAATCTGGCTGTTTCTTGTAGGAAAAGAGGAAGTTCGTCAACGAACAGAGGTACCGGTTCGCTTATGGCTGCAATGGTTTCTGGTGCCGATTGTTATGGCAATCGGAGGAATTGCATTGGAAATATGGGCTTCACCGGAACTGTTAGTATGGATTTTAAATTAATATTTGCTTTTACAGAGATTTCTAATTATAATAGCCTTATGTCGACGTATTTTGAAAGGAATTGTTGGATGAGGGAAGAGATAGAGGAATTTGAGACGTATTTGCGTACGGTGAAGCGTTCCAGTAACAATACCGTAGCAGCGTATATCCGCGATTTGGAAAAAATGAAAAATTTCATGAATGAACAGGGCAGGCAGGAAATAACGGATATTACAGCAACGAATCTGACAACGTATGCTTTGTATATGGAACGCCAAGGACTTTCCACTGCAACAATTTCCAGAAGTATTGCGTCTATTCGGGCGTTTTTTATCTATTTGTTACGAAAGGGAAGGATTCAGCAGGACCCTTCGGAGCAATTAAAGCCTCCGAAGGTTGAAAAGCGGCTTCCTGAAACCTTGACGGTTGAGGAAGTGAATCTTTTGTTAGCACAGCCGGCAGGTGATAGCCCGAAGGAAATACGGGATAAGGCAATGCTGGAGCTGTTATATGCGACCGGAATACGGGTGACAGAGCTGGTGTCCCTGAAGGTGGAGGATGTTAATCTGGAAATGGGATATATTCGATGCCATGATGGAGGACGGGAGCGGATTATACCGTTTGAGGCAGCCGCACAAAAGGCATTGCGTGCATATATGGGTGAGACAAGGGCTTCCTTATGCAAGGAATCGGAATATTTATTTACAAATTGTCAGGGTTCTATGATGACGCGGCAGGGATTTTGGAAGATTATGAAGCAGTATGCGGCAAAGGCAGGAATCCAGAAGGATATTACTCCGCATATGATTCGCCATTCCTTTGCGGTACATTTGGTGGAAAATGGAGCGGATTTGCGTTCTGTGCAGGAAATGCTTGGACATTCCGACATTTCTACGACACAGATATATATGAAACGAGATGTTGTCCGATTGAAGGAGGTCTATGATCAAACACATCCGAGGGCAAGAGGTTAATAACAGTATGGTTGAGCTTAGAAGATTGTCGAATGGGATAAGAGTAGTGCTTGAAACAGTGCCGAATGTACGGTCAGTTGCACTGGGAATTTATGTGGAAACAGGCTCTGCATATGAAAATGAGCAGAACAACGGAATTTCGCACATGATAGAGCATATGATGTTCAAGGGAACCAAGAGACGGACAGCAAGAGAGATAGCAATGGAAACGGCACTCCTGGGGGATGATATGAATGCATATACAACCAAGGAGCTTACTTGCTATTATGCAAGAGTGCTTGACGAGCATTTGCCGATTATCGCAGATATTTTAGGAGATATGTTTACCAATTCCCTTTTTGAAGAGGAAAATCTGCTGAAGGAAAAGGGCGTAATTATTGATGAAATAGATATGTATGAGGATTCACCGGAGGATTTAGTGCAGGAACAGCTTCAAAAGCTGGTGTGGAAGGAGCATCCGCTGGGATACATTATTTCGGGAACGGAAGAAAATGTAAAACGGATTGGACACGCAGAGCTGTTAGCCTTCTGGAAAGAAACCTATGTGGCAGAGCGTATTACAATTTCAATAGCCGGACATATAGAAGCAGAACCTGTCTGTGAGCTGCTGGAGCAATGCTTTGGAGGAATACCATCCGGCAAGCGGCTTCAGATACCGGAGGCACCTGTTTATATTCCGGCAAAGAAAGCGTTTCAAAAGGAAATAGAACAGGTTCATCTTTGCCTTGGATTTCCGGGTGTATCGCATATGGATGAACGCAGTTATGTGTTATCCATTGCCAATAATATTATAGGAGGAAGCTCCAGCTCACGTCTGTTTCAACAGATTCGGGAGGAAGAAGGGCTTTGCTACAGTCTGTATTCTTATGGAAGTTCTTATCATCGAACCGGTACATTTCAGATATATTGCGGCATGAGTGAAGAAAATCTGGAACGTGTATATGAGGGGATACAGGTAGCATTGCAGGCTTTGAAGGAGTCCGGACCAACAACCGAAGAAATGGAGCAGTCATTGGCACAGATTCGTTCTGAGCTGTTGCTTTCCATGGAAAATACACATAACCGGATGAATAATAATGCAAGAAATTTATTATATATGGGGCGGATTCTTACTTTAGAGGAAACCTTAGAGCATTTAAGACAGGTGACTGCATCGGAAATCATTGAATATTTGCAGGAGAATTGTAACCGGAATCAAATGAGCATCACGCTGGCAGGTAATCTGGAAGGAGAACCCAAATTGCAAAGAATTTTTGAAAGCTGGTAAAAAGGACACACTTTGGACTTAAATTTGATGTATACTTATGACGTATAGAATGTTTAGAACAAACAGGAGGGATAAAAGATGTTGCATGTAGACAACCTTGTTAAGCGATATGGTAAACGAGAAGCCTTAAAGGGTGTTTCTTTTCATGTAAATGCCGGACAGATAGTAGGACTCCTTGGAGAAAATGGAGCAGGAAAGACCACTATCATGAATATTATTACAGGTTATCTTGCTTCGGATGACGGTGATGTGGAAATAAATGGGCTGAATATTCTGGACAAGCCGATTGAAGCGAAGCAGATGTTAGGATACTTGCCAGAAAAACCGCCATTATATGAAAAGATGAGCGTGAGTGAGTATTTAGAGTTTGTTGGTGAATTAAGGGGATTGGAACACCTGACAATTGTTCGTGAAATATCAGAGCTTTTAAAGAAGTTGGATATGGAGAAATACAAGCATACGCTGATTTGTCAGTTGTCAAAGGGATATAAGCAGCGTGTAGGCTTTGCACAGGCATTAATGGGAAAACCTCCGTTGGTGATACTGGATGAACCGATGGTAGGCTTAGACCCAAATCAGATAGTTGAAATGCGGGAATTGATTCGTTCCATGGCAGGAGGGCAAACCGTTATTTTAAGCTCTCACATATTATCAGAAATCGAAACAATTTGTGATAAAATTATCATTATAGATGACGGCAGGGTAGTAGCCGAGGATACGGTAAAGAAATTAGAAGAAGAGAATACAAAAAACAATATTCTGCGGGTTGTTGTAAAGGGCAAAAAGGGTGATATACATAAAATTCTGCGGGAAACAGAGCTGGTAAAACGGTTTCAGCTGCTTGGAGAAGTGGAGCCGGGAGTGTATGAGTTTCAGGTGGTAACGGAATCGGGAACGGATGTCAGAGATGAATTATTCCTGCTGTTTGCCCATAATCAGATGATTGTATACAGTATTAATACAGAACAACTCTCGTTGGAAGAAGTATTCCGTAAAGTAACAAATAAGGAGGAATAAGGATGAAGGCTATTTATAAGCGAGAAATGGGAGCATATTTTAATACCATGCAGGGATATGTTTATCTTGCATTGTATGTCTGCTTTACGGCTGTGTTCTTTTGTGTTTCATGTGTAGCAAATGGATATAATAATTATTCGGTTTATGTGTTAAGTAATTTCTATTACATGATGTTTGCCTTTGCTCTTATGATTCCGATATTAACGATGCGGATGTTTGCAGAGGAGAAAAAGCATAAGACCGACCAGCTATTGCTGACCTCACCGGTGCCGATATGGAAAATAGTGCTGGGAAAGTATCTGGCAGGTGTAACGGTGTTTACAATAGGACTGGCAATGACGGTATTGTTTCCTGTTATTATTATATTTAACGGAGGATTTCAAATAGGAATCTATGAAATGGGATATAGCAGCTTCTTTTTATGCGGTATCACATATATGGCAATCGGAACTCTTGTGTCAAGTCTGGTTGCAGAACCGATTCTGGCATTGATTATAACCGCAGTGGCTATCCTGCTGGATTTATTTTCGCAGGTATGGGTTGGTCTGCTGCCGTCCGGTGTAGTTCCTACATTTATTTTCTTCGGCTTGATAATAGTCGGAGTTGCAGTCATGTTCTATATTGATACGAGAAAATGGCAGGTTTCGGCAATTGTTACGGTAGCGGGAGCTGCCATTGTGACAGTACTTTATTTCCTGTTTAAGGAGTGGTTCGTATACGGACTAAAAAATACTATGAGCTGGTTATCAATAGAACATCGCTATGAGAGTTTTTTGAATGGAATTTTTGACATAGCCTCTATGGTATATTTAGTGACGTTGACCGGTGTTCTTTTGTTTATGACAGGACAGGTCATCGCGAGACGCAGATGGAAATAGGGGGTGATAACATGAGAAAATACAGTAAAGAAGCAGTAAGTAAGCGGTTTAAACTCGGAATTTTTTCCGGAATCTCCATACTTGTAGTAGTTGCAATTGCCATTCTGGTAAATATCGGTATTGAAGTAATGGATATTTCTCTGGATGGAACCGACCAGGATATTTATACACTTTCCAGACAGACAACCAAGATAGTAAAAGGCTTGGAAAAGGATATTACGATTTACGTTCTGGATTCGGAAGAAAATTTCCCTCTGGATTACAAACAGATTTTGCAGCAATATGTAAGACTCAGTAACCATGTTCAGATTTTATATCGGGATATGAATGTATATCCGGCATTTGCACAGCAATATACACAGGAGGATGTGACTGTCGATAGTCTGATTGTGGTATCCGGGGAGAAGAGTGTGTATCTGGATGTGGCAGATTTTACCAGAACAACGGTTAGTGAAGATAATACTATGTATACCATGAGTTATCAGGTAGAGCCGTTAGTGACTGCGGCAATTAATAAGGTAAATGATGGTGAAACCGGCATTATATATCAGACAACCGGACATTCGGAGCTGCAACTGACTAATTCTGTAGAAACCTTGCTGATGCGTGACAATTTTGAACTGAAGGATTTGGCTTTGCCGGATGTAACAGAGGTGCCGGAGGATGCGGCTGTTATATTAATTAATGCACCAAATACAGACTTTACTGCGGATGAATGTAAGAAGTTGCGTACATATCTGAATAATGGCGGCAGGCTGTATATTATATTGGATGCAGTTGTAGAAAATGAGAATCTGAATGCTTTGATGGAGGAATACGGAATTATAGCAGTTGAGGGAATTGTTATGGAACAGGATACGTCCATGATTTATGCTGATCCGGAGGGCAATTCAACACCAACCTATATTATTCCGAAGGTAGAGGATACAGTGCTTACCGGAGGCATTTACACAAAAGGGTGGCCGATGTTCATTCCGGTTGCAAAGGGCTTGCAGTTAGAAGAAAAAGAGGGAATCTATAATGTGGGTATGCTGTCCACCTCAAAATATGCATATTCTAAGGTGGATTTGTACTCGGACTATGTATCCAGAGAAGATGATGATATTATGGGACCGTTTTATCTTTCTGTTATTTCAGAGGCTGAAACCGGCGGAAAAATGATTGTACTGTCATCTGCGAATGCCTTGACAGAAAATGTAGATGCGGCTGTATACGGAGATAACAGTGAGTTCTTCGTAAACGGTATTAATTATCTGGAAGAAAATATTGATAAAATATCCATTCGGAGTAAAACGGTTGAGTTTAACAGAGCCGTGTATAGCCAAAATGCGGTTATGACGATTAGCGGTATATGTATTGTCGGAATCCCGGCATTGATTCTTATATTTGGTGCTTTGATGATGCTGTATCGGAAGCAGTTGTCTGAAGGAACAAGAAAGAAAGCGGAGGAAGAACCGATGTCTTCGGAAGAAATGTTGAAGTTTATAAGGGAGACATTTGGAACGCCAGAAGAGGAAGTCTCCGAGGATACGGAACAACCAGAAGGAACAGAGCAATCCGAAGATATAGAACAACCAGAGGAGACAGAGCAATCCGAGGATGTAGAACAATCAGAGGGGACAGAACAATCCGAAGATACGAAACAATCAGAGGGAACGATAGATGGAGAAGATGAGTAATGCGGTTTGCAGTAAATAGCTAAGCATCATGCCCCACATATAACCCTGTAAACCAATGGCTGGAACGAGCCATAAAATGAATGCAATACGAATCCCGATTCCGAGTATGGAATAAAGCAGATTGATGCTTGCTTTGCCGAGTCCGTTGATAATGCTGGCAAGGCAGGCAGATAAATAAATAAAAGGACATAGTAATGCAAATTGAAACAATAATTCTCCGGCTGTAACACTGTGGAACAAAAAAGAACCAGTCCATTTGCCGAAGAACAGAAGAAAAAGACTACTTACAATTCCGATACCGACGCAAAACCAGATACTTTTGCGAATCATTGCGGTTAGGGAACGAGAGTGGTCTTTTTTGTATTCGGAGGAAATGGCAGGTAGCAGCATGGTGGATAGGGAGGTTGTAAGCGTGGTTGGAAACATAATACAGGGAAGCACCATTCCGGTCAAAGTACCATAAAGAATCAGGGCTTGGTCTCCGTCAGAAAAATACAGATTCAGCATATGAGGAATTAAAATAGCCTCTAAGCTTTGTAAGGCGGTCAGGGAAAGCCGGTTTGCTGTTAACGGCAGGGCATCCTTTACCAGTTCCTTTCCGTAATGAGCGGTGCTGCAGACTTCTGTTACAGGTAACAGCTTTCCGGCTTTGCGGTCATGTAGATAGCATAAGAGTGTCCAGAGACAGGAGATACATTCACCGATGACAATGCCATATACTGCAAAATAAGCTTTAGGTTCTACGGCTGACAAAACAAAGGTGGCAAGTACATAGACACCACCGATTTTTGCAAGCTGTTCAATCAGTTGTCCCCATGCGGTAACACCTGATTTTTGAATGCCTATGTAATAACCAACCAGACAGCCCTTTACGGCAACAAAGGGAAAAGCAATTGTTAAAATGCGAAGACATTGGACACACTCGCGGGAATGCAGAATCTGATAACTAATCCAGTCCGCTTTCCAGTATACGGTCAGACAGCAAAGGATAGCAAGAAAAAAGGAAATCATAAGTGCATTTCGCAGAAGACAGGTATGGGCGGAAGAGGATTGAAAGTCCGGTCTGGCAACCTGACGGGTCAGGGCGGTCTGGATTCCCTGACAGCAGAAACTGAAAATAACCATATATATCGGAAAAATCATTTGATAGATGCCGAGTTCTCTGGCACCGAACAGGTTTGTTAAGAATATTCTATTATAGAATCCCAAAAATCGGGACAGGACACCTGCAATGGTGAGAATTAATGTGCCTTTGATAATTGTATTTCGAACAGAAGCTGACATACAGTAACCTTCAAAGGATTCTTGATTATCATTATATGGGTGACACTGGGAAAACATGACTAAAATGTGAATAGGAGCTGGAAAAGAAATGTCGGGAATCTATCTGGATCATGCGGCAACAACGGCAACCTTGCCGGAAGTAGTGGATGAAATGAAGCCTTATTACACAAAGGAATTTTATAATCCATCCAGTGCGTATCAGCCAAGTCAGGAAGTAAAAAAGAAAATAGAGACTGTGCGGGAATCCATTGCATCCATGATTGGTGCAGAACCGGAGGAAATCTATTTTACATCCGGGGGAACAGAAGCAGATAATTGGGCATTAACAATGCAGGCAAAAACACAAGATGAGCAATGGGGGCATATCATTACCTCCTCGATTGAACACCATGCAATCGGACATATCTGTAACCGGATTGAGCAGCAGGGCGGAAAAGTTACTTATCTTCCTGTAGATTCCAGAGGCAGGGTTCATGTGGAGGATGTTCAGGCAGCCATAACCGAGCAAACCACGTTGCTGTCGATTATGTATGCCAATAATGAAATCGGAACCATTCAGCCGATACATGAAATCGGTATGCTGGCAAAGGAGCGGGGGATTGCATTTCATACAGATGCGGTGCAGGCATGCGGTCAGGTGCCGATTCATGTGAAAAAAGACGGCATATCCATGTTAAGTGCCAGTGCTCATAAATTTCAGGGACCGAAGGGAGTCGGATTCTTATATATACAAAAGGATTTGCCGATACGCAGATTCTTGGAAGGCGGCGGACAGGAGCGGGGAGTCAGAGCCGGTACGGAAAATGTACCGGGTATTATCGGAATGGGAAAGGCATTGGAATTAGCGGTTGCATCTATGGAACGGAGACAGAAGCAGGAAACCTATCTGCGGGATTATCTGATGCAAAGAATTATAAGAGAGATTCCATATAGTCGGATTAACGGACATCAATGGTTCCGGCTTCCGAATCATGTGAGTGTCGCGTTCCGGTTTTTAAATAGTGCATCCCTGCTGGTAATGCTGGATATGGAGCATATTTATGCATCCGGCGGCTCTGCCTGCAACACCGGAGACCCGGAACCATCCCATGTAATACAGGCAATACAGGTGCCGAAGGAATACCAGGAGGGTGTAATACGATTTACGTTGGGAGCGGAAAATACAAAGCAGGAAATAGACCATGTAGTAGAGGTATTAAAGCAAAGGGTTGCGGAGCTTAGAAAACAATCTCCGGAATATGAGGATTATCAAAAGAGGGAATCATAAACGAGTGGGTTTCGTTGACATTCTGCATATGAAAAATATCATGGGAGAAAATTAAAAATACAGCTTCGCAGCGACAAGGATGTGCCGCCGGAGCTGTATTTGCATCATTTATCATAATGTTATTCGGAGTCCAGAGCATAAAACTCCGGTTTGCGGTGATGGAACAAGGTATAATAACGAAAACCGCAGGAAAGCAGGAGAGCTTTCGCAACGTCAAAACCGTATCCAAAATGTTCCGGTGTATGGGCATCACTGCCAACGGTGATAATTTCACCGCCTAATTTGCGATAAAGCTTAAGAATATCTCGGTGCGGATGTGGGTATCCTAATCCCTTGTAAAGACCTGCGGTATTGATTTCAATTCCCTTTCCCTGTTCAATCAGGGTGCAGAGAATTGCTTCAAAAATGTCTTCATAGTCATGGAAATTCCAATCCTGATTCTTGGTTGGACCGTAACGGACCACATAGTCTAAATGTCCATAGACATCATAATTCTGGTAGGCAAGGGCATTTTCGTAGATAGATTCAAAATATTCGCGATAAGCCTCGGTCTGGGTCCGTCCCTCATAATATTCCGGATAATAGGGGTCTATTCCTCGGACAAGATGAGAGGATCCGATTACAAAGTCAAAATCATATTGCGAAATATAAGCATTTAATTTATCGGTAATGTGGCTCATAAGACCAAGCTCCACACCCTTTTGTATGGTGATTCGGTCGGAATATTCCATGGATAATTCCTGAAGCCGGTCAAGATAACGTGGGGTATCTAATTGAAAATCCAATCCACCCGCGGCATCAATCGGAAAATCTATATCATGATGGTCTGTCAGATAAAAATATTTCATCCCTTTTGAAATTGCCTGTGCAAGCATGGCGGTAACGGGAGCTTGCGAATCACTGGAAAATTCAGAATGTACATGACAATCTGCAAGCATACAATAAGACCTCCTATCTTTCCTATTTTTATCATTTATAATTCATTATGGTATGATTTAGTGTATCACAAAAGTAAAACAGGAAAAAGGGGAAATCATTTTTGATAGCCTGAAATCTTTATCAATAAAAGCGGTTTTCAGATAAAAGCAATGAAAATAGAATCTTTTTATAAATAGACTTGAATTTTTTGGATAAAGACGGTATTATATTGATGAGAAAGACAAGTTTAATAACCGCCATATGACGGTATATTATAAATTAATATTCACTTAACAGGAGGAATTTTCAAATGGCAGTAAAAGTTGCAATTAATGGATTTGGACGTATTGGTCGTCTTGCATTCAGACAGATGTTTGATGCAGAAGGATATGAGGTTGTTGCAATCAACGACTTAACAAAGCCTTCTATGTTAGCTCACTTGCTGAAGTATGATTCATCACAGGGCAAGTACAAGTATGCAGATCAGGTTTCAGCAAATGATGAAGCTGGTACAATTACTGTATGTGGTAAGACCTTGAAGATTTATGCAGAGGCAGACGCTAAGAATCTTCCTTGGGGAGACTTGGATGTAGACGTAGTACTTGAGTGTACCGGTTTCTATGTATCTAAGGCTAAGTCACAGGCTCATATCGATGCAGGTGCTAAGAAGGTTGTTATTTCTGCTCCAGCAGGTAATGATCTTCCAACTATCGTATTCAGCGTAAACGAGAATACTTTAACAACAGACGACAAGATTATTTCAGCAGCTTCTTGTACAACAAACTGCTTAGCTCCTATGGCTAAGGCATTAAATGACTACGCACCAATTCAGTCAGGTATCATGTCTACCATTCATGCTTACACAGGTGACCAGATGGTACTTGATGGACCACACAGAAAAGGTGATTTAAGAAGAGCTCGTGCTGCTGCTGTAAATATTGTACCAAACTCTACCGGTGCTGCTAAGGCAATTGGTCTGGTTATTCCAGAGTTAAATGGTAAGTTGATTGGTTCTGCACAGCGTGTACCTGTTCCAACAGGATCTACCACAATCTTAACAGCAGTTGTTAAGAAGGCAGGCGTAACAAAGGAAGACATCAACGCTGCTATGAAGGCTGCTGCTTCTGAGTCATTTGGTTACAATGAAGAGCAGATCGTATCTTCAGATATTGTAGGTATGAGATATGGTTCATTATTTGATGCTACACAGACAATGGTAGCTCAGATTGCTGATGACTTGTATGAGGTTCAGGTAGTTTCTTGGTATGATAACGAAAATTCATACACCAGCCAGATGGTTCGTACAATTAAGTACTTTGCTGAATTAGCATAATCCTGGTTGAATATTAATGACCTTAAGGGTCCGGTCTTCATGGACCGGACTCTTTTTTTCACGAAGGCATGAGCCTTGCACGAACATTTATGAATAAAGTCGTTGGGTGCTTGCACACATAAGACTTTATTCATAAATGTTCGTATAGGGCGAAGCCCGTGACCGAGCGGCAGCGAGGTTGCAAGGCGAAGTGGGTGGTTCGTGACCGAGCGACAGCGAGGGATATACTGCATTTTGAAAATTCCTTCGGGTTCAACCTGAAGTAAAATATGTATTAATGAAAGGAGCATAAATATGCTGAATAAGAAATCTGTAGATGATATTAATGTGAAGGGAAAAAGAGTGTTGGTTCGTTGCGATTTCAACGTACCGTTGAAGGATGGACAGATTACAGATGAGAATCGTCTGGTTGCAGCACTTCCTACAATTAAGAAGTTAGTAGCAGATGGCGGTAAGATTATTCTTTGTTCACATTTAGGTAAGGTTAAGACAGAGGAAGACAAGAAGACAAAGACATTGGCACCGGTTGCTAAGCGTTTGACAGAATTATTGGGACAAGAAGTAAAATTCGTTGCAGATGCAGAGGTTGTAGGACCAAATGCAAGAGCAGCAGTAGAGGCAATGAAGGATGGCGAGATTATCTTATTGGAAAATACTCGTTTCAGACCGGAAGAGACTAAGAACGGAGAGGCATTCAGCAAGGATTTGGCAAGCATCTGTGATGTATTTGTAAATGATGCATTTGGTACAGCTCATAGAGCACATTGCTCAAATGTAGGTGTTGCTGCATTGGTAGATACCGCAGTAGTTGGTTACTTAATGCAGAAGGAGATTGATTTCCTTGGAAACGCAGTAGAGAATCCGGTACGTCCGTTTGTAGCAATTCTGGGTGGTGCTAAGGTTGCAGATAAGTTAAATGTTATTTCCAACCTGTTAGAGAAGTGCGATACCTTGATTATCGGCGGTGGTATGGCATATACCTTCTTAAAGGCTAAGGGCTATGAAATCGGTAAGTCATTAGTAGATGAGACAAAGATTGATTACTGTAAGGAAATGATGGAGAAGGCAGACAAGCTTGGAAAGAAGCTGTTACTTCCTGTAGATTCTGTTATGATTGATGATTTCCCGAATCCAATCGATGCTCCTGTTGAGACCGTTATCTGCGATGCAGATAAAATGGATGCAGCAAAGGAAGGCTGCGATATTGGACCTAAGACAATTGCATTATATTCAGATGCAGTTAAGACAGCTAAGACCGTTGTTTGGAACGGACCTATGGGCGTATTTGAGAACCCGATTCTGGCTACCGGTACAAAGGCAGTTGCAGCCGCATTGGCTGAGACAGACGCTACAACCATTATTGGTGGTGGTGATTCTGCAGCAGCAGTTAACCAGTTAGGTTATGGTGACAAGATGAGCCATATTTCAACCGGTGGTGGAGCATCTCTTGAATTTTTAGAGGGTAAGGAACTTCCTGGAGTAGCAGCAGCAAACGATAAGTAAAAAGCGTTTCTGTATGCCGGAAGAGAGGAAGCGTTATGGCAAAACGAGTAATTGGAATTATTCTGACGGTGTTGGGCAGTATATTTTTGCTGATGGCATTATTGTTTGGCATTACATTCGGAACATTAGGTGCCGGTATGAAATATGCAGGCGGAACGGATGATGAGTTTCTTCAAGAAGATACAACCATGCTTTGTGATGGTGAAATTACAAATGTAAGTGACGGTACCACCATTGCCTATGAGGTGGATGGTTATGAGTACACATGGAATGTTTCTGTTACAAACAGTGCATATCCGGTCGGAACCCATGTGACAGTGTATTATGATGAAACGGACCCAACAACCTGTAGTGTACCGGAATTGGTACAAGGGACTTATAACCTGTTAGGAAATATCTTTGGCGGAATCGGAATCGGACTGGTAATTGCATTCGGAATCGTAGGTGTAGCCGGTCTGGTTGTAGGTATTATCTTAATTAGTAAGTCGGGAAAAGCAGCGAAACAGTCAGAATAAGGCAGAGATAGTCGGTAAAACGAAACTAAAAGGAGAAAGAAAAATGGCAAGAAAGAAGATTATTGCTGGTAACTGGAAAATGAACAAAACTCCAAGTGAGGCAGTTGCGTTAGTAAACGAATTAAAAGACTTAGTAAAAAATGATAATGTAGATGTTGTATATTGCGTACCTGCAATTGACATTGTTCCGGTTGTAGAAGCAACAAAGGGAACCAATGTAGCAGTTGGTGCTGAAAATATGTACTTTGAAGAAAGCGGTGCATATACAGGTGAAATCTCAGCAGCAATGCTGGTAGATGCTGGTGTTAAATATGTAATCATCGGACATTCTGAACGTCGTGATTACTTCAAGGAAGATGATGTTTTATTAAATAAGAAGGTAAAGAAAGCATTCGAAGCAGGTATTACACCAATCCTTTGCTGTGGTGAGTCTTTAGAGCAGAGAGAGTTAGGCGTTACTATGGATTGGATTCGTCTTCAGATTAAGTCTGACTTGGCAGGTATTACCGCAGAGCAGGTAAAGAGCATGGTAATTGCATATGAGCCAATCTGGGCAATCGGTACCGGTAAGACTGCTACCTCTGACCAGGCACAGGAAGTATGTAAGGGAATCCGGGATTTGATTGCTGAAATGTATGATGCACCTACAGCAGAGGCTGTTCGTATTCAGTATGGCGGTTCCATGAATGCAGGAAATGCAGCAGAGTTGCTTGCAAAGCCGGACATTGACGGAGGTTTAATTGGCGGTGCTTCCTTAAAGGCTGATTTCGGTAAGGTTGTAAACGCATAAATAAACGCGATTGATAACATTGATTAGTCGGAAACGATAAAGAAACATCACCAAACATGGCAGAAACGATAGTAGCTTGTTACACATTGTTTGGTGATGTTTTGTAATTTATAATAGGATTTACCATAATGGGGAAAGATGGAGGTACAGAAATGAAAGATTATAAGAAATTAAAAGCAAATAAGAAATACACAACCGCAGAATTATATGAAGAAATTAAGGATTGCAGCTTTACCGCCGGTAAGCCGGAATACAAGGAAATTGGTATTTTGAAGTATATTAAGCTCCCGGCAGTCGGAAGATATTGTATGCAAATTGTTGCCGGTGGTGATAAAATCCAGATTTCCATAACACAGGATATGGGCCAGACAGAAACCTATATTGCAAATTCCATGGTTAGCAGTAAGCTTGGAGTCTTTGCAAAAGCATTGGATAAGGATAAGAAGCCGTCACAGGAATTACTGGAAAAGACAGCAGAAGAGTTACAGAAAATTCTGGGAATTTAAGGAAATATAGGAAGCTATAACAAGACCGGAACATTTTTGAAATGAGAAAATGTGGCGTATAAAATTCTTGAATGCAAGAAATGATTATGTTAAGATAATTACGGAAAATAAGTCGTATTACTATAATATTCAAAGGAGATAGCGTAATGAGTAAGAAACCAGTTGTATTAATGGTACTGGATGGTTATGGCTTGAGCGACAATCCGGAAGGAAATGCAGTTGCAATGGCAAATACACCGGTCATGGATAAATTAATGAAGGAATGTCCGTTTGTAAAGGGAAATGCTTCCGGACTTGCAGTTGGTCTTCCGGACGGACAGATGGGTAATTCAGAAGTCGGACATATGAATATTGGTGCCGGACGTATTATATATCAGGAATTGACAAAGATTACCAAGGCAATTCAGGATGGTGATTTCTTTGAAAATGAGGAATTGTTACGGGCAATTGATAATGTAAAGCAGCATAATTCCGACCTTCATTTATGGGGATTGTTATCAGATGGTGGTGTGCATAGTCACAATACACATTTATACGGTCTGCTGGAGTTATGTAAGAAGCAGGGAATTGAAAATGTATATGTACATGCATTTTTAGACGGACGTGATACTCCGCCGGCATCCGGTAAGGATTATGTAGCAGAATTGGATGCTAAGATGAAGAAAATAGGTGTTGGTAAGATTGCTTCTTTATCCGGACGTTATTATGCAATGGATAGAGATAACCGTTGGGACCGTGTAGAAAAAGCATATGCTTCTTTAGTATATGGAGAAGGTGAAAAGGCAACCGATGCGGTACAGGCAATGGCAGATTCTTATGCAAAGGATGTTACGGATGAATTTGTACTTCCTACCATTATCACAGACGAAGCAGGAAAGCCATTATCACTTGTAAAGCCAAATGATTCCGTTATCTTCTTTAACTTCCGCCCGGATCGTGCAAGAGAGATTACGCGTGCATTCTGTGACAAAGAATTTAAGGGCTTTGAACGCAAAGACGGATTCCTTCCGCTCACCTATGTATGCTTTACCGATTATGATGAAACCATTGAGAATAAATATGTAGCATTTAAGAAGGAAGGTATTCGCAATACATTTGGTGAATATCTGGCTGCAAACGGAAAGACACAGCTTCGTCTGGCAGAAACAGAGAAGTATGCACATGTAACCTTCTTCTTTAACGGAGGAGTTGAGGAGCCAAACAAGGATGAGGACCGTATTCTGGTAAAATCCCCGGCAGTTGCAACCTATGATTTACAACCGGAAATGAGTGCACCGGAGGTATGTAAGGATTTGGTAGAAGCAATTACATCCGATAAATATGATGTGATTATCATTAATTTTGCAAATCCGGATATGGTAGGTCATACAGGTGTCATTCCTGCCGCTGTTAAGGGCGTAGAGACCGTTGATGAATGTGTTGGAAAGGCCGTAGAAGCAATTAAGCAGGTGGATGGTGTTCTGTTTATCTGTGCAGACCATGGAAATGCTGAAAAAATGATTGATTACGAGACAGGAAAGCCGCATACCGCACATACAACGAATCCGGTTCCGTTTATTCTCTTTAATTATGATTCTGCGTATACATTGCGTGAGGGCGGATGTCTGGCAGACATTGCACCGACCTTGTTGCAGGTTATGGGACTTCCACAGCCAAAGGAAATGACAGGAACTTCTTTATTAATTAAAAAATAAATACTAAGAATTGGAATTTTGGTATGATTTTAGGTTCTCCTGCACATACTTACAGTAAATGTGAAGTAATGTGCAGGAGGATTTTTTATGAGAGCAATAAAGATAATAAATGTTCATGCGAGGGAGATATTGGATTCCAGAGGCAATCCGACCATCGAAGTAGAGGTTGAGCTTGAAGCCGGTGTAAGTGGAATCGCACAGGTTCCGTCCGGAGCTTCTACCGGTGAACATGAAGCACTGGAGCTGCGGGATGGAGAAAAGCGGTATCAGGGTCTTGGCGTAGAGAATGCAGTTACAAATGTAAATACGAGAATTGCAGACAAGCTGATTGGTAAAAATGCATTTGAACAGGCAGAAATTGACCGAATCATGCTGGAGGCAGACGGAACCGATAATAAGTCAAGATATGGTGCCAATGCAATCCTTGGTGTATCCCTTGCGGTAGCCAAGGCGGCAGCCACAGCCTTGAAGATGCCGTTATATCGTTATATCGGTGGTGTAAATGCAAGAACGATTCCGGTTCCGATGATGAATATACTAAATGGCGGTAAACATGCCGATAATACGGTGGATTTGCAGGAATTTATGATAGCACCGGTAGGAGCAGAATCGATTAAACAGGGAATGCAGATGGCATGTGAAATCTATCATACCCTGAAACAGACCTTAAAGGATAAGGGCTTATCTACAGCGGTAGGTGATGAAGGTGGATTTGCTCCGAATCTGCCATCTTCACAGGCGGTACTGGATATTATTATGGAAGCAATTCAGGCTGCCGGCTACAAACCGGGAGAAGATGTAAAAATTGCAATTGATGCGGCAGCATCGGAGTTATATATTGAAACACAGGATTTGTATTATTTTCCGGGAGAAAGTCAGATGTCCGGAAAAGAGGTATATCGAAATGCAGAAGAAATGGTACAGTATTATGAAGAACTGGTAGAGCGGTATCCGATTTATTCGCTGGAGGATGGCTTAAATGAGGATGACCTTCGGGGCTGGAAGCTGCTGACCTACCGGCTGGGAGATAAAATTCAGTTGGTAGGGGATGATTTGTTTGTAACCAATACAAAGCGGCTTGCCATGGGAATTGAAAATGAAATTGCCAATTCCATCCTGATTAAATATAACCAGATAGGAACTTTGACAGAAACACTGAATGCGATTCATATGGCAACCAGAGCCGGTTACAGTACAGTAATTTCCCATCGTTCCGGTGAAACAGAGGACAGCTTCATAGCAGACCTTGCAGTTGCGGTAAATGCCGGACAGATTAAGACAGGAGCCCCATGTCGTTCAGACCGTACCGCAAAGTATAATCAGTTGCTCCGGATAGAAGAAGAGCTGGGTAAGGTATCCATTTATCGAATGTAAGGATATGAAGCCGGAACGGCTTAAATACAAGAATCCGGTTGATAAAATGATAAAAAGTGCTTGAAAACCATAGATACCTATGCTAAAATTAGCCCTAGTTGAGTTTTTTTGGAACGGAGGTGTTATTATGAAACTTGCACTTACAATTATATTTTTGTTAATTTCTGTTGTCATGGCAGTTATTATTTTATCACAGGAAGGAAAAACAAATGGTTTGTCCGGCTCAATTGGCGGAGGCACATCTGAGACTTACTGGAGTAAGAATAAGGGTCGTTCAAAGGAATCGGTATTAGTAACCGTTACAACGGTACTTGCAATCCTATTTTTTGTACTGGCTTTGGTATTGAGTTTGGGAATTTTTTAAGTGATAAAAGCTGTCGTGTTAGCGGCAGCTTTTTTTAATCTGTAAACGATATGGAGGAGTTATGGGCGAATACGAGGAACAAAAAAGGAAGGTAAAAGAGCTTATATACAGTTCGGCTTACAAACCTATGAAATATAAGGAATTGGCATATTTGTTTCAATTACGGGAAGAAGATAAACCGATATTATCGCAGATATTGAATGAATTGACAGAGGATGGTCTGATTGCCAAAACACCGCGGGGAAAGTATGAAAAAATGTCAGAGGATACCGTTTGCGGAATCTTTACCGGTAATGCAAGGGGATATGGCTTTGTAACGGTAGAAGGAGAAACCGAAGACTATTTTATTCCGGAAAAGCAATGCAACGGTGCGTTGCATCAGGATACCGTACTGATGAAGGTTACAAATGAATCGACAGCGGGAGGTCACCGCAAAGAGGGAACGATAATTAAAATATTAAAACGCGGACTGAAGGAATTGGTAGGTACTTACAATCCGGGAAAGGGCTATGGTTTTGTAATACCGGATAATCAGAAATTCTGTCAGGATATATATGTACCGAAGGCACTTTCCATGGGGGCTGTCCGGGGACATAAGGTTATGGTTCAGATTATGAATTACGGTGGAAAGGGACAGAAGCCGGAGGGCAGAATTACGGAAATATTAGGGCATATCAATGACCCCGGAACCGATATTATGTCCGTTGTTCGTGCATATGACCTGCCGGTTGAATTTCAGGATATAGAGCTGCGGCAGGCAGAGAGAGTACCGGAAACAGTTGAGGCAAAAGACTATGCAGGCAGAAAAGATTTAAGAGCATGGCAGACGGTAACCATAGACGGAGAAGATGCGAAGGATTTGGATGATGCAATTACACTGACAAAGACGGAAGAGGGATATGAGCTGGGTGTGCATATAGCAGATGTATCCCATTATGTAACGGAATATTCTCCGCTGGATAAGGAAGCCTTAAGACGCGGCACCAGTGTATATCTGGTTGACCGGGTAATTCCTATGCTGCCGCATAAGCTGTCCAATGGAATCTGTTCCCTGAATCAGGGAGTGGACAGGCTTGCGTTAAGCTGTATTATGCAGATTGACAGAAAAGGCAGGGTAGTCAGCCATGAAATTGCAGAGAGCGTCATTCAGGTGAATCAGAGAATGTCTTATACAGATGTGAATCGGATATTGGAGGAGCAGGATGCAGATACCATGGAGCAATATAAAGAATTATTGCCTATGTTCCGGAACATGAAGGAATTAGCGGATATTTTGCGGGAAAAAAGAAAAAAACGAGGTTCGATTGACTTTGATTTCCCGGAGACCAATATTATTTTGAATGAAAAGGGGATTCCGCTTGAGATAAAACCGTATGAGCGTCGGACGGCAAATAAGATAATCGAGGATTTTATGCTGATTGCCAATGAGACAGTGGCAGAAGACTATTTCTGGCAGGAAATTCCATTTGTATATCGGACACATGAAGCTCCGGATGCAGAAAAGATTAAGAGCCTGAGTGTTTTGATTTCAAATTTCGGTTATTATTTTAAAGCGGCAACCGAGGTGATTCATCCAAAGGAGTTTCAGAAGCTGTTGGAGCAGATTGCAGATTCACCGGAGGAGGCAATGATTAGCCGTTTAACCCTTCGTTCCATGAAGCAGGCAAAATATGGAACTGTTTGCAGCGGACATTTTGGGTTATCGACACAATATTATTGTCATTTCACATCACCAATCCGAAGGTATCCGGATTTGCAAATCCATCGGATTATCAAGGAAAATCTACATGGTGGATTGACGGAAAAAAGGCGGACACATTACGAGAAGCTGTTGCCGAAGGTAGCGGAGGAGTGTTCAAAGCTGGAACGCCGGGCAGATGAAGCCGAGCGGGAGGTTGAAAAGCTTAAAAAGGTACAATATATGTCCAAACGAATCGGTGAATGCTACGAGGGCGTGATTTCTGGTATGAATGCATGGGGAATGTATGTGGAATTGCCAAATACAGTAGAAGGTCTGGTGCATGTGACGAATATGATAGATGACTACTACTATTATGACGAAGAAAAGTATGCTATGATAGGAAAAGACTTTGGCAGAGAGTATACATTGGGACAGAAGGTGTGTATAATGGTAAAGGATACAGACCGGCTCATGAAAACAATTGATTTTATGTTAGTGGATGCCTCTGTCATGGAAGAGGAGCAGCAGGGATAACAGGAGGGCAATATGGCAAAGGAAAAGGGCAGTCGCTTAATTGCAAATAATAAAAAGGCATATTACGATTATTTTATAGAAGATACCTACGAGGCAGGAATTTCATTAGCGGGAACAGAGGTAAAATCTCTGCGTATGGGGCATTGCAGTATCAAGGAAGCCTTTGTGGGTATTGACGGCGGAGAGGTATATATTTATCATATGCATATAACTCCATATGAAAAGGGAAATATTTTTAACAAGGACCCGCTGCGAACCAGAAAATTATTGCTTCATAAATCCGAAATCAATAAGCTGATGGGGCAGTCGAAGGAGAAGGGCTATACCATTGTTCCGCTGAAGGTATATTTTAAGGACAGTCTGGTAAAGGTGGAGATTGGTCTGGCACGCGGAAAGAAATTATATGATAAACGTCAGGATATTGCGAAGAAGGACCAAAAGCGAGAAGCAGAAAAGGAATTTAAGATTCGGAATCTGCAATAATACAGCAGAAAACAGAAACATATTATACAGTAAATATACAGAAAGCAGGGATTATCATGAGTCAATCAGGAAATAAGGGCAAGAAAAAGAAGCAGAATCAGCAGAAGAAAAAGAGCTTGCACAATTTACTCTGGGTTTTGGCAGGCTGTATCATTCTGGGTGGCGGACTTGGATTTTTAGCAGGAAAATATTGGCTGTATCCGTCTTATCATGCAGAAGAAATGTATGCAAAGGATACAGCAGGACAGAGTCAGTCTGATATTCAGAGTCAGGAGCTTGAAAATCTGAATCGTCAGATACAAAATGAAGATTCCGCACCGGCAGAAGGAACCATGGAAGAATAGGTATTGACAATTGAAAATAAGATAGATAGTATAGAGGTAAGGATTCGTCTGAATACCATACAATCATTCGGGGTTGTACTGGTTTCGACGGGGGTTTTGAATTTACAGAAGCCATTCGTGGTCCAAGCCCACGTAAAAACTTGGAAATCTAAATATAAACGCAGACGAAAAATTTGCATTAGCTGCCTAAGAGCAGCAGTCGGCCTTGAGTCTCCCATAGCTTGAGATTACCGGCTTCATCCATGTGGGGCACTCAATTGCTTAAGCTTTGCGGCAGTTGAAGATTTATGAAGCTACTGAGGCTGGTCGCCCGTTCGTAGGCAATCAGACGAGGGAATGAATGTATGCGGACTGTAATGGAAGAAACTGTATCGGAAGGACCTTCGGACGCGGGTTCGATTCCCGCCAGCTCCACTAAAACAAAACAAGTGAAATTCCTTATAGGACAGTATCGTATACAGGAATGTGCTTTGTTTGGTGTATCAAGGAAAATAAAGGTAACGGCATTGTATATGGATAAAGAGATATGCAGTGCCGTTATTTTTATGGTATAATACGGATATGAATTTAACAAATTGGAATTTGTAAGGAACAGAAACTTTGCAGCTTACGGAGGAAATGGTATGGGAAATGTTATAGGAGCAATTACTTTGGAAATTGTAGCTGTAGTGTGCTTTATTTTTAGTTATTTGCAATTTAATGAAAAAGGTTTCTTGTTTAATAATGCTTATATTTATGCTTCCAAGGAAGAAAAGTTATGGATAAAAAGCCACATTATAAGCAGTCGGGAATTGTTTTTCTGATGCTAGGAATTATTTTTACAATCAATGCGGTTGATATGATTCTTAAAACAGGATGGTTATTTTATGTGGTAATAGTTATTGCAATTATTGCCATTATATATGCGATTGCATCATCGGTTATTATTGAAAAGAACAAAAAGTAAATTCCAATTTGTAGAAAAGAGAATGGTGAAAGCTGTTATGTATTCAATGTTACTTGTACTGATATATATAGCGTTTATAAGTCTTGGCTTGCCGGATTCGCTGCTTGGTTCAGGCTGGATGGCAATGCACACAGAAATGAATGTACCCATTTCTTATATGGGTGTTCTTTCGATGCTTATTTCCGGCGGAACCATTGTATCAAGCCTTTGTTCCGACAGATTAACGAGAAAATTCAGTACAAAAATTGTTACCGTAATCAGCGTGTTTTTAACCGTAATTGCATTGTTTGGTTTTTCATTTTCAACCCATTTTTGGATGCTGATTGTTTTTGCGATTCCTTATGGACTTGGAGCAGGTGCAATTGATGCCGCCTTGAATAATTATGTTGCACTTCATTATTCTTCCAAATGTATGAGCTGGCTGCATTGCTTTTGGGGTGTGGGAACCATCATCAGTCCATTTGTTATGAGTTATGCACTGACGCATTCTGTCTGGAACAATGGTTATCGGATTGTGGGAACTTTACAATTAGTAATCGCCGTACTTCTTCTTTTCACCTTACCTGTTTGGAAAGTTAACAAAGAAACATCTGTTACGCAGGAAACAAGTATCGGATTGCTGAAAGCATTAAAAATAAAAGGTGTGCCATTTCTTCTTATTGGCTTTTTTGCATATTGTGCAGCAGAAGCAACAACCATGTATTGGGCAAGTACCTACTTCTCAGAAGTAAAAAATATGCCTGCGGAGCAAGCGGCACAACTGGCATCGTTGTTTTATATTGGCATAACGGTAGGAAGATTTTTGTGCGGATTTATCACAGATAAATTCGGCGACAGAAAAATGATTAGACTCGGAACGGGCATTTTGCTCTGTGGTATTATTTTGTTGTTTATTCCGACCGGTTATAATATGATTTCAAAAATCGGGTTTATAATAATCGGTTTGGGTTGTGCACCTATCTATCCTTGTATTATCCATTCCACACCGAGTAATTTCGGAGAAGAAAACTCCGGGGCAATCATTGGAATACAAATGGCAAGTGCTTATGTCGGTTCCACCTTTATTCCGCCTTTGTTTGGCTTCCTTGGTGATTTAATAGGATACCGGATTCTGCCAATATACATTTTAGTGTTCTTTATTTTAATGTTCTGTATGGTTGAAAGTACATTCAGAATCACAAGCAAAAAATCAAATGCAACTAATAACACCGTTAGGTGAAATATAGGTATTCATGGAGGATGAACGTAAGAAAAATGAATATCAGCCTACGATTATGAATGAATCCTTTGTCAGATATGCATAAAAATATTGTGTATATAGGTGAAAGGAGGACACAGTTATGGATGATAATACGATTGTTCAAATGTTATGGAACCGGGATGAAACTGCAATTTCTGTTATATCTGAAAAATATGGTCCATATTGCTTATCCATTGCAAGGAATATACTAGGCAATCATGAAGATGCAGAAGAATGTGTAAATGATACATATTTGAATACATGGAATTCAATCCCTACGAACAGACCTAAGATGCTATCTACATATCTTGGCAAAATAGTTAGAAATCTTTCATTTAATTGTTATAAGAAAAATCGGGCTAAAAAGCGTGGAAATGGGCAGGTTTCTTTAATTTTAGATGAGCTTTCGGAGGTAATTGCTGATTCAGGAAGTCCGGAAGAGGAATGGAACAGGAAAATTCTATTAGAAAGCATGAATTCTTTTCTCAAGGAGATACCGGTTGAAAAAAGAAAAATATTTGTGTGCCGTTATTGGTATTCTGATAGCATAAAGGATATAGCAAAAAGATTTAATATGACTGAAAATCATGTATCAGTAACATTAAAAAGACTTAGAAAAAAATTGCATGATTATCTTATGGAAAGGGGTGTTGAACTATGAAAGAAGAAATGCTTTTTGAAATTATGGAAAATATTGATGAGAGATATATTAATGAAGCACATAAAAAAGATAATAAAAATAGTGTGAGACAGATATTGGTTTTTGCAGCGTGTTTTTCAATTATAATCGGTACAGCTTTTTTTGTCGGGTTACATGTTAAAAGAAATAATTTCTCAAGTGTGTCGGCGGCAGAAATAGGAAAAGAAGAAATGCCGCTGGAAGCAACCATGCCAAGTTTTATATATTATGATTCGGATAAAGTAATAATGTATGATTATATTGGAATATGGGTATATAATCTAAAAAAGGAACAGCTTGTAGGATTTTGTGACTTTAGACCAATTGAGATGACACAAATACAAGGGTATCCATGTGTGTTTGTGGAAGCTTCATCAGACGGAAAGTATGTAAGATTTTATAAATCAGATGATAGTATAAAATATTTGTACAATGTTGCAGATGATTCATACGAAGAGGTTGAAACCTATAACGATAAGCTGGAATGGACAGTAAACCTTAGAGACGTAACGGAAAAACATTCGCTTTCAGATTACTCTGAAACATATGAGGTTGCGAAGAATGAATATGTAACATATGTTTTAGATTTTAATTCGGATTCAAATGAGCCTGTAAAGTATAAGGATTTAGTAATTATAATCGAAAAGGATGGGATAAAAACTGAGTATAAACCTTTTGGAAATAATAGATAATCGGGATTTAACGCACTATTAGCTTTTATATAGAAAGTGTCGATATAAAGGGAAAAGATGTAAAAAAGTAATTTGAGAATAAGAATGTTACAGGAGGATTTAGTTATGCAAATACAGAACAGTAATATGCTTTACACTGGTTCGTATTCCATATTAAATACAAATAGAGCTACATCATTTCCCTATGCGATGAAAGTTGATGGATTTGGTACTTTAGGAAATGGAAACAGTCTGTTCAACTTTGGGAAAGTAACCATAACAGAGCATATGGTTACTGCAAAATACGGTACGAAGATAACGAATGGTTCCAGAGTCCAAATGCGGACATCAGGCAGTAAAAAACAGGAAGATTATACAATAGTTTCTAAGGAACAATTGGCAGAAGTAAAGCTTCCTGCTTCATTTGATAAATTAAAAGAACGAGAATCGTTTTATTATCATGGAGAGATAATATCAGATTATGAGCTGGTACAAACGGCAGTTGCATTAGGAAAAATGGAATTGCCGACAGATGGGGCAGATTGCGATTCGGCAAGAACAGCAGTGGATGCATTTGGAATACTTGTAAGAGAACAGGCTGCTCCGAAAAATTCCTGGTCAAGTACATTGTATTCTGAGGATGGAAAGTATACTTTTACGAAGACTGAAAGTGGAAGATACCAGATGCATTTACTTGATGATGAAGGTGTGGGAGCTTCTGTGGAAGATATTGCAAATTGGATAATGAGTGGTACTCCCAAAAAGAATATTGAAACACGCTACTTAAATTATTTGCATAGGGTTGACCCCGATTTGTATCATGTGGCTACGCAAATAGGTACAGAGGTTCGTACAAATGGTTTTATGGAAGATTTACATGAGCAAGGGGTGCTGGGTGATAAGCAAAATCAGTATGATATGAGTTTACTCGGATTAATGTTTGGAAAAGATGCGGATAGGATGCGTTTATTGTTGAGTGGATGTAAAAAAACAGGTAACTTTTTGGAATTGTTGGATTTGTATAATCCGGACGGAGCAAGAACACTAGCTAAACTTAGAGAAGAACAAGTGAAACATGGCGGAATTGTATAAAAGGTACACAATATTAAGAATTCCGGTTTGGTGGTGAGGTGATAATATGGCTACTACAAAAATCCATACCGTATGATGGAGCAAAACCAATGTATTTAGTTGGTGATGTTGACAATAAAGAAGCATTAAAAGAAATTATATTAGATACTTATACTAGTTTAATAAAGAAATAGATAAATTGGTTTTTGGTGATTTTGGGGTTCTCGATAGAATAATTATATAGGGAACAGAAACTTTGGATTTTCTTAACATATGTCAATGAAAAGAATATGGTTATGTAATATAGTCACCTTGGAGGTGACGCGATATGAATCATACAAATTTACAGAATGCTCAAAAAGCACTAAATATCACAACGTTATTAACAATAATAGTAGCAGGATATGAGGTCTTTTGCTCTTGTCAAAATTATCAAACAGGAATGAACTTACTCGATATTGCAAGTTATGCTAATGCAAATTTAAACGTGTATTGCTTAGTTCTTATACTGGCAAATCTTATTCTTCTTCCGAGTGCTATTCTTTTGTATAAACAAAGTGGTATTAGTTTACAAGAAGAAATATTTGATAAGTCAACTCTAAGCAAAGATATTGTTCTTGGAATTGTTTTGGCAGGTGCATCTTCTGTAATGAGTTTGGTTTCTCTTATTGTGATGAGAGGAAGAACTGATTTGGCATTTGGCGGATGGGATAGATTGACTGTGGGTGAGATTGTTCTGATGGCTATTTCGCTGGGGGTTGTAAGTGGCATTTGTAAGGAAATTTTCTTTCGAGGATTTGCAAAGAACTTTTGTGCAGGTGTTTTGGGAGAAACTACGGCACTCTTACTGTTTAATATAATGTTTGGTTTGCTTGACTGGTTCAACATGGGACATTCCTTTGTTGTAGGTTTATTATGGATATGGGGATATAAAAAGAGTAAACATCTTATTGTTCCTATGATTGCACATAGTGGAATGAATTTGATTTCAGTTGTATTTTATATAATTACTTTATAGGAGAATCATGGATAGAAACTATTTAGTTAATCAATTAATGAAAATAGCGAAACAAAATGGCATGGAGATAGATGCAGAAGTTCTTGGAATAATTGTAAATAAGTCTGTTTTTCGTGTGGTTGCTAAAGGTGGCATTTTGCAAAATCAAGGTGAAGAAACTAAAACAGCAGCTTTGGTATTGAATGGAATTTGTAGAGCTTATTATGTAGATGGTGATGGTAATGATGTCACTCGCGGTTTTTCGATTCCGGGAACTCTTTGTATGGATGAAGGATTGTTTGGTTACAAGGAGAGCATTGTTACTTGGGAAACCTTAGAAGAAACAACTTTGATGTTCTTTGGTGTTCAGGAAATGAAAAAGATTATTTATGAAAATAATCAGCTTAAAGATGTTTATATAATGCTTTTAGAAAATGCATTACGCTATAAAATATATAGGGAAAATGCATTTCTTGTAGAGAATGCCACAGGGCGGTATATTCATTTTAAAAAGTTGTATCCTATGATATGTGAAACGGTAAAACAACATTATGTGGCTACATATTTGGGGATTGCTCCGGAATCACTTAGCAGAATTAAGAAGGCATTGAAAGAAGAATAAACTAAGATAGTGAAAATTTCAGTTTAATGAAATATACAAACAGGAGGTTTTATGGACTATATAATAAGAAAAATAAAGCAAGAAGAAGTTAAAGTATTGGATACTTTTTTATATGAGGCAATATTTATTCCAGATGGTGTGGAGGCACCGCCTAAAGATATTATTAACCAGCCGGAATTGCAGGTGTATGTTGATGATTTTGGACATAAAGAGGGGGATATATGCTTTGTTGCGGAGGTTGGTAATGAAATAGTTGGTGCGGTGTGGGTTCGTATAATGGATGATTACGGGCATATTGATAATAAGACACCTTCTTTTGCTATTTCGCTTTTAAAAGAATATCGCAATTATGGAATTGGTACAGAATTAATGAAAACGATGCTGGATGAATTGAAAAAGCATGGATACAAACAATCTTCATTAGCTGTTCAAAAGCAAAATTATGCAGTAAGGATGTATAAAAAAGTAGGATTTCAAATCGTTAATGAGAACGAGGAAGAATATATAATGGTTTGTCAGTTATAGCAACAGGTTTCTGTTTTTCTGTCCGTTGAAATAAGCGAATGTCAATATAAATTTTAGTGTTCTTCGTTTTAATGTTCTGTATGGTTGAACGTACATTCAGAATCACAAGCAAAAATTAAATGAGAAATGAAAAAATATGGCATCAGACTACCAATAATCGTAGGAGGAATAACATGAAACAATACATTGTAGACGCATTTACAGACAAACCATTTTCGGGAAATCCGGCTGCCGTTTGTGTAATGGATAGCTGGGCTTCAGAAGAAGCTATGATGAAGCTGGCAATGGAAAACAATCTTTCAGAAACGGCATTTATTGTAAAAGAAGCAGCAGGGTATCACCTTCGTTGGTTTACACCGGGAACCGAGGTTGAATTATGTGGACATGCTACATTGGCATCTGCATACGTCATCCTAAATCATTATGAAAGAAATCGGGAACAGGTAAAATTCCATACGCTCAGCGGAACTCTGACGGTTCAGCGAAATGGTGAATTATACGAAATGGATTTTCCAACCTATGAATTGCAGGAAATACCGGTTACGGATGATATGGAAAAAGCATTTGGAGTTCGTCCGGTAAAAGCAGTATTGGGGTTGGATTTAATATGCGTGTTTGAATCCGCAGATATTGTTAAGAATATGAATCCAAATCAGGAGCTTTTGCGTGGTATAGAAGGAAGAATCCAAAATGCAACAGCACTTGGAACGGAGACGGACTGTGTATCTCGCAGCTTTTGCCCGAAATTAAGTATTGCAGAAGACCCTGTTTGTGGCTCGGCTCATTGTCAGATTGCTGCATATTGGGCAAACGAATTAAAGAAAAAAGATATACTGGCATATCAGGCATCAAAGCGTGGCGGATATTTGCACTGCACACTTCAAACAGGAAATAGAATCACAATTAGCGGAGAAGCAACCTTGGTAGCAATTTCAGAAATTGTAGTGCCATTATAAATTTGGAATATTTGGAATAGGAGAGTAATTACATGGACAACGTAGAAAATCCCAAAATAAAAGGGGCGTTGTAAATGCCGCAGCATTTACCAACACCCCTGTTTCAGTATTCTGGAAAGGTTTTACTTATCCTTATTCTTTTCACGCTCTGCATCCAGCATAGCACGAACCTTCATAGACAGACCAAACAGATTAATGAAGCCGTTAGCGTCCTTATGGTCGTATAAATCACCGGTAGTAAAGCTTGCTAATTCCTCACTGTACAGAGAATATGGAGAGGTTGTACCTGCCTTGATAATATTTCCCTTGTAAAGCTTGAACTTCACTTCACCGGTCACACGCTCCTGTGTTTTTTCAATAAATGCCTGTAAAGCTTCCCGTAAAGGACAGAACCACTTTCCTTCATATACAAGGTCTGCGAACTTGCTTCCAATCGTTTTCTTGAATGCCAAGGTATCACGGTCCAGAATCAGTTCCTCTAATTGCATATGAGCTTCCATTAAAATCGTTCCGCCCGGAGTCTCATAAACACCTCTGGACTTCATACCAACAACACGGTTTTCTACAATATCAATGATACCGATACCATGCTTTCCGCCTAAACGGTTTAACTCGCGGATAATATCAGAAACCTTCATCTTCTTACCGTTTACACTGGTAGGAATACCCTTTTCAAAGGTCATTGTTACAAATTCACCCTCATCCGGTGCTTTCTCCGGAGAAGTACCGAGTACTAACAGATGGTCATAATTAGGCATATTGGCAGGAGACTCTAATTCCAGTCCCTCATGGCTGATATGCCATAAATTTCTGTCACGGCTATAGCTGTTATCCACAGAGAACGGTAAATGAATCCCATGCTTTCTGCAGTATTCGATTTCAGCATCGCGGGAATCCATAGTCCATTCCGGCTGTCTCCATGCAGCAATGATTTTAATGTCCGGTGCCAATGCCTTAATAGTCAGCTCAAAACGAACCTGGTCATTTCCTTTTCCGGTTGCACCATGACAAATTGCTACGGCATTTTCCTTTCTTGCAATTTCAACCAGCTTCTTTGCAATAACAGGACGGGCCATAGAAGTACCCAGCAGATACTTATATTCGTAGACACCGTTTGCCATAACGGTAGGTACTACATAATCATCACAAAATTCATCTACGACATCTTCAATATATAATTTAGCTGCACCGGATAATTTCGCACGCTCCTCCAGTCCATCTAATTCACTTTCCTGTCCAACATCAATACAGACACAGACTACATCGTAATCATAAGTTTCCTTCAGCCATGGGATAATTGCGGTAGTATCCAAACCGCCGGAGTAGGCTAATACAACTTTCTCTTTCATGAATGTTCCTCCTTAAATTCATCGTCTAATCAATTTATCAATTTTGCCATTGACTAAATACAAATATACAACTATAATGCATATTATGCAAGCAGTTTTTCAAAGAATATTGATGCAATATCCTAGAAAAGTTGAAATAATATTCAGCATATGTGAATAAATATTCAAACTAATTTCTGAGGATATGACAGACCTCTGAAAAATATGTAAAAGGATAAAACAGAAAAGAGGAATGAAGCATGATTAAGGCAGGAATTATTGGTTCAACCGGTTACGCAGGACAGGAAATCGTAAGACTTCTGATGGGACATAAGGATGTGGAAATTGTCTGGTATGGCTCCAGAAGCTACATAGATAAGAGATATTCGGAAGTATTCGGCAATATGTTTCAGATTGTGGATGCAACCTGTATGGATGATAATATGGAAGCATTGGCAGAGGCGGCAGATGTAATATTTACAGCAACCCCGCAGGGACTTTGTGCATCGTTAGTGAATGAAGAGGTATTGAACAAAGTTAAAATTATTGACTTAAGTGCCGATTTCCGGATTAAGGATGTTGCAACCTATGAAGCATGGTACGGAATTGAACACAAAAGCCCACAGTTTATAGAAGAAGCTGTATATGGCTTGTGTGAAATCAACCGAGAGAAAATAAAGGGTGCAAGACTAATTGCGAATCCGGGTTGTTACACAACCTGTTCCATTTTGTCTTTTTATCCGTTGGTAAAGGAAGGGCTGATAGATGCCAATTCCATTATCATTGATGCAAAATCAGGCACCTCCGGAGCCGGACGTGGAGCAAAGGTAAATAATCTGTTCTGTGAAGTAAATGAAAATATCAAAGCATACGGTGTGCTGACACATCGGCATACACCGGAGATTGAAGAACAATTGGGATATGCAGCAGGGGAAGATATTAAAATCATATTCACCCCGCATCTGGTACCGATGAATCGGGGAATTTTGGTGACAGGCTATGCAAATCTAAAGAAATCCGTAACAGAGGAAGAGGTTCGTGCATGCTATCAGAAGTATTATGCAAACGAACGATTTGTAAGAGTTCTGGAGCCGGGTGTTTGTCCGGAAACCCGCTGGGTAGAGGGCAGCAATTATGTAGATGTTAACTTTAAGCTGGATACACGTACCAACCGGGTTGTAGTTATGGGTGCCTTGGATAATATTGTAAAGGGTGCTGCCGGACAGGCAGTTCAAAATATGAATCTGATATTTGGTTTGCCGGAAGAAGAAGGCTTGACTTTGGCACCAATGTTCCCATAGAAAGAGGAGGCAGAAGGATGAGTGAAATTATAACGATTGATGGCGGAATTACCAGTCCGAAGGGCTTTCAGGCGGCAGGACTGCGGGCAGGAATCAAGCCGGGAAAGACCAATAAGGATATGGCAATGGTAGTAAGCATGGTTCCATGTGCGGCGGCAGGCGTATTTACCAGAAATCTTGTGAAGGCAGCCCCGGTACAATGGGATTCTGCCATGCTTGATAAAAATGGAGTAGCACAGGCAGTTGTAATTAACAGTGGAATCGCAAATGCCTGTACCGGTGCAGATGGTTACGAAAACGTAAAGAAAACAGCAAAGGCAGTTGCATCCGAGCTGGATATAAAGACCGAACAGGTTATGGTAATGTCTACTGGTGTAATCGGACAGCCGTTGCCTATGGATATTATTGAACAGGGAATTACAAAATTAAGAGAACATCTAAGCAAGGAGCTATCGGCAGCACATGATGCGGCAGAGGCAATTCTGACTACCGATACACATGCAAAGGAAATAGCAGTTGAATTTTCCATAAAGGGAAAGACGGTACGAATGGCAGGTATGTGCAAAGGCTCCGGTATGATACATCCGAATATGGGAACCATGTTAGGCGTAATAACAACCGATGCCATGGTGCCTGCAAAGCTGTTAAGTACGACCTTAAAGGAATTGGTGGAGGACACCTTTAATATGGTATCTGTAGATGGAGATACCTCTACAAATGACAGTGTGATTGTATTGGCAAACGGTTTGGCAGAGCATGAGCTGTTGTCACAGGAGGATGAGGATTATCCGGTATTTCGACAGGCATTGCTTCAGGTTATGACCTACCTTGCACAAAACATTGCGGCAGACGGAGAAGGAGCAACCAGATTATTAGAAGCAACCGTCATACATGCGGCAACCAAAGAGCAGGCAAAATGTCTTGCCAAGTCCATTATAACATCGAACCTGACCAAAGCGGCAATCTTCGGTATGGATGCAAATTGGGGAAGAATCCTATGTGCCATGGGCTATTCCGGTGCAGAATTTAATCCGGAACAGGTACAGATACAGATAGCCAGCGAAAAAGGTGTACTGACACTGGTAGAGCATGGTATGGCAACCGATTATGACGAAGAACAGGCAACGGATATTTTGTCACCGAAAAAGGTTACGATTCTGGCAGATATTTTTCAGGGAGAAGAACAGGCTACCGCTTGGGGCTGTGATTTGACCTATGATTATGTGAAGATTAATGCAGACTATCGTTCATAAAGCAAGAGGAGAAAAGGAGTATTAACATGATAAATAATGAAAACAGTATGGACCAGGTAATTATCAAGGCACAGACACTGATTGAGGCAATGCCGTTTATTCAGAAGTTTCGTGGTAAGACCATTGTGGTAAAGTACGGCGGAAGTGCGATGCTGGATGACCAGTTAAAATATAACGTAATTAAGGATGTTGCTTTATTAAAAATGATAGGTATGAAACCGATTATCGTTCATGGCGGCGGTAAGGAAATCAGTAAATGGGTAAAGCTATCCGGAAAAGAGCCGCAGTTTGTGAACGGTTTAAGAGTCACAGACGCAGAAACCATGGAAATCGCAGAAATGGTATTATCCAAGGTAAATAAAGGGTTGGTACAGATGATGCAGCAGCTCGGCTTAAAGGCAGTCGGCATCAGCGGCAAGGATGGCGGACTGATGACCTGTCAGAAAAAGCTGCCGGGCGGCAAGGACATCGGATATGTCGGAGAGGTTGTAAAGGTAGACGAGCAGATATTAAACACCTTGCTTTCCAATGATTTTATACCGGTTGTTGCACCGATTGGATTGGGAGAGGATTTTGCGTCATATAATATTAATGCAGATGATGCCGCATGTGCGGTTGCAAGAGCAATCAAAGCGGAAAAACTGGTATTCTTAACAGATATTGAAGGTGTATTTGTAGACCCAATGGATAAAAATACATTAATATCAGAAATGACGGTGGAAGAAGCACAGGAATTTATTGAAAAGGGTGTTGTCGGCGGAGGTATGCTTCCTAAGCTGACAAACTGTATCGAGGCAATTAACCATGGCGTTGCAAGAGTCCATGTGCTGGACGGAAGAGTTGAACATTGTCTGTTATTGGAGTTCTTCACGACAAAGGGTATCGGTACCGCTATTTTGAAGGAACCTTTATTCTAATTTGTGAAACGATAGGAAAAGAAAGAAAAGGTAAGACAGAAGCTATGATAAAGGATACACATATAATTCGGAAACTGGGAGTCGTTAGTCTGATACTGGCAATGCTTGCCGGACTGGCAACCGGCTGTAAGCAGGAGGAGAATACAACCGAAGCTCCGGTCACATATGAAACCTTTGAAAAGGAAGTAGATACGGTATCAAAGGTGACAAAGACCGAGGACGGAACCGAAGTTCCGGTGCAGTTGAATTTCTGGTACACAGATACGGATATGGCTCCTTATTATGAAGCAGCAGCGGCTGACTTTCATGAACGATACGGAATCGAAGTGGTTTGTACCAATGTATCGGACGTAAACTACGGCGAGCAGATAAACAAGGCAAACATTGACGGAACCGGGCCGGATGTTATGATAGCGGCAAACAGTGATGTGAAAAAGTTCCAGATGGCAGGTTTGATTGCGGAAAATACATGGTATACCGATGAATTTTGGAATGAACAATATCCGCAGATTGCGAAGGTTGCCTGTACCTCGGGTGAAAAGCAATATGGCTATCCGGTCTATTTTGACACCTGTATGATGATTTATGATACAGCAGTAACGACACAGCCGGAGAGCTTTGGAAGTATTACGGATTTTGCGGTGAATTTTGAGGACGAGACAAATTCCAAGGTGATTTTCCGATGGGATATTGCAGACCCGTTTTTTGACTATCTGTTCTTAGGAACCGGTGCAGATATATTAGGAGCAACCGGAGAGGATAAGAGCCATTTTCAGGTTAATAATGATGCGGTAATTCAGAATCTGACCTATTTCCAGTCCCTGCATGAATACTTTTCTATAGATGTGGATACCAGTACCTATGAGCAGGTAAAATCCGAGCTGGTTAACGGTACGCTGGTCTACGGAATGGTAAAGACGGATGTATTAAAGGAGCTTGGAACCTATGGAAGCAGTTATGCACTTTGTCCGGTGCCGGCATTATCCGCAGAGCTTCCGGTGCAAAATCTATCCGTAACCTATGGAGCCTATGTAAGTCCGTTTACCAAACAGGCGGAATATGCAAATCTGTTTGCTGCATATCTTTCCTATGAATATGCAAATAACCTGTATGGATTATGTCAGAGAGTAGCATCCAGAGCAATGATAGACCGTCCGGATGCCAATGAAGCTATGGTATATAATCAGTACTGCAGTACCGTAGCTGCTCCGAAGGCATTGGAAAACGGTGATTTCTGGGTAGATATGGAAATCTGCTTTAAGAACATCTGGGGCGGCAGTGATGTTGCAAGTGAATTAAATCAGCTACAGACTGCCATGACAGAACGCTTACAATAATATTATAAATTCTTGATAATTAAATGCCCTGCATAGTTTTTTATATCCTGCGTATGCTATTAGCATCAAAACAGGAGGAAAATGACTATGTGGGGCATTATTATTGCATTAATATCAGGAGCACTCATGAGTATACAGGGAGTGTTCAATACAGGAGTGACAAAGCAGGCAGGGAATTGGCTGACAAATAGCTGGGTGCAGCTAACAGGCTTTATCGTCTGTGTTGTAATCTGGCTGATAAAGGAGCGTCAGGAGAATGCTATCAGCAGTCTGTTTCAGGTAGACCACAAATATATGCTGCTGGGCGGCGTAATCGGTGCGTTTATTACATTAACCGTTATCATCAGTATGAAGAATCTGGGACCGGCACAGGCGGTACTGTTAATCGTAATTTCGCAGGTGGTGGTAGCCTATCTGATAGAATTATTCGGATGGTTTTCGGTAGAGCGGACAGGCTTTCAGTGGAGTAAGCTGGTCGGCGTTCTGGTTGCGGTAGCAGGTCTTGTTATCTTCAAGTGGAAGTAAAGAAAAAATTTTATAAATACCTATTGTAATAAAAAACAAGTATGGTAAAATAATTCTATGTTATGCTATGAAATTTGTGGAAACGGAGAAAACAGAAAATGCATGGATTTTATAGCTTTATAAAAAAGAAATGGCGGCTGGGCTGTCTGCTTGTGATGGGAATCTATATGACCGGTTGCAGTGGGGTCGGAGAAGAATTTATCCTGACCGATACCGAAGAAAAACAGGAAGTAATTATCACCGGGCAGGAGCAGGAAACAGCCACACCGGAAACAGTTCAGGCAGGAACGACGCAGGAATCAATGACACAGGATGCCGGGCAAACAGAGGAGACCGGAACGGTTTTTGTGTTTGTCTGTGGACAGGTGGCGGTCCCCGGAGTCTATGAGCTGCCTGCCGGAAGCAGAATTTATGATGCGATTATGCAGGCGGGCGGATGTATGGAAACGGCAGATATTTGTGCTGTGAATCAGGCAGGGTATCTGGAAGACGGAATGCAGATTTATATTCCGGCAATCGGAGAGACTTATAAAGAAGCAGCTTCTGAGGAGCAGGCATCGCGTACAGACGGACGGATTTCCATTAATCATGCAGATAAAAATGAACTGATGACGCTACCGGGAATTGGAGAAAGTAAGGCAGATGCCATTCTTGAGTACAGACAGTCGCATGGGGCATTTTCTAGCATAGAAGAATTAATGAATATCCCCGGTATTAAAGAGGGTATTTTTAATAATATACAGGATTATATTACAGTTGAATGAGGTGGAACATGAAAAGAGTATTGGTAGTAGATGATGAAAAGCTGATTGTCAAGGGAATCAAATTCAGTCTGGAGCAGGATGATATGCAGGTGGATTGTGCCTATGACGGTGAAGAAGCACTGGAAATGGCAAAACAGACAGAATATGATATGGTATTGTTGGACATTATGCTGCCAAAGCTTACAGGTCTTGAAGTATGCCAGCAGATTCGGGAATTTTCCAATATGCCGATTATTATGCTGACGGCAAAGGGAGAGGATATGGATAAGATTCTCGGACTGGAATACGGAGCAGACGATTACATTACCAAACCGTTTAACATACTGGAAGTAAAGGCAAGAATTAAAGCAATTATCCGCCGGAACGGAAAGAAGCCGGAGACCGTAGAGCCGGCAAGAAAGATTACGGCCGGAGATTTGTTTTTGGATTGCGACAGCCGGCGGGTGGTAATTGCCGGTAAGGAAATTAATCTGACGGCTAAGGAATTTGACGTGCTGGAGCTTCTGGTATTCCATCCGAATAAGGTATATTCCAGAGAAAGTCTGTTAAAAACCATATGGGGAAGTGATTATCCCGGTGATGTTCGTACGGTGGATGTACATATTCGTCGTTTGAGAGAAAAGATTGAAAGTAATCCGGGAGAGCCTAATTATATTCATACAAAGTGGGGGGTTGGTTACTATTTCCAGGCTTAAACCACTAAAGAGACAATTAAAGAGCTTTCGTTTTTCTATCTTTATCAGTTGCTTTCTGACAATTGTAATTATTATTATTGCCTGCGGACAGATATTTCTGGAATCCTATCACAACAAATCCTTGCAGAATAAGGTGGCTCAGGTACAGAGCCAGTGCAACATTCTTGCCAGTCAGGTGTTTTTGAATGAATTTAGGATTTCCAGCAGCACCGATAATCTGAATACAGAAATTGACCAGATTGCCAATGTATTAGAGGGAAGAATTATCATTGTAGATTCCGATTATAAAATCGTAAAGGATACATATACCATTGAACAGAATAAGTATATGATGTCCAAGGAAGTACATGAAGTTATGATGGCGGGGCAGACCAGCAAATATAAGATAATGAACCAGAATCAGTATGTAGAGATTATGGTTCCGATTCTGGATTCTACCACAGTAACACCGACGGCAGAGAACAATAAGTCTGCAAATTCCGGCCCGGCAGAGCCGAAGAAAGCACAGGGAGTCATTATTTGTATGGTATCTGTGCGGGATTTGGTTGAAACGGATGCGTTTATGCAGGCACAGAGCCGGATGCTGTATGCACTCTTTGCCTTTATTGCGTTGGTAATTTCGATGCTGCTGGCATTCTTTATGCCAAGACCATTAAAGGTTTTGAATCAGAAGCTGCAGCAGGTATCTGAGGGACATTTTGATGAAAATATTGAAATCGAAGGAAGTACGGAAATACAGGATTTGGCTGAAACGCTGAATCAGATTCTCAGTAAAATTCAGGTGTTGGAAAGCTCCAGACAGGAATTTGTATCAAATGTGTCACATGAGCTAAAGACACCGATTACATCTATGAAGGTATTGGCGGATTCCCTGTTAGGGCAGGAGGATGTTCCGGTTGAAATGTATCGGGAATTTATGTCAGATATTGCAGGTGAAATTGAACGGGAAAATAAGATTATTACCGACCTTCTGACCTTAGTTCGTCTGGATAAGCAGGCGGTGGATTTGAATATTGAAACCGTAAATATCAATATGCTGTTAGAGCTGCTGTTAAAACGGATACAGCCAATTGCAGAGAAGCGGAATATTGAGATTGTATTTGAAAGTATGCGAGAGGTCATGGCAGAGATTGATGAGGTTAAAATGTCTCTGGCATTCTCGAATCTGATTGAAAACGCAGTAAAATATAATGTGGATGACGGCTGGGTTCGGGTGAATCTGGATGCCGACCATAAATTCTTTTATGTGAAGGTATCAGATTCCGGAATCGGAATACCGGAGGAAAGTCAGGAGCAGGTATTTGAACGCTTTTACCGGGTCGATAAGTCACATTCCAGAGAAATCGGCGGTACGGGTCTCGGACTGGCAATTACAAGAAATGCCATTCTGATGCATAAGGGTGCAATCCAGTTATATAGTAAGCCGGGAGAAGGCACGACCTTTACTGTGCGGATACCATTAACATATATCAGTTAATGGGAAAGGAGAAGTCAATGAAAACAAGAATCCGAAGCTGGATAAGTATACTGTTGCTTGTCTGTATGACGGTTGGCTTATTTGGATGCTCACAGGCAGGCAATGCAACAACAGAGACAGTACAATTGCCGGAAAACAGTATTTATCTCTATACCATAGATGGAAGCAACTATGAGTTGACAACACAGGTTTATGATTTGAATACAAACAAATCAAAGCAAAAGAACATTATTGAGATACTGGATGTGTTATTTGCAACGACATTAAATGAGCAGAATAATCTAATATCAAGTGCCATGAAGCTGATACGAAGCTCTTATGATGAACAGGCAGCTATGGTAAAAATCAATGTAAATGTAGCAAATGAATTAAACGACCAGTATATTGAGGTGCTGGCAAAGGCAGCAATCACCAAAACTCTGTGTCAGTTAGATTATGTAGACAGTGTACAGTTTGAAATCTATGATTCCTCAACCATGATGGAAGACGGAACAACGATAGAGACCTATGATGAAATATCTTTTGTAGATACAGAGACAGAGGGTGGTTATCTGCAAAAGGGTGTAATTACCTTATATTTTGCAAATGCTACCGGAGATAAGCTGCTGGAATACGATAAGGCAGTAGAGATTACAACGAACGTGTCTCTGGAGCAGCTTATAATCGAAGCATTAATTACGGGACCATTGCGGGAAGGATATTATCCGACAATTCCGCAGGGAACTACATTGAAAAAGATTTCAATTAAGGATGGAGTCTGTTATGTAGACCTTTCCAGTGAGTTTAACAATACACTGGATACCTGTATGGATATGGTAACGATTTATTCGGTGGTAAATTCCTTATGCTCATTGCCGACCATTAATAAGGTGCAATTCTTAATTAACGGCGAAAAACAGGAATTTTACAGAGAAACGATACCGTTTGACGGTATGTTTGAGCAACAGATGGATATGGTATATGAAGATGAAGTAGAAGCTTCATAGACGATATATACAAAATATATAGTTATATAGTATAAATAATAATCTGTAATCAGAAAGGAAGCAGGATATGATAAAACGTCCGCTGCTGTTTGGAGTCGCGGCGTTTGTAGTTGGTGAGTGGTTTGGATGGAATCCATATATGGCAATGGGGCTTGGCATAGCTGGATTTCCGGTTCTTTTCTTCTGCATGAGGACGATGCAAGGGAAAAGACCGGAAAGGCGGTTATTGCCGGTCCTTTTTGTTTGTATGTTGTTGGGAACGGGAAATGGACTTCGTTGTCAGATACCGGATAGATATATAGATTATCTGGAACAGGAGACTTCAAAAGATTCTCATATCTGTACGGTGACAGGAACGGTTCAAAGAATTACAGAATCCGGAGAAAAAAGAGCTATCCTGATACAGACAAGCCGGATAGAAGGAAAAGACTATCTGGTTACAAAGGCATATCGGATTCTGGTATATGAAAGAGAAGAAGCAATAGGCGAGGTACAGGCAGGTAACCGGGTTCAATGGGAGTTAGAATTGCAAATACCGTCAAAGCCGACCAATCCGGGTGAATTTGATGCACAAGCCTATTATCGGGCTAGGGGCATTACATTTCTTGGATATTTAAGACAGGGGCATATTCAAAATGAACGAAATAACCGGATACAGCAAGGCTTGTTAAAGTATCGGCGGAACAGTCAACAGGCATTTTCGCAGCTATTGCCGGAACCGTATGCGGGAGCCTTAAATGCCATGCTTCTGGGGGATAGCACCGGTCTGGATTCTGAATTGAAAAAGCTATATCAAAAAAGCGGAATTGCACATATTCTTGCAATTTCCGGATTACATATATCCATATTGGGGTCAATTCTATACAAAGGCTTGCGGAAAACAGGGATTTCCGGCTGGGGAGCGGGTGTTCCGGTAATGGTACTGTTAGTGGCATATGGATGGATGACCGGCTTTAGCGGGTCAACGATAAGAGCAGTCATTATGTTTGGAATTGCACTGGGTGGAGATATGCTGGGAAGAACCTATGATATGCTCACAGCAATGGGCGTAGCCTGTCTCTGGATGTTACTGGAAAATCCATGGCGGTTAGAGGATGCCGGATTTTTATTATCCTTTGGGGCGGTCTTTGCATTGGGAGGAATTGCTCCTATGGTAGAACGTGAAATTACCGAGTGGAAACAGAAGAAAAGTAAAGAACAACAATGTGAAAAGCACCAAATCGCAAGGCTAAAAGTACATGGACTTCGTTTAGGACAGCAATTACGGACCGGCATACTGCTTCAGCTCATTACCGGACCGATTGTGATATATTTTTACTACGATTTTCCGGTATACGGTGTATTGTTAAATTTGATTGTAGTACCGCTTATGACACCGATAATTGCATCCGGAGTATTAGGACTGCTGTTATATCCATGGGCATTCGGGATAGCCCGGATAATACTGCTGCCTTGCGGCTGGCTGTTAGAGCTTATAACCGGTTTGTGCCGCCTGACACAGAAGCTGCCGGGAAGTGTCTGGCATGTCGGAAGAATTACGATTTGGCAGATGGTTTTATATTACGGAGTCTTACTTGCCTTTTTTCTGGTGCTTCGTTATAAAAGAAAATGGCTGTTAGGGCTTACAATCTTAGTAATTTCCGGATGGATACTTCTAAAACCGCAGACAGACCTTACGATTGCCATGCTGAATGTCGGACAGGGTGACGGTATGTTACTGGAAACCCCGGAAGGGCAGCATATACTTATCGATGGCGGCAGTAGCTCCCGCTCACATATTGGGGAATATGTACTTGCACCTGCGTTGAAATATTATGGAACCAATACGCTGGATTATATATTTGTCAGTCATATGGATGAAGACCATGTAAACGGAATACAAGAGCTGATAGACTTATCCAAGCAGGGTGAAATTAAGATTAAAACGCTGGTCGTACCGGAATTTGCTTTGACGGATGAGGAGTTTCAGACATTGCTTACACCGGCAGAACAGGCAGAAATTGAGATTCGCACCTTAAACAGCAAAGAAAGTATGCAGATAGACCAAATTACGATATGTTGTATAGCACCGGATACAGATTGGCAAAAGGCATTGCCGGATAAGAATAACCGCTCGATGGTGTTATCTGTCAGCTATCAATCCTTTGATATGCTGTTGACGGGTGATTTGGAAGCAAAGGGAGAGCAATGGATATTGCGGGAGGAGCCGGAACAGCTAAAGGAGCAATATGAGCTTTTAAAGGTAGGGCATCATGGGTCCTCCGGTGCTTCCACCATGGAATTTTTAAGCCGGGTATCACCAGATATAGCATTTATATCGTGCGGTGTGCAGAACCGATACGGACATCCACATGCAGAAACCTTGGAGCGGCTTTCTTGTGTAAATGCAGGTATATACAGAACCGATGAAGAGGGAGCTGTCATTGTGGAGGTGTCTGATGAAAAAATAAAGGTATATCCGTATGAAAGAATTAGAAGAGGACTGCAATAAAGCAGTAGCGGAAAGCAGCAGGATATGCTACAATTAACTGCATGAAGACGATAAATGAACAGATTAAGAAAAATGAATTAAAGCATTGTTATCTTCTATATGGAGAGGAAGTCTATCTGCGGCATCAGTATCGGGATAAGCTATGTGCCGCCATTTGTCCGGATGGAGATGATATGAATATCACCCGGTTTGTGGGAAAGGGAATTTCCGGTACAGAGGTAGCCGATATTGCGGAGACACTTCCTTTTTTTGCAGACAGAAGGGTTATTATCATAGAAGACAGCGGATGGTTCAAGCAGGGTGCCGATGGCTTTGAGGAGCGGCTCGGTCAGTTCCCGGATACCACATATTTTATATTTGTGGAAACAGAGGTGGATAAGCGGGGAAAGCTCTATAAGAAGGTAAAGGAGCTTGGGTATCCGGCAGAAATGAAGACCCCAAAGGCAAAGGATTTAATGATATGGCTGGTAAAGCAATGTCAAAATGAAGGAAAGCAGTTGACAGAGGAAGCTGCAGAATGTCTGTTGGAGGAAGCCGGAGCAAGCATGAATCAATTGCAGATGGAGCTGGAGAAGGTGATTTCTTATGCCCTTGAGCGGGATTGTATTACATTAGCGGATGTGCAGGCGGTTTGTGTCAATCAGGCAGAAAACAAAATCTTTGATATGCTGGATGCAATTGGCAACCAGAATCGGGAGCAGGCAGTGAAGCTTTATCAGGATTTACTTGCTCTGCGGGAACCGGCAATGCGGATTCTTTATTTGTTAACCAGACAAATTCATATCTTATTGCAGGTATCGGAGCTGGTCCGGTTGCAGATGGATACGGCAACCATTGCGTCTAAGGTGGGGATACCGCCATTTACAGTAGGAAAGTACAAGAATCAGGTAAAGCATTTTCGCTATGAACAGCTATTAGAAATGTTAGATGCCTGTCAGGAAACGGATGCCGGAATTAAACAAGGACGATGGCAGGATACGATTGGACTTGAATTGTTAATCGTTCAGTTTTCCGGACAATAAAGAAATAAGAAGTAGAAGAAAGTAAGCGGAGGTTAGAAATGGGTGGATTTTTTGGAGTAGCATCAAAGGAAGATTGTGTGTTTGATTTGTTCTTCGGGACAGATTACCATTCCCATCTGGGAACCAGACGTGCAGGAATGGCAGTTTATGGAGAGCAGGGATTTGAAAAATCCATTCATAAAATTGAAAACGCACCGTTTCGTACGAAGTTTGAAAAAGAAGCAAACAATATGCATGGATATATGGGAATCGGCTGTATATCCGACTATGAAGCACAGCCGATACTGGTACGTTCCCATCATGGCTCATTTGCAATAACAACCATAGGAAAGATTAATAATGCAGAAGAAATCATCCAGATGATATTAAAAAACAATACACATTTCTTTGAAATGAGCAACGGGGAAATTAACGCAACCGAATTGGTGGCAGCAATTATCAATCAAAAGGAGAATTTCATAGATGGTATCCGGTATGCACAGGAAATCATAGACGGCTCTATGTCTATGCTGATTTTAACACCGGTAGGTATCTACTGTGCAAGAGACCGTTATGGTCGTACACCGGTAATTATCGGTAAAAAGGACGGAGCATATTGTGCGGCATTTGAAAGCTTTTCGTATCTGAATCTCGGATATACCACAGAACGGGAGTTAGGACCGGGAGAGGTTGTGGTTATGACAGCAGATAGCGTCAAAACCCTGATTACGCCGGGGAATGCCATGAAAATCTGTACCTTCCTTTGGATATATTATGGGTATCCGTCCTCTACCTATGAAGGAGTAAACGTAGAGGAAATGCGGTATCGTTGCGGACAATTACTGGCAAGAAGAGACCATGTAAAGCCGGACATTGTTGCCGGTGTTCCGGATTCCGGAACCGCACATGCAGTCGGATACGCCAATGAATCCGGCATTCCGTTCTCAAGACCGTTTGTAAAATATACTCCGACGTGGCCGCGTTCTTTCATGCCTACAATGCAGAGTAAGCGTGATTTAATCGCAAAAATGAAGCTGATACCGATTAAGGAGCTGATACAGGGAAAGAAGTTACTCTTAATTGATGATTCGATTGTCCGGGGAACGCAGTTACGGGAAACAACGGAATTTCTGTATGAGAGCGGTGCGAAAGAGGTACATATCCGTCCGGCTTGTCCGCCGTTGATTTTCGGATGTAAATATCTGAACTTTTCACGTTCTAAGTCAGAAATGGAATTGATTACGCGGGTTGTCATTCAGGAATTGGAGGACGGTCCGGTCAGTGACGATGTGTTGCGGGAGTATGCAGACTATAATTCGGAAAAATATGAAAAAATGGTAGAACGAATCGGAGAAAAGCTGAAATTTACTTCGCTGCGTTATCATCGGCTGGATGACATGATTGCGGCTGTAGGAATCGAGCCGGATAAATTATGCACCTATTGCTGGAGTGGAAGAGAATAAACGAAAAGAAAAAGAAACATCCCGATATAGGTTTTATAAGACCGAAATCGGGATGTTTCTTTGGGTTAAATAACGATTTTTATTAATTTGATTAAGCCATCTTATTGACTGCTGTAGCCATACGGGAAATCTTTCTGGAAACAGTGTTCTTATGATATACACCCTTAGAACCAGCCTTAGATAACTCTGTGGTAGCAGTAACCAATAAACTCTGTGCAGCAGCCTTGTCACCAGAAGCAATGGCAGCCTCAAGCTTCTTGATGATGGTCTTTACCTTAGACTTAATCATTTTATTTCTTAAAGTCTTGGTTTCGATAACTTTGATTCTTTTCTTAGCAGATTTGATATTAGCCAAATCCTACACCTCCATACGTATACTTTATAAATTTTTCTGATAATAAATCAACTTTGCAGCCTACATAAAAACCGGACACGGACAATTTCACGTAAACATACCATTACATGATAAACAGATAGAGATAATTTGTCAACTGATTTTTGAAAAGTTTTGCTTCAAAATATGCAAAAAAATATGCAAAAATATGCAAATGTCTAAAGGCATACAGAATAAATAAACAGAAACTACAAATACTGAATGAAAGAGATAGAACATGATATAAAAACAATGGTTGAGGTGAAGAATATGCTGAATATGCAACGAACGGATTTGGCGGTAGAATTACGGGAGGATTTGGATTCGCAGGAAATGATACCGGGAGTCCATGTGACAACGAAAATAAATCGGGATAATGATATGAAGGAAACGCGGATTCATATTGATTCCGATGAAGGAGCTAAAAAAATCGGAAAGCCCAAGGGAAGCTATATTACATTGGAAAGTGAGGAATTGCGTTGCAGTGATGAGGACTATCATGAGCCGATGTGCCAATCCCTTTATGAGCATTTGAAAACGATGCTTGGGGATGCAAAGCATATTTTGGTTGCAGGTCTTGGAAATCGTTGGGTCACACCGGATGCATTAGGACCTTTGGTGATTGATAACCTGTATGTTACCAGACATCTGATACAGGAGGATTTGGTACAATGTCCATATGAAATCAGTGCGGTAGCTCCCGGAGTCATGGCACAGACCGGAATGGAAAGTCAGGAAATTCTGCAAGGGGTGGTTCAAATGGTAAAGCCGGATGTTCTGGTCGTAATCGATGCCTTAGCAGCCGGAAATTCTAACCGGTTAAATAAAACCATTCAGCTTGCAGATACAGGAATCGAACCTGGTTCCGGTGTCGGAAATCACCGGAAAGCAATTACAGAACGCACAATGGGCGTTAAGGTAATTGCTATCGGTGTACCAACGGTAATATCCGTTCCCGCCATTGTGGATGACGCAATGGATGTTATGCTGGAGGCATTCGGGAAAAACGGAACCAGACAGGCAATGGAATCCTTTACAGATGCAGAACGCTATCAGCTTGCCTGTGAAATGGTTGAGCCGTATCTGGCAAATATGTTTGTAACACCTAAAAATATTGATGAGGCAATAAAACGCATTAGTTTTACAATATCCGAAGCCATAAATCGGTTACAGCATTCATATAATTAACATATGAAAAACAAGCTGCGACAATGGAAACAATTAAATGAAGCAATGGCACACCGGAGTACAATCGTTATAAACTGGAAGGAATGGATTGCAATCGGAATCATGCTGTTTGTACTGACCGGCTACCTGTTGCATTCCAAGGAAACCTTTGTACAGCGGCTGCTGCCGGGGCTTACCTTTCAACAGACGCATACCATGCAGGCTCAGGAAATCGCAAAGGATGTCATGCGGAGTGTATTTCCCGGTCTGCTTTATGCCGGAGAGACCGGACAGGTATTAGAGGAGCAGAGTATTGAAAGCGAGATTCCGGATTATTTTTATCAGGATGAAACAACCGATGCGGTAGCGGAACAGAGTCCGGGTAATGCAAATGCAGCAGAGAATGTGGATATAAACGGAACCATCCCGGTATCCGGAGCTGCACAGATTACAGGAATTCAGTATACCAGAGAGCAGTTGACGGATTTTCAGTTCATGTTAGACCATTGTTATGTAGTGGATTCCACAACGTATGTGAACCGGGAGGAAATGAATGCAGATGCCCTGTTGTCCATGGATATGACGATGCAGCAGGATGCATCGGACTATCAGATTTTAATATATCATACCCATAGCTCGACGGAGGAGTTTGCAGATAGCCGTCCCGGTGTATTGGAGGATACACCAATCGGACTTGGAGATACCCTGACTAAATTATTGGAGGCATATGGTTATAAGGTGTACCATGACCGTACCGTATACGACCAGATAGACGGTAAGACAGACCGCAACTATGCATATACTGCATCCGGAGAAGCCATTGATAAAATATTAGCCGAGCATCCTTCCATAGAGGTTGTCATTGATTTGCATCGTGACGGTGTAAATGAAAATACTCATCTGGTAACGGAAATTAACGGAAAACCTACCGCAAAAATCATGTTTTTTAACGGAGTCAGCCGCACAACCAGTAACGGAGAATTAGAATATCTGGCAAATCCGAACCGGCAGGCAAATCTTGCTTTCAGCCTGCAAATGTATCTGAAGGGAAGTGCAGAGTATCCGGACTTCCTGCGGCGAATCTACATAAAGGGGTATCAATATAATCTTGACCGGAGACCCAAGGCTACCTTGATAGAAGTTGGGGGGCAGACCAATACAGTGGAGGAGGCAAATAATGCAATGGAACCCTTGGCAGATATTTTACATCAGGTATTGTCGGGGAAATAATGCTGAAAAAGCATAGAAAATTTGACAATTATCAGGCAGAGTGATACATTTTAGGCATACTTAATATGATGAAGAAATAGAAAGCATCGGGACGGAGGATGAGAAATGTTATTACAGGAAACAGGAATGACAAGACAGGAAGTAAAGGATACCGTTGATAAATATATGATAGGCATTGGCGAGCGGTTTGATTTGGTCGCAGAACGCGGAAAAGATATGTATGTATATGATGCAGACGGAACAAAATATCTGGACTTTTATGCGGGAATTGCAGTAAGCTCTGCCGGAAATTGTAATGAAAAGGTAGTAAAGGCAGTACAGGAGCAGGTAGCAGAGCTGATACATGCATCCAATTATCCGTACTCCATTCCACAGGCAAAATTAGCAAAATTAATATGTGAAAGCATCGGTATGGACCGTATATTCTTTCAAAATTCAGGAACAGAAGCCAATGAAGCCATGATAAAGATGGCAAGAAAATACGGCGTTGAAAAGTACGGACCGGAACACTACCATATTATAACGGCAAAAAACAGCTTCCATGGAAGAACCTACGGAGCATTAAGTGCAACCGGACAGCCGGATAATGGTTGTCAGATTGGCTATCATCCGATACTTCCGGGCTTTACATATGCAGAATACAATAATCTGGATTCCTTTGCAGAAGCCTGCACCGAAAACACCATAGCAATTATGGTGGAGCCGGTACAGGGCGAGGGCGGTGTGTATCCGGCAACCGAGGAATTTCTGAAGGGACTTCGGAAGCTTTGCGATGAAAGAGGAATGTTACTGCTGTTTGATGAGGTGCAGACCGGTTGGGGACGCTGCGGTGATTTGATGGCATTTATGTCTTATGGAGTTAAGCCGGATATTGTTACAATGGCAAAGGCAATGGGCGGAGGAATGCCGATTGCTGCTATTTGTGCAACCGAAGAAGCTGCCACTGCATTGAATCCAGGTTCACATGGCTCTACCTACGGAGGAAATCCGGTCTGTTGTGCAGCTTCCTATGCAGAGATAACAGAAATAATGGAACGTAAACTGCCGGAGCAGGCAAAGAAAATGGGTGCCTATTTCATGGAGCAGCTAAAGACCTTGCCGGGAATCAAGGAGGTTCGCGGAAGAGGCTTACTGGTAGGCGTGGAATATGAACAGCCGATAGCATTTGATGTTAAGCATGGCTGCTTCGACCATAAGCTGTTGATTACAGCCGTCAGCAGCCATATTATAAGAATCGTTCCGCCGTTAATTGTAGAACAGGCAGATTGTGAGGAAGCAGTCCGGATTCTTCGTCAGGTTACGGAGGAATGTCTAAAGGCTTCTTCTGGACAATAACCGAAAATAAGCATATAATACCTTAGGAATGTAGAAGGGCAGGTATGAACATGGCTATTGTGACGGATAATATATTAGATGTAATCGGGAATACCCCGATGATTCATCTGAAAAAGAGTACAGGACTGAACCTGTATGCAAAGGCTGAATTTCTGAATCCGGGCGGCAGCATTAAAGACCGGATTGCAAAGAATATGCTTGAAGAAGCACAACGACAGGGAAAATTGAAACCGGGAATGACGATTCTGGAGCCGACTTCGGGAAATACAGGAATCGGCTTGGCACTTTGCGGTGTGCAGATGGGGTATCCCGTAGTAATTGTTATGCCGGAAAATATGAGTGAGGAACGAAAGAAAATCATTCTGGCACTTGGAGCAGAACTGATATTGACACCGGCAGAGTTAAGTATCGGAGGAGCGGTCGATAAGGTGGCAGAGCTGGCAGCAGATTCCGATAAATATTTTGTACCGCAGCAGTTTACGAATCCGGCAAATCCGGATGCACATTATAAGACAACCGCAGTAGAGATTTACGAACAGCTACAGGGCAAGGTAGATGTCTTTGTAAGCGGAATCGGAAGCGGAGGAACACTGCAGGGAATTGCAAAATATTTAAAAGAAAAGAATCCGGACTTAAAGATAGTAGCGGTAGAACCGAAAAATGTATCGGCATTATTAGGAGATGAGCCGGGCTTACACCAGATTCAGGGAATCGGAGACGGATTTATTCCGGATGTGCTGGATGTAAGTATGATTACGGATATTGTTACAGTAACAGACGATGATGCAATCGAAACTGCAAGAATGTTGGCACGCGAGCAGGGACTTTTGGTTGGAACCTCCTCCGGTGCAAATGTCTGGGCGGCAAAGAAGATGGCAAAGAAATACGGAACCGATAAGACAATCGTAACCGTATTGGCAGATAGAGTGGAACGATACTTTAGTACATCATTGATATAGGAGGTTGTTAAAATGACAAAAGTAGATATTGTCTCCGGATTTCTTGGAGCAGGAAAAACCACATTGATTAAGAAGCTGATTGCAGAAGCATTTAAAGGAGAAAAGCTGGTTCTGATTGAAAATGAATTTGGTGAAATCGGAATTGACGGTGGATTCTTAAAGGATGCAGGAATTGAAATTACAGAAATGAATTCCGGATGTATCTGCTGTTCCTTAGTGGGTGATTTTGGAGAAGCATTGAAAAAGGTTCTGGCAGAATATGCACCGGACAGAATTATCATTGAGCCGTCAGGAGTCGGTAAGCTGTCAGATGTAATTAAGGCAGTTCAAGGCGTTGCGGAAACAGCAGAGCTTGAGCTTGACAGCTTCGTAACCGTTGCCGATGTAACGAAGGCAAAGATGTATATGAAGAACTTCGGAGAATTTTTCAATAATCAGATTGAGAGTGCCAGCACCATTATTTTGAGCAGAACACAGAAGATGGCACAGGATAAGTTGGAAGCGGTAGTTGCGTTGTTAAAGGAGCATAATGAAAAAGCAACCATTATTACAACACCTTGGGACGAACTGGATGGAACTGTTATCCGAAAGGCTATGACAGAAGGAAATTCTCTGGTACAGGAGTTAATGGAAGAAGCAGAGATATGTCCGGAATGCGGACATCATCATCACCATGATGAGGAATGCTGCCATGAACATGACCACGAGCATGAGCATGAACATCACCACCATGATGAGGAAGATTGCCACGACCATGAACATGACCACGAGCATGAACATGAACAACATCACCATGATGAGGAGTGCTGCCATGACCATGACCACGAGCATGAACATCATCACCATGATGAGGAATGCTGTCATGACCACGACCATCATCATGAGCATGGACATCATCACCATCATGCGGATGAGGTATTTACCAGTTGGGGTAAGGAAACGCCGCATAAATATACAAAGGAAGATATGGAAGCTATCTTAAAGAAACTGTCAGAGTCCGAGGAATACGGAATTATATTACGTGCAAAGGGTATGGTTCCGGATGTGAACGGCGAATGGATTTATTTTGATTTGGTTCCGGGCGAATATGAATTAAGAAAAGGAAATCCGGATTATACCGGAAAGCTGTGTGTTATCGGAAGCAAGCTGGCAGAAGATAAATTAGAACAATTGTTTCAATTAGTATAAGCAGGAAACAGGGTTCCGTCTAAAAGGAGGAAGAACGATGCCAAAGGAAATACCGGTCTATTTATTTACCGGCTTTTTAGAGGGCGGTAAGACTACATTTATTAAAAATACATTAATCGGACAGGACTTCAATGAAGGTGACAGAGCATTGCTTCTGGTTTGTGAGGAAGGAATCGAGGAGTATGATGCCGCAGAGCTGGCAGCACATAACGTAATGCTGGAAACGATAGAAGAGCCGGAGGAGTTGACAACGGAGCGGTTGATGAAGTTCCATACACAGTACAAGCCAAAGCTGGTATTGATTGAATATAACGGAACATGGAAGCTGGAACAGTTATTTTCACTGGATGTACCGAGAGGCTGGACGGTAGTGCAGATTGTCGCAAATGTGGATGCTTCTACATTTGACAGCTATCTGGGAAATATGCGTGCAATGATGATGGAACAGGTATCAATGGCGAATCTGGTTATATTTAACCGTTGTACGGAAGAAACAAAGCGTGGAGAATACCGTCGGATTGTAAAGGCAAATAACCGTATGGCTACCATTGTATTTGAAAAAGAGGACGGCAGTACCGAATTTCAGAATGCAGATGATGATTTGCCATATAAGCTGAATGCGGATGTGATTGAAATTGAGGATGACGATTTTGGAATTTTCTATATTGATGCATCCGATAATCCGGATAAATATGTCGGAAAAACCGTACATTTTAAGGGTATGGTTTATAAACCGAAAAATTACGGAAATACGGCATTCGTACCGGGCAGACATGCTATGACCTGCTGCGTAGAGGATATTGCATTTGTCGGCTTTAAGTGTGTCAGTGATATGGCGGCAATGTTAAAGGACCGTCAATGGGTAGAAGTAACCGGAACGGTTCAGAAGGAATATTATAAAGAATTTAAGGGTGACGGACCGGTTATTTATGCAACCAAGGTGGTGCCGGCGGAAAAACCGAAGGAAGAGGTTGTATTATTTAATTAGCTTGTCTAAAAATAAATGAGAAGATGAAAGACGGTAGCAGCGTTAAAAATGCCTGCTGCCGTTTTTGTATACAGGCGGGGACATAGTCTGGGATATTACTGGAAATCCGGAGGATAGAACTTGACAATTATTATAAAAAACCGCAATATAGGAATGTAAAGGAGCTAAATATGAAGGAACATTGGAATAATTTAACTACGCTTTGTTATATTGAAACACCGGACAGTTATCTGATGCTTCATCGGGTCAAGAAGAAGCAGGATGTTAATAAAGATAAGTGGATTGGAGTCGGCGGGCATTTTGAAGCCGGTGAGAGTCCGGAGGAATGTCTGCTGCGGGAAGTCAAAGAGGAAACCGGGCTGACACTTACAAGCTGGAAATTCCGGGGAATCGTTACATTTACATTCCGGATGCCGGGCATTAGCTTAAATGACTGGAAGATGGATGGCAAATGGGTGGAACAGGACGTAGTACAGGCAGATATGGAATATATGTGTCTGTATACCGCGGATACATACGAGGGTGAGCTGACAGATTGTAATGAGGGTGAACTGGTATGGGTTCCGAAGAAAGAGGTGTTATCGCTTCCGATTTGGGAAGGAGACCGGATTTTCTTTTATTTACTGGAGCATCATCCGTCCTTCTTTTCCCTAAAGCTGGATTATATAGGGGAACAACTGGAGCGTGCGGTATTAGACGGAAAGGATATGAACCTTTTGGAATTTCAATAGGCAAATCGAAAGGAGGAATCCGATTATGCAGGAGCATGAGGAAAAAGAAGAGCTTCGTACAATGAATGACAGTACCGAGGAAGATATAATTGATGAAGATGAGTGGCTGGAGGAGGATGTATCCGGGGAACAGCAGGTAGAAGCTGCGAAAAATGAGCCGAAAGCCGGTACGGAAACAGGCAGTAAGAAGCCGGAATATGCATTAGGAGTTGCGGCTATGGTGCTTGGAATTTTATCCCTGCTTTTATTCTGTATTCCGGTACTCGGATTAGTATTGGCAACGGTTGCAATTGTATTGGGAATCGTAGCCGCTGCAAGAGATAACGGAAAGAAAATGGGAATTTCCGGTATCGTTATGGGCGGTATAGGAATGTTATCTTATTTAATAATTATATTGTTTTTTGGCGGAGTTTTAAGCTCGGTCAACCAGAACCGGGATTATTTTTCGGGAACTGCATGGAGAAATACAACGGATGGAAGTGTGTTGTATCTGTATAGTGACGGAACCTTTATTGATGTAGAACAGGAGGGCGTGTTCTCGGATAACTTCTACGCAGGAACCTATGATATTCTGGACTATGAGGATACCGGACTTAATTTTTCACAGTTACAGAAGCAGTATGATACCGATTATGCCTATGATATATGTTTATATGTGAAGCAATATGTAAATAATGGAGAAGAACGGCAGAATATTGCCAATACCATGCGTTATCTTTACTTTATAGAAAAAGGCTATGAATCCGGCGAGATAGTAATGAGCTGTCCGCATGATTCCAGTCAATACGGTTCTATGTATCCGATGCGGGAGACAAGTCTGGCATATCCGACGATAGGAAATCAGTATCTGGCGGATTCCGGTGCGTCTTCGCAAGTATCGACAGAGACAGAAGAACAGATAACAACAGAAGCAGAAACGGCAGAGCAGATAACCACAGAGTCAGCAACCGAAGTAACCACCGAAGCGACCACCGAGGCTGTAGTCAGTACGGAAGAAGCCGGTGGAAATACGGCAGCACCGTCAATCTGGGGAGATGTCGAGGATTTCTTTGAAGATTCCAAAGAATCATGGAATGATTTCAGTTCGTCTGCCTCTGAATCATGGGAAGACAGCCAGAAGGAAATCAGCAGTGCTATAGAAGAGGCAAGCAGTGCTGCCGGTAATCTGGAGGATATTGCAGAAGAAGCGAGCAGTGCCATGGAGGAAGCAAGTAGTGCCATGGAAGATGCAAGCAGTGCAATAGATGAACTTCTTACCACAACGGAAGCAGCTTCCACAGAAGCAAATGACTCTGATGTAACCGAAGGAATCCAGAAATGGCTGGAACGTCTGGTAGAGAAGATTCAGAAATGGATTGCAAGCTGGACCTGGTAACTTGACAATTGTTCGTGTTCAGTCCATAATAAACAGAGTTTATTTATAAAAATTAACTCATAGTAATCAGCAGTTTAGAAATACGATAAAAATAACAGAGGTGCGAAGGCATGTGCGGATTTGTAGGGTTTGCAGACCATCTGCCGGAAAAAGCAGAGATAATTGAAAATATGAAAAATGCAATTATTCATCGGGGACCGGATAGTGAAGGAACTTATTTGGATGATGACGTTGCATTGGGATTTCGAAGATTAAGTATTATTGATTTGAATACCGGAAGTCAGCCGATGTATAACGAGGATGAAACACTGGTCTTGATGTTCAACGGTGAAATCTATAATTATCAGGATATTCGGAAGGAACTGGTAGAAAGAGGACATATATTTAAGACACAGTCCGATACAGAGGTATTGGTGCATGCATATGAAGAATACGGCTATGATATGCTGAATCTGTTGCGTGGCATGTTCACCTTTGTTATCTGGGATACCAAAGAGAAGAAGCTGTTTCTTGCAAGAGATTTCTTCGGAATTAAGCCGATGTATTATGCAAATATGAACGGAACCTTTATGTTCGGTTCTGAAATCAAAGCATTTTTGGAGCATCCGAACTTTGATAAGAAATTAAATCATGATGTATTGGAAAATTATCTGACCTATCAGTACAGTCCGTCAGCAGAGACCTTCTTTGAAGGCGTAATGTGCCTGCCGCCTGCACACTATCTGGTGTATGAGGACGGTAAGATTACCGTTACCAGATATTGGGAGCCGGAATTTGGTGAGGCAGACGAGAGTAAGAATCTGGATGATTGGGCAAAGGAAATCCGAACCGTTATGGAGGATTCCGTAAAAGCACATAAGATTAGTGATGTGGAGGTCGGTTCCTTCTTGTCCAGTGGTGTAGATTCCAGCTATATTGCATGTCTGGCGGATGTTGATAAGACCTTTACCGTTGGATTTGAGCAAAAGAAATATAACGAAATCTCTTATGCCAAGGAACTTTCGGATTTGATACACGTACAGAACATCAGTAAAGTGATTTCTCCGGAGGAATATTGGGAAAAACTGCCGATGATTCAGTATTATATGGACCAGCCGTTAGCAGATGCCTCTGCCATTGCTTTGTACTTTTTGGGAAATGAGACAGCCAAGCATGTAAAGGTAGCAATGTCCGGAGAAGGTTCGGATGAGCTGTTTGGCGGTTATAATATTTACCGGGAGCCTTTGGAAAATAAGGCATACGATGTAATTCCGTTTCCGATTCGCAGATTAATCGGAAAATTTGCATCCCTGTTTCCGAAAAAGAGAGGCTTTAATTTCTTAGTAAGACATTCCAAGACCCTGCAGGAGCGTTATGTGGGAAATGCGTTTATCTTTGATGAGAAAGAGAAGAACAAGTTATTAAAGGAGCGAAACGGAGTAAATCCGCTGGATGTAACAAAACCATATTGGGAACGCACCAAGGGCAAGGATACCGTAACACAGATGCAGTATCTTGATATTAATGTCTGGATGGTGCATGACATTTTGTTAAAGGCTGACAAAATGAGTATGGCAAATTCCTTAGAGGTCCGGGTACCGTTTTTGGATAAAGAGGTATTTCAGGTAGCCTCCCGGATACCAAGACAGTATAAGGTAGAAGGAGAGGTAACAAAGCGGGCATTCCGTAAGACCGCATTAGAGGTATTACCGGAAAAGGTAGCAGATAAAAAGAAGCTGGGCTTTCCGGTTCCGATTCGTGTCTGGATGCGGGAAGAACCGTATTATAACCGGATTAAGGAAGCCTTTACCAGTCAGGAAGCAGAGCAGTTTTTTAATACAGAATATCTGGTAAAGCTATTGGAACAGCACAAGGCAGAAAAATACGATAACAGCCGTAAAATATGGACGGTATTTATGTTCCTGTTATGGTATGATGAGTATTTTGTAAAACGGGCATAAACTTATACAGCTATTTGAAACAGACCAAATAGACAATCATTGTTGAGGCTTACGAAAAGCAGAAGTGTTTTTTGGAAGCCTCTTCCTTGCAATCAGACAGGAGAAACCATGGAACTATGGCAGAAGATAGGAATTGCATATCTGATAGTAACGAATCTGACCGGATTTGTGATAATGGGAGAGGACAAGCATAAGGCAAAAAAGGGAGCATGGAGAATCCCGGAAAAGACCTTATTTTTGGTTGCAATCGTAGGAGGCAGTATTGGCAGCATTTTAGGAATGTATGTGTTCCGCCATAAGACAAAGCATAAAAAGTTCGTAATCGGAATGCCGGTGATTCTTTTAATACAGCTAGTCTGCATCCTGTTTGCGGTATATCAATACCAATGGAAGGAAGCTGCCTCTACCCAGATACACATGGGGACCGTTGTATCTGCTGTGGTATATGGTTCCGACAGTGTAGATACAGCAGAAGCTGTGATGCAGGTAATTGACAACTTGGATAATGGGGAATTGTCATGGAGAAAACCGGAATCTGCGGTTGCAGTAATAAATAAGCAGTTAGCAGAAGGGCAGGAGGTGCCACTGTATCAACAGGAGCAGGAATGGCTGCAGGACACGAAAAAGCTATGTGAGGCATCCGGCGGTGCCTTAGATATTACAATACATCCGCTTGTTGAATTATGGGGAATCGAAGGAGAACAGCCAAAGGTTCCGGAAGCAGAGGAGATTCGGGAAGCCCTTGGAAAAACCGGTTATGAAGGTCTGCATATTGATAAGACTATATGGGCAGACAGTACGGATTATTCCATTGACCTTGGTGCAGTCGGCAAAGGAATCGCTGCGGATGCGGTACAGGACTATTTAGAGCAGACACATACAAAGGGTGCCATCGTATCGATTGGAGGCACTGTTTTAGCATATGGAAGAAAACCGGATAATCAAAGCTGGCAGGTGGGGATTCGGGACCCCAGAGAAGCACAGGATGCAGTTATGGGTCTGCTTCAGATAGAGGATGGCATGATAGTATCCACATCCGGTGACTATGAAAAATATTTTATACAGGATGGAATACGGTATCATCACATTATGAATCCGGCAACCGGGTATCCGGCAGAGTCCGGTCTGATGTCTGTTACCGTTGTCTGTTCCTCCGGACTGGCTAGTGATGGTCTGTCAACTGCCTGCTTTGTATTGGGCTATGAAGACAGCCTTTCATTGCTGGAGCAGTATCAGGCAGAAGCCATTTTTATAACAAATGAAAAAGAGGTCTATGTAACGGATGGGCTGCAGGACGCATTTACCATCGTAAATACAGACTATCAGAAGGCATTGTAATGAAAGGGTAACGTGCGGAGAGGGATATGGAAGCAGATAAAAAAAGAAATGACTGGTATTTGATTGGCGGGATTCTGCTGGTCGGGGCATTGTTGCTTACAGTTATGTTCATAACACAAAAAAATGGAAGCAAGGCAGTGGTTTCATTAAACGGAACTGTAATAATGGAGCAAAGCCTGAAGGAAGATTGTCAGATTCCTATTCAGACGCAGCAGGGCTATAATCTGTTTCAGATAGAAAACGGAGCGGCTACGATAGTGGAAGCAGATTGCAGGGACCAGATATGTGTAAAGCACGCAGCAATTAATAAAAAGGGTGAATCCATTGTTTGTCTGCCGCACACATTGGTAATTGAGATACAGTAGAGAAGGAAGTAACAGGTACAGGCAGGGAGGCCGTTATGATAGAGAAAGCAGAAAAGGTTGCAAAGGAAGAAGGACAGCAGTTGCTTGTGTTTGGAAAATGGTTGATATTTTCACTGCTTACAGGTGTGATTGTAGGCGGGGTAGGAACTGCGTTTGCATATTGTATGCAATATGTAACCACCCTTCGGCAGAATCATGTCTGGCTGATTGGAGGTCTGCCGTTTGCCGGTATGTTAATTGTATTGTTATATAAGCTATGTCATCAGGAGCATAATAAGGGAACCAATATGGTAATAACGGCAATCCGGACAGATGAGCTGATTCATGCAAGAACCGCCCCTTTGATATTTATTTCTACCTTGCTGACCCATATATGCGGCGGCTCAGCCGGAAGAGAGGGTGCGGCATTACAATTGGGAGGAAGCATCGGAGAGTCCATCGGAAGAGTCTTTCGGTTTGATGAAAAAGACCGCACCATCATTATCATGTGTGGCATGAGTGCAGCGTTTTCCGCGGTATTTGGTACACCGCTGGCAGCGGTTGTATTTCCGATGGAAATGGTGAGTGTGGGAATTATGTATTATGCTGCATTGGTTCCTTGTACGGTGGCATCCCTGACTGCACATCAGATAGCGGTTTTGTGCGGAGTACAGGGAGAGCATTTTTCCATTGGAGTAGTACCGGAAATGACAATTGCAACTGTTGCAAAAATGGGATTGATTGCCATTTTATGTGCATTTTTAAGTATTTTATTTTGTATTGTCCTGCATCAGGCAGAAAAGTATCTGAAAAAATGGTTTCAGAATCCCTATCTGCGGATTGCGGTCTGCGGCTGCGGTGTCATTGTCCTGACCCTGATATTCGGTACGGATTATAACGGCACCGGTATGGATGTGATTGCTCGTGCGGTTGAAGACGGACAGGTCTATTACGGAGCCTTTTTATTAAAGCTGATATTTACTGCACTGACTTTGGGTGCAGGCTATAAGGGCGGAGAAATTGTACCTTCCTTCTTTCTTGGTGCAACCTTTGGCTGTACCTTGGGAAATCTGCTGGGACTTTCGCCGATGCTGTGTGCGGCAGCCGGTATGACCGGAGTGTTCTGCGGAGTCACGAACAGCCCGATGACAGCCTTGTTTATCAGCTTCGAGCTGTTTGGTCTGGATGGTATATTCTATTATCTGATTATGGTATCCATCTGTTATATGTTATCCGGATATTTCGGACTCTACAAGAGTCAGAAAATCATGTATTCAAAGTCTGAACCAACTTACATTAATCGGGGGTCTGACTAATATGGCAAAACGAGTGGCGTATTTAGGAATGTTTGCAGCGTTGGGACTGGTGCTTGGTTGGCTGGAATCCTTGGTTCCGCTCAATCTACTGGTACCCGGAGTGAAGCTGGGACTTGCAAATATAACAACCATTTTGGTCTTATATCGTTTCGGGATTAAGGAGGCAGTGATTGTGAATCTGCTTCGGATTGGGCTGTCCGGTCTGCTGTTTAGTAATTTATCCGTAGTCCTGTATAGTCTGGCGGGAGCGGCTCTTAGTCTGCTCTGTATGGCATTGCTAAAAAAAACAAACCGCTTTTCTGTGGTCGGGGTCAGTGTGGCAGGTGGTGTCGCACATAACCTTGGACAGCTTCTGATGGCGGCATTTTTAATGACAAATAAAGTGGTATTCTATTATGTACCGGTATTGATTATCAGCGGTGTCCTTGCCGGAGTTATGATTGGTCTGGCAGGAGCATGGCTGCACCGACATTTACCAGCGGAAATCAGTTGAATAACCGGAGAAAAAGTATTAAAATTATAATATTCTAAGGAAACGAGGTAAAGGAAATGGGGTTGCTAACTTTTAAGGGTGGTATTCATCCTTACGAAGGCAAGGAGCTGACCATGGATAAGGAGATAGAGGTCTATCTGCCAAAGGGAGATATGGTATATCCGCTGAGTCAGCATATTGGTGCACCTGCCAAGCCATTAGTGAAAAAAGGTGACAGAGTTCTGACCGGACAGAAAATTGCCGAAGCCGGAGGCTTTGTATCTTCGCCAATTCATGCATCTGTTTCGGGTACGGTGAAGGTGATAGAGCCAAGACTTACACCGGGAGGAACTATGGTAGAATCCATTGTGATTGAAAATGATGGGCAATTTGAAACCATTGATTTTTCTGAACAGGTAAAGCCTTGGACGGAAATGAGCCGGGAGGAAATATTAAAGGTCATTCAGGAAGCCGGAATTGTCGGAATGGGTGGAGCCGGATTTCCTACACATGTCAAGCTTTCACCAAAGAATCCGGATTCCATTGACTATATAATTGTAAATGGTTCGGAATGCGAGCCGTATCTGACATCGGATTACCGGAGAATGCTGGAGGAACCGGATAAGCTGGTGCAGGGCTTGGAAATCATTTTGTCATTATTTCCGAATGCTTCCGGAATTATTGCGATTGAGGATAATAAGCCGAAAGCCATTTCCTTGTTAAAGGAAAAGCTTTCCGACAATACGAATATCAAGGTTCAGGTTATGAAGACGAAGTATCCGGAAGGTGCAGAGCGACAGTTAATTTATGCAAATACCGGAAGATATATTAATTCGTCAATGCTGCCGGCAGATGCAGGCTGTATCGTACATAATGTGGATACGATAGTTGCTGTCTATGAAGCGGTCTGTATGGGAATTCCGCTGATTGACCGGATTATAACCGTAACCGGGGATGCGATTGTAGACCCGAAGAATTATAAGGTATTGCTGGGAACCAGCTTTCAGGAGCTGATTGATGCCGCCGGTGGCTATAAGGGTGAGGAGCCGGAAAAGATAATTGCCGGAGGTCCTATGATGGGAAAAGCAGTCATCCGAACCGATATTCCGGTGGTAAAAGGAACCTCTGCGATTCTTTGTATGCAGATAGACGAGGTTGCACATTGTGAACCGTCGAATTGTATTCGATGCGGAAGATGTGTCAGTGTATGTCCGGGACGTGTGAATCCGACCAAATTAGCAACTCTGGCAGAACGCGGAAAGCTGGATGCGTTTGTGGAACAGGATGGAATGGAATGCTGTGAGTGCGGCTGCTGTTCTTATGTATGTCCTGCAAAGCGGCACCTGACGCAGACAATTGCAGGCACCAGAAAGTCCATTCTGGCAAATCGAAAGAAATAGGAGGCAGGGCAGCATGGCAGAATTAAGAAAAATATCATCCTCACCGCATGTGAGACATGAAGATACAACATCCGGTATCATGCTGGATGTAATCATTGCATTACTTCCTACTACAATTATGGGAATCTATAATTTCGGAATATCCGCAGCAATATTGATACTGGTCTGTATCATCAGTTGTGTGGGAAGTGAGTGGCTTTTTCAATATTTAACAAGAAGAAAGGTCAGTATCCGGGATCTGAGTGCAGTTGTAACCGGCTTGCTGCTGGCATTAAATCTCCCTTCCACACTTCCATGGTGGATGGCAGTGCTGGGTAGTGTATTTGCCATTATTATTGTAAAGCAGTTGTTTGGCGGGCTTGGTCAGAATTTCGTCAATCCGGCATTGGCAGCCAGATGCTTTTTGCTGTTATCCTTTGCAAAGCAGATGACAAACTTTACATATGATGCAGTTACAACCGCAACACCGCTGGCTGTATTAAAGACCGGAGGAGAGGTGGATGTTCTCAGAATGTTTATGGGAAGTATTCCGGGAACCATTGGTGAAACTTCGGCAGCGGCATTGTTAATCGGTGGAGCATATCTGCTCGTAAAGCGGGTAATTGATTTTCGGATTCCGTTGGCATATATCGGAAGCTTTGCAGTCTGCATTATGATATATGCACTTGCAAGCGGACGAGGCTTTGATGTAAGCTTTTTGGCTGCTCATATCTGTGGCGGCGGCTTATTGCTGGGTGCAATCTTTATGGCAACCGATTATGTTACATCTCCGATTACGTCAAAAGGACGTTGGATATATGGTGTGATTCTGGGAATATTGACATTCGTACTTCGAAGCCCGTGGAATATGACAACAGCGGCAGAAGGGGTATCCTATTCTATTTTATGCGGAAATCTGTTAGTTCCGATTATTGAACGGTTTACCGCTCCGAAGTCATTTGGAAAGGGGGGCAGTGAAGCATGAATAAGCAGATGATAAAGGATTCATTAATATTATTTGGCATTACACTGATTGCCGGGCTTCTGTTAGGCGGTGTCTATGCGATAACCAAAGGACCGATAGCACAGGCACAGATAGACAAGCAGCAGGCGGCATATCAATCGGTATTTGCAGATGCAGTATCTTTTCAGGAGATAGGACAGTCTTCACCGGAGGCAATAGCCAAGCTTTTGCAGACTGCCGGTTATGAAAAGGAAAGAATTGATGAGACAAAGCTGGCAGTAGATGCCGCAGGCACTCCGCTGGGATATGTCATGACAGTAACATCTACGGAAGCCTATTCTGGAGAATTGCAGATTGCAGTCGGGATTCGGCTGGATGGAACGGTTAATCAGATTTCATTCTTATCCTTATCCGAAACGATGGGACTGGGAATGGAAGCAAAACAGCCTGCCTTTTATGAACAATTCTCAAATAAGAAAGTAAATGCGTTTTCCTATACCAAATCAGGAGCCGTTGCAGACAATGAAATAGATGCCTTAAGCGGTGCAACCATTACCAGCAATGCGGTAACGAATGCGGTAAATGCGGCAATTGTATATGCGGGTTATCTGGGACTTGATACTACGGAAGCAGGAGGTGAAGGAAATGAATAAAGCAGTAGAACGAATTAAAAACGGTGTGATTACGGAAAATCCTACCTTTGTTCAGATTCTTGGAATGTGTCCGACACTGGCTGTTACGACTTCCGCAGTCAACGGTCTGGGAATGGGACTTAGCACAACCGTAATTTTGATTATGAGTAACCTGATGATTTCGGCATTGCGAAATGTGATACCGAATCGTGTCCGGATTCCTGCCTATATCGTAATCGTTGCATCCTTTGTAACCATTGTAGACTTTTTGTTACAGGCATATTTTCCGGGACTTTCCGAAAGTCTTGGCGGTTATATTAAATTAATCGTTGTAAATTGTATTATTTTAGGACGGGCAGAAGCATATGCATCGAAGAATCCGGTAATGCCGTCTATATTTGACGGTGTCGGAATGGGACTCGGATTTACGGTGGGACTGACTGCAATCGGTCTGGTTCGGGAGATAATCGGAGCCGGTTCTGTTTTCGGAATCTCAATTCCTTATTATCAGCCGATTGGTATTTTTGTATTAGCACCGGGAGCATTTATTGTTCTTGCATTCTTAATTGCATTTCTGAATGCAAGAAAGAACCGTAAGCAGAAGGCAGAAGGCAATGATACGATTTGCCGGATGGAGGATTGTACTCATTGCGGCAATACATCCTGCGGCGGAAAATTCTTTGACTTTGACGGCGGTACAGAGGTTGTAGGAAAGGTGGGACAGAAGGATGAGTGAAGCGACTAAGATTATATTAATAGCGGTAAGTGCCGCACTGGTAAATAATGTAGTGCTGAGTCAATTTCTGGGACTTTGTCCATTCCTCGGTGTATCTAAGAATATGAAATCTGCTGCCGGAATGGGAATCGCGGTTATCTTTGTAATTGCCATTTCTTCAGCGGTAGCCAGCTTGATTTACCAGTTCATATTGGTACCTTGTCACATTGAGTATTTGCAGACAATCGTATTTATATTAGTCATTGCCGCATTGGTACAATTTGTGGAAATGGTAATGAAAAAGACAATGCCTGCACTGCATAAGACATTGGGTGTGTATTTACCGCTTATTACAACAAATTGTGCGGTATTGGGTGTTGCATTAAATAACGTAACCGCTAATTATAATTTCTTGGAAAGTGTAATAAATGGTGTCGGAACTGCGGTTGGCTTTACGATAGCAATTGTAATTCTGGCAGGTGTTCGTGAGAAGATAGAGGATAATGATATTCCGGTACCATTTCAGGGAATGCCGATTGTACTGTTAACAGCCGGATTAATGTCAATAGCATTTATGGGCTTTGCCGGATTGATTCGGTTGTAGGAGGTGAAGAATATGTCGGGTGTTGTTGGAGGAATACTGATTGCAACTCTGGTGGTTGGATTAACCGGAGTTATCATTGCGGTATTATTGGAAATAGCCGGTGAGAAATTCAAGGTTGAGACAGATGAACGAGAGGTTGCGGTCCGGGAAGCATTGCCGGGAAATAATTGCGGCGGCTGCGGTTATCCGGGCTGTGACGGACTGGCAGCGGCAATTGCACAGGGAACGGCTCCGGTATCCGGTTGTCCGGTCGGCGGTGAAGCGGTAGCTACGGTTATTGCGGAAATAATGGGAACTGAGGCACAAATGGGTGCCAGAATGACAGCCGTAGTAAAATGTGCGGGAACCTGTGAAAAGGCAGTCAGCCAGTATGATTATGTCGGACCGCAGAGCTGTACACTGGCACAAAATAATCCAAACGGCGGAGCAAAGGCGTGTGCATATGGATGTACCGGCTTTGGAGATTGTAAAGCAGCTTGTCCGTTTGGAGCAATTGAAATTATAGACGGAATCGCAGTAGTTGATAAGGAACGCTGTAAAGCCTGCGGAAAATGCGTTGCGGTATGTCCGAAGCATTTAATTGAACTTGTGCCGTATGAGGCGAAGCAGATAGTGCTTTGTAATTCCAAGGCAAAGGGTGTTCAGGTAAAGAAAGCGTGTCAGGCGGGCTGTATCGGCTGTGGTCTGTGTGCAAGAAATTGTCCGGCAGAAGCAGTAACCGTTACGGATAATCTTGCCAGTATCGACTATGAGCGTTGCACAAGCTGTGGAACCTGCAAGGAAAAATGTCCGGTGAAGATTATTTCTTAAAGTCACCTATGCAAGCAGGTGGTGCTGTTTCGTTATAAAATAAAAGATGCCCATTTACCTGTTTCGACGGGAAGTCGGTTCCTACGGAACAGGTGAATGGGCATTTTATGGTTCGTCCTACAGAAACTAACGAGCTTGGTTACTGTTCTCCAAGGTCGAGAACTATCCGGATGAAGTTATATGCAATCTCACGATTTTCATCCGTTAATACACTTGGAATACAGAGGTACGGATGCTCCAGATGGATGCCTGCTTCCTCAACAAATGCCATACCGGAAAGGTCAATGGCATAATAATCGGCATCCGTTACAGGTCCGTCGCATTCATATAAACGTCCCTGTTCTTGTAATTGTGAAAATAAATCATCCGGAAGAGCATGCTTTAATTCCATCATATAGCCATCTACCGCATAATACTTGACAACGGCTTCATCACAAATGATGATATGGGTAGACTCATGTGTCAGGGCAGACATCATTTTTGAATAGTATGCCATATCCTGTGAGGTATAGGTTTCATCCGGATGAATTTCATAATTGGTATCAACCAGAAATAGTGCATCATCCGGTACTTCGTAATAGCTTTGATACAGTGTGGTTACGGTATCTTCAAATGTATAATTTGCCGGGTCATTGACTAATGCAATATCCAGTGCCACCGGACGGGTTGCAATATAAACCCGGTGAATGACAATTGCAATAACGGCAAACACAGCAACAACGGCAAGAAATTTCCATGTATAGTACATTAAAATATACTGTACCTTTCGCCAGAAGGACAGTTCCTTTAATTTTTCCTTTTCCTGTGTCCATTTATAATGCCGGCGAGCCTTTCGGGACATATCATGCAGCTCCAGAGCATCCTCGGAAGAATGTGGTTGTGTAACTTCCGGTGCTTCTGAAAGCTCACGCTTTTGTGTCGCCAGATTCGTGGATGGTTTGTTCGGTTGGTTCATAAGGTACTCCTTTGTGTGGTTTTTCGGTATGTCGTGAGCATTGCATACTATATGCATTTCGTATGAATGCAACCTCATGTCATGAGCTTTGCTCCCTTCATGTACTTCACAAAACTGCCCTTGCAAGCAAGCAGTTTTGTTTCGTTAAAACCTTCGGTTTTTCGGTGTTCGTTGCACTCACATAACTTTCCAAGAAACCATTTTGCTATAAATAGCAATGGTTTCTTCTGAAAGTTGCATTCATACTTATCCGTTCATGTCGTGATTTCATCACGCCATGCATTTCGTGAAATCACCTTTGCAAGCAAGTGATTTCACTTCATTATATCATATTTATGGTGGGGGAGGGTGAAAAAAAGTATATCCTTTTTATGAAATTACAGAAAACTGATAAGATAGATACAGTTCGGATACATCCAACTACTATAATAAAACAAGATTATGGCGGAAGAGGCAGAAAGGGGATTTGGCATGAGAAAAGAATATAAAGGTATTGGAATCGGAATGGGAATGGGAATCCTTCTTATGATGGTTGGATGCATGAAAACACCGGATGTGGAATATGTAACAAATAAGGAAGGACAGGAAACCCTGATAGAAGATAATGCACAGACTGTACCGGGGGTATCCATTGCCGAGCAGGTGCAGGCACCGGAACATGTTACGCAGGAAGGAAAGACAGATAATGCTTATACAATTATTAAGCTGGATGCAGATGTTGTGGTGCCGGATGGAAATGCGGTTCCAATCTATAAAATAGAACCCAGACAATGGGAAGAAGCAGATATGAAGGCATATGCAACCGCGTTATTTGATGAAGAACCGGTACGATATTTTTTAGATGCCCAAAATGCGTTGACTCCGGAGCTGTGCTATGCTCAATTGGATTATTTGCAGAGCATAAAGAATCAAATTGAAAGCGGAGAGATTCAGATAACAGAGGAAGGCAGTGAAGAACAGTGGAATGAAGATGGAACCATTTGTTTATCGGTTCCGAAGGATTATGCCGATTCGCTGGATGTGACAATACAGGAATGGGAAAAAAGGCTTTTGGAGGCGGAGGAGCTGGCGGAGCAGAACCCGGAGGATACAGCGGATACCTATCTATTAAGACCGGATGAGCAGGCTATCTATATAAATGACAAGGAATATAACTTTAAATATTCCTATTGTAGCCTAAAGGGGCTGTATCATGACAAAACCTACTATTACAAAGTTACGCAGGATAGTGTCAATCAGATACTTACATTTTATATGGATGAATGGGAGGAGACTTCCAGTGGATATTATTACGGATGTCTGGAGTTATCTGCTGTATATCGGGATGGTGTTACAGAACGTAACAAATGTAAATATTCCTATGAAGAGGCAACGCAGATGTGTAAGGATATGCTACAGGACTTAGGAATAGAGGATATGGAGGTTGATTATGCGGAGGATATAGAATTAAGAGGATATGATAAAGGAACCTATGAAATGCTTGGAAAGAAAGGTTATATCATTCGATTTGTCAGAGGCTATCAGGGCATTCGGGATGTCTATGCGAGCAATGGTAACTTTGTATACGACTATGGAGGGGGGATTCCGGATGTATATTGGGGAAGTGAGGACCGCATCGGAACACGTATGTTAGAACAGGCTGTATTTTATGTATTGGATGACGGTATTGTGAGATTTGATATTATAAATCCGATGCAAAAAGGGGAACAATTGGCAGAAAGTGTAATGCTGTTAGATTTTGAACAGGTCTTGCAGCAGGCGGTAACACAATTGGAGGTACTGCACTCCGAAGGTGGAACGGTTGGAAATCGGGAGAAAATTATTGTACGTCAGATTGAATTTCGATATGCCCGGATGCAGTCACCCTATAAGGAGGATGAATATATAATGGTTCCGGTCTGGGATTTCAGAAGCGGAAAAACAGGAACCATATACGTTACCATTAATGCCATTGATGGCAGTGTCTTTAATCGGAGTGCAGAATATTAATATAAGAAGGTCTTTCCAAGCAGGGGAAAATCATGTATACTGATTCATGGGAAACGAATGGATGAATCCGGCATATACTGATAATAATAGTATTCCAGAGAGTATATGAATATGCGATTTTCAGATTTGAAGCAGCGAGAGGTAATTAATTGTAAGGATTGCAAGCGTCTGGGATTTGTTTCGGATATGTTATTTGATTCCTGTAATGGCAAGGTAGAGGCATTGATTGTTCCCGGACCGGGAAAGTTCTTTGGATGCTTTTGTCCCTGTACGGAATATGTCATTCCGTTTTGTCATATTATACGAATCGGACCGGACATTATTCTGGTGGATATTGATTTGGTCGAAGCGTTAGAAAAGAAAAAAGAACGTATATAATACATATGTGGAGGAATGACTATGAAATGCCCATTTTGCACCGTTGATAATACACGCGTAATTGATTCCAGACCAGCAGATGACAATAATTCTATTCGGCGGCGGCGGGAATGTGATGCCTGTGGAAGACGTTTTACAACCTATGAGAAGGTAGAATCCATTCCTCTGATTATAATTAAGAAGGATAAGAACCGGGAGCCGTATAATCGTTCTAAGATTGCATCCGGTATTTTGAAATCCTGTCATAAAAGACCGGTATCCGCAGAACAGATTGAGCAATGTCTGGATGAAATAGAGACAAAGGTATTTAATCTGGAAGAAAAGGAAGTAGAAAGTACCGTCATCGGAGAAATTGTAATGGACGAGATTAAGAATCTGGACCCGGTAGCATATGTCCGATTTGCATCCGTATATCGTGAGTTCAAGGATGTGAATACCTTTATGGATGAGCTGAAGAAAATCTTGGATAAATAAGAGTATGGCAAACAAAATATAGAATAAAATGTAAAACGATATGTAAAAATAATATTGACAAACAATAGTTCCACTGATTACAATAATACAGGAGTCTTCTTTTGGAAGAAAGGAGATATATGTATAGTCAGGTAATGAGTGGAACTATTTTAGGTATACAGGGTGTTATGATACAGGTAGAAACCGATTGTTCAGACGGACTTCCCGGTTTTCATCTGGTGGGCTGCCTTTCAAATGAAATCCGCGAGTCCGGAGAGCGGATTCGGACAGCTATTCGGAATGCAGGATATACCCTGCCTGCAAAAAAGGTGGTTGTCAATCTGTCACCCGCAGATATGAAAAAGAGCGGAAGCGGTTTTGACCTACCCATAGCAATCGGAATACTGGTGTCTCTGGGCTGCATACCGCCAGCCTGTATACAAGCTATGGTTATAATCGGAGAACTGGGGCTGGATGGCAGAATCTTACCCGTAACCGGTGTTTTACCTATAGCAGATGCTGCAAAAGAAGCAGGCTATTCGGTAATGGTGGTGCCAAAGGAAAATCAGGAGGAGGCTTCCTATGTGGAAGGGCTTCAGATTGTGAGTGCCGCTACCTTGCAGGAGCTGGTAAGCCAATTGGTATCGGGGACACAGAATATAGTGCCAAATAAGCATCAGGCAAAGGAAATACAAACAGAAGCTATGGCAGATTTTGGAGAATTAAAGGGACTTCCGGTATTAAGAAGAGCGATGGAAATTGCTGCAAGCGGAATGCATAATCTGTTAATGGCAGGTCCGCCGGGCAGCGGAAAAACCTTGGCAGCAAAATGTCTGGCGGGGATTTTGCCGGAATTAACAACAGGGGAGCAGATGGAGCTGACAAAGATATACAGTGTCAGAGGACTGCTTCCGCAAACAGGAGGCTTGATACGGAATCGTCCGTTTCGTTCTCCGCATCATACGATAACCACCAGCTCCTTATTAGGTGGTGGAAGTGTTCCGAAGCCCGGAGAGCTTAGTCTGGCTCATACCGGCGTTTTATTTCTGGATGAGCTTCCAGAGTTTTCAAGAAATACAATAGAAGCATTAAGACAGCCCTTAGAGGAGGGAAGCGTTACGATTGGACGCTTGCAGGCAACCTGTCAATTTCCGGCACGCATTATGCTGGTGGCAGCCATGAATTTATGTCCTTGCGGAAGCTATCCCAACCGGAACCGCTGTCATTGTACACCATATCAGATACAAAATTATCAAAACCGGGTCAGCCGGGCAATCTTAGACCGTATAGATATATGGGTAGGAGTTTCACCGATTTCTTATCGGGAGCTGACACAGGCAGGAGAATGGGAAACCTCTGCAGGCATCCGTAAGCGGGTAACAAGGGTGCATCAGCTGCAGCAGGAACGGTATCGTCAGCACACCTTTCAATTCAATGCACAACTAAATCAAAGGGGAATCGAAGAATACTGTGGACTGACCGAGGCGGGAACAGAGTTCTTGCGGGAAATTTACGAAGGACAACAGTTAAGCAATCGTTCCTATTATCGGATATTAAAGGTAGCCAGAACCATTGCGGACATGGAGGGAAGCGAAGCGATAGAGGTATGGCATTTACAGGAAGCAGCGGCTTACCGCTTCATGGAAACAGAGAGGGGTGAGGTCTGTGGATAACACGTTTTATGCATTCTGGTTAAGTCATGCATGGAAGCTGTCAACCCGGAAGCTGTGGGACTGTGTGCGGTATACAGGAGGGCTTAAGGATTTATATGAAGCAGATGTCCGGGAGCTGACAGGTCTTACAAAAAGAGAGCAAAGCATTTTACAGCAGCTAAAGGACCAAGAGGAGATTATTAGGGCATGGGAGTCATTCGGGCAACAGACCTATCATTTTGTGTCCTGTGAAAATCCGGAATATCCGAATCCGTTGCGGAAATTGCCGGATATGCCGTTTGGTATATATTATGAAGGGATGCTGCCAAAGGACGAACAGCCTATGGTTGCAATCATCGGAGCTAGACAGGGAAGCGTCTACGGAAAAGAGTTTGCCTATCAGATGGCACAGGAGCTATCCGGACAGGGAATCGGAATTGTGAGCGGATTAGCGGCAGGAATTGACGGAGCCGGGCATCGGGGAGCATTAGACGGAAATGGATATACGGCAGGAGTTCTTGGCTCCGGGCTTCACTATGTCTATCCGAAAGAAAATTATCAGTTATATTGCCGGATGAAGCAAAGAGGTGGAATTATATCCGAATATCCGCCGGAAACACCGCCACATTCGATGCTGTTCCCGAAACGGAATCGTATTATCAGTGCCATGGCGGATTTTGTTCTTGTAATCGAAGCCAGAGAAAAAAGCGGTTCGCTGATTACGGCAGACCTTGCACTGGAGCAGGGAACCGAGGTGGGAGCAGTGCCGGGAAGACCCTGTGATAATTTGTATACCGGATGTAATCAGTTAATTCAGCAGGGGGCAAAATGTATTCTGTGTGCAGAGGATGTGCTGGAAGAGCTTATGGATAGCGGAAGACTGGTAAAACAGGGAATAAAAAAGGAATTGGTGAATCCGGATTTAGGGCTTGCACCAAAAGAAAAAATGGTGTATAGTTGTGTGCGTTTGGAACCGGAATTTATAGACAGCATTATCTGCAGATTGACAATTCCGGTATGGGAAGGTATACAAATACTGACAGAGTTAGAACGAAAAGGCGTGATTCGGCAGAATCCGCATCAATATTATTATAGAATCAGATAAATGGGAGCTGATACATCAGACTCCGGGAAATGAAGAAGGGAGTTCATTCTTATATGGCAAAGAATTTGGTAATAGTGGAGTCTCCGGCGAAAGCCAAAACAATACAGAAGTTCTTAGGCAGTAATTATGAGGTAGTGGCATCCAACGGACATGTCCGGGATTTGCCCAAAAGCCAGATGGGAGTCGATATAGAACATGATTTTGAACCGAAGTATATTACGATTCGCGGAAAGGGAGATATTTTAGCAAAGCTTCGAAAGGAAGTAAAGAAGGCAAACCATATCTATCTGGCAACTGACCCGGACCGTGAAGGGGAAGCTATATCATGGCATTTGTCACAGGCACTTAAATTAGAGCCGAATCAATATAAGAGAATTACCTTTAATGAAATTACCAAAAGTGCGGTTAAGGGTTCCATGAAGCAGGCAAGAGAGATTGATATGAATCTTGTGGATGCACAGCAGGCAAGAAGAGTGCTGGACCGTATGGTGGGATATGAAATCAGCCCGATTTTATGGGCAAAGATTAAGCGTGGACTGAGTGCAGGACGGGTACAGTCTGTGGCACTGCGTCTGATATGTGACCGGGAAAATGAAATCAATGCATTTATTCCGACCGAATACTGGACCTTATCGGCATTGTTGCAGGCTCCCGGAAGTAAAAAGACAATTGAGGCGAAATACGCAGGAGAGGCATCTACGAAGGAACAGGTAGAGGTTTTGATGAAGAAATTACAGGGAGAAACCTTTCAGGTCGGTGAAGTAAAGGAAGGAACCCGGATTACAAAGGCTCCGAATCCGTTTACAACCAGTACCTTACAGCAGGAAGCATCTAAAAAGCTTAATTTTTCCACACAAAAAACAATGCGGTTAGCACAGCAGTTATATGAAGGCGTGGATATTCAGGGAAAAGGAACGATAGGTCTGATTACCTATTTAAGAACGGATTCTGTCCGGGTATCAGAGGAAGCACAGGCGGCAACAAAGGCTTATATTTCCGAACACTATGGTGCGAACTATATCGGAGAAGCAAAAGCAAAGAAGGAACCGCAGCGGCGAATCCAGGATGCACATGAGGCAATTCGTCCAACAGATATAACCCTGTCTCCGGTGATTGTAAAAGAGAGTCTGCCAAGAGATTTATTCCGTCTGTATCAATTAATCTATCATCGGTTTCTGGCAAGCCAGATGCAGCCGGCAGTCTACCAGACAACCGCTCTGAAAATCTATGCAGCGGACGAAAAATTCACAGCTACGGCATCCCGGTTGTCATTTGACGGTTTTTTATCTGTATATAAGCCGGATGAGGAGACCGAAACAACCGGTACATTTCAGGGAATTGAAAAGAATACGGTATTACAGCTTAAGCAATTTGAAGATAAGCAGCATTTTACACAGCCGCCGGCTCATTATACCGAGGCATTGCTGGTAAAGACCTTGGAAGAGCTTGGAATCGGACGGCCCAGCACATATGCTCCGACCATTACCACAATTATGAATCGTCATTATATCGTTAAGGAGCAGAAGAATCTGTATGTAACTGAATTGGGAGAAGCCGTAAATCAGATGATGATGAAGGCATTTCCGGTTATCGTGGATGTGGAATTTACCGCAAATATGGAATCCCTGTTAGACAGCGTAGAAGAAGGAACGGTTCAGTGGAAAACCATTATTGAGAATTTTTATCCGGATTTGGATGCGGCAGTCAAGCAGGCAGAAAAGGAATTGGAGCATGTTAAGATAGAGGATGAGGTAACGGATGTGCCATGTGATGTCTGCGGACGGAATATGGTGATTAAGTATGGTCCGCATGGTAAGTTTCTGGCATGTCCGGGCTTTCCGGAATGCAGAAATACAAAGCCGTATTACGAAAAAATCGGTGTTGCGTGTCCGAAATGCGGAAAAGAAATTGTGGTACGAAAGACTAAAAAGGGCAGACGCTACTATGGCTGTGAGGACAATCCGAACTGCGACTTTATGAGCTGGCAGAAGCCATCCAAGACCCCTTGCCCGGAGTGTGGCGGCATCATGGTCGAAAAGGGAAATAAATTAGTTTGTATCAAAGAAGATTGTGCCTATGTGATGGATAAGAAGAGTAAATAGCAGAAATATGAAATAGAAACGGATATGTGTAGATTTTTATGTTGTTATTTTTCATGCTGTGTGCTACAATTTAACTAAATGTGATATATTTTTTGAAGAAAGTCATACATAATCTACAAAAATGCCGGAAATAACGCTGGTGTAATGCACAGGAGGAAGATATGAGCGTACAATTGTTGGACAAAACGCGAAAAATTAATAAGCTTTTGCACAATAATAATTCGCATAAAGTCGTTTTTAATGATATATGCGATGTTTTGTCTGAAATTATGGCATCAGATGTGCTGGTAATCAGTAAAAAAGGCAAGGTATTGGGAATCAAAAACCGTGAGGATATTGTAAGCCTGCACGAAATGATTGTAGACGAGATTGGCGGTCACATTGACCCGATGCTGAATGAGAGACTGCTGGGAATCCTGTCCACAAAGGAAAATGTGAATTTAACCACATTGGGCTTTGAACGGGAAGGAATTTCAGAATATCAGGCATTGATTACTCCGATTGATATTGCAGGAGAGCGGCTGGGAACCGTTTTCATGTATAAGCAGAACCAACAGTATGAGATTGATGACATTATACTTGGGGAATACGGAACCACCGTTGTCGGTCTGGAAATGATGCGTTCTGTCAATGAGGAGAATGCAGAAGAGAATCGTAAGATTGCAATTGTGCGTTCAGCAATCGGAACCCTGTCGTTTTCAGAGCTGGAGGCGATTACATATATTTTTGAAGAATTGGATGGCAACGAGGGAATTTTGGTTGCAAGCAAGATTGCAGACCGGGTAGGAATCACCCGCTCCGTAATTGTAAATGCCTTGAGAAAATTTGAAAGTGCGGGAGTTATCGAATCACGTTCATCAGGAATGAAGGGAACTTATATTAAGGTTCTGAATGATGTGGTATTTGATGAATTAAAGAAGATTAAAAACCAGTAATTTTAGTTAAGAGGGAAACGAACACATATATGGATTAGGAAATGGATTTCCGAGCAATCAAAGGGATTTGTGAGAGTTTCATAAATCTCTTTTGCTATATAAAAACAAGAATTATTACTATTAAAAAAGGAGTAGCATATGATTAATTCGAATATTTACAATTATGTAAATGTGCTTGACAAAGCGGCGGATGCGGCATATATCCGGAATGATGTGCTTGCAAACAATATTGCAAATGCCAGCACCCCGAATTATAAGCGTCAGGATGTTCAATTTGAATCTATCCTACAGGCTTCTCTGGCGGGAGACGGAAAGCTAAGCGAGCGGATGGAAGAGCTGAATTTGAATCTGAGTGATTTAAACAGTTATATTTATACAGATTCTTCGTCCTTATCCTATCGGTTAGACGGAAACAATGTTGACCCGGAACAGGAGCAGGCATATCTTGCGGAGAATCAGATTCGGTATCAGGCATTGGTTGATCAGATGATGCAGGAATTTGAACGTTATAAAATTGTATTATCATAAGAGATAAGGAGGCGTACATATGGGGATGTTTGATGGAATGAACGTGAGTGCAACCGGTATGACAGCACAGCGTTTCCGAATGGATGTAATTTCAGAAAATATTGCAAATGTAAATACAACCCGTGATGAAAACGGAAATGTGTATCGTCGGAAAACGGTGGTATTCAGTGAGAAAAACTCTCTGAACTTCGGGGATACCTTATATAACAGTCTGAACGTGTATAAGCCGGATGGGGTTCGCGTAACACACGTTGTCACAGACCAGTCAGATTTGAAGATGGTATATGACCCGACGAATCCGGACGCAGACGAGAATGGATATGTGTCTTATCCGAATGTAGATGCAGTTACGGAAATGACGAACATGATAGATGCCAGCCGGGCTTATGAGGCAAACGTAACAGCGTTTAATGCAGCAAAAGCAATTGCGGTAAAAGGTTTGGAATTAATGAACTAATTATAAGGATGACAGAATAGGGAGAGATATAGTATGGACATTACGTCTATTTCAGCACTTGATAGTAGTATTGGGTTATCAACCCCGGCAAATAAGAATATAACAACGGATAATACAGAAGCATTTGATACGCTTTTGAACTCTGCACTCAGCATGTATTCCGAGGCAGATAAGCTTCAGAAAAATGCGGAAACGGCAGAATTGAATTTTGCAATGGGGTATTCAAGCAATACACATGATTTGGCATTGGCACAGAAAAAAGCAAGTATTGCAATACAATATACGGTAAAGGTGACGAATAAGGTACTGGATGCTTATAAAGAAATTATGAACATACAGTTGTAATTAGAAAACACTTATTCATGGTAAAACGATGGACAAAATAAAAGAATTTCTGAAAGGATTTCAGGCGAAGTTTCTGGAATTCTGGAATAAATATTCAAGTAAACAAAAAACGATTATAATTTCAGTGCTGGCAGTAGTAATATTTACTCTGGTAGCCTTGATTTGGTTTACAACAAGGACAAAGTATGTAGCACTGGCAACCTTTGAATCAACCGCAGATGCAGCGGCTGCAAGAGGGTATCTGGATGACAGTGATACGAACTTTAATTACCAATTGTCAAATGATGCATTGACGCTCATGGTTGATGAAAAGCAGTTATCGGAAGCAAGACTGGTATTAGGTGAAAACGGAGTATCAGAGACTGCAAAGGAAGATTATTCGTTTGTATTTGATAACAGCTTCACGACAACCGATACCGAGCGGCGTTTAAAGGCGAAGATTAGCCTGCAGAATAGTATGGCAACAGATATTCAGACGATTGACGGTATCAAATCCGCGGCAGTAAGAATTAACCTTCCGGATACTACCCGTACCTTGTTTGAAAATGAAGAACAGGCATCTGCAAGTATTATGCTGACAACCACACAGGATTTGTCACAGGAGAACGTGGATGCGATTGCAAATTATGTTGCAAATGCACTGGGAAACCGGAATACCGATAACATACGGATTGTAGACCAGAGAGGACAACTGCTCTTTGAGGGTGGAGACAGTGCAACCGGTTCCGTTGCATCCAACAATAAGATTCGGAATGAGGTTATCAGCAGTATTGAGAATAATATCCGTTCCCTGCTGGTATCCGGATTATATGATGATGCACAGGTTATGACGAATCTGGATATTCAATTGGACGAGACTACCATCGAAAAGACAGAATACGATACGTTCCAGGACGGAGCAAACGGTCCTAGAAATTCCTACTATCTGTATAATGCACAGAATGTATCCAATGCCGGAGGGGTTCCGGGAACGGATACCAATGACGGAGACATTAACAGCTATGATATATACACCGGGGAATATGGGGATTCTACCATACAGGTGTTACAGGAAAAATATGATACCGATAAGACAGTGACTACAACCAGAAAAGCAATCGGTGCCGTGAATCCGGATGATTCCTCAGTATCCATTATATTGACCCAGTATGTGGAATATGATGAAAAGCAAATGAAGGAGCAGGGGCTTTTAAGTGGTACAACCTTTGCTGAATTTCAGGCACAAAACAGTGATAAGGTTCAGATTGATGTAGACGAAGCAATGTATGAGGTTGTTTCCAATGCAACCGGAATCAAGACAAAGAATATTACCATTATTGCATATCAGGTACCGTTATTCTATCCGAAGGAAAGTGCCGGCGTGTCCATGTCAAATATCCTTCAGATTATGCTGGTAATTCTGATTGTTGCATTGTTGCTCTTTGTAGTATTGAAGGGTATGAAGCCGGCAGAGGTTACGGAATTAGAGCCGGAATTATCGGTAGAAGCATTATTAGCTACAACGAAGGAAAATCAGAATTTGGAAGATATTGAATTAAATGAGAAGACTGCAACCAGACAACGGATTGAGAAATTTGTGGAAGAAAATCCGGAGGCGGTCGCACAGTTATTGCGGAACTGGTTGAATGATGATGATTGGGAGTGATAGAATATGTCAACAGCAAGTGAAGGACTAAATGGAGTACAGAAAGCGGCAATTCTTTTGATTGCTTTAGGGCCGGAAATGTCAGCGAATATCTTCAAGCATCTGAAGGATGATGAAATTGAACAGTTGACATTGGAAATCGCAAATACCAGAAGCGTATCACCTGCGGTCAAGGATGAAGTCATGGATGAATTTTATGAGGTGTGTCTGGCACAGCAGTATATTGCAGAGGGTGGTATCGGATATGCAAAAGATTTGCTGGACAAAGCACTGGGCGAAGAGCGGGCACAAGAGGTTATTGGCCGCTTAACGGCTTCCTTGCAGGTTCGTCCGTTTGAATTTGTACGGAAAGCAGATGCCAGTCAGTTATTGAACTTTATACAGGATGAGCATCCACAGACCATTGCTTTGATTTTGTCGTATCTTCCGGCAACACAGGCGGCGGCAGTGATTGGTTCATTGCCACCGGAAAAACAGTCCGATGTTGCAAAGCGTATTGCTACCATGGACCGTACCTCGCCGGATGTTATTAAAGAGGTGGAGGATATTCTGGAGCGGAAGCTTGCATCCTTAGTAAATCAGGATTACACCATTGTCGGTGGCGTAGATTCGATTGTCAACATCTTGAATACGGTTGACCGTGGAACTGAAAAACATATTATGGAAACCTTGGAAGTAGAGGAACCGGAATTGGCAGACGAAATTCGGCGTAAAATGTTCGTATTCGAGGATATTCTTACTCTGGATAATCGTGCAATCCAGACCGTCCTCAGAGATGTGGATAATAATGAACTGGCAATTGCACTTAAGAATGCAAATGAAGATGTACAGAATGTTATCTTCAGCAACCTGTCTTCACGACTGGCTGCCATGATTAAGGAAGATATGGAATACATGGGTCCTGTTCGATTGAAGGATGTTGAAGATGCACAGCAGAAGATTGTAAATATTATCCGTAAGCTGGAAGATTCGGGAGATATTGTAATTTCTCGTGGCGGAGGTGACGAGATAATTGTCTAATTTGTATAAATCCGGATTTGTGTCCTTTGCCAGAGATAATACATTAGTAATTGATGCAAATAAAAATCATGTGATCCGTCAATTAGAGGAACAGAAGGAACGTCAGAAGCAGCAGGAAGCAGAAATGGCGGCTGCTGAAAGCTCTGAGGGATTAGAATCGACATTTCAGGCATTAGAGGTTGAAAATATTGATATGACTGAGGTGCGGGAGCAGGCAAATGCAGTATTTGAAGATGCACAGGCTGCGGCAGAACGGTTGTTAGAGGATGCCCGGGCAAAAGCCCTCATTATAAAGGAAGAAGCAGCACAGACCGGCCATGAAGAAGGATACCGGAAGGGAATGGAGGCTGCACAGAGCCAACTGGCAGCACAGGAGGCAGAGCTTCAGGAGCATTATGACCGGATACGCCAGCAATTAGAAGATGATTACGAGGCAGAACTAAAGGCGGCAGAGCCGAAGCTGGTAGATGTTGTCTGCCGGGTATTACACAAGATAACAGGTGTGTTAGTGGAAGATTACAGTGATGTAATGGTTCACATAATTGATAATACATTACAGGGAATGGATAATTGCAAGAAATTGTCCATTAAGGTGTCAGAGGATGATTATGCGGAAGTATATAGCCGCATGGACTGGTTACAGCAGCAGGTTAATTCCAATGTAGAAATGGAATTGATTGCAGATACCAAGCTTGCCAGATACCAGTGTATCATCGAAACCGAGACCGGAATTATTAACTGTAGTCTGGAGGAACAGTTAAAGCATCTGATAACCTCCTTGAAATTACTGGCACAGATATAGGAGAGAAAATGCTTAACATTGAAAAATATGAAGCGTTGCTTTCACAATCCTTTACCAAGGAGCTGGGAAAGGTAACGAAGGTGGTAGGACTTACAATTGAATCAGCGGGACCGGCTTCAAAGCTGAATGATTTGTGCGTAATTACATCCAAGGATGGTACACAACAGGTCAATGCAGAGGTAGTGGGATTTCGGGAAAACCGTATTTTACTGATGCCGTTTGATTCGGTAGGAGGAATCGGAATCGGTGCTACGGTAGAAAATACCGGGAATCCGTTTCAGGTCTATGTAGGACCGGAGTTGTTAGGTGAGGTGCTGGATGGTTTGGGACATCCCATGGATGGCTCCACACTGGTTTTGCCGGACACCTATCCGGTAGAATGTCCGCCGCCGGACCCGATGAAGCGGAAACTGATTTCAGAGGTGCTTCCGTTAGGAGTAAAGGCAGTCGATGGACTGCTTACCATAGGAAAGGGACAGCGAATCGGAATCTTTGCAGGAAGTGGTGTTGGAAAGAGTACCCTTCTTGGAATGTTTGCAAGAAATACAAGGGCTGATATTAACGTAATTGCCCTAATCGGAGAACGAGGCAGAGAGGTTGGAGAATTTATACAACGAGACTTAGGAGAAGAAGGTATGCAACGCTCCGTATTGGTAGTGGCAACCTCGGATAAGCCTGCGTTAATACGAAATAAAGCCGCAAAAACGGCAACTGCGATTGCAGAGTATTTCAGGGATCAGGGTAAGGATGTTTTACTTATGATGGATTCCTTGACCCGATTCTCAATGGCACAAAGGGAGATAGGACTTGCATCCGGGGAACCTCCTGTTACCAGAGGGTATCCGCCAAGTGTATATTCCGAGATGCCAAAGCTGTTAGAGCGTGCCGGTAATACGGAAAAAGGCTCAATTACAGGACTGTATACCGTATTGGTAGACGGTGATGACTTTAACGAGCCGATTACCGATACCGCCAGAGGTATTCTGGATGGACATATTATATTGTCCAGAAAGCTGGGGCATAAGAATCATTACCCTGCCATTGATGTATTACAGAGTATATCCCGGTGTATGAGCCAGATTACAGAAAAAGAACATAAGGCATTGGCAGGTAAGCTTAAAAATGTACTTGCGACCTATAGTGAAGCAGAGGATTTGATTAATATCGGTGCATACAAAGCCGGCTCCAATCCGGATATTGATTACGCAATTACAAAGATTAAGGATGTAAATGAGTTTCTGATGCAGGATGTGGACAGTAAATATTCGTTTGAAGAAGAGTTAGAGCTGTTAAGACGGATATTTGAGGAATAGTGAGTGAAGGTATATGGCAAAATTTCAGTATCGGATGCAAAATATACTTAATATTAAATATAAGCTGGAGGAACAGGCAAAGCAGGTATTTTCACAGGCACAGAGCCGTTACCAGCAGGAGCTGAATAAGTTAGAAGTATTAAAGCAGAGAAAGTCAGCTTATCAGGAAGAAATGCGGAGCTATGCAAGGAAGAAGTTAAATATCCGGGAACTGGAACGCTGTAATCAATCGATAAAGATATTAGATGAAGCAATCAAAGAACAAAAGGAACAGGTATTTCGTGCAATGGCAGACATGGACCGGGCAAGAGAACAGTTGCGGGCGGTTATGCAGGAGCGAAAGACACATGAAAAATTAAAGGAACATCAGTTTGAAGCATTCAAACAGGAATTGAATGCAGAGGAAATGAAGGAAATCGACCAATTGGTCAGTTACCAGCATAATGTTCCGAAGGAAGGAGAATAGTACATGGCAAAGGAGAAAGAAGAAGGTGCAGGCGGTAAAATACTTTCCGTTGTGATTATCTTTTTGATTGTAGTTGTGTGGCTGGCTGCCATGATTATATTAATAAAATTAGATGTAGGACATTTCGGAAGCAAGGTATTAAGACCGGTGCTAAAGGATGTTCCGGTTGTAAATATGATTCTTCCGGCAGCTTCGGATGAGGAAGCGGCAAATGAAACGGATTTGCCGTATAAAACGCTTGCGGAGGCACTGGACCGGATTCAGGTCTTAGAGGCACAGACAACTGCAGATGCAGCAACCATTCAGCAGCAAACAGAGGAATTGCAGGAAAAAGACAACGAAATTGCAAGACTGGAAACCTTTGAAAAGGACCAACAGGCATTTGAAGAGGAAAAAAATCGATTTTATGATGAAATTGTGAATGGAAATTCCGCTCCGGATGTCGATACATATATTGAATGGTATGAATCCATTGATGCAGAGGCGGCAGAACAAATATACCGTCAGGTTGTCGGTCAGCAAGCACAGGATGATAAGATTAAAGAGCTGGCAACCACCTATGCGGATATGGACCCGAAAGCGGCCGCTGATATTTTACAGACTATGAGCGGTAATCTGGATACGGTAGCAAAGATTATGGATAATATGCCGACCTCGGATAAGGCAGAAATTCTGGCAGAGATGGAGCCTGAATTTGCGGCTAATATTACCAAAAAGCTAATGCCGTAACATACGCTATCTATATGCTTAGCATAATTTGATAGAAAATAAAACAGAAAGGAGGAGACCATATGATAACACAGGGAGCAAGTCTGGCAAATCTGACAACCGCAGTTTCCGGACGGCAAACCAAGAGCAAGGATGTAATCAGTCTGACCGATTCATTTCAGAATTATGTAGCAAATGCAGGCGGTCTGGCACAACAGACAGGACGTACGGATGCAGGTGTTACGGAGCAGTCACAAAAGACAAAGCCGTATCAACGAACCGTATATGAAAAGGAAACCGTAGGCAGCGAGCAATCATCTGTGAAACGGGATATATTATCCAATGTCCGTAATTCAAAGTCAATGAAACAGGAAGATACAGACATCGATACAGCACAGGCATTGGAAGAGGATATTCGTTCCTTGCTAAAGGAAGAGCTTGGCATGGATGATGCAGAGCTGGATACAATCTTAGCAGAGCTGAATCTGAATGTATTTGAGCTTTTACAGCCGGAGAATTTACAGGCATTTTTGCTGACGGCAACAGAGGCAGAACCGATAGAGCTGATTACCAACCGTGCATTGGCAGATATGATGCAGGCGTTGAGTGCAGGCATAAATGAGCGGATGGATGCTTACGGAATTACAGAGGAAGCCGCAAAACAGCTTGCATTGCAGGCACTTTCACAGGCAGAGCCTTCCCAGTCAGAAACGCAGGCAGAGATTCCGGTTATGCAGCAGGAAGTTGTAGAGGATGCCGCACAGGAAGTACCGGTGCAGGAAGAATCAGAGGCTTCGATAAGAAACCAGAAGCCGGAAGCGGAAGTGCAGACAGAAGAAGCCGATGGCTTTAGCGTACAGGAGCCGGAAACAGGAATTACCGTACAGGTGCAGAGCGGTCACAAGATGAACGGACAGCATCAGCAGCAAGCTTCATCCGAAGCGTCGCAGCAGGGTATTGCAGCGGACATTGTAAATCAATTGTCACAGGCAGTACAAGAGGTTACCGAAAGCGGTTCCGCATCATTTACAGATGTTCAGCAGGCAGAGATTATACAACAGGTAATTGAACGTATTCGCGTTACTTCCGGAACCGATATGAACCGGATGGAATTACAGTTATATCCGGAGCATCTTGGAAGATTGCAGATACAGGTTATGATGAAGAATGGTGTACTTACAGCACAGATTCATGCAGAAACCGAAATGGCGAAGGAAGCAATTGAAAGTCAGCTGCAGCAGCTAAAGGAAACATTCCAGGAAAAGCAGCTTCAGGTAGAGGCGGTAGAGGTCAGTGTAGCAACCTCTGATTTCAAAAGAGAGCAGGAGCGGCAGGATACCACCAAGGATGAACAGCAGCTTCGTTCAGGACGTTCCAGAGGCAGCTTAAGAGGTCTGGATGCTTCATTTGAAGAAGTGGAAGAAGGCGAACAGCAGGAGCGGCTTGAGGCTCAGGGTGCCAGTGTAGAGTTCACAGCATAAACACAAGTAGCTTGCAAGCATAGCAGGAAACAAAGTAAAGTACAAAGCAAAGTAAAGTACAAAACAAAGTAATAGCAGAAATAAAATATGAAAGGAGATGGCAATATGGCAGTTAGTGGTATAGATACCTCTATGGCAAATACCGTTACTAAGAAATCAGATACAACCAATGGAAGTAACTTAGACAAGGATGCATTTTTGCAGCTTCTGGTAACACAGATGCAGTATCAGGACCCGTTGCAGCCGACCGATAACACAGAATATATGTCGCAGTTAGCACAATTTTCTGAGATGGAGGCAATGAATAATCTGAATACAGCTTATTCCAATTCACAGGCATTGAGCTTGGTTGGTGAATATGTAATACTGAATACCAAGGATGCTTCCGGAAATATAAAGCAGGTTGGCGGATTGGTACAGTATGTTACAATCAGTAATAATCAGGCATTGCTACGTGTAAATGATGAATACTACACCATGGATGAGTTCGATTCCGTAGTTGATTTTGATTATATTGAGTACATAAATAAGAAAAATAATGAAGCAAACGGAACCGATAGTGATAACAGTACCGATACGGATAATAGTACCGATACAGACACCGATTCCAAGACAGACGAAACAACCGGTACAGAATAGGATGCACAAGCAGATGGAGGTCTGAAAAGGAGAGGATTGCATGAATCAGATTGGAACCTCTATGTACTCCATTAATCAGGCGGCAGATACATACCTGAAGCAAAAGCAGAAGCCGGCCACAGAGGCAACGATAAGCAGTGCGGATAGCTTTCAGCAGGTGTTAAAAACCAAACGGAATGAATATCTGCAACAGGAATCTGCGGAGGGAGTAGTATTTTCCAAGCATGCGAATGAACGGTTAAACAGCCGTAACATTCAATTGACAGAGAAGCAGATGCATCGTCTGAATGAAGGAATAGAACAGGCAAGAGGTAAAAAAATTAAAGAATCTCTGGTTATGCTGGACAATCTGGCATTTGTGGTAAATGTTAATAACAATACCGTAATTACTGCATTAGACCAGAAGGGCGAAACCAGTCACGTATTTACAAACATTGACGGAGCTGTAATTGTATAAGCTGGACCGAAAGGAAGCTTGAGATTCCGGATTGACAGAAGGAATCATTACAGAAAGTATAAGGAGGTCATGAATTATGATGAGATCATTGTATTCTGGAGTAGCGGGATTAAAGACCCACCAGACCAGAATGGACGTAATAGGTAATAATATTGCAAATGTAAACACCGTTGGCTTTAAGTCAAGCAGTGTACAATTTATGGATGTACTGTATCAGACCACACAGCGTGCAACCGGTTCAAATCCGGCAAACGGAGCCGGTGGTACGAATGCAAAGCAGATTGGTCTTGGAACAACAACTGCGGCAATTACCAAGCAGTTAGAGGGAACCGGTTCTGCAGAGACTACCAATAATCCATACGATTTGATGTTAAATGGAGATTCCTTCTTCATTGTCAGCCGCGGAAATATGAATTACTTTACCAAGGTTGGTGCGTTTAAGAAGGATGGAAGCGGTTATCTGGTAACAGGAACCGGTGAAATGGTTATGGGCTGGCAGGTAGACCCGGATGACCCGACAAAGGTACGTCAGGATACCGTATCCGCTTTGCAGGTAGAATCTCCGACAACAAAGTATTCAGAGCCACAGGCAACCACCAATGCACACATATCCGGTAATATTGATAAGACCGATTCTGTCTTTGAAAATGGCGGAGCCAAGATAATGAATGTAACCGTATATGATAAGAAGGGTTATGCTTACAATGTTAAGATGAATGTAAAGCAGAATAATACCGCAGGCAAGAATACATATACCGTAAGCATTGAAAGTATTACAGACAGCAATAACAAGAAGATTTCTGCCGGCTACAGCTTAAGCAATGACCAGTTGGAATTTGATGTGAATACAGGTGCATTTAAGGGAATCGGAAAAACAGGCGGAACCTCCGGCGATACAACAACCCTGACAATTAATGATAACCAGTTTTCACCGATTGAGATTGATTTCAGCAGTGCAACCATGTATGCAACCAGTGCAGCATCTACCATCAAGGCAGACCGCGGAGACCTGAAGGGACTTGGCGGAGGCCGTAAGGTAGGTACTCTGAACGAAATCAGCATTAATACAGACGGTAAGATATATGGTATTTATGACAATGGTGAAGAAAAGCTGTTGGGTCAGATTGCAGTAGCAAGATTTGCAAATCCGGCAGGCTTGGAAGCGATTGGTAATAATATGTACCAGACAACACAGAACTCCGGTGATTTTGACGGAATCGGACAGGAAGTAACAGACAACGGCGGTACGATGTCACAAGGTGTAATCGAAATGTCAGACGTAGATTTGTCTACAGAATTTACAGACATGATTGTAACCCAGAGAGGTTTCCAGGCAAATTCCAGAATCATTACAACTTCGGATACTATGCTTGAGGAATTAATTAATTTGAAACGATAGGATAACCGTTGCAGCCATGCATACAGGTGACTTCCGGTAGGGATTTATGTACCGAGACGCACATAACAGGGTAACAGATACTGGTTGTGTGCGTTTTGGTACGATAGTTAAAGGAGGGAGACAAAGTATGATTGAGTTAACGAAATTAAATGACATAAAGTTCACCGTCAATGCCGAGGTGATTGAATTAGTGGAAGAAACACCGGATACTGTACTCACTTTAACCACAGGAAAGAAAATAATTGTAAAAGAGAGTAGACAAGAGGTGTCTAATTTAGTAAAATTATACAAGTATGAAGTCTTTTCCGGTAAAAATCTGGAATAACGTGAGAGGTGAAAGTTGTGGATATAGCAAGTATTATAGGCTTGATTTTGTGTGGTATATTAATTGTATTTGGTATTACATATGATGCTGGTAGTTTTGATTTTTCAAAGATTCAGAACTTTTTGGATATTCCGTCCGTAATTATTACGTTAGGCGGAACCTTCATGTGTGTATTGGCATCAAATTCCATGAAGGACTTTATAAAAGGATTCAAGTCTTTTTCATTCGTATTAAAGGAAACAAAATATGATGCAGGTGAGATTATAAAGCAGATTATTGACTTATCCAATGTTGCAAGAAAGGAAGGTTTGCTTGCGTTGGAGGAATCTGCAAATTCATTGGAAGATGAATTTATGAAAAAGGGAATTTTGCTGATTGTGGATGGAACCGATCCGGAATTAGTTCGAAATATTTTGGAAACCGAGCTGGTGAATATTGATGCAAGACATAAGAAGCTGATTGCATTCTGGAAGAATGTAGCTGCGATGGGTCCTGCATGGGGTATGATTGGTACTTTGATTGGTTTGATTAACATGTTGAAGAATATGAGCGACCCGGATTCCATCGGACCGAATATGTCCGTTGCTCTGGTAACTACCTTGTATGGTTCTATGTTGGCAAACTGGATTTCAACCCCGGTAGCAACCAAGTTATCAACAAATAATGAAATAGAAATCATGATGAAGGAAGTTATGGTAGAGGGCTTGCTCTCCATTCAGGCGGGTGAAAATCCACGAGTGATTGAAGAAAAACTGAAATCATTCCTGTCACCGGCAGCCAGAAATCAGATGGCAGAGGCAGGTGAGAATTAATGGCAAAAAGAAGACAAGAAGAGCCGGATGAGGGTTCACCGGCATGGATGTCCACATTTAGTGATTTGATGAATCTGTTGTTGTGCTTTTTCGTGTTGCTGTTTGCCAGTTCAACGATGGATGCCGGAAAGATTCAACAGATTGCTGCCTCCTTTCAGAATGTATCCTTTACCATATTTAACCAGACCTCGCAAATGATACAGGATGGACAGATGGTAAGCGGTGGAATTACGCAGTTGGAAGGCATTAAGTCCATTATGACAGAAGTAGGTAAGGCAACCGACAGTACAGATGGTGATGATTCCAAAGCAGAAGATAATGAAGGAAAAAATCCGGACAGTACAGAAGTGGGTCAGTCAAACGGTACCAGCACAAGTGAGACAAGCAGTACAGAATCCGCAAGTCTGGAGCATATGCAGGAACAGTTAGAGGAAGCGGGACTGGAGCAGTCCAAGGAAATGTATCAGGAAATATCCGCAGATATGGAAAGCTATACCATTGATGAACGGGTACAGATGGATTATAATTATCAGTATGTGGAATTGGATATGAACGGTGCTTTGCTCTTTGATACCGGTGATGCAGAGTTAAAGAGTGATTCGTATGCATTTATGGATAAAATAGCCACGATATTGGCGAAGTATCCGGACAGCATTATTGAAATTGAGGGACATACGGATAATGTGCCGATTCATAATTCCAAATATGAAAGCAATCGATATTTGTCAACTGCCAGAGCAACGAATGTATATGAGTATCTGATGGAGCATGCAAGTCTTACAGATGCCAATATGAAGGTTGCGGGATATGGTGAAAGCCGCCCGGTAGCATCGAATGATACACCGGAGGGCAGAGCGAAAAACCGAAGAGTTGTAATTAAAATATACAATCAATTAAGTTCATCACAAGAATAGGAGAGGGATATGAGAAAGAATTTAATTAGTATTATAATTTTAGCAATCAGTATTGTGAATTTGATTCTGAATGCATTACTGGTATTTGTATTTGTACCGGCGGTACAAAAGACCGACCATCTGGTGACAGAGATTGCTTCGGTTCTGAATCTGGAGTTGGAAAAGAACGGAGAGGATGCCACTAATACACCGGATATTAAGGATGTTACAAGCTATACATTGTCAGAAGCAACCACGATTAATCTGAAAAATGATGGTTCCGGAGAGAATCATTATGCAATGATAGGAATCTCCATATCCATGGATGCAGGCTCTAAGGACTATAAGAACCTTAGCACCAAATTAACGGAAACCGAAAGCTGGGTATATGATGTAACGCGGGAAGTGGTACAGGAATATACATATGCGGAAATGAATGATTCTGAGATTCAGAAGGTAGTAAAACAGGAAATTACAGAAAAACTACAGGAAAAATATCAGACCGATTGTATTTATGATGTGACATTCAGCCAGTTTAATACGCAGTAGGAACTGAGAAAACAGTAGCTAAGGAGGTGCGTAAACTTGGGCGAGGTATTGTCACAAAATGAGATTGACAACCTATTAAAGCAGTTGAGCAGCGGGGAATTAGATGTAGACGAATATGCGGAGGAGCCTTCTCAAAAGGTCAAGGACTATGACTTTGCCAGACCGGCGAAGTTTTCCAAGGAGCATTTGCGGACGCTGGAAATTATTTTTGAACATTTCGGGCGGCTGGTATCTACAAATCTTCCGGCTTATCTTCGTAAAAATGTGCAGATGGAGGTTGTAAATTCAGAAGCAGTTACATATTCAGAGTTTACCAATGCATTATCCAATCCGGTTCTGTTCGGAATTGTGAATTTTGAACCGCTAAAGGGTAATATCATTATAGAACTGGCATCCAATCTCGGTTATGCGATTGTAGACCGTATGCTGGGTGGTACCGGTGAACCGTTGGAAAAAATGCGGGATTATTCGGAGATAGAGTTAAGTATTCTGGAACGGATATTTACGATTTGTGTAAATCTGTTGCGGGAGCCGTGGAAGAATGTAATAGAAATTGAACCGCGGCTGGAACGAATTGAGACCAATTCCCAATTTGCACAGATTATTTCACCGAGTGAAATGATTGCAATTGTCACCATCAACATGAAGGTGGGCGATGTAATAGGATTAATGAATATTTGTCTTCCGTTTATAACTCTGGAAGACGTTATGGATAAGTTGAACACGAAATATTGGTATTCAACCATCCAGTCAAGTGATGATAATGCTTATTTTGATGTAATAGAGACTGCTATTTCTAAGGCACAGATACCGATTAAGGCAGTGCTGGGCAATAGCATAATTTCCGTAAATGACTTTGTAAATCTTCAAAAAGGTGATATAATTAAGGTCAATCGACAATTTGAAGATGAATTAGACATTTATGTGGGAAACATCTTGAAGTTCAAAGCATTACCAGGAGCTGCATCTGAAAATTATGCAGTAAAGATAACGAAAGTAATCAGAGAGGAGTAAAGTATGGACGGAATGTTGTCACAGGAAGAGATAAATGCTTTACTGGGTGGCATGGCGGATGATGCAACGCCTGCCGTTGCAACCGAGAATGAAGAATTATCTCCGGAGGAGAAAGACGTACTGGGTGAAATTTCCAATATTTGTATGGGTACGGCAGCTACCACTTTATATTCTCTTGTGAATCAGAAAGTGGTAATTAGTACACCGAAGGTATCTTGTTGTAACTGGGAAGACCTGACAAATGAATACGGAATACCATGTGTGTTTATTAATATTGCCTATGTGGATGGCTTACAGGGAAATAATCTCCTGATATTGATGGAGAAGGATGTAAAGATAATTACAGACCTGATGATGGGTGGAGACGGAACGAATCTGGTAGATGAGCTGTCAGACTTGCATTTAAGTGCGATTTGTGAAGCAATGAATCAGATGATGGGTTCAGCAGCAACCTCAATGTCATCCATGTTAAATCGAAAGATTGATATTAGCCCTCCGGAGGCAGAACGTTTGAGTCTTTCTACGGATCAGAATGGGGCATTATTAGAACGCTTTAAAGATAAGAACTTTGTAAAGGTTTCATTAAAAATGGAAATCGGAGATTTGGTGGATTCCAATATCATGCAGTTATATCCGGTAGAATTTGCAAAGGAATTATATCAGGCATTTTCTGCAAATCTGGCAAAGACAGAAGCAGAAACGCCTGCACCGGAACCGGCACCACAGCCGATGCCGCAGCCTGCACCGCAACCGATGCAGTCAGCAATTCCACCGCAGAACAATATGCAGATGCCGCCGCAGATGGGACAGCCGATGCCGCCGTATGGTCAGATGCCGTATGGACAAATGCCATATGGATACGGAATGCCGCCGACGGATGTGAATGTGCAGCCGGTACAGTTCCAGAATTTTACCGGTGGGGTTAATCCGATTACACAACAGGAAAATATCGACCTGATTATGGATGTACCACTGGAAGTAACGGTAGAATTGGGAAGAACCAAGAAATCGATAAAAGAGATTCTGGAATTTACACCTGGAACTATTGTGGAATTAGATAAAATAGCAGGTGAACCGATTGATGTATTGGTAAACGGTAAGATGGTAGCCAAAGGGGAAGTAGTTGTGATTGAGGAGAGCTTTGGTATCCGTATTACAGATATAGTGAAACCCAAAACCATATAAAGTAAGTAAAGAGGAGAAATGAAATGGCAAAAAATATTCTGATTTGTGATGATGCAGCTTTTATGCGGATGATGATTAAGGACATTTTAACGAAGAATGGGTACAACGTAGTTGCCGAAGCTGAAAATGGTTTGAAGGCAGTTGAGAAGTATCAGGAAAACAAGCCGGATTTGGTATTAATGGATATTACCATGCCGGAAATGGATGGTATTCAGGCTTTAAAGAAGATTAAGCAGATGGACCCAAATGCAAGCGTTGTAATGTGTTCTGCAATGGGTCAGCAGGCAATGGTTATTGAGTCTATTCAATCCGGAGCCAGAGATTTCATAGTAAAGCCGTTCCAGCCGGATCGTGTATTGGAAGCTGTTAAGAAAGCAGTTGAGTAATTATGATGTTAACGGGTAGTTCTCATGCTTTGGATAGTGTAATACAACTGATAGTTGTTTTAATTATGTTCCTGTTTGTCCTTGGGCTGGCATATCTTGCCGCCAGGATAGCAGGAAGATTCCAGAGCAATATTCAGAGCCGGAGTAATATTAAGGTCATTGAGGTTGCAAGAGTCAATAATAACAAGCTGGTTGAGATTGTAAAGATTGGCGAGCGTTATTTTGCAATTGGAATCGGAAAAGATACGATTACGATGCTGGCGGAATTACAGGAAGATGAATTGAATTTAGATACCCTGAATCATGATTCAAAAGGAAGCTTTAAGGATATTCTTTCTCAGCTTCAAAAGAAAAAGGATGAAAGTAAAACAGATGAATAATAAACGAGTGCACATGACTATCAAAACATGTCTGGCAGTGTTTGCAATCGTATTTGCGGTTCTGTTAAGTTGCAATACCCGGTCTATGGCGGCAGAAATGACGGATGAGACCGAAACCACAGCAACAACGGAATCAACAGACCCAACGACCCCGTTGAATCTGAGCCTTACGATGAATGATGAAGAGGGAACACTGTCCGGAACATTACAGATGCTGTTAGTAATAACGGTTATTTCCCTAGCTCCGTCAATTCTTGTTATGATGACGTCGTTTACCCGGATTATTGTAGTTCTTCATTTTGTACGGACTGCACTGGGCTTGACTTCGACACCACCAAACAATGTACTGATAGGGCTTTCCTTGTTTTTGACATTTTTTATCATGTCACCCGTATTTTCAAAGGTGAACACAGAAGCAATTGAACCGTTTTCGGCAGGAGAGCTGACGCAGGAGGAAGCAATTGAGGCAGCCATGGACCCGATGCGTGATTTTATGATTAATCAGACACGCGAGGAGGATGTTCAACTGTTTTTGGATATAGCTAAGATTGATACCGTAAATAACTGGGATGATATACCGACCAATGTAATTATCCCGGCATTTATTATTAGCGAACTCCGGGCAGCCTTTATTATCGGTTTCCTGATTTATATACCGTTTATTATTATTGATATGGTAGTTGCATCAACCTTGATGTCTATGGGTATGATGATGTTACCGCCGACAACAATATCCATGCCGTTTAAGGTACTGTTATTTATTATGGCAGACGGATGGAACCTGATTGTAGGGCAATTAGTACAGTCATTCATATTGTGACGGGAGGCGAATACATATGACTGCGGATATTGTAGTAGATATTGCAAGAGAAGCCTTATGGCTGATTATAAAGTGTTCGGCACCGTTGCTGCTGGTATCCTTATTGATAGGTTTGCTGGTAAGTATATTTCAGACGGTAACCTCTATTCAGGAGCAGACCTTGACCTTTGTGCCGAAAATGCTTGGCATATTTTTAACGTTGATGATTTGCGGTGGATGGATTTTGAATAATGTTGTACAGTTTATTGTGTCCCTATATGGTATGTTTGGCACGTATGTTAATATGTGAGGTGTCGCATGCTGTCAACAAACTTTTCCATCTATCATTTAGAGTTTTACCTTCTTATCTTTGCTAGGGTTGCGGGTGTGGTTAGTACCGCACCGATTTACGGAACCCGCGGAGTGCCTAGAAGGGTTCGGGTAGGTTTTGGATTGTGCATTGCAATTTTGGTTGCCTCGGTAACTGAGTATACACCGCTTAAGTATACATCCCTGATAGGATTTACCATGCTGCTCTTAAAGGAACTGGCATTAGGGCTGTCGGTAGGACTTGCGGCTAATTTGTGTATGACGATTATTAACCTGAGTGGTATGTTTATTGACCGGGAAATCGGACTGACTATGGTGACGGCGTTTGACCCGACCACCAACGCAACCACAACCATTTCCGCAGATTTTTATAATTACATGGTGCTGGTTATTATGTTATGCTCCAATATGCATTACTTTGTAATATCCGCAATCTGTGATTCCTTTCAGGTGATTCCGGTAGGAGAAGGGTTGTTTCGGGGAGAAGCCGCATATGAGGTGGTTATGATGTTTATACAACAGTATTTTGTAATTGCCTTTCGGATTGCCCTGCCGATATTTATCTCCATTATGTTATGTAATGTGATTTTGGGGATTCTTGCCAAGATTGCCCCACAGATGAATATGTTTTCTATCGGTATTGAATTAAAGCTGTTATTAGGGCTGATAGTTATGGTATCAATGGTTATGTTTCTGCCGAATATTACAGAAAGCATCTATACCGTCACACAGGATGTAATTCGGGATTTGATTCGAACCATGTATTGATATATGGATAAGAGGTTTTGAGGTATGCATCTAAGCTATAACCTGCAGTTCTTCGCAAAGGAAGGACCCGGAGGCGAGAAAACTGAAGAAGCGACACCGAAGAAAATCGATGATTCCAGAAAAGAAGGCTCCGTTGCCAAAAGTAAGGAGCTTGGAAATGCGATTACCCTGCTGACACTATTTGTGACACTGAGGTTTTCTGTGAAATTTGTCGGCCCCAGACTGGTGCTTAGCTTTTCAAAATATTGGAGTCATTCCAGCGGAGCGATTTTGAATGAGTTTGATTTTCGTACCATATATGAAATGCTGGTGGAAATGGGAAAGGATATTCTGATTATTGCGGCACCGTTCCTGCTTGCCGGTATGGTTATGGCGTTTTTGGCAACCAAGGTTCAGTTCAAATGGATGGTAACCTTAAAGCCCATGCAGCCGAAGCTGAATAAAATCAATCCAATCAGCGGCTTCAAACGGTTATTTTCCGGAAGAGCTGTGGTGGAATTGCTGAAAGCAATTGCAGAGGTGGTACTCATCGGATATATGTCATACAGTGTGTTAAAAAATCATGCAAATGATATATATACCTTATATGATATGGGAATCCCGCAGGCAATGGCATTGCTGATGGATATTGTCTGGGAATTGGGGATTCGGGTCAGCATCGTGATGCTGGTAATCGGTCTGGCTGATTATTTATACCAGAGATACAAGCATAAGCAAGACCTGAAAATGACAAAGCAGGAAGTAAAGGATGAATATAAGAATACAGAAGGAGACCCGCAGATTAAGGGACAGCAGAAGCAGCGGATGCGGCAGGCATCCCAGCGTAGGATGATGGCGAATGTTCCGGAAGCGGATGTGGTAATTACAAATCCGACCCATTTTGCGGTAGCCTTAAAGTATGATTCCGAGCAGGCACCCGCACCAGTGGTAACTGCAAAGGGAACCGATTTTCTGGCAGCAAGGATTAAAGAGGTTGCAAAGGAAAATCATGTAGAAATTGTAGAAAATAAGCCATTGGCAAGAATGTTATATTATAATGTTGATTTAGATAAAGAAATTCCGCCGGAATTATATAAGGCGGTTGCCGATATTCTGGCATATGTATATCAGCTTCGTGACCATGCAAGCTGAGCCTAGATATGAAATCAGTACAGGAGGAACGACATGAAGGGAGTAAAATTTAATGTAAGTATTTTCTTAGGATTATATTTACTGTTAGCAGTAATTTTCATGATTGTTCCGCTTCCGTCCGTACTTTTGGATATTCTGATTACGTTTAATCTGGCAATTGCCATGGTAATCCTGTTTAATTCCATTTTTGCGAAGGAATCCCTGTCAATGTCCAGCTTTCCGACGTTGTTGTTATTCACTACCATATTCAGAATCTCTCTGAATGTATCCTCAACCAGATTGATTCTGCTGACCGGAGAACCGGGTAATGTTATTACCACCTTCGGACAGTTTGTAGGTGGCGGCAACCTGATTATCGGTGCCATTATCTTCATTGTGCTGGTAATTGTGCAGATGTTGGTTATTAATAAAGGTTCTGAACGTGTATCAGAGGTTACGGCACGATTTACGCTGGATGCTATGCCGGGTAAACAGATGGCAATTGATGCAGATTTGAGTACCGGAGCAATTTCGGATAAAGAGGCAATTGCACGCAGACAGAAGATACAGGAGGAGGCATCTTTCTTCGGTTCCATGGACGGTGCTACGAAGTATGTAAAGGGAGATGCGATTTCCGGTCTGATTATTACACTGATTAACTTTGTGGGCGGTTTGCTGACCGGTGTAATGATGCATGGCTTTACAATTAATGAGGCACTTTCAAAGTATACGATTTTAACAATCGGTGACGGTCTGGTTTCTCAGATACCGTCCTTGATGATTTCCTTGGCAACCGGTGTAATTGTTACAAAGGCATCAAAAGAGGCGGATATAGGAGAAGTGGTATTTTCACAGCTTTTCCAGTCCTCGAATGTACTTTATATCGTAGGCGGAGCTTTAATATTCCTTGGAGTCTTTACTCCGTTAAATATTGTGGTTTATGTTGGGTTCGGACTGGCTCTCATTGTATTGGGACGGGTTCTGAACGCACGAAAGGAAACAAAAGAGATTGAAGAAGAGGTCGAGGAGGAAGAGGTTGAAGCAGACCAGATTCGCAGGCATGAGAACGTGAATACGCTGCTGCAGGTCGACCCGATAGAATTGGAATTTGGTTATGGTATTATACCGCTTGCAGATGTGAATCAGGGCGGTGACTTGCTTGACCGGGTGGTTATGATTCGAAGACAGATTGCATTGGAGCTGGGTGCAGTTGTTCCGATTATCCGGTTGCGGGATAATATTCAGTTGAATCCAAACCAGTATATTATTAAAATTAAAGGAATTCAGGTCAGTGAAGGAGAGATTTTGTTCGACCATTACATGGCAATGAATCCGGGCTATGTAGAAGAAGAAATCACAGGTATTCCAACCTTTGAACCTTCCTTCCATTTGCCGGCAGTCTGGATTACGGAGGCTCAGCGGGAGCGTGCGGAATCCTTTGGCTATACCGTTGTAGACCCACCTTCCATTATTGCAACACATTTAACAGAGGTAATCCGGACACATCTGGATGAATTACTGACCAGACAGGATGTTCAGAACCTGATTAATAATATCAAGGAGAGCAATACTACCCTGATTGATGAATTAATACCAAAGCTGTTAAATGTAGGTGAGATTCAGAAGGTATTGCAAAACCTGCTGCGGGAAGGTATTTCCATTCGGGATTTGGTTACTATTTTTGAAGTGCTGGCAGACCATGCCTCTACTACCAGAGATACAGACGTATTGACCGAGTATGTAAGACAGGGCTTGAAGCGGGCAATTTCAAACAAGTTCTTCAGCGGCGAGGAAACAACCTCGGTTATAACACTGGACCCGAAGCTGGAGCAGGAAATCATGGCATCTGTAAAGCAGACCGAGCAGGGTGCCTATCTGACACTGGACCCGGACAGAACCAGACAGATATTGTCTGCAACCGAGAAAGAAATTGCCAAGCTGGAGGAAGCAGGGCAGACACCGATTATAATTACATCGCCGATTGTGCGAATGTACTTTAAGAAGTTAACAAATGACTATTTTAAGAATTTAATTGTAATTTCTTACAATGAGATAGAGTCTGATGTAGAACTACAGTCAGTGGGGATGGTGACAATCGATGATAATTAAGAAATATCAGGGAACAACAGAGGCAGAAGCAACTGCAAAGGCGAAAGAGGAGCTTGGGCAGGATGCTGTAATTATGAATGTAAAAAGCGTAAAGCAAAAAGGGCTTCGGAAGCTATTTAAAAAGAGTTATTATGAAGTAACGGCGGCAATTGATGAACCGTCAGAGAAAGCAGCAAGAGAGAAGCATACGGCATCTGAGAATAAAGCAAGAAAGCCTGTGGATACATTCGAGAATCTGAAGGAGACCGTTCCGGAGAAGGAGACAGCGGAAGCCGGTGTCAAGACAGCGAAAACCTCCGCAATTGAGGAACGCTTGGATAATCTGGCTCAGTTGTTAGAGCAACAGATTCAGGAAACAAAGGAAGAAGAAGCAGAGGAGCGACCGGACCAGAAATCCAAGCTGGTAAAGCTGGTATATGAACAATTATTAGACAACGAAGTGACAGAGGGAAATGCAAGGGAAATCATGAGTGAAATTGATAATAAAAGCTCTGAAATTCAGGTGGATGACCTTCTTTCAAATATATATCAGAAAATAGTATTAAAGCTCGGACAGATTAAAACTATTGAATTATGTGAGAAGAAGCCTAAGGTCGTGTTCTTTGTCGGACCAACCGGGGTAGGAAAGACCACCACCATTGCGAAGCTGGCATCGAAATATAAATTAGACCATAAATGTAAATTAGCCATTATTACGGCAGATACTTACCGGGTTGCAGCCGTAGAACAGATTCGTACTTATGCGAATATCTTAAATGTTCCGATTGAGGTTGTCTATAATGCAGAAGAGCTACAGCAGGCTATTCAAAAGTATGCAGAATATGACTTACTGTTCGTAGATACTGCCGGACGCTCGCATCAGAATCAGGAGCAGCAGGAGGATGTGAAACAACTGTTGCAGGCAGCAAAGGAATATGAACAGGAAATATATCTGGTTATCAGTGCAACCACAAAATATCGTGACTTAGTAAAAATTACACAGGTTTATTCGGATATATCAAGCTACCGGCTGTTATTTACGAAAACAGATGAAACCGGAGCGTTAGGAAATATTCTGAATATCAAAATGTTGACGAATGAGCCGTTATCGTATGTGACGTTCGGTCAGAATGTGCCGGATGACATAGAAATAACAGATGCACAGGCGATTGCAAAACAATTGTTAGGAGGCAGCGTATGATGGATCAGGCAGAACAGTTGAGAAAACGTGTCAGCCAGCAGATTCAGCATAGCGGTTCTACCAGAGTAATAGCAGTGACAAGCGGAAAAGGAGGGGTCGGAAAAACCAGCTTCTCCGTAAATCTTGCGATTCAGCTACAGAAGCAAGGGAAACGGGTTGTCATTATAGATGCAGACTTTGGACTGGCAAATGTGGAAATTATGTTGGGGATTCGTCCGCAATATACGATGGCTGATATTATTTATAATGATATGAATATTGATGATATAATTACCAGAGGTCCGTTGGATATTGGATTTATTTCCGGTGGGTCCGGCGTACAGGATATGGTGAATCTGGAAAAGGATCAGTTAAAGGGAATGATTACGAAGCTGGTTCGTCTGGATACCTTGGCAGATGTAATTATTATTGATACCGGAGCCGGTATTTCGGATTCTGTATTGGAATTTGTGTTAAGCAGTCCGGAGGTAGTTCTGCTTGCAACACCGGAGCCGACCTCCATTACAGATGCGTATTCCCTGCTAAAGACCGTAAATCGGAATAAGGACTTTATTTTAGAAGACAAAAAGCTCTATCTGGTAGCCAATCGTGTCGGAAACCGGAGCGAAGGTGAGGAAATCTTTGAGAAGCTGAACATTGTGTCAAGCAAGTTCTTAAATATTAATCTGGAATATCTGGGAGCCATTCAGCAGGATACGAATGCATCCAGAGCAATCATAGAACAAAAACCGGTATCACTTGCATTTCCGAATACAGTATCCACCCGATGCTATCAGGAAATTGCAGGGAAGCTGTTGAAACTCGATACAGTGGAGGAAGAGCCGAAGGAAGGAATTGCAAAATTCTTTTTGGACTTCATCCGTCAGAAGCGAAAAAGAGTATAGGGGATGAGGATATGCAGGAGATAATTGCAGTTGGAAACAAAATCGAAATGGAGCTGTTGGTAAATGGGGAACCGGTTACGGACAAAGAAAAGCGGAGAACGCTGCTTTGCCGGATTATGGATTTACCCGGAGTATCACTGATTCGGGTGACAATGCCGTTTCATGAAGGACGGATTGTTCCGCTTGCAATCGGTGACCAGTATCAGGTAACTGTGTTATCGCAAAAGGGTATTTATAGCTGCCCATGTGTAGTTGTCCGCAGATTAAAGGAAGGGAATCTTTTTCTGGCAGACATGGAGATGCAGGCAGCTCTAAAGAAGGTACAACGGCGGGAATTTTTCCGACATGAATGTCGATTGCCTGCACAATACCGGATTGTAACAAATGCCGAAGAAGAACTGAGTGAGGCAGAGCTGGAATCGCAGGAATGGAAGAAGGGTGTGATTCTGGACATCAGCGGTGGCGGTGTCCGGCTGATTTCCGAATACAAGGAGGAAGCAAAGCAGTTGATTCAGGTTCGTTTCCCGATGACGGTAGACGGTGAGAAGAAGGAGTGCTTTCAGTATGGACATCTGTTGACCTCGATTCCAAATACAAATAATAAAATATTATATGAACAGAGAATAGAATTTGAACGCATCGGTGATAAGGAGCGGGAAGTAATTATCCGCTATATTTTTGATGAAGAACGGAAACGGATTTCAAAGGAAAAGGGCTTGGATTCATGAAAAAAAATATTATGATAATAGATGACTCTGCACTTATGAGGAGAGTGTTATCTGATATAATTAACCAAACAGAGCAATATCAGGTGATTTGCACAGTGAACAACGGAAAAGCGGGACTGGATGCAATTCACAAATATCCGCAGGTAGACTTAATATTTCTGGATATTAATATGCCGGTTATGGGTGGTGTTGAGCTGTTAAAGGAAATGAAGCGGGAAAAGCTTGAGATTCCAACGATTGTATTCAGTACGATTGCGGAACGTTCCAGTGCGGAAACGATAGAAGCCTTATCTCTGGGAGCCATTGATTTCTTAAAGAAGCCGGAAAATATTCTGGTAAATATGAACAGCTTTCGGGACAAGGTGTATCGGGCATTATCGATTCTGGCTGTAGCAGAAGAACCGGTGACAATGGTGAAGCAGATGCCACGCCGGAGACCGAAGCGGCATGGACAGAATCCATCCGGACAGGGAAAGCTTGTGGCACTGGCTTGTTCAACCGGAGGGCCAAGGGCATTGCAGGAGGTAATACCGTTACTTCCTGAGAATCTGGATGCACCGGTTTTGGTAGTGCAGCATATGCCGGAAGGCTTTACGGCATCACTGGCACATCGTTTGAATGATGTAAGTACAATTTCTGTTACGGAAGCAGTAGACGGAGAAGTCTTGAAAAAGGGTCATGTCTATATTGCAAAGGGCGGAAGTCATATGCGGGTCAGTTATGAACACGGACAGCATCGGATTCAATTGGGAAAGGATGAGCCGGTAAGCGGGCTGCGTCCGTATGCAAATTATATGTATGAGAGTCTGATACAATCTGATTATCTGGAAATCATATGTGTTGTTCTGACCGGTATGGGTGCTGACGGTACAAAGGGAATTGAGAAGCTAAGTCACGAAAAGAACATATATGTTATCAGTCAGGACCAGCAGAGTTCAACGGTTTACGGAATGCCGAAGATGGTTGCACAGGCAGGGCTGACGGATGAGGTGGCTTCATTGGATAATATTGCAAAAGCAATTATTAATATTACGGGGGTGTGTTAAATGGATTTAAGCCAATATCTGGAGATTTTTATTGATGAGACAAAGGAGCATTTACAGACACTGAACGACCAGGTTCTGATTATGGAGCAGGACCCGGAAAATGTGGATACCGTAAATGAAATCTTTCGTGCAGCCCATTCCTTAAAGGGAATGGCAGGTACTATGGGATTTAAGCGGATGCAGCGTCTGACCCATGACTTGGAAAATGTATTTTCGGAGATTCGGAACGGAAAAATGTCTGTAACACCGGATATTGTAGACATTGTGTTCAAATGTCTGGATGCATTGGAAGGCTACCTTGCAAATATTCAGGAAACAGCAGATGAAGGAACCGAGGATAATGAGGAAATTATCGGATTATTAAATGCAACGCTGGAAAGCGGTGCCAATAAAGAGGAGCCGAAGGAAGAAGCAAAGCAGGAAGCTCCGGCGGCAGAAGCAGGTGCAGTACCGGCAGAGGATGGCGGTGATAAGAAAAAGTTCCTGTATCTTCCGATTGCAGATTTTGAAGCCAAGGCAATGCGGGAAGCACTTGCAAACGGCATGAACGTCTACGGTGTTACCGTATATATTCAGGAGTCCTGTTTGTTAAAGGCAGCCAGAGCATTTCTGGTATTTAAGGGAATTGAGTCTGTCGGTGAGGTTATTAAATCAGAGCCGAGTGTTCAGGATATTGAGGATGAAAAGTTTGATTTTGACTTCAGTATGTTTGTTATTTCAGACAAACCAATCGAGCAGGTACAGAAGGTCATTGCAAATGTATCTGAGATTGAGGAAGTGGTAATTGAGCCATTTTCACCGGAAACGGTACAGGCTCAGGCAGTAGAACCACAGGCAGAGACAGCTGCCCAGACACAGACTGAACAGACCGAGCAGAAGGAAGAGGCAAAAGAGGCTGCACCGGCAGAAGCAAAGAAGAAGACAGCCGCACCGGAAGCAAAGAAAAAGCCGGTTGTAAACCGCTCTGTCAGAGTAGATATTGAAAAGCTGGATGATTTGATGAATCTGGTAAGTGAGCTGATTATTGCAAAGAATGGTCTGGTATCTGCCAGTGAGAATGAAGAAGGCAGTCAGGGACAGCAATTTAATGAACAGATTGAATATCTGGAACGAATCACTACGAATCTGCATGAGTCGGTTATGAAGGTTCGAATGGTGCCGATTGAAAGTGTTGTAAATCGGTTCCCAAGAATGATTCGTGACCTTTCTAAGAAACTGAATAAAGAAATGGAATTGATTATGACCGGTGAAGAGACCGAATTGGATAGAACGGTTATTGATGAAATCGGTGATCCGTTGATGCATATGCTGCGAAATGCAGCCGACCATGGTCTTGAGCCAACGATAGACCGTATTAAGAAGGGTAAGCCGCAGGTTGGAACCATACGCCTGAATGCATATCAGGATGGTAATAATGTTACCATCGAGGTATCGGATGACGGTGCCGGTGTAGATGTTGAGAAGGTAAAAGCATCTGCAATCCGCAAGGGAACCGTAACAGAAGAACAGGCAGAAATGATGACAGACAAGGAAGTTATCGACTTGTTATTCCAACCGGCATTCTCAACCTCAGAGAAGGTATCGGATATTTCGGGAAGAGGTGTCGGACTGGATGTTGTTAAGAGCAAAATTGAGGGCTTAGGCGGAGATGTTGAGGTTCATTCCGTTCTGGGTGAGGGAACCACCTTTACCGTACGTCTGCCGTTGACACTTGCTATTATTCAGGCATTGATGGTAGAAGTACAGGAAGAAAAATATGCAATTCCGTTAAATTCCATTGTGACCGTAGAAGATATTCCTTCTAGTGATGTGAAGCTGGTACAGAATAAAGAAGTAATTAATCTGCGTGGAACGGTTATTCCGTTAGTAAGACTGACGCAGGTATTGGATATGGATGTGGAAGGTGAAGAACCGGAAAGCCTGGTAGTTGTTATTGTTAAGAAGGGTGATAAGCAGGCAGGTCTGGTAATTGATAATCTGCTTGGACAGCAGGAAATCGTAATTAAGCCATTAGGCAAATACATTTACATTCATAAGATGTTCAGTGGTGCTACCATCCTTGGTGATGGTGAGGTTGCATTGATTCTGGATGCAAACACATTAGTATAGGGGGTGTATAAAATGGCAGAATTAGAAAACATGGATGAGAAGCAGTATATTGTAGCAAAGCTGGGAGACGAACAGTATGGTATAGATATTGCATATGTAGATAATATCGTAAGAATGCAGAAGATTACACACGTACCAAAGACCCAGCCATACTTCCTTGGTGTTATTAACCTGCGTGGAGAAATCATTCCGGTTATGAGTATGCGTCAGAAGCTGGAAATGGAAGAAGGCGAGGTAACCAATACCACCAGAATTATTATTGTGAAGCCGGAGCAGAATGCCCTGTTGGGATTACTGGTAGACGAGGTACGGGAGGTTGTATCCTTATCCGATGAAGATATTGAAAAGGTGTCTTATGATAACGGAAGAGAAGATTCAGGCTTCTTTGTAACCGGTGTCGGAAAGTATAAGGATACATTGATTTCTCTTGTGAACATTAATGGAATTATAAGCGACTAAGCTGGAATAGGAGTGGCCTATGGATGATACCGAGTTAGATATATTAACAGAAATCGGAACGATTGGTGCGGGAAATGCAACAACCTCCTTATCGGTTCTGTTGAATTCCAAGCTATCCATGAAGATGCCGAAGGTGTCCTTTATGAATTTTGATGAATTTGTGGAGAGTATTGGCGGAGCAGAGAATGTCATTGTAGGTGTAATGAGTAATATCACCGGTGAAATGGAAGGCTTTGTCTTATTTGCAATGGACACCAAGGATGCCAGAAGACTGGTGAATCGATTGACCGGAGTGGAACTGTCAAAGGAAGATAATTTTAATGATTTGGATTTGTCGGCAGTAAAAGAAATCGGAAACATATTGATTAGCTCTTATCTGTCATCCATTGAAACCCTGACAGGGATTCATATACGACCATCCAATCCGGTAATGGCAATCGATATGGCGGGGGCAATTTTGAGCTTTCCGGCAATTGTAAATAGCAGAGACCATGATAATGTATTAAGAATTGAATCACAGTTCGACGGTGCGGATTTATCAATCGGCGGACATATTATGATGATTGCAGATGCGGATTCCTATAGACTGATTCGGGAAAAATTAGGAATTTAGAGTGGGAGAAAGATGGAAACAATAGTCAAAGTTCGGATGGCAGACTTCGCATTATGTCGTGTGCCGCAGAAAATTACTACAATTGGTCTGGGGTCCTGTGTAGGGATTGTAGTGTATGATTCCGGAAATAAATTATGCGGAATGTTACACGCAATGCTGCCGGACAGTACAAAAATCCGTAATAACAGCAATCGCTCCAAGTTCGTTGATTCCGGCATGGAGGATATGCTCAAGCAGTTAGAGGAAGCGGGCGGCAGTCGACGGCGGCTGATAGCGAAGCTTGCCGGAGGAGCAAAGATGTTTGACTTTGCGGATGATAATGAAAATACCAGTATTGGGTATCAGAATGTGCAGGCAGCCAAAAAGATATTAGAAGAATTGCGGATACCACTTGTAGCAGAGGATACCGGTGAAAACTATGGAAGAACCATAGTGTTTGACCCGGAAACAAATGCACTGGAGATTCGGGCAGTTGGACAGGAAATCCGAGTCATATAATGAAGTGTGAGAAAGGTGAAGCTTATGAAGCTAAGATGGTTGCGGCCGTTTGTAGTATTAGTGGCAGCATTGATTGTGATGATTAACAATATTGTGTCCAAGCGTTCTATGCTAGACTCTTTGATTATGTTATTGGTTGTAATAGTTGTATTTTTTATTGTCGGAACAATCGGAACCCGACTGATTGAACGAACCATCCAGAAGGGAGAGGAATCCGACGAAGAAGCAGAGGCACAGGAAGCTGCTGCAGATTCGGAAGAACAGGAATCGGCTTCCGATACAGATGAGTCGTAAGGAGTAACAATATGACAGAAGCAAAACGGGAAAGGCTTTGGGAGACATACAGCAAAAAGCAGGATGCAGCAACCAGAGAAGCCTTGATAATTGAATACATACCGCTTGTGAAGGTGGTGTCAGGCCGGTTAAGTATGTATCTTGGTTATACGGTAGAATATGACGATTTGGTAAGCTATGGAATCTTTGGTTTGATAGATGCAATCGATAAGTATGACTATGGAAAAGGTATTAAGTTTGAAACCTATGCCAGCCTCCGGATACGCGGAGCTATTCTGGACCAGATTCGGAAGATGGATTGGATTCCCCGTTCTGTGCGACAGAAGCAAAAGCAGATAGATGCAGCCGTTGCAAAGATTGAAGCCGAGGAAAACCGGATAGCAACGGATGAGGAGATTGCAAAGGAACTGGACATATCACTGGATGAATATTTTAACTGGCAGGGTCAGACCAAGGTAACCAATATTGCATCCATCGATGAATATGTAGAGCAGGGAATCGAAGTAAAGGCATTTGATGTCGGGAAAACCGCAAAGGCAGAGCCGGAGCGGGTATATGAACAGGAGGAGGTCAAGGAGCTGCTTGCCGACTCATTGGAGGTCCTGACAGAAAAGGAACGTATGGTTGTAGTATTGTATTACTACGAAGAACTGACTTTAAAGGAAATCAGTAAGGTGTTGGATGTGTCGGAATCCAGAGTTTCACAGCTCCATACCAAGGCATTGCAGAAAATGAAAAAAGTGTTGGGAATACATTATGAGATATTAATGGGATAGGTGGTGGCTGTATGGCAAAACGAAACGGATATTTTCGGATACGAATTGAAGAAAATGGTGTATATATTCAGCTCTATCCTGCACTGGAGGGTGGAGAACCCATTGTTGCCTCAGAGGTAATTGATTATCTGCAAAAGGTTCGGATTACAGATTATGATATAAATGCATTGACGCAGGGCTTAAAAGGCTTACAGGAGCCGAAAATCGTCAAGCTCAGTGATGTAACCTGTGGTGCGATTGATGAACAGGCAAAGATACAGCTTCGCCCGGACCGTATGCTTGCAGCAATTCGGTTATATCCTCCTTCAAACGGAGGAAAGAGTTATACAAAACAGGATTTGCTGGATGAATTGGCAAGAGAAGGTATCAAGCATGGAATTGTAGAGCAAATCGTGGATGCATTGGTAGCAACTCCGGTCTTTTGTCGTGATATTGTAATTGCAAAGGGAACACCGGTCAGAGAAGGAAAAGATGCGGTGATCGAATATCATTTTGACACGAAGCCGCTGTCGAAGCCAAAGTTAAATGAAGACGGTACGGTAGATTTCCACCAGTTAAATATATTTACCAGTGTGACGGAAGGACAGCTCCTTGCAACACTGACACCGGAAGATGCGGGAGAGGACGGAATGGATGTTAAGGGAAATCGTATTCCGCCGAAAAAGGTTCGGAAGGCAGTATTAAAATGTGGTAGAAATATAAGACTGTCAGAGGACCAATTGCAGATGTTCAGCGAGGTAGATGGTGACGTTAAGCTGGAGAGCGGTACGGTATTTGTATCCAATTCTTATACAGTACCCGCAGATGTGGATGCATCAACCGGAGATATTTTGTATGAAGGTAATGTAATTGTAAACGGTAATGTCCGGACCGGATTTTCCATTCGGGCAAAGGGTGATATACAGGTGAAGGGTGTCGTAGAAGGTGCTGAAATATATGCCGGCGGCAATATTGTACTGACGCGGGGCATACAGGGCATGAATCGCGGAATACTCGAAGCCAAAGGAGATATTATCACAAAATTCATTGAAAGTGCTACCGTAAAGGCAGGCGGTAATATCCGTTCCGGCTCCATTCTGCACAGTCAGGTAGAAGCCGGTGACACCATTATATGTGAGGGAAGAAAATCCTTCGTAGTGGGCGGTAATCTGAATGCGTTGAATCAGATAGATGTAAAGACAATGGGAAATCGTATGGGAACCATTACGAATGTAAAGCTGGGTCTGGATTTATCCGTATTAGAGCATCTAAAGGAAATGCAGGAGGAATTTCAGACAAATGCAGAGTCCATTGAAAAATGCACACAAATACTGGTGCTGTTCAAGAAACGATTAGACAGCGGACAGAAAATACCGCCGGATAAGGTGGCGGTGATTCAGTCAGCGGGAAAAGATAAGATACGGTTAGAGGAGCGTCAGGAGGTCTTAAAGGCATCCATTGAAGAGACGAAAAACCAGATTGAAAGTAATGCAAAGGGCTGCTTGAAAATCAGCGATATTATTTATCCCGGAGTCAGAATACAAATTGCAAATAATCAGTATGTGGTAAAGGATGAAATGCGATATTGTCAATTCCGGCTGCAAGAGGGCGAGATTAAATCGGATACTTATTAAGGAGGCGGAAGCATGATAAGACCCGTAGAAATGCAGATGATACTTCCACAGGCAAATCAGGTAGGAATGCAGCAGCATACAGCAAATCAGCATGCTGCTCTTCAGAATGCACAAAGTACAACCGAGCTTGCAAAAGAAGTACAACAAAATTCCGAATCCGTCATTCCGAAAGAAGACCCGGATTTGATGGAATATCGTTATGATGCGAAGGAAAAGGGCAATAATACATATGATGATTATTTTGCCAAGAAGAAGCGTAAGAAAAAGACAGCACAGGATGATGAAAAACAAGAAACCAACAAGCCGGATGGCGGTTGGGTGAATTTTGACATTAAAGTGTGACAGGAGAAGAACAATGTTTGTAGTAATTATTGTAACAATCATAGGAATTATCTGTATTGTGGTAAGCTTTCTGATGGTAGGAAATACGGAAACGGCTGCTGTGGAAGCCGGAGACACCGCAGAAAATCATATTACGGATGAGTATGAACTGAATGAGGAAGAAGTCGCAATTTTGCAAAAGAAGGTAAGTGATAAAATATCGGCAGATGTGAATGACATTATATATAATGCCGACCAGTCCTTATCGACCATGACAAATGAAAAAATGATGGCATTGGGTGATTATGCCGTAACCGTATGTGACGAGATTGAAAAGAATCACAAAGAAGTTATGTTCTTATACAGTATGCTGAACGATAAGGAAAAGGAAGTAAAGGACCTGACCGCAGAAGCAGAACAGAAAATCTCCGAACTGAAAAAGGCAAATGACATGGCATTAGAAGCCTATGTAAAAGAGGAAGTAATACCGGAAATAGAGGAACCGGTTGAATTAGACGAGCCGGAACCGGAGCCGGAGCTTCCGGAGGCTGAGCCGGAGGAAACAGAAGATAATACTAACGATATTATTCTGGAAATGAAACGAAACGGAATGAGCATTATGGAAATTGCACGCGAGCTTGGTATGGGCGTGGGTGAAGTAAAGCTTGTTGTAGATTTGTATCAAGGAAAAGCAGGAGAATGAGTATGAAGCGAAAATATTATTTACGAGGAATCGGAGTCGGGATTCTCTTTGCTACGCTTGTATTGATGACGGCATATCAGATATTCGGCAGTAAAACTATGAGTGATGAGGCAGTAATAAAGCGGGCAGAAGAATTAGGAATGGTTCCGGGAACCTCTGCATTAGAGCAATTGGAAAAGCCAGCCGATACCTCTGCAACGGAAAAAGCCACAAATACTTCTGCAACAGGAACCGATACCACCGATGAGAATCAGGCACAGGCAACTACAGAAGCAACGACCGAGGCAGCTTCTACCGAAGGAACCACAGAGGGAACCATCGAAGGGACAACACAAGCTCCGACCGATAAGACGGTAACAATTACCATTGTCAGCGGCATGAATTCGTGGAATGTGGCAACCATTTTACGAGACCAGGGTGTGATTACGGATGCATTGGATTTTGACTCGTATCTGGAGCAGCAGGGATATTCTGCAAAAATCGCAACCGGTGAATATGAAATCCCGATGAATGCCGATTATGAGGCAATTGCAAAGATAATTACCGGCAGATAAAAGACTTGTAAAATAGTGCTTGCATAGCAGATACGGTTATGTTAAAATAGCACTTGGTGTAAAAATAATCACCAGAGCGGATAGTCTGTATGGTGCCATAGCTCATGGTAAACAGACAAAAGAAGCTTTGGGAAGAAGAAAACCATGGAGGTAAAAAAATGAGCGTTATTTCAATGAAGCAGTTACTGGAAGCCGGTGTACATTTCGGACACCAGACAAGAAGATGGAATCCTAAAATGGCTCCATACATCTACACAGAGCGGAATGGTATCTATATTATAGATTTACAGAAGTCCGTTGGTAAGGTAGATGAGACTTATAATGCAGTAAAGGATTGTGTAGCAAATGGTGGTACTGTATTGTTTGTAGGTACTAAGAAGCAGGCACAGGAAGCAATTAAGACAGAAGCAGAGCGTTGCGGTATGTTCTATGTAAATGAAAGATGGTTAGGCGGTATGTTAACCAACTTCAAGACCATTCAGACCCGTATTGCAACACTGAAGAAATATGAAGCAATGGAAGCAGACGGAACCTTTGATGTACTTCCTAAGAAGGAAGTTATCCAGATTAAGAAGGAAATGGAAAAGCTGGAAAAGAATCTGGGCGGTATCAAGAACATGAAGGGACTTCCGGATATGATTTTCGTAGTAGACCCAAGAAAGGAAAGAATCTGCATTCAGGAAGCACATACCCTTGGTATTACTTTGGCAGGTATTGTAGATACAAACTGTGACCCAGAAGAATTAGATTATGTAATTCCTGGTAATGATGATGCAATTCGTGCAGTTAAGTTAATCGTTTCTAAGATGGCAGATGCTGTAATCGAAGCAAATCAGGGTGTAGATGCTGCTCCGGCTGAAGAAGCAGAGGCAGAAGCTGAGGAAGCAGTAGAAGAGTAATCTGATAATGAAAGCAGAAGCCTTAGCCACCATGACTAAGGCTTTTCTTAAAAGAGACTATTAGATATTATTATGGAGGATAGAAAAATGGCAATTACAGCAGCAATGGTAAAAGAATTAAGAGAACAGACCGGTGCAGGTATGATGGACTGCAAAAAGGCATTGGGCGAAACCAATGGTGATATGGAGGCAGCCGTTGAATTTTTAAGAAAGAACGGACAGGCAAAGGCAGAGAAGAAGGCAAACCGTATCGCAGCAGAAGGTATCTGTAAGGTAGTAACAGACGGTGATAAGGTAGCAGCCGTTGTAGAAGTAAATTCCGAGACAGACTTTGTTGCAAAGAATGAGAAGTTCCAGACATTTGTAACTGCTGTAGCAGAGCAGGCATTAAAGACAAACGCTTCTGATATGGATGCATTTATGGCTGAGCCATGGGCAGCGGATACTTCTAAGACAATTCAGGAAGAATTAGTAGAGCAGATTGCAACTATCGGTGAGAAGTTATCTGTTCGTCGGTTTGAAAAGGTAGTTGCTGAGAATGGTTGTGTTGTTACCTATACACATGGCGGCGGAAGAATCGGTGTTATCGTAAAGGCTGCTACAGGTGTTGTAAATGACGCAGTAAAGGAAGCATTAACCAACATCGCAATGCAGATTGCAGCTTTGAATCCAAAGTATGTAACCGAGGCTGAAATCAGCGAGGAATACAAGCAGCATGAAGAAGAAATTCTGCGTGCACAGATTATGAATGACCCGAAGGAATCACAGAAGCCGGAGAACGTAATTAACGGTATGATTAAGGGCCGTCTGAACAAGGAATTTAAGGAAATCTGCCTGATGGATCAGGTATATGTAAAGGCAGAGGACGGAAAGCAGACTGTTGCCAAGTATTTAGAGCAGGTATCAAAGGAAAACGGAACTACCATTGCAGTAGAGAAGTTTGTTCGTTTCGAGACCGGTGAAGGTATGGAAAAGAAAAATGAAGATTTTGCTGCTGAAGTGGCTGCACAAATGAACGCATAATATAGATTGCGGTAAATTACTGAAATGATTAATAACCCTTATGAATGGTGGTAACACTGTTTGTAAGGGTTGTTTTTATAAAAAAATATGGATTGATGAAAGGCGAAGATAACATTATAATAGTAATATAAGGGAAAGGTTGGGATGAATTATGTGCAAGAAAAAAGAATTAAGCTTTTCCATATTTATGCTATATAGTCTTGCGGATAAATGGAAGATGTCTCCTGTTACAGTATATAAAATATTAAATGAAACAGGTGTATTGGATAATTATATTATTAAATGTTATGATTCTCTGCACACTCTGGGAAAAGAATATTTAGTAGAAGATATTACTGATTTTGTAAGGGAAAAGGGAGTTAATGTATGATAGTATATCATGGCTCGACAGAGATTATAAAAAATCCGGATGTTATTCATTCTAAAAAATATTTAGATTTTGGCAGAGGATTTTATATTACGACTTTTGAAAATCAGGCGAAGAAATGGGCTGTACGAAAGGGTATGCGACAGGGAAAAACGGCAATTGTCAATACATATGAATTATCAGAAGAATGGAATCAGTTTCGCGTATTGTCTTTTGGAAAAGAAAATGAAAAATGGCTTGATTTTGTATGTGGATGTCGTAAAGGAAAGCCGTTAAATAATGAATATGATATTGTTATAGGAAATGTTGCGGATGATGATGTTTTTAAAACAGTGGATATGTATTTCAGAGGATTGTGGGATAAGAAAAAGGTTTTAGAAGAATTGCGATATTATAAAATGAATAATCAAATTTGTATTGTAAATCAAGAAGCATTAAATCGGCTCATTACTTTTACGAGTGCATATGAGGTGGAAAACAATGGTAAATAAAAAGCAACTGGAAGAAGTGTATAAGCAGAATTTAGAAAATGATATTATCAATATACTTTCGGAAATGAAAGGAATAGATTTGAGAAAAGCCTTGGATATTTATTATTCCAGTAAACTTGCCCTACAAATATCAGAAGATAGTTGTGGAATAGAGAATATGGATGCGAAATATTTAGCAGAAGATTTGATTGAGAATGAACCGGAACTTTTTGAATAACTAATATGAAAAAGCCTCCCGTTTTAAGTGAAAGTTGAAAATCCATCTTGAAATGCCGCTAAGGTTACGGTATCATAAAATATAGAACTGACAGGATTGTTATACAAATATTTGTATACTAATTTCAATGGATAAAGGAGTTCCGAACGGATGAATAAAGACAGTTGGGAAGCATATGACATTACAGATTATCATCGATTAAAGTATCTGGGAAACAGTGTAGAGGAAGTTTTAGTTGTATTGTTAAAGCAGTTAAAGGTCGGGGTCGGCGTGTTTGAGGTCGGAGAGCATATTCGGGCATTGTATCTGAACGAGGCTTATTTTGAGTGTATCGGATATACCAAGGAAGAATATAGTCAATATCTATCAGACATATACAGCACCCTGTTTTCCGAGGATGTAGACGGCTTTCAACAATGCATTATGGAGCATGCACCAAAGAAGGAAAAGATACAATATGAATTTCGTGGGTATCGGCAGGACGGAAGCTGTGGCTGGTTTGAAGTAAAGGGAGAATTTATTGAAAATCAGGTGAGTGAGACGCCGATTTATCTGACGGTAATTACAGACATTACAGATAAGAAGGAAAAGGACAGCCGGATACAGGAATTAAAGCAGGTAAATAACCGTCTGTTATTGGAGGAGGAACGCTTCAAGATTCTCGAAGAAACCGTTTACGGCTTATTGTTTGAGTACAATCCGGAAGAAGATGTAATGGTATTTTCTTATAATTTCCCGAACAATAAGAAGCGGAAGGTAGTTACAAATTATACGGAATACATGAAAACCTCGCCAATGGTACACAGTAGCCATGTGGAGATGTTCAAAGAGGCATTGATGACCGCCTGTCACACCGTAACGGAGGCAGACCTTGAATATTTATCAACGGTTTCCGGTGGTGGGTATCGTTGGCAGCGGACACATTATAAGAGTGTAGTCGGAACTGACGGAACGATTGTAAGCGTCATTGGAAGAATCGAAGACATTCACGATGAAAAAATGAAGCAGGAAATGTTAAATTATAAAGCCTCCATGGACGGCTTGACGAACCTTTACCGGAAGGAAACCGCATTTGAGAAAATGCAGGAATATGTAGATGATGATTCGGAAGGCGAATTTTATTTTGCTATCTTAGACTTGGATGACTTTAAGCAGATTAATGACCAGTACGGACATCAATACGGAGACCGGGTACTACAGAAGATGGCGAAAATTCTGGTTCGTGAATTTGGTGAGACCAGTATCATCGGCAGATTTGGCGGGGATGAATTTATCATCCTGACAAAAGGTATCAGCAAGGAAGAAGTAGTGGTACGGCTGGAGCAGGCAAAGGCACAGATAGCATTTTGTGCGGGTATTGTAAAGTGGAAATGCAGGGAAGACGTGAAGGAAACCTTTAATCGGGCAGACAAAGCCATGTACGAGATAAAGATGGCAGAAAAGAACGGGATTCACTTCATCGAATAAGAAGGCATACTATGGGAAAGTTAGATAATAATAAAAAGAAAAAGAGGGATTCTTTGCTGGAAACAGCCTTTCAGCTCTTTATGACAAAGGGGCTTCAGAATACCTCTGTTTCAGATATAGCCGAACAGGCAGGGGTAGCAAAAGGAACCTTTTATCTGTATTTTAAGGATAAGCATGATATACACAATCATCTGATTTCCCACAAATCCAGTCAATTATTTCAAAATGCGGTAAAGGAATATCAGAAACTTCCGGAGCCGATAACATCCTTTGAAGAACGGATGATATTTTTTGTAGATAACATTGTGAACCAATTAACAGAGAATCCAAGGCTGTTAAGCTTTATTGCCAAGAACTTAAGCTGGGGAATTTTTAAGAATGCCCTGACAACACCGGTTAAGGAAACGGATGTTGATTTTCGGGATGTATATAGAGAAATGTTAGAAGAAGCTCCGGAGGAATATGCACAACCGGAGCTTATGCTCTTTATGATTGTGGAACTGGTAAGCTCCACCTGTTATAGCTCCATTCTCTACAGTGAACCGGTGGAAATAAATAAGCTGAAGCCCTATTTATATGCGTCCATCCGGGGAATTATACATACCTGTGAAAAGAAAGAAAGCTAAGACACTCGGAGCTTGTATATGTATAATGCTTGCATACACATACAATTATTCCGGGTGTTTCATTGTCTTAACAGACATACCGTTAATTTCAACGTGGTCATCCACCGTAATAACAAAACATTGTCTGCCGTTAATATACTGTGTCTGAATCAAATCCGTACGGTCAGAGTTTACCTTAATAATTATATCCGGTGTTTCAATGCTTAATTTCTTTGTATTTGTCAGATTAGAGGCAATAAGGGCTGTTTTCGGACCTGCAATTTCCTCATAGGTATGGTCGAAGTCCTGTAATTCCTGACTCGGTACGCCGCTGATTTCCAATAGATTCTTTACCTCATGCTTGCTAAGCGTCAGAGGGTCCGGATTGTTCTTAGTTTCTGCAATCATTTCATTCAGATTCTCATGAATATTAGAAACTACCTCATAATCAGCATCCTCACCTAAGGTATTCATAAGAATGGACTGGAAGGTTTCCTTTTGGTTCACCGGACTCATCGGTGTGACGCTGCCAAGTACCTGTTCAATCAGTTCCGGATGACTGTCCTCCGGATTTTTCGTATAATATAAAACATTATGAATGTCAGCACTGCGGTCATTAAAGGCAGGAAACAAAAATCCCTTCATAGGAGCCTCTACAATCCAATCCCGTACCCGTTCCCCAATGCAGTTAGATTCCGACAGATAGGAGAGACCGCCCTTGCTGCGGTTCACCGGGCAAATGCTACATAAAAGAAATGGATATACCTCCTCGGAGGCATCATACATTTCCGCACCGTCGGTGGAGCGTCCCGGAACATCATAGGCACCGTAGATTAAAATAATATAATAATTTTCCGCATAATCAAAGGATTGAATCACCTTATCATAAAATGCCTGATTCAAGGCATCATCCTTTAACTCACTGTTTCGAAGCTGTAGCAGAAATTCCTGTGTACCACCCTGAAATTCCTGATTCGTCGGAAACTCCATATTCAGAAGCTGTTTTCCGATGGTTCCCGAAAGTGTAGACTTAAATAGGTCATAATATTTCAGAGCTTCATCCTTTGGCAGAGATAAGAAGGCATCCTGAAAGGAGCATACCTTTTCCTTATTAAAATCCACATAGCAGCCGCAGATGCGTGATAAGCAGGAAGACTCCTGTGTAAATAATTTCCGTATTTCAAGTGTTTCTTTTTTGTTCATATGTATAAACTCCGTTTCTGTTTTATATGTGTGATTGCTATTTATCCTATCCTAGCACAAATAAACCGGTGCTTCAATTGATTTTCGTGGATTGTCCAAGCAGATTTCCTTTGAGTTTATATAATTTTTATGAGAGAACGGCAGATAGATTACCGGTCGTTGCTTGCGGTATCGGTATCCGTATCGTATAATAAAGCTATATGTATTGAGATAACAGCAGGACTGGTTACAGGGGTACAATTAAGAGAAAAGGGAAGGTGTATAAATGGTTCAGGTAGAGCATGTTACAAAGCAATTTGGAAATGAGTTTACGGCAGTTCAGGATATTAGCTTCTCCATTCAACCCGGAGAAATTGTCGGATTTGTCGGACAAAACGGTGCCGGAAAGACCACCACGATTAAGATGTTGACCGGTATCTTGAAGCCGACCTCCGGCTCCATCGTGATTCATGGACATGATATTCAAAAAGAGGCATTACAGGCAAAGTCGGCTACCGCTTATGTTGCGGATAATCCGGATATGTTCCTGCGGCTGTCCGGAATGGAATTTATTCATTTGATGGCAGATATTTATCAGGTTCCGGTTGCGGAACGTGCCAAGCGGATACAGGATATGGCAGAGGCATTTGAGATTACCGATGCATTACAGCAGCCGATGAGTGATTATTCCCATGGTATGCGTCAGAAAATGATGGTGTGTGCTGCCCTGATTCATAATCCACCGGTATGGATTCTGGATGAGCCTATGACCGGACTGGACCCAAAGGCAGCCTTTGTCCTGAAAAATCTGATGCGGGAGCATGCAAAGCAGGGAAATTGTGTATTCTTTTCTACGCATGTACTGGAGGTGGCAGAGCAGCTCTGTGACCGGATACTGATTATCCGCCATGGCTCTCTGGTATTTACCGGTACGCTGGAGGAGCTTCGGAAGGAATATCCGGATAGAAGTCTGGAGGAAATATTCCTGAAAATTAACGGAGAATTACCGGAGAAGGAAGCAAAAGGTCCGATGGAATCAATGGAATCGAAAGCAGGCACAGCAGCCGGAGAGGAGACACCGGAATGAAACAGGTAGGACATTTATTAAAGCTGTTACGCACAGGACAGGAAATGATGATGCCAAAGGAGAAACGGGACCGCCGTACCTATACCGTATTTGGCGGAGCTGCCTTATTGCTGATTATGATTCCCTGCTGTGTAATCGTTGGTGTTATTTCATATTTTATGACACAGGCAATGATGGAAGCAGGCGGAAAAGAAGAGGGTATGCTGTTCCTGATACAGTTCATATCCGCCTGTGCCATGATTTTCGGATTGCACGTTATGGTAAGCGAATTTTATTTTTCCTCGGATATAGAATATCTGCTGCCGCTGCCGATTCGCAGCCATGAGCTGATATTTGCCAAGTTCCTTGTCACTTATCAGGCAGAAAGTGTTATGGAATTTATGGTAATATTCAGTGCATACATCGGTTATATTCTGGCAATCGGTATCACGCCGCTTGGCGTTATAACCGGATTGCTGGGAACGGTGACCCTGCCGATTGTACCGCTTGTTTATTGTGGAATCATAAGCATGGTTATCATGTATCTCTTTCAGGGAATCCGGAACCGGAAAATTCTGAATCTGGTTATGGCAGTTATGACGTTTGCCTTGCTGCTTGGCGTATTTCTTTCTTTCCGGGGACTGGAAGGATTTTCGGTTGATACTTATGTGGAATCCTTAAGCAGCGGAGAAAATTCATTTTTGAAGGTTATGAATATAATCTTTTATCCGGGCTACCTCTTAATCCATGCAGCGGCAGTACAGTCATGGGGGGCGGCAGGCTTATATCTGCTGCTTACGGTTTTGTTGCTTGCGGCATTTCTGGGAATTGCGAATCTGATCTATTTACCGGGACTTTATAGCTTCTTATCCGTAGCTACAAAAAAGAAGGAAAAGGAAGCAGTTCAGGGTAAGGAAAAAGCACATTCCATAGGTTATGCTTATTTTCAGAAGGAGCTTCGGATTCTGGTTCGTACACCCGCTTATGTATCGAACTGCCTGATTGTAAATCTTATCTGGCCGGTATTAATTCTGGTGGTCTGTCTGATGCAAAAGGGAAGTCATACGATAGAACAGTTTATACATATGTATCACGATAGAAATATTCTGGCTATGATTCTGGTTTTAGGTATATTCTTGGGGATTGCAGCTTTGGCTACCGCGGCGAACAGTCTGGCATCCAGTGCCTTTACCAGAGAGGGAGCACACATTGATTTCATGAAATATATTCCGGTGCCGTATCGGACACAGATTCAGGTAAAGGGAGCCATCAGTCTGCTGTTTAGTATTCCCGGCTATCTGATAGATGCAGCGGTATTATCTGTGATTCTTAAGTTAAAGCCCGGTGAAGTTTTATACTATATCCTTACAGGTAGTCTGGTAATTGTATTTATTACCTGTCTGGGACTGGTATTGGATGCAACCCATCCGAAGCTAATCTGGGAGGATGAGTTAAATGCCCTGCGGGGAAACTTAAATGTATTCTTTAATATGGCATTTGCGATTCTTGCTACGGTTGTTATTTGCGGCTTCGGATTCCTGTTATATCTGATTCCGCACTCTACCATAGGCTTTATCTATATTCTATATGCCCTGCTGTTAATGATATTGGACGTCTATATGTATCATTACACCATGAAACAGACGGTGCAGCGGCTGGAGGAGCTATAGTAGGAAAAAACTTAGGAAAATTGTCATTTTCTGGTTATTGAGGTAAATCCTTGGTTGTGCTATAATTCAACAGGAATATTGTTAAGAAGGGAGATTTGGTAACAAATGAAAAGAAAGTGGAATGGCAAACGGCTCATCCTTGGCATGACGATGACAGCCATGTTAATCGGCGGTATGATAGCCGGAACTGCCATACATACATATGCATTAGACGGTGAGTGGAAGCAAAACGAGAAGGGCTGGTGGTATGAGTATTCAGACGGTACTTATTTAACGAATCAATGGCTGCAAAATGACCAGAACGGAAACTGGTACTGGCTTGGCTCTGACGGATATGCAGCTATCGGCTGGACACAGATTAACGGAAAGTGGTATTACTTTGATGAAAATGCGGTAATGCGGACCGGACTGCAAACCATTACGAATGCAGAAGGGGTAACCAATACCTATTATTTCACCAGCTCCGGTGAGATGTTGACCGGCTGGCAACAGGTAAGCAGCGGTGACTGGCGGTATTTTAATACCAGTGGAGCTATGAGTGCAGATAATTCCTATGCGGCAGACAGCCTAAAGGGAATCGATGTATCGAAGTACCAGAAGGACATTGACTGGACTGCTGTTAAGAATGACGGGATTCAGTTTGCTTTTATCCGGGTCGGGCATGATGAGCATGTATTAGACCCATATTTCGTAAAGAATATTGAGGCTGCCAATGCTGCGGATATGCCGGTAGGTGTTTATTTCTACAGCACCTCAACAACTCTGGAGGAGTCTATATCCGATGCCCAGTGGGTGATTGACCAGTTGCAGGGACATTTGATTTCTTATCCGGTGGTAATTGATTTGGAAGATAAGTCCCAGAGTGGTTCTATGACAAAGGGGCAGATTACAGAGCTTGGTAAGGCATTCTGTGATGAAATCCGCAAGGCGGGTTATACTCCGATGATATACTGCAATGAGAATTGGGCAAAGAATTATATTAATCTGGACGGAGCCGGTGATATTGAACGCTGGATTGCCCGGTATAACGGTATCTATGATACCTCGGTTAAACGGGACATCTGGCAGGGCGGCAGTACTGCCCGTATTCAGGGTATAGACGGCAATGTAGATGTGAACTTCAGTTTTGTGGATTATACACAGGTGATTACACCGCGGACACACGCAGACAGCTCCTATGTGAAGACAACCGGTGTATGGAGACAGGACGGAACCGGATACTGGTATAACTACATAGATGGTTCCGGTTATCCAAAAAATCAGTGGTTGCAGATTGATGGCAACTGGTATTGGTTTAATGGTTCCGGTTACCTGAGCAATCCTTCCGGCTGGCAGATGCTGGATAATGAATGGTATTACTATGATGCGGACGGAACCGCAGCCTCCGGTTGGAGAGAGATTAACGGAAGCTGGTATTATATGCTGGCTAACGGTAAGATGGCTTCCGGCTGGGTTATTGTAGATAACAAATGGTATTACATGGGAAGTGCCGGAGACGGAGCCATGAAGACCGGCTGGCTGGAACGAAACGGAAGCTGGTATTATCTGACTGGTTCCGGAGCAGCCGCAACCGGTTGGGCAAAGATAAACGGAAGCTGGTATTACTTTGACCCGGATCCAAATTCGAATGCCATGGTAACCGGCTGGCGTGTAGTAGACGGTTCATGGTACTACTTCGGAAATGCCGGAGACGGAGCTATGAAGACCGGTTGGCAGGAAATAAATGGACGCTGGTATTATTTCGGAAACAGCAATGATGGTGCCATGGCAACCGGCTGGTTAAGAAATGGCGGACGCTGGTATTATATGGGTGCATCCGATGACGGAGCCATGAAGACCGGCTGGGAAGTTGTAGATGGTGTATGGTATTACTTCGGAAGTGCCGGAGACGGATCTATGAAGATCGGCTGGCAGAAGATTAACAATCACTGGTATTACCTAGGCGGTAATAATGACGGAGCCATGAAGACCGGCTGGCAGAAGATAAACGGAAGCTGGTATTACTTGGGAGAAGCCGGAGACGGAGCCATGCAGAGCGGCTGGCAGTTGATAGACGGAAGCTGGTATTATCTGGGAAGTGCCGGAGACGGATCTATGAAGACCGGCTGGCAGAAGATAAACGGTAACTGGTATTATATGTATGGAAGCGGAGTTATGGCATCCAATGCATGGGTTGGCGGTTACTATGTGGATGAGTCCGGAGCATGGAAATAATTTAGGAAAATAGAGAGTCGGCATTTTGCATGAATTTATGCAGAATGCCGATTTTGCTATCTTTACTTTGGTAATTATTGGTGCTATAATAAAAGAGCTTTAAGCATGAATACTACAAAGGGAGGATATGAAAAGAATGAAGAAGACAAGTTTATTCTTTGCTGCATTAGCTGCAGCCGCTGTTGTGGCAGTACCGACTGTTGCAGCAAACGCTGAAGACTATGCTGAAGGCTGGCAGCAGGGTTCCAAAGGCTGGTGGTATCAGTTTGCAGATGGTTCTTATGCAAAGGACGGCTGGTATACAGTTCAGGACAATGACGAGAAGGCTTACATGTTCGATGAAAACGGCTGGATGACCACAGGCTGGTATTATGATTATGACGAGGACTGGAATGGTGGTTCTTGGTATTATTCTGATAACAGCGGTGTTCTGCAGAAGGGCTGGCAGAAGATTAACGGAAGCTGGTATTACTTCGATAAGTGGGGCTATGAAATGTATGCCGGATGGAGCCGTAACATTGAAACCGCAGAGAATGAGTATACTACATATTGGTTTACTCCAAGCGGAGCTATGGTAGAGGGATGGTATGATTACAATCCTGCATCTACTTATGGTGACTGGGTATATACCAATTCTGACGGTTCTGCATATGACGGATGGTTAAAGTATAACGGAAGCTATTATTTCTTCAATAATGGTAATATGTATACCAGCACCTCTATCTATAAGTATCAGAAGGAAGATGGCAGCACCTATTATGCAACCTGGAGAAAGGATTCTACCGATAAGCAGGTTGAGACTTATTATGTAGGCAGAGACGGTAAGATGCTTACCGGTTGGGACTATACCGAATATGAAGATGCTACCGGCTCTAAGAGCAATCAGTGGCGTTATGCAGACAGCAACGGTGTTGTTAAGGCTGACTGGGTAAAGGCTGCAAACGGTAGTGACTGGTATTTCACAAACTCTAATGGTACAATGCTTCGTGATGGTATCTATTATCTTGGTGACTTTAGCAGTGATTACTGCGACAAGATTTCTGACAATGCACCGGTAGCTCCAAAGTATGATGATTATCGTGATGCTGACGGTTACATTGACTGGGAGAAGTATGATGCAGCAAATGCAAAGTATCAGAAGGAAAATCGTGCATACAGAAATGCACATACCTTCATCTTTGATGCAGATGGTAAGATGGTAACCGGTTGGTATGGTTCTAAGAATACCTATGGTACAACTTGGTACTATGCAAACAGCGATGGTTCAGCTTACCAGGGCTGGTTAAAGAGCGGCGGTAAGTATTACTACATCGATGGTGGTCAAATGCTTACAAATGCTATGACTCCGGATGGTTACTATGTAGATGCTGACGGTGTTTGGCAGTAAGACCTGACGAATAGGTTAACATTCGTAACAATTAATTTTAAACAATTTATAATTTCGTTTGTACAGACAAAATGCTTAAAGTTAAGAGCGGGGTCCTTTCGGACCCCGTTTTCAATTTGGTTTGAATGTTATGAATTTTATGCAAAATGCTGATTTTCCTATATTTACTTTGGTAATTATTAATGTTACAATAAAATTACCTTAAGCATGAAATATTACAAAGGGAGGATGTTATAAGCATGAAAAAGACAAGTTTATTCTTTGCTGCATTAGCTGCAGCCGCTGTCGTAGCAGTGCCGACTGTTGCAGCGAATGCTGAAAGCTATACCGAAGGCTGGCAACAGGGTTCCAAGGGCTGGTGGTATCAGTTTGAAGATGGTTCTTATGCAAAGGGCGACTGGTATACAGTTGAAGACGATGAAGAGAAGGCTTATTTGTTCGACGAGAACGGTTGGCTGACCACAGGCTGGCATTACAATTATTTCGAGGACTGGGAAGGCGGTTATTGGTATTATTCCGATAACAGCGGTGTTCTGCAGAAGGGCTGGCAGAAGATTAACGGAAGCTGGTACTATTTCGATAAGTATGACTATAATATGTATTCATGGAGAAATAGCATTGAAACCGCAGATGGTGAGTACACTACATATTGGTTTACACCAAGCGGTGAAATGGTAGCGGGCTGGTATAATTACAATCCGTCATCTACCTATGGTGACTGGGTATATACGAATTCCGACGGTTCTGCATATGACGGCTGGTTAAGCTATAATGGAAACTATTATTTCTTAGAGCAAGGTCAGATGGATACTTCTAGTATTATTAATAAGTACCAGAAAGAAGACGGCAGTACCTATTACTCAACATGGAGACATGATTCTGAAGATAAGAAGGTTGAAGCTTATTATGTAGGCAGAGACGGTAAGATGGTAACCGGTTGGGAATATATGGATTATGAAGATGCAACCGGCAATACATGGAATGAATGGCATTATGCTGACAGCAACGGTATTGTTAAGGCTGATTGGGTAAGTGGTGCAAATGGTGCATGGTATTTTACGGATTCAAACGGAGTTATGCTGCGTGACCGCTTAGCATATCTGGGTGACTTTAGCAGTGCTTACTGCGATAAGATTTCTGACAATGAGCCGGTAGCTCCAAAGTATGATGATTATCGGGATGCTGACGGTTATATTGACTGGGAGAAGTATGATGCAGCAAATGCAAAGTATCAGAAGGAATTCCGTGCATACAGAAATGCAAATACTTACATCTTTGATGCAGATGGTAAGATGGTAACCGGCTGGTATGGTTCCAAGGATACCTATGGTACAAGATGGTACTATGCAAACAGCAATGGTACAGCTTATCAGGGCTGGTTACAGAGTGGCGGTAAGTATTACTACATCGATAATGGTGTAATGCTTACCAATACAATGACTCCGGATGGTTACTATGTAAACGCAGACGGTGTTTGGCAGTAAAATCTGATTAATTTCGTTTGTACAGACAAAATGCTTAAAGGTAATAAGAGCGGGTTCCTTTTGGAACCCGCTCGTTTTTGACTCATTATTCTGTTTTGCCAACAGCCGCCTCTGCCTGAGCTGTTTTCGTATCAGAGGTTATATTAGAGGTCTTAACGGCTTCGGAGGTCTGATTCTGACTTCGTAAGTTCTTTTGTGCGGTTGAGAGCATCAGCTTAATCCGGTTCAACTGATTTACCTCGGAGGCTCCCGGGTCATAATCGACAGCTACGATATTTGCATCCGGATACGCGGCACGTAATTCCTTAATCACGCCCTTACCGACAATGTGGTTCGGCAGACAACCGAACGGCTGACAGCAGACGATGTTCGGTACACCGGACTTAATTAACTCTACCATTTCTGCGGTTAAGAACCAGCCTTCACCGGTCTGATTACCGAGTGATACAATTGGCTTTGCATATTCGGCTAATTCCTGAATATGTGCGATACTGCTAAAGTGTTCGCTGGCTTCCAGCTCCTTACGTGCAGTGGAACGGAAGATGTCCAGATATTTAATAACAAGATTGCTGATAAATGCGGATTTCTTAGTCTTACCTAAAAACTCATGCTTGTAATTTGCATTGTAGGCACAATAATCCAAGAATCCGGATAAATCCGGCATAACAGCCTCTGCACCCTCTGCCTCTAATAACTCGACAATGTGATTGTTTGCACAAGGCTGGAATTTAACCAGAATCTCTCCGACCACACCGACACGCGGTTTTTGAATATCCCGAATCGGAAGCTGGTCAAATTCTCTGATAATACCACGGATATTTTTACGGAAGGTTTTCATACTGCCGCCTTCTTCGATGGATTGAATACAGATAGCCTCCCATTTTTTATGAAGTGCGTCAGCGGAACCCGGCACCTGTTCATATGGCCGCATATGGTAGAGGCACCGCATAAATACATCTCCGTAGATAACTGCCTGCACTGAGGTTCGAATCATGGCATAGGTATAATGGAAGCCCGGATTTGTCTCCAAGCCGCCGGCATTGATAGAGATAACCGGAACCTGTTCTAAGCCTGCCTTTTTCAATGCACGCCGTATAAAGCCGATATAATTGGTTGCACGACAACCGCCACCGGTCTGTGTAATGGCAAGGGCAGTTTTGTTTAGGTCGTATTTTCCGGTCTGTAATTCCTGAATAAGCTGTCCGACTACCAGAATCGAAGGGTAGCAGGCATCGTTATTAACATACTTCAAACCAACATCCACAGCCGATTTCTCCGGGTCCGGCAGGGTGGCAAAATTAACACCGCTCTTGCTGAATGCTGGCATTAACATAGAGAAATGAATCGGTGACAGATTCGGTGCCAGAACCGTATAACGTTCCTCCTTCATTTCCTCCGTAAAGAGCTTCCGTTCAAATGCAGAGGATACCGGATGTGGCTGAATCCCCTTCTTTTTGCGTACCTTAACGGCACTGATGAGAGAGCGGATTCGGATACGGGCAGCACCCAGATTGCTGACCTCATCAATCTTTAATACCGTATAGATTTTACCGGAGCCGGTCAGAATATCGTTGACACAGTCTGTTGTAACGGCATCTAGACCGCAGCCAAAGGAATTAAGCTGAATCAGCTCCAGATTCGGACTGGTCTTTACATAGCTTGCGGCAGCATACAGACGGCTATGGTACATCCATTGGTCGGATACAATCAGCGGACGTTCTGCTTCTGCCAGATGGGATATGGAGTCCTCGGTCAGAACCGCAATGCCATAAGAATTAATTAACTCCGGTAAGCCATGGTTGATTTCCGGGTCGATGTGATATGGTCTGCCTGCCAGAACAATTCCCATGCAATCATGCTCCTTGCAATATTGAATGGCTGCCTCACCCTGTTGATGCAGGTCTTTTTTCATGGCTTCATATTCTGCAAAGCCTGCGTCAATGGCTTCCTGAATTTCTTTTTTGGTAACATCCGTATACTTAGAAAACTCCTGATACAGACGTGTAATCAATGCGTCGCGGTTATCCAGTGCCATAAACGGACGGATAAAGGTAATATCATCACTTCGGATTTCTTCTACATTATTCTTAATATTTTCCGCATAAGAGGTTACCATCGGACAGTTGTAGTGATTATAGGCATCCGGTGTCTCATTTTGCTCGTATACGATACAAGGCTGGAAAATCGTCTTAATACCTTGTTCAAGCAGCCACATAATATGACCGTGTGAAATCTTGGCAGGATAACATTCCGATTCACTTGGAATGGATTCAATACCCATCGTGTAAATATCCCGGCTGGATGGCGGGGATAAGATGACACGATACCCAAGCTTGGTCAGGAAGGTATGCCAGATTGGGTAGTTTTCATACATATTAAGGATTCTCGGAATCCCGATGACACCCCGGACAGCCTGCTCCGGAGCGAGTGGCTCGTAGTCAAATATCCGGTGGAATTTGTATTCAAACAGATTCGGAACGTGGTTCTTATTTTTCTGCTGTCCGATACCACGCTCGCAACGGTTTCCGCTGATAAAGCGTCTGCCGCCGGAGAAACGGTTAATCGTCAGAAGACAGTTATTGGGACAGCCCTTACAACGGGACATGGTAGTTTCATAGGTTAACTGATTGATGTCATCAATCGAAAGCATGGTAGAGATCGCACCTTCTTCATAGTTGTCTCTGGCAATCAGGGCAGCACCAAAGGCACCCATGATTCCGGATATGTCCGGACGGATAGCAGAGATACCGGAGATTAATTCAAAGCTTCGTAATACGGCATCATTATAGAATGTACCGCCCTGTACTACAACACGCTCACCCAAATCCTTCGGGTCCGTCAGCTTAATAACCTTTAACAGGGCATTTTTAATAACGGAATACGCAAGACCTGCAGAAATATCCGCAACGTCAGCTCCTTCCTTTTGTGCCTGCTTAACCTTGGAATTCATAAATACCGTACATCTGGAGCCAAGATTAATCGGATGCTCTGCAAAAAGAGCAATATGGGCAAAGTCCTGAATGGAATAATTCATGGATTTTGCAAAGGTCTCGATAAAGGAGCCGCAGCCGGAGGAGCAGGCTTCATTTAACATAACGTTATCGACTGCCTGATTCTTGATTTTAATACATTTCATATCCTGACCGCCAATGTCCAGAATACAGTCGACATCCGGTTCAAAAAAGGCGGCTGCTGTGTAATGGGCAATGGTTTCTACCTCACCATCATCCAGCATAAGAGCAGACTTAATGAGAGCCTCTCCGTAACCGGTGGAACAGGCTCTTACGATTTTAGCTCCCTCCGGAAGCTTGGAATATATGTCCTGAATGGCATGAATACTGGTATTTAACGGGCTTCCGTTGTTGCTGCTGTAAAAAGAATAGAGCAGAGAGCCGTCCTCACCGACTAAGGCAACCTTGGTTGTGGTAGAGCCGGCATCGATTCCGAGGAAGCAGTTACCCTGATAGCTGCTTAAGTCCTTTTTCTTTACCTGATAACGGCTGTGACGCTCTTGAAATTCATCATATTCTGCCTGATTGTGGAAGAGAGGATTCATACGGTCTACTTCCATTTCAATTTCAATTCCGCTGTTTAACTGGTCCTCCAATGCCTGCAGGGAGGTATGGTTATCAGTATGCTCTGCATTCAGTGCAGCACCGATGGCTGCAAATAAATGGGAATTATCCGGAGCAATTGTCTGTTCCTCCGTCAGATGCAGATTCCGTACAAATGCCTGCTTTAGTTCAGACTGGAAATGCAAAGGACCGCCTAAGAATGCCACATTTCCGCGAATCGGTTTTCCGCAGGCAAGACCGCTGATGGTCTGGTTTACAACTGCCTGATAGATAGAAGCCGCCAGATTTTCCTTGGTAGCACCTTCGTTAATCAATGGCTGAATATCGGTCTTGGCAAACACACCGCAGCGGGCAGCAATCGGATACAGGGTATCATAATGCTTTGCATATTCGTTCAGACCGGCGGCATCTGTCTGAAGCAGACTTGCCATCTGGTCGATAAAGGAACCCGTACCACCGGCACATACACCGTTCATACGCTGCTCAATTCCGTTTGTCAGATATATAATTTTAGCATCCTCACCGCCTAATTCGATGGTAACGTCAGTCTGTGGTGCATAGAACTGGATTGCATCGGTGACGCATACAACCTCCTGTGAAAATGGAATATTTAAAATAGTTCCGATAGCCAGACCGCCGGAGCCGGTAATTGTGGTCTGTATATCCAGATTACCAAGCTTAGCCTTGGCATCTGCAATCAGACGGGCAAGTGTACCCTTAATATCTGCAAAATGCCGTTGGTAATCAGAAAAGAGAACCTCATGCTCCTGATTTAAAATGGCTACCTTTACGGTGGTAGAACCTATATCAATACCTAATACGAAATTCATGGTTTTCCGCGACAAATTCCGTCGCCCTCCTTACTTATTTATATAACATTTTTCATTATCCTTTGCTATTATAAGGGAAATTGTCGAAAAACTCAACATGAAAAACCTTCCGCTTATCTTAAGTTTTTGTAAAAATAATGACGGTTTTCACAGGAATGGACGGATTGCATAGAATAAATAGAAGAATGAAAAGGAAATGAAAAACCATGTATCATAACGCACGCAATTGTACCGGATTTGTATATGTAGTAAAAGAGGGAGATACATTATATAAGATTGCAAAGGAATATGATTTGAAATTAATTGATGTGCTGCGGTTTAATCCCTATGTGAATGTGTATAATCTACAGGTGGGGGATGAGCTGTGCCTGCCGACAATGCCAAATTCGTCTGTGCCGGGCGGTACGAGTGAACGAACCTACATTACGCAGGAGGGGGATACCTTAACAGACCTGCTGCAACTCTTTGATACGGATTTTGAAAGTCTGGCGGAGCAGAATCCATCCCTGATGGAGCTTCCGATTCCGGCGGGCTATGTACTTCGGTACCCTGTAATGGCACCGAGATGAGGAGAGATAGAGAAGAGATAGAGAAAAACGCAACGTAAAAAACAGGACTTCGGGATTATCCGGTTTTAGCAGACGGACTTTAAAATCAGATAATCCCGCTGTAACCGGAATCATAAAATGTCTGTAAATGAAATCAAAAAGAAAAAGAAAGCGGAGGGGCGGTGCTTGCGTTTGCGGTATGAATAGGATATAATTAAAAAGTCTATGGAAAATGAACGATAAGGGAGATTAAGAAATGCATTGGATGAATAAGCTGGAGCGAAAGTTCGGAAGATATGCAATTAAGAATCTGATTATATATATACTGGGTGCCTATGCAGTGGGCTATGTCTTTTATTATATGGAGGTCTTAGGAATCATACCGGGCATCTATGAAATGCTTGCAATGGACCCGGAAGCAATCTGTCATGGACAGGTCTGGCGGCTGGTGACATGGGTATGTACGGTTCCGCAGCAGCCGGGATTCTTTTTGATTTTCATGTTTCTGATGTATTATTGGATTGGACGAACCCTTGAACAGGTATGGGGAACCTTCCGGTATAACCTGTTTATTTTTATGGGCTTGATTCTGATGACGGTTGGACCAATGTTGATTTATCTGGTATCCGGACTGATTATGGGCTTTGACCATGCGTTGAGTCTGTCTGCCAGCACCTATTATTTGAATCTGACCTCATTCCTTGCATTTGCAACCATATTTCCGGACCAGCAGGTGTATTTTATGTTCATACTTCCGGTTAAAATGAAGTGGCTTGCAATTCTGGATGCAGCATTACTGCTGTGGCAGGTGGTTCAGAATCTGATGGTGGCAATTGCAATGCCGATATACCGGGTTTCCTGTATTTCAACGATTGTGATGATTGTATTATCGGTAGCGAACTTTTTGATTTACTTCTTTGCAACCAGAAATTATAAGCAAATTTCACCAAAGGAGATAAAACGAAAGCGACAGTTCAAAAAGAAGGTTCGGCAGGCAACCCCACAGGGAAGCCGGCATTACTGTGCCATCTGTGGACGAACCGAGCAGACAAATCCGGAATTACAGTTCCGATTCTGTTCAAAATGTAAGGGGAATCTGGAATATTGTAACGAACATTTATTTACACACGAACATAGAAAGTAGGGGAAGATAAGATGCAGAAGCAGGACCGATTAGTGATTAAGCAACTGGGAAACAAACAGAACATAAGTGAGAATCTGGTAAAATATGCGGAATTAATGAGTAATACCTATTATGAATATTCGTTGATTCAGTTGGCTATGAATCTGTATACCTTACAGGAAAGAAGCCAGGAATACGTGAGTGAGGATGCTTATGTAGAGCAGGCATTGTATACCATACAGAAGTTCACAGGGCGGTATGTATTGGACAAGCAGTATGAGAATCGGACACAGGAGCGGAAAGAGATTCATGAGGTCCGGAATAAGATTACGGCACGAATGCGGATTTTGACAAGCTACACCGATGCCTTGCAGCTTTATGAATACATACTGAACCGTCTGGAATATTCCTATGAGCTGGTAGACGGTGATGAGGTGGATACAGAGGCTTACAGCCAGAAGCTGTTTCGGTATCTGTTTCAGGACAAGGATAAGATGGTGATTAACAGTAAGATTCAGTCGGTAGTATCCCAATTGCCGGTTAGAATTACAAAGAGCCGGTTCTATGAGATTATTAATGAAAGCCTGAAAATCTATACGGGAGCAGAATGCAGCAGTGTGGATGATTTCGCAGAGACGATTCGTGCCTGCTCCGGCTTATCCAGACCGGACGGCTTTGATACGGAATATCCGGTGCTATATGAGCTGTTACGCTCCTTAGAGCAGTTGGATTATATGAATCTTTCGCAGGAGGATTGGCAGTATTATACAGGTAAATTGCAGGAGGCTGCCGGCTACATTGAAAATATAGTGACCGACTATCTGCTTTTAGAGGACATTGTAAATGAGGTCTATGCAGTGATGACTGCCTGTGTATATATTACGAAGGATACAAAGGAAATGGGATATGCCACGAAGATATTGGAGTGCGTATTAGAGGCTATGGCAAATGATACTCCGATTTCTGAGATGGCAGAGGATTGCTTCTTTGCGTTAGAGGGAACTCCGGAGGCACTGTTAGATACGCTGTCACAGGCGGAGGGCTTGTTATTTGATGTATGGTCCGAGCAGCAGGAAGCATTGCAGGCAGAAGGACTTCAGGAGGAATATGCGGATTTGAATCTGATTTCCAAGCTGCTTTGCAATAGTGTATTCATTGATTTGAAGCCGGATAATTTGGAGCCGGAGATTGCGGACAGTATTTATGTAAATCAGGTTAAGGATGCCTTGGTGGAAGAATTTGCCCAGTCCTTTGTGCAGGGACATAAGCTGATAAACCGGGCAAGAATGGCAATGGTGATGGGAAATGTTCCGGTATTTTTCAACAGTCAGGATGAAATATCCTCTTATCTGACCTATGCACTGGAGCATTGCAATAATCATAGTGAATTAAAGGCAGTGATTGCGATTCTGGATGAAATGATGGACGAGGAATAAGGAACGGCGAATCACAACATTCAGGTCCGATAGAACAGGAGTGTTCATGAAATTATATAATCGCATGTATGTCCGCGGAATACCGGACTGGAAGGTGATACCGACGATGCGTAAAATGAAGCGAAATCGGTCTGTTTCCGGCTTGTATTGCATTACGCTTCCGGTATTTCAGGATGGAATTTTGGAAATATATGAATATGAGGAATTACGACAGCCGTTATATGAAGGTCTGGAGCATCCGGTTATTGTAATCGGAATAGCTGCCAATCGGGAAGATGCAGAGGAGCTGGTACGACTCATTGTGGATGAAGTGTATCAGAATACCGGAGAATTTCAGGTGGGAGATTATCTGGGATTGTGATGCCGGAAGATAGGTGAGGAGGTGATGGCTTGGTACATGTATTACTCATAATTTTAAAAGTGCTGGGCATCACACTGCTTATTTTGCTGGGCGTGGTGCTGCTGGTAGTATTACTGGCATTGCTGGCACCGTTTCGATATACCTTGCAGGCAGAGTATTACGGTGATGTAAAGGCAGTCGGACGGATTCGGTGGCTGTGCTTTGTTCTGGATTTGAAGGGGACTTACGGAAATAATCAATTCTTGTATTATTTAAAGTCCTTTGGTTTCACCATATCAACAAATGATGAGAGCAGCCCGCATTACCATAAGGGAATGGAACCGGAAGAAACCGGAGACAATGCGGATGCCAAGGAGGATGCGGAGCTTGCAGCAACACCGATTAAGGTGCGTGCATTGGATGAATGGCCGGAGGAGGATGTTGCACCCGTACCGGATAAAAGTTCAGAGAAACCGGAATGGCGGGAGAAAGCCAGATACGCAGAACAGGCAGAAAAACCGGAGGCGTTGCCGCCGCCGAGAAGAAGTCTGTTGCAGCGGATAGATGACAAATTCCGGCAGGGAATGGAGTGGTTTACCACAATTCCGATGAAGCTGCATGAGAAATTTTCAAAGTTACTGGGAAGAATACTTGACTTTTTCGCGAATATAACGGAAAATATTAACAGAATCTTGAATAAAAGAAATGAGATTGTGCAAAAGATAACTCATATCAGAGGCTTTCTGCAAAAGGAATCCACAGGTCGGGCATTCAAGGATGTAAAGCGGTATCTGCTTCGGCTGTGGAAAAGTATCCGTCCAAGAAAGCTGCATGGTATTCTTCATTTTGGATTAGAGGATCCGGCATCGACTGGACAATTGCTGGGTGTATTTGGCTTACTCCTGCCGATTTACAGAGACAGGATTATTATAGCACCAGATTTTGAACAGAAGATATTTGAAGGGGAGGTTTATGCAAAGGGCAGTGTGCAGTTGGGATTTTTCATTCTGCTGGCATTGCAGATGCTTTTGAATCGGAATCTGATGAATACGATTCAGGAGATTAGGACAATAATAGGAGGAAATAATTAATGGCAAATAATGATTTTAATTCAACAGTAAGTACATTGTTTAACGGAATGGATTCATTCCTGACAACAAAGACGGTAGTAGGAGAGCCGACAGCCATCGGCAATACCATTATTTTACCGTTGGTAGATGTTGCATTTGGTGTAGCGGCAGGTGCTTTTTCAGATGGAGCAGCGAAGAACAGTGGTGCCGGCGGTCTGGGCGGTAAGATGTCTCCGAGTGCGGTACTGGTAATTCAGGATGGACATACGAAGCTGGTAAATATTAAGAATCAGGATGGTATTACCAAGATTCTGGATATGGTACCGGAGTTAATTGATAAAGTATCCGAGTATGCAAAGGATTACATTGGCAAGAAGGATTCGGATTCCGATGCGGAAGCTCTGGATGCAGAAGACCAGGATGCCATTGAACAGGAATAAAAAGAAGAGAAAAAGAAGAATAGAAGAGTGACTACTTTTTCATTCCCTGCATATAATAGGGTATAGCATAGAAAAAGAGGGGGAATCACATTGAAACGTTTATGTGGATTTGCCCTCTTTTTTGTTGCAGTCGGGATGATTATTAATTGCTTTACGGAAGGGTTCTGGACCTTTCTTTGTATTGTGATTTGTCTGTTCCTTGCGTATTGCCTGTTTTGTAAATGCTGAAATAAATATTGAAATAAAAAAATACAGCCCATGCGGACTGTATTTTTTTTATGCACGCTCAACTAATCCAGATTTCAAACAAGAAGTACATACGTACATTTTCTTTGGAGTTCCATTCTCGATTACCTTAACGGACTTTACATTTGACTTCCACATTCTGTTAGAACGTCTATGAGAATGGCTCACTTTGATTCCGAAATGAGCACCTTTATCACAAATTGCACACTTTGCCATGATACAGCACCTCCTTGTAATTTAATAACGTAAATTCACAACGTGTCAATTTTAACAGAAAAAATTCATAATTGCAAGCGAAAATAAAGAAAATTTATATTTCTTTTTTTGTAGAAAACGGTTATAATGACATTATATGTGCAAAATGATAATGAGCATAGAATGGAGGTTGTTGTATGAAAGGACGAATGAGTACCGAAAATGGCGATATTTTAATTGATAATGAAGTGATTGCCCAATATGCTGGACTGACTGCCGTAGAATGTTTCGGCATCGTTGGTATGGCAACTATTAGTGTAAAAGATGGTTTGGTAAAGCTGCTTCGTGGCGACAGCGTAAGTAAGGGTGTAAATGTTACAATTGAGGATAATCGGATTTCCATTGATTTCCACATAATTGTGGCATATGGAGTCAGTATTTCCGTTGTGGCAGATAATCTGATGAGTACAGTACAGTATAAGATTGAAGAGTTCACCGGTATGCCTGTAGACCATATTAATATCTATGTGGAAGGTGTCCGTATTCTGGACTAATCAATTAAGGAGGAAACGAACGTGGCAATTATGAAAATAGATGCAGAACTGCTTCAGAAGGCATTCTTAGCCGGAGCAAAACGCATTGAAAGCAAGAAAGAATATATTAACCAGTTAAATGTATTTCCGGTGCCGGATGGTGATACGGGAACAAATATGACATTAACCATTATGTCAGCATCCAAAGAGGTTGCTGCTTTGGAGCATCCGACCATGGATACCTTATCGAAGGCAATTTCCAGTGGTTCGCTGCGTGGAGCCAGAGGTAACTCCGGTGTTATACTTTCACAGTTATTCCGGGGATTCTGCCGGCAGATAGTCGGAAAACAGGAGCTGACCACCGAGGATTTGGCAGATTGCTTTGACCAGGCAGTAAAGACGGCATATAAAGCAGTTATGAAGCCGAAGGAAGGAACGATTCTGACAGTTGCAAGCGGAATGGCAGAGAAAGCAAGAGAAATCTATCGTCGGGTTCGCTCAATTGAGGAATTTGGACAACAGGTAATTGATTACGGAAATGAAGTGCTGGCATACACACCGGAGCTGCTGCCGGTATTAAAAGAGGCAGGTGTTGTGGATTCCGGCGGACAGGGCTTAATGGAGGTATTGCAGGGAGCATTTCTTGCATTGACCGGACAGGAGGTAGAGATTCCGGTGATTGCCGTAGATACTGCTTCTAAGTATGAATTTACGGTAGAGGATGACCCGGATGCCGAGATTACATTTGGATATTGTACGGAATTTATTGTTATGCTGGAACAGCCATATGATGAAGAGTCGGAGGCAGAGCTGAAGGAATATTTAAGCTCTATCGGAGATTCCTTGGTTGTTGTATCGGATGATGAACTGATTAAGGTACATGTGCATACCAATCATCCGGGACTTGCATTTGAAAAGGGCTTGACCTATGGTTCCCTGACCCGTATGAAGATTGATAATATGCGGGAGGAGCATCAGGAGAAGTTAGCGAAGGCAGCAAGTCAGAAGCAGACTGCCGCTAAGGCTGAGCCGGAGAAAAAGGCTGAGAAGAAGGCTCCTGCAAAAGACTATGGCTTCATTGCAGTAACCATCGGTGAAGGAATTAATGAAATATTCCAGGGACTGGGTGTGGATTACCTGATTGAAGGCGGACAGACCATGAATCCGAGTACCGAAGATATGTTAAATGCAATTGACAAGGTAGATGCTAAGACCATTTTCATCCTGCCGAATAATAAGAATATCATTCTGGCAGCCCAGCAGGCACAGAGTCTGGTTGAGGATAAGAATATTATCGTGATTCCGTCTAAGACGGTGCCACAGGGAATTTCGGCAATTATTGCCTTTGACCCATCCCAGACGGCAGAGGACAATCAGATGGGTATGACAGAAGCATTGAGCGGTGTAAAGACCGGACAGGTCACATATGCGGTGCGGGATACCAGTATTGACGGAAAGACGATTCAGTCCGGTGACATTATGGGAATCGGTGATAAAGGAATTGAAGCAGTCGGAACGGATGTATTTGCAACCACACTGGAGCTGGTAGACAGTCTGGTTGATGCAGACAGCGAGTTAATCTGCCTGTACTATGGTGATGAGGTACAGGAGGACGATGCAAATGCAATTCTGGATGCCATTGAAAAGAAGTATAAGAACTGTGATGTAGAACTGCATTATGGCGGACAGCCGATTTACTATTATGTGATTTCGGTAGAATAGAAAATAATCGGAATGGAATGTACTCCCTGACATATACTATAGAGAGAATGTCAGGGAGTTTTTTTATGCAGATTACCAGGGATGTAACGGAAGGAACTACGCTGCTGCGGGTACAGGGAACGCAGGAGGCATGGTTGGAAAACTATCAGTCTTTACTGGAATATACGGATGAACGGATTGATGTCCGGGGAACTGATATGGGGATTCTCCTTATCGGAAGCGGAATGCGGATTGAATATTACGGTACTGCGGAAATGAAAATAACAGGCAGTATTCAAAAAATAGAATTTGGTCAGGTGTGATATGGGGAAGATAAAAACATGGTGGAATGGATATGTGCAGATTCGGGTGTCCGGAAATCACCCGGAACGATTTCTTTCGTTATTGCATCATAAGGGGATTCATATATGGAAGCTGGAGCCGGTGGAACAGGGCTACTGCTTTCTGATGGAGCGTTCAAGGTTCCGGGAGTTGGATGCGATTCGGAAGAAAACCGGATGTCAGGTGGAAATAGAAGGGAAATTTGGGTTTCCGGCGTGGCTGTTCCGGTATCGCAGACGGAAGTTCTTTGTGCTTGGCTGTCTGCTGGCAGGTGGCATGATATATGGTTGTTCCTTGTTTGTCTGGAATATTCAGGTACAGGGAACTTATTTTTATACGGATGAACAGATTGCGGCACGCATTGAAGAACAGTATGTTCCGCTTGGCAAGAAGAAGTCCCAGATAGATTGTGACTGGCTGGAGGAGCAATTAAGACAGGATTTTCCGGAACTATCCTGGGTGAGCTGTGAGCTGACAGGAACGCGGCTGCTGGTTGAGGTCAAGGAAACCTTGGAGGGAACGGAGGTTGTCACCGAGGATACGAAGCCGCAGGATATTGTAGCGGCAAAGGATGGAACGATTGTGGAAATGATTACCCGAAGCGGAACACCGGTTGTGCGAATCGGACAGTCCGTTGCCAAGGGTGATATTCTGATTTCCGGTGTGATTCATATTTGTGATGATTTTGATGAAGTTCTGGAAACGGACTATGTAGCCGCAGATGGGGATGTGCTGGCAGAAACGGTCTATCAATATGATGATTCCTTTGATATGCAGTATTATGAAAAGCAATATACACAAAGAACCCAGACGGGCTACACCATAGAAATCCTGCATTGGATTCAGGAGCTTCATCTTCCATGGCGGGAATTTACAAACTATGATGTGGTAGAGGAAACCCATCAACTGCGATTAGGAAGCACCTACATACTGCCGGTCAGTATTACAACCAGTAAGCGGCGGGAATATACACCGGTACTGGTTACTTATACCGAGGAGGAAGCGAGAGAGCGGGCAGAGGTGCGGTTAGAGAATTATTTATCGACTTTATCGGAAAAAGAAGTAGAAATCATGGAAAATAATGTTACAATAGACATAGAGGACGGCGTATGTCATGTCGGCGGAACACTGGTGGTATGGGAACGAATCGGCTATGGCAGACCCCTGATGCTTTCGGATGAACCACAGACGGAGGCTGAAAACTAATGGAGGATTTCTATATGAGTACAATCGAAGCTTGTGTAACGATACCGGCAGAATTAGCACCGAATGTATTCGGGCAATTTGATAAGTATATTAAGAAAATAGAACGCACCTTGTCGGTTACGATGATTATGCGGGGAGATACCCTGAAGGTGATTGGCGAACAGGTGCAGGTGGAGAAAGCAACGCAGGTTTTAGAGCAATTGGTCGGTATGGCTGAAAGAGGCAATGTATTAACCGAACAGAATGTAGATTATGCTCTTTCCCTGTCCTTTCATGATAAGGTGGAGCAATTGGCACAACTGGATGAAGAAACCGTTTGCCATACCGTACAGGGAAAGCCGATTAAGGCAAAGACGCTGGGACAGAGACAGTATCTGGATATGATAGAGCAGAAAATGATTGTCTTTGGAGTCGGACCGGCAGGAACCGGAAAGACCTATCTTGCTATGGCAGAGGCAATTACAGCATTTAAGAATAATGAGGTAAACCGGATTATTCTGACCCGGCCTGCCATTGAAGCCGGTGAGAAGCTGGGATTTCTTCCGGGCGATTTGCAGAGCAAGGTAGACCCTTATTTGCGGCCGCTGTATGATGCTTTATATGAAATTATGGGAGCGGAAACCTTTTTAAAGAATATGGAAAAAGGACTGATAGAGGTGGCACCGCTTGCTTATATGCGTGGACGTACCTTGGATAATTCTTATATTATTCTGGACGAGGCACAGAACACAACACCGGCACAGATGAAGATGTTTCTGACACGAATCGGATTTGGCTCAAAAGCGATTATTACCGGAGATTTGTCGCAGAAGGATTTGGCACCGAATGCACCGTCCGGCTTAGAGGAGGCATTAAAGGTTCTGCATCGGATAGACGAAATCGGAATCTGCCGCCTGACCAGTCAGGATGTAGTAAGACATCCGTTGGTACAGAAGATAGTCAGTGCATATGAATCCTATGAAGCGGCGGCTTCAAGAAGAAATGAGCGGAAATCCAAGAAAACAACAGGAAAAGGCTTGTCATAATATATTTTGTTGTTTATAATATGAAAGGGTACAAGATGTAGCGTTAGGAGGAGCCATGACAGTAAATATTGAAAACGAATATCTATGTGAAATATCGATAGATTATCTTCATATTATCCATGAGGTAGTAGAGGCTGCCATAGAATATGTGAAATGTCCGTATGAAGTAGAGGTAAATGTGCTGTTGACGGATAACGAAGGAATTCAGGAAATCAATCGGGAGCAGAGAAAGATTGACCGTCCGACGGATGTGTTGTCATTCCCGATGATTGAGTTTTCGGAGCCGGAGGAATTTCAGTTAGTAGAGGAGCATCCGGAGGATTATTTTAATCAGGATACCGGAGAATTACTGCTGGGAGATATTGTGATTTCGGTGGATAAGGTCTATGAGCAGGCACAGGAATTTGGACATAGTGCAGAACGGGAGCTTGCGTTTTTGGTTGCTCACAGTATGCTTCATTTAAGCGGATATGACCACGAGGAGGAAGCAGAGCGACTGGTGATGGAGAATAAACAGGAAGAAATATTACAGCAAAAGGGATATACAAGAGACTAAGAGAACGAGGTGTAGAGCATGAAAAAGTTAACAAAGAAGACCATTGCAGTAAGTACAAGCCTGATTATGGGATTGTCCTTGGTGATAAGCGGCTGTGGAAAGGAAAATCAGGGAGCTATGAATCTTCCGGCAACCGAGAATATGAATACGGCTGTAGATTTGGAGCTGGTAAATCATGAGGGCAAGGTTCAGAGTGATTTGACCGGAGAATGGGTAGACCCGGCGGTAAACGAACAGCGTCCGGTTGCAGTTATGATTAACAACATCGGAGAAGCTATGCCACAGTCCGGTATCGGGCAGGCAGATGTTATCTACGAAATGATTGTAGAGGGTGGTATTACCAGATTAATGGCTGTCTTTTCTGATTACAGCGGATTAGAGAAAATCGGACCGGTCAGAAGTGCCAGACAGTATTATGTAAGAACCGCAGAACAGATGGATGCCGTATATTGTCATGTTGGCGGCTCTACCTTAGGTTATAATGAGCTGGAAAGCTCCGGTATTGATGATTTGGATGGCTTGAGCGGCGTTGGTAATTATTTTATTTATCGTGATAATTCCAGAGTTGCACCGCATAATGCTTATACATCCGAGGAGGGCTTGAATAAGGCAATCGAAGCTGCATCCATTGATATGACACATAACAGCAGCTATGAGCCGATGTTTACCTTTAATTCCAAGAATAAGGACCTTGAAAACGGAAGCTCTGCAAAGAAAATCACAACCGCATATAATGCATCCAGAACTCCATGGTTTGAGTATCATGAGGATGATAAGCAGTATTACCGTTTCCAGTACGGAGATAAACAGATTGATGACCAGACAAATGAACAGTTACATTTCCAGAATGTTATGGTGTTATTTGCGGAAACCTATTCTCCGGACGGATATTTGATGGAGGTATGTAATGAGGATTCCGGAGACGGTTATTATGCGACAAACGGTTCTTATATTCCGATTACATGGAAATACGAAAACGGTACGATTCATTACTATACAGAATCCGGTGAACGGTTACAAATGAATCCGGGTAAGACTTGGATTACATTCTTTGATGAAGCAAATAAGGAAGGTGTAACCTTCGAATAGGAGTAATTATATGACAGAAGATACCTTGCTTGGATACGCAAAGGAGGCAATGAAGCACGCATATGCACCTTACTCCGGCTTCTGTGTGGGAGCAGCACTTCTGACGAAGGAAGGGGTTGTTTATCAGGGCTGTAATATAGAAAATGCATCCTATGGTGCAACGGTGTGTGCGGAACGGACAGCAATCCTGAAGGCAGTATCCGAGGGTGAACGGGAATTTGATTCCATTGCAATTGTATGTAGTGAAGATAGGAAGGCATATCCATGTGGTATATGCCTTCAAGTAATGTCTGAATTTTTACCGGAAGGCAGGGTGATTCTGGAGGATTCAAAAGGGCGGTGTGTATATCGGGTACAGGAACTGCTGCCGAACGCATTTGCAATGCAAAACGGTGAAAGGGAAATGAGGTAGGAGACAGAAGTTATATGGGTGAGACAAAAGACAGAAGAAGAAATAGTTTTTTGCTTCAAGGCGGGATTCTTGCGGTTGCCGGTATCATTGTACGAATTATCGGTATGATTTACCGGATTCCGTTGACTGCAATTATCGGAGACCGGGGAAACAGCTTATATGATAGTGCATATTCTGCATACAGCATAATTCTGATTATATCCTCCTACAGCATTCCGGTTGCTGTTTCGAAGATGATTGCTGCAAAAAATTCAAAAAAAGAATATATAAATGCGGAACGGATATTTAAGGGTTCGTTGTTTTATGCGGCAATTGTAGGCGTTATTGCGGCATTTTTGTGTTATGCATTTGCACCATGGCTGGTGAAAGCAGATGCGGCAGTTCCGGCATTGCGGATATTGGCACCGGTTATTTTCTTCTCTGCGATTCTCGGTACCTTCAGAGGCTTGTTTCAGGGACAGGGCAGTATGGTTCCTACGTCTATTTCACAGATATTTGAACAGATTATGAATGCGATTGTAAGTGTACTGGCAGCATGGCTGTTGGTACGCCCATTCCTGAATGCGGACCCGGAAGATTTGCGGCCATCCAGAGGTGCCATGGGAAGTACACTGGGTACAGCAGCGGGTGTACTTGCCGGATTGGTGTTTGTTGTGTTTGTCTATGCCCTGTATCGGCCCCGGATGAAGCGGAAGGTGCGGAAGGGACAAACAGCACCGGTGGATTCGTATTCGATGATATTAAAGACTATTTTTCTGACGGTAACGCCGATGGTGTTAAGTGCAACGCTTTATAATGTCAGTCCGTTTATTGACAATTATATGATTTACGCAGTCATGGAGCATCTGGGATATGACCAGATAACCATTCAGTCTATGCATGGTATCTATACCGGAAAATATTTGTTAATGGTGAATATACCGGTGGCAATTGCCAATGCCTTATCCTCTGCAATGCTCCCGAATATTGCGGCAGCAAAGGCAAGAGGAGACCAGAGCGGAATCTTAAACAAGGCACAAATGACGGTGAAGGTGACTATGATTATTGCGATTCCATGTACGGTTGGACTGGCAGTTTTAGGCGGGCCTGTGATTCAGTTGATATTTGGCACCAGTGCCTTGTATCCGGAGCTTGCAGGTGATTTATTGTTATACGGCAGTGCCTTTGTGTTATTTTTTGCATTGTCAACCGTTACCAATGCCTTATTGCAGGCAACGGACTATTTACGGTATCCGGTTACGCATTCTATCATTGCATTAATCATTCATACCGTATTGGCGTTTGTCCTGCTCTGGTTCTTTGATTTGAAGGTCTGGTCTTTGATGATTTCAACGGTTGCGTTTGCGGTGGTACTCTGTATATTGAACGGAATCGTACTGTATCGCAAGGTCGGATTCCGGATTCGTGTGCGGGATACGATTTTGATTCCGTTAGCGGCTGCCGGCTGTATGGGTGTTATGTGCTGGGGAAGCTATTATATCCTGCACTATCTGACAAAGAGCAATACGATAGGCTTTCTGGTTTCCTTTACGGTCGGAATCATTACTTATTTCGTGGCGTTGTTCTTATTTAACGGAATTACGGAGGAAGAACTGGAAAGTGTTCCGAAGGGACAGCTTTTGGTACGGATTGCAAAGAAGCTGCGTTTGCTGCCACAGCAGGAAGAAGAATAAACCAATATTTTTTGGACATAATTCCAATAGGAGGAAGGAATTATGTGGAAAAAAATATTTGGAATTGCCGGCTGTATGGGGCTTTTGCTGATTCTGGCATATCAGATTAGTCTTTCTTATGCAATGGTGGAAAGACCGGGGCATACAGAGGAGTCTGCTCAACCATCTGTACCCGCCGATAATACGCCGGAGGTTGTTACAAATGAGACTAAAATTGTAGTTGAGAGCTATGATGCGTCCGGAGCTTTGATGGAGCGTGAGGAGCTTCCGGTAGATGCTTCGTTGATTGGAAATAACCGGCTGGATATGCTGGTATATGCAAATAATTACCGGGAGACTGCACCGCAGGAGGAAACGGATGCCGGCTTAGAGCGAATGGTACTGGAATCCTATTCTCCGGAGGTAGTGACACTGGTAAAGTATTACGGAACACCAAAGGAAAAAACGGGCTATTATATCGGGATTCGGGATGATGTTGTGATTGTGTATCTGGAAGACCGTTCAGAGGTATATGAATATACAAATATCGAAGCATGGATGTTACCAAAGGAGCTACGCAATCAGCTAATTGATGGCATTTATGTAAAGGATGAACAGGAATTATTTGATTTTTTGCAGACATATTCCAGTTGATGGAGGATAAATATGGAGGATGTTATTATTATCGGCGGTGGAGCATCCGGACTCCGATGCGGGGTAGAGGTTGCAAAACGAGGAAAACGCTGCTTAATACTGGACCAAAAGGAAAAGGCAGGGAAAAAATTATATGCAACCGGAAACGGAAAATGCAACTTTGCAAATACAGAGCTTTCAGAGGATTGCTATCGTTTGGTTGCATCAAGTTCCGATTCTGTCTGGCAGGTGATTCATTCGGATAGCTGGAAGCAGATAGCAGCAGACTTTCAGGCAATGGGAGTTCCGGCAGTGGAGCGGCAGGGCTATCTGTATCCACGCTCGGAACAGGCGGCTGCAATTGTGCAGGCATTGGAGCAGACGTATCTTGCTGCCGGAGGAAGGCTTCAATGTCAGGAAATCGTTACGAAGCTGTGCTGGAAGTCGGATTCCTGTGTTCAGGTGCTGACGGATAAGGGAAGCTATACTACAGCAAATATTGTACTGGCGGCAGGCGGAGCGGCAGCTCCTAAGCTTGGCAGTGACGGTAGCGGATATGCTCTGGCAAAGCAGATTGGTCATACCGTTACCACCTGTGTACCTGCCTTATGCGGTCTGCAATGCAGGGAGGCAGGCTGGAAGCAGCTACAGGGAGTTCGGGCAAAGGGCAGCGTAAGACTGCTTCATCAAAAGCAATGTCTGGCAAGTGAACAGGGAGAGATACAATTTACACAGTACGGAGTATCGGGAATCGTCGTGTTTAATGTATCCAGATATGCAGCACTGGCGTTAAACTTAGGAAATAGAGTTGAATTACAAATAGATTTGATGCCGGAACGGTCTGCGGAGCAGATATTGACCGCATGGAAGCAAATGCAGGAAAGCTGCGGGTATCGGTCTGTAGCGGACGTTATCAGCGGATGGCTTCCGGATAAACTGAGTCTTTATTTGATAAAGAGAGTCCGGATAAACAGTATAACGGAATTTTCCAAATTATCTATCCGGCAGATGCATCTGTTGATTCAACAGATAAAAGAGCTGACAATACCGATTACCGGCACGAATACATATGAACAGGCACAGGTGACGGCAGGCGGAATCCCATTGCAGGAGATAGATATGAAAACGATGGCGTCTAAGATACATTCCAATTGTTATTGTATCGGCGAAATTCTGGATGTAGACGGAATGTGCGGAGGATATAATCTCATGTGGGCATGGGAGACCGGAAGAAGGGCAGGACAAAGGATATGATTACCATTCGCTTGAATCAGATAAAGTTACCGGTTTTACATGAACCGGGAGCCTTGGATGCGGCTGTGAAGAAGAAGCTGCATCGAAAAGAGGTTCCGGCTTATCAGATTGTAAAACGCTCGATTGATGCCAGAGATAAGGAGCATCTACAGTATATTTATTGTGTAGAGGTAACGGAGGAAACGCTGTCACCGAAGCAGTTATCCAGATTTGATAACGATAAAAATATTATGTTAACAAATAAAGCAAAATACTCCTTTGATTCCTATATCCGGTCAAACCCGGAAGCAAATCAGGAGCAAAAGAGTTTAAAACATCCGCCGGTGATTGTCGGAACAGGACCTGCCGGATTATTTTGCGGTTATTTACTGGCAAAGGCGGGTTATCAGCCGATTCTGGTAGAGCGTGGCAAGCGGGTGGACGAGCGACAGGAAATCGTAGAGAAATACTGGCAGGGAGGTCCGTTACAGCCGGATTGTAATGTCCAGTTTGGGGAAGGCGGAGCCGGAACCTTTTCGGATGGAAAGCTAAACACCATGATTAAGGATAAGACCGGACGGATTGATGCGGTATTACGGACCTTTGCGGAGTATGGAGCTGATTCGGAGATTTTATATGTGAATAAGCCGCATATCGGAACGGACCGTCTGCGAGAGGTGGTTCGGGCTATGCGGACTGCTATTGAGGCAATGGGCGGCACCTTTTTATTTGATACCTGCTTTCTGGACTATGAGCTGGATGCGACGCAGTCGGTGTGCGGGGTACGGGTCAGACATGGAGAACAGGTTCAAACGCTGCCTTGTGAGTGTGTGGTTCTTGCGATTGGACATAGTGCAAGAGATACATTTTATCAATTACAGGAGCATGGCTTATATATGACTCCGAAAGCATTTGCGGTAGGGCTTCGGATTGAACATGAGGCATCGATGATTCAGCAGGCACAATATGGAACCTCAAAGGCGGCAAAGCAATTACCCGCAGCAGATTACAAGCTGACGCATCAGACCCCCGATAAACGGGCGGTATATTCCTTTTGTATGTGTCCGGGCGGACATATAGTCGATGCTTCCTCAGAACCGGGGCAGATAGCGGTCAATGGAATGAGCTATCATGACAGAGCGGCAAGAAATTCAAACAGTGCCATAGTAGTAAATGTGACACCGGAGGATTTCGCAGGAACAGGTCCCTTGGCGGGAATCGAGTTTCAACGGTCATGGGAACGGGCAGCGTATCAGGTAGGTCAGGGAAGGGTTCCGTTACAGCTGCTTGGAGATTATATGGAAAATAAAACGACAACCGGATTGGGAGCAATTATGCCGGATATTTGCGGGCAATATGCCTTTGCAAACCTGAATGAATGTTTGCCTAAATTTGTGAATGATGCTATAATAAATGGAATTATGTCATTTGAACATCGGATTCAGGGCTTCGCCAGACCGGATGCGATTCTATGCGGCATAGAGAGCCGTACTTCGTCACCGGTGCGAATAGAACGAAATGAAAAATTTATCAGTAATGTATCCGGAATCTATCCATGCGGAGAGGGTGCCGGGTATGCGGGCGGAATCACCTCAGCCGCAGTGGACGGCATGAAGGTGGCGGAAGCAATTGCAATACAATTTTGTCCGCATTACGAATAAGAATAAAGAGTAAAAAACAAAGAGTAGGAGTCAGCCATGAGCAGAGTACGGGAACAATTAGCAAGAAGGAATCGGATTGTAATTAAGATTGGTTCCTCTTCGCTGGTACATAGTAATACACAGAGTTTGGATTATGTAAAGCTGGAGAAGCTGGTAAGGTTTTTGTGTGATTTAAGAAATCAGGGAAAGGATGTTATTTTGGTATCCTCCGGTGCTATCGGAGTGGGAGCAAAGTCCCTGGGACTGTTTGAACGTCCGCGGACAACCTCGCTTAAACAGGCGTGTGCTGCGGTTGGACAGGGACAGCTCATGATGGTTTATCAGAAGCTGTTTTCCGAATATCATCAGGTATCCGCACAGGTATTACTGACCTTTGATGTTATAACCTCGGAGGAGCGTAGAAGAAACAGTATTAATACCTTTAATGAATTGCTGCAGCTTGGTATTATACCGGTTGTAAATGAAAATGATACGGTTGCGACAGAGGAAATTGAATTTGGAGACAATGATACATTGTCTGCAATCGTTGCGGCATTGGTAAAGGCAGATTGTCTTGTAATTATGTCAGATATTGACGGACTATATACGGATGACCCGCATTATAATAAAGATGCGGTGCTGATTTCGGAGGTGCCGGAGTTAAATGAGGAGCTTAAGGCTATGGCAAAGGGAACGGCAACCAGTCTCGGAACCGGCGGCATGGCAACGAAGCTGACGGCCGCATCCATTGCTACGGCAGTAGGAGCCGATATGGCAATTGTAAACGGAGAACGAATTGAAATCCTGAATGAGCTGTTTCAGGGTGAGGATGTGGGAACTCTGTTCCATGCACATCCGGAGCTGCATTTTAAGATTGAAGATTATCTGAAGGAGGTACATCGATGAACGATGCACAGGTAGCCCGCATTAATGAATTATATCATAAATCAAAGACTCCGGAAGGGTTGACTGAGGCGGAAAAGCTGGAGCAGACGAAGCTAAGACTGGAGTATTTACAGGCAATCAGAACGAATATGCGTCGGACTCTGGAAAATACGGTGGTGGAATACCCGGATGGAACGGTTAAGAATCTAAAGGAAGTTGGGATGAAGCATGCAAATGACAAATAAAAAATTAACCCGTACCGCAATTAAAGAAAAGCGTTATGCCTTGCGGGAAAGTGAGGTACAGAGCTTATCACAGGAATGTGTGTCAAAGGTACTGCAATTTCCGGAGCTGCTGGAAGCAAAAACCGTATGCGTCTATATGCCAACCGGAAATGAAATAGATACCAGTGCCATTATTCAATATTGTCTGGAAAATCAAAAGCGGGTAGCCGCACCGAGAATAGAAGGCGATACCATGGATTTTTATTATTTCCAGAGTATTGTGGATTTGAAGCAGGGTGCCTATGACATCTGGGAACCTACGGGAACGGAACGGGTGACGGATGAAGAAAGTGTGGTAATTATGCCGGGGGTTGCGTTTGATTTGGATTGCAACCGCATCGGATACGGAAAGGGCTACTATGACAAGTATCTGTCAAAGCACCCGAACATGAAAAAAATTGCATTGGCATATGAATTTCAGATTGTCGGAAAAATAAAGCGTGAAATACATGATATTCGGCCGGAAATGATTGTGACAGAAAGAAGGGTGATTATGCAGCCAAAGGAATTTGACTTAGAAGCAGTATGTAAAGCCGCAAAGACGGCAAGCCGTACCTTGAATCTGCTGGATACAGCAAAGAAGAATACCTGTCTGTTAAAGGTCAGTAAGGCATTAGACGAGAATCAGGAGCTTATATTAAAGGCAAATGCAAGGGATATTGCAAATGCCAAGAAAAACGGTATGCCGGAGGCTATGATTGACCGCTTATCTCTGACAAAGGAACGGATTCAGGGAATGATGGAGGGCGTTATTCAGGTTGTGAGTCTGACTGATCCGGTTGGTGAAGTGATAACCCGGTTTGACCGCCCGAATGGACTTCATATCGAACAGGTCCGGGTACCGTTTGGCGTTATCGGTATTATCTATGAATCCAGACCAAATGTGACAGTGGATGCATTTTCCCTGTGCTTTAAGACCGGTAATGCAGTGGTACTGCGTGGCGGCAGTGATGCCATTCATACCAATCAGGCATTGGTTACCGTCATCCGCAAAGCCTTGAAATCAATGGAAGTGGATGAAAATGCAATCTGTCTGGTTGAGGATACCAGCAGACAGACGGCAACCCAGTTTATGAAAATGAAGCAGTATATTGATGTTCTGATTCCGAGAGGCGGTGCAGGCTTAATACAAACGGTGGTGGAGCAGTCTACCATTCCGGTTATTGAAACCGGAACCGGAAATTGCCATATATACATTGACCGCTATGCGGATATTGAAAAGGTGGTTCCGATTGTTCACAATGCGAAGCTGCAACGGCTTGGTGTATGCAATGCCTGTGAATCTCTGGTTATTCATGAGAAGATTGCAGAACAGGTAGTACCGCTGTTAGTAGAGGATTTGCAGAAGGAAGGCTGTGAGATTCGCGGGGATGAAGCTGTGCGGAAAATCAGCCCGATGTTAAAGGCAGCAACGGAAGAGGACTATGGTACGGAATATCTGGCAAAGATTATATCTGCAAAGATAGTAAAGAGTGTCTATGAGGCAATCGAGCATATTAACCGGTACAGTACCGGACATTCGGAAGCCATTATTACAGAAAATGAGGCGGCTGCCAAGGCATTTACAGAGGGTGTGGATTCTGCCTGTGTATATGTCAATGCATCTACCCGGTTTACAGACGGATTTGAATTTGGCTTTGGAGCAGAAATCGGCATCAGTACGCAGAAGCTGCACGCCAGAGGACCGATGGGCTTGCTGGCACTGACCTCAAGTAAGTATGTAATTCACGGAAACGGACAGATACGAAAGTAACTGCATAAAAGGAGGAAACTATGAGCGACTTAAACAAATTTACCGGAAGCAGTCATTATATTGCGGCACCGGAGCTGTTACAGGCGGTTAACGTGGCAATGGAGCTGGAAAAGCCGCTGTTAATTAAGGGAGAACCGGGAACCGGAAAGACCATGCTTGCAGAGGCAATCAAGGAAGCAACCGGGAAGCCACTCTATATCTGGAATATTAAATCTACGACAAAGGCACAGGATGGCTTGTATGTCTATGATACCATTCAGAGATTATATGACAGCCAGTTCGGGGAAGAAGGCGTGGATGATATTGCACATTATATCAAGCTCGGAAAGCTGGGAGAAGCCTTTCAGTCCGAGGAGCAGGTAATTCTGCTGATTGACGAGATTGATAAGGCAGATTTGGAATTTCCGAATGACCTGTTGTGGGAATTAGATAAAATGGAATTTTATATCCATGAGACAAAGGAAACGATAAAGGCAAAGCACCGTCCGATTGTAATTATTACCTCCAATGCGGAAAAGGAATTGCCGGATGCATTTTTGCGTCGTTGCATTTTCCATTATATTGAATTTCCGGACCGGGAGCAGATGGCAGATATTGTGAACGCTCATTTTGAAGAATTGGACGAGCATTTATTAAAGCAGGCAATGGATACCTTCTACTGGATTCGGAGTCTTAAGGATATTCGCAAGAAGCCAAGCACTTCTGAATTAATTGACTGGATTCGGGCATTATTGTTAGGCGGTATGAATCCGGAGCGGCTTCGGGAGGAGCTTCCGTTTTTAGGTGTCTTGATTAAGAAGGATGAAGATTTGGATGTAATTAAGCAAAGGAGACTGGATTAGTGTTCTTATCATTTTTTTATCTGCTCCGAAGTAAAGGAATTGATGTATCCGTTACGGAATGGCTGACATTAATAGAAGCATTGGATAAGGGGCTCTGTCACGGAAGCTTTACAGAGTTTTATTATCTGTGCCGGATGTGTCTGGTAAACCGGGAATCGGACTATGATAATTTTGACTTGGCATTCGGTGAGTATTTTAAGGGGCTTCAGGATGAGCATGAGATTCCGCCGGAGATTCGGAAATGGCTGGACAAGGGAGAAAAAATGGATACCTCCCAGTTAAATCAGGAGCTATACCGGTTTGAACAGCATCGGGATGCCAATACGGTAAAACGGATGTTCCGGGAACGGGTAACAGAGCAAAATTCAGAGCATAACGGAGGAAATTACTGGATTGGAACCAGCGGTGGCTCGGCATTCGGACATTCCGGACGAAATCCGGGCGGAATCCGGGTCGGCGGAATACCGGGTATGCATACAGCCTTTTCGGTTATGGGTGAGCGGAAGTATCAGAGCTTCCGAAATGACCGGGCATTAACGAACCGGCAGTTTCAGGTGGCGTTCCGGCGGCTGCGGCAGTATTCCGCCAGACTGGATGTGGCCAGAACCGAGCTGGATATTGACCGAACCGTAGACAGCACTTGTAATCAAGGCGGCTATTTGAAGCTGGAATTTGAAAAGCCGCGGAAAAATACGGTGAAATTACTTCTGCTTTTCGACTGCGGAGGTACGATGTATCCGTTCATGGAGCTTTGTAACAGTCTGTTTCAGGCGGTGCATAAGGCAAATCACTTTAAGGATGTAAAGACCTACTATTTTCATAACTGTATATACCAGAAGGTATATAAGACACCGGAATGTGAGCTGGGGGACTGGGTGGATTTGGAATATTTATTCCGGCATTATGACAAAGATTATAAGGTTATCATTGTCGGGGATGCCCAGATGGCACCGGAGGAGCTGTTTGATATAAACGGTAATTACCGCGGTCCGAATGGCGGCATGAGCGGATATGAATGGTGCCAGCTTCTAAACAGCAAATATAAAAAGGTGGTCTGGTTAAATCCAAGGTATCATGGTGGATTAAATGCTATGAGCTGGATGGAGGCAGAGCGGGAGCTGGCAAAGCTGTTTCATATGTATCTGTTGTCGGTGGACGGCTTAAAGGAAGCTATCACCTATTTAATGGCTCCTAGGTAGTAGCCATACCGGACATAAACAGAATGAAGCAGGATTTTAACCGGTAATTAGGCAAGGGAACCGTAGCGTGTGCATATGATAACAGTAATAACAGGGATTGCGGTTATTCTTAAGTGTATTCTTGAGTGAAAGGAACGATATGGAACAGAATTGGGGACTGGTCTTCAGTGGCGGCGGTGCAAAGGGCGCATATCAGATAGGTGTCTGGAAGGCAATGAAGGAACTGCATATGGAGAATTGGATTGACCGGATAGCCGGTGCGTCTATCGGTTCCTTAAATGCAGCGTTGTTTGCGTGTGGGGATTATGCCATGGCAGAAACGGCATGGTCCGAGGTGGATTTACTATCTGTATTTGATACAGACTGGGCGTTGATAGACGGAAAAGAAGGAACCTTTTCGCGGGAGGAAATGCTGACACTGATTCGGAGATATGTTCAATATCCGAAGCTGGCGGCAAGTAACCGCCCGGTTGTTTGCAGTGTATCCCGTATATTGGTACATGACCAATATATAAGCTCCATTCAGGGACTGCTTGGAGATACGGTATACAGTGGTGAATATATGCGGTTGGACGGCAGAACGCCGTATGATGTAGAAGCTATTTTGTTAGCCTCCTCTGCCATGCCGATTATTCATGAAGCGGTAGAAATCAACGGCAGCTTCTACCGGGACGGAGGGCTTACGGATAATTGCCCGATTCGTCCGTTATACGAAATGGGCTGCCGGAAAATAGTGGTGGTTGGACTAAAGGCAGAAATGGAGCGGTTTCAGTTGGCATTTCCGGATGTGGAATTTCTTTCGGTATATCCAAGTCATTCCCTCGGTGATTTGCTTCACGGTACGTTGAATTTCCGTCCGAATTATATAAAGATATGTCAGAAACTTGGTTATAAGGACGGTATGCGTATATTCCGCACATATAAGAATGGAGATAACAATCTGCTTAAGATGCAGGAGCTTGCAGAGCAGGATTATCAGGAGGTCATGATGGAATTTCGGCAGGAGGTTTTACAAAGCTCTGTGGATGAACACATGGATACCTTGCAGGGGATTATTAATAAGTATAGTTAATATAACCAGCGGAGATAATCAGGGATAGTCAGAGATAGTGAACAAGCAACGCAATACGCTTAAGAATGATAATGAAAGCAGGAGAAACAAGGGTAGCAGGAAAACGATAGCAAGAAGAATGGTAAGACAGTAAGAAGAATTATAATAGTAAAAAAATTATGAAATAAGAATAGTAGTATGAGGATGATAGACATGAAGGAACAGGGACACGTAGAAGCAGAGCGTCAAAAGGAAATTATTCGGCAGTGCAGACAGAAAATTGTTGCACTGGAGGAACAGCTTAACCGACCGCTGACATACCATATCTCGACATTTGGCTGTCAGATGAATTTTAAGGATTCCGAAAAGCTGGCGGGTATTTTGGAGGAATTAGGCTATGTAGAAACCGATACGGAGGATGCAGACTTCGTATTGCTGAATACCTGTACGGTTCGGGAAAATGCAAATCAAAAGGTATACGGACATCTGGGAATCTTAAAGAATTATAAGAAAAAGCATCCGCATAGAATGATTGCACTTTGCGGCTGCATGATGCAGGAAGAACTGGTTGTGGAAAAGCTAAAGGAAAGCTACCGGTTTGTGGACATTATCTTTGGTACACATAATATCTATAAGCTGGCAGAGCTGATTCAGACACGCTTGGAGTCCGACCGGATGGTAATTGATTTGTGGAAGGATGCAAAGGAAATCGTAGAGGATTTACCGTCTGTAAGAAAGTATTCCTTTAAGGCAGGCGTGAATATTATGTTTGGCTGTAATAATTTTTGCAGTTATTGCATTGTTCCGTATGTACGGGGACGGGAACGCAGCCGGGAGCCGGAGGACATTATCCATGAGATTGAGGAAATGGTGTCAGAGGGTGTTGTGGAGGTTATGCTGCTTGGACAGAATGTGAATTCCTACGGAAAGACGCTGGAGCAGCCGATTTCATTTGCAGAGCTTTTGGAGCGGGTAGAACAGATTCCGGGCTTAAAACGTATCCGGTTCATGACCTCACATCCAAAGGATTTGTCGGATGACTTGATTGCGGTAATGGCAAAGTCGGAGAAAATCTGCAAGCATATGCATCTGCCGATTCAGTCGGGAAGTAATCGTATTCTGGAGAAAATGAACCGACGGTATACAAAGGAGCATTATCTGGAATTAGTCCGAAAGCTGCGGACTGCGATTCCGGACATTTCCCTGACAACGGATATTATTGTCGGCTTTCCGGGTGAAACGGAGGAGGATTTTGAGGAAACCTTAGATGTGGTTCGTAAGGCTGAATATGACAGTGCCTATACGTTCATTTATTCCAAACGAACCGGAACCCCGGCTGCGGCTATGGAGAATCAGATACCGGAGGAGGTTGTAAAGGAACGGTTTCAACGGCTTTTAAAGGTGGTTGCGGAATCTTCCGAAAAGCGAACCGGACAATTAGAAGGGCAGACAGCAGAGGTCTTGGTAGAAGGCGTGAGCGAGCAGGATGCTTCGATGGTGACAGGACGGTTATCCAACAATCTGCTGGTACATTTTCCGGGAAGTGCAGATATGATTGGAAGTCTGTGTAAGGTATATTTGGAGCAGGCAAAGGGATTTTATTACATCGGAAGGTTGGAAGAAACGGTATGAGAATTGTAATACAACGTGTCAACCATGCTTCGGTAGCGGTAGACGGTCAGACGATTGGAAGCATCGGAAAGGGCTTGCTGCTGTTTCTCGGAGTGGCTGACGGAGATACAAAGGAAATGGCAGATAAGTATATAAAGAAGCTGGCAGGGCTTAGGATATTTGAGGATGCACAGGGGAAAACAAACCTATCCCTGACGGATGTTGGCGGAGAGGTTCTGGTGGTTTCTCAATTTACACTGTATGCGGATTGTAAGAAGGGAAATCGTCCAAGCTTTATCCGGGCAGGGGCTCCGGACTTTGCCAATGAGCTTTATGAGTATTTTAAGGAAGGATGCAGGGAGACCTTCGGGCAGGTAGAAAGCGGAAGTTTTGGTGCCGATATGAAGGTGGAGCTTGAAAATGACGGACCATTCACCATATTATGGGATAGTGACTGGTGGTAGATATAGGATAAGGATGGAGTGAAAATGGCAGCATTTACACCAATGATGCAACAGTATTTGGATATTAAGGAGCAGTATAAGGATTGTATCATGTTCTATCGGGTCGGGGACTTCTATGAGATGTTCTTTGAGGATGCTTTGAAAGCATCGAAGGCCTTAGAAATTACATTAACCGGAAAGGACTGCGGACAGGAGGAACGAGCACCGATGTGCGGCGTTCCTTATCATGCTTATGAAGTCTATGCAAACCGGCTGATTGAACAGGGATATAAGGTGGCTATCTGTGAACAGGTTGAGGACCCTAAGCAGGCAAAGGGCTTGGTTAAGCGGGATGTGATACAGATTATTACCCCCGGAACGAATCTCTCTACGCAAAATCTGAAGGAGGGTCAGAATAATTATCTGATGTCCATTTATGCGGTGGATGACGCATACGGAATTGCGGTTGCGGATATTACAACCGGAGAGGCAAGAACCTGTCAGGTGACAAGTCAGGATAAATGTAAGGATGAAATTAATAAATACCAGCCGGCTGAAATTATTTGCAATGAAGCGTTTTTGTGTCAGGACTGGGATGTGGAATATTATCGGGAACGCTTACATATCACAATTTCTGCTATGGATGACTGGTATTTTAACGAGGAGCAGGATACCGCCTGCCTGATGAAGCAGTTTCAGGTGCAGACCTTAGAGGCTTTGGGGCTGAAAGAGCGAAGCCTGTCGGTGATAGCATCCGGTGCGTTAATGCAATATCTGATTGAAACCCAGAAAAGCTCCCTAGAGCATATGAATCATCTGGAATTATATGCAGTAGACGATTATATGATTCTGGACAGCTCCACCAGACGGAATCTGGAATTAACAGAGACCCTTCGGGATAAGGAAAAACGAGGCTCGCTGTTATGGGTGCTGGATAAGACCAAGACCGCCATGGGAGCCAGATTACTTCGTACCTATCTGGAACAGCCGCTTATCCGCAGGGATTTGATTGAAAAACGGCTGGATGCCATTGCACAGTTAAATCAAGAGGCAATTAACCGGGAGGAGCTGCGGGAATATCTGAATCCAATCTATGATTTGGAACGTCTGATGACCCGTATCAGTCTTAAGACTGCGAATCCGAGAGATTTGATTTCCTTTAAGACCTCATTATCCTATCTGCCGTTTATCCGACAGTTATTGTCCGGGTATCCGGAGGGAATGCTGCATGATATTTATGAAGATATGGATGGACTGGAGGATATTCATCAATTGCTGGAGGATGCGATTGTAGAGGACCCGCCGCTTCAAATCAAAGAGGGCGGCATTATCAAGGATGGGTATCTGGAGCATATCGATGAACTGAAGCATGCCAAAACCGACGGAAAGCAATGGCTGGCAGAGCTGGAACAAAGGGAACGGGAAGCCAGCGGTATTAAGAACCTGAAAATTAAGTATAATAAGGTGTTTGGTTATTATTTTGATGTTACAAATTCCTATAAGGATTTGGTGCCGGAGCATTTTATAAGAAAGCAGACCTTGGCAAATTCGGAACGCTATACCACCGAAGAACTGGATAAGCTGGCAGATACGATTCTTGGTTCAGAAGATAAGCTGTGTGCGTTGGAATATGAGACCTTTTGTGCGGTGCGGGAGAAAATCTCGGATGAAATCAAACGGGTGCAGAAAACGGCACACGCAGTTGCACAGTTGGATGTGATGGCATCCTTGGCATATGTGACGGAGCAGAATCACTATATCCGCCCAACCATGAATGAGGAAGGTCGTTTACAGATTCAAGGCGGCAGGCATCCGGTAGTTGAGAAAATGATACCGAATGATATGTTTATTCAAAATGATACCGAGCTGGATATTAACGAGCATCGAATTGCGATAATAACCGGACCGAATATGGCAGGAAAATCCACCTATATGCGGCAGACGGCTTTAATTGTATTAATGGCACAGATGGGCTGTTATGTTCCGGCAGAGCAGGCGGATATTGGAATTGTAGACCGTATCTTTACCAGAGTGGGTGCTTCGGATGATTTGGCTTCCGGACAAAGTACCTTTATGGTAGAAATGAGCGAGGTAGCAAATATTCTGCGAAATGCAACCGTAAACAGTCTTTTGATTCTGGACGAAATCGGTCGCGGAACCAGTACCTATGACGGACTTTCGATTGCATGGGCAGTGGTGGAATATATCAGTAATTATCACAGGCTGGGAGCAAAGACGTTGTTTGCGACCCACTATCATGAATTGACAGAGCTGGAGGGACAGCTTCCGGGGGTTCATAATTATTGCATTGCCGTAAAGGAGCAGGGGGATGATATTGTATTCCTTCGAAAGATTATGCGGGGCGGTGCAGACCGGAGCTATGGTATTCAGGTAGCAAAGCTTGCAGGACTTCCGGGTGATGTGATTGCCCGGGCAAATGAGATTCTTTCAGAATTGCTGGATGAACATGATTTAGCAGGAAACGGTAAGAAGGTAACAGTGGCAAAACCAAAGAAAAAGAAGGAGCCGGAGCAGTTATCCTTTTTTGCAAATCCGATGGAACAGGAGGTTATTGCACAGATACAGGCATTGGATTTGTCCAATATGACTCCGATGAAAGCATTGGTATATTTAAGTGGCCTACAGGAAAAGCTTCAAAAGGATTAAACAGCGAGCGGTCAGGTATCCGGAAGGGAGACTAGAACTTATGATACAGGTGTTGGATCAGGCAACCATAGATAAAATTGCAGCAGGCGAGGTCGTAGAGCGTCCTGCCTCGGTTGTGAAGGAATTAATTGAAAATTCTATTGATTCCGGGGCAACTGCCATTACGGTAGAGATTAAGGATGGCGGAATCTCCTTTATCCGGGTTACGGATAATGGGTGCGGCATTCCGGCAGAGCAGGTGCGGACGGCATTTTTACGTCACGCTACCAGTAAGATTCAGACAATTGAAGATTTGCTGACTGCCAGCTCCTTGGGATTTCGAGGGGAAGCCTTATCGAGTATTGCGGCAGTCGGACAGGTGGAGCTGATTACCAAGACCGGAAGCTCATTAACCGGTGTACGCTATGTGATTCATGGCGGACAGGAGCAGTCCATGGAAGAAATCGGATGTCCGGAGGGAACGACCTTTATTCTTCGAAATCTGTTTTATAATACACCGGCAAGAAGAAAGTTTTTAAAAACGGCTATGACAGAAGCCGGTTATGTGACGGAGCTGGTGGAGCAGATTGCCATGTCAAGACCGGATATTTCGGTAAAATTTGTAAATAATGGGCAGAATAAATTATCAACCTCCGGAAACGGCAGCTTAAAGGACATTTTATATCATGTATACGGCAGGGAGATTGCAAAGAATCTGTTGCCGATAGAGGTTAGCAGGGATGGTATGACCTTATCCGGCTATGTGGCGAAACCATATATATCCAGAGGAAACCGAAGCTTTGAACATTATTATGTCAATGGAAGATATATAAAAAGCCCGATTATTACCAAGGCAATCGAGGAGGCTTATAAGACCTTTGTTATGATTCATAAGTTTCCGTTTGTGGCATTAAATATTACCGTAGATTCCCGGTTGTTAGACGTGAATGTGCATCCGCGGAAAATGGAAATGCGGTATAGTCAGGGGGATGCCTTATATAAATTCATATTTGAAGAGATTCGTCATACGTTATTGCAGAGGGAGTTAATTCCGGATGTTGGAGAGGAAGCAAAAGCGGGCAAAGAATCACAAAAGGCAGGACAGCAGAAAACCGGAGCGGAACGCGGGATGCGGGCATCGGGTCCGGAGCCGTTTGAAGTGAATCGCAGAAATCAGGAATTACAAACGGTATATGGCCTTCGCCAGACTGCTTCGGATACCACCGGAACCGGCATAACAGAAGCAAGTGCAACGATGCAGGCAGGAGTAAAGGAGCCAGACACAGTAACACAGGCTGGTGCAGCCCAAACAGGTGCAATAAAGCCAAGCGTAGTAACGCAGACCGGTACAGGTGATGCAGGTGCAGTTCAAACGGATGCGATGGAGCCAAGCATAGTAGCACAGACCGGTACAGGTGATGCAGGTACAGCTCAAACCGACGCAATGGAGCCACATATAGTAACGCAGACCGATACAGCCGGGGCAGGTACAGCTCAAACGGGTGTAGCGAAGCCCGATACAACAATACAGGCTGGAGCAACAGGGGTAGGTGCAACCCAAGCGGATAGTCCGGCTTCTGAGGCATCGATATTACAGGTACGGGAAGAAAATGCATATAAAGCATCTTTTGCGAAGGAGGCACCGCAGCTTAGCTTATTTGCATCGGGATTTCTGACGGAGGAAGCCAGACCGAAGCATCGTCTGATTGGACAGCTGTTTCGTACCTATTGGCTAATTGAGTATGAAGATAATCTGTTTATCATGGACCAGCATGCGGCACATGAAAAAGTAATGTATGAAACCTTAATGAAGCAATATCAGAACAGACAGGTGGTTTCCCAACAGATTCATCCACCGATTGTAATATCGGTCAATCCGCGACAGCAGCAGATATTAAAGGAGCATTATGATTTCTTTGAGTCCATGGGCTTTCAAATGGAAACCTTTGGCGGAAATGAATATATGCTGCGTGCAGTTCCATTAGAAACCTATGGGCTTGCGGCACAGGATATATTTATTGATTTTGTAGATTCCTTATTGGAGGACGAAACCCATCTGAATATGGATTTGTTCATTTACAAAATTGCAACCATGGCGTGTAAGGCTGCCGTCAAGGGCAATATGAAGCTTACTACGCAGGAGGCAGATGCACTTATCGACCAATTGCTGCAATTAGAAAATCCGTATAATTGTCCGCATGGAAGACCGACCATTATTGCTATGACGGAAACGGAATTGGAAAAGAAATTCAGACGGATTCAGAATTAGGAGAACAGTAAAGCATATGGACAGTAGATTTCAGGTACAGGATAAGAAGGATAAAAAGCCGCCGCTGATTATATTAGCAGGTCCGACGGCTGTGGGAAAAACAAAATTATCCATTGCACTTGCAAAGGCAGTGAAGGGACAGATTATTTCGGCAGATTCCATGCAGGTATACCGGGGGATGGATATTGGCACTGCTAAGATTATGCCGGAGGAAATGAATGGTGTTTCCCATCATCTGATTAATGTACTGGAGCCGACAGAGGACTTTCATGTAGTAAAATTTCAGGAAATGGCAAAGGCAGCACTTTCGGAAATATATGCGGCAGGGGATATTCCGATTTTGGTTGGCGGCACCGGCTTTTATATTCAGGCATTGTTATATGACATAGATTTTAGTGAGCAGGATGAGGATACCGAATACAGGCAACAGCTTCAACAGCTTGCCGAGGAGCATGGAGCGGAATATCTGCATCAGCTTCTGGCAGAGATAGACCCGGAATCGGCAAAGGTGATTCATGCCAATAATATTAAGCGGGTAATTCGGGCATTGGAGTTCCATCATCAGACCGGCGGCTGCATTTCCAAGCATAATGAGGAACAACGTAAAAAGCAGTCACCCTATAATTATCTGTATTTTGTTTTAAATGATGACCGGCAGAAACTATATGACCGGATTGACCGACGGATTGATGAAATGCTGGAGCAGGGCTTGGTTGATGAAGTTACCGGTCTGGTAAACCATGGCTGTACGCGGGATATGGTTTCGATGCAGGGGCTTGGCTATAAGGAAATTCTGGATTATTTAGACGGTAGCTGTACGCTTGAGGAGGCAGTATATCGGTTGAAACGGGATACAAGACATTTTGCAAAACGTCAGCTTACATGGTTTAAGCGGGAGCTGGATGTGCATTGGCTGAATCGTGAGGATAAGACAGAGGATGAGCTGCTGAATCAGATGCTTGGCTTGGTGAAGAAGCAGATACCTGTATCAGAAAATGAATGACAGAAATGGAGATTGGATAAAATGATGAACGAGGAACTATTTTCCATGTATCAGAATATGGGAATTGATAAAACTGTATTTGAATATTGTCAAAATGCAGAAGCCGGCTTACAGGAGCGGTTTCAGAGAATTGATGGTATTGCAGAGTATAATCAGGCAAAAGTACTGCATGCCATGCAGAAGCATCAGCTTAGTGAGGCACATTTATATCCGTCTACCGGTTATGGCTATAATGATATTGGACGGGATGCATTAGAACAGGTATATGCAGATATATTTCACACAGAGGATGCGTTGGTACGCTCCCAGATTACCTGCGGAACCCATGCACTTCATATTGCATTGGCAGGCAATCTAAGACCGGGGGATGAAATGTTGTCTCCGGTAGGGAAGCCATATGATACGTTGGATGAGATTATCGGTATCCGCCCATCCACCGGTTCTCTGGCGGAATATGGGGTGACATACCGACAGGTGGATTTGCTTCCGGACGGCTCCTTTGACTGGGACGGAATCAAAGCCGCCTTAAATGACAGAACCCGGCTGGTTGAAATTCAGCGTTCCAAGGGCTATGCAACCCGTAAAACGTTGTCTGTAAAGCAAATCGGAGAATTAATTGCATTTATTAAGAAGATAAAGCCGGATGTTATCTGTATGGTGGATAATTGCTATGGTGAATTTGTAGAAGAACTGGAACCGACGGATGTTGGTGCAGATATGGCGGTAGGCTCATTAATTAAGAATCCGGGCGGCGGTCTGGCACCGATAGGCGGATATATTGTAGGTACAAAGGAATGTGTAGAACGTGCGGCATATCGTCTGACCGCACCGGGTCTTGGCAAAGAGCTGGGGGCAAGCCTTGGAGTAACGGCAAGCTTTATACAGGGCTTATTTCTTGCACCGACGGTAACGGCGGCAGCTCTTAAGGGGGCAATTCTTGCGGCAACCATTTATGAAGGACTTGGGTATCATGCAATTCCGGCAGCAAATGAACCAAGGTATGATATTATTCAGGCAGTAGAGTTCGGCAAGCCGGAGCTGCTCATTGCATTTTGTGAAGGGATTCAGGCAGCATCCCCGATTGACAGCTATGTAACTCCAACACCATGGCCGATGCCGGGGTATGACAGTGATGTAATCATGGCGGCAGGTACATTTGTATCGGGGGCTTCGATTGAGTTATCCGCAGACGGACCGATTAAGGCTCCGTATGCCGTATATTTTCAAGGCGGACTGACATATCCGCATGCAAAATACGGAATCATGAAATCCCTGCAGCAGATAGTTGATAAGGGCTTAAAAGTGTGGTAAAATGCGGAAGATAAGGAGGCTTTGCAATGGCAAGTGGTAATTTAGGGAAAAACAATTGGGCTTTATTTTTAATGATTCTGGCCGGAATTGTAATCGGGGGCTTCATCGGCTGGTTGACAAAAGATGTATCCTTCTTAAGCTGGCTGAATTTTGGGCAGTCTTTTGGATTGGCAGAGCCGGTTGTATTGGATTTAGGCATTATTGTACTGACATTTGGATTATCCATTAAAATTACAATCGGGGGAATTATCGGCATTATCATTGGTGTCGTTATCTATCGGTTATTGTAATACAGCCGTTGTTTTTCGGAATTTCCGCGTGAGCGTGGAAAGGAATGTATGAACAGAATAGAACATACGTGTATGAAGGAGCTTCCTGTTTCGGAACGTCCATATGAGCGTTGTGAGAAGCTGGGACCGCAGGCATTAAGCGATGCGGAATTATTGGCAGTCATTTTGCGTACAGGCTGCAGGGAAATTAATTCTCTGGAATTGGCAAGACAGGTATTGCGTAAGGAGGAAACGCATCCGAATTTGATGGGGTTGTGTTACCTGAGCCGGGAGCAATTGATGGAGATTCCCGGTATCGGACGGGTAAAGGCAATTCAATTACAGACCATTGCCGAATTGGCAAAGCGAATTGCAAGAACGGTTCCGGAATCTCAGATGGTGCTTGGAAATCCGCAGTCCATCGCAAGATATTTTATGGAAGAACTTCGGTATGAAACTCAGGAATGTGTGTATGCCTTGTATTTTGACCAGAAATGCTGTTTAATCAGAAAGCAGATGATTACCCGCGGAACGGTAAATGCATCTTTAATATCGGCAAGAGAAATTTATCTGGAAGCCCTGCGGTGCAGTGCGGTTAATCTGGTACTGGTGCATAATCATCCGTCCGGCAACGCACAGCCCAGTACAGAGGACAGAAGTGTGACAAGGCAGATGAAAGAAGCCGGAGATTTGTTACAGATTCCCTTGCTGGACCATATCATTACCGGAAACCGATGCTACTTTAGCTTTGCAGAACATAAGCTGCTCTGATATGTAACGAAGATTGAATAAAAGGAAAGAAGAAGTCCTATGAGATTTAATAATAAGAATAAAATTCCGCCTAAATATATATTGTTAATTTTGACAACCGTATGTCTGATATTGATTGGGGTGTCCTTTGCGTTTGAGGATGTGCTGACTCCGCTTCGGTATATAACCGGTGTTACCATTACTCCGATGCAGCGGGGAATTAATGTAGTCGGTGAGTGGGTTGGAGATAAGCTGGATATGATTGCGGATATTCGGAATCTCCAGACAGAAAATGCACAATTAAAGAGTCAGTTGGAGGAATACCAGACAGAGAACCGGATTCAGATTTCGGATGCCAATGAATTAAATGACTTACGGGAATTATATGAGCTGGATTCCAGATTTCCAAGCTATGACAAGGTAGCGGCAAATGTTATTTCTAAGGATGCCGGAAACTGGTTTGATACATTTATTATTGATAAAGGCTCCAATGCAGGCATTCAGGTGGGCTGTAATGTAATGGCAGGCAACGGTCTGGTCGGAATTGTGACGGAGGTAGGACCAAACTATGCAAAGGTACGCTCCATTATTGATGATAACAGTACGGTAAGTGCCATGTTCTTGAGTGATTCTTCTCTTTGCAGTGTGCTGGGGGATGAAAAGTATATGGATGAAGGCTATATCCGGGTGGAGCATATTGATAAGGATGCGGATATTTCTGAGGGGGATGAAATCATTACCTCAAATATCAGTGATAAGTTCCTGCCGGGAATTACAATCGGATATGTATCGAATCTGAAGTTGGATTCCAATAATCTGACGATGTCTGCGGATGTAACGCCCGCAGTTGATTTTGACCATATCCAGACCGTACTGGTTGTATTACAGTTAAAGCAGACAATAGAGGAAGAGTGATTCCAATGCGAAGATATTTGATACAGTTTTTAATTATTATAATCTGTTTCTTATTGCAGACCTCTTGTTTTCGGTATTTTACCTTAGCCGGGATAGTACCGAATCTTCTTTTGATACCAACAATGGCATTCGGTGTAATGCGGGGAAGAAAGGAAGGTATGCTGGTAGGATTTGTATCCGGACTGCTTCTGGATATGTTCTATGGAAGTGTAATCGGTCCGTATGCGTTGCTCTATATGTATCTTGGCTATATCAACGGCTTCTTTCACCGGGTTTACTATATGGAGGATTTGTTGTTGCCGATGATTATGGCAGGAGTAAATGATTTGGCATATAACCTGATTGTATATATTGTTTCATATCTGATGCGGAACCGGTTGGATATTGGCTTTTATTTCCTGCATGTTATACTGCCGGAGGTTGTATATACCATGCTTATGACATTGATTATTTACAAGCCGTTAGTTAAGATTAATCGCTGGCTGAAGCAAAAAGAGGAAGGAAGTGGAGTCGCATGATTAGGGAGCTGTTCGGGGCTATCCGGGATTTCTTAAAAGAATATATGGGGCATCGCTTATTTCCGCTTACGATTATATTTATAATTTTGTTCGGTGTATTGGTGTATCGTTTGTTCATTCTGCAAATCGTAGACGGACAGGAATATCTGGATAATTTCACTTACAAACAGGAGCGTACGGTTACGGTTCCGGCATCCAGAGGCGTTATTTATGACCGGAACGGAAAAGAGCTGGCATATAATGAAATTTCGTATTCGGTTACGTTTGGTAACAGCAATCAGCTGGATACGCGGGCAAGTGAGCTTAAAATGAGTGAAAGTGACCTGAAAAATCAGGTGGTATATAAGACAATTCAGATATTGGAGAAGAATGGGGATACCGTTTTATATGATGAATTTCCGATTGAACTGGATGAATACGGAAATCTGCAGTTTACGGTGGAAGGCTCGGCTCTGACCCGCTTCCGCATGGAGGTCTATTCGGTCGGAAAGGAAGAGGACTTAAAGGAGCATGCAAATGCGACGGCAGAGGAGATTTTCCAGTATTTGAGAAATAATAACGATGCGAAGAAGAATCGTAATTTTGATATATCCGACGAGTATTCAACGGAGGATGCATTGAAAATTATGGCGGTTCGTTATGCACTTTGGCTGAACCGGTTTCAACAGTATGTGACCGTTAAGATTGCGTTAAATGTATCGGATGCCAGTGTGGCACAGATTACGGAACGCAAGGATGAACTGTTAGGTATGGATGTGCAGGTGGATTCCACCAGAATCTATAATGATTCCAAATATTTTGCAAATATCATTGGGTATATCGGTAATATATCCTCGGATGAACTTGTGGAATACAATGCAAATCTGGATGAGGATGACCAGTATTCGGCTTCGGATGTAGTAGGAAAAATGGGCGTGGAAAACACGTTAGAGGAGGAACTGCGTGGTAAAAACGGAACCCAGCACTTATTTGTAGATAATCTGGGACGTGTCTTAGAGGTGGTTGACAGCAGTGATGCAATTGCCGGAAATGATGTGTATTTGTCCATAGACAGTGACCTGACAAAGTATTGCTATGATGCCTTAGAGCAGGAGCTTGCAAGTATTTTGCTGGCACATCTGACCGAGGGAACCTCAACCGGAACTGAAAAAAATATTTTGATTCCGATTAATTCCGTCTATTTTGCGTTATTTAATAATAATACCCTTAAGATGGAGCATGTCCGCTCGGAGTCTGCCAGTGAAACGGAGCGTGCATTTCTGAGTGCGTTTGAAACCAGACAGGCGGGGGTTCTGACTTCTGTAGAAACGGATTTGCTTACCTCACAGAAGGCAATGAAGGATTTGTCGGAAGAGGATCAGGATTATATGAATTTCATATATCAGATGCTGTTAAAGCAGGGGATTCTGGATGCAACCGTCATTCCGGATAATGATGAAACCTTTGTTGCATTTTATAAGAATCAGACGATTGGACTGGGAGAATATCTGCGATATGCAATTAACCAGAATGCGGTAAACATCGCAAACTTTGAGCTTAACAGTGATTACTATGATTCTGAGGAAATCTACAATGCACTGGTTGAGAATATTATTACGGAATTGCCGAAAAACAAGGATTTCGACAAGCTTATCATAAAATATATGATACAATCCGGTTCAGTAAGCGGAAAGCAAATCTGTATGATGCTGTACGACCAAGGGGTTCTCAGTACAGCCGATGAGGATTATGCACCGTTACAGTCCGGACAGCTCAGTGCTTATGCATTTATGGTGCGTAAGATTCAGAAAATTGAAATTACACCGGCACAGCTTGCATTAGACCCATGTTCCGGCTCTGTGGTGGTAACGGATGTTAAAACCGGTAAGGTGCTGGCATTAGTCAGTTATCCAAGCTATGATAACAACCGGTTGACGAATACCATTGATGCATCTTATTATATGCAGCTAAATTCAGACATTACAAGTCCGATGTTTAACCGTGCAACCCAGCAGAGAACGGCACCGGGTTCTACTTATAAGATGTTAAGTACGGTGGCAGGCGTGCAGGAGGGTGTTCTGGGTGTAAATGAGTCCATTACCACAAAGGGTATTTTTGAGGAAGTAACACCTAGTCCGCGGTGCTGGATTTATCCGGGAAGCCATGGCACGATTGATATTCCGGCTGCACTGGAGGTATCCTGCAATTATTTCTATTATGAAGTAGGTTACCGGCTGAGTCTGGAAGCAAACGGAGATTTTAACAAACGGCAGGGCTTAGACCGCCAGATTAAATATGATGAGGTCTTTGGTCTGGACCGGAAATCCGGTGTGGAACTGCCGGAGGCAGAACCAAGTCTGGCCAGTGAGGATCCGGTTCGTGCAACCATCGGACAGGATACCAACAGCTTTACCCCGATTCAGCTTGCACGTTATGTGAATACGATTGCTGCACGCGGAGATTGCTATGATTTGTCTCTGATACAGGATATTCAGGATTATGAGGGCAACAGTGTGTATACTTCCAAGCAGACGGTTGAATCCCATCCGGAAATATCCAATGCATTGTGGGATAGTATTTATTCCGGTATGCGGCGGGTAATTACGAATCATACATCTGCATCCAGTCTGTTAAATCAGATGGATACGGCAGTAGCAGGTAAAACCGGTACGGCACAGGAGGATTTAACCAGAGCCTGTCATGCATTATTTGTATCCTTTGCACCGTATGAGGACCCGGAGATTACGGTTACCACCGTTATTCCGTACGGGCATTCGTCAGGAAATGCGGAGGAATTGGCAAGTATGATATATGCATATTATTATCAGCCGGAGCTGTTGGAAAATCATACGGCTGCCGGAAATAGTGTGCATACCGGAGATTAAAGCACTTGCCAACTGTTGGGAAATTGGTATATAGTAAAACTGTATGTCAGGAGAATCTACTTGAAGAGGTGAGTTCATGAAGGAACATGTCATTATAAAAGGAAATCGATATGGAATTGTACTGGTTTTGGACCCGGAGGTTCCATTTGAGGATTTACTGATAGAGATAGGGGTTCGGTTTGATGATTCCAGCAAATATTTTAACAGCAATACCCAGTGTGCGATTACGTTTGAGGGCAGAGAGCTTTCATCCGAGGAAATAGACCGGGTTCTGGATTTGATTAAAAAGCGGACAACCCTGCGGATACCGTATGTGATTGACAATCGGAAGGATACCGAGGAGCAGTTCCAACGAATTATTGATGAAAATAAGAAGGAATCGGACGGTACATCGGATGAGACACATTTCATCTATCCGGAAAAGAATGATGGGCTGTTTTATAAAGGCACCCTTCGTTCCGGACAAACGTTAGAATCCTCCGGAAGTCTGGTGGTAATCGGTGATATAAATCCCGGTGCAACTGTGATGTCAAACGGAAACATTATAATTCTGGGTGGCTTAAAGGGAACTGCCATTGCAGGAGCGGCAGGAAATAAGAATGCATTTGTTCTGGCATTATCCATGACCCCGATGCAGATTCAGATTAGTGATATAATCGGCAGAGCTCCGGATAAACCAAAGAAACGCTTTGGAACGAAAACCATGGATGCACAGATAGCATTTGTTGAAAATGATAATATTTATATCGAACCAGTAAGCAAATCGGTTCTAAATGATATAAACTTATAAAAGTATACAGGAGTGGAGGAATGAAACTGTGAGTGAAGTAATCGTTATAACATCTGGTAAGGGTGGTGTCGGAAAGACCACAACTACCGCAAATGTAGGAACCGGTCTGGCAAAGCTGGATAAGAAGGTAGTCTTAATTGATACAGATATAGGACTTCGGAACTTAGATGTTGTTATGGGTCTTGAAAATCGAATTGTATATAATCTGGTGGATGTAGTAGAAGGAAACTGCCGATATAAGCAGGCATTGATTAAGGACAAGCGTTATCCGAACCTGTTTTTGCTGCCATCCGCACAGACACGCGATAAGACCTCCGTATCACCGGAGCAGATGAAGAAGCTGGTGGATGAGTTAAAGGAAGAGTTTGATTACATACTTTTGGATTGTCCGGCCGGTATTGAGCAGGGATTTAAAAATGCGATTGCGGCTGCAGACCGGGCATTGGTGGTTACGACTCCGGAGGTATCTGCAATTCGTGATGCAGACCGTATTATTGGTCTGCTGGAAGCAAATGAAATTAAGAAGATTAATCTGATTATCAACCGGATTCGCATGGATATGGTAAAGCGTGGCGATATGATGTCCATTGATGATGTTGTTGAAATTCTGGCAATTGATTTGATTGGTGCCGTACCGGATGATGAGAATATCGTTGTATCTACAAATCAGGGCGAGCCTCTGGTTGGGGATAACACCCTGCCGGGAAAGGCTTATATGAATATCTGTAAGCGGATTATGGGTGAAGAGGTTCCGTTCTTGGATTTGTCAAATGATGGATTTTTCAAGAAGCTTTCTAAAATCTTCAAGAAATCCAATAACTAAGGAGGGAGCGGATTACTATGGGATTAAAAGAGTTGTTTTTTGGTAGAAAAAAGACCTCTGGAGATTATGCAAAAGATCGTTTGAAGCTGTTGCTGGTGTCAGACCGTGCAAATTGTTCACCGGATGTAATGGAACAGATTAAGAATGAAATCATTCAGGTTATTTCAAAATATGTGGAAATAGATGCTTCCGGTCTGGACATCCAGATTACACAGACAGAGTCAGAGGGTGGACATGGTTCCGTACCTGCCATCTATGCCAATATACCGATTAAGGAATTAAAGGCAAATTCTGCGAATAAATAAATTGTTGTTTAAGGTGAAGGTAAGATGTTCAAGGGATATCGATTAAGAGATTATAATTTCAAACTGGTCATACTGGTTATGGTTGCATGTATATTCGGAACGATTGTCATTAACAGTGCAGATAGTTCCTATACCATGAAGCAGATTGTAGGTCTGATTGGTTGTCTGGGTGTTATGGGTGTCATATCTCTGGTCGATTATCATTATTTCTGCAAGACGTGGCTGATTATATATGGATTTAATTTGATTATGCTGCTTGGTCTGATTCCGTTCGGTAAAACGGTAAACAATGCGAAGCGTTGGTATGGAATCGGAAATTTCATGACCATTCAGCCATCGGAATTTACCAAGATATTTATGATTATCTGTCTTGCGGTATTGTTAACGAAGCTAAAGGACAAATTAAACACATGGAAAAGTCTGTTACTGGTTGCTGTGTTTTGTGCAGTTCCGCTGGTGGTGGTAGAGCGGCAGCCGGACTTATCAACAACCATTGATATTTTTCTGATTCTGATGGCAATGATATTTACGGCAGGTCTAAGCTATAAGCTGATTGGTATTGTAACGCTGATATTGATTCCATTAAGCAGTCTGTTCTTCTGGTATATTCAGCAGCCGGGGCAGAAGCTGTTGGATGATTATCAGTTAGGGCGGATTCTTGCATTCCGTTATCCGCAGGATTATGCACTGACCACCGGTTATCAGCAGACCAATTCGGTTATGGCTATCGGTTCGGGTATGCTGACCGGAAAGGGATTGACTTCAGACAGTGTTGCAACCGTTAAGGATGCAAATCTTATTTCGGAGCAGCAGACAGACTTTATTTTCTCGGTAGTAGGAGAAGAATTAGGTTTTATCGGCTGTGTGTTTATTATTGCAATTATACTGTTAATAGTGTTACAATGTATAAGAATCGCAAGAAAGGCAGAGGATACCGAAGGAATGCTGATTGCGACAGGTGTAGCAGCGTTAATTTGTTTTCAGACCTTTATTAATATTGGTGTAGCAACACAGATACTTCCAAATACGGGATTGCCATTACCGTTTATCAGTTATGGATTAAGCTCGTTATTGTCTTCGTGTGGAGGAATCGGACTGGTGTTGAACGTAGGTCTTCACAAAAAAAAGTATTGAGGTGAGCTTATGAATATTGGGTTAGTTGCACATGATACAAAAAAGAAGCTGATGCAGAATTTTTGTATTGCATATCGGGGTATTTTGAGTAAACATTCATTGTATGCAACCGGAACAACCGGACGCTTGATTGAAGAAGTTACGAATTTGAACGTATATAAGTATTTAGCAGGGCATTTGGGTGGAGAGCAGCAGTTAGGCTCACAGATTGAAAATAATAATCTGGATATGTTGATTTTCCTGCGGGACCCGCAGAATCCGAAATCACATGAGATAGATTTTAATAATATTTTTCGGCTGTGTGATGTGCATAATATTCCGCTGGCTACCAATCTGGCAACTGCGGAATTACTGATAAAGGCATTAGAGCGTGGAGATTTGGAATGGCGGGATGCATACCGCTAGTAACACTTATGCGGGTGTTTTGAAGTCATGCGGCTTCAAAGAAGTATACATATGAGATTATAACGAAAGGCTGTCATACGGAAATCGGTAAATGACAGCTTTTCGTCTGTACCGATGACAGGAGGATACGGTTACTATGAAATCATCAAAATTACGGTATATCTGTGCGATAATAGGGATACTGGTGCTGATACTGACAGGATGCGGTACGCAGTCTGTCAATGATACCACACAATTTCAAATACCGGCAAATCGTCCGTATCCAACTGATATTACGGAGGAGCCGGAAATAACAAGCTCTTTTACACAGGGGCTTGTTGTGATTCCTTGGGAACAGGCGGTAAATTCACAGGTATCAACCAGGCTATGTATCAATACGACTACACAAGAGGTCTTGACGGAGGAGAATCCGTTTGAACAGATATATCCTGCCAGTATCACCAAGATTATGACGGCATTGTTGGTGTTAGAAAACGGTAATCTGGAGGATACGGTGACAATTGATACGCCGATTGTATTAAATGACCCTATGGCAGTCAGTATCGGCTTACAGGCAGGGGATACACTGACGGTAAATGAATTGATGCATGGAATGCTGATTACCTCCGCAAATGATTGTGCGGTTGCATTAGGCAGGTATGTTTCCGGCAGCGAGGATGCATTTATAGAGCTTATGAATCAGAGAGCCACAGAATTAGGGGCTACACATACACATTTTGTAAATACGAATGGTCTGCATGATTCACAGCATTACACAACCAGCTATGACTTATACTTGATTTTTAAGGAGCTGATAAAGCATCCGGAATTTCTGGATATAGCGGGAACCGCAAACTATACGATGTCATTTCAGACGGCTGAGGGAACCAGAAGCATTCCGATTGTAAATTCCAATCAGTTTATCAGTGGTGGTTATGAGGCTCCGGATGGAATTACAGTGGTTTCGGGAAAGACCGGAACGACAAATGAAGCGGGCTGTTGTCTGATTCTGGAGGCAATCGATGACGAGAATCAGGTCTATATTGCAGTTGTATGCGGAGCGAATAATCGGAAGCTGCTTTATTCGCAGATGGAGGAGCTTTTACAGCAAATGGGTTCAAAATAGTCCAAAATAACAAGTTCTTGTTGTACTTCGTGTATGCTTGTACTATAATTAGTGGTAATGGGATAATGAACAGGAGGACATATCATGGTTGAAATTATAGCAGGTGATAAAGGAAAGGGTAAGACCAAATTCTTAATTACGAAGGCAAATGACAGTGCTTTGCTGAGCAGCGGCTCCATTGTGTATCTGGATAAGAATAATAAGCATATGTATGAGTTGAGTAACCGCATTCGGATGATTTGTATGCCGGAGTATCACATTGATAATTTTAGTATGTTTTGTGGATTCTTATATGGAATTGCGTCTCAGAATCATGATTTGGAGTGGTTGTTTCTGGACAGCTTTTTAACGATTGCACATGTAGAACCGGAGGAATTGGAAACCGCAGTTGCATTTTTGCGTGATTTTTCGGATTCCCGGAATCTGAATATTGTATTGAGCGTGGCTGTAGGTCAGGAGTCATTACCACAGACGTTACAACCATATGTAAGCATATCTTTGTAATATCGGGTAGAAACTGACATCTACTCGATTCTTTATGTCTAACGAAGTTTGCACAGGAGACAGGTATGGCAGGAAATCGAAAAGTAGTAAAATTTCATAATGTACCTACCATTAATATCGGTGTTATTATTTTCGGATTGATTTTTATTTTTCTTGGGGTTCAGATTGTCCGGAGCCTGAATATGAAGCGGGTTGCCGTATATGAAGTACAAAAGAGTTATATGGATACCAATATTTCCGGTACGGCAATGGCACTCCGACAGGAGAGCCTTATCAATACGGACGTTTCCGGCTATGTTAATTATTATATACGGGATGGACAAAAGGTTGCGAAAAATGCAACCGTATATACGGTGGATGCCGCCGGTACGTTATCGGACTTGGTCGCAGAGGCAGCGGATAACGGAACCGCTCTGGACAGTGCGGGCTATTCGGATATACGCGATACCATATCTGCATTCCAGAATTATTTTAATGATACGAATTTTTCAGACGTATATGAATTTAAGTATGAGATAGAAGGTCAGGTGCTGGATATTGTAAATAATCAGATTCTGGATGAATTGGTGTCCTCAAACAGTCTCGGAGGTTCTTATACACAGATTCCTGCGGCAGAGAGCGGGATTGTTACCTTTTATCAGGATGGATATGAGACACGTACACCGGCAGATGTTACAATGGCGGATTTTGACGAAAAGGCATATACACATACATCCTTAAAGACCGGCGAGGTGATTCAGGCAGGCAATCCGGTATATAAGCTGATTACAAGTGATTACTGGAATCTGGTGCTTCCGTTATCGGAAGAGGATGCAGACCGGTTAAAGGAGGATACGCGTGTAACCTTGTATTTGCCGAATGTTAGCCATGTTGTATATGGGGACATTGCGGTTATTCAAAACGGAGATGCATATTTTGCCAATATTACGTTGGATAAATTGATGGTAAACTATTGTCAGGAGCGTTACATTCCGATTGAAATCGTTATGAGCCGTCAGGAGGGGCTGAATATTCCGAACAGTGCCATTGTGGAAAAGCGGGTAGTGAAAATCCCGAATACATATTTGACTACCGGCAGCAATACAAATCAAATGATTTATTTTAATGTAAGAGTTTTAGACGAAAACGGAAACCTGTCAATTTCGCAGGTCGCACCGTCAATCTATTATAAGGATGATTCATTTTGTTATGTGAATCCGGATGATTTTGAAGAAAATGCGGTATTAGTTAAAAATGATTCGGATGAAACGATGGCAATTTCGGATATGGGAAGCACGAAGCTGGCAGGTGTATATAATGCCAACCGTGGAATGGCAACCTTTGAACGGGTAGAAATTCTTGTTTCAAACGGTGATTTTACCATTATTACAGAGGATGACCCATATAGCCTGAAGCTGTATGACCGGATTGTGCTGGATGGTTCTACCGTAGAAGAAGGTCAAATTATTCGTTAATGAAATCATAGACGAGGAGAGAATGGTATGATACAGGAAAATATTGAACTGGTACAGAAGAATATTGAACTTGCATGTCAGCGGGCAGGCAGGGATGCAAAGGAGGTTACTCTGATTGCGGTCAGTAAGACAAAGCCGCTTGCGGATATTGAAACAGCCATTGCCTGTGGAATGCGGGAGTTCGGAGAGAATAAGGTTCAGGAGCTGGTGGATAAGATTGAACATGTGAGTCAGCCGGTGCATTGGCATTTAATCGGACATTTACAGACCAATAAGGTGAAATATATCGTTGATAAGGATTTGTTAATACATTCTGTGGATTCTGTTAAGCTTGCAAAGGAAATCCAGAAGGAGGCAGAAAAGAAGCAGGCAGAATGTAATGTCTTATTGGAGGTGAATGTAGCAAAAGAGGAAAGCAAGTATGGTTTTTCATGCGAGGAGGTTTTAGCTGCCGTAGAGGAAATAGCAAAGCTGCCGCGGGTGCATATTCAGGGCTTGATGACGATTGCTCCTTTTGTTGAAAATCCCGAAGATAACCGTAGTGTTTTTGCAGAATTGCACAATTTATTACTTGACATAAAAAGCAGAAACATTGATAATGTTAATATGAGTGTACTGTCGATGGGTATGACCAATGATTATATGGTCGCAGTTGAAGAGGGTGCTACGATGGTTCGTGTTGGAACAGCTATCTTCGGTGCAAGAAATTATAATATATAGAGATAGGAGATATGTCATGGGAAAAGGTATTGATAAGTTTATGAATATACTGAGTCTGAATGATTCGGATGATGATTATGATAATGATGACCTGTTCGATGATGAAATTGATTTGGTAGAGCCAAAGCCAGCGAAGCAGCCAAAGCCGAAAAAGGAAAAGGCAGCACCGGCAAAGACTACCGGCTCATACAGCTCATCCGCCAAGACACAGGCAGGCTCCGGTGCATATAGTGATGAGGATTCATACGAAACAGGTAGTTACAGCAGAAAGCCGAAGGCAAGTCGTTCTGCAAGAAATACATCAGGAACCAGTAACAAAGTAGTGTCTATGAATAGCAGAGGTAGCGAAGTGTATGTAATCAAACCACAGGAATTTAATGAAGCTCAGACAGTGACAGATTTCTTGAAGGATGGAAAAACAATTGTCATTAATATGGAGGGCATTGAATTAACAGCCGCACAGAGAATTATTGATTTTATCGGTGGAGCCTGTTATGCATTGGATGGAAGTCTACAGGCAATTTCCAGCAATATTTTCATTGCAGCACCACAGGATATAGAAGTAACAGGCGATTTACGAGATGAGATATTGAATGAATCTACCGTATCGCCATATCTTGGCTCGTATTAGAATAGAGGAGGAATTGCAGTATGATTACACCAGTAGAGATACAATCAAAGGCATTTAAGTCCGGTATCGGATATGATAAGAAGGATGTTGACGGCTTTATCAGTGAGATTCTGGAAAGCTATGAGGAATTATATCGTTCCAATGTCGAGATGAAGGATAAAATTAATATGCTGAATGAAGGGCTTCAACATTATAAGAACATTGAAGCTTCTTTGCAGAAAGCATTGGTTTTGGCAGAAAAGACCTCAGAAGAAACCATTCGGACGGCTGAATTAAAGGCACAGACAATTGAACTGGAGGCTGTTAATAAGGCAAAAGAGCATACCGCAGATGCTAAGGCTGAACTGGAACGGGTTCATAACCAGACCGTTGCTCTGGTGCAGCAGTATACCCAGTATAAGGCACAATTTACGAACTTCTTACGTGCACAGTTGGATTTGATTTCCAGTGATACCTTTAAGATTGATACGGCTGATTTTGCTGCATTTGCAAAAACTGCAGCTTCTGCTAATGATGCATATATTAATTCAAATCCGATGGAGGGACTTGGTTCCGGTGATGATTCACCGTTGCCGGGATATAATAATGGTGAGGACAGCGGACGCTTGGGTGAGCGTGATGACGCTGACCGTTACAACATGGACTTTGGTCGTGGAGCAAGTCTGGGTGACAATGCACCTGACCCATTTGCCGCATCTAAAAAGAAGGCGGCTGAAGCAGCAACTACCGCTGAACCGGAGCCGGAAGTATCAGATGTGGATACCTTTGAGGGCGAAGTGGAGGATAAGGTAGAAAAGCGTGCAATGATTGGTGATGAGGATGCCAACAGCTCCGGATTCACATTTATTTAGCGGTAATCTTCCGGCTAACAACGAGTAAGGATTCCGGCTAACAACGATAGAACAGTAAAGGAACGGAATATGACGTATGAGATATATAATTGCATTTTTTAGTGTGGTTGCTTTGGTTGGAATAGACCAGCTTACCAAATATCTGGTGCTTCAAAATCTGGAGTTACATCAATATATTCCGATTCTGGGAGATGCCTTTGGGTTGTATTATCTGGAAAATGAAGGTATGGCTTGGGGGTTATTTCAGAATTGCCAGTGGTTATTTTTGATATTTACGGCAATTATACTGGTATTTTTAGTTGTTTGCTATTGGAAGCTTCAAAAGGATGCAAGGTTTCAGCCACTTAGAGTTTGTATTGTGTTCTTATTCTCCGGAGCAATTGGCAATATGATTGACCGGATTTTTCATGGAGCTGTACGGTTTCAAGGAGCGGTGGTAGACTTTTTGTATATCAAGCTCATTGATTTTCCGGTATTTAATGTTGCGGATATGTATGTAACAATTTCGGTAGCGGTATTGTTAATCCTGTTATTGGTTCGATATAAGGAGCAGGATTTTCAGACGATATTTCAGCCGGCTGCTTCAGACCATGTAGCAGATTCAGAAACAGAGGTTCTGGAAGCAGAAGCTAAGAAAGCGGAAGCTGCAGAGGATACAGAAGATAGACTACAGAAGAAAGAAAAATGAAACCGGTAAAAACGGAATCGATAGAAATACCAGCCAGAAAAATAAAAAGCAATAAAATAAAAAGCAATAAAACAAAATGCTTCATGGTATAGGAACTATTACAGAAACAGGGTTGTAGAAACAAAGTATATTGAAATTAAAAAGGAAGATATGAAGTAATTGGATTATACTATTACAAACGAACAGGAAAATTTAAGAATTGATAAATATCTGGCCCAGACGGTGCCAGATATTTCTCGTTCATATTTACAAAAATTAGTGGCAGACGGGCAGGTTCTTGTAAATGGAGTTCCGGTTAAAACCAGTTACAAGCTAAAGTCCGGAGATGTTGTTCAGGTGACGATTCCGGAGCCGGAGGTTCTGCAAATTATTCCAGAGGATATTCCTCTGGATATTTTATATGAGGATGCAGATATTTTGATTGTGAATAAGCCAAAGGGAATGGTGGTGCATCCTGCTGCGGGACATACGACAGGCACTTTGGTAAATGCTGTGATGTATCATTGTAAGGACGAGTTATCATCCATTAACGGTGTGCTGCGTCCGGGAATTGTCCATCGGATTGACATGGATACCACCGGTGTACTTGTGGTATGTAAAAATGATATGGCTCATCAATCTCTGGCAGAGCAGTTAAAGGTTCATTCGATTACCCGTATTTATTATGCCATTGTGTATGATAATCTTCCGGAGGAGGAGGGAACGATTCATAAGTCAATCGGAAGACATCCGACTAATCGGAAGAAGCAGGCGGTAAATGTAAAAAATGGAAGAGATGCAATTACACATTATCGGGTGCTGGAACGCTTACAGGGAAAGTATACGTTAGTGGAATGCCGGTTGGAAACCGGGCGGACACACCAGATACGGGTTCATATGGCATCGATTCATCATCCGCTGCTGGGGGATACCCTTTATGGTCCGGCAAAGGACCCATTTCATTTGCAGGGACAAACATTACATGCCGGTGTCCTTGGATTTGTGCATCCACGTACCGGACAATATGTGGAATTTCGGGCAGAGCTGCCGGAATACTTTCAGGAATTATTAAATCGATTGCGTTAAAACTGCACAAAAAATATGAAATTATGCGTGCCAATTTGTGAAAAATGTGATAATATAGTTATATAACCAAGGAACACAATAAGATGTATACGGAAGGGGCGGTTATTATGGCTAAGGATACGATTATTACAATTGGAAGACAGTGCGGTAGCGGCGGTAGAGAGGTTGGTATTGCGTTATCGAAGGATTTGGAGATTCCATATTATGATAAGGAATTATTAAAGCGGGCAGCGAAGGAAAGCGGGCTGTGTGAAGAGGTATTTGAGAAGTTTGACGAAAAGCCAACCAGCAGCTTATTATATTCGATTGTTATGGACCCTTATTCATTGGGAATCAGTGCAAACGGAATCGATATGCCAATTAATCATAAGGTGTTTCTGGCTGCATTTGATACGATTAAAAAGGTTGCGGATGAAGGTCCATGTGTCATGATTGGCCGTTGTGCGGATTATGCATTATCCGATTATAAAAATGTGGTTAATTTCTTCTTATTTGCTCCATTGGAGGAACGGATTAAGCGTGTATCAGAACGTATGGGTATCACACCGGAAAAGGCAAAGGACTACATACAGAAAACAGAAAAACAGCGTGCATCTTATTACAACTATTATACCACGAAAAAATGGGGAGCAACCACCAGCTATAATTTCTGTCTGGATACCAGTATTTTAGGAATTGACGGTACTGTAGAGCTGATTAAGAATATAGTTGCACAGATATAGTCCTTTATAAAGTGAATTAGGATTAGGGCTTCTAACAACGGCAGGGTTATCGGATATTGACCTTGCCGTTGTTTTTTATGTTAGCATTTGAATCCGAATATTTAGTATGTTACAATAAAGCAATATAAAAATAGAAAGAGGAGAATACCAATGAATCAAAATCCACAATTCGATGAAGAAACCAGAAACAGTGCAGCCTTTCAGTTTTATGATAAGAATCTTAAATTTCATTATTCAGATAATACATTTCTTAAAAGCATTGATACTACCTTGCATCAAATTAACGATAAATTAGGGGTAATAACTTTTATCATGCTTTTACCGATTATCCTCAATATTGTCATGATTATATTTGCAATCATTTCTTTTATTGCCGGAGGTGTATCAATCGCTGGATTATTACAAGAACTTATTAATAACATGCCATAGATTTGTTCCGGATTTTATATCCGGTCATATTATTTATTTAGGAATCATTGTTTTTTGACCTTATGCGTTCAAATGCAATCTTCCGACATTGCTATGCAATGTTGCGTATTGCACTTGACAAATTCTACCCGGTGCTGTGTTCGTACACTTAACAGGCGTAAGGCACTTCGTGCTGAGCCTGTACTTCACACGCTGACCGCTGAAGTCTGGTGCTGACTTTACAAATTACAACAAAACCCTTATAATTTCCCTAAAAGCAAAAGGGGAAGAAGGTGAAAGGATGGAAGAAATGACGAAGGAAGAAATGCAAAGGTTTTTAATCAAAGAAGCACAACGAGGAATCGGAGAGTTGGAAGCGTACAGAAATCTAATGGAGATATTAGGAATCGAGTTTCCGGACAAATCAGAAGAAGATAAGTAACAATATTATAAGGTCAGCAACAAAGGGATAGAGCAATCTATCCCTTAATCATTTTTTTACCTTTCCGTGTCAGATTTCGAGCATCCAGCACAGTTCCATTCCGCTGCCTACGGTTAAGCACCTCATCACTTGATAAAGCCGGAGCGTGCGATATAAGGCTAACAAGTGCCTTTGTATCATATAATTTATATAACAGGCAACCGAATACCTTGTTTGTATGTGCGACATATCCAGTTATCGTTCCGAGGTCTTTCGGATAATTGTACTCCTTGTATCGAAAATAATTGATAGCGTTTATTATAAATGAGCGTAGCAACAAATCGAAATGAAAATATGCATATCTATAAGGTGTCCAGATAAATTTGTTTATTCATTTTCTTATTCCTCCTTGAAATTCTTAAAAAACTCTACGTTAATATCTGTTGCCTATTCTTGAAAATCATGTTGTAACTTCCAGACGTGAAACGTGTTCACTACGAAGCAGATAGCCAAGACGAGCCATAAAACGAACATAAAAATCACCTCTTTTTCTTGAAATAGTAGTATATCTATCTAGCGGATAAATCTAGCTTTTTTGTTCTATTTGTTGTAGAACTGGTGTAACTCTTGCTTATCTCTACAAGCGAATTTTTCAATTCTTCATATTCCTTTTTGTCAATCAATCCAAGAGCCAATGAACATTCCATACTGCTATAAATAGCTTGAATTTCATTCATGAACCTAAATGGTGCATAATATTCTTTTCCGGCATGATAGGAAAGATTATCAACTTGACTTTGAAGATATGAGTACATTGCATATTCTCCTTTTGAATATTAATTTTCAATTTCTCCCTTATGTATGTCTACGGTTGGAGCGGGGGAGATTACCAACCGTAGCCCCGTTTTGCCGATAGGACAGCACCTCAATATCTATCCATAGCTGACATAACCATTGAAACTACAAGAGCAACAACAGTTCCAATAAGTAACCCAACTAAAATCGTAGAACATACTTCTTTAACAGTCGCATAATCTCTTAGACCACCGTTTAATTCTTCCTCATAACCCATATCAACAACATATTGATAGTTGGACTCGATTATTTCTCTTGACATTGAATCCCTTAAACAATTATCAAGATTCATAGCTATGGTCTTTTCTGCTTCCTCTTTCGTCATATATCGCAAGCTCCAACTATATCCTTCTTCGTCATCCGGAAGCAGTAGCGGTATCAACTCTTCTGTATTATCCATTTTATTAAACCCCCGTTTTATAAAATTTTATTAACCAATCTGATTCATTTTCAGTACACAGTCCAGTACACTCATCTGTATCAAGAAAATGATATTCGACACCGAATATATCTTTAAGCATCTTCTTATAAACTAACCACTGTGCATAGCACCAAGTAAGTTTAACATTCACTTTATGACGTGCATATGAACCTATCTCATAATCATCTAAATCACAAAGAGCAAAAGCCCATTCCTCAATACAATCACTAAGGTCTTGTCCTAGTTCGCTATCAAGAAATTCTTCTTTGTCAAATTTAATTGCATCCATTTTTCTCCCCTCCTACAACATTACATAAGCAAAAGCAAAATTCTGGAATAACTTTTCTGCTTCCTCTGCATCACTCTTAAGCCTATTCAACAATGTTTCTTCCTTTTCTGACAGCACACCGCCAAGCCATTCCGTATCATACTTCTTTTCATATTCTTCTCTCAATATCCGATACGCGTCCATAGTGCAATCTTTTTTGTCCTTTAATAGGTTATAGATGCCGACTACATTTTCTACATTCATTTCATTTCTCCCCTTTCTTTCTTTAAAACACATCTAGTTTTTGATACAATTTAAGTTGTATTGCTATGCTTATCTTTATAACAACTAAATCATGTATCAATAATATAATATGAAATATATTTCATATTGTCAAGAGGAAAATGAAATATATCTCATAAATTTAAGGAGGTAAATATGATTTACAACAATTCAAATGAAATTACTAAAGCAATTAGAACAATTATGAAAGAAAAAAAAATAACAATCAATGAATTATCTCAACGTCTTAACAAAAGCCAATCAGCCACTTCACAACTATTTAGAATGAAAAACATATCACTCGATACTTTAAATGATATATCAAATGCTATAGGCTATAATATTGACATTAATTTTATTGAAAATAAGCAAGAAGGGGAGTAACATACTCCCCTAAATTCCGGCTATTCTTGTTTGTTTAAATATAGCTTCCGTTTCTTTTACTTCTGAATCATCCATTTTTGCAAATCCATCTGCATCCGGATTCCGGGTAGCTTGAAATTTAATTGAGTTGTAACCATGATATTCACTCATAGGCTGTTCAAATGTATGATAACCAGATTCATCATGCCAGTGATAGACTACGGTTGTTATTCGCCTTTCAAGCTGTCTATAAGTATTTCTATTCCTTTCAGAGCAAGGAACGAGTAGTTTATATAGTTCCTCCGGAGGATATATGCTAGTTATATGCAGTTCATTCCATAACGCATAAACATTCGTGTATCTTCCATGGACTTGACCCTTGTATCTGTCAATCATAGTCTTTAATCTGGAATAAGGTATTTGTGTTTCCAATTCGTCTAGCCATAATACCGGCTGACCGTTATATTTGTCTATCCAGCCAGACTCATAATCAGCAACGAAATAAACATTACTTTCACCATATTTTTCCATTAAATCGACTATTCCCATAGTTTTTCCGGATTCTGAAAGTCCAACATGATAGACCACTTTCAAATCACGCACAAAAGGAGTTTCTTTGAAACGCTTTCGATAGTATGCATCTTTTATTATTTTTTCATACCGTCGCAACTTAACAGAAGTATCCATAATCTCATCCGGTGACATTCCCTGCATTATCATTTCTTCAACACCTTGTAAGTCACTACGATTGCCCTGATTTCCTTGAATTTCACCGAATTGAGCAAATGCAAGTACCTGTTCATTTTTTTCTGCATATTTTCCACGCTTATAAATGTAATCTTCAGCTTCTTTTTTACTGCCCCTAGTCGGGTCAATATGAAACTTTTTTCCATAAAGTTTTTGTACTTGCTGAAAAGTAAATCTATCACTATCAGAGTTCTGAACTTCTAACACCATATGAAGATGGTGGAATCCGGATTCTGACACACAATAGGTTACAGCTCCAATTCTGCCGGGCTTAGAGTTTACCCACATCTTAAGGACAGTATCACAGATTTCCTGTTCCGTCAGCTCCGCAAGGAATGATGGAGTAGAAGATAGTATTTTCTTACTTCCATCATCATCAAGCACTATTTCACCATGTATATCATGTTCATATTCAATTATTTCTCGCGGATTCGCCCAAACGATAAAAGCAGAAGCACAAGTTGACATTTTAACACCCCCAACAATAATCACAAGTAAATAATATGAGATATATTTCATATTGTCAAGTCAAATTTAATGCCTTACGCTTTAGTGTAGTAAAGTTTTTTTCCGTAAGTTAATATATTTTTCCGGTTTTTTCCGTTTTATATGGAAAGAATTTTATCCAGTGTTTTCAAGGCTTTGAAGGTGTTTTTTCCGTTTTCCGTAAGTGGGGGGTAATACTAACCCCCACTTGCGGAGGTTAACGATTCCGACACCAGCAGCGGAATCTGTCACCCTTTGTATTCCCTCTCAAAGGGGAATATATAAATCTATGACCGAAAGAGGGCAGTAGAAAAGCTAGAAAAGCCACATGCCGCGTCTGCCGCGTCAGTGCCTTTTCTTTTCGCTTTTCTACTGCAACAACAGGATGCTTCCGGTTGCTCCGCACAAATACAGTGGTGTAAATCAATCCGAAGAACAAAAAGCATGTTTTCGATTGATTTACACCGCTGTATTTGATTCCACATTGTTGACACTCTTTTCATTTAATTATTATAAAGATGCCGGGGAGCTTCTAATACTACCGCAATCGGTTAGTAATGCACTTATATGCTTTACTAAGAGGCACGTCAAAGCTATTTATGGCACTTACCAGCCATTGAACCGCTCCGCTATTCAATAGCTGATATGCCGATTATATATCTTTGCCTTATGTGTCAAGTAAAATCTTCCTTTTTCGGTATCCCGAAAAAGAGTATTTCACTTGACACAATCGGAAGGATTCCGGCATCTGGCGGTTATTCTTCCGGTTGCTCCGCACTGGGGCAGTAACCTTATAAGCGAAAAGAAAAGGCACTGACGCGGCAGGCTTGCATATTTTACTTTTTTAACTTTCCAAAACCTCTTTTTTATCATAGATATTGATAATTGTACCGCAAGTGGGGGGAGTGATTATATAAAAAAACCGCCTGCTGGCGGTCTTTTCTAATCTTCCAAGCTACTTTGCAAATTATCAATAACTCTTTGCAATTTCACAGCTTTTTCTTCCTCTGTTTCCAATTCTAAAACTTCCTTTAAGTCATCAATGATTAGTCTAATATACGCTTTGAATTGTCCTTGCGTCATGCTTTTATTCTCCTTTGATTGATATTCCATCAAGTGAACCTCCTTTTTTCTCTTGATACTATTACTATAACTTATTTGTGCCTAATAATCAATATTTAATTATGCTTTTTGTGCTTAATTTTCCTTTGATTTTTTTCTTTCTAATTTATCAAGTTCTTTTATTACTGTTTCTTTTATAAATGCATTACAACTTTTTCCAGTGAGTTCCTTAATTCTATCTTTAGTTCCTAACGGAAATTGACAATTAACTCTATCTACCGTCTTCATAAAGTCAGCAACAGCCTTTCTTCTTTGTTCTTTTTGCTTTTCCGTATATTCAACAGCCATTATTCATACTCCTTTCTTTTTGTCCTATTATAATTCTTTTGTGCCTAACAGTCAATACTATTTGTGCCTTATACATAATTCACAAAAGAAGCTACTATATGTGCCTAATATTTGTCGAGTATTCCAAATTGTATTTGTGCCTAATATAATTTATAATAATAATATAAAGGATACCATAAAGCGGAGGTAATGAAATATGATTAACATTAAAGAAGTAAAAGCAAACTGCAAGGAGAGAAGAGTATTATATCCTAGTGACTTAAAAGAACTTTGCATCAAGAACAGATGGTACACCAAAGGCACAGACGAAGATTATAATAATCTTTTTGACTTTATCCGAGAAAAAGAAATTACTACAGATGCAATCGTAGATATAGCATTCAACATATTCCAGCATAGCAACTTACGCGAAGAATCTTTTTCTTTTGTCATGTTTGAAGTTGGAAGAATCTGTACTACATTTATTGGATATTAATATCTAAGCAGTCCTTTTTTGCAGAATGATATGTATGGCCCATATGAAAGAACTGAAGAAGCCTAACGTCTGGGCTTTTTCTTTTACTTAAAAGGAGAGTAGCAACCTTGCACAACGCAACACACAAGAAAACAGTGGTAAGCCTACCGCTAAAGCGGCAGGCTACTACCTAACCTTTTACCATTTTCTTGCCTTTTCTGGATAGATTTCTAGTATCAAATACCGTAGAAGTACGTTGTCTGTTTTCTAAAATCTCCTTGCTGGATTTACTCTTTTCTTTAGCAATCAAATTAACAAGAGCTTTAGTATCGTACAATTTATACTGCCAATCGGCTACATGCATAAATTGCCAATTCAAACGCTTAATATAACGTGGATTGTCGCAAGTTTCCAAGTCATAGGCACTGTAGACATGATGAATGACAGTGTTCAGTAACGGAATGTGCTGGCATTCAATTACTCTATCCATAATATTCCGAACTAATGCATCTAGATACCGAAAACGCTGTCCTACGAATATTATATACATATTGTTATGCCGACAAGTAACAAGGCTCTTGATTTGTTCCTCATTCTGGAAGTTATCCTTAAAATTCCGGGCATTCATTACAGCGTTGCACTCGTCTATTAGAATAATATTATAAGTGCTAGAATTGTCCTGTTTGCCTAAATCCACTAACTGTTGCATATTCTTAAATGGAGTTACCGGGATACCATCTATATCCAGATTGGCAATAACATTCACTTTCCAATTAATCCAATGCGGCTTATCGCACTTATAATCATAGGTTCTAGCACCATTATACTTATGATACAACCGATAGACTTTGCAAACAGCGGATAAGGTCTTACAACAACCAAAAACCCTAGAAGAATGGGCTACATAGCCATCTATAACCCCTATATCTTTAGGGTAGTTATATTCCTTATATCGGAAATAGTTAATACTATTCACCACGAAAGAGCGTAATAACTTGTCAAAGTTCGTAACCGCATAACGATATGGTGTCCAAAATAAAAGCAAAATAGCACCCAAGGCAAGCCATTTTTTACCAAAACCGATTAACACAAAGAGTAAGCCAGAATAACAAAGAAAGATTAACAGCATCCGAACTAGTTTTTTTATCAATTTCTTATCCAACTGCATCACCTACCTATATTTTTAGCGAATGGAACAATCGCAGACAGCAGGGCAGACAGCACATGGACTACCAAGCATAAACATAAACAACGAGCCACGAATATATATTCCGGAGCAAGAACCAAATCACCAACTAATAATTGAATTAACGAATCCATATTACACCACCTTTTTGAATATTAATATTCAAGTTTTATTTCTGCCGGAGATTGGCAGAAATCTTGACCAAATCTGTTCTAATAATTTCATAACAGCGGAAGAGTAGCCAAATAAGAAACCACATCCGCAATAAATTATAGATTGTTTCTAAATCCATACATATTCTCCTTTAATCACCCATCTGAAACAAAAAGCGGATAAAACCAAGAAACACCAATATAAATACAGCAAAGCCAATAGCTCCGGCAAGTGAAAAGTTATAACCGCCAATCGTAACGTTTACAGTCAACAGCCAACTCATAAACATAAATAATTGCTTAAATACTGCCATATAATCACCCCTATATAAATTTCAAAGCGAACTTTAACAACAGGAATCCGGCATAAACAGCCAGCACAAAAGCTATAATAGCCCATATATAAGCGGGAATCTGATACAAGGCGGCACCCATCAAAGTCAAATAGCCATCTTTGCCAAGCAAACCAAAGCCATTTTTAATATATCCGGTAATATCTTCCTGTGTATAACCGTCAGAGGATATACCAGAGGAAATACCTTGACCTTGATTATTAAACTCAAATGAATCACCGGACATTTTGCCGGCATCATCATAAAATACAGATTCCGAGCCATAACGCTCACGCATGGCATTATTAAGCCAATTATAAGTATAAGTATCTTTGCTATAAACAACGTCATTTCCTTTTTGGATACTCATACGAATATCAACCGCATAACCAATTAAAGTATATTTATTAACCTTTGGAACGAGAGAACCACCAACTATATAATCAGTAGCATCCATATCGTTGTATACAAATTCTTTTTTAGCAGTCAATACACGAGAAAAACTGGTGGAACAACTTTCTTTATCTGCCGCAGTAATTCTATCCAGTTCTACAGCAAGCAGAGGAGAAGTGGAATCTTCTTTTGCAATCTGCTTAAATCCAACGGTAGATATTCCTTTATAAGCTGAAACTAATAACTTACCGTCTGCATCATACTGGATTATTTCATCCATTTTTGCTCCATTTGGTAAACTAGAACTCATAGAACCAACTGCATTACCATACCGTAATACTAAATCGTTAAATATACCAACCTTGCTGGAATCCGCATAAATAGCGGCGGCATAATATTCCACATAGGCTACAGTGTGTTCCTCCTCTGATGTACCATCTTTATCCGGTATCTTTGCGTTTAGGGAAAAATAAGTATTTGCCATTTCATCCGACATACGAGCGTTATAATCTGCTGTATTATTCGCATTAATTGTCAATGTAGCTAAATCGAAATAAGGGTAATTTTCGTCATAGCTATAATCCACAAAGCTACTTTTAATTTCATCATAATTATCAGCTTCACTTACATCAATTTGACCCTTGGCATATAAGATAGCTTTATCAGCACTGGAAAACTTTGGAATTTTCAATTCCAATGAATCAGCAGATAAATAAAAACCATCAATGGTATAATAACCCTCATTATTTAGCACAAAATTACCGGTATTCGTAGAACTGCCATTCGTGCCAATAATATCCGCATACGTGATAAACGATTGCACATCGCCAAATGAATCACCACGACCAAACACAACATAAGAGCCATTTTGAGCCTTATAACAACAATAATAATATGACTTACCCGGAGCATACCACATTACAGTTTGATGCATAATATTCTTACATGAACCCAACAGAATATTTTTAGCGGTATTTGTATCAGCCTTTTCCATATCTTTTGTATCCTCTGCATGAACATCATATTTTTTGATACAAAACAGAGTAGCAATACCGACTACCAAAGCTAAAATAACCATGGTAACAGTAAATAAAAATTGTTTTTTATTTTCATTCATATTCTTATCACCCCTTTCTTATAAAAATAGGGTAGTAGCACTAAACTACTACCCATACAAAATCATTAGCGGCTAATTGCCTTAATTCGATAGACAATACCGAATCCAGCCGGAACTAACAAGCCAAGGATGAAGATAGCCGAGAGGATATTCTCACTCTTGATTACATCCAAAATCCAAGTCATAACCGTTTTACCCATGTCGAGTGCAGCACTTGCATCAAACGAACCGCCAGCGGCTTCCGCTAAAGTCATTAATGGACCCATAGTTATTTACCTCCTTTTCTAGATTTATCATCAACAGCTTGACCGTCTGGAAGAGTAGCTTGTGAGACATTACCGGAAGTGCTTTCCGGATATTCTTCCTTTGGAAAACCGTTAATATACAAGTTGAATGCCATATCAAAATTGACACCATTCACATCCCGACCATTAATAATCGAGCGACTAAGACCGATAGAACAATCAAATCTATCTTGCTGCAACGTGCTTAACTCCTTGTAAACTTCCTCACTGATGAACTTATCAAATGAGATACCAGCCAACAACGGGAAATCCGGACAGCCAACTATAACTCCTTGGAATCTATAATATTCCTTACCGGAACGCTGACTAACAGCACTAATTAATTTTGTAGCAACCACATCTGCAATAATTTGTTTATTCATTTTTATTCCTCCTTGAAATTCTTAAAAAACTCTACATTAATATCTGTTGCCCATTCCTGAAAATCATGCTGTAGTTTCCAAACGTGAAACGTATTTATCACAAAGCAGATAGCCAAGACGAGCCATAAAACGAACATAAAAAAACCACCTCTCTTTTCTTGAAATAGTAGTATCTACCTAGCGGATAAATCTACGTTTTTCCGCATGAAGTATTGAAAAGAGAAGTGGCATGGAGTATAATTAATATACCATAAATATAATAAACAAGGCAACAAATACGTTTAACTATTATAATGATACATAATAAATACAAATGGAAAGGTTGAATTTTATATGGCAAAGGATTCCGAACACTATAAATCAAAGACACATCATCAAAAAGAAATTTATAATGAATTATTAAGTCAGCTTCCACCGTGTGCAAAGGTATATCTCCGGGATAAGGATTTGACGACTCAAATTAGTACACGTATATCGTATGCATATGATTTGCTGACCTTTTTCCGTTATATTAAGAATGTAAATCCTCAATATAAAGATATGGATATTACAGCTTTTGGCTATGGTGATTTGGCAAACTTTACTGCAGATGATATTTCAGAATATCAACATTATCTGGAGTTTAGTTCTGAGGCTAGGGACGGTGAAAGCCATGAAAACGGAAAACGTTCTATTGCTCGTAAAATGGCTCCGTTAAGAGGTCTATATGAGTATCATGTAATTAGGGAAAATCTTCAAAAGAATCCAATGCTGTTAGTTCAGATGCCTAAAATTAAGAAGGATAAGAATATTGTTCGAATGACAAATTATGAAGTTCAGAATATTCTGAATATGGTTGAAACCGGCAACGGAACTATGTCTGAACGTCAACGAAAGCTTTGTGCAAAGACAAAACAGCGTGATTTGGCAATATTAACGTTAATGTTGGGAACCGGTATCCGAGTATCCGAATGTGTTGGATTAGATATTACAGATATTGATTTTAAGGTAAATTCTATTACCATTGTCCGTAAAGGTGGTGGACAGGATATTATTTATTTCGGTGAAGAGGTTCATGAGGTTCTGGAGAATTATATTGAAGGTGAACGTAAGAATATTGCAATTGCAGAGGGTCAGGAAAAGGCATTGTTCATATCTTCTAAGGGAAATCGTATGAGTGTAGATGCCATTGAACGGCTGGTTAAGAAATACGGCCAACTTGCCGTTCCAAATAAAAAAATTACGCCGCATAAGCTTCGCAGTACATACGGTACTGCCCTATATCGGGAAACTGGTGATATTCGGCTGGTTGCAGATGTTTTAGGACATGAAAATATTAATACTACCATCGATTATTATGCGGCAATTGAGGATGAGCATAAACGAAAGGCTGCGGGTGCAGTATCTTTACGAAATCCTAAAAATGATAGTAAAATGTAATTTGTATGTATAAATATTGGTATATAAAATCAGGAGACATTTAATTATGAAACCACAAAAACTATTAACCTATACTCGAAAAGCAATTCAAGACTATAATATGATTCAATCAAATGATAAAATTGCAATCGGTATTTCCGGAGGAAAAGACAGTCTGACATTATTATATGCCATGGCAAAGCTAAAAGAATTTTATCCGGTTCCGTATGATTTGGTTGCCATTACGGTAGACCTTGGCTTTCCGGAATTTCATACAGAAGCCTTAGAAGAATTTTGTGGGAAGCTACAGGTTCCATATTATGTAGAACATACTCAAATTGGAGAAATTGTCTTTGATTATCGAAAAGAACCAAATCCATGCTCTTTGTGCAGCCGTATGCGAAAAGGTGCATTTAATGAAGCTGCTATCCGGCTCAATTGTAATAAGATTGCGTATGCACATCATAAGGATGATGTAATTGATAGTTTTTTAATGTCAATGCTCTATGAAGGACGAATCCATACTTTTTCACCGGTTACATATTTGGAACGTTCAGAACTTACTTTAATTCGACCATTGATTTATGCTTATGAAGGTGAAATTAAGTCCTTTGCTACAACTTATCAACTTCCTATCTGTAAGAATCCATGTCCGGCAGATGGTGTTACAAAGCGTCAGGAAGCCAAGGAATTACTGTTGGAGTTAAAGCATACGGTTCCGGAGGTAAAAGAACGAATATTTTCTGCAATTACCGGATCCGGAATGGATGGTTGGTAATTAATTTGCTGTTACACCCGGATGCTCTGCATAATATGGAACGGTCAGATAACACCCGGTTGTAATGGTGTCATTTGTTAAGTGATTGATTTCCTTTACTTCTTCTACATAGTCTTTGGTAGAGGAATATTCAGAGGTTTTATATTCTTGTGCAATATCCCATAAGGTATCTCCTGCATTTACCTGAATGCTTGTATAGTATTTTTGATTCAAGTGGTCGGATTGAGCATTTACTGCAGGACCGGATAAACATAAAATTGCGGTCAGAGCAATGGATGCCAGAAGCATGATACTTCCATAAAGTGCAAGCTTTGGATATTTTGTCAGCAGGCATCCGAGAATATAGCTAAGGCTTGGATAGTCTTCTCTTCTGTCACTATCGCTATAATTAAGTTTGTTATAATTAATATAATTAGGTCTGGTATAAGTATGTTTATAATCCATGTGTCTGGTATTTGCAGATGTCATAACAATTCCTCCGTTTCGAACATTTGTTTTGTATGGTTTGATTATATCGAACAGTTGTTCTCTTGTCAACAAAAAAATCGAAAATATGTTCGAAAAAATGTTTGGCTACGAAAGTAGATTCAAAATGCCTCAAAAAATTTTAAAACAAATATTTTAGAACAAATGTTTTTAGAACATTTGTTTGCAATCTTTGCAATCTTATGTTACACTAGTTATAGTATTTTAACGGATATAGATTTCGTGATTTTTTATTTTGTGATTTTTTGCGTCTATAGTGAATAAGAATGACGGAATGAAAGAATGACGATAAGAAATAAGAAGAATGACAGGGAATGTAAATTAATAACTGGTAATATGGAGGATTACATATGAGTAATGGAAAAATGACGGATAAACAGCGGGAAATATTAGAATATATGAAAGAACAGATTTTAGCAAAGGGTTATCCGCCGTCTGTACGTGAAATTTGTACTGCGGTAGGCTTGAAGTCAACATCTTCGGTTCATTCCCATCTGGAGACGCTTGAGAAAAACGGATATATTCGCCGCGACCCAACCAAACCAAGAGCAATTGAAATTGTGGATGATTCGTTCCAGAATATCAGCCGCAGAGAAATGGTAAATATTCCAATGCTTGGAAAGGTGGCTGCAGGGCAGCCATTACTTGCGGATGATAATATTAACGGCTACTTTCCTCTTCCGGTTGAATATGTACATAACAAGCAGACCTTTATGTTAACGGTAAAGGGGGAAAGTATGATTAATGCCGGAATTTTTGACGGAGATTTGATTATTGTAGAACAGACCTCTGTTGCAAGAAATGGGGAAATTATCGTTGCATTAATTGATGATTCGGCAACCGTTAAGACCTTTTATAAAGAAAGTAATTATATTCGTTTACAGCCGGAAAATGACAGCATGGATCCTATTATCGTTCAGGATTGTATGATTTTAGGAAAGGTTATTGGATTATATCGTCAGTTTTAACAGTAAAAACAGCAGCTTAGTTCTCATGAATTAAGCTGCTGTTTTTGCTACAAGTTTTGTTACATATTATTTTATTACGAATATACCACATCACAATAAAAACCGGTCTTATCCTCTTTACAGCTTGCATATCGGTAACGAATTACCGAGCCCTCATTGAATCGGACAAACATTTGTGAATAGGGATAACCTACGGCATCTGTCATTTTCTGAAATTGCTTCTGTGCCTGCTCTAAGTTGAAGCGGTTTAACTTTACATCCACAACATATCGATTATAATGAATGGTTACACAATAGCTTTTCAAGCCCTTGCAATCAGCCAGATAATGATTAAAGGCACATTCAATTTCAGGAGTTACACTAAGCTGCATTTGCTTCAGATATTCATTAAATACACGAAACATATTAGGTTCCTCCTTCTATGATTCTGTCTGTGTGTGTTCGGCAGGTTTCTGAATAACAGATTCTGTCACAATTCCATCTTCATGAATTTTGGCAGAACTTTGAATCTCCCATTGTTCGGTTCCTGCGGATTCTTCTGAACGATCCGGAAGACTGTTAAATATTTCAACAAATTTCTCATAATTATCTTTAAATAATTCTACAACATGAGGATCAAACTGTGTTCCACTGCCCAGTGCAATTTCATTATAGGTCTGAGCCAGTGTCCAATTTTCCTTATAGCAACGGGAAGCGGATAAGGCATCAAATACATCTGCTAATGCCATCAGCCGGCTGACATAGGCAATCTCCTCTCCCTTCATACCAAGGTAGCCTTTGCCGTCCCATCGTTCATGATGCTGTAAGGCAATCGTTCTTGCAATTTCCATGATTTCACCGGTTGTATTATGTAATAATGCTTCTCCGTATAATACGTGATTTTTAACGATAGCGTATTCTTCATCGGTAAGCTTTCCGGGTTTATTTAAGATTTCCTCCGGAATCATTAACTTTCCAATATCATGCATCATGGATGCGGTGCATACCATATCTGTATAGTTTTGGTCGAAGCCGGATGCTTCACACAATACCCGCATATATCTGGAGACTCTCCGGACATGTTCTCCGGTAGATTTAGATTTGGATTCACAAATATTAGAAAACGACAAAATAATTTCTTCCTGACTAATCTTTAATTGCTGGGAATAAATAAAAATGTCTGCCATCATTTCATTGTTACGGTCAACAATAAAATAAGAAATAAAGGACATAAAGATAATAACCAGCTCTTTGGGAAGAAAGTTATAAAAAATTGCAGATTCAATTCCGGTTGCCAGTGGGTCATTGGGAATTAGTCCGACATAAAGATTTAAAAAGGCGGACCCCAAAATAATTGCCGTATTAATTAACGTTGTAAACAACACCAGAACACGGTTGTAATACAAAGAAGCAATTAGTAGCGGAAATAACACAATCGCAGAAGCATAATAAGACAAAAAAGAACATAGTACACCACTTACCAGAGATGTACATATAATTACCATATACATGATATAATTTTTTTCGATATTCAGACAGTTAATGAAAATCGTTGGAATCAGTAACAGGATTCCGCAGATTGCCAGACACAGACTAACTGCTGTCTTATCAAAATTAAGCAAATTACCAAAGGTTAAGCACCAAATAATTAACAGCAAATATAAAGTATATCGCAGCGACTTTGCAACGATATTATTTATCTTGACATTATTTACTTTTAAGAAACGATTTAAATCCATACTCTCACCAATTATCCTTATATGATAAATATAAATCCAGATTGTTTTATTGTCAACCGGACTTTTTAGATTTATAAATTACATGGATAACTGCTCTTTTTCAATAAAAACACCGTCTCGCCATATGCGTTCCAAGTCATAAAACAGCCGGTCTTCTTTCGAGAAAATGTGTACGATTACATCCCGGTAATCCATTAAAATCCAATTGGCAGATTCATAGCCCTCGGTCTGCTTTGCCGGACATTTTAACTGGGTACAAGCCTCATCAACATTATCTGCCAACGCCTGAACCTGATTTCGGTTATTACCGCTTGCAATAATAAAATAGTCCGCAATTACGGATACCTGTGATATATCAATAATCTTAATATCTTCTGCCTTTTTATCCTCTAAGGCTTCAACAATCTTTGCAGCCAGTTCCTTTGCACTTGCACTCATACTCATACTATCTCTCTCCTGTATAATATTATTATAATTATTGTGACTCATTCTTATCTAAGCTATATTGTATTATAGGCATATACGGCTATATAACATTACATATATAAGTTATAGATTAACATACATTGGTATATGATGTATCTTACATCTTTTCGTTATGCACATAGAAACGATAGGTCTGTTCCGATATTTCGTCAATCGTTTCTCCCTTGCGTTTCAGGTATTCTAAAATATTGGATAAAATATGCACTAAGCAGGTATCCAAATCCTGAAAGGCTTCTTTGCGGATTTCCGGCATTTCCGGCAATAGCTTCCGATTCGGCTCAATGAAATCTGCAATATAAATAATCTTATCTAAATCCGACATATTGGGGCAACCGGTCGTATGCCAGGTGATGGCAGATAAAATTTCGCGGTCCTTGATTCTGAACTTATCCTTTGCAATGGCGGCACCTAATTTTGCGTGAAGCAGCTCCGGATTTTTACGCTCATATACAGAAATCGGCAAACCGTATTTCTCGCAACGTAAAATCTTCTCCTCTGCCGTATAGTTTTTTCCGCAATCATGAAGCAGTCCTGCAATTGCTGCCTTTTCTACATCTACATTATGGCACATTGCCATGGCTGCGGCAGTATATTCCACGCCCAGACTATGTTCATAACGCTTTGTGGTTAACCGTTCCTTTAGTTTTTCCCGCATTTCAATTCTATCCATCATTTCTTTATCCATCCTTTTATAAATCATACATTTTATAAGTCATACAAATGATGTTCACTTATATACTGATATACCGCTTCCGGAAGCCACCGGCTAAGCGTAGGGTCATCCTTCAACTCTTCCCGTATCCGGGTTGAGGAAATGTCAAACAACGGGGTGTCCAGATATAGTATTTTAGCCTCCGGTACCTGTTGTATCAGTTCGGCTCTGGCTTGCTCCAATTCCGAAAATCTGGAATCATCTCTTCTGGCACACAGAATCGTAGTGAGTCTGAGAATATCCTGATATTTCCGCCATTCCTGAAAATGTACCAGAGAGTCTCCTCCCAGTATAAAGTAAAACTCGGTATCCGGATAGTTCTGATGCAGTATCTGCATGGTGTCAATGGTATAGGTAGCTCCGCTTCGCTTCAATTCCATATCGTTAAATTCCATGTAATCATATGGCTGGATTGCCAACCGGACCATATCACTCCGCTGACTGGTGCTTAATAATTCATCGCAGTCCTTATACGCAGGCAGTTTATTGGGTATAACCAATACCTTCGCAAGACCGTACTGTTCATAAGCCGCCTGTGCCAACCGAATATGCCCTTTATGAATGGGATTAAATGTTCCGCCCATAATTCCAATTCGTTCCATGATAAATAACCTCCGGATAGGTTTGGTATTATGATAGATATGGACAACAGCGTCTAAGGTAACATAATCTTTTTATGGTTACGTGATTCCTTATAGAGTACAATTTTCTTTCCGATAACCTGAACAACCTGCGAGCCGGAACGCTCTGCAATGATGGTTGCCAATTCCTTCGGGTCATCCGCACAATTCTTCAAGACACTGATTTTAATTAATTCCCGCTTCTCTAATGCTTCCCGAATACCTTCTACAAATTCGGGAGTAACAGAAGCTTTTCCAATCTGGTAAATCGGGTCCAGCTCCATAGCAAGCCCCTTTAAATATGCACGCTGTTTACTCGTCATATCTATTCTCCTCTTTATTTATAATACTCAAATGACAGCCCATATAATCGTACGGTGTCACCATCCTGAATGCCAAGTCTTTCCAATTCATCTAAAATACCATTTTTCTTCAGGAAATCCTGGAAGAATTGGAAGCCCTTTTCGGATTCCAAGTTCGTATAACCGAGCATACGCTCAATCCTTGGACCTTCTACCACATATTCCTGTTCCTTCTCATCATAAGATACCTCAAACGGTAAGGTTTCATCCACAAACATGGATGGGTCAAATTCTGATTCAAATTCAACGGTTTCCTGCGGAAGCTCCTCCAGCATATGACTCACATGCCAAAGCAGGTCGGAAACACCCTCTCCGGAAACTGCAGAAATCGGAAATACCGGAATATGAAGCGGTTCCATTTCCTCACGAAGCAAATCCAACACCGTTTCCCTGTCCAGTTCGGACATAACATCAATTTTATTTGCTGCAATCACCTGTGGTTTTGTGTTCAAATCAATCCCGTATTTTTGTAACTCCAAATGAATTGCCTTAATATCATTGACCGGGTCTCTGCCCTCTGTGGATGCGGCATCTACCAGATGGATTAATACCTTTGTCCGTTCAATATGGCGTAAAAATTCCAAGCCTAATCCGGTTCCCTCTGCAGCACCTTCTATGATTCCGGGAATGTCTGCGATAACAAAGCCCTGATGTTCTCCAAGGTCAACCACACCCAGATTCGGACGCAGGGTTGTGAAATGATAATTGGCAATCTTTGGTCTGGCATTGGTAACTCTGGATAAAAATGTGGATTTTCCGACGTTTGGAAATCCAACCAGACCCACATCCGCAATTACCTTTAATTCCAAAAGAATCCATAGCTCTTTAGCATCCTGTCCCGGTTGGGCATATTTCGGAGCCTGCATGGTAGAGGTTGCATAATGCATATTGCCTTTACCGCCCCGTCCGCCTTTTAAGAAGACAACCGGTTCCTTTTTGTTTGACATATCCAGAATTACTCTGCCGGTTTCGGCATCCTTAATTACAGTTCCCGGTGGAACCTTTAATACAATATCCTTACCGTCCGCACCATGACATCTGCGTTTTCCGCCTTCTTCACCGTCTCCGGCTTTGAATTTACCGGCATTTCGGAAATCAACAAGGGTATTGAGACCTTCGTCTACTTCAAAGATGACATCGCCACCTCTGCCGCCATCACCGCCATCCGGTCCGCCGTTTGGCACATATAATTCTCTTCGAAAACTAACATGACCGTCCCCGCCTTTACCGGAACGTACATATATTTTTGCTCTGTCTGCAAACATTGTCTCTCACCTTACTTTCCAACTATAGTTTTAACAAGTAAAAAGGGACACTATTGATAGTGTCCCCAAATAATTCTTATTCGTTAACGACAGGGTAAATAGAAACCTGCTTCTTGTCTCTGCCTTTTCTTTCAAAACGAACTACACCGTCTACTAATGCAAACAATGTATCGTCGCCACCTTTACCCACATTAACACCTGGATGAATCTTAGTTCCACGCTGTCTATATAAGATGTTACCAGCTTTTACAAACTGTCCATCTGCTCTCTTGGCACCCAGTCTCTTTGACTCTGAGTCACGACCGTTCTTAGTAGAACCAACACCCTTCTTATGTGCAAAAAATTGAAGGTTCATCTGCATCATCTTCGTTACACCTCCTTAGTGTTAACTTTTAAATACTTCGTTCCATATTCATTTGAAATACCTTTTAAGCCAATCAACATAGACTGCATAAGCAAGTCCGCATCATGTCCCGGTGCCGTTTCAAAATGAACGGTAATTTCTCCGGTTTCCTGATTCTGTTGACAGGTAAAAGAATCATTTGTAAGTGCATCTATGGAATTCACAGTCGTTAATACAATCGCAGAAACCGCACTACAGATAATATCGAAACCTGCTTCTGCATATTCCGCATGTCCGTATGTGTGAAAACCGACTGTTTGCTTCTGTGAATTAACATATACTGTTACCTGAATCATGGAATACTCCTGCCATATTAAGCGTTAATAGCTTTGATTTCAACCTTTGTATATGGCTGTCTGTGTCCCTGCTTCTTGTGATAGCCGGTCTTTCTCTTGTACTTATACACGATAACCTTTTTGCTCTTGCCTTCACCTACAACTTCTGCTGTAACGTTAGCATTTGCTACCTTATCACCGCAAAGAACATCCTTGTCGTTATTTACAACAACAACATCATCAAATGTAACAGTTTCACCTGTTGCAGCATTTAACTTCTCTACATAAATGATATCGCCTTCAGCTACCTTGTACTGCTTGCCACCTGTTGCAATAATTGCGTACATTCTGGTATCCTCCTTTTATCATTACTCGCCAGCTTCGGTGATGTCCAGAGGACATACTTCAACCCCACTGTGCGGCATACTCATATAGTATAACGTTGCAAAAAATGTTTGTCAAGAAAAGAATCATATTTTTAATGGTTTTCTTACCTTTTTTCGGGTTAATTCTACCAGATTCAGAGCAGTCATATCCATAAACCGGGTTGGGATTCTATCCCGCTTAAGTTCCCGGCACAAATGCTCAATCAATAACTGCTTGCTGTCTAACTGCTCCATATCAATAAAATCAATGACAATAATACCGGATAAATTGCGTAGCCGAAGCTGGCGGGCAATTTCGGTAGCTGCTTCCCGGTTCACCTGTAATAAATGCTGCTGTTTTTCCTTCCGGTTTACAGCCTTTCCGGTATTAACATCAATAACCACCATTGCCTCTGTCTGTTCAATCAAAAGATATGCCCCGGATTTTAACCAGACCCGCGTACCGGATAATTCTTTTATATCCCGATCCAGACGGTAAATGGCATACAGAGGCTGGAGCTTTGTTTCATGGAAAAACAATCGCTGCTGCTCTGCCGGATGCAGATATTCGGATAATTCCTCGTATATTTCCGGTAAATCGGTAGTAATTCGTGTCAGAGAGTCATTTTTATAGTCATCCAGTAACTGAAGTAATGAAGAACGCTCCTGATATAAGCAGGAATATACCGTATGACAGGCAGCATGCTCTATTATTGCTTGTAACTGCTGTAATAACTTTGTGGCTTCTGCCTGAATTGCGGAAATGGACTGCTCGTAAGCATTGGTACGGAGGATGATGCCGTATCCGTCCGGAACAAGCGGTTCAAGCTGTTCCTTGATGGCAGCTATCGTTTTATCCTTCGGAAGTTTTTTTGATACCATTACCTTCGTAGAAGATAAAGTAACAACCGTCAGGTTTCCGGTTAACCGGAAAGAGGAATCCACAGTTGGAGCTTTGGTTTTCATAGCCTCCTTTGTAACCTGTACCAATATCTCATCTCCGATTGCCGGAGTCGTTCCCTGCTTTTTGGCGTTCAAATAATACGGCGTATGCTCCTGTAAGGAATAATAACAAATTGTGCCGGGCTGAATCTCAACAAATGCGGCATTTAAGTTCTTGACAACATTTTGAATCCTTCCGACATAGATGTTACCGAGTCTTACCGTATCTGCCATATCCGACAGCCTATATAATTCCGTCAGTGTTCCGTCCTCATAGTAACAGGAATACATATGCTCCTGATACGTTGTAATTACTAATTCATGATTCATGAGCCTGCTCTCCTTAATCAGAAGTGTTTACCGGCTTCCAATAAAGAAACCAACTGTCCGTTTTCTGCCCGCATATAGGTTTCCAACCGATGTATCCGGAATGCTAATTTCTGGTATGGCAGATTCAGATACCCGCACATTGCTTCCATGACAAGCTCCGGTTTGATATTTTCCACGCTGCCGGCAGATAAAAACAGATAAATGCCACCATCCCGTTCCTGCATCTGATATATCAAGGGCTTAATATCCAGCTGCGTTTCCTTTGTTTTCGTTACCTTAACCACCTCAATGTGTTCCTGTTGATAAAATGCATCAACTGCACGCAGTAAAAGCTCCTGCGGCATATACCCCTCACGTACCGTTACAATATAGTCCGATGCGGCAACTACCGCCATGGCGGTTTTGGCACCTTCATTCAAAGCAACAATATCCTGAATCCACATACCGGATGCCATACCGGAATTTAGGCGTTGTACCATATCTTCACTGGTTGTAACGGAGTTCATTTCCGCATCGAAATATTCACCCTCACTTGTTACCCCCAGTCCCAGAGGTGCCGCAAAGGTAATTAACTGATGCGGACTATAGCCTTGGGAATATGCCACATCCAAGCCCGCACGTCGGATGGCTTTTTGAAAATATCGCATAACATCCAGATGTCCGATATAGCGAAGAACACCTGTTTTTGCATATTTAATTCTTATTTTCAAAACAGACACCTCCTCCAAAGACGGCCGCACCACAGCCGGAGCATTGCTGCTTACAGTTTTTGGTTACTTCTGCCCGCTTGGCACGCTCCCATTCCTTTATAAAGAACCGTTTGGATACACCAATATCAATAAAATCCCATGGGAGAATTTCATCAACCTCACGCTCCCGGCTGGTATAAAACTCCGTATCAATATGATTATCTGCAAAAGCCTGATTCCAAATCTCCTGATGGAACATTTCATGCCATGCGTCAAAGATACAGCCTGCCTGATACGCCTGTAAAATGGCAGGAGCCAGCTTCCGGTCTCCTCTTGCAAAGATTCCTTCCATAATGGTTAAATCCGCATCATGGTATCGGTAGGAAAGACTTTTGCGGTTCTTCTGCTTGAAAAATCCATCCTTTACCATATGAGCCTTTTTCAAAAATTCCTCTTCCGTATTCATGGCAGCCCATTGAAATGGGGTAAATGGCTTTGGTACAAAAAAGGAAGAGCTTGCTGTAATAGATACCTTACCAATGCGTTCCTCCTTCGGAATCGTATAATAGTCTACAGCCAGTTGCTCGCAAAGCTCCGGAATTGCCATCAAATCCTCTTCTGTCTCCGTTGGCAGTCCGACCATGAAATAAAATTTTACCTTTGTCCAGCCGCCGCGAAACGCTTTCATGGCTCCTTCCCGTATCATTTCTTCGGTTAAACCCTTGTTAATTACATTTCGCAATCTCTGACTGCCTGCCTCTGCGGCAAAGGTCAGGCTGCTCTTTTTAATATCCTGTACCCGCTTCATAACATCCAGAGAAAAAGAATCTATACGCAGGGACGGAAGGGCAATATTTACCTTTAGTTTTCCCATTTCTTCAATCAGAAACTCCGTCAGTTCCGGCAGTCCTTCATAATCACTGGAACTTAAGGAGCTTAGCGTAATTTCTTCATGACCGGTATTTTGAATCATTTCTAAGGCGTATTGCTTCATTAATTCTACATTTTTCTCACGGGTCGGACGATAAATCGCACCTGCCTGACAGAACCGGCAGCCACGGATGCAGCCGCGTTGGATTTCTAATGTAACCCGGTCCTGTGTGGCTTTGATATACGGAACTATCGGTTTCATCGGATACGGTACGGAGTCAAAATTCATTACCACCTGCTTGCGTACGGTTCTTGGAGCGTGCGGATTATTCGGTTCAAAGCTTTGAATAGTACCGTCCTCATAATAAGTAACATCATAAAATTGCGGCACGTAGATTCCGTCTATTTCTGCCGCCAGCTCTAAAAATTGATACCGGGTGCCGCCAGCCGCCCGATTCTTCTTATAAGAATCTAATAATTGTCCATATACCGTTTCACCCTCCCCAATATAGAAAAGGTCAAAGAAATCCGCAATCGGCTCCGGATTATAGCTGCATGGACCTCCACCGATAACAATCGGGTCATCTTCGCCTCTGTCTACTGCCAGCAACGGAATCTGGCTTAAGTCTATAATCTGAAGAATATTGGTATAGCACATCTCGTATTGTAATGTAATTCCGAGAAAATCAAAGTCCCGAATCGGGTCCTGCGATTCTAAGGCAAACAGCGGAATATGCTGCTCCCGCATAATTGCATCCAAATCCGGCCATGGAGAATACACTCGCTCGCACCAGACATCCTCCATCCGGTTGAACATATCATATAGAATCTGGATACCCAGATGTGACATTCCGATTTCATATGCATCCGGAAAACACATACAAAACCGGACTGCAATTTTGGATACATCCTTAACAACACTGTTTATTTCATTTCCGATATATCTTGCCGGCTTCTCCACCGTCATAAGAATCTCATCGGATAAGGCTAGTTTTTCCATATTACCTCTGTTCCTTTTTCTTAACTTTAGAAAACAGGTAAGATTCTGCAAGCACTTTATTTCATGCAGCTTCTTACCTGTTCCTATTTAATACTGCGAGTCGTATGATAATTGATTACTCAATCACAATCTTGTAGATATTCTTTTTACCTTTTCGAATAATGATAGAACCGTCTACAATATCTGCATCACTTAAGGTTCTGGTTGGGTCTGTGACCTTTTCATCATTTACCCGGACACCGCCCTGTTCAATGTTTCTTCGGGCATCCCCGCGTCCGCTGCAAAGCTTTGTGTCAACCAATACGGAAATCACATCCATACCGGCATCAAATTGAGCCTTTGTATAAGTGATAGTTGGCATATGTTCACTGACACCACCGCTTGCAAATACGGTACGGGCAGCCTCCTGTGCCTTGTTTGCCTCTTCTTCACCATGGACAATCTTGGTGATTTCATAAGCAAGAACCTCTTTTGCCTGATTAATAGCAGCTCCCTCTAAGGCTCCCAGCCGACGTACCTCATCCATCGGAAGGAAGGTCAATAAGCCAAGACAACGTTCTACGTTGGCATCCTCAATATTTCTCCAATATTGATAAAACTCATATGGAGTAGTTTTCTTTGGGTCAAGCCATACGGCACCCTTCATGGTCTTACCCATCTTCTTTCCGTCAGAGGTGGTCAGAAGGGTAAAGGTTAAGCCAAATGCAGGGTCCTTTGCCGGAATAACACCATCCGGGCTTTCTGCAATCTTCTTCCGGCGAATCAGGTCAGCACCAGCCAGAATATTAGACCACTGGTCATCACCGCCCATTTCTACCTTGCAGCCGTACTTTTTATTTAACATATAAAAATCATATGCCTGCATTAACATATAATTAAATTCAAAGAAGGTTAATCCGTTTTCCATACGCTGCTTATAACATTCTGCAGTCAGCATCCGGTTTACGGAAAAATGAACACCGACTTCCCGCAAGAAGGTTACATAATTCAAGTCTAACAACCAGTCTGCGTTGTTAACCATAATTGCCTTATCATTGTCAAAATCAATAAAATGGGACAACTGCTCCTTAAAACGATTTGCATTATAATCAATGGTTTCTCCTGTCATCATGCTTCGCATATCGGATTTACCGCTTGGGTCACCAATCATAGTGGTTCCGCCACCGATTAATGCAATCGGGGTATGTCCATGCTGCTGCATATGCATCATTGCCATAATTGTCAGGAAATGTCCTACGGTCAGACTATCTGCGGTTGCATCAAAGCCAATATAGAACTTAACCTTTTCTTTTCCCAATAAATCTCTCAACTGCTCATCATGTGTTGTCTGAGCAATGAATCCACGTTCCTTTAACACGTCAAATACATTTTCTTCCATTTTGTGTATCTCCTTTTATTTCACTCCGGTCATCCTGATAACCAGTCATTTTCTATTCCTACTATAGCAAATACCTTATAAAAAAGCAAAATATTTCAGTATTTCCAATACATATGTCCATGTACGGGCAACCGAAGAAATCGACATTCGCTCCTGCGGGGTATGAATATCCAAAATGTCAGGTCCTGTAGATACAATATCCAAATCCGGCATTTTTTCTAATAAAATACCGCATTCCAGACCGGCATGAATCATTTCTACCACTGCATCTTTTTGAAACAAATCACAGTAAAGCTTCTTCATGGAATCTCGTAACAAAGATTCGGCACGATATTCCCAACCCGGATACCGGGATTGAAGATGTACCGAAAAGCCACTATAGCCTGCAATCTCTGCAATCCGGTTTTCCAACAGCGTTAAAGCTGCCGGCTGACTGCTTCGGTTTGAAATTTCCAAGTATATCTCATCCTCGCGTAGCTGCAATACCGCAAGATTCGTAGAAGTCTCCGGTAAACCCGGTATCGTCTGGCTCATTGCCTGAACACCGGTTGGCATAGTAACCAGCAACTGTAACAATTCCTTCTGCTCTTCTTCTGAAAATACTGCAAGCTCGGTCAGATGTCCGTTTTTTACCTTATATTCTACACCGCAAGGCTGGAAATCAATTGCAATATCCGAATCGGAATCCTGATAAGCCTGTGCGTATAATTGCTGTACCTGTTTTATAACAGCCTCTGCCTGTGCCAAATCTGCCCCCGGCATAAATAAAACCATCGCTTCCGATTCTCTCGGAATTGCATTATGCTTAAAGCCTCCATGAATATCTGCAATTCGAACCGGAGTCTTGTGCATTAATTCACAAAGGATTGTTGACATAACTTTATTACTGTTAATTCTTCCCTTTTGTATTTCAACACCGGAATGTCCGCCCTGTAATCCATGTACCCGAATCTGATAAGGAATACCGGTTACGGTTTCTCTGGATATTGGTTTGTGAAGCTCCTGCGTAGAGCCGCCTGCACAACCTACCGTTAAAACACCTTCGTCCTCACTGTCCAGATTGAGAAGATATTGGGCATGCAAATCTGTGGTATCCAGATGAATGGCTCCATCCATTCCAACCTCTTCTTCGGTTGTAAACACAACTTCAAGCGGAGGATGTACCAAGGTATCATCCTCTAAGATAGCCAGTGCCATGGCAATTGTGATTCCGTCATCCCCACCTAAGGTAGTGCCGTTTGCGGTAATATAATCGCCGTCAACCAATAACTCCAGCCCTTCTGTTTCAAAGTCATGTGTGCAGCCCGGTTCTTTTTCGCATACCATATCCAAGTGTCCCTGTATCATAAAAACAGGGGAATGCTCACAGCCCTTGGATGCCGGTTTCCGGATAACGACATTGTTCCAGTCATCCTGCCGAACTGCAAGACCTAATTCCTTTGCTATGGACACACAATAATCACTCACTGCCTTTGTATGGTAGGAGCCTCTTGGTATCTCTGAAATTTTCTCAAAATAGTAAAAGACACGATTTGGTTGTAACGCTTCTAATACACGCATATCCGGATTCTCTCCCAAATTAATTTTTGAAGCTGTGGATTGGGGCAGGGATTCTTCCGCCTCGATTAATAAATGCCTCACAGCTATATGGATTTACATGCATGATTGGTGCATGACCTAATAATCCGCCAAACTCTGCATGCTCGCCCTCCTTTTTGCCGATAACCGGAATAATACGGACGGCGGTGGTCTTTTGATTTACCATACCCAGTGCCATTTCATCGGCAATGATACCGGAAATGGTAGTTGCCTTGGTATCTCCCGGAATGGCAATCATATCCAGACCAACGGAGCAAACACAGGTCATGGCTTCTAATTTTTCTATTGTTAAGGCTCCGCAGGTAGCCGCATCAATCATTCTCTGGTCTTCACTGACCGGAATAAATGCACCGCTCAGACCACCTACATAAGAGGATGCCATAACACCACCCTTTTTCACCTGGTCGTTTAATAGGGCTAATGCGGCGGTTGTACCCGGAGCTCCGGCATATTCCAGACCGATTTCTTCTAAAATTTCTCCGATACTGTCACCTACTGCCGGTGTCGGAGCTAATGACAAGTCAATGATGCCAAACGGAACCCCTAAACGTCTGGAAGCCTCCTGTGCAACTAACTGACCGACTCTGGTAATCTTAAATGCAGTCTTTTTAATGGTTTCGCACAGCACTTCAAAATTTTCACCACGTACAGCCTCCAGTGCGGTCTTAACAACACCCGGTCCACTGACACCGACATTGATAATCTTATCTGCCTCGGTTACACCATGAAAGGCACCTGCCATAAATGGATTATCATCCGGTGCATTACAGAATACAACAAATTTGGTACAGGCATTGGAATCCTGCTCCTTTGTCAGCTCTGCGGCTTCTTTAATCATTTCACCGATTAATTTTACTGCATCCATATTGATACCGGTTTTGGTGGAGCCTACATTTACCGAGCTGCAGACAACATCGGTTTCTGCCAGTGCTTTTGGAATGGAACGAATCAGCAATTCATCTGCCGGAGTCATTCCCTTTGTCACCAAGGCTGAATATCCACCGATAAAATTCACACCAACGGTTTTTGCTGCCCGGTCCAGACTTTTTGCAATCATCACAAAATCATCAATACTGTGACAGACCCCTCCGCCGACAAGTGCAATCGGAGTTACGGAAATTCGTTTATTTACAATCGGAATACCATACTGTAATTCAATATCCTTACCGACCTTTACCAAATCCTTGGCTGAGGTTGTAATTTTATTATATATCTTATCACAAACTTCATTCAATGTATTTGCGGTACAATCTAACAGACTGATTCCCATTGTAATCGTACGGACATCCAGATTTTCCTTTTGAATCATTTCATTTGTTTCAATTACTTCATGTATATTAATCATCCTCTGCCTCCGTCATTAGATTCTATGCATCATATTAAAGATTTCTTCTCTTTGCAGACTGATGACAACACCGATTTCCTCACCGATTTGTACCAATTCCTCCGATAAGGTCTTAAATTCCTTCAAAGAAGCATTTGTGTCCACAATCATCATCATATTAAAATAATCCTGAACAATGGTCTGTGAAATATCCAGTATATTCACCTGATTATTTGCCAGATAGGTACATACCTTTGCGATAATACCTACACTATCTTTTCCTACCACTGTTATGACTGCCTTGTTCATATTCTATATCTCCTTTCTACCCCACATACAAAATTTCAGAATGTTCATTCCGTCTTGCAACCGACAATCGAAAATCCCGAACATCATCTGTAAATGGGTTTTCCGCCAATTCCTGTGCTACCGTTTCGTAAGCCAGTTCGGCAATATTATTTTCTTTACTTAAATGCCCTAACATGATTCCGTGGATATGGTCATTTAACAATTCCTTGATAAACTGACCGGAACGCTCGTTAGATAAATGCCCATGGTCGCCTAAAATCCGTTGCTTTAACGGATAGGAATAAGGACCTACCAACAGCATATTGACATCATGGTTGGATTCGATAAATAACAAATCGGAATCCTGAAGCTTCTTAACCAGATACTCATTATAGTCTCCAAGGTCTGTGCAAATACTCGTTTTGTTACCGTTATGATAGAATTGGTAACATACCGGGTCTGCTGCATCATGCCAGGTTCTGGATGCCTCTATTGTCATATCCTGAATTTGAAACGGCTCATCCGGCTTGATTTCCACAAATTGAGCGGGATTCAGTTCTCCTAATGCCGGCATTGCCTGAATGGCTTCCAAGGTTGCCTTTGTACCATAGACCGGAACCGGATATTTTCTGGTAAATACACCTAACCCCTGAATATGGTCGGAATGTTCATGTGTAATTAAGATTCCCTGAATATCTTCCGGTGCCATGTCAATGGCATGTAATTCATCTACAATTCGCTTTTTACTAACTCCGGTATCTACAAGCAGGTGTGTTTCTTCGGTTCCCACGTAGATACAGTTGCCGCTGCTTCCGCTTGATAAGCTGCACAAATGCATAATAAGTTACTCCTATTCTTTCGTAAATGGGCATACCTGCCCATAATCGACAAATATTATATCATAGGAATTATGTGATTGCTAGGAAAAAATAGATATTTGATAGGGAATCTTACATCTTCTCAGCCTGAATCCGTTCCGCCAAATCATTAAGATACACCCAGCGTTCCATTTTTTCTTCCAGCTTCTGTTCTAACTCCTCTTTCTCCGTTGTATACTGTGTCAGCTTTACAAAATCAGTTGCTACCTTAGGAATTTCTGTCTCCAATTTCTGGATTTTTTCTTCCAGTTTTGCTATTTCATCATCAATGGTTTCATATTCCCGCTGTTCGCTGTATGTAAACTTTAAGCGGGTATCCGGTTTTTTCCATGATTTTGTTGCTGCCGTCTTGTTTTCAGTTTCCTTTTTTTCGCTTTTTTGTCCGGCAGCTTCATCCGCACCGGCAGTTTCTTCGCCGTATCGTTCCAGATGTTTCCAATAGTAATCCGTATATCCGCCCTCATATTGCCGGATGCCATCCGGTTCAAATGCAAATATCCGGTTTACAAGCCGGTCCAGAAAATAACGGTCATGTGACACAGCTATCACAATTCCTTCAAAATGCTCCAAATAATCCTCTAATACATTTAAGGTTTCTATATCCAAATCATTGGTAGGCTCATCTAAAATCAGCACATTGGGTGCAGACATTAATACATGAAGCAGATATAAGCGTCTTCGTTCCCCACCGGAGAGCTTTCCGACCTGCGTATACTGTAGATTTGACGGAAATAGGAAGCGTTCACACATTTTAGATGCAGTAATCTTCCCGGTTGCCGTTGGCAGGTATTCCGCTATATCCTTCACCGAATCAATCACACGCACCTCCGGCTGAATACTCTCCGGCTCCTGCGTAAGATAGCCAATCCGAACCGTATCACCGAACTCCACATATCCCTGAGTTGGCTTCATAACTCCGGCAATCAGTTTTAAGAGTGTTGTCTTTCCGCAACCGTTATGTCCGACAATGCCGATTCGTTCATTCCGAAGAAACATATATTGAAAATGCGAGATAATATCCTGATTATCATAGGAAAAGGATATATCATGCAGTTCTACCGTCTTTTTTCCAAGTCTGGATGCCGTAGACGAAAGTACTAAAGACTCTTCTGTCTGAACGCCCTTTGTATTCTTTAATTCTTCGTATCTTTGCAGTCTTGCCTTTTGTTTGGTGGAGCGTGCCTTTGCACCCCGCATGACCCATTTTAACTCATTTCGCAGCAGATTTCGTCTCTTATCATCACTGGCAAGTGCCATTTCCTCACGCTGGCACTTTAATTCTAAATATCCGGCATAATCGGATGCATACGAATATATCTGTCCCTGATTCAATTCCACAATCCGATTCGTAACATTATCCAGAAAATATCGGTCATGTGTTACCAACAAAATACAGCCCTTGTAGCCCTGAAGATATTGTTCCAGCCATTCAATCATAAAGCTGTCCAGATGATTTGTCGGCTCATCCAGAAGAAGTACATCTGCCGGTTCAATTAAAGTACGGACTAAGGCAGCACGCTTCTTCTGTCCGCCGGATAATTTTGACAGCTCCTGCTGTTCATCCGGCAGTCCCAAGCGTTTTAATAGCTTTCTTGCCTCAACGATTACCAATGGGTCCGTCGTTCCGTTGGTTACATAATCCAGCAGTCTTGTATGCGTCTGACTGTCAAATTGCTGTGCCAAATATGACACACGAATATGGTTGGCAATGGTAATCGTACCCGAATCTGTTTCCTCGGTTCCTGCAATCAGCTTCAGTAAGGTGGATTTTCCGGTGCCGTTTACGCCTACAATCCCGATTTTATCCCGATTGTCAACCCCCAGAGAGCCATCCTCAAATAATACCTTTTCACCATATGCTTTTGCTATGTGTTCTATATTGATAATATTCATAGTTCTGTTTCCTGTCATATTAGTCTAAAATAAAATCCGGTGCAAAAAAAATTCCTGAAAATTTTTACTCATAGACAAATCCAAAACGGCACTTTGTCTTACATTGTCCGGTAGTGCAAGCATATGCTGCGGATGCAGCAATGCCTGAATAGCCCCCTCAAGTGAGGTATTCCCGACAATTTCTACCTTATCCCGAAATTCCTCCGGCAGTAAGCCTAAAATATAAGCTGATTCCAGATTCAGATAAAAGCCAAAACCGCCTGCCAGATAAATTGTCCGGATTTCACTTAACGGAAGCCGCAGCTCATAGGCAGCCAGTTCAATTCCGGTACGGATGGCAGCTTTTGCTAATTGAATTTCCCGAACTGCTTCTTGTGTAATCACATACTCCCCGCAAGGGATTCCGGTTTCAAAATAAGGTTCTTTTATCACTCCATCTTTGGTTATAAGTCCTTTTGTAACCGCATCTGCTAAATGCTCTAGTAAGGTAGTTCCGTAAATGGTTCCCTTCTTAACACTGTTTGCAAATGCCGGTCCGCAGGACGCAGAGGTACATACTCCCCGCGTATGGTTTAGCAGAAATAATTCTCCGTTGGTTCCGAGGTCAATTAATAATTCATATGATTCCGTTTGTCCAAGCTTTAAATATTGGACTCCGGCAACTATATCTGCTCCGACAAATGCCGATTTTCCCGGAAGCACCAGATGTTCGATTCCGTTTTCTTCGTAGCGTCTGCTGTCTAAAAATTCCGGTGTAAACGGATACCCCGCCATACCGGATACCGGTTGCTCCATTAAAAAATGAAGCATCGTTGTATTTCCGCTGTAGCTGATTCGTTTTATCTGGGAACGGGAATATCCAAGCGTTTCATAATGCTTTATAAGCGAATCTATATCCTGCATCAGCTCCTGATGCATACGCAGAATACCGGAAGGGCTATCTGTCGCATGGGCAACTGTATATTGGATTCTGGATATAACATCTGCTCCATGTGCCGCCTGCCGGTTCATACATCCTGCCTGTGCAAGCAATGTTTCATGCTCTAACTCCACCAAGGCAGACGCAATGGTGGTGGTTCCTATATCTACCGCAAGACCAAGCGGTGTATCCGGCTTTAGCTTTTGTTTCGGTTCACTTATATCTGCCTGACTTAATAAAATCGAACAGGCTTCTGCTGTTTCATGGATACGGATATGAATATCATGCATAACCGTATACTGACACGCCAGACATTCCATACCCTCTTCTACGATATATACCTGACAGCCCCGACAGACTCCCGAACCCCGACAGACAGCTCTCGATAGGGTGAGTTTCGCATCTGTCAATATCCGATATAGATTAGCACCCTCGGAACAGGTTATCTGCTGTTCATAGCTTCCATTCTGATGAATATCTATATATATCCGAACCATACTGCACTTCCTTTATACCTTATGTACTCGCAAAAACTCCAGAAATTCCTGCTCCGGCAGTGGTTTTGAAAAATAGAAGCCCTGAATATAATTGATGTTTAAGGATTCCATCGTTTGTAATTGCTCCTCGGTCTCAATTCCCTCTGATACAATCTGAAGCTCCATTCCATGAATCATATGCATGGCAGCATCCATAACATATTTTGCTTTTCCGTTATTAAAATAAGAAACCGTCATGCTCCGGTCGAATTTCACAATCTTAACCGGCATATCCACAATATAATTCAGATTAGAATGTCCGGTTCCGAAATCATCCAATGAGAAATGAACGCCATACTCAAGTAATCGCTGCATATTATCCATCATAATCTTCCGGGCGCTGACAGAGCCTGTTTCCGTAATTTCCAGATTAATATAAGAAGGACATATCTCATACTGCTCCATGATATGAATAAAGCGTTGGGCCAACAGCTCATAGGAGCATTGGATGACAGACAGATTCACCTCGATATATTCCAGATTACCTTCTGAACACGCACCGGAATGAATGAACTGACATACCTTTTCAAAAACACGCTCTCCTAATTCCAGTATCATACCATTTTGTTCGGCAACCTCTATGAATCTGCCCGGCGGAATTATAACACCGTCTTCGTTATAAATACGGCATAATGCTTCTGCTGATGTAAATTTACGTTCCTTCGTGGAATAAATCGGCTGATAATATACCTGAATCCGGTCATATTTTAACGCATCGGATATTAACTGCTCAACCTCCCGCTTTTCATACATCCTCTGCAATAAGGACTGGTCCAGTATTATCCGGTTATCCTCTGTATTCGTATTGCAGGCTTGCTTTGCAAAGCGTAAAAACGGCAGAATATCTTCGGAATGCTCCATAATGGCAACACTTGGCATTATCATATAAGCCGGCTTCACCAATGATTCATGGTTGGTTCCCCAGCCCAGTGTGAATCGGCTTCTTAACATAGTTTCTATCTTTTCAATATCGACACCCTGCTTTAAGACCAATAAAATCGTATCATCATCGCATTGGAACGCATATACCTCCGGTAAAGAACAGACATAATCGGTAACGACTATCAGAAATTGCTGCATCCGGGTATCCATAGCCGATAGCTCTGCCCAAGGGAATACCAGTGCAATCAATCCGAAGTCCTCATTTTTACTAAATAACTGCTTTGCATACTGTTGTAATGCGGTTTCGTTAAATAACCCACTCTCCCGGTCGCGGTTGCTTTCCGGATTCTCAAGAAGCAGATAGATAACCATTAATCCAACCGAGGATGCAAAGCCGACAATTAGCAGGCTGTTATTCAAAAATTGAATAAATGCAGAAACCATCCACAAAACCATCCATATCCATACTGCCCATACCCGTTTTTGATTCATGCTGCGTTTGTGATAAAGTGTTAAAAACACAATCAAACCTAAAAATAACAAACAGAATAAATAGGTGGTAATTACACTTGCCCCATAGGTATACATACGTGTAACATCTGATAATTCCTTATGAATCGGCAATACAAATACAAGGATGATTCCCAGTAATCCCAAGGAGGAATAAATAATCCGGCGGTAACGGAATGCCTTACTCTGACTGTAAATGTCCACACATACATAAATGAGAGCACTTAAACTTGCAATAATCAGAGAGGAAAGATAGGTTTTACAAAATCCGTCCACCAGCCACTCCGGCAATTCGGCAAGCCAATACATTCCGACCAATGATAAAATATCAAATATCAGACTGAATATCATAGCAATCAATAATCGGGAGAATGCTTTTTCTGTACTTAGATTCAGTTTTTTCTGTCGGGAGTATATGAACAGAATTACCAATAAAATAATCAGTCCACAACTCTGTACTTTAATATTAATCATACAAACCTGCTTCTATTTTCTATGTTCTATCCTATATTAAAATATACTTTTTGGTGTCTTTTCAATCGGACGGTATCCCCGCTCCGCTAATTCCTGCATAATGGCATCCTTGTGTTCCGGACCAAAGGCTTCCATGGTAATTACTAATTCTACCGCACTGTTACGATTCAGGCTGACGAACTGATTATGCTCCAGTCGGATAATATTTCCCTGTGCCTTTGCAATTACAGAAGAAACGTTCATTAATTCACCCGGCTTGTCCGGAAGTAATACCGATACCGTAAAGATTCTGCTTCGGGCAATCAGACCATGCTGAACCACAGAAGCCAGCGTAATCACATCCATATTTCCGCCACTGATAATGCTGACAATCTTTTTATCCTTTACCGGTAAATGCTTTAAGGCAGCAACGGTTAATAAGCCGGAATTTTCTGCAAGCATTTTATGGTTTTCAATCATATCCAGAAATGCAACAATAAGCTCGGAATCCGCTACCGTAATAATATCATCCAGATTTTTCTGTAAATATGGAAAAATCTTACTTCCTGGTGTCTTAACGGCTGTACCGTCTGCAATGGTATCAACACCCGGAAGGGTTGTAACCGCTCCCAGCTTAAGGGATTCCTGTAAACAATTTGCTCCGGACGGTTCTACGCCGATTACCTTAATATTCGGATTCAGCATCTTTGCCAATGTGGATACTCCGGTTGCAAGTCCGCCGCCACCGACAGGTACCAGAATATAATCTACGGTTGGAAGCTCCTTGATGATTTCCATTGCAATCGAACCCTGACCGGTTGCTACATCTAAATCATCAAACGGATGAATAAAGGTATAACCCTTGTCCTCTGCCAGCTCTAATGCATAGCCACAGGATTCATCATAGACATCCCCATATAAAATTACCTCTGCACCATATGATTTTGTACGGTTAACTTTAATTAACGGTGTTGTGGTCGGCATAACAATGGTTGCCTTTACACCATATGCCTTTGCCGCATACGCAACGCCCTGAGCATGGTTTCCGGCTGATGCCGTAATCAAGCCCTTATCACGTTCTTCCTCGGAAAGTGTACTTATTTTATAATACGCTCCCCGAATCTTATATGCTCCGGTTCTCTGAAGATTTTCAGGCTTTAAATAAACCTTGTTCCCGGTCTGGTTGCTTAAATACTCGCTATATATCAGATTGGTCGGTAGCACTACCTTTTGTACAATATTATATGCTTCTTCAAATTTTTCCAGTGTTAATTCCTTTACTGCCATGTGTCTTCTTCCTCCTCGATTAACAATTCCAAATCTGTTCTGACATCCATATCCGCAAATAATGCCTCTACATAATGATTTGGGTCAAATCGTTGTAAATCCTCTATTTTTTCGCCTACACCGATATATTTTACCGGTACATCCAGTTCTGCCTGAATGGCAATTGCAATACCACCCTTGGCAGTACCGTCCAGCTTTGTCAGAATAATTCCGTTTAAGTCCGTTACTTCACTGAATTGTCTTGCCTGCTCCAATGCATTTTGTCCGGTAGAGCCATCCAGCACAATCAAGGTCTCACAATGTGCCTCCGGATATTCCCGTTCAATAATCCGATGCATCTTTGCCAGCTCATCCATAAGATTTTTCTTATTATGCAGCCGTCCTGCGGTATCACATAAGAGAATATCTACATTTCTGGATTTTGCTGCCTGTACGGCATCATATACAACGGCTGCCGGGTCCGAACCCTCCTGCTGTGCAATAATGTCAACTCCTGCCCGGTCTGCCCATGTCTTTAGCTGGTCAATGGCAGCCGCACGAAAGGTATCGGCAGCGGCTAATAATACCTTTTTACCCTGACGCTTATATTGTGCCGCCAGTTTTCCGATAGATGTGGTCTTTCCGACTCCGTTTACACCGATTATCAGCATGACGGTTTTCTGATTTTCAAATTCATAAGCAGAATCATCCACCATCATCTGATCCCGGATAATATTATTTAATAATTCCCGGCAAGGCTCTACTTCCCGAATCTTATACTCCTTTACCCGCCGCTTTAAGTCTTCTATAATCTTATCTGTGGTTTCCAAACCTAAATCCGCCATGATTAATACTTCTTCCAGTTCATCGTAAAAATCATCATTTAATTCGGAATGTCCATGGAATAATTGGTTTAACCCGTCTGCAATGGAATCTCTTGTTTTGGTCAGACCACTTACCAGACGTTTGAAAAATCCTTTTTTTTCTTCCTCTGCCATAATAAAACCTCCTTATTTATCCAGTTCACTTTCAATCAAATTTACAGATACCAGCGTAGATACACCCTTTTCCTGCATGGTAATACCATACAGAACATCTGCCGCCTCCATGGTACCCTTTCGATGTGTAATTACAATAAACTGTGTATCCTTGGTAAGCTTATGTAAATAATTTGCAAATCGGCTGACATTGGAATCATCCAGTGCTGCCTCGATTTCGTCCAGCAGACAAAACGGTGACGGCTTTAGGTTCTGGATTGCAAACAGCAGGGCAATTGCAGTTAATGATTTTTCACCACCGGATAACTGCATCATATTTTGCAGCTTCTTTCCCGGCGGCTGTGCAATAATCTTAATGCCGGCTTCCAGAATATCCTCATCCTCAACCAGTACCAGATTTGCCTTACCACCACCGAACAATTCCTTAAATACCTTGTCAAACATCACCTGAATCTCTGCAAATTTCTCACTGAACTTTGCCCGCATTGCGGTATCCAGCTCTGCAATAATCTGTTTTAGGTTTTCCTCTGCCTTCACAATATCATCATGTTGATTCTTTAAGAAGGTATAACGCTCGGATACATTCTTATAATCCTCAATGGCATTCACATTTACATCACCGAGGGATTTGATTTTATTCTTAACTGCGGACAATTCCTTCCGAAGCATCGTTAAGTCTGTGTAATCTTCTTTTCGAAGCTCCAATGCCCGGTTATAGGTCAATTCGTATTCCTCCCACATATAATTGTTGAGGGAATCGGATTGCTCGGTAATCTTTTCCTCTTGTGCGTGCAGTCGATAGCTTTCCTTATCCAGACCGGATAATTCCTCCCGCAACGCTTCCCGCTTGCCAAAAAATTCCTTGTGGGAGCTGGTCATTTCCTCTTTTTTGGCGATTTCCTGTTGCAAATGCTCCTCCATTGACTGAATCTGGGCTTTTCGCTGATTCATTTCCTTCTGGATTTGATTAATCTGCTCATTAATCTCCATTATTTCTTCTGCAACACCATGGGTTCTGCGGTTGTATTCTTCCAGCTCTTCCTTTAATTTATCATTTTCTACCCGGATTCGATGGATATTCTCTATAAAAAAGTCATCCTGCTGCTTAATTGTATTAAATTCCAACAGCAATTCGGATACCTTGGCATTTGCCCGGTCTAATTCCATTTTATGCTCGGCTATTTCATCCTCACATTTTGCAATCCGGCTCTCGCATTCCTGCTTTGCCTGCTCCTGATACTTATTGCCTTCAAAGAGCTGGTTTTTGTTCTGATTGATTTCCTCAATCTGAGCATCTAATTCCTTGCTTTCACTTTGCAACGAGGCAAAGATCGTCGCATGCTCGGACAGGCGGTTATTTACCTGCTCCAGATTCAGATGCTTCGTATTCTTATCCAGATATAATTCCTGCAGCTTAGAAGAAAGGGTTTCCTTTTCTTCCTTCAGATTATCCCGGCTGGCACGTAATTCCTGCTCCAGCCGTTCTTCCTTTATAATCTGTTCCCGGTACGAATCCACCAGTTGATTTAATTCGTCCAGTTCCCGCTTACGTCCTAACAAATTACTGGAATTTTTATATGCACCACCGGTCATGGCACCGCCCGGAGTCAATAATTCACCCTCCAGCGTAACAATCCGAATCGAATAATTATATTTTCTTGCAATGGCTAAGGCATGGTCGATATGGTCAACAACCAAAATCCTGCCTAGCAAATGCTCCGCAACTGCCTGATATTCCGGTTGGATGGTAACCAATGTGCTGGCAAGTCCGATAGCCCCCGGCTCCCGTAAGGCATCCTTTTTATGAAATTCCTGTCCGGTATTTATACTGTTTAATGGTAAAAAGGTTGCTCTGCCGTATTTATTCTGCTTCAGATACTGAATGAGCTTCTTTGCGGTTGCCTCATCCTCTGTAACGATATTCTGAATACTGCCGCCCAATGCGGTTTCTACCGCAATCTCATATTTTTGCTGGACGGAAATAATATCTGCCACAACTCCGACAATTCCCTTGACCTTGCCCTTTTGCTCCATTACCCGGCGGATGCTGTTACCGTATCCGTCATATCGTTCGGTAATGTTTCGCAGGGACTCAGCCTTTGCCTTTGCCGAGGTATATGCATTCCGAAGCTGTCCTAATTTATCCCGGTTTTCCTTTGTCTGCTCCGTATTTTTGTCCAGATTTGCGTCACAGACCTCTAACGCCTGTTGTCTTGCCGTAATCGCAGCCTCTAACTCAGATAATTGCTGCTGCAATTCCTGATACTGCTGCTGGTCTGTCATTTCATCACTCTTAAACTGCACATACCGTTGATTAATCTGGGTCTTTCGGTAACTGATATTTTCCAGTAAGGCATCATAACGTGCAACCTTACCCTTGATACTGGAATTTTCATTCATCAATTCAATAATGTCTGCTTTTTTCTTTTCAATGGTTGCGGTCAGTTCTGAAATGACATCTTGTATCTCTTGTGCCTTTGCCTTTGCTTCCTCTACTACATCATCCGCAGTATCCAGCTTCTCGTCCAGAAGTGCCTTTTTTGCCTGATATGCCCGTTGCTCCTCGGTCTGCTTTAATAAGGTATCCTGCACCCTTCGAATCTGTTCGCTGATATGGGCATCCGATAATCGTACACTGTCTATTTTCTGATTATAGACCCGTACCTCACCCTCTGCACGCTCAACTGCCAGCTTCAGCTCCGTAATCTGTGTCTTTTCTGTATCAATGGTCTGGTTACTGGCTTCCAGTTGTGCATCCAGACGTTCATATTCTGCCTTAGTTGCTTCATATTGTTGATTCAGCTCTGCCATCCGGCTTGTTATAATGGATTGATTTTTCTGGTTTTCTTCCATAACAGAACGAATCCGTTCACTGTCTAACAGGAATACATTTACATCCAGAGTTTTCATTTCTTCCTTGAATAGCAGATATTTTTTTGCGGTCTCGGATTGCTTTTCCAATGGCCCGATTTGTTTTTCCAATTCCGTCAAAATATCATTGACACGATACAAATTCTGGCGTTCCGCATCCAATGCTTTTTCCGTAGCCGCTTTATTTTTCTTGTATTTTACAATTCCGGCGGCCTCATCAAATAATTCTCTTCGTTCTTCCGGCTTGCCGCTTAATATTTTTTCAACCTGACCCTGACCGATAATGGAATAGCCTTCCTTACCGATACCGGTATCAAAGAACATATTATTAATGTCCTTTAACCGGCAAGGGCTGCCGTTAATCAAGTATTCGCTTTCACCGGAACGATAAACCCGTCTTGCAACGGTTACTTCCTCATAGTCAATCGGTAATACATGGTCGCTGTTATCTAAGGTGATTGCAACATATGCCGAGCCATGCGGCTTCCGCATCTGGGTTCCGGCAAAGATAACATCCTCCATTTTAGCACCACGAAGCTGCTTTGCACTTTGTTCTCCCAATACCCAGCGAACCGCATCCGCAACATTACTTTTACCACTGCCGTTTGGACCTACAATACCGGTAATGCCATTTTCAAATTGAAACAGGATTTTATTCGCAAACGATTTAAATCCATATACTTCTATACTTTTCAGATACATACTTTTGCTACCTGCCTTCGTTTTTTAACCGCAGTAATGCTTCATAAGCTGCCTTTTGCTCTGCCTGCTTTCTGCTCTGTCCATCACCTGCTCCGTAACGGGTGCCTTCAATGTCAACCTCTACAAAGAAGTGCTTCTGGTGATCCGGTCCCTGCTCGTCCAGCAGAACATACTGGATTTCTCCTAATTCTGCCTTTTGTACCAGCTCCTGCAAATGGGTCTTAGCATCATAGAACAACCGCTTGTTTTCAATATCGGATAACAAGAAGCGTTCCACATACCTTCTGGCAGGCTCTAAGCCGCCATCCAGATAAATAGCTCCTAACACCGATTCAAACAAATCGCAAAGAAGGGAATCCCGGTTTGCACCACCGGTCTGACGTTCTCCCTTGCTTAAATATACATAATCCGGATAATGCAGCTCTCTGGCACACTGAGCAAGACAATATTCGCATACGATGGAAGAACGCAGCTTGGACAACTCACCCTCATGCTTTTTCGGATACCTTGTCAGTAATGCCTCACTGGTAATCAACTCTAATACCGCATCTCCCAGAAATTCCAATCGTTCATAATCCTGAATCCGGTTAATCTTTCTTTCATTTGCATATGAGCTATGCGTAAATGCCTGTACTAACAAATCCTTGTTCTGAAATTGATATTCAATTGTCTCCATAATCTGATTCCATGCTGCCGGCATATCGTTCTACTCCGATTTCTAATTCCTTACTATTGTAATTGCTTTCTTATAGTTCTGACGGATTTATTCCTCTACCGTTATATTTTCTTTGATTAATTCCTTAATATGCATCTTACTAAAATCCATACACTGTGTAACTGCATTTTTAACTTCACTTGCTTTTGAACTTCCATGAACCTTTGCTACCAGACCGTTAATGCCAAGCAATGGAGCTCCGCCGTAATTTGCGGAATCAAATTCCTTTACCGCCTCTTTAATCTTCGGCTTTACCATTGCGGCACCCAAAGTGCTAATCGGTGTTGAAGTCATGGCACCTTTTATCTGTTTCATTAAGAAGGCTGCCGTTCCTTCGTACATTTTCAAGATAACATTTCCGACAAATGCATCACAGACAATTACATCCGCATAGCCTGCCGGAATATCGCGTGCTTCAATACTTCCGATAAAATTAATGTTTGAGCATTCCTTCAGCAACGGAAATGTTTCTTTTACCAGAGCATTTCCCTTTTCCTCTTCTGCTCCGACATTCACGATTGCCACTCTTGGATTTTCGATACCCACGATATGCTGCATATAAATAGAACCCATCTGTGCAAACTGTACCAAATCCGCAGGACGGGAATCCATGTTGGCACCACAGTCAATTAAGATGGATACACCACCTTCTCTCGGAATCAATGGAGCCAATGGTGAACGGCGGATTCCCGGTATCCGTCCGACAATCATTCGTCCGCCTACCAGAACAGCACCTGTACTTCCGGCAGAAATCAAGCCCTCTGCCTTTCCTTCCTTTACCAGATTCAAGCCTACAATCAAGGAGGACTCCTTCTTCTTACGGACAGCCTCTACCGGGTGGTCGTGACAGCTAATCACGTCCGGTGCATCGACAACCTCAATCTGACTCTTGTCATATTCATATTTTGCTAATTCTTCTTCAATCTGTTTTTGCGGTCCTACCACATATATATATACATCCGGATGTTCCTTGGTCGCTAATACGGCACCTTCTACCATAGCCCAAGGCGAATTATCACCACCCATAGCATCAATTACTATTTTTATACGATTATCTTCCATTTATAATCCTCCTTACATAAAATACCAACCTATATCATACTAAATTATCGATTTCTTGTAAAGTAATGAAACCAAAACAAACAAAAAAGGTTTCCAACCGGAAACCTTTCATTCACTCTCATACAATCGAAATATGCTGTTTCTTATTAATCAACTGCAATGATTTCTTTCTTGTTATAAGAACCACAAGCTTTACATACTCTGTGAGGCATCATTAACTCGCCGCACTTTGGACATTTAACTAATGTAGGAGCACTCATCTTCCAGTTTGCTCTACGCTTGTCCCTTCTAGCTTTAGAAGATTTATTCTTTGGACAAATTGACATAGTGTACACCTCCTTAATCCGAACTGTTCTATGAATCAATCATAAATGAATGTCATATACCGTTTTAATCTACAGGGTAATTTCATTTGACCCTGCCACACTTTGACAATTATACATAGTTATACCTACTTTGTCAACATTTATTTTTGAACTAAGGCTACTGTTTCTCTTGCAATTGCCAATTCTTCATTTGTAGGAACTACCAGCACTGCTACTTTGGAATCGGAAGCAGATATAATCGTGTCCTCTCCGCGAATCTGGTTCTTTGTATCATCCAGTACTACACCCAGATACCCCAGATATTCACATACCTTTTTCCGGACAGTTGAATTATTTTCACCAACACCTGCGGTAAATGTAATTGCATCGACACCGTTCATAACGGCGGTATAAGAACCGACATATTGAGCTACCCGGTAACAGAATACCTCCATTGCAATTGCCGCACGTTCATTTCCTTCCTGAATTGCCTGCTCCAAATCTCGGAAATCACTGGATACACCGGATACACCAAATACACCGGATTTTTTATTCAGAATATCCAGAACCTCTGAAATGGTCTTCTGCTCCTTCTGTGCCAGAAATTCAACTACAGCCGGGTCAATCGTACCGCTTCTGGTTCCCATTACCAAGCCGTCCAGTGGTGTAAGACCCATACTTGTATCTACGGATTGTCCGTACTTTACGGCACAAATACTTGCACCGTTTCCAAGGTGACAAACGATGGTCTTTAACTGCTCCGGCTGCTTTCCAAGCAGTTCTGCAGTATGCTTGGATACGAAGCTGTGACTGGTGCCATGAAAACCATATTTCCGAATCTTATAGGTTTCATAATACTCATAAGGAATACCATACAAATAAGCCTTCTCCGGCATGGTCTGATGAAATGCGGTATCAAATACAGCCACCATCGGAACCTCCGGCATAAGCTTACGACAGGAATCTATTCCAATCAGATTTGCTGGGTTATGAAGCGGGGCTAAGTCATTACAAGCTGTAATTGCCTGAATAACCTCGTCTGTAATCAAGGTAGAAGAAGCAAATTTTTCGCCTCCATGCACAATCCGATGACCGACTGCTCCGATTTCATCCAAGGACGAAATGACACCATGTACCGGGTCTGTCAACATCTTTAAGACCAGTTCTACTGCCGCTGTATGGTCCGGCATCGGAGAATCGATTTCAACCGTTTCCTTTCCGGTTGGGGTATGCTTCAGCTTCCCGTCTATTTTAATACGTTCACACAAGCCTTTCGCTAATACATCCTCTGTGACGGAATCAATCAACTGATATTTCAAAGAAGAACTTCCGCAATTAATGACTAATACATTCATACCCAATGGCCTCCATTTATTTATGTATTATAACTGACTTGCCTGCTGTGCCTGTGCCTGCACTGCGGTAATTGCAATTACACCTACTATATCATCCGCACAGCATCCTCTGGACAAATCATTCACCGGTTTTGCGATTCCCTGTGTAATCGGACCGTATGCTTCTGCCTTTGCCAGCCGCTGTACCAGCTTATATCCAATATTTCCGGCATCCAAATCCGGGAAAATCAATACATTTGCCTTGCCTGCCACATCACTATCCGGTGCTTTTGATTTTGCAATCTCCGGAACAATGGCAGCATCGGACTGTAACTCACCGTCTACCTTTAATGTCGGGTCTAATTCCTTTGCCAGCCGGGTAGCCTCTATCATCTTATCGACCTCCGGATGCTTGGCACTTCCCTTTGTTGAATGTGACAGCATCGCAACAATCGGCTCCTGTTCTACCAATAAACGGAAGGATTGTGCAGAGCTTTCTGCAATGTAAGCAATTTCCTCTGCATTTGGAGTCTGATTCAAACCGGCATCTGCGAAAATAAACGTTCCGTTTGCACCCATATCACAATCCGGAACAACTACCAAAAAGAATGCAGATACAAGCTTAATATTTGGTGCAGTCTTTAAGGTCTGTAACGCTGCACGTAATACATTTGCGGAAGAATGAATAGCTCCGGCTACCATTCCATCTGCATCTCCGGCCTTTACCATGATGCACCCCATAAACAATGGATTGGTGAGCAAAAGCTCCTTTGCTTCCTCAAATGTCATACCCTTTCCCTTACGAAGCGTTGCCAGTAACTCAGCATATTCGTCTAATTTCTCACATTGCTGTGGGTCCACGAATTTAGCCTTGCTTAAGTTTAGACCTTCCGCAGTCTTCATAATTTCCTGCTTGTTTCCAATTAATATAATATTTGCAATATCCTCTTCCAGTACCTTATGTGCTGCTATTACCGTTCTTCTGTCGCTTGTTTCCGGCAAAACAATCGTCATTTTTTTCTGCTTTGCCCGTTCCTTTACTCTGTCAATGAACCCCACTTCCATGTTCTCCTTTCGCATTTGTCAATTTATTATAACAACTCCATGGATTGTATACAATAGACAATCCGGAAAAAATTGTCTTTTTCTAGGTACAATTAAGCCTCTGTTACATCCGGTCCATCTACCTTAATTTGTCCTCTTCCATGCTCCTTTGCGTAATACATAGACCAGTCTGCACGCTTGATTAACTGATTTACGTCATCACACAGCTCCGGATAGGCGGAAACACCGATACTGACATTCATGGTAACCACATGCCCATATGCTTCTACGGCTGTCGTTGCAATTTCCGTATGTAGTTTTTGGATAATCGGAAGTGCCTGCTCCACTGACATATCCGGCAAAGCAATTACGAACTCCTCACCACCGTACCGGCAGATAAAGCCCAGTTCCGTTTCTTCGATTGCGTGTGCGGTAATGGATGCAATCTTTTTAATGACTTCATCCCCCACTAAATGTCCATAGGTATCATTAATCCGTTTGAATTTATCAATATCAAATAATGCAACCGTCAATGCCTTTTGCTGACGCAGGGTTTTCTCCATCTGCTCTGCAAACAGCTTATTAAAATGTGTCCGGTTATTAATTCCGGTCAGTCCGTCAGTCTGGGCAATATGCCGAATCTGGGCATACATCCGAATATTATGGATAGCCAAATCAAACTGCGGCACAATTACATCATAGAAGCGGATGGCGGTATCAAACACATGCCATATCGTAGAACCGATGGCAATGACACCATATTTTTCGCTATCCAGTATCAGTGGCAGAACTAAGAGTGAATTAATACCTGCTTTAGACAAACTCGGATACTGTTCTTCCGGAAACTGATGTAATATCTGATGCTCCTCCTCGGTTGGTGCCGCTATTTCATAAATATATTTCATATCCGATAGCTGCCCTAATTCCGCATCGGTGGTACACAGGTACTGCGTATAGGAATGCTTATTCAGGCACGTTCCCTCGGCAATATAGATTCCGCAAAATTCAAGCTTACGCACCCGCATAATCGTTTCTATCATATATTTCATAACTGCCGGTATATCCTGATTCGTAGAACGGTTGATATAATTCAGAATATCCACCTGAACCTCTAACTCCTGATTGGATTGCTGGATTTCCCGATTCATCTGTGCCAGCTGCACCCGCTGTAGGTTCAATTCTTCATTTACTTTTTCCAGACGGTTCTTAAAGTTTTTCAGTTCTTCGTTATTTCCTTCTATGGAATCTATTTCTGCTAACAGCATATGAATCTGATTTCGCAACTGTTTCTCCCGCAGATAGAACATACGAACCAGTAACACATCAAATATACATAGCATGATATAGTCCATTAATATCAAAAACCATGTAATCTTTACACCGTGGATGCAAAAGTAAATAATTACGCAAACCACTGCCGGTGCTACCAGCTTTATGATATTTCTGGTATTAATAAAATTATCCGAAATGTCACTGTAGTAGGAATATTCAAACATAAATGTCAACAAAAGACTGCTTAAGCCTATGGTGAGGTATACGTTCTGATTCACATTGGCAAAGCTCATAACCAGATAAAAGGCATACTGCACATAGGTAAACAGCAAAAACACCCACATCCGGTTCCAGAATGCGAATTTTGTGAATACAACCTCAAGCCCGCAAATAATCACGGTCCCGATAAACATGCACATATATCTGCCTGAAAACGCATCCGGCATATCGCAATACACCAGAAATATAAGTGCAATCAAAATTCCATATAAAATTCGATGAAACAATAGCTGAGACTGATGCTGCTCAATCGTCAATTCATCTATCATACACTACTTCCTCCAATAGATTGATATATTGTCACCATTATGTAGTTCATCAAACGGGTCTGCCTTCTTATCATTCAGGAGCATAACAAGCTCGGTTCCCCGAACCGTTGATGTATCAAAATGCATCACATCAAATATCTCGGCAAACACATACGTTTCTTTTCCTGACAGTGTATACTGCTTCTGGTTTGCAAGCACGACAATGGTAGTTCCCTTCTTTTCTTCCGCAGGTGTCTCGCTTGTCACTGCTGCTTCTGCCGGAACTTCTTTATCCGATACCGGACTATCCTCCTCCTGTAAATCCTGATACGTCAACTGCTCCGACCATGTGATTTTGAAGTTTTCATATATCTTCGTATCCTCTTGTGCAGGTTCACGGTTTACCAGAATCGTTCCCTCCGGATGAATATCCATAAATTGCAGTAATTGCTTTAAGGTATAGTAATTCAATATCTGAATCCGGTCCCCATCCTGAATCTGATAATATTCGGATTCCAGATTCCCGTTTACACTGGCAAATTTCGGGCATACAACAGATGCCTCATTCACCTGAAATGAAATCGTCTTCGTAAATTCCGGAAGCTGTCCAAGCGTCAGGGCTGCATCCTCACCGGCGGTTGATTCCTGAATTTCAATCCGGTCATTTGCCTCAATGGCGGTATTAATGGAAGCCTCTCTTTCATTGATTTGAATGGTAGCGGCTTCTCCCTGATACCCACGTAAAAATCTGCTCTTTCCGTCAACCGTATAGGTTAAATCCTTTCCCCGTTTCGGGAAAATGGTTTCATTCTTTAAGCCCAACTGCATAGCGGCATCAAACACCGTTAAATGGTCGTTGTTATATAGCTTCACCCGTTCACCGTTTACCAGCACAAAAATAAAGTTATTTTTCTGGTCATAGTAATTCAGACAGATACCGATTGGAGTAACCAGAAGCGGGTCCTTCTTTACATCCGGAACATGAATAAATATATTCCGCATAACCTCCTCGCCACGCAAGGCAACCCGTTCCTCCGGAATGCCAAGGTGCTTTGCCAATGCCTTTGTAAAGCCGGGAATCTTTCCACCTCCGCCTACAACAAAGACCGCACTGACCGGCTTTCCACCGTTTAACTCCAGAATCTTATCCGCAACACTTTTGGTAATATCGGTCATAACATCCTCGACCAACTGATATACCTGCTCCGGAGTTACTTTATGTGCAATTCCCATAATATCCTTATAGGTCATGGATTTCCGCTTTGGCGGAATCATCTTTATTTTCTCAGCCGTATTAAAATCCACCAGATATTCTCTTGCAATACGCTCTGTCATCTCATCACCGGCAGATGGAATCATACCGTAACCGATAATACTTCCGTCCTTTGTAACACAGATGTCCGACGTTCCCGCACCTACATCTACCAGACAGATATTTAACAGTCTGTAATTAACAGGAATTGCAACATTCATAGCCGCAATCGGCTCCAAGGTCAGGTTGGCAACGGAAAGCCCTGCCTGCTCCACTGCCGCATATAAACCATCTACAACCTCCTCCGGTAAAAAGGTCGCCAGCACATCCCCGCTAATCTTATGTGCCTTATGTCCTTCCAGATTGGATATTTCATAATCATTTAAATAATACTTAATGACCGTATAGCCTACGCAGTAATACTTATCCTGCGTTCCCATTTCTTCTACCAGTTGTTCATGTGCTTTCTCCACGCCCATCATTTCAAGGGAGTGAATGTATTCCAGTGTTACTACCGTAGCATCATGAAATTCATAAGAGCCGACCCCTATCGCAGTCTTTAATACACGTCCGGCAGCCGCAATACAAACCTCTGTCAACGGGCGTTCAATCTGCTTCTCCAATTCAGACTTCACATATGAAATCTCTTCTGCAACAGCTCCAATATCATGAATCTGTCCATCCAGCATTGCACGAGTCTCATGCAGCTTTACACACTGTGCTACCACATGAAATCCTTCTATATCCTGATATCCTATCGTTCCCACAATGCTTCTGGTTCCTATATCCAGTCCGAACACCAATGGCTGCGGGTATTTCGTTAATGTTGCCATACTGCCTCCTAGGTTGACATATACTCTTTATATTCTATCATAAAGAGTTACATTCTTCAATAATTCTTCTAATTGCTTTCTGGTTTTATCAACGGAAGCTCCGTTTTCAATTATATGGTCGCAATGCTCGGTATAGAAGGCATCCTCTGACTGCTGACTCATAATACTTTGACATTTTTCCAACGAATATCCTCTGCTTTTCATCAACCGCTCAATCCGCACCTCACGTGATGCATGGATATACCATAATTCATCACATATCTCCCGATACCCGTCTTCTATCAGCAAGGCGGCTTCTATCACAAAGAACGTAATCTGTGCTTCTTTCCGCTTCTCCTCAATCTGGTTTTTAATATAGCGTTTTACCTCCGGATGGACAATCTGATTTAAGGTTGTCAGACTTTCCGGATTTGAAAATACCAGTGCTGACAGCTTTTCTCTCTGAATCCTTCCGGTTTCATCCAGAATTTCTTTCGGAAATGCTTCTGCTATGCGGATATATGCAGGCTGTCCGGGTTCCATAAGCTGATGTGCCGCCTTATCTGCCTCCAGCACCCACGCATGATATTCCTCATGCAAAAGCTGTAATACCAAGCTTTTGCCGCTTCCGATTCCACCTGTAATTCCTATTACCTTCATCCGTTTGTCCTCGTATTGTTTCGGGTTGTTCCTGTACTATTTTGCATCATACCAGTTATCTGCCACATGGACATCAATATCCATAGGTACACTTAAGGTTGCCGCCTGCTCCATTTCTTCATGCAGGATTTGAATGACCTTATCGGTCTCTGCTTCCTTTGCTTCAATTAAAAGTTCATCATGAATCTGCAGAATTAATCTGGATTCCAGCTTCTCCTGCTTTAATCTTGCACGCACCCGGTTCATCGCAAGCTTAATAATATCCGCGGCAGTTCCCTGAATCGGTGAGTTCATGGCAATCCGTTCCCCGAAGCTTCTCTGCATAAAATTGCTGGATTGAATCTCCGGCACCGGACGCAGGCGGTGATACATGGTTTCCACAACTCCTGTTGTTTTTGCCTGCTCCACCTGATTATCTAAAAATGCCTTGATATTCGGATAGGTCTCAAAATATCGTTCGATATAGTCTGCTGCTTCTTTTCTGGAAATATCCAAATCCTGACTCAGACCATATGCACTGATGCCGTAAACAATTCCGAAATTAACTGCCTTTGCATTCCTTCTTTGCAGCGGTGTTACTTCCTCCATCGGAATATGGAACACCTCGGATGCCGTACTGGCGTGTATATCAAAATGATTTAAAAATGCCTGTCTTAATACCGGGTCTCCCGATAAATGAGCCAGTACCCGTAATTCAATCTGTGAATAATCGGCATCCACAAATACATATCCGTCCTGCGGAATAAATACCTTCCGAATGGCACGCCCAAGCGGCATCCGAATCGGAATATTCTGAAGATTCGGCTCTGTACTGCTGATTCTTCCGGTAGCCGTAATCGTCTGGTGGAACTGACTGTGGATTCTCTGGTCTGCCTGTATATACGAAGCCAGACCATCTGCATAAGTGGATTTCAGCTTTGTCAATTGCCGGTACTCCAATACTGCCGGTACAATCGGATGCTCCTGCCGGATTTTTTCTAATACCTCCACATTGGTAGAATATCCGGTTTTCGTTTTCTTTCCGCCCGGCAATTGAAGATGTTCAAACAATACCTCTCCAAGCTGTTTTGGAGATAAAATATTAAATTCTTCTCCTGCCAGCTTGTGAATGTCCTGCTCCAATTCCTGAATCCGTCCTACCAGTTGGTCGCCGTATTCCCGCAATGCCTCTTTATTTACACGAATTCCGTATTTTTCCATCCAGAATAAAGCATCAATCGTCGGTCTTTCTATTTCCCAATATAAATCTAACATCTGCTTATTATCCAGACAGGTCTCTATCTGTCTTCCTGCCTCATAAGCAACACAAATCTGGTCCGCCAGAAATTGCTGTACGGAAGCCTCCTCTATCGTTAACATGGTTAACTCCAGCTTTCCGATGCGTTCTGTACGGGACGGAACTGTCAGTTGTAATATATCTCTTGCAATATCATCATATTGATACGTGTCCTTTAATGGATTTAACAGATAACACGCCACTGCCAAATCCAAAATTCCTTCTGCTTCTGCCGGATTTGTCAACATATGCAGTTGATGCTTCCAGCCGATGGTTGCCAGCTTTTCAACCTTACTGCAAAGCTTCGTTATCTGCTCGGACAAATATTCCGCACTTATAAAGCCGCCAACCGGAATCCAGCCTGCAATCCCGGATTCCTTTGCAAGCAATACGCCAAGCATTTCCTGCTGACTGTCCGCAATACACTGAATTGCCAGATAGTCACATTGCTGCAGTTCTTCAAAATAAGCCTCTGCTTTTGCGAAATCATCGATGCATACAAGCCTTGCCTGCAGCTCATGAACCTCCACAGACTTTGAAAACCGCTGCAAAATACTCTTTAATTCCAATCGTTTGAAATACAAATAAGAGGATTCATTTAATAAATCCTTTATCTCGGTCTGTTCTAAGTCCACCTGAAGCTCACAATCCAGACAAATTGTGGCAAGCTCTTTACTTAACAACGCCTGCTCATAATAGGCTTCCAGATTCTCTCTTGCTTTCTTCGGGGTTATCTCTGCTAAATGCTCATGGGCATTTTCAATGGAATGAAACTGCACAATTATCTTAGAGGCTGTCTTTTCGCCAATTCCCGGAACTCCCGGAATATTATCGGAGGTATCTCCCATCAATCCTTTCAAGTCTATAAATTCCGTCGGAGTCACCTGATACCGCTCCTGAACATCCTTTGCGTAATAATCCTCGATTATCGTTCCGGACATTTTGGTTTTCGGAATCCGAACCAGAATGGTATCCGTTGCTAATTGCAGTAAATCCCGGTCTCCGGATACAATCGTAACCTGATACCCTTCTGCCTGTCCGACGCGTGACAGCGTTCCGATAATATCGTCCGCTTCTAACCCACCCTGCTCTACGGTTACTATATTCATGGCATGAAGTACTTCCTTCATAATCGGAACCTGCTGACGCAGCTCCTCCGGCATAGGCTTTCTGGTGCCTTTATAAGCTTCATACCGCAGGTGGCGGAAGGTCGGCTGGTGAACATCAAATGCGACACATATATGCGTTGGTTTTTCTTCGTCCATCAGCTTAAATAAAATATTTAAAAATCCCAGAATTGCATTGGTATGAATCCCTTCTGAATTTGTCAAATCCGGTAATCCGTAAAAGGCACGATTCAGGATACTGTGTCCGTCAATCAGTAACAGTTTTCGGTTCATCTTCATTTTCCTCCTGTTCCTTCAGGTAGTTATTTAATCGTTGATAATAGGTCGTAACGGTATCCTCTTCTACATCCAAATGGTCTGCCAGATTAAACTCCTCGTAATCATCCGGATGAAACAGTGCGGATTGAAAATAATCGGCATAATAATATTCCGATTGCTGTGCCTTGATTGCCGCCTGTTCCTGCAGATATACCTTTGTCTGATAACTTTCATATCCAAAAATTCCAACCGTTATACAGGCAGCTATAATTAAAACAATAGTAGAGCCTGTCAGTTTTCTCCGGTTTTGAACATGCTTATACTCTGCATTCAGCTTATCCTCCATCTGCTGCTTAAAGTTCGTGGATAGCTCCTTATCTTCATCCAGCTCCTTCATGCCGACCAATAAGGTATAATAAATCTCCAATTCCTCTGCACAGTTTTCACAGCTTCGGATATGGCGGACAAACTCCAGCATCTCGCTGTCATCCAGCTTATTTTCGATAAATGCAACTATTTTTGATTGTGCTTCCAGACAATTCATATATTCTCACCATTTTATCCGGCTACTTACGCACCGTATTATAATAAAAACGTACTGCTAACAGCTTCGTATTTTCACGAATATTCATACGGATAGACAGCCATTCCTGCTGACTTCCGAGATAATATACATCTAACAACTGATTACAGCCCTCAAACACCTGATTTCCCAATTCCCGAATATGCGGAATCAGAAAACGCCGCATGGAATAACAATATTCAAATGCAAAGTTTCCGATTTTCTGTATCTGATTCGGAACGATTACCTCCTGCAAATACGGGCAATTAAAAAATGCGGTATCCTCTATGCTCCGAAGTGTTGCCGGCAGCTTTACATTTACAATATTCGTATAGGCAAATGCCGACCTTGCAATGACACGTACCGGATGCCCGTCAAGCTCTTCCGGTATTACCAGCATCGGTCCCTGAAACGGTCGGGTCAATCCCAGAATCAATACCTCCCGCTGGTCTGTAATTGCATACCGTAACCAGCCATCCTTTGTTACCTTCACCTTCAGATGTCCGGTTATGTTATGGTTATGCTTTGAGAAATAAATACACATGGTAATTGTAAATGCATACATTGCAACTACAAAGGTAAAAAATACCACCATCATCAATACATTGCCAAATCCGCAGCAAAAATCATAGAAGCCATGTATCAGCATTGGAACCAGAAGACTTAGGGCAATATACCACACACAATTGCCAATCTTATGCTTGAACATTGCTTCCTTTGCTTTTCCATAGAAAAAGCCCATAAAGATTGCAACTGCCGCATGCAGCGGGACTGCCAGAAATGCCCGTCCGATTCCGGTTCCTACTCCTGCCAGAACTCCCAGCTCTAACCGGCTGGAAAATACATATCCGATGTTTTCAAACAATGCAAAGCCCAAGGAGGATGACACCGCATAAATAACACCGTCATACACATAATCAAAGTGCTTATTTTTCCATGTAATAATGAACATAAACAGGAATTTAAATAATTCCTCTGAAACCGCAACAACCAGAAAATACAGAAAAAAATTATAGAAAAAGGTGCCTTCGGAAAACACCAATCCCAGCAACAGTTCCCCAATCACTTCCGATATAAGAGCCGGAAATGTACTTAGTACACCCATACCCAGCAATGCAAATACCAATCCTATCGGTTCCCGCTCTATTTTATCTCCAAAGTATATTAATATCAGTAATACAACCACCGGTAATACAGCCAGGATTAACAACATTAAATCCATTCTTTTATCCTCCGTAAAGCTTCCTGTATTCTTTTTCATTATATTCGATTTCACAAGGGAATGCAACCAAGCAAGACGGAAAAAAGAGCTAAGAACATTGATTTTTCAACATCCTTAGCTCTTTCCATTCATGCCGGCAGCGGGACTTGAACCCGCACGTGGTTGCCCACAACAGATTTTGAGTCTGCCTCGTCTGCCATTCCGACACGCCGGCAGCTAATCCTAAGATTAACAGATGCTAACGTCTTGCGTCAACAGTTGATAGTATAACTGATAATACTACAATTGTCAAATACTTTCTTGATTATTTTTCCTTTTGTTATTTCCCCTGTTCTCTTATCTTCTTTTTTATCTTCGTTTTCCAAACAGCCGCAGGATTCTTAACAACAGATTTATAAAGTCCAGATACAGATTCATGCCGCCAAACAATCCGACGGTCCAGATAGAACGGCTGGTATCTTCCACTGCTAAGGCATATATCTTCTTCACGTCATATGCCGTATAGGCAATAAATAATATTACGCCAAAGATGCAGATAAAGAAATCCAGTGCCGGTATCGGTACAAACAGATATATCACAGACAATAACAGCAATGCGAACAATCCCATAATCAGAGAAAGCGACCAGCCGGATAAATCCTTCGGTATAATCAATGCCACAATTGTAGTACCTGCAAATATCAGGGTGGTTAATGCAAATATCCCCAATACAGAATCAATTCGATAGTTTGCAAAAATACTTACAAATGTAACTCCGTTTGAAATGGCAAACAATACATAGCAGGCAATGCCCCCGCCTACTTTTTCCTTCTTAATGCAGCCCTGTGTTGCAAATACCATTGCAAATTCCAATACGAAGGACCCGATAAGAATCGGCAGTGCCAGATTGCCCCACATCATCAATACCAGAAATTCCACAAGTGCCGCTGACAGGGAAAGCAACAAACCACCGCTCATAATTCCCAGACTAATCGTTAATGCCTGCTTCTTACGCTTTGTAATATCAACCGTTTTGCCATACGGTGTTTCGCTTATCGGTGTCTCGTAAGCGGCCGCATAATCTCCGTATGTGTTTGCGGTATTCTGGTTGGGAACTCCGTAGGCACTGTTTGTATTTGTATCAGATGCGGATTCCAATGAAAATCCATATGGATTGTTTTGTGACATAATAAAACCTCCTCTTTTACTCTTGCACTTTCTTTGCTACAACTGCAAAGCGACCCTCCTCTGCATGGTATGCACAGGTGGATAATGTTATCAGGGTATCCCCATATTCCGCAGTCGCATCAATATCATATGGAGTCAATGCCTTTACCTGCTGTACATAATTATCAAATTCAGCCTGTGAATCGGCATCAAAAAATTCATAATACTTAAAATGCGTTGTATCATCCTCACTATAGATTTGGGACGGAAATGCCGCAATTACCTCATAGGTTCCGTCAGCATCAATTGTATCGAATGTAATCGTCTTGTGTTCCTCATAAAATTTTTCGGACTTATAGGAAAGCAAGCCTGCGAACATGGTTCCGGACTTCATATTATGTCCGTAAATAATCTGGTTTGCAGTTGGTTCTGTATAACTGCATTGCAAATCCAAAAACGGCAATCCTGAACCATCCCATTCCTTTTGAAAATTACGATGTATATAGTATTCGTTATCCGATGCATTCTGCATTACCGGATAATCTACCTTTGTACCCGGAATCGTCAGCCATCCGATGAAGTCCGGATTTTCTGCATATAAATCGGCAAATTTGGTCTGTACCATTCTGCCGTTTACCTCCTGATAAGGGGGCAATTCCTCTGTTGCAGCCGATGAATCCCCGGACGTATCCTCTTTTGTAATCATCCGTTCACGCAACTGGCTTACATTATCCTGACTTCGCTTTATCTTTAGAAAATAGTCACCCAGATAAACCAGGCAGCCAAGTGTCACACAAAGACAAAGAGCTCCTGCCGCCAATCGCAGCAAATTACTCTTCTTTGATGCTTCCTTCATAGAATCCTCCTTAACCTACATCATACATGTATGGAAGAAGAGACCCAAAACGGGTCTCTTTAATAATACTTCTTATTTCCCCATTGATTACCGCGTTTCAAATCCGTATACATTGCATATGCCTGTTCCAAAATCTGCTTCTCATTCGGAAATTTCAGCAAATGATATGCTTCATGATATTTGTAATAACCGGAATCCAAGAAATACTCTTCTCTTTGTGGTTTGCTGTAATAGCTGTCAGCCATCATAAGATACCAGTGTACATCTTTTTTTACAACATCCGCAGCCACATTAAACATATAATTACTCTTGCCAATGTAACGAATGATGGTTCCATGAACGCCTGTCTCTTCCTGTACCTCACGCAAAGCGGTCTGGGGATGTTCCTCCCCTTGTTCCACCGTTCCCTTTGGTAATACCCAGCCTTCATATTTATTCCTGTAATTTTTATATAAAAGCAGGATTTTACCTCTGAAAATTACCACACCACCACAGCTTGTTGCTTCAATCATTGCAATTCCTCCTGGTGTGACGTTCTATCGGTACAAGTATAACAAGATTCCCTTATGATTTCAACTATTATTGATAATACGCATCAAAAATCTGACGTGCCACATTTGTCGCCCGGATTCCCGATGTATCTGCCTCTTCTACGACTACACATACCACAATATCCGGATTATCTACATTCGAAAATCCGACAAACCACGAATGCGACTTTCCTTCCGAATTATATTCTGCCGTTCCGGTCTTTCCGGCAACGGAATAGGCATCCGTATTGACTGCATAGCCGGTTCCGTAATCCACAACCCCTTCCAACAGCTCGGTCATGGTTTCTGCTTCTCCGGTGGTCATCAGCCGCTTGTATACAGAAGGTGTAAACCGTTTTACATTAACACCCTCATAATTTTCGATATGGTCTACAATATACGGCTTCATCATAACACCGCCATTTGCAATCGTGGACATAATCATTGCATTGTGCAATGGGGAAATCTGGGTATCTCCCTGTCCGATAACCGTCTGCGGAATCAGAGATTTATCACTCTTTCCATCCAATACAAAGCTGCTCTTATTATAATTTCCGCCATATGGAAGTGACTTATTAAACAAAAATTCTTCGGTTAATGCATGGAATTTATCCATATCTATCTCTGTAGTTCCGATATTCGAAAATGAGGTGTTGCAGGAAAATGCCAAGGAATCTGCCAAATCCTCCTCTCCATGTACCGTACTGTTATAACAGTGAATCATTACATTATTAAAGGCTGCCTCTCCTTCACAGGTGTACCGATAGGTACTCCAGTTTGCATTTTCCCGAATAAATTCTAACGTTGTCAGCGTCTTAAATGTAGAACCCGGCGGATATAAGCCCTGCGTTGCCCGATTCAGCAATATGGTCTGGTCAGACGCAGTTCCTTCTGTTACAGAAGACCAGACGGTATCAATGTCATTTGGGTTAAAGTCCGGCTTTGATACCATTGCCAGAATTTTTCCGGTATCCGGCTCCATAACCACAACTGCCCCTTTTCCGGAGCCTAATGCATAATATGCGGTTTCCTGCAAATTAGAATCCAGCGTTGTAACAATGGTATCCCCCATGTTCTTTTCCTCACGCAAGGCATTATAGGTGCGTTCAAAAATATTGGCACTTGAGGTTAACAGATAATAGTTTGCGGTCAGCTCTACGCCGGCTTTTCCATATGTGGAATATCCGACAGCATGTGCATATATGCTGCCATTCGGATAATATCGATAATAGCTTCCGTCATCCAGATATTGATTGGTTGCCAGCACTTCACCGTCACCGGAAAGAATATCACCCCGAATCACATGCTCCGCTAATTTATCCTGTCTGGCATTATAAGAGTTTGCAATTACGTTCTGACTATCTAAAATCATAAACTTGCAAATATATAAAATCATAATCAGAAATATACCGGCAAATACATATGTCATCAGTAAGATTGGACGATTTGCAATTTTATTTTTTTCGCTTTTGCGTTTTTCCTGCATCAGAAATTCCTGCGGACTCTTCGGTCTGGAGGATTTTTTCTTTTTCTCGTTCAACTCGCTCTGCCTCCTTTGTTGTAATAATATTTATTCCTTGTATAATCTGAAAAATAACTAAGGTACTGGTAACGGAGCTTAAGCCGTAACTGACTAACGGCAGGGTAACACCGGTAGACGGTATGAACTTGGTCGCACCGCCGATATTTAGCAATACCTGAAAAATATAGCAGACTGCAAAGCCAAATGCCATATTTTTATAAAATACCCGCTTGCACCGCATCGCAACATCAATAAATCCGATAAAGACACTAAAGCAAATCAAAATCAGAATCAAGGCAACCAGCACACCCATTTCCTCTGCTATTACGGAAAAGATAAAATCACTCTCTCTGACCGGTATGGACTCCGGCATTCCTTCACCCAGTCCGGAACCGAACCAGCCGCCCGAACCGATAGCAAACAATGACTGTGCAATCTGATAGCCTTTTCCGTCAATGTCACTCCATGGGTCTATCCAGTTCTTCACACGTACAATTACATGAGTAAAAAGCTGCTTCCGGAACAGCAAAAATGCCAGACCTCCCATTACGCAGGCTCCTCCGATGCAGCCGAAAAAGTACATCGGTCTTCTGGTTGCTATGTAGAGCATAACCACATAAATCACAAAGAAAATCAAGGCTCCTCCAAGGTCCTTTTCCAATACCAGCACACCAATATGTGCAACGGCAAAGGCAGTTGCAATAATTACCTGCTTAAGTTCCGTACTTTTTGCTAAAATACTGGCAACAAAAAATATAAATAAGATTTTCACAAATTCCGATGGCTGTACGGAAAAATCAACGAAATGCAGGTCAATGGAAAGCCAGTTGCTGGCTCCGTATTGCGACAAACCATGAATGAAACCATCCCCCGGAATAAATACAGTCAGCAATGCCAAGATTCCGACTACACCATATACATAATAATAATTCCGCAGATTTCGGTATCGCAGCATGATTAACGGTATAAAGCTGACAATTAACAGAGTAACCGTAGAAATCAAAAACTGCTTCAATGCCAGATTAAAATTAATACGGGTCAGCATGGTATAGCCCAGCAGCAAAAGAAAACACATATTATTGGTTATCAGCCGGGAGGAATTTTTATAATAACGGTGATACAGCACCATATAAAGAACTGCTACCAGAATCTCTCCGCCATATAACAACAAAATCTTCATTGCAGATTTCTGGTCCGTACCTAATTTCATAAATAACACCAGATACCATAAAAAATGAATTGAAAATATTAAAACAATCTGCTTTGTCAGCTTTTTATTGCGTTTTTCCTTTTCCTGTGTACGGAATATACTAAAGCATATCCAGCCATATACCGCAAATAAAATTATACTGACATATTGTGCAAGAATGGTAATTACTGTTACCATATGTTACTCCATTCCTTTCCTAAAGCGACCCTGATAGTCAGAGTCTGCCATTCGTCTTTGGAGAATCCGTAAGGTCTCCTCCTCGTCCTCATCCGTAAATCGAAGCCGATATACCGCTACTGAATCTAATTCCGAGCGTTGTTCCAGCAGATTAACCGGCAGCTTCTGATATATCTTATTATAGCAGAACTGACAAACCGTATGTGTCCCATACGCATCCCGGAAGGAATTTACAAGGGTCAAATCCGGTTGATTTTTCCGACAGCCCTCTGTATTCCTTCTGGTACACTGGGTTGTCAGCATAACCGTCTGCTTTCCGTATACATTCCATTCCCAAAAGGCATCCGGATTTTGATTTATCAGTTCCTGAAGTTCATCCTTACAAAGCTCCACCGGAAGTGTCAAATGCAAATCCGGCAGCCCGGATTTATGCAGCAATTGCATTACAGCGGCATCATTATAAGCATAAATACTGCTGTCACACACCAAAGGCTGTGGTATCTGACATTTTTTTGCAAATCCCAGTTCATCCAGTGTGCGAAGTACATATCCGTCTGCCTTTAATTCAAAGATAGCCCGGATCTGTGCTTCCATGTCCACCCGGAAAATACTCGGTAAGCAGATATAGCCCTGCAGCGTTCTCTCCTGTATCTGATGCAATGCCTGCATCAGCTCCTCAACCGAAAAATAATCTGCATCCAGTTCAATTCGGCTAATGGTTCCGCATACAAGTGCCGCCTGCAATTGTTCCTTTGTAGACACCAGAGCCGCCCAGCCTGCATTCTCTGTCGAGGCTTGGCTTGGTTTAAAAGCATATTTTGGGGATTGCTCGGATTCCATTACCTCCAAGCGTCGGTGCTGTGTGGAACATACGCATTGCAAATCCTCCATAGCTTTCCGACGCAACTGATTAAATTCCTTCATGGAGCAAAAACAATTCTCCTCCATTTCAATATCAATCAAAGCATCTTCGGTTTTAAACGGAAAATCACCGGTCTTTTTTAATTTGCTTCGTAGCTCTGCTTCCTGTAACGGCTGTTTCTGGGCGGCTGTCACCATGCCACCGCTTACAGTTATCCTATGCCCATTACATGACATTTTAATCATAACAGGGAAGTCTTTCTTCAAGGTAACAGAAATATGAATTTTTTCTTTCAATCCTGCTTCACATTTCTTTAGTACCATCTGGCACAGTGTCGGATTCTTTGTCCGATATACCAAATCTCCTGTCCGCATCTCCTTTAACTGCTTGCCTCGCAGCATCACCCGCTGTCCGGGCATTCCGTCTGTTCCGGAGGTTAATTCTATCACCGAAGCATTCCTTGTCCGAACCTCTAATATATCTCCCTTTTGCAGCTTTCGATTTAACGCTAATTCAAATTCTCCACCGCGAATTTTCGTTATCGTTCCTATCTCCAACCCATTGTGATGATTCCGCTCCATAGACATCATATCAATTCCGTTATGTCTGTGAAGGTAGCCATCCGTAAAATTGCCCCGATTATAAATATCCGCTAAGTTTTCCTTCCACTGCTCTGCCGGATATGATTTATGAAGCCGGTAGTCATCAATTGCCTGCCGATATGCCTGTACTGCACTGACAACATACTCTGCCTGCTTCATTCTGCCTTCGATTTTAAAGGAATCCACACCCGCCTGAATAAGCTCCGGCACCTGCTCTAAGGTACACAAGTCTCTGGGGCTTAAGAAATAGCGTTCCGGTCCATTCATATATGCATCCGCATATTTGTTTATTCGTCCATTTCTATACGCATCTGTATTTTCTTTTGTATCTGCGTTGATAGTTCTGCTTATATCCTCATTGGTATCTTTGTTGATACATACATACGTTTGCCTGCATGGCTGTGCACATCTTCCACGATTACCGCTGCGACCGCCAATCATACTACTAAACAGGCACATTCCGGAATAGGAATAGCATAATGCTCCATGCACAAACACTTCCAGTTCCATTCCGCTTTTTTGTTTAAGTTGCCGAAGCTCTTGTATCGACAATTCTCTTGCTGGTACAATTCTGGTGAAGCCCATTTCTTTTAAATATTCTGCACCATATGCATTCAATATAGACATCTGTGTACTGGCGTGCAATTCCAAGTCCGGAAATTGCCGATGAATAAGCTCTGCCACCCCTAAATCCTGAACTATAACCGCTTGCAGTCCGGCTTCATAGGGAGATTTCAGGTACGAAAAAAGACGGTCAATCTCATCGTTTTTCAACAAGGTATTCACCGTCAGATACAGTTTTTTCTGATGAAGCTGTGTGTATTCAATTGCGTGCAGCAATTCTAAGTCTGTCAGATTTGATGCAAATGCTCTGGCTCCAAAGAATTGACCGCCAAGATATACCGCATCTGCTCCTGCCTGAAACGCCTGTTTCATAATATCAAAGGAACCGGCAGGAGCCAGAAGCTCCGGCATGTTTCTATTCATACAGTTTCCATATCCTTTTACTGCTTCGTTGTCGTTCTATCCTTTTCTGCCTCTAATTGCAGAATCTTTCTTTGCAGGGCATTTACCTGCTCCTTGTATTCCTCTACCAGCTTTAAGGCTGATTCCTGTTTAATTCTTGTTTCAATCACTTCATGTCGCAGGTCATATAACTGCTTTTCCTTTTCATCCTCAACCTTACCGGCTTCCTCTGCCTGCTTCTTTGCTTTAAAATAATCATCTGCAATATTTAATGCCAGCAGTACGCTCTGATATTCGGGACTTAGCTTCCGATAATGTTCGCTGCCCTTACACTCTGTCATTTTATTGTTAATATACATTGCAATGCTTTGCAGATATTCTTCGCTTTCATATCCACTCAGAGTATAAACCTTTCCATTAATCACAACGGATATATCATGTTTCTGTGCCATAAGTTCCTCCTTAATTTTCCTCTGTCGGGTTTTGTAATCCAAAATGACGGTAGCAGCGTTCTGTTACCACCCTTCCTCTCGGTGTACGATTTATCAAACCATTTTTTATCAAATATGGTTCATATACCTCTTCAATGGTTCCGGCATCTTCTCCGATTGCAGCCGCAAGTGTATCTAAGCCAACCGGTTTCCCTCCGAATTTTTCCATCATAGTTCGTAATAAATTACGGTCCGTTTCATCCAGTCCCAGCGTATCCACTTCCAGACGGTCCAATGCCATTCGGGCTATTTCATATGTGATTTCACCCTGAAATTCCACTTCCGCAAAATCACGTACCCGCTTTAATAATCGATTTGCCAGTCTTGGCGTTCCTCTGGACCTTCTTGCTATTTCTGCCGCTCCTGCCGAATCCAGACTTACACCCAGAACGTAAGCAGAACGTTCCAGAATTTCAGTTAATTCTTCGTAGGTATAAAACTCCAGTCTGTTTACAACTCCAAAACGGTCCCGCAGCGGTGCTGTCAGCATACCGGCACGCGTTGTTGCTCCCACCAGTGTAAAATGTGGCAAATCCAACCGGATAGACCTTGCCGCCGCTCCTTTTCCTATCATAACATCAATGGCAAAATCCTCCATGGCAGGATATAAAACCTCTTCCACCTGCCGATTCAGCCGATGAATTTCATCAATGAATAATACATCATGCTCTGATAAATTATTCAGTATGGCAGCCAGTTCCCCCGGCTTTTCGATTGCCGGTCCGGATGTAATCTTCAGGTTTACCTTCATTTCATTTGCCACTATGGAAGCCAGCGTTGTCTTTCCCAAGCCGGGAGGACCATATAGCAACACATGGTCCAATGCCTCGCCACGCTGCTTTGCCGCTTCTATAAATACCTTTAGATTCGTCTTAACCTTTTCCTGTCCGATATAGTCCTCCAGATATTTGGGTCGCAGACTGCTTTCTATTTTGCTATCCTCTTCTGTAAATTCTGTTGTAATTATACGATGATTCATCCGTATTCCGTCCCGTTTTCATTATTTTACCTTCCGGCTGTTTCGCAAACTTTCAGACTAACCGCCTTAATGCCGCCTTTAACAGTGCATCCTCGGTCATTTCTTCTCCCTGCGGCACCTGTCTTACTGCCATCGTTGCCTCTGACTGCGAATATCCAAGCTCTACCAATGCCATTGCCACCAGTGATATAACATCAGATGCAGTAACCTTCTCTGTACTTGCAGCTTCCATGTTCGATGCTCCAAGCAATTCTTCAATCGAAAGCTTATCCTTTAACTCAACAATTACCCGTTGAGCCCCTTTGGTACCAACTCCGTTTGCCTTTGTCAGTGTCTTTACATCTCCGCTTAAAATTGCCATCTGCAAATCGGAAACCGTTAATACCGACAACAATGCAATTCCCGCCTTGGGACCGATACCGGATACACTAATTAACATCCGGAATAGCTGTAGGGCATCCTTTGACAGGAATCCAAACAGGCTAATATCATCCTCTCGAATACTCATATGAATATGCAGCTTCACCGGCTGCCCGATTGCCGGAAGACGGTTAAGGTCCATTTGACTGATATATATCATATAGCCCATGCCCTGACAATCTACGACTATGGTATCTTCATTTATTTCTTCTAAAATTCCTTTAATGTATGCCAGCATTTTTCTATCCTTTTATTGGAATCGGTTTTTCGGTGTTCGTTGCACTCACATAACTTTCCAAGAAACCATTTTGCTATAAATAGCAATGGTTTCACACATAGACTCGCAAGCATGTGCTAACGCACATAACCGCCTGCTTCACAGGCGACTTGCTCGTTAATAGGTGCATGAAAAACAAATGCCTGCTTCGCAGTCGCTTGTTTTTCGCATGAATGCAACCTCAAAACCTTCGGTTTTTCGGTGTTCGTTGCACTCACATAACTTTCCAAGAAACCATTTTGCTATAAATAGCAATGGTTTCTTTTGAAAGTTGCATTCATGCTTATGCGTTCATTATAGCATATATGTTTTAAAAAGTAACTGCATTTCGGCTGTTTTTTTGTTATGATGGAGTTAGGGGTTGCAAACCACATTATAAATGATGGACTTATGAAGAAAAGAGGGCTTACCTATGAAGGAATGGACAGGTGCATTGGAGACTTCGGAATTATATCAGGCTGAGCATTGGATAACGGCTTCTGACCTGCTGTTATTTGATATTGAAACTACGGGCTTTTCACCGGAAACCACCATGCTATATATGATTGGTTTTTGTATATTTGAACAAGGACAATGGCATTATCATATGTTGTTTAATGAGGATGGCCGCTCGGAATATCAAATGCTTTGTACGTTTTTATCGCTTCTGCATCCAACCACCGTTCTCGTACATTATAACGGTGATGGCTTTGACCTTCCTTATTTGTCAAAGAAAATAAAGCAATATCAGTCCCTTGGGCTTTCTTTTTCTGATGCAGAAATGTTACAGACTGTAACCAGTGTGGACCTTTATAAGCAATTAAAGCCATATCGCACCGGGCTTGCGGCAGAAAATCTGAAGCTGCCTACAATCGAAGCAGCTATGGGCATTCATCGAACAGATACACTCTCCGGCGGTGATTTAATTCCTATTTACAAGTCTTATCTGAATCACCCGCAGGCATCTTCGGAAGCCAAGCTTTATCAACACAATTATGAGGATATTCTTGCCTTGATTCCTATGCTGCAATTGCTTCATTTCCGCGGTCTGTCTGAACATCACTATTCTATCTCACAGATTCAGACAACTGAAACTGACATTGTGCTATCTCTGACTCTTGAATATTCCCTGCCGATTCCGTATACGAAAACGATTCAGTCCATTACTTTTACGGGATTTCATACGGAAGCCACTATTACGATTCCGCTTTTGCAGGATACTTTGAAATATTTCCTGCCTGACTGGAAAAATTATTATTATCTGCCGGCAGAGGATACGGTTATACATAAGAGCGTAGCCGCCTACGTTGACACAGCTCATAAAGAAAAGGCAAAAAAACAAGCCTGCTACCTAAAGCAATCCGGTTGTTTTTTGCCTTGTACTTCTCATACAGAGGAACTGTTTTCTTCCTATCGGATTTACCGTACATCCTATCAGGATTCGACTCCGTATCTGTTGCTGTCGGATTTACCGATGGATTCCACCGATTTCTGGATGCAATATATTGCTCAATTGCTATAATGCATTTTTGCGTATGCTCTTTAAGAATCGGATTCCTTTTTATAAAAAAAGGAATACTTTGGTTCAAAATGAATATCCCTTGCCTGCAATATCTGCTCGGTGCTTCCTATAAATAAATATCCATGCTCCCGGAGAGAATGTTGAAACCGTTTAAATACCTCCAGCTTCGCTTCTTCCGTAAAATAAATCAGCACATTTCTGCAAACAATCAAATCATAATTTGTATCATAGGAATCTGAAAGTAAATTATGTTGCCGGAACTTCACACAGTCCATAATTTCCTTTGAAATCTGATACATTCCGTTTGCTGTCCGGGTAAAATACTTGTTTATGTATTTTTCAGGCAGGTTTTGAATGCTCTTTTTCGGATAACAGCCTTCCTTTGCATATGCAATTACCAAGTCATCCAAATCCGTTGCCAGAAGTTCAACCTTTACCTTTGGAAATGCTTCCTTCATCATCATAATAATTGTATATGGTTCATCACCGGTCGAGCAGGCAGCACTCCATATTTTTAAGGTGTGCTTCGTATCCTGTAAAAGCTCCGGGATAACATCTGTTTCCAAGGTCTTCCACTGTGCCGGATTTCGATAAAATTCCGACACATTAATTGTAAGGTAATTCAGAAACTGCTTTCGATGCTCCGGATTTTTCTTTAAATCCTGATAAAAATCCCCATAGTCCTGAAATCCATATTTCTGGCTCAATGTCTGGATTCTTCGCTTCATCTGCCGTTCCTTATAGGCATTCAAATCTATGCCGGTCAGACTCAGAATATCTTTTTTAAACTGTCCATAATCTGTCATTTCTTTTATCTCCCGATATATCCAAAATGAGCTGTCGATAAATCGGCAGCTCATTTATAGCTTGAAATACAAACTCTGTATTATTCTTCTGTTTCTTCAGCAGGAGCTTCCTCAGATGCATCATCCTCCGGAAGTAATGCTTTCATGCTTAAGCTAATCTTCTTATCTGCTTCCTTGAAATCAACTACCTTTGCTGTAATTTCCTGTCCGATTGACAATACAGAAGAAGGCTTCTCAATATGCTCCTTTGCAATCTGGGATACATGCAGTAATGCATCTACACCCGGCTCTAATTCAACAAATGCACCGAAGTCTGTCATTCTTGCAACCTTACCGGTTACAATATTACCAACAGCATACTTCTCTGCTGCATTTGCCCATGGATTTAACTCTGGGAACTTCATGCTCAATGCAATCTTGTTACCCTGAATATCCTTAATGAATGCTTTAACGGTGTCACCCACCTTTAATACCTTCTTTGGATTCTCAACTCTGCCCCATGACATTTCAGAGATATGAAGCAGACCGTCTGCACCGCCTAAATCAATGAATGCACCAAAGTCAGTTACATTCTTAACGGTTCCTTCAATTGTCATACCTACTTCAATCCGCTCAAACAATGCCTTCTGAGCTTCTTCCTTCTTTGCAACCAGCAACATCTTACGATTACCGATGATTCTCCGCTTTCTCGGATTACATTCTGTAATTACAAATTCAACTTCCTGATCCATGTACTTATCCAGATTCTTCTCATAAGTATCGGATACCAGACTGGCAGGAATAAATACCTTGCTTTCTCCATACAGTACAGTTAAACCGCCTTCTAAAACCTGTACTACCTTTCCTGTTAAAACATCTCCGTTTTCACAAGCTGCTTCCAGCTTATCGTTTGCTAAATCCAATGCAACACGCTTGTAGGATAATAATACCTGTCCTTCACCATCATTGTTCTTAACAACCTTTGCTGAAATCTTATCTCCAACCTGCACCATAGTTGTTAAATCTGCATTTGGCTGATTGGTATATTCGCTTCTCGGAATTACGCCTTCTGATTTATAATTAATGTTTACAATAATCTCATCCGGCTTAACGCTTAATACTTCGCCCTCTACCAATTTGCCTGGTGCAATCTGAATACTGTTCTTTTCTTCTTCCTGTAATAATTCTTCAAAACTTAATTCTGACATGCTGTCATGAACCTCCTTAATAATATTATTTGGGGTAGATGCCCCTGCAGTAATACCTACCCTACTTACGGATTCAAAAGCAGTCAAATCCAAGTCAACGAGTGTCTGTATATAGTAAGTATTTGCACATTCAATCTTGCTGATATCATATAGCTTCTGCGTGTTTGAGCTATTCTTACCGCCAATAACAATCATTGCATCTACTTCTTTGGCAATTTGTGCGGTTTCCTTTTGTCTTGCCTCCGTCGCATTGCAAATCGTATTACAAGCATTACTATCATACCCTTTTTTTGATATAATTTCAACTAATTCTTGAAATTTCTTGTTATTAAATGTCGTTTGGGATACAATTACCAGTTTTTCGCCCTGTTCCGGCTTGATAATTTCAATATCTTCCTTTGATTCAACCACATAAGGTGTGTTGCTGCACCACCCTTTTATGCCCTCTACCTCCGGATGTTCATTGTTCCCGATAATGACAATGCGATTACCTTTTTCGCTTTCTTCTCGTACAATGTTGTGGATTTTCAATACAAACGGACAGGTTGCATCCACCAGATGTAAGCCTTGGCGTTCAATAATATCATAAACCTCTTTTTCTACGCCATGGGAACGAATCACGATGGTTCCGGAGGTCAGCTTTTGCAATTCCTCTTTGCTGTGAATCACCTGTACGCCCCGGCGTTCCAAATCCTTAACTACTTCTTCGTTATGAATAATGGGTCCGTAGGTATACACCGGATGCTCCCGTTCCACTTCCTGATAAACCGTTTCTACTGCCCGTTTTACTCCAAAACAAAAGCCTGCGGTTTTTGCCAGAATCAGTTCCATGCTGCATTCTCCTTACAACGCTCTAAAATAGTATCCACAACCTGTGGAATAGTCATGTCCGAGCTATCCAGATAATAGGCATCCTCTGCCTGCTTTAACGGAGCAATTGCCCGGTTCATATCCTGTTCGTCACGCTTTATAATATCCGCTTCTATCTGCTTAATATCACAAGCTTCTCCTTTTTGCTTCAATTCTTCATATCTTCTTCTGGCACGCTCGGCGGCTGATGCAGTCAGATATATTTTTACCTCTGCATTCGGCAATACATTGGTTCCAATATCCCGTCCATCCATTACAACGCTCTGCTTTATTGCCATATCTCTTTGCAGCTGCAACAGTTTATCACGAACCGGCTGTTTTGCAGAGGACTTAGATGCCATATTGCCAACCTCTTCTGTCCGTAACATACCGGTTACATTTTCACCGTTTAACCAGACCTGCTGCATTCCGTCCTCATAGCTGATAGATACTTCTAATTCCCTGCACGCCTGAAGTACCTCCTCCGGCTTTTCCGGGTTCAGATGATTTCTCAAGAAATAGATTGCAATTGCCCGGTACATAGCTCCTGTATCTACATAAATTGCATGTAATTCCTTTGCCACCAGCTTTGCTATGGTACTTTTTCCCGCACCTGCCGGTCCATCAATTGCCACACTTGCCATAATTATATATCCTCCTTAAGTAACAGCTCCCTATATTGGCATTCTTTATCTTATACCAATTCCTTGATTCTGTCTATTTCTTTCTTTGCTTTTCTTTATTGACTTATCATTCTGTTTTTTGGAATTGGATTTCATACCAGCTATCACAAGCTTCTTTTATGAGTCTGTACTGTTCCGCACTTAATTCTTCTGCCTCCTCCAATTCCTGAACATCCCATGTTCCGTCTTCTGTAATGTATTTTTTCACATAGGTGTAACGATTATCCTCCGATTCACTTCGCCTTTGTAAATGTTTTGCACTACTTTCCCATACATCTATCCAATCTTCATCTCTGCTTGCATATATTTTTTCCAGCAGACAGTCCTCGTTCAAAATTCCGGTTTCACAAAACTCAGCATATTCGTCACACATTTGTTCAACCTGCAAATCTTCTGAATTAAGTTCTTTGTGATACCATTTGTTCCATGCATGTTCAAACTCATCTCTGACGTTATACATAGCAACATATACATATAGCCGATTAATATGTGTCTGCTCCGGACACACAATTTTTCCATCCTGATAGGAAAAGCCTTCCTGACCGGTCAATCCCATTAACTGATGATACAGGATAGCCCGCCTCAAGATTTCACTATCACCACTTACATATAATCTTGCCAGTTCATTTAACGTATCTGCCGGCACCTCGTTATAAGAATTATGTACTTTTCCGTTTATACAGTACATATAAGCAGATACCAGTTTCCCAAACTCGTAAATTTCATCCTCTGCTTCATCCCAGTCCATTTCTCTTAGCGGATTATAATTAAACCATGGGATGACTGCCATACTATATCGAAACAACTCTGCATCTCCGTAAAAGTTCTGCAAAAACGGATATAATACTTCCTGTAAATGGTCTATATCATAGTCCGTATCATAATATGCGTTATAATAAGCAGCCCGCAGCCGCATATCTTCATCAATTGCTATCCTATCCTGAGCAATTACTATACTTGAAAAAGTATAATCCGGCTTTTCCCCTTGTTCTGAATCATAAATGTCGGATGCCATGTTTTTTGCTGCATATTCCATATAATCTTTGTATTTATATGTCATATTAAGCAGATTGCCTTCTCCTATTGCAAACAAAACAGCAAAAATTATCACCAGTACATATGACAGGATACTGATTCCGCTTTTATATTTCTTTTTATTTCCATGCTTTACTTCCAGTATTATAGGTCTTATCTTTTTATACTGTTCTTTCGATACATGATTATGCTCCATATAATAACGCTTATAAGAACCTTCCAATAATTTTCGATATAACAAAAGGTTGATTATATAACATATATCCAGAATCGGAATTATGACTTCAAACCAACTCACCGTAGGAAATATACGGAAAAATCCCAGATTAAAATCAACGGATGCATAAGCAAGTATCACGACTCCCACAAACAAAAACAGAACTACACCGGCAGCCACTGTTGCATAAATGGTATAAGTATAACTCTTATATTGATTGATTTGCAATATTGCTATTACCAGTACTAACAATGCCATGATTGCATATACGAGCCCCTTTGCAGGAAAAATAATCATCAGACAGCCGCATGCACAGCTCATTAACGCAAGGAGACCCTCACATAAATGTCCCAGTAACTGAATCCCTATATGATACGTGTCAGAATATTCCCGCATTGCAATCTCCGGAATAACACTTCCACACGCATCACATATTGTCACCTTATCCTCATCCTTATACGCTTTTCCGCATATATTACATGGTATCAAAGCTTTCATCCCCCTTGTAAGATAGATACAATATAATTTTAATCACCTATAGATTCCTTATTGTATATAGATTTTCTATTTATCTTTACATTATACAATTCTATAAGGAGGATGTAAAGTTTTCCTAACAGATGTTATTTCCATTGTACAAGCTTGTAATATACCTTAGACGTTACAGCATAGACCGTTGTATATAAAATACCAAATACGATTACGCATCCCAAAATACATCCTAAGAACAGCATTCGGTTATCAAAATGCAGCATCCGAAGCAATCGTTCAATTACCGGATATGCAAATAATACGTGCAGAACAGCCGTCAACAGTGGCAGGAAAAAGACAATTAATATCTGTGACTGTATAGAAGCCTTTACTTCTTTTCTGTTCATACCTACCTTCTGCATAATCACATAACGCTCCCGGTCCTCATAGCCTTCGGATATTTGCTTATAATAGATAATTAATATCGTAGCAATTGTAAATAATATTCCCAAAAAGATACCTACAAACAATAATCCGCCATATGCATTTAAGAATGCATTCCGAACATCCTGCTGTTCATATAATTGCACCGTATGCGTATCCGACCAGCCCTGTTGTTCTGCCATTTCTTCCACATCCAGATAAAATGCATGCTTTTCTTCTGCAGAGCCTTTAAAATCATATCCGACTATCCAGCTTATTCCACCTGCCAAATCTCCCTGTGCATCCTTTAATTCCTTCTGAATCTCCTGAATATCAGCTTCATTCATTACAATATAAGCCTCTGTAAAGATACTGTTTGAATATATCGGGATAAAATCCGTTAGCCGTTCTTTGATTTGATAGGATTTATCGAGCATCTGCCATGTGTCCTGCGAAAAGTTATCCTTTATGCTATACACCAGACTTTCACCCTCCTGCAAGGAAACATTTGCTTCCGCAATCCGGTTATAATCCTCAAGTGAAATCAGAAAACAATACATAATTTCATCGGAACTGACATCGGAAAATGCATACGCATCCGGAACAATTTGGTTTCCCTCCTTTATTGCCGAGAAATCATAATAGGAATACTGATAGCTTCTCTGAACCTCTAATAAATGCTCGTCTATGCAGGTACGAAGTTCCGTCTGCCATTCCTCCGGAAATTCATCTGTTTCTGCCATCATCATAAAATCACTCGGATACATTCTCCGAATGGAATCCTCCATTCCGGTCCGCATACTAATGGTTGTTGACAACATGACTAACACCATAGTAGAAAGCACACAAATATTGGCAAGTCCCACTGCATTTCGTTTCATCCGGTACAACATACCGGAAACTGCGGTAAAATGATTCGTTTTGTAATAGAATCCGGTATTCTTTTTCAGCAGCTTTAAGAATGCAATTGTACCCGCAGTAAACAAGAAATAAGTTCCGATAATTACCAAAAGAACCGCCAAAAAGAATACTCCTATTACCTGCAACGGATTCTTCGTGGTAACAGAAATCCAATAACCGCTTCCAATACATAGTACTCCTAATATTGCAAGTATCCACTTTGCCTTTGGTTCTTTTTCTCCAACCGCTTCTCCCTTTAACAGCTCAATTGGTCTGGATACGGAGACTGACCACAAGGACTTTATATAGACCAACAAAAAGATAACACCAAATACTATAACGGTAGTCAGTAATGCATTCCGGTAAATATGGAAGCCAAATACAATTTCAAAGTTCATAATCTTCAAAAGCACCAGATAGGCGAGCTTTTCAAACAGGATTCCCGTCAAAATTCCGAAAAGCAGACTGATTACGGCAATGTCCAGTGTTTCCATTGCGATTACCTTCAAAATATGCCGTTTCTCCATTCCCAGCACATTCCACAAGCCAATCTCCTTCTTTCTCCGTTTCATCAGGAAACTGTTTGTATAGAATAAAAAAATCACTGAAAAAACAGCTACTACATAACGCCCAAAGGTTAAGATTCTTAATAACATCTCTCCGGTTATTCCCATTTCCAGAATATCTTCATTGACAGAAATGGAATGCATAATATAATACATCGCAATTGTCAGAACACAGGTGATGATATACGGAAGATAAATTTGCACGTTTTTTCGTATATTGTTTGCCGCAAGGCGGAAATAAAAGAATTTATGCATCCTTCTCACCACCTGTCGTAAGAATCGTCAACGTATCCGTTATCTTATGATATTGTTCTTCAATGGAACTGTTTCCGCGATATAACTGATGAAATACCTGTCCGTCTTTGATAAACAATACTCTTCCTGCATGACTGGCAGCGGTGACGGAATGTGTTACCATCAATATGGTCTGCCCTTCTTCATTCACCTGTTCAAAGACCTTTAATAACTCTGTTGTTGATTTGGAATCCAAGGCTCCGGTCGGCTCGTCTGCCAATATCAGCTTCGGATTCGTGATTAATGCTCTTGCAACTGCCGCACGCTGCTTTTGTCCGCCGGATACCTCATAAGGATATTTCTCCAGTAACGACTTGATTCCTAATTTATTTGCCAGTGGTTTTAACTGAATCTGCATATCTGCATAAGATTTTCCTGCCAATACCAAAGGAAGCAGAATATTGTCTTTTAATGAAAAGGTATCTAACAGATTAAACTCCTGAAAGACAAATCCAAGATTATCTCTGCGGAATGCAGATAATTCCCGCTCTTTTATATCCGACAACCGTTCTCCGTCTAACCATACCTCTCCGGAGGTTGGACGGTCCAATGCTGCCAAAATATTTAGAAGCGTTGTCTTTCCCGAACCGGATTCTCCCATAATTGCCACATACTCTCCCTGCTCTACAGAGAAACAGACATCGGTTAATGCCTGCACCTGATTACCACCCAGCCGGGTCGTATATATTTTTTTCAGATTATTTACCTCTAATATTGCCATATGAAACCTCCTTGAAATTAACTGCCTGTTATCGGCTTTTCTATGGCCTTATTATAAGACTTCTGCTGATTCCTTCTCCATTCATTCAGGTGACAGTCTGCATTTCGTATGTGACATTTTTGTAAGTCGGTGTATTAATCTACCAGTTGTTCCTCTTTTTCCCCCTCAATATAGAAGGTACTTCCCTTCCCGACAGTTGAAGTACAGCTTACGCTTACTGCCAGCCGCTCGGCTGTCTTTTTGCACAGATACAGCCCAAGCCCGGTTGCCTTTTTATCCATTCTCCCATTATAACCGGTAAATCCCTTTTCAAAAATTCTTGGTAAATCCTCCGAAGCAATTCCGATCCCGGTATCTGCAATGGTTAAAGCTCCGGGCTTTTCCGAGAATATCCGGATACTGCCTGTTACCGTATATTTAATCGCATTGGATATAATTTGTTCCAAAAGAAATACAAACCATTTTTCATCCGTCAGAAGCGTTTGGTTTGTTTCCTGAAATTCCAGACGAATCCCTTTCCTTATGAATTGTCCGGCATATTTATGGATAACCTGCCGAATCATGGAATCTAAATCGACCTCCCGAAATACATAGTCCGTTTCCGTTCCTTCCAGCCGGTAAAAGGATAACACCATATTTACATACTGTTCAATCTGGAACAGTTCTCCCAGAAGCTCATGATTCTCTTCTGTATCCTCCGCCTGTAAAATCAGCTTCATGGCAGCAATCGGAGCTTTTATCTGGTGTACCCATGTGGTATAGAAATCAATGCTGTTTCTTCGCTCCTGATTCCATCCCTGCATATCCTGATTATAGCATTCCTTTAACTTCTCCAATATTTCCTGATATTCCTGCTCTATAGCGGATGCCGTTACCGGCAATTCCTGCAAAACGAAGGTCTCCTGCTTCTTTAATGCTGTAAGCTCACAATATTTACGGTAGAATATAGCAAAGTGGACGATAATAACGATACCTGTTAATAACAGACACATACCGTCTGCATACAGCACAATTTCCGGTGTGATTTTATACAGATAAAACACTCCATGAAATATTCCGGCACAGGCAGCAAGTAAAATACCTGTTTTCCAATACTGTCTTATATAGTTTCCGACTATCCGCAATAAGTTCTTCATTTTCACGCACTCCCGGCATCACTCTATTATATAACCGCATCCAACCTTGGTTTTAATATATTCTTCTAAGCCCATATCCTCTAATTTTCTGCGTAACCGGTTAATATTTACCGTTAACGTATTTTCTTCCACATAATCATCGATTTCCCATAACCGGGTCATCAGCGTATTCCGACTGACAACTCTGCCCTTTTGCTCCAGAAGGGTCTGTAAAATACGAAATTCGTTCCGGGTCAGATTCATGGTCTGGTCATTATAGTGTAAGGTCATGTCATTCAGATTCAGAATTGCCCCTCTATGCTCCAAAATCGGAATCGTACCTGCCAAATCATAGGTTCTTCTGAGAATTGCCTGTACCTTAGCCAGTAATACGTTCAGGTCAAACGTTTTTGCGATAAAATCATCACCGCCCATATTCATAGCCATAATGATATTCATATTATCAGACGCAGAGGAAATAAAGAGAATCGGTACATTGGATTGCTTTCGAAGTTCACTGCACCAGTGATACCCATTGTAGAACGGAAGCATAATATCCAATAATACCAGATGCGGCTGTTCTGCCTGAAATTCAGAGGTAATCTTCTGGAAATCCTTTGCCACATATACTTCATATCCCCATGCTTCCAATTGGGTCTTCATGGCATATGCCATACCGGAATCATCCTCTACTATCATAATTTTATACATACCATCTCACCGCCCCTTCTTTCCTACATTACGGAATTGCATTTCCTGCTGCATATCCCGTACTCCATGCAATTTGCAGATTATAGCCACCGGTTACTGCATCCGTATCCAGAAGCTCTCCTACAATATAAAGTCCCTGTACCAGTTTGGATTCCATGGTCTGCGGATTTATCTCCTTCACATCCACACCCCCTCTGGTAATAATTGCCTCCTGAAATCCCCGACACCCTGTAATATGCAGCGGCAGTTGCTTTAACACCTGAATCAGCCGTTGCCGTTCTTCCTTACTGATGCTGTTTACCTTCTTTTCAAATGGGATACCACTGTACTCAATTACAATCGGAATCAGTTTCTTTGGAAGTAAATCATCCATTGCATTCTGTAACCGGCGGTTCTGATAGCGGAAGAAATCCTTTTGTAACCGCTCGTCTAACTGTTCCTCTGATAATGCCGGCTTCAAATCCACTAATAATTCCAACGGATGCTTTAGCATAACGGATGCCTCTTCCTTATGCCGGATGCCATTACCATTATCCGATACCGGCTTCATATAACCGCCTAATTTGGTACTGGCAGTCAGTACCAACGGACCACTGACACCAAAATGTGTAAACAACAGTTCTCCAAAGCCTTCATACAACTGTTTTTTGCCGTCCCTCACCTGAATCCGGATATTTTTTAATGTCAGACCCATTAAATCCCTGCACCACGCTTCTTCTGTCTCAAAGGGAACTAATGATGGTTCACAGACATGAACGGTATGCCCTAACTGCTTTGCAAACCGGTAACCGTCGCCGGTAGAGCCGGTACTCTTATAAGAGCATCCGCCTGTGGCAAGAATTAACGCATCTGCGGAAAACTCGGTTTCACCCGTTGCTCCTGCCGTCTGTACCTTTACACCCGTAATGCTTCCCTGTGCAGTACAGATGGACGTTACCACTGTTTTTAACCGAATTTCCACCTGTAAACGCTTTAATTCCCGTTCCAACGCCCGAATCACATCCGAGGAATGGTCGGATTCCGGAAACACCCGATTTCCCCGTTCAATTTTTAAGCGTACGCCCAGGTCTTCAAAAAAAGAATAGGTCATCCAGTTATCAAATCCATAAACGGAGCTATAAAGAAACTTATGGTTCGTCACAATATTGGAAAATATATCCTGCGTATCACAAGCATTCGTTACATTGCATCTTCCTTTTCCGGTTATAAACAGCTTTTTTCCGAGCTTTTCGTTTTTTTCTGCTATAAGAACCTGATGCCCTTTCCGGGCAGCAGCAATTGCCGCCATCATACCTGCGGCTCCGCCGCCAATCACGATAACCTTTGACATATCTGCGTCTCCTGTGTCCTTGTACATTTTATCTGTTACTTAAAAATATAAGGCTGCCACATCCGAGATTTCCCTTTGCGGCAGCCTATGCTTATCTTTCTTTAACCGGATATTTCCTTATACCGGATATGCTTTATTTTCCGTATCTGCAACCGATTCATCTACCTTCTTCTGCTGTGCCTCACGATACTTGAAAAATTCGGTAGCTACCTGTGGGAACAATGCATAAGATAATACATCCTCATCCTGTTGCTTATACTGTGCCATTTCCTGTTCCAGCTTTGCAAGCTGTGGTTCAATATCATCAGCCGGACGGTAGGTAATTGGCTCTTTCATACCAAGACTATCCAATGCCTTCTTCTGAACCTCCGGATTCATTGGCTTAACGGTCTGACCGTACTTACCTGCTAACAAGTCCTTAGATTCCTTTGTCAGCATCTTATATCTCTCTCCGGTTACAACATTCAATACAGCCTGTGTACCTACAATCTGAGAGCTTGGTGTAACAAGTGGTGGTTCACCAAAGTCCTTACGAACTCTTGGTACTTCCTCTAATACGGCATCAAATTTATCCTCTGCCTTCATTTCCTTTAACTGGGAAACTAAGTTTGATAACATACCTCCCGGTACCTGATACAACAGAGTCTTAATATTAACACCCATAACCTTTGGACTTAACAGACCACTCTCTAACCACTGCTCACGAAGCGGACGGAAGTAATCTGCTATTTCTGCCAGAAGATTCTGGTCTAATCCGGTATCGTACGGAGTTCCCTCAAACGCCTTTACCATAACCTCGGTTGCCGGCTGAGATGTACCCATAGAAAGCGGTGACATCGCTGTATCAATAACATCACAACCTGCTTCAACTGCCTTCATATAAGTCATAGAAGCAACACCTGAGGTGTAATGGGTATGCAGCTGAATCGGAAGCTTTGTACCTTCCTTTAATGCCTGTACCAGCTCTGTAGCCTTTGTCGGAACTAACAAGCCTGCCATATCCTTAATACAGATAGAATCTGCACCCATATCTTCAATCTTCTTTGCCATATCCTTCCAGTAATCCAGAGTATAAGCATCTCCTAAGGTGTACGACAATGCAACCTGTGCATGACCTTTTTCCTTATTTGCTGCCTTAACTGCAGTTTCCAGATTCCGAAGATCGTTCAAGCAGTCAAAAATACGAATAATATCAATACCGTTTGCAATGGATTTCTGAACAAAATATTCTACTACATCATCTGCATATGGGCTGTAACCCAGAATGTTCTGTCCGCGGAATAACATCTGCAGCTTTGTATGCTTAAATCCATCCTTTAATTTCCGAAGTCTGTCCCATGGGTCTTCATGTAAGAACCGAAGGGAAGCATCGAAGGTCGCACCACCCCAGCACTCAACAGAATGGTATCCCACCTGGTCCATTTTATCAATAATTGGCAACATCTGTTCTGTTGTCATACGAGTTGCAATCAAAGACTGATGTGCATCACGCAATACAGTTTCAGTAATCTTAACCGGCTTAGCCGCTACCTGATCTGCCATAATCGTTCCTCCTTTTATTGTCTGTAATTCAATCTAATTATTTCACACCGAATATAGCCATAAATGTTCCGGCTGCAACCGCAGTACCGATAACACCTGCTACGTTAGGTCCCATTGCATGCATCAATAAGAAGTTCGTAGGGTCTGCCTCTGAACCAACCTTCTGTGATACACGAGCTGCCATAGGAACAGCAGATACACCGGCTGAACCAATCAATGGGTTAACCTTACCCTTAGTAACCCAGCACATCAGCTTACCAAATAATACACCGGCTGCTGTACCAAAGATAAATGCTACCAAGCCTAATACTACAATCTTTAAGGTACTAACCTTCAAGAATGCCTGAGCTGTTGTAGTTGCACCTACGGAAGTACCCAGCAGGATAACTACAATATACATCAATGCATTTGATGCAGTCTCTGTTAACTGTTTTACAACGCCACACTCGCGGAACAGATTACCAAGCATCAGCATACCTACCAATGGTGCGGTTGTAGGAAGAATCAATACAACTACAATCGTAACAATGATTGGGAATAAAATCTTCTCCAGCTTAGAAACCGGACGAAGCTGATCCATTTTAATCTTACGTTCCTTTTCGGTTGTGAATAACTTCATAACCGGCGGCTGAATAACCGGTACTAATGCCATATAAGAATATGCCGCTACTGCGATTGGTCCCATCAGAGTACCGCCCATTCCGAGCTTACCTGCAAGGAAAATGGAGGTCGGACCATCCGCACCACCGATAATAGAAATAGCGGCTGCTTCTTTTCCTCCGAATCCCATAAAGATTGCAAGGAAGTATGCTGCATAAATACCAAACTGTGCGGCTGCACCAAGTAAGAAGCTCTTCGGGTTTGCAATCAATGGACCAAAGTCTGTCATGGCTCCAACACCAAGGAATATCAAAGACGGTAAGATACTCCATTCATCCAGCATATAGAAGAAATGAAGCAAGCCACCCTCTTCAATAATGCCAGGGAACATGTTGGATAATAACATACCGAATGCAATCGGTACTAAAAGTAATGGTTCAAATCCCTTTGCAATTGCCAGATATAGGAATACCAGAGCAACTAAAATCATTACATAATTTCCCCAGTATAACGTGGAGAACGCTGTCTGATCGGCAAGATTTTGCAAGGTTGATATAATGTAATCCATTTATTTTCCTCCTGTCAGAATAATATTGTATGACAGTGCTTTAGTTCAAAGTAGCTAAAGTATCGCCTGCCTCTACAGCAGAGCCAACTGCAACATCAATACTTGCAATTGTTCCATCCTCTGGTGCTACCACTTCGTTTTCCATCTTCATAGCTTCCAGAATCAATACAACCTCGCCCTTCTTTACTGCCTGTCCGACAGAAGCCTTTACTGCCAGAATCTTACCCGGCATCGGAGAAGTTACAGTGATACTGCCTGCTGCAGAAGAAGCTGCCGGTGCTGCTGCAGGAGCCGGAGCTGCCTGAGCTGCTGGTGCTGCCGGAATGCTGGCTGCAGGAGCTACACTTCCACCTAATTCTTCTACTGCCACATCATATGCGGTTCCGTTTACGGTAATTCTATAATTCTTCATGTTCATATCCTCCTAATTGATTATCGTGCTGCTCTCTTAATCGAGCGTACTACTAACTTATCACTGCTGCTTCCGACAGCTCCGCTGCCGTTTGCTGCCATAACTGCCGCCGTAATAACTGCCACCAGTTCCTTATCATTCATCAGATTCTCAGCAGGTGCCGGTGCTGCAGATGTTGTCTGCTTCTTCTGTACAGCAGCTTTTTCTGCCTGCTTCTTTGCCTGTTGCTTTGCACCGCTTCCCGGCAGGAATCTAAACAGGCTGATTACCAGTGATATAAAGATTAATACCAGGAATACAACGCCCATTCCCATCAGGGTATTCATAGCTGCCTTTTCCATCAGCTCACCCATTGAATACTGGGTAGAAACTACTGCCTGTGTCAGTTCATACTTTGGTACATATGGATTGTAGGCTGCCCGTTCATTTGCTGAAAATGTATATTCGTAATTAACAGTGTGTGATGAGAACTCTACCGGAACGGTTATAACAACCTTTCCGTCATCCATAGAATATTCTATATCATCACCCAGACCAACAACAGTACCGGCCTCATTCTTTGCAGTTATGGTGCCGGAACAAAGTGCCTTATATACATCAACTCCGAATCCCAAGCTGTCATCGGATGTGTAATACTCTGCATCATTGGCATATACCGTTAATGAAGAATCATCTAACTGAAGCACACTGGCTGTCAACTGTTCAACCGCCATACCGTAATTCGTAGTATCGAAGTCCTCCGGCAGGTCCACACTCTTACCGCAAGCCGTCAGTGTCAGCATGAGAACAAACAGGAAACCCAATAATAGTTTTTTCTTCATTCTGTTGTCACCTCACTATTTGGAGCCATGCTTTTTTGCCGGCTTCTCTTCACACTTGGTATACAGCATCTCAAATGCAGCAATTAATCTCTTTCTGGTTGCATCCGGAACAATGATGTCATCCACAATGCCACGCTTGGCTGCTGCCATTGCACTTGCCTGCTTCTCGGCAAATTCCTTCTTTTTCTCGGCAATACATGCCTTCTTATCATCCGCTGCTGCAATTTCATCTGCATACATAATAGAAACGGCTGCATCCGGCTCCATCATGCCGATCTTTGCAGTAGCCCATGCATACTCAATATCCGCACCGATTGCCTTTGAGTTCATAGCTGTATAAGCACTGCCAAATGCTTCTCCGGTAATTAAGTTTACCTTCGGAACCGTTGCCCCTGCAAATGCTGCTGTCATAGTTGCAACTGCCTTAGCCAGTAATGGCTCCTCTTCTACTGTTGCCTTATATCCCTTTACATTCGTAACTGTCAATACCGGAATTTCAAATGCATCACAGAAGGAAACAAACTCTGCGGCTTTATATGCACCCTTTGCGGAAAGTACATCTCCGCCTTCAGTTCCCTGATTTGCCACACAGCCCACCGTAGTTCCATTAAAGCGGATAAAGCCTGTTACCATATCCTTTGCATAGTCCTTCTTTGTCTCTAAGAATACCTGATTATCTGAAACTGTAATCAACAGAGACTTTGCATCATTCACATATCCTTCTACTGCAACTGCACGATTCAGGTCATCATCACAATCTGTATAAGACAAATCTGTTTCGTTATTTGCAGGAAGCATTGTGATTAATTGACGAATCTGTCCCAGCACTTCCATTTCTGTATCAAATACGCCATCAATATTTCCGGAATTTGCACTCTGGAACTCTGCGGAAGCCGTATCCAATTTTGATACATGATTACCGTCTAATACATTCGGTGCATTTACGAACAGCTTTGCATCCTCTTTGGTCATATATGCGAAATCACTTAATCCCGGTATTAAGGCTGCTCCGCCGCCACAGCTTCCGAATACAGCCGTAATCTGTGGTACTACACCAGATGCCATAACCTGTTTTGCATAAATGGTACCGAATCCGTTCAAGGCATCGACTGCTTCCTGTAAACGTAATCCGGCACAGTCAATGAATCCAACCACTGGTGCACCCATCTTAACTGCCATGTCATAGATTTTAGCGATTTTAGCTGCATGCATTTCGCCAATTGACCCATTCATTACTGTTACATCCTGACTGTATACAAATACCAGATTACCATCAATAACTCCGTAACCGGTAATGACACCGTCAGCAGGTGTTTCTTTGTCTGCCATGTTAAAATCTGTACTTCTTGCTGTTACATAGCTGCCAACCTCGACAAAGCTGGCTTCGTCTAACAGAGAATCGATTCGTTGTCTAGCAGACAATTGAGAATTATTGCTCATATTAAGCCCTCCGTTGTATATTTATTTCATGGTTTTCAAAATAGATAAAAACCAATTTCTGCCGAGTATATTGTATTATTAATTACTCAAAATTGCAAGCAAAAAGGCAACTTCTTTGTTAATTTTTTACTACCCCTTCCCTCCGTTGACCCATTGTACCCAAAATGTTATAATGAATCTTGTAGGAATCAGACGAAAAGGAGTGTTTTCCCATGGATGAGTTAAAACAAATTACGAATATAAAAGTTGAAAATGAATTATTGCCAATTCCTGAAATTTTTTCCGAACAGGCACATTCTTATATGGAGTTAATGATGATGTATCGCTGTGCGATTCGTGAGGTACAGACAAAGCTTGAGGTGTTAAATGATGAATTTTCCATCCGATACCAGCGGAATCCCATTTCATTTATAAAATCAAGAATTAAATCTCCAGACAGCATTATCAAGAAATTAAAGAGCAAGGATTATGAAATTTCTCTGGAGAGCGTAATTACAAATCTGCATGATGTTGCGGGCATTCGTGTTATTTGTCCCTTCATTGATGATATTTATGAAGTAGCTAAAATGTTGACTACACAGGATGATGTTACCTTAATCGAAACGAAGGATTACATCCAGAATCCAAAACCAAACGGTTATCGCAGCCTGCATTTGATAATCGAGATTCCGGTATTCTTCTCCGACAGAAAACAGCCGATTCTGGTGGAAGTACAGATTCGGACAATTGCCATGGATTTCTGGGCAAGTCTGGACCACCAGCTACGTTACAAAAAAGACGTAGAAAATGCGGACAAAATTTCTCAGGATTTGCGTGAATGTGCCGACACCATTTCCGCAACCGACCAGAGAATGCAGATTATCAAATATCAGATATACGGTGATGAGGCAGGAAATTTCTCGCCGAATGTATAGTTTGACGAATCCGGTTCATACTAGTCCTTATAAGGAGGTAGCTAGCATGAACAATAAAGTATTGGATTGCATTGCTCTAACGATTGCCATTATCGGTGCAATTAACTGGGGACTGATTGGGTTCTTCAGCTTTGATTTGGTTGCTTTCATCTTTGGCAATATGTCATGGATTTCCAGAATCATTTATGCACTGGTTGGGTTATCCGGCTTATACCTGATCACCTTCTATGTGTATGTGAATGCAATCGCAGAAAAACATTAATTCCATACGACGTGGTATTGAATGAACAAGGAGTATTTTGAGGATTTCCCCAAAATACTCCTTTTATCAGTTTTCACCGTTTTTATTTTGCTTATTTTTATTTTATCTGTTTTTATTTCAAGAAGCCCTGAATAATCTGCTCTTCTGCTTCTTTTTCTGTCAATCCGAGCGTCATCAGCTTAATCAACTGTTCTCCAGCGATTTTTCCGATAGCCGCCTCATGAATCAGTGCGGCATCAATATGATTGGCAGTCAGCTCCGGCTTTGCAGTTACTTTTGCCCCATCCATAATAATCGCATCACACTCTGTATGTCCGGAACAAGGGGCATTGCCATTGATTGCCGACTGGAAGCACTGTACGGAATGATCCTTTGCAACTGAACGGGAGGATACGCTTGCACTGCTTCCCGCTCCGTTCATATCTACACAGAATCTGGTCTCTGCGTGCTGGTTTCCATGTGTCATAATCTTTTCTTTTACTACTAAAGTTCCGCCAGCCGCTACATCTCCTTCTGTAACCCGAATGGTAGAATCCACGCCCTTAATCTGAACCGTTACCATTTCCAGATAGGCATCCTCCCCTACATGGACTACCGTTGTAGGATTGAGAATCCGCTTTCCGCTTCCGTCTCCTTCCCCATAATGCTTTTCAATATAGCGTACCTTTGCACCCTTTTCCAGATAAAACGTATGGATTCCGTCATGCTCGGAGGTGTCTACCCCGCAATTATGAATCCCGCAGCCTGCCACAATCGTAACATCTGCTCCGGCACCGACATAGAAATCGTTATATACCATATCCTTCAGACCACTTTCACTCAATACAACCGGAATATGCACGCTTTCATTCTTAGTTCCCGGCTTAATGATAATATCAATTCCCGGCTTATCCTCTTTGGTAACAATATCAATATTTGCAGTGGTATTCCGCCCTGCCAGCTTTCCGTTTGCACGAATATTATAAGCTCCCTCCGGTATCGTATGAAGGTCTGCAACCTGCTCTAATAATGCTTGCTGAATCTTATCCACAATCCATCCTCCTATACAAGCTTATCCATTAATGTCTTACATGCTGTTCCCGTATTGTCCAGCAGCTCCGGCAAAATCTCATCTCTGGAGCCGGTCTGTACCACCGTTCCGTCAGCTACCACCACAATCTTATCTGCAATGTTCAGGATTCGCTCCTGATGGGAAATAATCAGAATGGAACCGTTAATTTTCTGATGCATCTCTTCAAATACCTGAATCAGGTTATGAAAGCTCCACAAATCAATTCCGGCTTCCGGTTCATCAAAAATCGTAAACTTTGCTCCTCTGGCTATCGTCATGGCAATCTCAATCCGTTTCAGCTCACCGCCGGACAGACTTGCATTTACCTCCCGATGAATATAATCCTTGGCACAAAGTCCTACCTCTGCAAGATAGTTACAGGCTTCCGTAATTCCAATCTGCTTGCCTGCAGCTAGGGTAATCAAATCCTGTACCGTAATTCCTTTGAATTTTACCGGCTGCTGAAAAGCATAGCCGATTCCTTTTCTTGCCCGCTCTGTAATATCACAGTCTGTAATATCTTCTCCGTCCAATATAATCTGACCGGAGGTTGGCTTCACGATTCCTGCAATGATTTTGGCAAGTGTAGATTTGCCACCACCATTCGGACCGGTTACCGCTACAAAACGGTCTTCAATCACCAGATTAATGTCTTTTAATATATCAAGCTGTCCATCTTCAACCTGATAACTAATATTTTTTAACTCTAACATCTGTATATCCTTTCAGGCATTTATCCCTAGTATTACCAATATCGCTCATCTATATCATAAAATTTCTTATGAACGCCTACAAACTTATATGCCGGACGAATAATCTTTCCTTTATTTACCAGCTCCTCTAACCGGTGTGCACTCCAACCGGAAATACGGGAAATCGCAAAAATAGGGGTAAACAAAGCCTCCGGTATTCCCAGCATGGAATATACAAATCCACTGTAAAAATCAACATTGGCACATAATGGCTTAAATAATCTTCTATGGTCTGCAATAACTTCCTTTGCCAGCCGCTCTACTCTGTCGTAGAACTCAAATTCCTCATGCAGTCCCTTCTCAACTGCCAATTTCTCGGCATAATCCTTTAAGACAACCTCTCTTGGGTCGGATTCTGTATAAACCGCATGACCCATACCGTAAATCAAGCCTGCCTTGTCAAAGGTTTCTTTATTCAGAATCTTTCGCAGATAGGAACGGATTTCATCTTCATTTTTCAAATCTGATACATGCTCCCGAATGTCGGTAAACATCTGCTGTACCTTTAAGTTCGCACCACCATGCCGCGGTCCCTTCAGGGAAGCAATGGAAGCTGCAACTGCCGAATAGGTATCGGTTCCGGAAGAAGTAACCACATGATTGGTAAAGGTAGAATTATTACCGCCGCCATGCTCTGCATGAAGCACCAGTGCAATATCCAGAACCTTTGCCTCCAGCTCTGTGAAATTACCATCCGGTCTTAACATCTGCAAAATATTTTCTGCCGTAGATAAATTCTTATCCGGTGTTCTTATGACAAGATTTTCACCACAGTGAATGTGCCGATATGCATGATAAGAATAAACGGATATTAACGGAATCTTACCGATAAGCTGCAAGGACTGCCGCAATACATTCGGTACGGAAATGTCATCCGGCTTCTCATCATATGAATACAGCGTCAGAACGCATCGCTGTAAGCCATTCATAATATTGGCACTCGGAGCCTTCATGATAACGTCACGAATAAAGTTACCGGATAACTCCTGCAAGCTCGTCAAAATATCTATAAAGCTCTTTAACTGCTGTGGGTTCGGCAAATCACCAAATAACAGCAGATATGTAATTTCTTCAAATCCAAACCGCCGGCTCTTGTAGCTGCTGACTAAGTCCTGCACATCATATCCCTGATAGTAAAGCTTACCGTCACAAGGAATCTTGACTCCGTCATCAAACTTATAAGCTACTACATCCGCAATCTCTGTTAAACCGGTCAGGACACCTTTTCCGTTTGAATCCCGCAATCCGCGTTTTACATCATACTCAGCATATAATTCCTGATTAATTGCACCTGATACCATGCAATATTTTACCAAATCATCAAACTGTGCATTGAGATCATCATCTAATTCCATCATTGCCCGACTATTCATATATCAATGCCTCCTATTCTTTTTCTCTCTCATCCTATGGTTGCAATCATACAACCAAATCTATACTTTTTCAACTTTTTTCTAAAACAGCACATCCGAACACTATGTATTTTCTGCCGTTGTCACTCCTGCTTTTTCTGACATTCCGCACAGTATCCGTATAATTCCAGCTTATGACCCGTAACAAGAAATCCATCCACATTGGTATGTAACTGCACCTGCTTCATCGGACATTCGGAGATTGGAATTTTTCTCCTGCAGCCAAGACAAATTGCGTAGTGCTTGTGATGCTCCCGTTTCCATTCATATACAGCAGTGTCCTCTCCCATCAGGGTACTTTTTTCCAGAAGATTCTGCTCCTCAAATGCCGCCAGTGAACGATATATCGTTGAAATTGCATAATTATGATTCTGTGTATTTTCTGTCACACGCATAAAAATCTCCATAGCAGTCAATGGCTCTTCTGCCTGCGTCAGCACCTTAAATACATCTTCTCTTTGCTTTGTCCGTTTAACTCCGGACGGCCATTGGTATTCCATTTTTGTTCCTCCTTCAGGGAATCATTGATTTCCTGCCTGATAAAGACCGTAATAAAATCCCTTCTGCTTCATTAATTCCTCGTGGTTTCCCTGTTCAATGATATTACCATCCTTCATTACTAGAATCAGGTCGGCTTCCCGTATGGTAGATAACCGGTGTGCCACAATAAAGCTGGTTCGTCCTTCCATTAACCGGGCAAAGGCTTCCTGTACCTTTAATTCCGTTCTGGTATCAATGGAGGAGGTTGCTTCGTCTAAGATTAACATCGGCGGGTGACACAGCATAACGCGTGCAATACAAAGCAACTGCTTTTGTCCCTGTGACAGACCATCACTGTTTTCTGTGATTACAGTATCATATCCGTTTGGGAGCCGCTTAATAAAGCTGTGTGCATGAGACAGCTTGGCTGCCTGAATGATTTCTTCCTCCGTTGCATCCGGTCGGCCCATTGCAATATTTTCGCGGACCGTTCCCGATTTCAGCCATGTTTCCTGTAATACCATACCATAGGAATTACGCAGGCTGGAACGGGTGACATGACGTATGTCGGTTCCCTCTACCTGTATACTGCCTTCATTTACATCATAAAACCGCATCAGCAGATTAATCAATGTCGTTTTTCCGCATCCGGTTGGTCCGACAATTGCAATCCGTTGTCCGGCTGCCACATCCAGACTGACATGCTCTAACAGCTTCTGGTCCGGAACATAGGAGAAGGATACATCCTGAATCGAAACCTTACCCTCTACCTGCTCTAATACCACTGCATCTTCCGCATCCGGAATCTGCGGTGTCTCATCAATTAATTCAAAAATCCGGGCAGCACACGCCAACGCATTCTGAAGCTCCGTTACAACACCGGAAATCTCGTTAAACGGCTTGGTATACTGATTTGCATATCCCAGAAAGGTTGTTAATTGTCCGATACTGATTCCGCCATTAATTGCAACCAACGCACCGGCAATTCCTACACCGGCATAGACAAGGCTGTTCACAAACCGGGTTGCCGGATTGGTAATGGAGGAAAAGAAAATTGCCTTTAACGAGGTCTTCTGTAACCGGTTATTTATCTCATCGAACTGCTCCATTGAACGTTCTTCCCGGCTATATGCCTGTACCACCTTTAGATTACCAAGCATTTCGTCAATAAAGCCGGTCTGCTCACCTCTGGTTTCCGATTGAAGCTGGAACATATGATAGGTTTTCTTTGCGATAAATGCAGCTACAAATAACGATAACGGAGTAATTCCGATTACAACAAATGCAATTACCGGATGAATCCGCAGCATCAGAATCAAGGTGCCGAGAATTGTAATGACACTGGTAAATAACTGGGTAAAGCCCATTAATAATCCATCTGCAAACTGGTCTACATCCGCAATCATACGGCTGACAATTTCTCCGCTACTGTGTGTATCCAGATACTGAAACGGAAGCTTCTGGAGCTTTTCAAATGCATCCTTTCTGACATCCCGTACAATGCCGTAGGTCATACGGTTATTACATACATTCATAATCCATTGGGCAATTGCTGTGATACCGATACAGACTGCCATGGTTGTAATGATTCTTCCCAGTCCGGCAAAGTCAACCTTTCCCGGTTCTACAATCATATCTACCGCATTACCGGTCAGAATCGGCAGGTATAATGTCAAAACCACACTGATGGCTGCCATAAGAATCGATGCCAGTAAGAAAAACCAGTATTTTTTTAAGTATTTCATCAAACGTCTGATGGTTGCGGCTGTCTGATTGTTGTGTCCTTTTTTATTTTCCTGTTGACTCATTCTTCTACGCCTCCTTCTTGAACTGAGAATCGTAGATTTCCTGATATACCTGACAGGTCTTTAACAATTCCTCATGTGTTCCGATGCCTGCAACATCTCCGTCATCCAATACAATGATTTTATCCGCGTGCAGTATGGAGGAGGTTCTTTGTGAAACAATAAATACCGTCGGACGCTCCGGCATCTCCTGTATTGCCTGTCTTAATCTGGCATCCGTCGCATAATCCAGAGCTGACATACTATCGTCCAATATCAGAATTTCCGGATGACGCACCAATGCACGTGCAATTGTCAACCGCTGCCGCTGACCGCCGGACAGATTCTTACCGCCCTGACTGATTTGTGCATCCAGCCCGCCATCCTTTTTAGCTACTACCTCAACTGCCTGTGCAATTTCCAATGCCTTCCACAGTTCTTCATCCGTAGCATTTTCATTTCCCCATAGCAGATTTTCCCGAATGGTTCCTTTGAACAGCACCGCTTTCTGCATGACAATGCCAACCTTTTCCCGCAGTTCCTGTTTCGGATAGGCAAGAACGTCCACACCGTCTACCAGAACGGTTCCCTTTGTTGCATCATAGAATCTTGGTATTAAATGAACCAGACTCGTCTTACCGGAACCGGTACCACCGATAACACCAATGGTTTCTCCCGGTTTTACCGCCAGATTCAAGCCGGTTAATGCCTCTTCTCCGCCTTCGTGATAAGCAAAGGATACCTGCTTAAATTCTACACTTCCTGCGGTTCTTATCTTTGCATCACGCTCTGTAACCGTTTCTTCCGTAAATTGCTGTGTAAGCTCCATATCCAATACGGACTGAATCCGGTTTCCGCAGGCAACTGCCTTGGTAATTGTAATAATCAGGTTCGCAAGCTTTACAAGCTCTACCAATATCTGATTCATATAATTTACCAATGCAACTACCTCACCCTGTGTGATGATTCCATTATCCACCTGTATGGCTCCGACCTGAAGCAATACGATGACTGCCACATTGACTATAATAAATGTAATCGGATTCATCAGTGCGGAAATTCGTCCGACCATCAACTGCAGGCGTGTCAGCCATTCATTTTTCTCATAGAACCGTTCCTGTTCCTCATCCTCCTGATTAAAGGCACGAATTACACGTACACCGGTCAGATTTTCTCTGGTAATTCCCAGTACATCATCCAGCCGTTCCTGAACCTTTTTGAATTTCGGAATGCTGATTAACATAATTCCGAACACCACTATGGATAACAGTGGGATTGCAACCACAAATACCATAGCTGCCTTCCAGTTAATCGTAAATGCCATCAGCATGGCACCGAATACAATAAATGGAGAGCGCAGGAATAACCGCAGTACCATATTGACTCCGTTTTGTACCTGATTCATATCACTTGTCATACGGGTAATCAAGGTAGAGCTTCCTGCTGTATCGATTTCGGAAAATGAAAGCTTCTGGATATGTCCGAACAATGCATGCTTTAATTCCGTTGAAAATCCAACGGCTGCCTTGGCTGCAAAATACTGTGCCGTTAAAGAACAGGTCAGACCAATTACTGCCAGAAGCAGTAAAATACCTGCCATTTTCCAGATATACGGCATATCGTTTCCTGCAATTCCAATATCCATAATTCTTGCCATTACCAGCGGAACCAGTAATTCAAAGGAAGCCTCCAGCATCTTAAATAACGGTGCCAGAACACATTCCTTTTTATAATTCCTTAAGTATACCAATAATTTCTTCACGTACCTATCCTCTTTCTGTCTCATTTATTCTGTAGTTGAGCCGTACAGGTCTCTAACTGATTTAGTATAGCATAGTTATTGTAATTCTGCAATTCGCGTTACTCCGACATAGATTTCGGATATTTTATACCATGTACGATAGTCCACAACTCCGGTCTGCGGCAGCTTGAAAATCCGTTGAAATTCCGTTACGGAAGCTGCGGTTGCAGGTCCATACACACCATCCACTGCTACTCTTGGAATTGCCGGGTAATTTTGTGCAATGCGGTTCAACTGCTCCTGTATGGTCCGGACCGCATCCCCGGAGGAACCGTTTTCCAGTGCATATCCCGGCCATGACAACGGAACACCGGATACGGCTTCGGCGGTATTAATATATATGGTATCCCCATAATAGTTTTTTAATATCTGAATTGCAGTATAATTCTGGTCTGCCAGATATTTACTGCCCCACTGGCTCATCCAGTTCGGACAGCTTACCCGTTTTCCGTCACAATACTGTGTGAGAATCGGCTGTTTCACGTTTGGCCTTGATAAATAAGAGGTAAACAGACGGTCTACCACCGCATCAATACTTTCATAGGTGGATTTTCCGTATATCCATTTATGGTCATATGCCGTAGAGCTGGTGATGGTAAAGCTCTTTCCCTGATTACGATACCATTCGGTATATACCCGGTTCAAGGTAAAGGACATAATTGCCAATACATTTGCTTCAATACTCGCTTCCGGCCATGTGGAATAGATTTCACAAGAGGCAACATTTTTAATATAATCCTTATATCGGACATAATAGTTTTGTGCTGTGTCATCGGACGGCACTCCGTCATGCACAACAATATACTCCGGTACAACCACCTGCGGCAGTACGATTTCTCCGGAGCCTACTGTTGACTTAATCTCATCCTCCGGTATTTTCGGTGGATATTCCTCCCACAGGGTATGTGCATCAATCACAGTTGGGTCATATGCAGCTTCCTCTCCCTGTACCGGTCGCATCTGTGCAATCTGAATTGCAAGCTCACCTGAAAAAATCTGTACTCCCGAAATATACCGTTCCTCATATCCCGATGCGGTAATCCGGACATTATACTCACTGTACGGCTGATTATCGGTTGGCTCCATGGAATAAGCAAGTGCCGGTGCATAGAGTGAGACAGCATCCGTCATGCCATATCCATCCGTTTCCAGTTCCGCCTGCGGTGCCTCTGTTCCACCGGTTGCCGTAATGGTAATATGTGCATCCGCAACCGGAATCCGTCCCAGTGAAGAATAGATTTCAAACCGAAGAAAGCCCTGCTCTCCCATATTATTTGTATGATTTATAGGTGTAGTATCCATTGTTGAATTGTCCATAGTTAACCATCCAAAAACATCCTCATGGTTAATATATGCAGGAAGCATAAACCCATGCACAAAAAAACAACATCTGAATCTTCAGATGCTGTTCCTTCAGCAGTTCGTAGGGGAATCGAACCCCTGTTTTCGCCGTGAGAGGGCGACGTCTTAGCCGCTTGACCAACGAACCATATTCTCTTTGTCACACATTCACACGCGACTTTGTTAGTATAACAAAGAGAATCTTAAAATGCAAGTGTTTTTTTCAAAAAAGTGATATTTTTATGAAATACCTAAAATTATGCTACTTTGTTATAATCTATTACCGAAATCTCCTGTACAATTTTTTTGGCAGCCTCAACCAGTCTTTCTAATTTAGCTGATACATCATCAGAAAAAATAATTTCTCCACATTTTTGACATTCAAAGCAAGGCACATTTTTGACAACAATAATACAGTCCTTATATTCAACCGTAAACGTAGTTTTTGTTTTAATTCTATCATCTGATAAACATGCATTACACATAATTATCTCCTCCTTGTCTTATAATCATCATACCAACGGCTTGCATCCGGAAAACATGCAGATATTATCAGCATCCTTTTTTCATTGTATCCCACAACCACATGCAAAATTCTTTCTTGTGCAACATCCTTTCCTAAAATCAAACAGCTTGGTAATGATTTTTCGGAACTATTGCCATCATTCAGCGGATAATCTTCTATAATCTCTCCATTATAAATGCAATGCCTGACATCCGCCCGACTAATATCTCTTTCCTGCATTCGCTTTTGGCAATGTGCTGTATATTCTATCGGAATGCCACAATCCAATGCATTTTTAATATTGAATATTTCCATTCCTTTTCCTCCTTTATTCTCTGAAATATAAGTTACATTCAAAGAAAGCAAAGCCTATTGCAAATCAGTTCTTTACAATTATAGTATACGTGAAAGAATTCCATTATTCAACTACCGTTCCCCATATAATCAAATAAACTAAATTGGTCGGAATCCGGTATGTCATTTAGCAATCCTAATTGCGTAAATTTCTCAATCGTAGATTTTCCAATCTTTGCCATATCCCGCAGGTTGTCCTTTGACGAAAAACCGCCCTTCTTTAACGCTTCCTGTGCTGCTTCCTGCACCTGTGCCGCCGCTTTGCCGCCAAGACCTTCTATACTGCATAGGGCAGGCATGATTTTGCCGTCAATGATTAAGAAGCGTTCCGCATCTGCCCGGTAAATGTCTATCGGCAGGAACTCATAGCCTCTGGCATACATTTCCAGTACCAGCTTCATATCCTTTAAGCTGTCTAAGTCCTTATTTTTCTTGTCCTCGGACTTACGAATCTCCTCCATGTGAAATTCCAGCCGCGAGCGTCCCAGACACATTGTTTCGTAGTTAAAGGCATCTGCACGAATACTATAAAATGCCGCATAATACTCTAACGGATAGTTAATTTTATACCATGCAATCCGCCATGCCATCATTACATAGGCAGCAGCATGTGCCTTCGGGAACATGTATTTAATCTTCTTACAAGACCCTATATACCATTCCGGCACACCATGCCCCAGCATTTCTTCTTCCCACTCCGGCTTTAAGCCTTTGCCCTTCCGGACACTTTCCATAATCGTAAATGCCAGCCCTTTCTCTAAGCCCTTGTGAATCAGGAATACCATAATATCATCCCGGCAGCAGATTGCAGTTGAAATTACAGCCGTTCCCGACTTAATCAAATCCTGTGCATTCCCCAGCCATACATCGGTACCATGTGCAAGACCTGCTATTCGCACCAAATCCGAAAACATGGTCGGCTTCGTATCCAGAAGCATCTGCATGGCAAATTCCGTACCAAACTCCGGTATTCCCAAAGAACCAAGCGGAACACCGCCAATGTCATCCGGTGTGATTCCTAAGGCTTCCGTACTTTGAAACAGCGACATTACCTGCTTATCATCCAACGGAATCGTCTTACAATCTACACCGGTCAAATCCTCTAAGCGTCGAATCATGGTTGGGTCATCATGTCCCAGAATATCAAGCTTCAACAGGTTATGGTCGATGGAATGATATTCAAAATGTGTTGTAATAATTGGTGTACTCTGGTCGTTTGCCGGATGCTGAATCGGTGTAAAGGAATAGATTTCCTCATGCTTCGGCAGTACAATCATTCCGCCCGGATGCTGTCCGGTTGTCCGCTTTACTCCCGTACATCCGATTGCCAGCCGTTCAACCTCACAGCTTCGCTTCTGGATTCCACGCTCCTCAAAATATTTCATTGCCATTCCGTAAGCGGTTTTTTCTGCAATCGTACCGATGGTTCCCGCACGAAAGGCATGCCCCTTGGTAAATAACTCCTCTGTATACTGATGTGCATTTGCCTGATATTCTCCCGAAAAATTCAAGTCAATATCCGGCTCCTTATCACCCTTAAAACCAAGGAAGGTCTCAAACGGAATATCGTGTCCTTCCTTTAGCAGCTTATGTCCGCACTTCGGACAATTCTTATCCGGCATATCACATCCCGAATTACCGGAAAATGCCTGCACCTCAGGAGAATCAAAATCCACAAAATGACATTCCGGACAGATATAATGTGCTGATAACGGATTTACCTCTGTAATTCCCGCCATCGTTGCTACAAACGAAGAACCGACAGAGCCTCGTGAACCAACCAGATACCCATGGTCATTGGAATCCCATACCAGCTTCTGGGCAATAATGTAAAGCACCGCAAACCCATTGGAAATAATTGAATGTAATTCCCGCTCTAACCGTTCCACTACCACAGCCGGCAAATCCGGTCCATAGATTTCATGTGCCTTGTTATAGCAAATCTCTGTCAACGTTTCGTCCGAATTTTCAATAATCGGAGGACATTTATCCGGACGAACCGGTTTAATGTAATCTACCATATCCGCAATCCGGTTTGTGTTCGTGATTACAACCTCTCTTGCCTTATCTGTACCCAGATATTCAAATTCCTTCAGCATTTCGTCTGTTGTCCTGAAATAAAGCGGACTCTGGTTGTCCACATCTTTAAATCCCTCGGATGCCTGAATAATTGCCCGATATACCGAATCCTCTGGGTCAAGGAAATGAACATCACAGGTTGCAACCACCGGCTTATGAAATTCCTCGCCCAGTCTTACAATGGTCCGGTTATTTTCCATCAAATCCTCTTCGGATTCAATCGGATAGTTATCATCCGCAATCATAAAGCGGTTATTCCCAATCGGCTGGATTTCCAGATAATCATAAAAATCCACAATTCTTGTTATCTCACCGTCATCCGCACCATTTAACAATGCCTGATACAGCTCCCCCGCCTCACAGGCAGAGCCTACGATAAGCCCTTCCCGGTATTTATTAATCATACTCTTCGGAATCAATGGTTTCCGGTTAAAATACTGTAAATGCGACATGGAAATCAAGCGGTACAGATTTACTCTTCCCACCTCATTTTTTGCCAGAATAATTCCATGATACCGTCTGGATTTCTTAATATTGTCTGCCGAACCTGCCGCCAGCTCATTAAGCTGATTCAGATTCTCGATTCCCCGCTCCATCAGCATATGAATGAACTTTAAGAACATTTCTGCGGTTGCTTCCGCATCGTTGACTGCACGATGATGATTTTCCAATACAATTTTTAATTCCTTCACCAGACGGTCTAAGGTGAATTTTCCCAGATGTGGCAGCAGTACATGTGCCATACCCAAGGTATCTACAATCGTATTATCGAATCTTAAGCCCTGCTTTCTGGCTTCATTTCCAATAAATCCGGTATCAAATGCAGCATTATGTGCAACCACCGGTGCATCCCCGCAAAATTCCAGAAATCTCGGCAAAACCTCCTCAATATTCGGCTGATTTGCCACCATTTCATCTGTAATTCCCGTCAGTCTGGTAATATTATACGGAATCGGACGCTCCGGATTCACTAATTGCGAAAAGCGGTCTACAATTCTGCCCATCGTAATCTTTACCGCACCGATTTCTGTAATCTTATGAAATTTTGCATTTTTACCGGTTGTCTCAATATCAAAGACAACAAATGTATCCCGAAAACTCTGTCCATGAGACCGTATAATTAAATTCTTTAAATCATCTACAAAATATCCCTCTACTCCATAGATGATTTTGAATCCATCCTTTACCTTTACATGGTTTGCTATCGGAAATGCCTGTACAACACCATGGTCTGTAATCGCTATTGCCTTATGTCCCCATGCATTCGCACGCTGGATGATTTTTTCTATATCTACAACACTGTCCTTATCACTCATGACGGTGTGCATATGCAGCTCTACCCGTTTCTCTAAGGACTGGTCTGTCCTTGTTGTCCGAAAATCACCGATTTTTTTCATTCCGACAATGGAGCCGAGCGTCACTTCATTGGCAAAGGTATCAAAGGATACGATTCCCTTAATTCTGTAAAAGCCGCCTTGCTGAAAGCTTTCAAAGAATACATCCAAATCATCATTGGATAGAAACACCTTGCCGCTGATGGTATCCGTAAAATCTGTAATGTTAAACATTACGATTGTCTTATTGTTTCGGATTTCTCTGGTTTCCAACTTAATAATCTGTCCATGGACCACAACCTCGCCCAATTCTCCCTGAATTTCACAAATCTCGGTCAAGTCTCCGTCACAATTGCGTCCGAAGAAAATTTCAGGGTCCTTTGCAGTATGCAGCAATGAACGTCTGGCTTTATTATTTGCTCCTGCTTCTTTTCGGTTCCATTCCTGCTTCTCCGGCTTTTTCATGGTCAATTCTTCCGAAGCCGGTTTCTTTTTCTTGTCTCCGGCAGATGAATTGCTTTCGCTCTTACCGGATTTTTTATCAGACGTATCCTGAGAAGCCGGTTCTGCCGTTTTATCCATCCCATGCTTAGCCCGCTCAATTGCACGCAATTGTTCTAACTGCTTTTCATGCTGCTCCCGCTCCTGAATCAGTCTCTTTTCATGGGCTTCCCGCAGAGCAGTTTTATCCTCTTCCCGGAAATTAAAGCCAACCTGAATTTCCATATCAAAACGTTCCTGAAATACCTGTATTAAATAATCCTGTATCTCATGGAACCGGCATTTTGCCAAATCAGAATCAGGCATGGGAATGGTTATGACATTATCATTTACCACCCATGCCTCATCTTTTACCAATAAATAATTAATCGGGTCTGCATCCTTAATCTCGTACAGCAGACTTTCTCCGTACTCCTCATAAATATCAGCTAGTCCGTATCGGTCCGACAACCGGTACTTCACCTGTATATCCAGTACCCGGATTCCCGGTACCGTTCCCTTTGCAAACGGATATAATTCATACTGCAATTGCTGAACATACTGCTGATGTATTAAGTGCCGGGAAATTACATATATATGCAGCACCTTCGATTGTCTGCTCAATCGAACCCGGTCTACAAATACATCCTCAAACAGCTCCTGCATGGTTCTGGAAGGGTGATAAGCAGAAAATACCTGTAGTAGTCCTATCTTTCCTTCTTCCATTTCTTATCCCTCCCAATGCTCTAATTCATATCGCAGGGCGGCTAACAATTCTCCTTCCGGCATCTTTCGAATTATCTCACCATGCTTCATCAACAGACCCTCTCCGTTGCCGCCGGCAATTCCGAGGTCTGCTTCTCTTGCTTCTCCGGGGCCATTCACAATACAGCCCATAACCGCTACCTTCAGATTCAAATGCTCATAATCCGCTACCAGAGTCTCTACCTGATTAGCCAGTCCAATCAAGTCAATGGAGGTTCTTCCGCAGGTCGGACAGGATACAACCTCAATTCCGCCCTGTCGAAGATTCAAGGTCTTTAGTATCTGCTTTGCTGTAATAATTTCGTGAACCGGGTCTCCGGTCAAGGATACCCGTATGGTGTCTCCGATTCCTTCATATAAAATGATTCCCAAGCCCACAGAGGACTTAATATTTCCACGAAGCAGTGTTCCTGCCTCCGTAATTCCGACGTGTAACGGATAATTCGTCTGCTTTGCAATTAATTCATGTGCCTTTACGCACATCATTACATCGGAGGACTTAATACTGATTACCAGCTTGTCATAATCCAAATCTTCAATCATCCGCACCTTATCCAAAGCACTCTCTACGATTCCTTCTGCTGTTACCCCATGATATTTTTCAATTAAGGCTTTTTCCAGAGAACCGCTGTTCACTCCGACACGAATTGGTATCTGCCGCTCCTTTGCCACATCTACCACTGCTTTTACCCGGTCCATTCCGCCAATGTTTCCGGGATTAATCCGAATCTTATCTGCACCATGCTCCATTGCCGTAATTGCAAGCCGATAATCAAAATGAATGTCCGCTACAATCGGAATGTGAATCTGCTTCTTAATCTCTCCAATGGCTTCTGCCGCCGCTTCGTTGTTGGCTGTACAACGGATAATCTGACAGCCGGCAGCCTCCAGCTCCAGAATCTGCCGCACCGTTGCTGCCACATCCTCTGTCTTTGTATTTGTCATGGATTGAATCAAAATCGGATTACCACCGCCAATCACCTGATTGCCAATTTGAACCGGTTTCGTACACTCTCTGTATGTCTTATGTGTCATGCTTTCTCAAACCCTTTCCTTTTCTGCCTGTTACCGCAGAACAAACAGATTCCAAATATCCTTAAACGTAATTAATACCATCAGAATCAACAGCAATACAAATCCAATGGCATGCACAACCGCTTCCTTCTCCTTCGGTATAGACCGTCTGGTTACAAGCTCTACAAGCAGGAATAGTAACCGTCCTCCATCCAGTGCAGGAATCGGCAACAGATTCATAACACCGAGATTGGCACTGATTAAAATTACAAAGTTAATCAGATTTAATACCACCGTATAGAAGCCGCCTGACTGCTGAGCTTCCTGTAAGGTGGAATTCATCACATCCGCTACCCCGACAATTCCGGATACCTGATTTACGCCTACATGCCCCAGAATCATTTCCTTCAGACTGATAAACGTCGTTTTTATCCAATACCGTACTTCCAATGCACTCCGTCCCAAATTGGTAAAGAGATTTGCCTTGGTTCGTGCCAGTACATCACCCTCCTGCTGATAACCTCCCGAAATACCCAGTAAATACCTTCCGGTTGCTTCATCATATTTCGGAGTTACCGATACCTGCTGCTCCTGTCCGTCCCGCAGATACGTTACCGTTATCGGCTCGGCAGAACGATTAAACTGTGTATATACCGACACCTCACGAAAGTCATAAATTCTTGTATGATTCAGACGTGTAATCACATCTCCGACTTCAATTCCGGCTTCCTGTGCAGCGGAATTTTCAGCTACATAATTGACTTCACCGGTTAAATAACCAGCCATTCCGATTAATACCACAGATGCGAAGAACGCAAGCACGAAATTAAACAAGGGGCCACCCACAACCACTGCGATTCTCGCCCAAATCGGCTTGTTGGAAAATGCCCGTTCATCATCATTGACTTCCTCATCCTCCCCAAGCATCATGCAATACCCTCCTATCGGAAGGCAGCGAATGGAATACTGGGTTTCTCCCCTTTGTTTCTTAAATATACATGGTCCCATTCCGATGGAAAATTCAGAAACCGCAATTCCCGTCCAACGACACATCAGAAAGTGACCAAGTTCATGTATCATAATAATTACATTAAATATCAAAATAATAACGATAACATTAATAACTGTGTTCAAACTTCCACCTGCTCTCAATATATTCATACGTCCACTGTTCCGCTTCCAAAATCTCTTCCACAGAAGGATTTTCTATCTTCTTGTGAGCATCTACACACATTTCTATCATTTGATAAATATCCAAAAATTGAATCTTGCGTTCCAAAAAACGGGCTACTGCATATTCATTTGCAGCATTAAATACGGTTGGAAGACTTCCCCCTTCCTTGCCTACCTGATATGCCATTGCCAATCCCCGAAATACCTGCATATCCGGCTTTTCAAACTGAATGGAGGTTAATGCTCCGAAATCCAGCCGCTTGCCCGGCAGATACCGACGCTCCGGATAAAATAATGCATACTGAATCGGAAGCTTCATATCCGGTGTACCCAATTGTGCGATTACCGCACCATCCTGAAATTGTACCATGGAATGAATTACACTCTGTGGTTGAACCACCACCTCGACATCCTCGATTTCAACATCGAACAACCACTTTGCTTCCATGACCTCCAAGCCCTTATTGACCATAGACGCTGAATCAATGGTGATTTTATGTCCCATACTCCAATTTGGATGCTTTAACGCATCCTCTACCTGTACGTGCGACAGAAATTCTTCGTTCTTTCCCCGAAACGGTCCGCCGGATGCTGTCAGTAATATCTTATCCACCGCACCATGCGATTCTCCGTTTAAGCATTGAAAAATGGCAGAATGCTCACTGTCAACCGGCAAAATGTCCACATGACACTGCTTTGCCAAAGGCATAATAATATGTCCCGCTGTTACCAGAGTCTCCTTGTTTGCCAGTGCAATATCCTTTCCTGCCTTTATTGCCGCAATTGTCGGCTGAATCCCTATCATTCCTACGATTGCCGTCACCAGAATTTCGCTTTCTGCCTGTGTTGCCACCTCTAAAAGCCCTTCCATGCCGGATACCACCTTAACGGAACTATCTGCTACCTGCGTCCGCAGCTTTGCAGCGTTCTCTTCCTTCCAGACCGCTACTAATGACGGGTGAAACTCCCGAATCTGCTGCTCCAGCAGTGTAATATTACTTCCGGCCGCCAATGCCGTTACCTGAATATCCTCATGGTAATATCTGGCAACCTCCAATGTCTGTGTACCAATGGAGCCTGTCGAACCAAGAATTGCTATCTTCTTCAACGTCCTATCCTCCTATATATATGCCTGTAACAGATATAGCACCAGATAATATATAATCGGTGCCGTAAATATCATACTGTCAAATCTATCCATGATTCCCCCGTGTCCCGGAATCAGGTTGCTGTAGTCCTTAATATCATGATTTCTTTTAATTGCAGACGCTGCCAAGTCTCCGACCACCGCCGGCAATGCTCCGACTCCGCAGATAATTGCAAACATAAGCGGGAAATTATGCTCTCCGCCTCCGACTACATTGCGGAATATAAAGCCGTATCCCACACCACAAAGGGCTGCTCCCAGAATACCGCCGATAAAGCCTTCCACACTTTTCTTCGGGCTTAAATTTGGAAACATTTTATGCTTTCCAATCAAAATTCCAACCAGATATGCAAACATATCATTTCCACAGGCACATACCAACACCAACGCAGTCAGAATCGCACCATGCTGAAGCTGGCGAAGCTGCTCCATATAGCTTAAACAAACTGCCACATAAAAGAATGGGAAAAAACTGCTGACTAACTGTCTGGAATCATATTTTGGAAATGCAAAGACATAAACCGTCAGTAAAACCAGCAGATATACAATCATCAATGGCAGTACATACTCCGTCCATTGAGCATACAATATAACATTATATGCAACAACAGCCACATATGTGACTGGTGCAAATGGAGATTTATGTATCTGGAATACGCGGAACAATTCAAACACTCCTCCGAGCGAAACCGCTGTCAGAAGCAGTGCTAATATCCATCCACCGAAATAGATAGCGGCACCACCGCCTGTAATCAGGACAATCGTACTTGCCAGACGTATCCAGAAGCTTTTTGCTTTACTTTTCTTTTCATTATTTAACTCCGCCATACCGCCGTTCCCTTCCGTTATAATACTGTATAGCCTTCCATAATTCATCCTTATCGAAATCCGGCCAACAAACATCTGTGAAATAAAATTCGGTATATGCCAACTGCCACAAAAGATAATTGGATAGCCGCAGTTCACCGCTGGTTCGAATCAGCAAATCCGGGTCCGGCATATAATTTGTATCCAAATGAGCAGAAATTACATCCTCTGTAATCTCGGAAGGTGCGAGCTTCTGTTCACAGGCTTCCTTTGCTATCTGTCGAACCGCCCTCGTAATTTCATCACGACTTCCGTAATTTAACGCAATTGTTAAGGTCAAGCCCTGATGGTCCTTACTCATTTCCCATAACTCGTCAATTAACTGATTAATATCATCCGCAAGTCTGGAACGGTCTCCGATTACCCGAACCGTCAGCTTATCCCGCTTTACATGGGTCTTAAAGGAGGTCAAATATTGTCTTAAAATGTTCATAATGCCGCTGACCTCTTCGACTGAACGTTTCCAGTTTTCGGTAGAAAACGCATAGACGGTCAGGTACTTTACGCCCATATCATATGCATCCTGACATATCTGTTCTACATTCTTTGCCCCCTGTAAATGTCCGTAATTTCTAGGCATCTTCCGACTCTTTGCCCAGCGTCCGTTTCCATCCAGAATAATTGCAATATGCTCCGGAATTGTCAATTCTTCCCCATTGATTTCCATGCTTTAATCTCCTTATACAGTCAGAATTTCCTTTGTCTTTTCCTCGACTGCTTTATCAATCTTATCTACATACTTATCGGTTAACTTCTGAACCTTATCCTCTAAGTCCTTTAATTCATCCTCTGATATTTCATTTGCCTTGTTCTGCTTCTTAAAAGCATCATTTGCATCTCTGCGGATATTACGAACGGCAACCTTTGCATTTTCACCCTTCTTCTTAACATCCTTTGCCATTTCCTTACGTCGTTCTTCTGTCAGCTCCGGGAAATTCAAACGTACAGACTTACCATCATTATTCGGAGTGATTCCTAAGTCTGAACACATAATTGTCTTTTCAATTTCCTTAATCATAGATGCTTCCCATGGCTGAATCATTAAGGTTCTCGGCTCCGGTACGGAAATATTTGCAATCTGCTGTAACGGTGTCGGCTGTCCGTAATAATCTACCCGCAGCTTATCCAATACGTGTGGATTTGCACGACCTGCCCGAATACCTGAAAACTCGCTTAATAAGCTATCCAATGATTTATCCATTTTCTCTTCATATTGTGTCAACATAGTTTTTCATCCTCCTTATTATGCATGAATATAAGTGCCAGTAAATGTACCGGTCAATGCTTTTACAATACTATCCTCACCATTTAAGCCAAACAGCTTCATCGGCATATGATTTTCCGCTGCCAGCACTGCAGAAGCCAAATCAATTACTCCAAGCTTCTGATTTACAATATCCTGCATTTCCATCGAATCGTATTTTTTTGCATTCGGATTAATCTTCGGGTCCGAATCATAGACACCGTCAATTGCCTTTCCTGCCAGAATCACATCTGCCTCAATCTCAATTGCCATCAGAACCGTTGCCATATCCGTTGAAAAATACGGATGTCCGGTACCGCCTGCAAAGAATACTACGGTCTGCTGTGTAAGTGCTTCCACCGCTTCATCCTTCTGGAACAGGCGTGTCATATTACCACAGGCAAACGGTGTCATAATCATGGTCTTTATTCCTGACACCCGGAACATTTCTGCCACATAAATGCAGTTCATTACGGTTGCCAAAATTCCGATTTGGTCTGCCTTAACGCGGTCCATATGTTCGCTGGTTCTGCCTCTCCAGAAATTACCGCCGCCTATTACTATTCCTATCTGTTTTCCTGTCTCCAGAGCAAGCTTTACCTGTCTTGCAACCTCTAAAACCGTTGCTTCATCAAAGCCTGTCTTTTTCTCTCCTGCAAGAGCCTCACCACTCAATTTTAATAAAATACGTTTCTCTTCCATTGTTTACCTTTCCTTATATCTTTATGCAAAAAAACTCTTCACATCAATATCTGAATAGCATTGTGAACAAAAGCCCTCAATAACAGCTCCGTTATTAATCTGTACAGACCGGGACTTGATATTACCCATAATTACGGCTGTTGAATCCACAATGACAGGTCCCTTCACATCCAAATCTCCGTTAATGGCTCCTGCAATTACCGCTGACTGTGCTTCGATATTTCCGACAATCACCGAACCGACACCAATCTTAACGCTTCCGGTGCTGACAATCTCGCCTGTAATCTTAGCCGCATTGGCATAGACCTCACTGGCATTTACCTTTCCGTTAATTCCACCGCTGACAACCAGCTTTCCATAGCAGTTCACATCACCCTCTACCGTTCCGATAATATCTACGGAACCGTCTGTAAAGAGATTACCTTCGATTCTGGTTCCCTTGGTAATATAGGTGGTACTGTCACTTACTTCGCCATCCTCTACCGGTGCTGCGGACACCTCCATCTTCGGCTCTTCCCGTTCTGCCTTTGGTGATAATTCAATTATCTTATCCTCTGCCATGTGGCTTTCCTCCTGTGTTTTGGTTTCGTTCTGTACAGCTTCCTCTGTAACCGGCGGAACCGATGTATTTTCTTTTGCCGTATCTGCTTTCTCTGTCTCTGCTTTTGTATCTTCGGCCTTTTTATCTTCCGTTTTTGCTTCTTCCGTCTTTGTTGTCAGCAAATCAACCAATGCCGCAATATCATTGGTATCGGCGGCAGCCTGTGATGCCGCTTCCGGTTGCTCCGGCACTGCCTGTTCTTCCTCAAATGGGTCCTGAAGGTCTTCTTCATCAATCTGAATATCTTCCAAACCGGACAAGTCTAAGTCATCCGAATCTTCCTCACCGGCAACCGCAGCTTCTTTTTGTGAAGTCACTGCTTCGGTATCTTCGTCCTCCAGTGTGTTCACCATATCCTCGTCATCATACTCATTGACCATTTCATCATTACCAGGCATCAGTTCATTTACTGCCTGCTTCATATCGTCCTTGAAATCCTTAAAAAAACCCATATGTTCCTCCTGCTAAACTATACTAAGGGAATCCACAACAAAGCACCGTATATCTGTTGCACTAATTGATTCAAATGAATCACCCGGAACAACAGCACGATATTAAGCCCGATGGATGCAAGAATTAAAATCACTGCAAGCACCAGTAATACCTGCTTCATTCGATTAATACGTTTTCTTCTGTCCAGCTTATGTGCATTCTGTTCTGCCATATCATTTCCCCATTGCATATTCTACATCTTTTTTGTAGGCTCACGCACCGGAAGTTATCTATAACCACCTGTGCCTACCCACACATAGACAAATTATAGCATAGATAAACTAAAATTTATAGTGCAAAAAAGAAATTCTTCAAAATCTCATTTCCCATAGGGGTCAGAATGGATTCCGGATGAAACTGTAATCCGTATACCGGATACTTCGTATGCCGGATTCCCATGATTTCTCCGTCCTCTGATGTAGCAATTATTTTTAAGGTATCCGGTAATGTTTCCGGCAAAACCGCCAGTGAATGATACCTTGCTGCCTCAATCTGCTCCGGCATTCCGCGAAAAATATCACAGGATGTATCTATCGTCACAACTGACATTTTTCCATGCATCAGCTTTCTTGCATATGACACCGTTGCTCCATATGCTTCACAGATTGCCTGATGTCCCAGACATACCCCAAGAATCGGTATTTCTGCTCCCAGCTCCTTTGCTACGGAAATACAGATACCTGCATCGGACGGCTTTCCGGGACCCGGAGATAAAATGATTGCTTCCGGCTTCATTTCTCTGACCTGCTCCACTGTATATGCGTCATTTCGGATTACCTGAACATCCGGTCTGATTGAACCAATCAGTTGATATAGATTATAAGAAAAGCTGTCATAATTATCGATTAATACTATCATTCGTCAATTCCTCCCTGTGCCTGATTTAATGCATACATTACTGCCTTTGCCTTATTAATACATTCCTGATATTCGGTTTCCGGTACACTGTCCGCCACAATTCCCGCTCCGCTTCGCACAAATACCTTTCCGTTTTTCTTAAATGCCAGCCGTATCGAGATGCAGGTATCCAGATTACCGGTGAAATCAAGATACCCGATTGCACCGCCATAGATGCCTCGTTTATTCTGCTCTAATTCATTAATAATCTCACAAGCCCTGAGCTTTGGTGCTCCGGATAACGTTCCTGCCGGTAACACAGAATCAATTGCATCCACCGCTGTCAATCCTTCCCGCAGTTCTCCGCGGACAGTGGAGCCGATATGCATTACGTGGGAGTATTTTTCAATCGACATATATTTTTCAACCGTCACACTTCCAAACCGGCTGATTCTTCCCAAATCGTTTCGTCCGAGGTCTACCAGCATATTATGCTCTGCCCGCTCTTTTTCGTCTGCTAACAGCTCCTGCATCAGCCGTTCATCCTCCTCCTGGGTAAGTCCTCTTGGGCGGGTTCCCGCCAAAGGGAAGGTGTGAAGCTCTCCATCCTTTAACTTTACCAGAGTTTCCGGTGATGCTCCTGCAATTTCAATCGCATCACTGGAGAAATAAAACATATACGGTGACGGATTCAAGGTACGAAGTACCCGATAAGTATCAAGCAGGCTTCCTTCAAACTCTGCCTCCAACCGATTGGACAGTACCACCTGAAAAATATCTCCCTCCCGAATATACTGCTTCGCCCGCTCTACCATATGACAGAAGGTAGCCTTATCAAACAACGGCTTAAATTCCGAACGCAGAACACCCGGAATATGTTTCTTCGGGGTTCCTGTCTGAATCAGTTTTTTCATATCTGCAATCTCCTGTATCGCCTGCGGATATGTCTGCTCTAAATTTTCCGTCGGAGCATTGGCTATTAATATAATCTTCTGTCTGAAATTATCAAAACAAATTACCCGGTCAAATAACATCACATCCACATCATTAAAATGCTCCTCATCCTCGGCATCCAAGTTTAGTGACGGCTCGCTGTATTTTATATAATCATAGGAAAAATATCCCACCAGTCCGCCGGTAAACGGTGGCAGACCTTCTATTTTAGGACTTTTATGCTCTGCAATCACCTGTCTTAAATACGTTCCCGGATGCCGGGTTTCAAACGTATGGGTGCTTCCGTCTTCTTCCCGAACAGTCATGACACCATTTAAGCACGTCACCTCCTGCGTCGGATGATACCCAAGAAATGTATAACGTCCCCATTTCTGGGTGTCCTCAATACTTTCCAGTATATAGCAATGATTACTGACTGTTTGAAGTGTTCGAAGCACCTCAATCGGGGTCCGCATATCCGAATACATTTCCTGATGAATCGGTATTACCTTGTAATCTCCGCTTGCAGCAATTTCCTTAGCTTGTTCTAATGTAATGGTATCCATATCCATTCTCCTCTCTGTGTGATTTAAAATTAAAAAACCTTGGCAATCACAGACTTCTCTGTCATTACCAAGGACGAATTACGCTCTTAACGCTCCGCGGTGCCACCTTGTTTCATGGTTTCCCATACACTTAAAGAATACTATCATATTCCTGACTACTAACGTAAGTCCTCCCGTCGTAGAATACTCAGCCTATTGCCTTTGACTACGCCCTCAGCAGTCCATTTGATATGCCGCAGCTTATCCGGTTCTCAGCCTCCCGGACTCTCTGTACTGTGCCAGTCATACCGTTATCTCTGCTTCAACGGTTTTTCTTTTATTATACGGTTCTTTTAGGATTTGTCAAGCGGTGTCAGATATTGAATCATACCCGGTCCTAAATGCTCGGTCGGTCTTGCCAGAAATCCATGCTTCAGATAAAAGGGTTCCCGTCCTTTTGCACACATTAAGCAAAACATCATTTCCGTATCCGGAATCCGCAGCTTCTCTACATATTCCTTTAGTGCCGAAAGTATCTTGGACCCGATTCCCTGCCCCTGTACCTGTGGCAATACAATCAAATCCTGAACGTAACAGATAACTGCACCGTCTCCTACCAATCTTCCCATGCCAACACATTGTCCGTTTTGATATGCGGTCACAACATAAATGCTACGCTCCAATGCCAGTTGTGCCTGCTCCCGGCTTAATCGTTTCCAACTGACTCCTGCCCGTAATGCCAGATAAGTATCCACATCCAACTGATTATACTGTAGTTCTATTTCTATCATTGGTACTAACCTTCTTTTTGTCCAATCAGAATTATTATTTATATTATAACCGTACCGGCAATCCCTGTTCCCGCAAATATTGCTTCAGGTCCCGAATTTCCAGCTCTTTATAGTGAAATAAAGAAGCTGCCAGTGCCGCATCTGCTTTTCCGTCTGTCAGAGCCTCGTAAAAATGCTCCTTTGTGCCGGCTCCACCGGATGCTATGACCGGAATCTTTACATTTTCTGATATTGTGCTTGTCAGCTCTATATCATAACCCGCTTTTGTGCCATCGCAATCCATACTGGTCAAAAGAATTTCACCAGCTCCCAGCCGTTCTGCCTCGATTGCCCATTCTACAGCATCTTTTCCGACATCAATTCTGCCGCCGTTTTTATAAATGTTCCAACCGGAGCCATCCTCTCTGCGTCTGGCATCAATTGCAACCACCACACATTGACTGCCGAACTTATCGGCAGCATCCGATATTAACTGCGGGTGTTCAATTGCCGAGGAATTAATCGATACCTTGTCCGCACCTTCCCGCAAAATTGCCCGAAAGTCTTCTACCGAGCGAATCCCTCCGCCAACCGTAAATGGTATAAACACAGTCTCTGCCACCCGTCTTACCATATCTACCACAATTTCTCTGGCATCCGAAGATGCGGTAATATCCAAAAACACCAGCTCATCGGCACCTGCTTTATCATATGCCGCAGCTATTTCAACCGGATCTCCTGCATCCTGTAGATTCACAAAATTAACGCCCTTTACCACACGTCCCTGATTTACATCCAAACAGGGAATAATTCGTTTTGTATGCATATTAATTCTCCTTCCCTACCTGAATAAAATTCTTCAGAATTTGTAAACCGACGGTACTGCTCTTTTCCGGATGGAACTGACAGGCAAACAGATTTCCATGTTCCACAGATGCATGAATCTTTGTGGAATAAATCGTCGTTGCCGCAACATCTTCCTCCTGCTTTGCTTTTAAATAATACGAATGAACAAAGTATACATACGGTTCCGGTGCTAATCCCTGAAACAGCTTTGCGTCTTTGCGATATTCTAATGAGTTCCAGCCCATATGCGGAATTTTCAGACCCGGAGCCTCCGGTATCCTTACGATTTCTCCTTCCAGCAGACCAAGACCGGTAACGCCCGGACTTTCCTCACTTGACTGGAATAATAATTGCAGTCCCAGACAGATTCCCAAAAACGGTGTTCCCTGCTCTACTACATCATAAATGGTATTTACAAGCTGATATTCCCGCAGCTTTCCCATGGCATCTCCAAAACTTCCGACCCCCGGAAGAATTACCCGGTCACTGTTTAAAATCAAATCCCGGTCTCTGGTGATACACGCTTCTTCACCCAGATAGCTTATTGCCTTCTCTACACTTTTGATGTTACCTGCATCATAATCAATAATCGCAATCATTCCGTCACTTCCTCTACTGTATTTCTTACGTTATGGTGTCTCTTGAGAAAAATCCATATTCTCTGTCAGGTGCTTAATCTTATCTGTATATTCGGTTCCGCTTAATGTGTTTAATTCTGCCGCATCTGACTCTGTTAGTCCGAATACATCCTTTAATGCGGTTACAATATGTGTCCGGGCAGTATTATAATCATCTACAATTCCCAGCTCCACCGCATCATTATAATAAGTATCATACTTTGACAAACCATATAACAAGGCATCCAACGCCTGTTCCGGCTCATTCATGGCAACATAATTCTCATAGGCTTCATATTGACGCTCAATATACATAACCGTATATATCTTATCCTGTAACGGCTGGTCGGAAGCTCTTAACTTCTCTCCTAATATCTCACGATATGCCATGCCGTATTTCTGCCGCTCAAAGTAATTTGAAGCCTTTGTTACCGTATGGGCATATCCAAATATATAGGTACCGCCTATGACAGCACCACCTATCAGCAAAAAGAACATAATCGTTATAACGGATAACGGTCCGTTTAATTTCTTTTCCGGTCCATCCGCTGCCAGAGCCTTCTCATCCGCTTCTTTGCGGGCTGCTTTCTTTGCTATCAGTTGTGCAGTCTTTTTCTCCTTCTCTGCCTTACGCCGACTATTTGCCTCTGCCTGCTGCTTCTTTTTCTCAGCCTTCTTTGCCAGCTTTTCCTGCTTTTTCTGTTCCTTTTCTTCCGCCAGCTTCGCTTCCTGCTCCGGTGTCAGGGTATCCTCTTCGTCATCACCGAACAAGGTATCCATAAAGGTCTTTTTCTTGTTTTTCTGATTCTTGGCATCCGGTTCTTCTACCTCTTCCGGTATTTCAAAGTCCGGTATCTCATCCTTCTCCGGCATGGAGGTATCCATTCCGGTGCTTTCAATTCCAAGCATGGCAAACAAATCTTCCATGTCATCTGTACCGCCCGCCTTTGTCGTATCTGTGTCCTCCATCATAGCGGTAGGGTCTACAGCATTGGAAGCGTTCAGCATTTCATCATCGGTAACCTCTGTAATGTCATCCAAATCGTCTATGCTTACCTGCTGTTTTCCTTGTTTTTGTTCTTTCTGAGACTCCTCTTTCCGGTTATCGTCCGATTCTGCATTTTCCATGCTTTCCATATCTGCAGATGAACCTTCTGAATCTCCAAAAATTTCCTTCATCCACGCATCCACATCTGCTTCTGCTTCTTCCTCTGATTCTGTGTCTGCTTCCGAATCCAGAACAGTATCCTTTTCATCCAGCTCTGCATCTTCTTCTGCCGTCATTTTACGAAGCTCTTCCTCAAACTCCGGGTCATCCGCGGTTTCATCCAGATAATGTTCATCAATGTTCATGGATTCAAAATCATCCAGCTCCTTCTGAACCCGAACCGGATCCAGATTCATCTTTGTGACATCTACATCATCAAAATCTATGTCATCAAAATCCATATGGTCCATATCCAAGTCTGCCAGCTCGTCTAACTCATCCAGTTCCGAAATTTCGTCTGCCGAAATCTCTGCATCGGACCATGCCACATCCTTTACATGTCCGGCATCCTCCGCCAATGTCTGCTCCATGCTTGGTTCTTCCGGCTTCATGTCCTCTGTTTCCAGTTCAGAAATGGAATGTAGCTCCCGCTCGTCAATATTGGAATCCTTTGCTTCTGCATTTTTTAATAATTCATCTAAATAATTCTCGTCCATTCACTCACCCTCTTTTGGAACAATCTAAGATTAACTATACAATAAGCAGGGGCAAAAAACAAGTTGCATTTCAACCGGAAATATTATATATTATAGGTGTTTCATTGGTGATTCATTATAAAGGAGGGAATTTTATGAAGACTTCAATGTACATGGAGTTTCAGGGGAAACAGTTAGACGAGCAGGAATTAGTTGCAAAAGCAAAGCGAATCTGGGTGGAAGACGGTCACAAGGCAACAGAATTAAAGTCACTGAAGCTGTACATTAAACCGGAAGACAATACTGCATACTATGTATTTAATGAAGACATTACCGGTTCTTTTACTTTAGATGAAGCAAACGTATATAATTAGATAGCACATAAAAATAAAGGGTAAATAC
>DHMX01000022.1:299616-431239 GCA_002406015.1 Lachnospiraceae bacterium UBA4631
GTATTTACCCTTTATTTTTATGTATAATCTGCTCTATGTGCATGCCCTGTTTTATGTGTATGCCCTGTGGTTTTATAATTTATATATTCCTATAACTACTATATACCCATATTACGTTTCATATATTAGTCTTCTATTGTCTCCTCATAGCCGACCAGCTTATCAATAATATGTACCAGATTGCCAATCTCCGGCTTGGATACCTGTGCATTGGCACCCAGATATTCACCCTTGCGTCTCATTTCTTCGTTAATGAGGGATGAGAAAATAACGATTGGAATATTTTTCAGTTCATCATCCTCCCGCATCAGCCTTACCAGACGATGACCATCCATAACCGGCATCTCAATATCCGTAATAAGCAGTTTGATTCCATATTGCACACCGTTATTCTTTTTCAGGGTCATAATTGTATCCCATGCTTCCTGTCCGTTTGCCTTTAAAGTCAGATTCGTATATCCTGCACGTTCCAGTGCATCCCGAATCATGGTAGAAAGCATTGGTGAATCCTCTGCAACGATAATCGGAACATCGCTTCTCTTACGCTCGCCCAATTCATCCAGTTCCGAAACCCGAAGACTGGTTTCCGGACAAATATCCTCTACAATCCGCTCAAAATCAAGGATTAAGATTAATTTCTCTCCGGTTTTAATAATACCGGTTGCCATACCTGTGCCATTTGCATTGACGGTAACATCCGGCTTCACAATATCCTTCCATGATACCCGGTGAATTCCAAGTACCTGTTCTACACGAAATCCAATGTGCAGGTTATTAAAATTCGTTATAATCAGCATATCGGTATTGCATTCTGTGTCATGCTCAAAGCCGAGAATTTCAAACAGATTCATAACTGTAATAATATCTCCTCTCGGCATAAACATTCCTTCTATGCATGGATGTGAATTTGGAATCGGGGTAATCGGCTGCATAGTCAGAATCTCTTTCACCTTTGCAACATTAATACCGTAATGATTTCCACCGACAATAAATTCTAATATCTCAAGTTCATTTGTTCCGCTCTCTAATAATATTTTTGTTTCCAATGTAACTCCTCCCCTACTGTATCTGTATTGTATTCTCCTGATTCTGATACATCACCCTCAGATTCAGGGATTGAATATTATCAACCAGCCCGTCTGACATCTGGAATACCAGCACCGCAGATTGTTCCGTATCCGCCGGAACTACCGCTTTATAGGTTCCCAAATCATCCATTAATATTGTCAGCATCGGCTTTGCTGCCTTTGTTTCATTCAGCACCAATCGATAATCCAGACCAGAATCTAATAAATCCACCATTTTGTCTTCATTTGTATTATTTATAATATCAAACTTCAGAACGACCAGCTTGTATCCCGGCTCTGCTTCCAGATAGATAAATGCTCCATCCTGATCTAAAGACGGATAACGGTCTAAAAACATACAACGATTGTATTGAACGGATATGCCTTCCAAGCCCACTATTGCGGCAATATCCGAAGTATTCCCGCTTACCGTGGGTACAACAGAATCATCCTCCGAAGAAGATGATTCTGTATTTTCTGTCGTGTCAGCATTTTGTTCTGTTTCTGTATCCGGAACGTCTTGCGTATCGGTTGCCGCCTCGGTGGTAGCTTCTGTCGCTTCCGTTGTTTCAGTTGCCTCGGTTGCTACATCCTCCTGCGTATCTTCCGATAACCGTTCCTGATAATTCACGTCATATTTTAATAATAAGTCTGCCGCATATTCTCCGATTATCCGCGTTTCCTGTTCGGTCAAATCCGTTCCGCAACCGGTCAATGCGAATGCCATCGTTGATATTGCCAACAGACACCAAAGTTTCTTCACAAAGACACCTCCCCTTTAGATAAGATAATTCTAGCACATTTCCGGTTGTGCTTCAAGAAATATCCGTATCCAGATTGAAATAAAATTCCACGCCGTCCGGAACATTCCGGACTCCGTATGCCTTTCCATGTGCCTCCATAGCGGCTGCAACAATCGACAATCCGATACCGCTTCCGCCATATTCTCTGGTTCTCGCCTTGTCCACCTTATAAAACTTTATCCAGAGCTTATCCAATTCTTCCTCCGGTATATGATTGCCGGTATTAAAGACTACGACCTGCAATTCCTTTTCCATCGGAACCAGACGGATAATAATATTCCCCTTCGGTGTAACATAATGAATTGCATTTGTTACATAATTGGTAACGACTTCTTCAATCAAAAATTCATCTGCCCATACATAGACTGGTCCCTCCGCCTGAATCTCTAACTGAGCCTCTGCTTCTTCCCTTAAAATATCGGAAGCATGGCATACATTTTGAATCAGCTCTACAATATCAAAACGTGTCACCTGCACCTGACTTTGTCCAAATTCCAATTCATTTAAGGACAACAGCTTCTTTACCATATTGTTCATTTTATTTGCTTCATCCATGATAACCTCACAATAAAACTGCTGACTCTCCGGGTCATCATTGATACTTTCTTTTAATCCCTCCGCATATCCCTGAATAAGTGCGATGGGTGTTTTAAGTTCATGAGAAACGTGCGATAAAAATTCCTTCCGCATTTCATCAATCTGAATCTTGTCCTCAATGTCATGGTGAAGCTCTGCATTTGCCGTTTTCAACTCAGAAATCGTTGTCTCCAGCTTTGCGGACAAACGATTCATGCTCTCTCCGAGTTCTCCGACCTCATCCTTGGATTTTACCTTTACTCTGGCATCAAAATCCAAATTAGACATCCGTTTGGCAACCTCTGCCATGTCATGAATCGGCTTTGAGAAATATCGGCTGATGCAGGATATTACAATTGCCGCCAGAACCATAATTGCAATGCTGAAATATAAGAATATCTGATTGGTGAATTTCGCACTGTTATTAACCGCATCCATAGAGGTACGGATTACAATCATATAACCGTTACTCAGATACCCCGTCAAATCATAAAAACCGTTCTTCATCCGGTCATCCTGATGTTCCTCTATGATATAGGTATTATTCTCTGGAATGAAATTCGGATTTTCCATCAGCTTTATCATGGAACTCAGACTGTCGAACATAGCCCCCTTTTCAGTTGTGGTTGAATAGATTTTGGTAGCTCCGTCACTGACAACAATAATTGCATTGCTCGGATTATTCAGTCCCTCAAAGCCTGCCTTTAACTCGTCATCCGTCCAATCACTGTTTGAAAACAGTTCATCTACCTGTTCATACAAATGCTCCAGATTGGACTCTGCCTTTGCCTCAAACCATATAAAAGAACCTCTGTGATACAACAGCCAGCTTCCTGCAATAATCAGTCCAATGAAAAAGATGGAAACGATTGTTAACTTAAACTGTATGGAATGTTTCATGCCTGCACCTCGAATTTGTATCCCATGCCCCAGATTGTCTTAATGTATTCTCCCTTATCCTTTAGCTTGCTTCGCAATTTTTTCACATGGGTATCAATGGTTCTTGCATCGCCAAAATAGTCATAATTCCAGACATTATTCAGAATCTTTTCCCGTGATAAAGCAACTCCCTGATTCATGACAAAATAGTGAAGCAGTTCAAATTCCTTAAAGCTTAATTCTATCGGTTCTCCATCTATCTTCACCATATGGGCATTGACATCCAGTTCAATACCGCCTGCCTGTATTACATCCTCCTGTATCAGACTGCTGGTTCTCCGCAAAACTGCCTCTACGCGTGCAACCAGAATCTTAGGGCTGAATGGTTTTGTAATGTATTCATCGATTCCAAGCTCATATCCCAGCAGTTCATCCCGCTCATCCGCCTTTGCAGTCAGCATAATAATCGGCACCTTTGAATACTGCCGAATCTCCCGGCAAACCTGCCAGCCGTCCATTTTAGGCATCATAACATCTAAAATCACAAGGGAAATGTCCTTATTATCAAAAAACACATCCAATGCTTCTTCTCCGTCTCCTGCCTCTACAACCTGAAAATCCTTATGTGTCAGAAAGTCCTTTACCAACTTTCGCATTCTGCTCTCGTCATCTACCACCAGTATCTTAATCTGCTCCATATACCTCTACCTCCAGCCGTTCCGTTTCTATATACAATAACAGAGGATTATGTTAAATCTGTGAATTTCAACTGTTTTTTTATATATTCGTTTGTGTTTGTATACTGCTTTACTTTTCTATGCAGTTTACTTTTTGTATATTACTTTCTGCATGTCAGCTTGTTTTCTTTGTACCGGCTTATTTTCTTTGTGTCGATTTAGTTTCTGTCATATTCCTTTATTTTTCTGTTTTCGAAGCCGGGGTATCTGTAGTGTCTCCGGTATCTGTAGAGTCTCCGTTCTCCGTTGAGATACCAAGCTCTGCTTCCTTTTCTTTTACAGCCTCTTCCCGCTTTGTCAATTCCTCTTCCCACGCAGAATATCGGTTCAGTATTTTATTTTCGGTATTAATATATCCTACATTCGGATTCAAAATCGTTGCCACAATCATAGCCACAATTAATACAATACAGACACCCAGACCTATCTGATATTTTTTCTGATTGACAATCAATGACTGATTTTCATTTTGTAACTGCTCTACCTGCTCCCGCTGCTTTCTATCCGGTCCCCGCAAAGCATCTACCGGAACATACGGAAGCTTGTCATTATCCAGCTTCCGGTCATTTACCAGATATTCCCGAAATTCTCCCATGAACTGATACCCTACGGGAGTCTTAAATACTTTTTTCTCTGCCAGTCTGCAATAGAGCGTTTCTAATTCTGTCACATGCTCTAAGTTCATTTTTCCCTTTAAGGCATCAATATTATGCTGTTCCCGCTCTGCCAGTTGTGCATCCCGTTCCAATGAAAAAGCATAGCTGCCGACGGTTCTTAATTCTTTGTCTTCCCCCATCCTATACACCTCCGTTTATACATTTTTATACCACGATAAAACACTCTTTGGAAATTTTATGCGATGATTAGTGTCCGTCAAATGCCGTCATGCAAGCATGCCGCATTTTTCTCGTCACTATAACACAAACAGGGTGTTACAAACCTTTCGTCTGAACACCCTGTTTCTCAACCTGCTTATTATTCTGCCTCTGTTGCAGCCTCTTCTGTACCCGCTTCACTGTCTGTTGCAGACGCATCGCTATTATCATTTCCTGCACCTGCACCGTCATTTACCAATTCTATATTATGCTCAGAAGCAAGTGTCTGTAACTGTGATTCATAATCTGCAAATGCCTGTTCGGATTCCCGAATCAATGTATCTGCCTCATTCAACAAATCGGTATCACAGGCATTAATTGCCTCTACCACCTTATTCAATGCATCCAACTGTTTATTTGCACCGGCTTCACAGGCAGCCTTTACCGTCTGAACTTCTTCTGTCTCAGGAGCTATTGCATCCAGCTTTGCCATATAATTCTGATATTTCGGAATAATGGAATCATTTAAGGCAGTCAATAACTGCTGGGAATCTGCATCCGCTGAAGTAACATAGGTATTATATTCCGTAATTGCTTCCTGCTGTAAAACTTGAGCCTCTGTCATATTATTTAGATAGGTGTATAAATCATCCTGAACCGCATCGGTCTTACCACAGGCAGTCATCGCAAGCATCACACCGGATAATAAAACTGTTGCAACTAATTTTTTTATTGATTTCTTCATGGTTCATCCTCTGTATTCTATATATTATTAATTAACTTTATCATAGAATCCCGGATTTTGCAAGAGGCTCCCTTCCGTTGCTTTTTACTCCTGTTTCGTGTATGATGCACCGAAAAAACAGAGCAGATTGCTCTGCCCTGTCTTCTTTGCTTTAAATCATATGCTTATGTTCATTCATTACCATTCCACATATATTGGAAATTATCGGTACATACCAGAAACAGTAACCGTACTGCCGCTGGTATTGGCTACAAACACCCGATGATAACCAGTCTCTGTCAAATTAAACGTATGTGACATACTGGTCACAGCGTTTACATAATAAATATCTCCGCTTGGGCAAATCACACCGATTCGCACCCACTGACCTTCCGGATCAATAAAGGCAGACACCTCTATCGTTCCTCCTGACGTTTTATAAATAACCGCTGATTTCTTAACTGTCTCATTGTTCACAGTCCAGCTAAATGTTTTTGTACTCCTAGTGTTATTTACTGTTGCAGTAGAATCATCCTCCTCAACGGTCATTCCATCGAACATAGACTCATCCCCTCTGTACTCCACTAAATCTTCTCCAGAGTTCATCTGCTCAGTTTCGTCTATCATCGTAGCTGTTCCCATATATAACGCAGTATTCAGTGCAGTCAATCCTCTTTCCGCACCAAACGCACATATCGAATTTGCCATCAATATACCTGCTGTCATCAAAGCAAGCATTCCTTTGCTCAGTTTACTAGATTGTTTCTTATTCATACATTTTAACCTCCACTTGAACTCGTCTGCTCCGCTCTGCCAAGTTGAAGTAAAATTATGAGTTTCATCCGGTTCCTTCGGTATCATTGCACAGATTGTTTCATAGTAATCTGCTGCATTTATCCCTGCCTCACAGGTTCTTATATCACAGCTGGCTTCTGCCCATCTTTGATACTCTCTTGACAGCTTCCAAGTATACGGACTAAACCAGAACAAGGTTGTCAGTACCAAAAATGCCGGCTTCCAAAACACATCCTGCTGCTTATAATGTGTCAGCTCATGTGTCAGAATAACTTCCCATTGCTTTTCGTCTGTTATACTTTTTGGAACTACCACAACCGGATGCAGCCATCCGAATATGAACGGACTTTCTACTGCCATATGTGACACTCCGATAACTTTCTTTCTGATTTTTAGTTTCTGTCTGATTCTGTTCAGTTTTTCTTTGTATTTGCCATCAAGTTCTTTTTGATTCTTTTTAACTTTTTTCAAAAAACCGACATACATAACCGTATAAGAAACTGCACACAGCAGGCATCCAAACGCCCACATGCCTAATAATGCCCAAGTACCATATCTCATCCATTTGCTTGCAACAAACAAAATCCCTTCGGTTCCGTCTATCAACACATGATATAATAATGTGATAATGAAACAGAGCGGAAATAAATATCCTGCCATTGTTACCTTTAAAAGCTGATAGCCTCGAACGATGCTGCCGCTTTCATAACACTTTTCCTTTATAAGATACCAGATACCTGTCCATGCAGTGCCAATCAGAAAAGTAAGACAAACTGCATATAATATTACACTACTTAAGTTCATCGATAAGCTTTTGAATTTCCTCCCGTTCTTCTTTATTAACCTTCTTTAAGCTGAATAAAGCTGATATTAATTTAGAAGATGAACCGTCAAACCAGAAATCTTCTGCCTTTTTCAACTGACCATCCCGGTATTCCTGCTCATTTCTGGCTGCATAATAGAAGGTTACACCTCTGCGGTATGACTCCACAAAGCCCTTTTCCTTTAAATTCTTTAAGAATGTATAAACGGTTGTATCCTTATAATCCAATTCATAGGTTGATCTCAGCTTTGCCATAATTTCCTGACATGTAACAGGTTCATTTGCATCCCATATACATTTCATAGTAATCAATTCACATTCCGATAATTCTGCACGTTCGTACATAATAAATTCCTCGCTTTCTCTCATGTTAAACAATAAATACTTTTATTCAATTTTATTCGACATTGCAGTTCTTGTCAACCAAATTCAATAAAAACCCATAAAAAGCTCAGAGTATTCCAACGTCCAAAAGGAATGCACACATCTCCTCCTTATTCTATTTTATCTTTTGTTTATTTTGTTTCTTTATCTAGAGCTCTATGAGTTTATAATATCACTTCTTTTATTATTCGTCCATACTTATTAATTCTTTTTTTGTATTTTTTTTACAAATATTTATGAATTTCCCGTTTAATTTAGCTGCTATTCAGCTATATAGGATGTAATCATCATCATTGCACCCTGAACCTGATACTCCCCATATCCATATGGAAGAATCATATGGTTTCCTTTTTTTACCGGCCTTCCATCCAAGGTTCCTTCTCCTTCCAGAATACTGATGTTCAAAAACGGATAATTCTGTGTGAAGGTTGCTGTTCCATTTATACAAATCTTATCAACCGCATAATACGGACAGGTGATTAAATTCTGTCTTTCGTATCCTTCTCCGGTCTCCTTTGTCGCAGATACCTGATACGGAACAAATGGTGCTTCTATCACATCAATACTCTTTTCAATATGCAGCTCTCTCGGTTTTCCATTACTCAATCTATCATAATCATATACCCGATAGGTAATATCACTATTTTGTTGTGTTTCCAGAATCAGGGTTCCTCCCTTAATTGCATGAAGGCATCCCGGATTAATCTGGAAGAAATCGCCCTTATGTACCGGTACTACACGAATAAATTCACTCCACCGCTTATTCAGAATCATTTCCTTCACTTCTTCATGCGTCTTTGCATGGTGACCGATTACGATTTCCGCTCCTTCATCGCAATCAACCACATACCAGCATTCGGTTTTCCCTAATGAACCTTGTTCATGCTCCTTGGCATAAGCATCATTTGGATGTACCTGTATACTCAAGTCCGCCTTTGCGTCAATCAGCTTAATCAGCAACGGAAATCTATCGCCTTCCAGATTTCCAAACAAGTCTCGGTGCTGGTTCCATAATTCACTCAGATGCAGTCCGGCATATTCTCCCTCCAGTACGACGCAATCTCCATTTGGATGAGCACTGATAGCCCAGCACTCTCCTGTATCATCTCCCGGAATTTCATATCCAAATTCCGTTTTCAAACGATTTCCTCCCCAAATCATTTCCTTAAATACCGGTGTCAATATTATTGGTTGCATATGTTTTCTCCTCTACATTATTTTATATCCTGTCATGATACGCTCTTTTGCAGTGCCAACTCTGCCAGCCGAATCCCGCCCATAATTCCTTGATTGTCCTGCAAACTTGCCGGTACAATGTAAGTATCCATATTTTGCATTTGCGGGGTACGAATATATCCATTCATAAGCTCCGGTACTTTTTTACGAATCAATGGAAACAACTGCTCCTGATGCATAACACCGCCTCCCAGAATGATTCGCTTTGGAGATACGGTTAATATTAAATTCACGATTGCCTGTGCTAAATACTGACTTTCTAACTCCCATACCTCTGAACGTTCTGTTAATTCTACTGCTTTTGCTCCCCATCTTTTTTCAATAGACGGACCTGCGGCTAAGCCCTCTAAGCAGTGGCTATGATATGGACAAATACAATGTCCTTCATCCCCGGCTTCCGGTGCAATTAAAATATGTCCGGCTTCCGGATGCAGCATTCCATGTACCAATCTGCCATCCAAGACGATTCCGACACCGATTCCTGTTCCAACGGTAATATATATAACGCTATCCAGTCCTTTCGCGGTTCCATAGGTTACTTCACCCAGACAGGAGCCATTCACATCCGTATCCAGACCCATCGGCAACTTAAGTGCATCCTGCATAACCTTCAAAATCGGATACTGTCTCCATGGTAACTTCGGTGTGTCTAATATGGTTCCATAGGTTTCGGAATCCGGATTTACATCCACCGGACCAAAGCATGCAATCCCCAAGGCTGCAATTTCCTTTTTCTTAAAATAATCTATAATGTGTGGCATGGTATCCTCAGGAGTGGTTGTCGGGATTGATATTTGTTCATAAATGGTTCCGTCACTATCTCCGACTGCACATACCATTTTGGTTCCACCTGCTTCTAATGCCCCCAGTCTCATATCAGTGCCTCCTCATATTGTTTGAATTGCCTTTATTTTAACTGATATAGAAGGAAGGAGTCAATCCTCTCCATAGAACATATCTATCTACTTCTGTTCTGTTTCTCTTATTATTTCTGTTTCGACATATATTTCTATCGCACAAACAGATTCATTATTAAACTTCCTCATTCTCTGTTACAGCCTCTTCCGACTCACCCCTCTAACTTTCTATATTCTTCTAATGCATATCCATCTGTCATACCTGCTATATAGTCAGTAATAGCTCTAACTAATATTTTCCTTTTTTCGAAGTTAATAATTGACTTATCCGTATATTTTTCCTTAACACTTTCCTCTTCTTTTAGGTATTTACTTATTATTTCCTCATCAATTTCATCCTTTGTCATTTCCTTTATTTCATCATTTACAAGTTTAATTTTCCCGTCATTTAAATTAATTGCACTATTTGCAACTGCTTTATTTCTATGTTGTATTGTTTCAATAAACATCTTATGTATAGTTCCGGAATGTAGCAATCTAGGATTACTATAGTATTTTTCAAATAAATTTTTTACTATTACACTTGCATTATAATCTGCACGTGCAACTTCACTATTACAGATTACTTTCTTTTGAACTACTCTTTCAAGATATTCATTTACCTTTTCTACCTCTGGTGAAAATGATACTATCTTTTCTGTATTTTGCAATGTTATCTCATTTCCCGTATAATTTTGCATTTGTTCAAGTGAATATTCAATTGTTGTTGTAACTAAATAATTAATAATACACGTAACAATTCTTGAAATCACCAAACTCTGATTATCTGCAATTAGTCTTTCCGTATCCTTAATTATCTCTATTTCTTTTATTATTTTCTCACTTAGCTTGCTACATTTTCCAACCTTTAATCTGTCGCAGAACTCCTCAATTGTCATAACCCCAGAGGTTAAAGCATCATCTACATCATGTCCTCTTTGTGCTATTTCATCTGCTACAGCTACTACCTGTCCCTCCAAAGTTGAACACACCTGTATTTCAGAATCCATATTAATATTAATTTTTTCTATGTACTCTTTGCTTAAAAAGTCATTTAAACACACCTCTTTGGGTTTAATTCTTGTATGTTTCAAGACCCCTTCTACCACTTGGATACTAACATTCAGTCCCGGATATTCCACATATTTCTCTTCTATAGCAGTTAGTATTCTTGCACTCTGATAATTATGTTTAAACCCTCCAAAACACTTTTGCTCAAACATACTTTTTTTTGCAACTATCCCAACATCTTCTTCTCCCAACAAAATAGCATTCAGTGTTCTTTCACCCTGATGTCCAAAAGGGGTATGTCCAAGGTCATGCCCTAATGCAATTGCTTCAGTTAAATCAAGATTCAGTTTCAGTGCATATGCAATTGCCTTTGCAATCTGATTTACCTCTAACGAATGCGTCATTCTGGTTCTATAATAATCTCCCTTTTCAGCACTAAAAATCTGTGCTTTATCTACCATACGCCGAAATGCTTTACAATTAACAACTCTTTCTCTGTCTCTTTGAAACTCATTTCTATATTCTCCTATATCTGTATTATTGTATACCCGTATTGCTTGCTGATCTCTTTGTGCCAGTGGAGATAGGACATATTCTTCTAATTCTTTTATTTTCGTTTCCTTGCTATCTGTTGTTACATCATTTCTTCCATCCACTCTTTCTCTTAACTCCGAATAGAGACTTTCCATGCTGCTAACCTTAATATATTGATCCGAGCTAAAATCCTCTGATATATTCAAATCAATTTTATCAATAATACTTTCAATTGCCCTACTATTTTTTTCATATTCCATATGAACCTTCATTAAGTAAATAATTTTTCCATCTTCAGTAATATTAGAAATATTCCCAATAAAAATATCCTCAATCTGAGTAGGTTCCGCCTTTGTATAAGAAATCAACAGTAATATTTTTTGTTTGTTAGATATTTCTCTTAATTCTTTCAATTCCTTTACATCTAAGGTTTTCGGTGAATAATACCTTTTACGTTCTCCCTTATGATAACTTTCCAATGCATTTTCATATATTTTATTCTTTCTGTCATTATTTCTGATTATAAGTACTTTATTCATATTTTGTCTCCTTTGTTTATATAGAGTTTATATAAACAAATTACCATATAATCAGGTGCCTGTAAATAATATTTAGTTATTTCAAAATTTTAATTACTATTATCATTGTCCCAACCACGCTCTTGATGTTTTCAGAAAATCCCTTCTTATCTTTTCGTTATTTTTACATCGTGTTTTTCTCGCACCAACTATGACTATTTCATTTTCGCCACATAATTAACTGTAATACTTTCCTTACAGGCTTATCAAATAATTCATATATAATAACAGTTAATACCGAATTTATTGTAAGTGATATTATAAATTTAATCTCACTGCTTTGGACTTCTTCCGCCGCCAGATTTAATACCCATCTTGTTAATGGCCATGTAAAGAATTGTACTAAGAAGAAAATGTATCCGCAATTACTCATATAAGTTATCGCCTTTACCGTTCCTTGTGAAAAACTACTGCTTTTTAATCCTGTGCTAACTAACAGCATAATAATAAATATCGGAACTGCAATCCAATTATACATCATATAATCATTCACACCGATTTTTTGCTTCACTAAAACTGAAACTCCTGCTATAAGTAACAGCATTAGTATAACTATCGTAATTATATACCTATATATATATGCATATTTTGTTGGTATACTTTTATTTTGTATATATTTCTTTTCCTTATTTTCTTTTTCTGCTGTTTTTTTATGGTTCTCAGACCTGCATTCAAAGACTACCTTTCTTTGTCCGGAGAACTCTTTATACAGCCTATAGAGTAAGATTCCCAGCATGAACTCAAGAAGTCGAAAAAGTGGGTTGCTATAGATACTGCTAATTTGAAAATCATTTACAATCAATGGTGCTGCAAGTATTATATACAAAATTATAAGCAGCACTATTATTCTTCCTATTTTTTTCATTTCATGGATTATCATAGATATAAGCGGATATGCGAAATAACAGATAAGTAAGCAGGATATAAACCAAGTGCCTCCGTTGTGTGAAAATGAAAACAACGAATTAAACCATGATTGAACCCCTATTAATTCTATTGGCAACATGGTTATATGTAATCCTATCGATTGTCCTTTTATTATCAGATAAATGGTGTAGCTGATTGCAACAAGCCAATATGACGGTATGATACTAATGAACCGCTTCTTATAAAAATCCAGAATTTTCCCTTGCCTGCATATATCTTGTTCTCCATGCGTCATTTCCAATACATAACCGGATAACATAAAAAAGGCAGTCATGAAAATAGGTCCCATACTGATAAACGCATTCAGTACACCAAAATTGATTCCAAGATGTATCTTCTGGTGGAAAAAGAAAATAATTAAAATAGACATTATCCTAAACAAATCCAAACCGACTATTCTTAATTTTGTTTTCTCCTGTCTCCCATCCATCCGTTACAAAACTCCTCAATCTGTTTCTTCATACAAGCAGCTACATCTCCATCCTGCAAATAGATATGTGTCCACTCCACAATTTTCTCCATGGTGGTTTCCACATTCCATCTTGGCTGCCAGCCAAATGTACGTTTTAGTTTAGAACAGTCCAGCTTTAGAAAATTAGCTTCATGCGGACCACCATCATATTGATTTATCCAATTTACAGTTTGTCCTGTCTCAGCCTTCCATTTGTCACAGAACAAGGTTACTAAATCCCCCGTATTCCAGCAATCCGTTTCATCCGGTCCTACATTATAGCTTCCTGCATATGACATATCCTCATACTGTGCCTTTGCTATCATGAGGTACGCCGTCACAGGCTCTAATACATGCTCATAAGGTCTGGTCGAAAATGGATTCCTCACAATAATATCCTGATGCTTTTCTGCTGCACGAATACAATCCGGTATAATTCGGTCTGCGGCAAAATCACCACCGCCAATTACATTGCCAGCCCTTGCCGTTGAAATAGCTACGGATGCATCCTGAAAAAATGACTGTCGGTAGCTGCTGGTAACTAATTCCGAACAGGATTTTGAGTTTGAATATGGGTCATATCCGTTTAATTCCTCATTTTCCCGGTATCCCCATTCCCATTCTTTATTCAAATATACCTTATCGGTTGTCACATTTAAAAAGGACTTTACAGAAGGCGTTTTCCTAACGCACTCTAGCACATGTACGGTTCCCATTACATTTGTTTCATAAGTATAGACCGGATTTTTATAAGATTCCCGAACTAATGGTTGTGCTGCCATATGAATTACAATTTCAGGTTGAACTGTTTCAAATATCTGCAGCATATGCTCCAAATCCCGTACATCTCCAATAATCGAATGCATATGCTCTGCCAGATGACACATATGATACAGGGAAGGAGTTGTCGGTGGCTCTAATGCATAACCTGTCACATCCGCTCCTGCCATAATTAGTAATTGACACATCCAAGACCCCTTAAAGCCGGTATGTCCGGTAATCAATACCTTCTTATTCTTATAAAATTCCATATTATTTTTCATTTTTTTGCTTCCCCTTAATCAATCCTATGCTTAACATTATTAAGTATATTATACATAACACAAACATCAGTAAACAATAGTATATAGCTCCACCTAATATGCCATAGCTGCCGACAGCTCTATTCATAAAACAAAATGCCAGCAGGGCTACCACTACATAGCCAATAAACAAATACTTTTGCATCCGCATGGTTGTCAACACCGCGGTTAAATAACCTGTACCGGCTAAAAATCCACCTGCCAACAACAAGGTTAATAACTCTATTTTATAATTTGTCAAATCCGTATTATACAGCCATGATAAAATCGGAATCCCTAAAAAATAAGCTGCAATCAACACTAAGGCGGTGATAGCTGCAATTATGATTCCCTGCTTTCCGATTCGTTTACGAAAGCTTGCCAGCTTCTTTTCATTCCACTCCTCTGCCATTGCAACAAGCGTAGGCTGATAAATAAAACTATTTAACAAGCCGATTGCAAATACCGGCATTGCAATAAATCCATAGCAGGCTTGTACCTCATTATTCATACATTTATCAATTGCATACTTTGGTGAATTAATTACATAAAAGGATAAGAAGGTTACACCAAATAACGGAAATGCCTGTCCCAGCAACTGAACCGCCTTTTTCATCGTTCCTTCTCGCATCCATGCAAATCGTCGCTTATAGCGTTCACCGCTTACCTTAGGAAATGTCAGACATATACAAACGATAAAGAGGATTATGGACACCCCAAGAGAAAGCCAGAGTGCCAGAAGCATATTATGTCCCAATATACAGGTAACGCCAAAGCAAATCAGAATCCCCAGCCAGCGGATGCAGAAGATTTTCGCTCCATCTGCCAAATGTCCTTCCTGCTGATAATATCCCCAAAAAACATCTTCTAATGCTTCCACAACATAAATCAGGCAAATTATAAGTACCACATAGATTTTTGGCAAATCATAATCCAATCGCATATGAGCATATACAATATAAAAAAACACGCTCAACAGCATAATTCCTGCAGTTAAAAGACGTGACAAAAAATAATCTCCGAAACGGTATTGATGGCTAAAATCCGTAACCTGATAGGTTCGCATCCCATACTTTCCGATTGCCATTAATAGATTTCCAATTGCAAATGCAATAGACAACATACCTGCATCTGCCAGATTGGTTGTCCGAGTCACTATCATAGACATAATCACCGCTTCTGCTGCATTTATAACACCCGCAAGCGTATTCCAGCTATAGTCCTTTTGTGAAGCTGATATTTTCATCCGGTACTTACACTCCTAACTCCTTAAGCATATTTTCCATTTCTCCAAACTGCCCCATGTCAAACCATGCTTTTTCAGAAATCGGAAATACTCCTACATTTTTTCCTGCATCCATATATCTCTGTGCAATATCCGGCATATGAATGAACTCATTTTCCTTTAACTCCTGAATTACACATGGCTCCACAATATAAATTCCGGTATTCGTTAAAAATGACATTTCCGGCTTTTCGTTAAATTTAACTACGCTTCCCTTATTGTCTGTTTCTACCACTCCATAGGGAATCACAACATCCTTCATCGCACAAATCATGGTTATTACATTATGATTCATATGGTGGGTCTTTAAAGCACATTCAAAGTCGCAATTTACTAAAATATCACAATTTGAAACAATACAGGTTTGATTAATCTTTCCCTTCAGTAGCCCTAAGCCACCACCGGTGCCTAAAAATTCTTTTTCCTCAACGTAATCCACCTGATAGCTTTTCTCCAAATCATTGAAATACGATTTAATCATATTCGCCTTATGCTTTACAATAAAGTAGACCTGCTGGCAACCGTATTTCATGAATTTCTGTATAATTCGTTCACTAATGGTTATATCTCCTATCGGAATTAATGCTTTCGGCAGAATTTTCGTATATGGATATAGGCGTGTTCCTTTTCCTCCCGCCATTATTACCAGCGGAACATCACTTAATGCATCTGAAATCATAGCATTGGGCTTTTCATCACAATCATAAATGGCATCTATGATATGCCCCTCCTCATCCACAATCGGATAGACAATCAGCTCCTTTTCCTTTGCCACTGCCTGTGCTTCTTCATAAGAATAAAAAACAATTGGATTGGTATTCATTGCAACTTCAATGGAAACCGTCATATTTCCATTTTTCAAAAAATACTTTCTCATATCTCCATGCGTAAATAATCCACAGAGCTCATCCTTTTCATTCATTACAAAAACAAACTTAATCAGTTCCGAATCCATGTGTTCGATAACCTGTCTCACCGTAGCATCCTTATTCACTTTGTACTTTTGTAATCCATTTTTCATCTTTCACATTACCCTTCATATCTAAGGAAATACCTCCGGTAACCGGTGTTTCATTTATCTTCGTCAAAATTAATCCGTTCTTCCTCAACCACCAGTACCTTATTTGTAACCCGCTTCAATAAAACACTCACATATTCTCCTAAAATACCAATACAGAATAACTGTACCGACATAACAAAAAACAGACCAATTACCAATGGTGCAATTCCAACCGTAAAGGAATCCCAATAAATTAATTTATAAATTAAATATATAATCGCAACCAATATACATACACAACCTGTAAATACACCAGTTAACATCATCAATCGCAATGGTTTCGTAGATGTATTGCATAGCGAAGTTATTGCAAAATCAAAAGACCTTACAAAATTGTAGCTGCTTTTTCCCCACGCCCTTGCATGCTGGGTATAAGGTAATAACTTTATTTTATATCCGTATTCTGTAACCCAATGCCGTAAGGATACATCCGGGTCCTGCAATGCAGTTTTAAGATATGCCCGAATTATTGACATATCTGTGATACCATAACAGCTCGTTTGCCGTAATTGCTTATGGTCCGAAAAGAAATCTATAATTCCATAGTAAATATTTCTGCAAAAATATTTAATTGGATTTTCCTCGCTTTTTACCTTCTGTCCCCAAACTGCATCATAGCCTTCCTCCCAGACCTTTATAAATTCCGGCAAAATTTCAATCGGCTCCTGCAAATCACAAGGCATTCCAATATAAGCATCCCCGCTTAAGCTGTTCAGCATATTCCTTGATGACCGATTTACACCAAAGTTTGTCTGATTTAGTATTACTTTGACTCGCTTATCCTTAGCTGCTATTTCTCTTAAAATTTCTCTGGTTCTATCCTGTGAACAATTATCTTCAAACACTATTTCAAAATCATATTGCGGACATTGTTCTATCAACCAAAGCATGGACTCATAGGCTTTTTCTACATTTCCCTCTTCGTTATAACAACAGCAACCTATTGATATTTTCTTTTTATTCATTGTTTCTCCTAACGTATATAACCTTAACAATTATATTGACACATTATTATAAGAATTTAAATACTTTGCCTCACAGCTATGCTTTTTACCATCTTCACAACACTGATAATATCTCTTATGCCCCATTTTTTCAAAATACTCGTATGATTCCTTAATTGCAGCACCTGTACACACAAAGAACCAATTATCCTTATCATAGGCTATAGATTCTTTGGTAGTAGTCTGAATATTATCATAAACCATTCTTTTCTTTTTATCTATAACACCAACTAATTTTGCTTTTGGATAATTCTCTTTAATATATTTATTTACCATGCTTGCTGTCTGTGTAATTCCCCATAAGCAATAAGAAAACTCCTGTTCAGGCATAAAATTATGTCTAATAAAATCTATTGTATTTGAATAAAATTCCACATAATAATTATCACAATTTATATCTTCAAAAAATGTACTGATTTCACACATTTTTTCGTATTTTTCTTTTTGTTCCAAGATTCTATTTTTTGCATTTTCTAACATTAATATTTTAATATTTTCAATTTCAACCGGAGCAGGATTCCAATTGATTTTGTCATATTCATCCTTGGTATACACATGCAAAATACGATTCACGCCTAAAAATCTATATGACAATTCATCCTTCACCAGTATAGTCGGAATTCCCATCGCAGCACAAGGCAATGCAGCATGTAATCTTGAGGTAATGATTAACTTAGCCTTATGATAATACTCGTTAAGTAATTCCCTCGCCTTTTCTTCCGGTCCGTTTTTTAATTCTTCGGGATAAAAGGTATGACTACTAAAAACTGCTTTTTCTTTTATCTCTTTCGGAATATAGGAATCCAGTGTGTCCTGCACATCAATGCAATATATAGTTTCTCCCTGAATGGTTGACGATCTTCTTTCTAACGTAGTGGTCATACAACAATTTAAATATGCCATAACCCCATGCTCTCGCAACGCTTTCATAGTATGCAAATCACGACATCCGATTGGTTCAAATCTCCGTAAATACTCCACTTCTTTTTCATCATACACATTTGTCAATGTGGACAAAGCCAGAAAAACAGGTATGATTCTATCTGAAAATTGAGTAATTTTTAATGCATCATGATAACCATATAATGGAAATGAAATTGGTAGGATTACATACTCGCCATTATAGGAAGATAATTGATGAAACGGGATTCGAATGACATCATTATAATCAACATTCATATATTTGTATAAACGTTCAATTGCTAACAACTGTATATCATCTCCAATTGTCAACCGTTCTTTTCTATCAAAAATAATATTTGCAAATTTCATATTATCTCTCCATTCTCTCCATAATTGCGATGCTTAATCTCCAATTACTTACTCAAACATCCCTGCATCTAAAATAATATCTTGCTCAATATCCCGATTTGCCACTCTTCCGATTATACCCGCTACTGCTTCCGGAGACAAGCCGCTTCCCGGTCTTTTATATATTATCATATCTTCTGTTAATTTTTCACCCTTTTTAATAATTCTCCGGCTAACTGCGGACCTTCTGACACTATTTCTGGTCTGCATCTCAGAAGCTAAGCATACAAGATTACCGTCACCGCTTATTTTTTTAATCAGTTCAATTCCATCCTTAACGGTTCTTAAGTCCTTGCAGTCCATAGAATGAAAATGGTCATTCATCTTTTTAATCGTTTTATCTAAAGTAAAATGCTTTTCAATTACTCTGGCACCCAATTGATAAGCAGTCTTTAATACATCCATATGCTCATCCGGGAGCGTATGGTCGGAATAACCGATTATCACATCCGGGAACTGCTCTGCCAATGACTTAATCTTATTCAGATTGGCATGCTCATATGGGGTCGGATATTCCAGTACACAGTGCAATAAGGTTAATTGCTTATCATTATATTTCTTTATTAACTCTACTGCCTTTTCTATCTCAGCCAAATCAGAAGCCCCGGTAGATAATATAATTGGTTTATTCTTTCTGGCTACTGCCTCCACCAACGGAAAATTACTAATATCCGAAGAAGATATTTTATATACATTCAAATACTTATCCAGATATTCCACTGCTTCTAAATCAAATGGTGTAGACATAAATTCAATGCCGATTTCCTTTGCTGCCTGACAAAGTGCCGCATACTCTTTCTCACCGAATCTGTCATACAGCTTAAACAACTCATATTGTGTTTCAATCTCTATATCGTTTCTGTCCCAGCTTCCCGGTGAATCTACCATTACAAGGTTTTCTGCCTTGTAGGTCTGGAATTTTGCCGCATCAGCTCCCGCCTCTTTTGCCTGCTTCATCATTAAAATAGCAGCTTCCAATGGTGAAATCTGTTCCTTCTTTGCAATCTCATAATAATTTACGCCTATTTCAGCAATCAGATAATATCCCTGCTGTTTAATTTTTTCATAATATTCCATCATAGATTTTTCCTCTCCTGTATGATTATTTCAAAAATATCAGCCACCGCATTTGTATTGAATTTCTCTCTTCCTATTTTACTCATGCTGCTTAAATCTATCTCTCTTAATGATTGTAGCACACTTACATCCCATTCTCCATGTAAACCGAGATATTTTGCAGAGCCTAACTGCTCCATAAATCTTCCGGTATTCACTTCATGCGGTGCATTCGCTATAATCAGAGCAGGAAGTCCTGCCGCATTTGCTTCGCAACAGGTAACGCCCCCTCCTGTAATTGCCAAATCATAATTATAAAACAACTGTATAAGTGATGGTACATTTTGCATAATTTTAAATCTGCCGTTATTTAATTGCAATAATTGTTCCCGCTCTCTGTAATTAGGACCGATTACAAAATCCACCTCATAATCATATGTCAGAAATTGCTTTAACACCTCAAAGGTAACCAGATAAGGGTCACTGCCGCCCATGGAAACAATCACCTTATTTAAAGTCTGACGATTTCTCTTATATTCCTCAATCTGTGGATTCAATACCATGAATGAGCTTCCCTCATATACCTTTTTTGCATGATATTCCTTCTTAGTTGGTGCTATCATACCGGCAAAGTATAAATCACAAACCACCTCTGCTTCGCCAATATCATCAATCATACAAAACAAAACGGAATTTGCTTTAATATGCTTTCCCATCATCAGATTGGTTTCAAATTTATCATTAAACCAAATATCAACCTGATACTTTTTAATGATTTGGCTTTCCCAATCACTTGTAACATCCTGATAATCAACAATTTCATAAGTAATCTCTTGCTGCTTTAAGATTGCCAGAGACGGCACATCCTGATTAATCAGTACAATATAATCCATATTTCTTTTTTTCAGATAATTAACATACAAAATAGCACGAAAAAGGTGTCCCATTCCCCTGCTATTTGAACTTTCTATTGCAATTGCTATCATCTGCTTTTCTCCATAACACGAGCGGGATTTCCCACAACAACACTGTCGCTTTCCACATTTCTTGTCACAACTGCCCCCGCTCCGACGATGGCTCCTGTTCCGATTGTCCTAGTTGGTAAAACCGTTGCATTTGCCCCGACATAAGCCTTATTTTCTATCCTGCACCTTCCCAAAACAACTGCGTTTGGAGCAACCGTTGCAAAATCCTCAACCTGTGATTCGTGCATGATATTTGCATTTGTATTTAATTTTACGAAATCACCCAGCACGACTCCGGCGGACACGTTGCATCCGCTTTGAATCACAGTTCCGGTTCCGATTTTGGCATATCTGGATATGTTTGCTCTGGGTGATATTAACGTGGCAAACCGATAGCCCTTATCCGAATACTGTCTGCTTAGCTTCTCTCTGACAAACGGAGAATCCGGAACCACTATTAACGGAATATCAATATACATATCCTTGTTTTCTATAAATACGGTATCATTACCGATTATAGGAACCCCCATAAAGTGTGATTCCTGCAATTCGTCTACAATACCAACTATTTCATACTGACATTCTTCACATAATTCAACTATTTCACAAAATGCTCCGATTAAAATAACCTTATTTTTCAATTGCATCCAGACCCTCAATCACTTTTTCACAAATATATACTATCTGTTCTTCCGTTAATGCTCCATACATCGGTAAGGTAAATTCACAATCTGCTACATATTCCGTATTCGGAAGTGCCTTTGTTGCATATGCCTCGTATATTTTGAATTTATGCACCGGTGGATAATGCACACTGGTCTGAACACCATTTTTTGCCAGAAATTCCCGCAGGGCATCTCTCTGCTCTGAGTTACCATTGCTTAACACTACCGGGAATATATAGGATGCAGATTTTTCTTTATCCGCTTTGAACGGAATTACGATTCTGTCATCCTCTAAATGGCGGATATAGGACTCTCTTATCCGATTTCTCTTTTCTATATCCGGCTCTAATTTGTCCAATTGTGCAATACCGATTGCAGCCCGAATATCATCCAATCTGTAATTATAACCCAGCTTTACAACATCATAGCTTGTACTATGTCCCTTTGACCTTTCATATGACATTGTTGTCATGCCATGGGAACGCATCAATTTCATTGCTTCATACGCCTGTTCATCATTGGTTACAACCATACCGCCTTCGCCGGTAGATATATTCTTATTTGAGAAAAAGCTAAAGCATCCGACATTCCCAATCGTTCCCAGCTTTTTACCATGATATTCTGACATAGGACCATGACACGCATCTTCTATTATCTTCAGATTATGCCTGTCTGCAATTTCCATAATCTTATTCATATCACATGCATAGCCGGCATAATGCATTACAACAATTGCCTTTGTCTTTGGTGTAATTAAGGCTTCTATTTGCTCCGGAGCAATCGTTATCTGCTCCTTACCCTCTATATCACAAAAAACAGGGGTTGCCCCTGTATAACGGACAGCATTTACAGTGGCCACAAAGGTTAAAGAAGGTACAATAACCTCATCCCCTTCTCCAAGTCCCATTGCCAGCATTGCTAAATGCAATGCCGCTGTACAACTGGATACTGCGATTGCATATTTTACTCCCAGCATAGCTGCGAATTTTTCTTCTAATGCATTACACTTCGGTCCACTGGATATCCATTTGGACTTTAGTACCTCCATGACTGCCTTTTCTTCTTCCTCATCAAAATTCAAGTTAAACAATGGTATATTGTATTCCATCTGAAAAACCTCCTCTTACAGGTTATATATATCTGCCTTGTATTTATCCATATTTGCTCTTAAGAAATCTATGGTTTCCTTTAAGCCCTGTTCAAAGGTAAATTGTGGTGTCCAGTCTGTTAATTTCTTTATCTTTTCATTACAGCCCAATAACCGATTGACCTCACTCTTTTCCGGTCTTAATCTCTGTTCATCACATATAATAGTTGCATTTGGATTAATCTGTCTTACCAATTCCTGTGCCAATTCCCCGATTGAGATTTCTTTTTGCGTTGCAATGTTGATTTCCTCACCAATTGTCTTTTCCGACTCATAGATTGCAATAAATCCATTTGCGGTATCCTTAACATAATTAAAATCTCTGGTTGGTGTAAGTGAACCCAGTTTTATTTCTTCCTTTCCGGATAATAACTGTGTTATTATGGTTGGTATTACAGCTCTTGCTGACTGTCTTGGTCCATATGTGTTAAACGGTCGCACAATCGTTACCGGTAAATCAAAGGAACGATAAAAGGATTCCGCTAATCTATCCGCACCTATCTTGGTTGCTGAATATGGAGATTGTCCCTGATACGGATGCTTCTCATCAATCGGCACATACAGTGCAGTTCCGTAGACTTCCGAGGTAGAAGTCACAAGAACTCTGGTTCCCAGCTTTCTTGCCGCCTGCAATACATTCAAGGTTCCCTTAATATTCGTATCTACATATGTGTCCGGAGAATGATAGCTGAATGGTATTGCAATCAAGGCTGCCAGATGAAATACAGCATCACACCCAACCATAGCCTCATATACTCCATTCGGGTCTCTGACATCCCCTTGGAATATCTCCACCTGACTCATCACAGAAGCGGGCAATGTATCCAGCCATCCCCATGTCCCGAATGAATTATAAAATACAAATGCTCTTACCTGATAACCTTTTTTAACTAATGTTTCCGTCAAATGACTTCCGATAAAGCCATCCGCTCCCGTAACTAATACCTTTTTCATTTTATTTTCCTTTCACCTATGTTTCCTTCGTTATTTCTGTTCGTAATATTTTAAGTACCCTTGCATTACTTCAGAATCCAGCAATGGAGACATGATATGCAATGCAGGTGTTACAAATTTTCCTTCTTCATTCAGAATGGATTTCACAATCGGTGCCCGCTCCTTATTCAATTTCTCATATATCTCCAAGATGCAAGGTCCTGTTTGTTCCTTCAGCCATTTCAAGCCGTCTTCTAATTCTGCTACACATTTCACCCTATGAAATTCAAGGTCAAATGCAGCCGCTACCTTTTGGAAATCCGGCATACTGATTCCGCTTGCAGCATCACAGCCGTTTCCTAAGCCATTAAAATAATTATTACAGGTATTGCGAATATTATCATAACCCTGATTTGAAAAAATAATCAGTTTAATATTATACTTGTGATATGCTATCGTCTGCAATTCCTGCAAATTCATCATAACACAACCATCCCCGGTCACGCAATATACCTGAGCGTCACTTGCAGTTGCAGCTCCGATTGCATATGGCAAATCAATTCCCATAGAACCGCTGTGATAATTCACCAGTACCCGTTGCTTTGGAGTCAAAACCCCTTCCTGAAGAATCCCATGTATACAACTGCTGTTTCCCAATGCAATTACTGCATCTTCCTCTATCTGAGGTAAAAATGCTTTCCAAAACTGTGTAGGATGCACCCGTATTTCTCCTTGTCCATCCAACTGCTTCAACACCTCATAATGCGGCAGTTCCTTGTTCAAGTAATTACAATAATCAAACCATTCCGCACTTGCTGCCACCTCATTCTCACAAACAGCAATATACTTTTCAAAAAAAGTATTTAAATCCGTACAGATACATTTTGTAACGTGTAAGCCCTGTTTTTTTGCTTCATCCGGCTGTGCATCGACCATGTAAATATCTGCTCCCGGTGCAAACTCCTTTCCTTCAAATCCGGTCTGACTGGATGAAAGACTATTGCCTAATACTAAAATAAAATCCGCATTCTGCAATATGAAGTTTCCGCATCTCGGTCCTATCGAGCCGGACATTCCATAATAATTATCCTCTCCTGTATAATTGGCATCGGTTGCAAATGCTCCCCCTACAATCGGGATTTTCACTTGTTTCAAAAACGCCCGGTAGTTATCCTCTGCCGCTCCTGCACGAATACCGGAACCGGTTAAGATACAAGGTCGTTTTGCCTGCTTTAATCTTGTATATACCTCTTGAACCTCATCGGTGGTAACACAAGCCTTCTTCTCCGGTTCTTTGGCAGCTAATAACTGACTTTCCTCTATCATGGCTCCCTGCACGTCAAGCGGAATCGATAACCAGCTTGGTCCTCTTCGACCCTCTAATGCCATATCAATTGCCCGTTGTACCTCCCGCTTCACGTCACAAGGATTTTTAACCAGCTTTGCATACTTTGTAATATTTTTTACCTGTGATACAATATCATTTTCCTGAACACCAATGCAACGCACATCCAGCCCGCTTGCCTCTACCGTTGTATCCAGTCTTGGATGTCCTGCAATTACAATCATAGGAATACTATCCACCCAAGCCCCCTGCACACCATTTAAGGTATTCAGTCCTCCCGGTCCGCTGGTGACACAGACTGCCGCCGTTTTTCCGGTCAGCTTTGCATAGCTTTCCGCTGCCATGGCACATGCCTGTTCATGATGATTATATACTGTATTTATCTGTTCCTTCTTCAATGCAAATGCATTATTCAAATGCATTGCACCGCCGCCAACTACGGAAAATGCATCCGTAATTCCGTTTTCAATTAAGGTTTCTACTACAATATCTGCAATTCTCTTTTTCATATTTCATTCCTCGAAACGTATTCTGTTTCCACATCTCTTATTTTTAGTAAATCAGCTTATAAATATCCAGTTCCTCTTTGTGTTCTTCATACCATCGGTATAGCTTTTCAACTGCCTGTTCCATATCTGTAAACGAAAGCTGCGGAAACTCTGTTCGCAACCGTTCATTACTTGCAGTATACTCGTTTGCCAAGCCATCCTTGCACACAATGATTCTTAAATCCTTTCCGGATACCTTCTTTACCATCATACATAAGGTCAGCAAATCAATCCGCTTGCCCGAAACAACATTATATGTATGATAATCTAATTGTTCCTTGGCTAAAAATGCATCTGCTATATTCAGGAAATCATCAATCCACAAATAATCAAAATATACGTTCTGACGTATCGTTAGCGGCAAATCAAATAAGGCTTTACAGCATATATTTGAAATAAACTTCACCGGCCAATACTCATATCGTCCGAAGATACCGAACAGTCTCAGATTATAGATATTTTCACTATGTTCAATCTCCTGTCCGGCTATATACTTCATGAGTCCATATTGGTCAATCGGCAATGTCGTTCCAATCTGCGATTCTGTTACCTGCTCAATCGGAAAACGCTTATCATATTCCGCACCGGAACCCGCATAAAACATCCGTCCATAGAGATGATGATTTTTCTGAAAATTATAAAACATCCTCAGATTATATTCCAATATCTTAGTGCCATCCTTGCTTCGGTCAATGCCATCCCCGTATACAGCCAGATGAAAGACGGTATCTATCTTTTTATCTGTCAGATAGTTCTGCACCTGCACTTCATCTATGCAATTTAATTCTTGACTGGACGGAGCGAAAATCTCGTACTGCTCATTTTCTTTCAGATGTTCATATAGGTTTTTACCTACAAATCCACTTCCGCCGGTAATCAATATTCGTTTCACTAATTTATCCTCTTTCATCCTTCAATGCATCTTTTATTACCTGTATCATATCATCAATCATGTCATCGTTCATACCCGGATATACACCAACCCAGAAGGAATCGTTCATGATTCGATCTGTATTTTCCAAGCTTCCCACGATTCGGTATCCGGTTCCGGTCTGTCGCATCTGGTCAAAGCAAGGATGCTTCGTAAGGTTTCCGGCAAACAGCATTCTGGTCTGAATCCCCTGATTTTCAATATAAGTCACAACATTTCTTCGATTGATTCCCGGCTTACAGGTCATTAAGAAGCCAAACCAGCTTGGGGTCGAATGCTTACAGCTTTCCGGTAATATCAGTTTATCACTGCATTCGCTCAGTCCTGCCTTTAAACGGTCAAAATTATGAATCCGCTTCTTCACAAATTCCGGGAATTTTTCTATCTGTGCACAACCGATGGCAGCCTGCATATCCGTTGCCTTTAAGTTATATCCAAAATGTGAATATACATATTTGTGGTCATATCCTAACGGAAGTTCACCGTATTGCCGGTCAAACCGATGTCCACACAAATTATCCTGTCCGGAGCTACAGATACAGTCGCGTCCCCAATCCCGGAAAGAACGAATACATTTATGCAGCAATGGATGATTCGTATATACGGCTCCGCCCTCCCCCATTGTCATATGATGCGGCGGATAAAAGCTGCTGGTTCCTATATCTCCGATCGTTCCGGTAAATCGTTCAACACCATCGAATACATATTTAGAACCTAATGCATCACAATTGTCTTCAATCAGCCACAGGTTATGTCTGTCGCAAAAGGCTTTTACCTCCTGCAAATCAAACGGATTTCCTAAGGTATGTGCTATCATCACCAACTTTGTTTTATCTGACAATGCTTCTTCCAGCATAGATACATCAATGTTATATTGCGGAATTGTCACATCCACAAATACCGGTACTACACCATATTGAATTGCAGGTGTAACGGTTGTCGGGAAGCCTGCCGCTACCGTAATCATTTCATCCCCCGGCTTCACCTGACGCTCTCCTAATAATGGGGAGGTCAATGCCATAAATGCATTTAAATTTGCAGAAGAACCGGAATTTACTAAAGAACAATACTTTACGCCCAGATAATCTGCAAATTTCTGTTCAAATTCCTTCGTATACCGTCCGGAGGTCAGCCAAAATTCCAATGCAGAATCAACCAGATTACACATTTCCTCATGGGAATATACTCTGGATGCATATGGAATCCTATCACCTTTTTTGTATTCCTTTTTCTTGTGATAGGTATCACAATATTCAGAAACCAATTCTAATATTTGTTCTCTTGCTTCTTTTTCAGACATATTTTCAAACATTGCTATTCCCACACCTTCCAAGGTGCATTTCCTTTCTTCCATTGTAATTCCAGAATGTTTTTTTCCCGCATTGAATCCATGCATTGCCAGTATCCTCTGTGCAGATAACTCATCAATTCTCCCTCATTTGCCAAGCGTTCCAAAACAATCTTTTCAAATATCGTCTCATCCCCATCCAGATAATCAAAGATGGTCGGTTCCAGTACCATATAGCCTGCATTAATCGGTGTTCCGTCTCCGTTACTCTTTTCCCGGAAGGAACGAACAGCTCCGATTTCATTAATATCCAGAACACCCTTTTCCTGATTTCGGATGACTGCTGTTATCGTAGCCATCTTACCATGTGTCATATGAAATTCAACCAACTTGGAAATATCTACATCGCACACTGCATCTCCATAGGTAAGCATAAAGGTTTCGTTTCCTATATACTTCTGGATTCGCTTAATTCTTCCGCCTGTCATTGTCTGCAGTCCGGTATCTACCAAGGTAACCTTCCAAGGCTCTGCTACATTGCTGTGAACCGCCATCTCATTTCCCTTAGAAAAATCGAAGGTAATATCACTATTATACAAATAATAGTTTGCAAACCATTCCTTTATCATATGCTGCTTATAACCACAGCATATAATAAACTCATTATAGCCATAGTATGAATATTCCTTCATAATATGCCATAAAATCGGCATCTCACCAATTTCTATCATAGGCTTTGGCTTTAATTGACTCTCTTCACTAATACGTGTACCATAACCGCCTGCCAGAATTACAACCTTCATACCTTTTCCTCCAGACTTCTATATCCTTTGCTTCTATATTTTTACTTCTATATTCTTTACCTTTATACCTTTATAAAATTAGCATTTATTGTATCCACGCAGGAATAGGATACAATCACAAACAATAATAATGCCATCACGAACTTCATATCACTTGCGGATAAGGTCCGCTTGCTCTTTTCCTGCAAAACATCCATACCAAAATATGCAAAATAAAAATATAACAGCATATATACCAGCATATAATATCGTTCCTCTACATGGAACATTGCCACCTGCACAATCAGCATAAGCGATGCCACTATGCCAAAGGTCAGATAAAAATATTTCGGATGCAGCTTTATATTTTTCTTTTTTAACATACAAATCAAAAAGAACCCTAAAATCGTGTAATTCAAAAAGTACTTCCCACTTCGCAGAACAAAAGGTGCAATATTATTGTCATAAACCCGCTCTCCGTCATAGGATAGTGCATAAAACAGCTTTTTTACCATTGCAACCGAAAATTCTACCGGTCTTCCGCTTACTACATAGGCAGCATCATATGGTGTTAATTGAACACTCTTCTCATCCGTAAAATAAGGTTTCCAGATTGCATTCATCTGTTCATCCAGATATGCCCGCTTCATAAACTTATAATTCAGGATGCTTCCCAATCGGAAGGTATGATAAGTATTATCAACTGTTGAATACGAACCTACTGATTGATATGGAAACAATGAAATGTGGTTCTTTTGTATATTAATGTATAACTGTGGGGACATGATAATCACAATGCCAAGCACCATAACACCACAGTACAATACAGTTTTTCCGACACCCTTTAATAATTCCTTGATTTTTTTCTTATTTTCCCTGATTGCCTTAATAATACCCAACACTAACACAACTGCCAGAATCAGCTTAATCAGATACCCATAGGCAGCACGATAGGCGGAGGCAAGTCCCCAGAAAACACCCGCAAGCAAAAACTCCTGCCATTTAAATGACTTTAACATCCTTAATGAGAATGCCAATGCCAACAGGCCAAACATTGCAGACGGAATATCTGACAATACATAAAAGAAATGGGATTCCCAAAATACGGCAAATATCAGCCATCCGATTATGATAGAAATGTTCTTTGGCTTCTTTCCGGTAAAAAATTCATATATCATCGGTAATGCAATGCAGCATCCCGAAACACTGACGGCTGTTGTAAACAGGAACTGAAAAATCATCGGATTCCATCCTAGGATTCCGCCGATTTTATTAAACAGCATTGACAAAAATATTGGAAAATAACCGCGATGGGAATAGGAATTTTGAAAAAACAAATCCCACGAAAACATTCCATTATCATCTAAAAATATGGTCTGTGTCTCCGGAGACATATAATAATATGCATCTGCCATTCCACCCACTGCATAATTATCCGGATTCATAAAATAAAACAGACAGGTATACAGCATTTGGATTCCAAACAGAGATAGGAATATAATCCGGGGATTATATTCCGTCAAAAATTTCCATTTCCACACGACCTTAAATAAAAGTACATACATGAGATAAGATACCAACAGACAGCCTATAAATAATACCAGATAACACAAGACAAAATATTTAATCAGATATTTACAGTTGGCTTCATTAAAAAAGTAAAGCTTTTGTGTCAGCTTTCCCTCTTCTTCTTGAAATGCCGTATTTACTATATAATGCTCTACCGTATTATCAGAATTAAAGATATGAAGATTCTGCTTGGTATCATTCTTTTCTACGCTAATGCAGGTCGAATTAATCACCGGAACTTCAATTACTAATAAAGCCCCATCCTTCTCTGCTTCAAAGTAACCATAATGTGTATCACTATCCTTAGGCAGAACCATTTTAAAGCCATCATTTGTAACCACATGGTCAGCCATTTTATAAAAATCCCATATATAGGTTCGCTCATATATATATACAATATTGTTATCTTTATATACATTCGAGGTCGGATCCATTGCAAGGTCATCATCTGCATCATATACCAGATTTTCCGTAATTCTTAACGGCTCTTTGGAAGGTTCTTCCGAATCATATACACAAAATCCAATCTGCTCATACTTTACGAAATGCTGGTATACAAAGTCGGTAACCTTTAAGCCCTGTGCTACAATCAAGGTTATAATTCCTGCACATATCCATATACAGATACTTGCATAAAGTCCAATATTCTCTTGATATGCCTTGAATAACTTACTCATATCTTTCCCCTTACAACTTAGCCGCTTTATTGGTATAACTTGTTTACATAGAAATCACAGACTTCATTTACATCTCCCTGTGCCTGTAATTGTCCCTTTTCCAAATATATGGCATGCTTGCAGACCTTCCGCACCTGTTCAATGGAATGTGATACGAATAACAATGTTGTTCCGCCATCCATTAACTCTGCCATTTTATGCTCACATTTTTCTTGGAACTTCATGTCACCAACGGATAGTATTTCATCACAGATTAATATGTCCGGCTTAACAATGGTTGCAATTGCAAATCCCAATCTGGCTCCCATACCGGAGGAATAGTTTCTTACCGGCACATCGATAAATTCCCAAAGCTCGGCAAAATCAACAATTTCATTAAATTTACTTTCCATATATTTATGGTCATGACCAAATAAGGCTCCATTTAAGAATATATTTTCCCTTGCCGTTAGCTGTCCATCAAAGCCGGCACCCAACTCTATAAGCGGTGCAATACTTCCGTTTACAGTGACACCACCCCGGTACGGTGGATATATTCCGGAAATTGCCTTTAACAAGGTACTTTTTCCGCATCCGTTTGCACCAACGATTCCGACAGAATCTCCCTTTGGTACATCAAAGGTTACATCCTTCAATGCAAAAAATTCATTAAAGGTCAACTGCCGCTTTGCAAGCTTAATCATATATTCCTTTATACTTGTCACCTGTTCCGATGCCAAGTTAAATCGAATTGTCAAATCCTTAACTTCAATTGCATTCATATCACAGGCCTCCGTTAAATATAAAGAATAAAGTTCTTTTGCTTTTGCTTAAATACAAGCAAGCCCAATGCCATAAATACCACACCGAATCCCAGACAGATAAGGTGTTCGGTTATTGTAGGCCACTCCCCATATAAGGCGATATTTCTGAAAAATTCTACCAGATGATAGGTCGGATTCAAAAATACAATGCGGTATACCCAAAGTGGCAATACCTCTACCGGATAAAATAACGGTGTCAGGTACATCTGTGCCGTAATAAATACACCGTATAAGTGCGTCAAATCCCGGAAATATACAGCAACCACCGATAATAACATTCCGATTCCCAATGCAATCAAAAACATATAAATAAACAAAACCGGCAACAACACCAAGGTTATATGCGGCGGCACCTTTTGGATTGCCATAACAATAATAACCGCACCTAAGGAGCAAAGCATATTTACAAACGCAAAACACACCTTTGATAGCGGAAACATATACTTTGGAACATATACCTTTTTAATTAAATCTGCATTTGCATATACAGAAGTCATCGCAGTTGTCGTTGCTTCCGAATAGAAATTAAAAACGGTTTGTCCCATAATTAAATAAACTGCAAATTTCTCAATATTGTACTTAAACAATTGTGAAAAAACAGCCGTTAATACTAACATCATTAATAATGGATTCAGTAAGCTCCATGCATAGCCAAGCACAGAACGTCTGTATTTTAATTTAAAATCACGTCCCACCAGTTCTCGCAACAAGCACCTGTATTTGCTGAAAATTGCTATTCTATCCTTCATGGTTAATTCTCCAGTTTAGATTTATTTGTTTGCTCCAGCCAACTTTCATATCCAATACCTTCCCAAGGCATTCCTCTGTCAAAATGAAATCTCCACGGATACACTTCTTCCCCTGTTTCCTTATCCTTAATCATAGAAATCGGTCCCAATTCTCGTGCCGGCTTACCTACTACTACTACCTCAGGGTTTACATCCTTCGTAACTGTGGATGCAGCTCCTACAATCGCATCTGCTCCAATTACGATCCCCGGCAAAACAACCGTACCGGTTGCAACAACTGCAAATTCATGAATGGTCACACCCTTTAAGGTTTCAGAAGGAGGTGTTGGGTCATTTGTCAGTACTACATAAGGAAATATCCAGACATAATTTTCTATTACACTTTTTTGTCCGATATGGACATTACTATGCATATGAACATAGTCACCAATTTGGCAATCACCTTGTATATCACTCAGGGTTCCTACATTTACATGATTTCCAATTTTACTTTTTTCCCTTATTGTAACTCTATGTCCTGTCTGAAACGAATCTCCAATCTCTGTATCTCCATAAATAATGGTTTCGCTTCTAAGGATAGAATTTTCACCGATTACCAGCGGATGTGCTGCTTCCACTCTATCACGTACAAAATCTACCAGATATTCTCCCAGAATACATCTGGCTCCGATAAAGGTTCCTTTTTTAATATGCACATTATCTCGTATGATAACTCCATAATCAATATACACGTTGTCTTCAATAATTACATTATCACCGATTACAACATTTTCCTTGATTGTTACATTTTCTCCTACTTTATACGCCATCTTATACCTCTTTTACTCTCAAACTCTGACCTTACGATGTTATCTTACTAATACTTATTAATGACATCTACAATATAGTCAATTTCCTCATCTGTCATACCATAGTACATCGGCAGGCTCAATTCTTCTCCGGATATTTTTTCTGCCATCGGAAGCTCCTGCTTTACAAGCCCCTGATATGCCGGCTGCTTATGAATCGGTATCGGGTAATGCTCTACGGTATAGATGCCGTTTTGTTCCAGATATTGCTTAAAGTTATCTCTATCCTTTGTCATAATTGCAAATATATGCCATACATGCTTTCGCTTATCCCCTACTACCGGAAGAATAATCTTATCGTTTTTAATCTCATTTAAGTAACGGTTTGCAGTCCGAATCCGGTCATCATTAAACTGGTCTAAATGCTTCAGCTTGATTCTTAATATGGAAGCCTGTATTTCATCCAAGCGTGAATTGGTTCCCTGATATACATGATGATATTTCCGGTCTGAGCCGTAATTTCCTAAGGCTCTGACCTTATCTGCCAGTTCCTTGTTGCTGGTAACTACAGCTCCGGCATCTCCTAATGCTCCTAAATTCTTTCCCGGATAAAAGCTGAATGCGGCAGCGTCTCCAAAGGTACCCGCTTTCTTTCCATCAAAAGTAGCTCCGTGTGCCTGTGCAGAATCCTCAATCAGCTTCAGATTATGCTTTCTTGCTATTGCTATAATTTCATCCATCTGTGCGGTCTGTCCATATAAATGAACCGCAATAATAGCCTTTGTTTTATCCGTTATTGCCTCTTCAATACCAGTTCCGCTTAAATTATAAGTAACCATATCCGGCTCTACGAATATCGGTGTAGCTCCGGTATAAGTCACTGCCAATGCAGTAGCAATAAACGTATTCGATGGTACAATTACTTCGTCACCTGCACCGATTCCAAGTGCCTTCAAAATCAAATAAATGGCATCCAGTCCAGTACCACAGCCTATGCAGTATTTCGTTCCGCAATATGCTGCAAATTCCTGTTCAAACTGTTCACATTCGGTTCCCTGAATAAACCAGCCCTTATCATAAACTTCCTCAAGCTTCTGCAAAGCTTCGGTTCTTATTTCCTTGTGCATATGTTCAAATGTTGCAAATGGTATTTTCATTTCTTATCCTCCTGATTCTGAAAGAACGCAATTGCCTCTTTTTCATATTGCTTATAATCTCTGATATAATCCGATACCGTATAATATTCGGAAGCAAGTACCAGAAGCACCGCACCTTCCGTAAAATCATACATTTCTCTCCATATCATCGGTCCGATATACAAGCCCTGAGCCGGGTCATTTAACTCAATGACCTCTTCCTCCTCCGGTGTCTTAACCAATATTTTAACGCTTCCGTTCAGGCATAGTAACACCTGCTCCAAATCCCTGTGCGAATGAAAGCCTCTCCTTACTCCTTCTTCTACGCGTGTTATATAGTAAATCCGTTTAATATCAAATCCAACGTCAATCCCCGCCTCAATCGGAGTTAAATGTCCGTACTTGTCTGTGTGGTCTTTAAATTGCATTAACTTAATATTTTTCATCAGCATCTTCTCCATTACTTTCTAATTATTTTTCGCAATACCTTTTTTATTAACAATATTCCATAGCCCAATTCTCTGACTATTATCAATAACCCTCCTACTAAAAAGAAGAAAAATGTTCCATATGCAAAATATCCTTCCAGTATCCCTATCAGGTTCTGGCTGAATATTTCATCAAATATATGAAAATGCAACAGTAAATATGGGATAACCATGCAAATAGCCCCATACCCCTGTAATTTAAACAGCCATAAAAAGCTTTCTTTAAACTTTCCGATAAATGAACTGTCTTTTGCTGCTGTTTTTCCGGTAAGTGAAAAATCACTATCATATGCCTGTTTTAAGTATTCCCACTTCTCCAACATAATTCTTCTGTCATTTGGAAGCAGTCGGTCCTGATACGGCAATATTTCATTTTTAAAAATCAGCACTTCATCATACCGGTATTTCCGATAACTCTCACTTGTATTCTTAGAATTTCCATGACTAATACCGCCATCTCGATGCCTAGCAGCAATCATACCATCTAGCCAGTGAAATTTCAATCCCATCCTCGCCATTTTCAAATAGAGCGGAGCATCTTCAATTATAAAGTATTCCTCGTTGTATGGTCCTACCAAATCATACAGACTCATCCGATAACAGGTGCTTGTAGTCGGAATCGTAAAGGTATGCGACAATCTGGAGAACATTTCTTCCGGTGTAAAGTTCTTAATTGCCTGTATTCCCGCTGTACTCGGCTCATAGCTTCTGACCTTATCCAGCTCCTCGCCGCACATTGCAGTTTGTGCCGATATAATATATTCGTCATCCCCTAATCGGTTAAATTCCGCAACAAAGCTGCTTAATACCGTTTCATCGTATAAAGCATCATCCGCCGCCATCAGCATCAGAAATTCGCCTGTAGCGTTTCTGCGAATATAATTTACATTTCGAACAGTTCCCTGATTTGTCTCATGATTGTTAATTATATAATTTACAATATTTTCTTTTTTATGACTCTCTATATATTCCCGAATTTCTGCCTCATCAAAATCCGGTGACGCATCATTTGAAATAATTAATTCAATATATGGATAATTTTGATTTAATACTGAATCGACTGCCTCTTTTAAATAAATATAATTATTATAGGAAGCAATTCCTAATGTAACTACCTGTCTACCACTCATTTCCTTTGAACCTCCTCCGTATCCTTCTCATAATTCCCCGCCATACAATTCCTACGATACCGGCTTGTGTAACTATCCATTTTATCTTTTTAAGTCCGGGTTCATATATAATCTTCTGCTTATATTCTGCTATTACTAACGTATCATTCACATGCTGCATAATCTTCTTTTTATTAGATGTAAGTAAGTCTGCATATGGAACAATTTCGTGCTTCATAATTGCTACTAAATCATTATAATACAAATCCTGCTTTCTATCACCTTTTTTTCTTTTACTGTGACTAACCCCACCGGTTCTGTGCTTGGATACCGTCACATCTATATACTGAAATTGAATCCCTTGCCTGACCGCTGCCAGATAAAAAGGCCAATCCTCTACCAGCTTGTATTTTTCATTATAGCCACCCATTTTTTTTAATACATTCACATTATAAATGACTCCGGGTGCCGGTATAAAGCATTGCATACATAAGCGTTCAAACAGTTCTTCTGTATTTCCTCTGTTTAAGACTGCTATATCTTCTTCGCTCAGACTATCACATATCTTTTCTTCCAGCTTCTCGTCATAGTGTCCAACCTGTCCGACAAAGATGGTCTGTCCATCATCCGCATTTAATGCCTGCATAATAGCGGCTATTACGGTATCTGCCATCAGTATATCATCCACTGCCAGTCCCAGATAATATTCTCCTTCTACATATTCCAATACTTTATTAATATGCCGCACAGTACCCATATTACTTTCATTCTGACGGACAATATAACTCTTAATATTCTTTCCGTTTTCCTGAATATACCGGTCTATTTCAGCCGCAGGAAATAGCCGGGAGCCATCATCACTTACAATCAACTGAATATTGTCATAGGTCTGATGCAAAATAGAATCCAATGCCTGATATATATATTGTAAATTATTATAACAAAATACAGCAATTGTTATTTTCTTACTCATCTTTTCCACTCCGATACCCAAGTAATTTCTGATAAAGCATTATCAGTTCTTTACTCTCTTTTCGTATGTCAAATCGTTTGCTGATTCCGGTGGTTCTTTCTGCCTCGGAACCTTCTTCTATCTGCTTTCTTAAGCAATCTATCCATGCCTGCTTATCCTGTATATCCAGAAATTCGCATCGGTTCGTGATGTCCGTTTCTTTTGTGACCCGGTTCGAAATCAGGCATTTCAGTCCGGAAACCTGTGCTTCTACGCAAGACACCGGCAAACCCTCGTGATAAGACGGCAGTAAAAATACATCCATTGCCTGTAAGATCCGTTCTACATCACTTCGAATACCCAGAAACCGTACCCGCTTCTCTAAGCCGGCTTCTGTTACCTTCTGTTTTACTGTTTCCTGTGTTTCACCAGCCCCGACTAATACCAGCACCACCGACTCATCCTTGATTTCCTTTAACAAATCCACTAAAAAGCCTTGATTCTTATTGGTTGTAAATCTTCCAACGTGTCCTACTACATAGTTGTCTGATAATTCCAGCTCCTCACGTACGACGTTTCGCTCCTCCGGTTTGTATGCAAACCGTTCCACATCAATTGCATTATATATAATCTTGACTTTACCGGACGCAACTGCCCTGTTTCCAAACATATATTGAGCTGCAACCTGTGAGCATGCAAAATATTGATTTGCTTTTCGTTTTCCGAAAGAAATCAATATTTTATTCCGAATACTTCTAAGCGGCTTTTCGGCTGCAATGGAACTGTGACTATGCAAAATTCTCACAGGCACCTGATATTTCTTTGCCAAGCCAAGATAAAACCATGCTGCATTCGGAATATGTCCATGAATTATCGGATAGTCCTTTGCATGTTCTTTATAGAACGCTTCGAGGCTCCGGAAATATGCCGGCATATTTCCGGCACTAAGCAATGGCATTTCATAGATTCTGGAACCCTTTTGTTCTATCAGTTTTCGTGTCTGCTCGTCTGTCTCTCCATGGGTTAAAAAGTCAAAGATAACTTCGGAGGTATCTATATGGTTATAGTAATTCATTACTACCGATGACACGCCACTATTCCATTCTAATCGATCAACAACCTGCAATATTCTGATACATTGGTTTCTATTTTCCATGCTTCTATTCCTGTTTTATCATTTTCTTAATATCTTTTGGTATACGAACCGTCGCACTCCATTCGGAACAAGACTTACAACCGAATGTCCAATCACAGCTATTAAGAAATCACCTATATTTATATATCGTTCCCGCAACAATGCATAGCGAAATCGAACTATTTTCTTAACATAACGAAAGCCGCCCCGTCTGGTATATAAGCCGGCACCTACCCGCATACATACCAAGGGTGTTTGAATATTGTATGTCCTACTTCCGTTTTGAATCATTTTTATCCACAGATAATAGTCTTCAAACAATGAAAACTCTTTATAGCCTCCAACTGCCAGCACCTTCGATTTCCGATACATAACAGCCGGATGATTAAACGGATTTCTTCTTTTCGAGTATTGCACAATTTCCTTATGTGTATGCGGAACGATTCGCTTTGATTGAATTATATCCGGTGTATCCACAAATTCATCCACATTTCCGCCTACTATATCGTATGCCTGCTCCTGCATAACCTTTAGCTGCATCTGACACCGATACGGATAACTGACATCGTCACTATCCATCCTTGCTACTATTTCATTTTTACACTTTTGCAGACCGATGTTTAATGCATTGCTGAGACCTCCGTTTTTTTCCAACTGTATAATCTGAAATAATTCCGGATTTTTCTCACAAAAAAAGTCAATCACCGCATATAGTTCTTCTGTCAGCTTTCCGTCACAGACCAGAACAAAATCATTGGTAAGGCAGGTCTGCTGCAACATACTTTCTATACTCATACGGAGATATTCCGGCTTTTCCTTTGTATATACCGACATCAATACTGAATAATCCATCTACTCATCATCCTTCATATCATTACCGGTCTTACTTGGCTCTTGTATTGCTGTTGTCTGATTTTCGTCAACACCCTCTGTGTTTTCTTTTTGGAACAGAATCTTAAACGTAAGCAGCAAAACCTTTATATCCAGCCAAATAGAGTAATGTTCAATATAAAACAAATCAAGCTTGAGCTTATCTCTCGGAGTTGTATTGTATTTGCCATATACCTGTGCATAACCGGTTAAGCCGGCCTTCACCTTTAACCGGAACCCAAATTCAGGAATATATTCCTTGTATTGTTCATTGATTTCAGGTCGCTCCGGTCTTGGTCCTACTAATGACATATCTCCCTTTAATATATTAAATATCTGTGGAAATTCATCAAAATGAAGATTTCGAATCACCTTTCCTACCGGAGTGACACGACTATCTCCCTTCATGGCAAGTCTGGCTCCGTCCTTCTCCGAATCCACCCGCATACTACGGAATTTGTAGATACTGAACTCTTTTCCGTCCTTTGTCAGTCGGGTCTGACGATAAAATACAGGACCGCCGTCATAGCATTTAATCGCAATTGCAATTATCAACATAATCGGAGATGCCAGCACAAGCATCACCAAGGAACCGATAATATCCATGCATCGCTTTAGTAGTTCCTGGTCTCCATTCAAGCCTTGATTCCTCTGTAAGAGCAACGGTGTGTCAAACAGATGCATCTGCTCGGAACCAAGAATCATAATATCCGCTACCTTCGGCACTGTATAAGTCCGAATCGATTTTTCAAAACAATACTTCATGACTACATTCCGGATACTGGATGGCGTATCACAGATTACAACATTCCAATAGTGTGAAATCTTTTCCAGAATTACATCGATTCCCTCATCAATATGAACCGTGTCGCAAATATTATATTTATCCTTTCGGCTGTTTATCTTATTAATAAATGCCTGCGGCAGTTCTTCGCCATAAATCAAAATCATTTTTCTCGGCGGATATATCTTTGCATAAAGCCACTTACATAAAAATACCCATGCAAAAATTGCTATAACCTCTACTCCTGTCATAGCAAGCAACCATTTCGGGTTCATATAATCCCGACCTATGATACATAATTGAAAATAAAGAACTACATTCGAGCATATCAAAGAAAGCACCTGCGAATATAATACATCCATTAATCGCAGATAGCCGACCCGATACCCCCCGTATAATTTTGTGAACAAAAACAAAATCAATGTATATATTCCGATTACCGCATAATTTCCTCTACGCCAAAACGGTATTTGAATATAGTACATATAATGAGAATACCATACATATGCAAATAAAGCTGTCTCAATGACTAACAGCAATCCGCTCTCCATAAATGCTAACAGCTTTTTATATTTATATCTGCGTCCCATAGCACTACCTTTCGTTTGATAGAATCCCGTACTTCTGTTCAATTCTATCAAATCTTCTCCTTTTCGTCAATGTTCGTAGCTTCCACCATTGACATTAATTTCCAAATACGAATCCTCTTATCGGACTGCATATACGCTATATAATTCATTTCCGCCGATATACTCCATACAGTCTGTCTGGTTATCGTAAGCATCCTTACTTTCTGTATATGTTACAATATAATTTACTCCATATTGTTTTGCTATCTCTACCGCTCGTTCTGCATTATCTCCTGCCGTATCCAAGATTTCCGATAATTCCAGAACAGATTCCTCTGTTACCCAGCCCCGATATAAATCTCTGCCATACAGCATATGAATATCCGCATTGTATAGCCTTATAATGCATGCCACATCCTCCGGTGCCACCGCATATACTGCTTCTTGCGTTTCTAATATCTGTCCGACTTCAATAACCTCATCCGGCAGCTTATATGCATTATGAACCCTTGTATAATTCTCACCGGTACCAACCCATTTACCTGCCAATACCAGTATTGCCAATACAGCAAGCAGAGTAATTCCCTGTTTAAGCCCCTGTTTTGCATGTGCAATCAGCCGGGTTCCGCTGTAAGCTAATATCATTCCTGCCGGATACATCCAGAACATCCGCCAATAGGTGTCTGTTTCATGAATCGCATGCTCCATAACCCACATAATAACCGGCATAAAAATCATAAGTAATATGCAAACCGGCAACCAGATTAAATACCACTTCTGTACCTTCTTTTCTTCCGTCACATAGATATATACCATTCCTGCTAACGACAATGCGAATATTGCACTTCCACCAAAATAGGCTCCATATGCCGACAAAATTGCATTCCATATCTCCTTCAATCCTATCGCCCCCTATCTCAAAAGTACATATGCCAAGTCCGTCAGAATACATGGCAACACACATATAGCAGAATAAAACAGTATCCGGATACTGCGATAACGGATTCCATTTACAATTGCAAGTGCAGCAAAGAGAATCGGAGCTATTAACGCTCCCATAGAGGTAAAGAAGCAAGCGGTTATCTGTGTAAGCAGCATCGGAAGCCACTGCCGCCGCAATTGCTCCTTCTTCATGAAATGCATTGCCATTCCAAGCATCAGTGGTATTATAAAGCCTGCCAGCATTGCCTTTCCCTGCCACAAACGCACCATTACAAAGGTTGAAGATGTATAGATGCTTACATATCCAAACAGGTAACTAATTGCAACCAGCATCATAAATATCCATTTTTGTTTCTTTTGATTTTCAAATAATACATCTGCTATTTGTAAATATGCCATATAAATTAATAACAGATGTATAACCGGCAATATACTGTGGAATATAATTGTCGGATGCAGCCCCATAAGTGTTCCGATTGCTGCCACATACATTTCATATCCCGACATAAAATAACGAACCTGACTTAACAAATCAGTTTCTCCCCCTGTATATGGAGAATACTGATACATCTTTCCGGTCTGGTAGGCATCCGAAGCAATTCCCAGATAATATGCATCATCCAAATCATAGTGTGCAAATCCTAGAACCAATATCAGTTGCACAGCAAATGCAGCTACAAACAAAATACAAACCGGTGATACATTGGAACGAAGCTCCTGCCATTGATTTTTTACGATATACTTCCACTGTCCCCATTGCATATATACGGCAGGAACCGATAAGCCTGTCATAGCAAGCAGCCAGACAATTATCACGACTATCATTGGAAGCTTCAAGACCACACACGGAATCACAATTACTTGAAACAACGACCACTGCAGCATATATCCAAGCAGCATAACCGTAATTATTTTATCTGTACGAATCTTTATTAATTTAGCAATCAGCATTCCCAGCAAATAAGGAAATCCAAGAAATAATATTGCTATGCATATAATTGCTCTAATCACGTTATCACCTTATTACCTTTCGTGCATAATAGATTATTTATCTATCCATGGTGTTGCCGGTACAATGTCATCCGGTCCCTGTTCTACCCTTTCGTTTAGATTATTTCGCTTTCCCACATAAGTGTATTGATAATAAACATTAAATGATGAACCTTGTACCTCCGGATATTGTTCATCATTCTCTCTCATATAGACCGTACGTTCTCTGACATCATCCGCATTCCAGTCAAAAATAGAAGTTCCGTACGCACTATAATCCTCTCCTGCCAATGAAAGAATGGTTGCCTGCATATCATCCAGTGAAATCGGTGCTTCGTTCACAACTAACGCTTCATGTGTTTCTCCACTTTGCTTAATAAAGAAGATTGGCTGCGTATCCCCTCCATACCACGCTCCGTGGTCTGCCGTAATAATAATCGTTGCATCATCATACATCCCAATGTCTTTCAATTGCTGCATATACTCATTCAGGATAACGCTCAACCCTTTAATGGTATCTATCCGGTCTGCTTCCTCTACTATTTCTGCGTTCTGATTTAAGGTATATGGTTGATGTGTACCGAATATATGCTGTATAATTACCGCATTTTTCATATCGTTACTTATTTCCAGCGGATTATTTAGAAGTAACTGATAGAATTCGCCATTATCATCCGTACAGCTATCTCCTTCGGCATATTCCACTACGGAATCAAATTCCTTACTTAACACTTCAAAATAAGGCTTTACTATATACGGAACATACTTATAAATCGACATTTTGCAAATACGTTTCACTAATACCCCCTTTTTTACAATGGTATCTACTCCACGAACATTATCGATTTTACCGTATAAATTCTCTAAATCACCATATACATATCCGGGAGTTGCTGAATACAGATTCACTGTATATTCGTCATCATGCAACGTCTGATAAAAATCAACTGCCCGCTCAGAGGTCCATGCTGTCTGCATCCAACCTTCAGATGTCGCATTAAAGTCAAAGTCATTACCAGTCAGCATATGTGTCATAGATGGAAATGTACAGTAATAGTGACAATCTGCATTATTATAGAATGTAAAATCGGATAAGTCTTCCGCAATTTCCGGATATTTCTTAAGTGCCTCCTCATATTGCATGTTTCCGAATGTATCCAGAACAAATATTATAATATTATTTTCTTTTGCCACCTGAAACCGTTCATCTGTTGCCATTTGCAGATTACCGGACTCTTTATGCTCTGTCATGGCAGGCAGCAACAAGGATATTACTGCCACAATTTGTATTAAACTGAAAAATGCCGCAGCTCCCATGGATATTTTCGTCCAATATTTTTTTAGAAATACACTGCCGCAAATTACCAATGCCAATATCACAATCCAGATAATCAAATTAATTATAGTAAAAGATTTCAACTCATTCCAATTCATAGGACTGCCATCCGCTTCGCTAAGTTTCACATTCATAAACATGTTCTGTATATAGGAAACAATTGCAATTCCCAAAATGACCGCATTAGCAATTACACACAGCTTTTCTGGTAATGCAGCTACCAAAAGACTGCCGATTGCCCATACTGCAGTCGCAATCAGCAATAACAGCCAGAAAAAGTCTCCGTAGCTAAACGCAAAATCCTTTTCATTTCCAAAATATATTTCCAATGGTCCCAAAATCACATAGGATATTATCGGCATAAGTACAATCAGCATTGTATATCTTAAACGTTCCCCGTATTTCATTTTATTTCTTCCTTCTTTCCTGTTATTGCCTTCGGCAATGAATCATCAATTAATTTTGTTGCTATCCATCCGGCTATCACCGTAACAACAAGAAACCATACGCATTCCAGCAAAAATGACTTGGATGCAAGCCAATTTACAAATGAAGACTTTGACAAGACTGCATTTATAATCAATAAATGCCATATATAAATACCGTACTCATTTTTTGATATAACCATAAACGGAGACCATAGTTTGCTTTCAAAACAAATCCGGATTCTGGATAACCAGAATATAATTCCGGTCAGCAACACCGCCAATACACTATGCCATACATATCCTGTCATGGAATCTGCATAAATACTTCTCTTTGCAGAATAAAGGACATACACGGAAAATATGCCTAACATGATGATAAACATGGTTACCGGTAAAATACGTTTCTTCTGCATACACCATTGCCGTCTGTCACACCCGGCTAAAAACATTCCCCACATAAAATTATCCAGTGTGGTTATGAGTTGTCTCCCGTAAATAAAATATTGTTCGGTGCCAATCACATGAAAGATTATATATTTGGCGGCAACTGTAATAAATATCGCACAAAGTATCGATATTACCGGAGCCTTTTTCATTCCTTTATACAAAAAGATGGAAACCACATAAAATTGGACAATGATTCCCATTGTCCAAAGCACACCGCTTATGGAGCCATGTGTGTCCGGCCAGAAGTTGTGAATAAACAGGCAATGTGTAAAGATGCTTTTTGCACCACTCCTGCTTAAATAGACCGCTCCTTCTGTTAAAAATAAGACAACCGCAAGTGAAATATAATATTGAGGTGCAATGCGAATCCAGCGTTTTTTCATGTATTGTCTAATATTAATTGTACCGGTTCTTTCATATTCTTTATCCAGAGAAAAATATATGCCATATCCGCTCATAATAAAGAATAACGTAACACCAATTTCACCACCAAACATCAGAATTTCCGAAAGTACGGGGATTCTTACGTGAGGTCCATATCCGAACTGTGCCGATATTGCATATACATGATATATGATAATCAATATTATGCTTACACCTCTTACAAAATCAATACTTCTATTTCTCATTTGCGTTTCATCTTTCATTCTTTTTTCCTCAGGCATCCGAGATTATTTAACAAATATATGCTTAATTTTTCCTGCTGTCCGATAAAAAATATTACTGCGGATGCGTGTTAACGCTGCCCTATCTTCCGCTAAAGCAGCCTGTGCATCTGTCAAAGCCACCTGTGTATCATGCAATTGCTTAAGAATACTCTTTTTTTCCTGAACCACTTCATAATATCCATCATACCGGAGATTCTCCTGCGTCAGACCCTCATAAATTGCCTGTCGGTCAAAGTCATCGGTCTTTACTGTATCGGAGCATTCTTTTTCCTGATACATCGTATGATAGTCCTCTGCCATCTGTCGCAGAGAAATTTCTTTAAAGTCTACCGCTATTTGCTTCTTTTCCGCATATTCCTGTTCATTCTCCAAAATCTGTATCAAGTTCTTCGTCATCTCAGCACCGGACATATCAACGGGTACGGTCCAACCATAGCCATGTCTATGTACCCGCTGCCCTACCGCACCAATATCTGTAACAAATACCGGGATTCCACAGGTAATTGCTTCTGACAACGTATAGCAGAAGGTCTCCGGCCAGATTGGCAGAATACAGACTACATCAATATGATATTGGGAAAGTAGCTGCGGAAGGTCCTGTTGCCGATAAGTTCCATGCTTGATTACATGTTCCTGCTGTACATCGAGCAGGTCTTTATCTGCAATCGTTCCAAAGATATGCCAGTTAATCTTTTCTTCTCCTGCGGTAATCATATCCGTTGCCAGTTTGCTTCCTTTTTCCGGAACCATGCCTCCCAAAAAGGCTACATTATAGCCGCTTAATTCTTCCGGAGACTGCAAGGTTGCCCTTACACTTTTACCGTCCGTATAATAACAGGTATCATACTTTAAGTATAAGGTAAGCTCAACCCCCGTTTCTAACATTTCCTTATCAAATATGCTACAGGTAAATCCTGAAAATATATATCGTTCATCCTTCAGGTTATATGCCACATCCTGTCGCATTATCTTTGTACACTCGTAGCACCTGCGTATATCCTTATACTTTACCTCCATATACGGTACAACATTGTCTGAACAAACGCCTCTTATATATGCCCAGCCCTGAACCAGATATGGGTTTTCGGAAGAATTATATACAATATCCCAGTTGACCGTCATTTCATCAATAATCTCTGTTCGTATATTCTGTATATCAACCGTGGTATCCTGTAATTCCAGTCCATGTTCCACGACCCGAATCTGCTCTGCTATATCCGGGTAATAAGAAACCACAACTGACTTTGCTGCTTCCGACGGAATTACAATCTGTGAACAAAGCTCAAACATCTTCCGACACTCGGTTCTCCAACGATTCAGGAATGCGTCACCAATTTCTATATCACTTTTTTTCTTTAAACATTCTGCACAGCCTGCCATATTCTCGCAGCCATCGCAATATTTCTCCTCTGCATTCACCAGCTTTACATTCGGACAAATATAATAATAATCGTGCATAGTAAGGATTACCGGTATCTTTAATTCTTTTGCGGCATATACCATATCAAAGCTTAAGCTATGGGTATGGTGTACATGCACCACATCAATCTGAAATGCCTTTAAAAGATTTTCAAATAAAGCATACAACTGTCTATCCCGCACCCTTGGAAACAAATCTGCCTTTCCGATATAATATTTTAACGCAACCTCTTCCTCATCCCGATATAAGGTCACACGCAGATATTCTCTATCTCTTGCTGCTACATATACATTATATTTCGTCTTTAACTGATTTACCAAATCCCGGACATGAAACTGTGTACCACCCATATTGTTATACGCATCACCTCTAAAATCTGCGTGTGTTACATACATCAGATTCTTTCGGTTCGGGTCTGCCTTTGCATATATATCAATGTTATCACGAATATACTGATCCGGCTTTTCCATACAGTATTCATGATTCCGCTGCATTTGTGCAGGATAACGTTCATTTAATATCCGGTCATGTGCCTCTATCAGCTTACGCTTCTCTTCTCCAATAAAGGATACCGTACCCTTATGATAAATAAAGGTATCATCACACATAACATGGATATAACCATATTGCTCTGCCCGATTACAGAAATCATTTTCTTCTCCGTAACCGCGTCCGAAGGTTTCTGCATCGAACAAACCGACTGCCTGAATTACCTCCCGCTTCACATACATACAAAATCCAACGGCAACCGTAATACGAGGATACTTCTTTAAGCTGCACCGTTCAATTATATGTCCCAGCTCATCTACAGTCAGATGCTCCGGAACCTGATTATCCTGACAGGTAATCGGATACGAGCATAGAGTCGCACTATTCGACATTGGGGTTACCGTTCCAATCTCCGGCTTAGAGTATGCACATTGATGTAATTTCTGAATCCATTCTGCTGTCACAACCGTATCGGAATTTAGTAAAATCACATCCCTGTCCTGTGAATACAGCATACCGGTATTGATATTATTTGAAAATCCACGATTGGTTTCATTATGAATACAGACTATATTATCCCGTTCCAAGCTTTGCAGATATTCCCATATCCGTTCATCCGGACTACAGTCATCAATTAATATCAGTCTGTCCAACGATAAATCCATATACTGTTCAATACTGCCGATACACTTTTTCAAATCCTCATAGGCATTATAGATTGGAATAATAACATCTATTGGTGCTCTCATACTCGTTTCCCTTCTTACTCTTAATCATTTCATTCTATCTTAGTTTCATCTGTATTACGATTTCCTCGAAAAGAAGCCTTTCCGCCGCTTTCTTTTATCGGTATTTCTCGACTCCGATTCTGCCGAAGACTCATTTGTCTCCTTTATCGTATTCCTATATTCTTTTGCGAACAGCTCACATTTTTTAGATAATTCTCTCTGGAATTGTTCATCGGTCAGAATCATATCAATTTTGCCGCTAATCTGGATATAGGTTGCTGTTCCCTCCATGTATAGCTGATACTGTGGGTCCAATGAAAGAAACGTCTCCCAACCATCCTCTGATGGCATTGCATTTAATGCTACCGCCGTTACCGCTGTATCACTTTCCAGCTTTCTGATGTTCAATCGCACCATTCTCTTTTCCACAGGATCCCATCGTAGTCGGATAATATTCTTTCCAACCGGAAGTTCAAATCGAACCTGAAATTCATCCTCCTGCATCCGAAGCATGGAACAGAGTTTTTTATCTTCACTGTATCCGGTTCCATCATCATAGTAAAGAAAGCTTAATGTCTTTTTTAATACCAGACTGTTATCCAATACTGCATTTAGACTAAATGGCTCCTTTTCTATACTGTATCGTTCCAAGGTATCTGCTCCTACATAAACCTTACTGAAATAATAATTCCAGCTCCGAAATATAGCTTCATGCTCTTCCTGAATCGCATATCGTTCATAAAACACCTTCTTTGGTGTCATCTTCCACAGCTCACTGTGCTTATTAAATAATTCATTCAGAATCCTCCATTGAATGAATTCTACTGGAATCGGAAATGGGAATACCCATTCATCATCAATCACATGATAGCATTCATCAATCGGAAATACGTTATCACAAATCAAGTCAATATTGGCAGGGCAGATACATAATACCTCTCCCATGGAGGTTGTTTTTCCAAACACCTTCTGAAAGGTCTCTGTATCATACGCTTTTACCTCTGCTTTGGAAAAGGCTGCTTCAAAAAAGGCATCCAGCTTATCAAAAATCGCATTTATTTCCTTCTTATCCAGGCATTCCTTAATCTCCGCATCCAGCGTAGCCTGCTTTAGATATTCATATTGAAGCATATCCTGTGAGTTGGAAACTACCGGCTTTAGCTTCTCTGCTCCGATATTTTCCTCCTTCATCATTCTTCCGATATGTGCCTGTGCAGCTTTTGTTATCGGAAGCTTTCTTACATATCGTTGCTGTTTCTCTGAATCATATATAATCTGGGTTAAAATCCGAAATTCTTCCTTCCGGTCATTGTTAATCTTTACATACAGCGTCTGTTCTGCTTCCTTTAATTGCTCTGCACTTGCAATCACCAGAAATGAGTTTGAAAATGCTGACATAACGCCTTCCTTCACCAAGCCCTTTGCAACAGCCTGTTCATTATATAAGAGATACCGGTCTCCATTCAGATTATAGTAATCTCTGCCATATCCATTACTCTGTAGGGTTTCGTCTGTAAAGATTTCATTCGGGAACTTATAATCCGGATACGGATAATAGAACTTTGTATATGCGAATCCTGCCCGCCCCAATAATTCTGTTAATTCCTGCTTACCAAAGGTACGAACCGAATGATTCTGTTCATAATTATTTAAACCCAAAAAGAACTGATTGGTATGATCCTCCGGTGCTCCGGCAAAATATTTCAAACCGTATTTGTTCTCAATTGCTATCATCAATTTCCCATCTTTCCGCAGATGCTTCTTGATGTTATTCAAAAAATCCACATATGGATTTTCTGAATCTGTAAAGCTGATGGCATATTCAAAGACACCATTTAAAATAATATAGTCAAAGGTTTGTCCAAACTCCATATCATTTAAATTTCCAACATAAATCTCCAGATTCTCTTTATCCAGATTCCGTTCATAATTAATGCTGGCTCTCCGCTTGGACAAATCAACAGATACCACCTGCTTCACCTTTGTGCAAAGCATACCTGTGATGGCTCCGCAGCCCGCACCAATCTCAAGTACGGATCCCTCCGGATCAAACGGATACCAATTTAAGATATTTTCCCGAACCGGAGACAAATGGTATACAATCGGATAAGAAGCCTGCTCCAAGTCTGAAAGAGCGACCCCGTTTTTTACCATATTCAATAATTCATTTTCAATGTCACCATCCGAATAATAATCTTCTTCTGTATAATAGTTCAGGTTGAAAATAGCCATGCGTTTACCTCATTTTTCTTATTCAATCGCTACCTTTGAATGCATATCATAGAATCCCACTGTATTATGCTCGGAGATTACCGTAATTTCACATACATCATATAATCGGTGATACACTTGAAACTCTCCGTCTTTATATCCGGTACAGCCAAGTGACAACAGATACCTTCCGCCCTGCAATGACATTTTCTGTTTAAAGGTAATTATCCGCTCGTCCCCTTCATGCTGTGGCTGTACATATTTATTTTCAAACATGGAGTTCGTACCTGTAATTTCCGTTCCACGCAAGTCCTTGATGGTAAATGCGAATATCGGGTCCTGAATATCCGTTGCAAATCTCACCTTCATTTTAACGGCGAAATCTGTATCCTTTTCAATGTTTCCGCTAATATTTCCGTTTGCATCTAAAATTGCAAAATCAACAATAGATGCATTCCCGTTTCCGTATTCTACCGTATCCGGATTTACGGACAAGGCTTCCTTCCACAGACGAGTATCCGCTATCGGTTGCGGTGCAGCTTCATGCTCCACAACCTCTGTTTCCGAAGTATCGGCTTCATCCATATGATTTACCAATAGCTTCTTATATAGGTCAATCATTTCCTTCGGAGTTCCTTCTGCCAGCTTTTCGCCCTTATTCAAAAGCACAACCCGGTCACAATATTTACTTACACTGCTTAAATCATGACTTACAAACAGGATTGTCTTGCCTGCTTCCTTAAATTCCTCAAACTTGTGATAACATTTTGCCTGAAAGAATACATCTCCTACAGATAATGCTTCATCGACAATCAATATCTCCGGTTCAATGTTAATTGCTACCGCAAATGCCAATCGGACAAACATACCGGAGGAATAGGTCTTAACCGGTTGATTTACAAATTCTCCAATATCCGCAAACGCCAGAATGTCATCCAGCTTCGCATCAATTTCTTCCTTGGAGAAACCTATCATGGTTCCATTTAAATAAATGTTTTCAATACCTGTATATTCCATATTGAATCCGGCTCCAAGCTCCAGAAGAGCAGAAATTCGCCCATTTACCTTAATTTCACCTTCTGTCGGATTCAAAACTCCGGTTATAATCTTAAGAATCGTTGATTTACCGGAGCCATTCGTTCCTATAATTCCAACTGTTTCCCCTTTATTTACTTCAAAATTAATATGATTCAATGCATAATGCTCGGTATAGCACTTCTTTCGGCTCAGTCCCAATGCCTCTTTTAAGCGGTCCATATGCCTGTCATACAGCTTATACATTTTACTCACATTAATAACCTGAATTACACCGTCACTCATAGATTTCTCCTATAATACATCTGCGAAATGTATCTTTAATCGATTAAATATTGTCATTCCAATTCCCAGCAATGCAATTGTGAGCAGCCAGAAATACGCAGTTCCGTATACATCATTCCAGAAGCAGGTCTTATATATCATGGCGTTTCGATACCCCTCTACAATATAAAACATCGGATTAATCTTTAATATCCATTGTAAGCCGGTAGGAAGCATCGTATAACTCCACATAATCGGAGTTGCCCACATTCCGACCTGTAAAACCACTCCTATAACCTGTGATAAATCTCTGAAAAATACAACCACCGCAGAAGTTGCATAGCTGATTGCCAATGCCAGTACAAACATACAGAAGGAATAATATACTACCTGCAAAGAATACCAGTCTATTCCATATCCATAGCACAGATACAGCACCATCAATACCAGTACAAAAAAGACATGGATAAACAAGGCTGAAAACACCTTTACAATTGGCAGAATTGAAATTTTGAATACTACCTTTTTTACCAGATAGCTATACTCAATCAAAGTACCGGTGCCTCCACCCAAGGCTTCCGAAAAGAAAAACCATGGTATCAGACCGGATGCAAACCACAAAATAAACGGAAAGTTATCAATCGGATTGGAACGCAAGCCAACCTGAAATACAAACCAGTATACCACTATGGTGATAACCGGATTCACAAATGCCCAGATAATTCCAAGATAAGAGCCTGCAAACCGCGTCTTAATATCATTCTTTGCCAGATTAAATATCAGTTTCCGGTTTTCAAATAACTCCATTGGCAGTACAGCAATCTTCTTTATCTTGATAAACGCAATCAACAAAAAAATATCCAGCACTACACAAATGGCAATATCCTTAATCAGGCATTGTCGGTTATGAATCTTCTCTGCCTGATTCTGTATATCCTTTCGCGGAATCTCAATCGCACAGAAGGAATCTGTACCTTCGGTTGTAAATGTCAACGTTCCATCTGTTGCCTGTAACTCCTTTACGCCGGAAAGCTTCTCCTGCTCCAAAAGATACGTTCCGTACGGAATCCTTATGTCAGAATAATAAAACCAGATGTCCTGTACAGATATTTTCACGCCATCCAGGTCACCAAAATCCAGACGATACTGGCTGTACTCCTGTCCTAAATCAAACGTAAGCCGTTTCTGTTTATTTACTGAATTATATACTATCGTCTGGCTATGTTCCTCTGTAAATTCAGAGGTATCCGAATAATACAGCTTCATATTGACGGCTGTATCTGCGGAAATCTGTAAAATCATAGACATCTTGGAATCATCCAAAGGACTCTTATAGTGCAGTACTAAATAATTCGATACAATTGCAAACAAGAGAATAACAATTGCAGCAAGAATTCTCTTTTTACTCATAATCTTTAATTCCACTCCACTTATGGTCTTTTTCTGAAATAATCAGGTCTTCCTTTGTCATACCCTCCGGCATTGGCCACTCCACACCGATTTCCGGGTCATCCCACTTCAGACCACCTTCATCATTTGGATGATAGAAGTCCGTACACTTATAAGCAAATTCAGCACTGTCTGATAACACAATAAACCCATGTGCAAAATTCTTCGGAATAAAGAACTGCTTCTTATTCTCCGCAGATAATACCACGCCAAACCATTTACCAAAGGTCTTAGAACCCTTCCGCAAATCCACTGCCACATCAAATACTTCTCCGCTGACTACCCGCACCAGCTTATCCTGCGGAAACTGCTTTTGAAAATGAAGTCCGCGAAGCACACCCTTACTGGAGCTTGACTGATTATCCTGTACAAATTCCATATCAATACCGGCTTCTTTGTAATCATTGTAATTATAAGTTTCCATGAAGTATCCACGCTCATCCCCAAACACCTGTGGGGTGATAATCTTCAAACCTTCTATTTCACATGTCTCTACTGTAATCTTTCCCATGATTTTCTACTCCTTTATATCTCTTTACTTTATAAACCGTTTGCCACATCCACCAGATACTGTCCATAGTGGGTCTTCATCAATGGTTCTGCCAGCTTCAGCAATTGCTCTTTATCTATGAAGCCACGCTTATACGCTATTTCCTCAATACAGGAGATATAAAGTCCCTGCCGCTTCTGAAAGGCTGCCACAAAATCAGCCGCATCTAACAGCATATCATGATTACCGGTATCCAGCCATGCAAATCCACGTCCCAAGGTTTCTACCATCAGTGTACCTCTTCTTAAATATTCATTATTGACAGAAGTAATCTCGATTTCACCTCTGGCGGACGGTTTTACATTCTTTGCAATTTCAACTACATCATTATCATAGAAATAAAGTCCCGGTACTGCATAATTTGACTTCGGATGCTCCGGCTTTTCCTCAATGGAAAGTGCCTTGCCTTCCTCATCAAATTCTACTACACCATACTCTCTTGGGTCTTTTACATAATAACCGAAAATTGTCGCACCCTGTTCACGCTCTGCGGCTCTCCGTAATACCTTTGAAAAGCTCTGTCCGTAAAAGATATTATCTCCCAGAACCAAAGCAACCTTATCCTTGCCAATGAACTTCTCTCCTACAATAAAGGCATCTGCCAATCCACGCGGCACCTCCTGAATTGCATACTCGAACTTCATGCCAAGCTGCTCACCGCTTCCCAGCAATTCCTGAAATACCGGTAAATCTCTTGGTGTAGAGATAATCAATATCTCCCGAATTCCCGCCAGCATCAGTGTTGACAACGGATAATAAATCATCGGTTTATCATATACCGGCATAATCTGCTTTGAGATTGCCTTTGTTAACGGATATAAACGGGTTCCCGACCCACCTGCTAGTATAATACCTTTCATTTCTGACTCCTTCCTCATTCTCCGGTTTCTCTATTTCTTAAAAAACGCAGGGAATGGAGATACACGAATGCCGCATATCTCCATACACCTATTACTTATTCCGATACATTTCCTCATAATACTTCTGATAATCACCACTGGTAACATTCTTCATCCAGTCCTCATGCTCGAAGAACCATGCAATCGTCTTGCGAATGCCATCCTTGAACATGGTTTCCGGATACCAGCCAATCTCTGCCTTAATCTTATCCGGTGCAATGGCGTATCTGCGGTCATGTCCCTTTCGGTCCTCTACATAAGTAATCAGGTTTTCACTAACCAATTCCTTTCTAGGGTCTCCGTCCGGAAGCATTTCCTGTAACGTATCCAGTATAATATGAATAATTTCAATATTCTGTTTTTCATTATGTCCGCCAATGTTATAACGCTCGCCTAGTCTTCCCTGCTCCTGAACCATATCAATCGCTTTTGCATGGTCATCCACATATAACCAATCCCGCACATTCTTACCGTCTCCGTAAACCGGAAGCTTCTTACCCTGCAATGCATTATTGATAATTAACGGAATCAGCTTCTCCGGGAACTGATACGGTCCGTAATTATTACTGCAATTTGTGATATTTGCCGGGAAATGATAAGTATCAATATACGCCTTTACCAGCATATCCGAAGATGCCTTACTTGCAGAATACGGACTATGCGGGTCAATCGGAGTTGTCTCATAGAAGAAGGTACCGTCCTCCTCCAACGAGCCATATACCTCGTCCGTTGATACATGCAGGAATTTCTTATCTTCCTTAAATGTACCATCCGGCAATTCCCATGCATTCTTAGCCGCATTTAACATAACCAGTGTTCCCAATACATTTGTCTGCACAAAAATCTCAGGATTCTTAATGCTGCGGTCTACATGACTCTCTGCCGCAAAATGCACAACCCGGTCAATATCATGCTCTGCAAAAATCTTCTGAATTGCTTCGCTGTCACAGATATTCACCTTGTAAAACTCATAATTGTCTTGATTTTCAATATCCTTTAAGTTTTCCAGATTACCGGCATAAGTCAGACAATCCACATTTATAATCTTAATCTCATTTCCATACTTTCGGAACATATAATGAATATAATTAGAGCCGATAAAGCCTGCTCCTCCAGTTACTAAATAAGTTCTCATACTACACTTTCCTCCATAATCATCATATCTTTTCGCATTGTAACATCTAATCAAGGCTTTGTAAAGCCGATTGTTCTGAATGAATTCTTACAAACCATACCTTTAGGATGCATTCCCCAGCACCTTATACACCACCACACTGTAGCTAAGTAAAACCGGCACTCCAAGCGTGATTGCATGATAGATACGCGGCGGAATCCGATTCTCGATTCCTGCCGGCTGAATGGCTAACATCAACGGCAGAATAATCGGAATGAAATACCGTCCCTGTACTCCGTTAATGGTTCCCGCTCCTACCGGTGTGAAGCTGATATACATAGCAGTCCAGATAAAGCATATAATCAGGGCAGCGATTGCCAGCATTCCAATGCGTTCCCGTTTCCGGAATGCATATCCGGTCTCCGGAACATCGGTCAACACCATGAATGTCATAAATACTGTAATATATCCACCAAACGGAAAATATCCGTAATGTGCCATTGTGCCATAGATGCCATTACCCAGTGTGAAATCAACTCCGGAGCTTACAATCTGCATAACCAGAAGTTTTGCGTACCCTAACGGATTTCCAAAGATAACCGCCAACTGTCCTGCGGTACTGGTATCTCCGCCTCTGGTATCCGAAGCGACTCCCGAAGGCTGTAACAGTGTTGGTAATAGCATTGCCCCAAGCAAGGCTCCGCATACCACCAGTATTCCTATCTTCATCAAAAGCATGGTCTTCGTATTCCGGAATTTCTTCTTTGGCAGAAACAGCACCAGCAACAATAACGGTGCATACAACATCTTAATTCCGGAGGCTATGAACATGGAGCCGATAAAGATACCATAGCTTTTCCATGATATATAGCTCTCCCGCTCAACAAATTCCGATAACATATATGCCAGTCCCAGTAACACAAATGCATTTAGGGTTGCATCATAGGAATAGGAGGATGCCAAAAACAACGGTGTCGGCATCAATGCCAGTGCCGTCATAAGTCGCTTTCCGGTCTTCATCCTGCGGATTGCAAAGAACGTAACTCCCAGATATAAAAGAGCATTAAATAATTTTCCCATTCGGTAGACTGCCGTTAACGGCATATGGAAAAGTCTTGCAAATCCGATTCCGACCGCACTCGCTATATGTCCAATATCATTCAGGGCAGCAAAGCCGCTCTTTATAACAACTGTTCCCTCTCCTGTTGTGTGGTAAATATCACTTTCATTCAAGCCTGCCTCCAGACTGTTAAATTCTGCGGCAGCTCTCGGATATAATAACGTTGCTACTTCATCATCACTTCCGTAATATTGTACCTCCGGAGACAGAATCCGCTGCGTACCGAGTCCCAGCTCATATGCATGCCGGAAATGATAGGCTTCATCCCATGATACCTTTTGAGCCGGAAATGTTACCAGCATCGTAACACAGGTTGTAAGTCCGATAACCAGATATGCATACTCCAGACGCTTTTCTCCAATCTCCGAGCAAAGGATAACAAATAACAGCAATCCGATACAGGTCGCAGTTGCCAGAATCCTTCTTCCGCTCATATGAAAGGAATTATCATACGCAACTCCGGTAATCGTAATGCCCTCTATTCCCTCCGGAAATATTAAATCCGCATGGTCGAACCCCTGCTCCAGCTTTACCTCAGAGCAGGTCACAAGACGGTTGTTTCCGTCTGCCATATCCACAAAGCTCTGCTGTTCTGCCGCTTCTGCAGTCGGATAGATTCGTATTACTGCGGTGAAATCATAACCATATTTATATGTGTATTCCAGCTTACTGATATAAGAATATGAATTGTCCAGCCGAATCATTGCCGGCTGTCCGGTCATAACCAGTGTACCATTTTCATATTGAAAGCCTTCTGTATATAACTCCTCTAATGCCAGTGTATGAACCCCACGTTCCTCGGCTGACAGCTTCAAAACATCCAGATTCCAGACACATTCACCCAGAAAGGAGCATAGAATTGCAATTACCAGAATTATAATTCCCTTTTTTCCGTATTTTCCAAACAGTTCCTTCCAACGATTTTTCATGGCTGTATTTCCTCTCCTGCATCCGCCTTCTTCTGTGAATCCTCTTCTGTCTTTTCATGAATTGCCACGCTTTGTGCCAGATTTTTCAATCGGTTCTCTAATTGCGAAATATGAATATTCATATTAAATATTTTAATCAGCAAAATAAATATTATAAATAAGAACAGGAAATTTACAGTTGAGTAAATACCCAGCAGCTTCGCAAAGAAATCTGCAATCTGCGGGAAAATACTGATTAATAACAAGCCTGCCGAAAAGAATATCCAGAACAAAGAATCTTCAATCTGTACCTTTGCCTGCCGAATCTTACGAATCAGGAAAATTAAGGTTAACAGACATACTACAATTAATATAATACGCAATACTATTGTCATCGTTTCCGTTCCTCCCGTCTATCGTTTTCTAAAATTTTGAATCAACAAAATAGATGTAATCATTCGAAGCATATATTTTGCAGACCGGGTCAGGGTCAGATAACTCTGTCCCTCCAGACGCTCATCCATATGTGCCTGTACCTCTGCAACCTTGGCACCGTTCTTAATCAGATAAGACACCGTATCCGGTTCCGGACCATAATTAATATTCAATGCAAATTCCTCTATCAGTTTCCGGTTGAACATCCGCATACCGGAGGTTGGGTCTTTCACCTTTTTCCCGGTTGTCAATCTGATTGCCGCAGAAATCATTGCACTACCAAGCATCCGAAGGGAAGCCGGCTTCTTTTCTTCTACGAAGCGGGAACCAATTACTATATCATACCCTTCTTCCATTTTGTTCAAAATCGGTGCAATGTATTCCGGACGGTGCTGTCCGTCGGCATCAAACTGAATCGCATAATCATATCCCCTTTGATATGCATATTTCATACCCGTCTGAAAGGCACCTGCCAATCCGAGATTTACAGGCAGATTCAAATATTGATAGCCCTCCTCCTTACAAATATCAACGGTATGGTCACGAGAGCCGTCATTCACTACCACATAATCATACTCCGGGTAGTTCTGTATCAAATTGTCTACTACCCGCTTAATACTTTTTTCTTCATTATACGCGGGAATTATCACTAATACCTTCACTGCCTGCCTCCTGATTTATCTAATCTACGTTTTCCTCTGCCTTTGCATAAAAACGGATTAATAGTTTGCTTATCCACCGAGGCCAGAAATGACAAAACATCTCATAGTCCTCATTTAATCGTTTGTTTTCCCGAATCAATTCGGTTGTAGTTGCTTCTTCATGTACCCGGTGCATCATCAAGTCCTCCGGCACATACAAAAAACGTCCGGTCTTACGAGACAGCTTTTCCCATGCCATCCAGTCAATGTTGCTTTTGAATGCATCATCCGCAAATAACGGTGTCTGTACCTGCGTCCGGTGATACGTTACTGCCGGACAGCAAATTGCATTTCCAAAGGATAAGATTCTGCGTCTCCAGAACCGACTCTTTTGAAACGCCCGGTGCTTTAGCGGTGAAAGCATGAACCGCTTTACCCGCAGATTCCGATTCGTTAAAACAACTCCCGTTTCATGCTCCTCATGATAGTCCGTAAACGCAATAATGGTATCCGGTGACTGCTCCATAGCTTCCACTACCCGTTTTGAATATTCCGGTGCATAGGTATCATCCTGATGTGCTATCGTTACATAAGGGGTGGTTCCACAGCTTAACGCGAAATCGAAATCATATCCGATTCCCTTCTGTCCCGCCTCATTTACAACAACCGGAATCTGATGTTGTTCCGCCAGTTGCTTAATATACGCATTGGGTGTTGATGTTGCAATCAAAATATCAGATGTATCCCTTTGTACCTCCAAAGACCGGATACAGGTTTCTAAATATCTGGATTCCTTATATGCACAGATTACAAATGTATGAAGCTTCATAATCCTATACCAATCCGTTCTGAATGTATTCCTGAATTGCCGTCTTCCAATCCTCTACTGTATAATCCATCGTCAGCTTTAACATATATTTCTCTAATACAGAATATGCCGGACGCTTCGCCGGTGTCGGATATTCTTCGGTTGTAATATGCTTTACCTTTGTATTAACTCCGGCCAGACGGAAGATTTCTTCCGTAAAATCCGCCCAACTACAAGAGCCCTCACAGGTGCCGTGATAAATACCATAGTTATCTGTCTCAATTAAAGCTGCAATAATATCTGCCAATACTCTGGTACTGGTTGGAGAGCCGAACTGATCCCGCACCACACGTACCTCATCATTGGTTTTTGCCAGATTCAGCATCGTTCTTACAAAGTTATTGCCGTCTCCGTAAAGCCATGCGGTACGAACAATATAAAAACGATTGGAAAACTGCTGTACGAACTTTTCACCTTCCAGCTTCGTCTTTCCGTATGCTCCGCATGGATTGGTTGCATCAAATTCCTTATATGGCACTGTTGCCGTACCATCAAATACATAATCGGTAGAAATATGCATCATCTTTGCCTGTACCTTGGTTGCGGCAATACTTAAATTTCTTGGTCCGATAGCATTAATTTTATATGCATTATCCCAATCCGATTCACACTTATTTACATTTGTATGTGCAGCACAGTTAATAATCACGTCCGGCTTTACTTCGTCTACCAGCTTCACAACTGCATCCACATTCGTAATATCCAATTCCTGTACATCTGTATTTACAATCTCATACGCAGAATTTCCCTCATATTTCTGATTGATGGCTCTTCCCAATTGTCCGTTGCAACCGGTTACTAGAATTTTACTCATAATTTTATCCTTCCTCTTCTTAAATTATATTCTTCTATATGATGTCTTTCTATAACATTTCTCTCATTTTCTGTTATTAATTCCATTTCCATCCCCACTTATGGAAATACTTTACCATAGAAGTCAGGAATCTGGCAATCCCTCTTACACTTCTGGTGTTTGCCCGATTCCATTTATGATAAGCACTGGTTTCCGGATAAAAGATAATCCGATACCCTTCCTGTATCACAGTTCTGGACAAATCCGCATCTTCAAAATACATATAATAACGCGGGTCAAAGCCCTTTATCTTTTGAAACAGCTCTGTACGGATTAAGAAAAAACAGCCGGTGCAAAATTCCACCTCCGTCGGTGTTTCCAAATGGTCCAATTCCCTTGTATAAAACTGCCGATGCTTATGAAACGGCTTGAATTTACTTAGCACCACATACCGTATACTGGGATTCCGCTTCGGAAGAAACTGCTCCGTTCCGTCAAAATTAAGAATCCTCGGTGTAATCATTCCAACCTCCGGATGCTCCTCCATATAAGCTGCCAGCTTGCTGATAACATCTTCCTTCAAAACTATATCCGGGTTGATAACCGCATGATATTTAGAAGTAATCTGCTGCAATATCTGATTGTGTCCGTATCCAAAGCCGCCGTTCTTCTCATTTTTAAGAATCGTCATCTGCGGAAACTTCTCCTCCAGCAACGGAACGGTTCTATCCTGCGAACAATTATCGGATATAGTCAGTTGAAACTCCACGCCCTTTGTACATTGAAGCAAGGATGACACGCATTCTTCTATCATATCTTCTTCGTTATAGGTAACAACACAACCACTTACCTGTATCATATCCACTGTTTTCTCTCCTTAGCCCCATACATATTGCATAATTCTTCGAATCGTACCCTGCTTCTGTACTTTTTTCTGATGATAAAACCGCATTCGCTTCCATTTCGTTTCCTGCTCCAGAGTGCCATAGCCTTCCAACAGCTCCCGAATCTCTGCCGGCATCTCCATATCACCGTATAACTCCATAAAATACTGAACCTGCCTCATAGACTTAAATAATTCTCTCCGGAACTGTCCCTTTCCCTGCTTCCAGCGTTGAAATAAATACGAGAGACTTCTGGCATTCTTTGCCCCCACCGAATTATCTCCATGCTGCCGATACCGAAGACTTGGAATATCTAAATAGATAACCTGTCCAAATACAGCCGCTATCAGAGCCGCCCACTGGTCATGCATCAATATTGCTTCAGTATCCTGTACCTTCTGCATTTTTTTATATAATGCCCGGTTCACCATTACGGTACACCCGGTTACCTGATTTTGTATTATCAGACGGTTTACGGTTGGCTCACAGCTAAGATTCATATACTTATGAAAGGAAGGACTTATGATTTCCCCTTTCGCATCTGCAACCGCTAAATCTGTATGCACCAGAATCGGCACATCAGTTCCGAAGGTATCCTCTGCCCACTTCATTTTCTTCAAGGTCAATTCTATCTTGTCCGGATTCCAAATATCATCCTGGTCACAAAACATGACATACTCCTGTTCGGCATCCATGAGCAGCCGAAAGAAATTCTTCTTGGCACTACCACTGGGCGGAGTATTTTCATATACCGTCAGCTTGTCCGGATATTTCTTCTGATATGTCTCTAACACCTGCATAGACGAATCCGTAGAACCGTCATCCCGGACAAGGATACGATAGTCTGTTATTGTCTGTTTCAAAATAGAATCCAGTTGCTCTGCTATATAATTTTCTCCATTATAAGTAGCCATTAATATATCAATCATAATACTCCCCATTATAACACCAGCACACAGGTATTTCAATTTGTTTTCGCACTTGTCAAACGGTTTATTTAATGATACCATGAAATCAATATTTTTCTAAGGAGTGTAAGGAATTTCATGGCTGAAAAAGAATACGATCAGGGCACCCTGAATCGACTAAAACAAGTAGAATTAGACATACTAAAGGACTTTATTCAAATTTGTAAGAAATATGATTTACCGTACTTTGCTACCGGCGGTACTGCAATCGGTGCTATCCGGCATCAAGGCTTTATTCCGTGGGATGACGATATTGATGTCTGTATGCTGCGGAAGGACTATGACAAGTTCATGGAGGTCGGTCCAAAGGAATTTGGTGACAAATATATTTTCATGACTACCGAGACAGAGCCTCGCTATCCGTTAATGTTTGGCAAAATGGTAAAAAAGGGAACCCGTTTTATTGAGGATGCCTATCAGCAGGCAGATTATCCGTTAGGTATTTATATTGATATTTTTCCATATGACCAGACTCCGGAGGATGAAGCTCTTCGTAAGAAATATCAGAAAAAAACATGGAACATTGCCAGAATGCATGTTCTGACCTTGATAGGAAATCCAAAGCTTCCGGATTCCATGACCGGAATTAAGAAAGCCATTGCAAGTGCCGGTTGTCAGGTGGTACACTTCTTTTTCAAGCTGTTCCATGTGACACCTCAGAAGATGACAAAAAAGTATCTGGCATGGGCAACCAGTTGTCCGGAGCCGGACTCTGACCTTTATATTGATTATTCCTATCTTACCGGTGAAAACCTGATGATTCGGACCAAGACTTCATTTCCGACGATTGAAATGCCATTTGAGGATACAACCGTATCTATGGTTCGAGACTATGACAGCTTCCTGCGTCCGGAATATGGTGATTATATGGAGCTTCCGCCTGAAGGGGAGCGTCACAACCATTTTGCAGCTTTTATTGATTTTGGAGAAGAAGAATGAATGTATTATATACCACCAACGATGTATTTTGTTCTAAAGTAGGTACCGGTATCTGCTCTGTTTTTGAAAACAACCGGGATTTGGACGAGATTCATGTCTACATTATCGGACAGGAGATTTCATCCGAAAATAAACAACGCTTTCAATCTCTGGCAGCTACTTATCAGAGAAGTATTGATGTTATTGATTTAGGGGATTTGCACGACTTTTTCCCGTTTGATTTTGATACCCTTGGCTGGAATCCGGTGGTTCTTGCCCGATTAGTATTGGATAAATTACTTCCTGACTCCATTGAACAGATTCTGTATCTGGATGGAGATACCGTAAATATCCGAAGCCTGCGTGACCTGTTGCAGATTCCGATTACCGATTATGTTCTTGGCGGCTGTATCGAAGCAACGGTCAGCCATGAACGTCGCATAGAGCTTGGCATGGAGCAGCTTCCTTATATTAATTCCGGCGTGCTATGGATTAACCTCAAAAAATGGCGGGAGGAGCATTGGGGCGACCAAATCATTGCTTACTACCGGGAACATGACGGAAAGCTTTTTGCACCCGACCAGGATGCCATTAACGGTACTCTGCTGGAGCATATCACCTATCTTCCGCCTAAATATAATTTTTATAACATATACTGGTTCTATCCGTATCGGTATTTGAAAAAATTAATGGGAACCACGCCATACTATGATGCAGAGGTCTATGCAGAGTCCATCGAGCATCCGACCATTATTCACTACCTTGGCGAGGAACGTCCGTGGCGAAAAGGCAATCACCACCGCTTCAAAGCAGATTATCAGAAGTATCTGGCTCTGACTCCATGGAAGGATGAACCGGAAGAAAACGGCTGGGGATTCTATTTTGTGTGCTGGGATATTTTTAATTTCGTTATGAAACCGTTTCCGGCTCTCCGCTATCGAATTATTGACGGTTTAATTCCTGCCTTTATGAAGTGGAGAAAGCGTCAACGCCAGAAATAACGAAACAGCTTATAGAAATAAAGAATAGAAATTATAATAGAAATAAAAATTATAATAATACGTTAAATAAGTAGGAAATCATTATGTCTGAAAAGAAATTATCAATACAAACCAGTGTATTCTGGAACACTGCCGGCAGTGCCTTTTATCTGGGCTGTCAATGGCTGATGACGGTACTGGTTGTGCGGCTGTCCGGAGTCAGTGCTGCCGGTATGCTTTCACTTGCCATGTCCGTCTGTAACATATGGTACTGTCTTGCTGTCTATGGTATGCGTAACTTTCAGGTATCGGATACCCAGAATAAGTACACAAACGGCTCTTATATCTACAGCCGTTTCCTGACCTGTGGGGCTGCTTTCATCGGTTGTCTTGTTTATACCTTAATCATGCCCTATAATTTTATGAATACACTATGTATCATGCTGTATTTCCTATACAAATGCTCGGAAGCCTTTTTTGATGTCTATGCTGGCATCTTTCAAAAGGAATGGCGGCTGGATTATGCCGGAAAATCCATGATGCTTCGTGGGGTTATCTCCTTAGGAAGCTTTTGTCTCCTGCTAAAATTTACAGACAACCTCTGTCTGACTATCGGCATCATGGCAGTTTTATGTCTGGCTTCCATTCTTGTCTATGATATTCCAACGGCTAAAAAACTGACCTCTATTTCACTGGATACCCGTTTTCCGCAGGTAAAGGCTTTATTTATAGAGTGTTTTCCTTTAGTGGTCTATACTCTGCTTTCTTCTGCCATCGGTTCTGTGCCAAGGCTCTTTTTAGAGCGGATTGCCGGCACCTATAACCTTGGTATTTACAGCTCTGTCGCAACTCCGACTCTCATTATTCAAATGGGTGCCACTTATGTCTTTAACCCATTTGTCACACTTTTTGCAGAGCGGTATCATGCAAATGACAAAAAGGGCTTTTTGTCTGCCTTGAAAAAATGTATCTTAGCTGTATTTGCCATTGCAGTAGTCGGTATCATCGGTGGAAAACTGTTAGGACGGTGGGGCCTGAATCTGCTTTACGGAAGTGAGGTTGCCGCTCATGTAGATTTATTGATTCCTTTGATTATCTGTACTATCCTGACTGCATTTTCATGGCTGCTTTGCGGTGTATTAACCGCCATTCACCAATTTCGCGGTCTGGTAATCGGTAATGCCGTTGCGGTTGTTGCATCGATTATCCTCTCTCCCGTTTTGGAGCAGGCATTTAAAATGCAGGGAGCCAGCCTTGCATTGGGACTGGCTACCTGTATCGAAAGTGCTATTCTTCTTCTGTATCTGATGCGGGACATTCGGAAGCATTTTGAATAACCTCACCGGAAACCGTAGGTTCTGTTTTTCCTGCACGCTCCTTAAAATATGCATTCGCATCCTTAAAGAAGCTAATTACAATCAGCAATATAATAAAGCCAATCGGAAATGCTGCAATAATGGATACCGACTGCAGGCTGTACATGGAATTTTCTGCAAATATCAATGCAATCGGCAATAAAATGAAGAGGACTGCCCAGAAGGTCCGAACCTTCTTATCCGGCTCTTTATCAACATCCAACCGCTTATAGGAGTAAGAGGATACTACCATTGTTAATGCATCAAAGGTTGTAGAATAAAATGCAATCATGGTAATTACCAACAGGATAAGTCCCAGCTTTGCCAATGGCAGTGTATCAAAAATCATCAGAATTGCCTGTGAATAATCACCACCGTCTGCAATAAAGCCGGAAATATCTACACCATGCTTTAACTGCTGTGCCATTCCATAATTTCCAAGAATAATAAATGATGTAAAGGTTCCTGCCAATCCCCAGCCATATCCGCCGAGAACCATATTCTTAATGGTACGTCCCTTACTGATAACACCTATGAAAAACGGAGTTGCCACACACCATACCATCCAGTATGCCCAGTAATAAATGGTCCAATTTTGCGGGAATGAATTTTCACGCAACGGGTCCATCCAGGTAGACATTCCGATAAAGTTCTGAACCAGATTTCCCAAGGAAGAAAATCCGGTCTCCAAGATATAACCGGTCTCTCCACCGCCAACTAATACATATAACAGCAGTGCAAAGAACAAATAACTACAGATAGATGCCAGTCTGGCAATTCCCTTCATTCCAAACCATACCGTCAAGGTATAGACAACCGCAATCAGCACTAAGATTCCAATTGTCAACAGAGTACCGCCATTCAAACCAAATACATGACATAAGGCAGCCGACAACAATGGTGTTGCCAGTGAGAAGGTGGTTGCAGTTCCTGCCAACAACGCAAATACTGCAATTAAGTCAATAATCTTTCCCCAGAAACCGTCTACCTTCTTTCCCAGAACCGGGCGACACGCCTCCGAAAACTTCTGCTTATCTCTTCCTCTGACATGAAGCATGAAACCAAAGGCAACCGCTAATACAATATAAAAGCCCCATGCAATCGGTCCCCAGTGAAACAGTGGATAGGTGGATGCCCACTTCTGAATACCGCCCATATCCGCAATGTGTGATTCATTTGCATACAATGCCCATTCACATAACGAATAGAATAAAATATCTGCCGCCATTGTGGATGTAAAAATCATGGTTCCCCACTTAAAAGACGAATACTGTGGCTTCTCCAGATTACCAAGCTTAATCTTTCCGTATTTAGAAAATGCAATATACATGGTACAACCGAAAATTCCAAGTCCCAGTATTGCATAATACAGACCGCAATCGTCTCCCAGAAATCCCCGGATTGCCTGTAACACAATCGTAGATTGTCCCGGTAAAATCATAAACAATGCACATAATGCCAGCACACCTGCCAACGGTACCAATGTAGATACCCAGTCAATCTGTTTTGCTAAACTCTCCTTTTTTTGTTTGCTCTCATTCTTTTCCATTATCCGATTCTCCCCATTTCTTCCTTTGCTATTTTATAATACTCCCCTGCATATTGATATTGCTTAAGAGCATATTCGCCAAATTCAACGCCTAAGTGCCGTTTGTATTCACACCAATTACTCCACAAAAGCCCACAGGCTGCAATATAACAATATATCTTAATCCGTATCTCCGGATTGCAGTTTCCCTGAAAATATATATCAATCAGGCGTTCCACCTGTGAACGGTCATACATAGAATAAATGCAAAACATTGCAATATCTACGTGCGGGTCCTGCATACCTGCATATTCCCAGTCAATCAGGCGAACCGACTGTCCGCCGCGTGCATTTTCATAGATTAAAAAATTATCCGCATTGGCATCGATATGTGTCAGTATCTTTCGTTCAACATGGTGTTCGATATAACTTTGAAGGGATAGCACCTGTTCCTTCACCTGTCTGTAATCTGAATAAACTGACGGAACTCCCTTCCATAAGGTTTCATAAAATTCCATCTGTCCGTATATATCAAATTCATGTGCTACCTCTAGCTGCAAATTATGAAACTGTCGAAGTTTATCCATGCATTTTTCCAAGTCCTGCTTATCATCCGCATTGCACACTCTGGCATTTTCATAATACTTCGTAATCTTGAATCCGTTATCCTGATTAATATAAATAATGGCATCGCAGATATTTTGTCCGGTCAGTTTCTGATAGACCTCATACTCCTGCTTACGGTTAATCAACTGCTCGGTGCCTTCTCCCGGCACACGCATGATATAATGCTTATCCTGACAGTCAAATCGGAAGGAACGATTTGTCATTCCCTTCTTTAATATCTGGACATTCGTTATTTCCTCCGGCTTCACCTCTAACTGACGGGTGATAATATCCATGGCTTCATCCACTCTCCATGCATCCGGCATTTCTGTTACCTTCAATTATAACGCCTCCCCTTCATAGCATTGTAATGCATAACTGGCATATGTTTTTGCATATTGATACCAACTATACAGATGTTTTCCCAAATGATTTCCATTCATTTCCTGATACAAGGTCCATAGATACCAGTAGTATGCAGTAATGGATACATAACCAAAATAATGTCCCCGTTCGGTTCGATTCGGTGTATGCTCCAAATATTCCTCTAAAATCCGAAGCACCTCTGTATTGGAATAATCCGACCAGCAGATAAACGTACCAAAGTCACTGGCTGGGTCATCATTTCCGGAATATTCCCAATCCACCAGATACATCCGGTTTTCATCATCCACCAGAAAATGCTCTGCCTGACAGGTACAATGACACAGACATTTCGGGATTGCATCCTGCTCTGTCCGTTCATAAACGGAAGCCACCAGCTCATGCAATTTCTTAAAATCATCAAAATCATCATATCCGGATTCCTGTAATTCCCGGTAATAATGACTCGCCTTTTCCCAAATGTTAAACTCATATTCCGAAGACAACTGCTGTTTATGCAGCGTCCGAATCATAGATAACGCTGCCGATACCTCAGTTTCGTTATGATAATCCATCGTATGTGTGTCATGAATATAATGGGATATTCTCCATCCGTCCTTGGAATCCATATATAAGTAGCTGTCATCCAGATGAAGCTTTGCTGCCATCTCGGAGGATGCCGCTTCGCTCTTCCGATTGATATGGGTACGGCTTCCTTTTTGCGGATGCCGGTATACATAATACTGCTCTCCTACCTGAAATTGAAAGGAGGTATTCGTCATACCGGTTTTAATCACCTTAATATTCACGATTTCTCCGGTTTCACATCCCAACACCTGACTGATATTGGTAAGAATCTTTGAATCTGCATTGTTAATGTATTCCGCATCAAACTCTCTTAATTCATCCAAAGAATCAAATTCCAATACCTTATCCGCATCATATTTTCGAATATACATATCCAGATTCCGGATATGCCGTATATATAAATCCTCCCAATAATGCTCGCGTACCTCCGGATTCTTATACTCGCGTGCCAGAAGCTGTCCAAAGGCTTCGCTAAAGAACCGGTCAAAATACACATGTCCCATCATAAACCAGGAAGCCCTTCCCCCGCTGACTACCTGCTTAATTTTTCCTTTTCCGTCGCACTCGATACAGTATTCATCCGTATCCCCCGGTGCATAAACTGCTGCATAATAAGAGCGATACACATATGGTTCAAATACATTATCCACAAAATAATTATCACTGGAGCAAATAAAGGTATTCGATAACCGGTCCAGCACCCGAATCAAAGTTGAAGTATTGTTGTATTGGTAATAATCTTCATTTACAACAATCTTTACTCCGAATTTATCCTCCAGATAAAAGAACTTTTCCTGCATATAACCGACTACAATGGTAATATCCTGTATTCCGGCTTCCTTTAATTGACGAATCTCACGTTCAATTAATATCTCACCTTTTACCTTTAATAAGCCCTTCGGCTTTTCATAAGACAGCGGTGCAAACCGGCTGGACATTCCTGCCGCCATAATAATTGCATTTTGTACCCGGTATGGCTCTAATGCTTCCATACCATCGGCTGTGATTTCGTATTTCCCGGCTTCATTCACCAGAATCAAACGCTTCTCCAACAGACCGTTTATCAACTGATTGGTCTTTCCGAGTGATACCGAAAGTGCTTGTGCCAGACTTCGCTGCGTATCATGCTCTCCGCCTGATTTTTGGAAAAAGCGGTATAGAATTTGAAATTCCTCTAATCCTAACATAATGACTCCTCTTTTAGTATCCATACAAATTTATTTTTGGTGTCTCATCTTTTGTTCATTTTTTAATTATTACTTCTTCTTTTTGAACATAATGCCATATAAAACTATATTTGTCAAGCAAAAAAACAAAAGAAAATCCCGAAACTGTAGTTTTTTACAAGCTTCGGGATTCTTTCCTTCTTTTTATTTCATTATCTGTGTTTCTTCTTTGTCAGCATCAGAATTGTAAATCCTGCAGCCGCCATCAGTCCCATTATACTTACCCCAATAACTCCGGCTGTATCTCCGGTCTTTGGTGCTTTTGCAATTCGGCTCGTATCTACATCCGAACTACCGTCATCCAACGGCTTATCCTGCATCACTATCGTATCTGTTGTCAACAACACATAGACACCATCCGCATTCTTTACATATAACTGTCCGCTGCTATCAATTGCAAATGCTATGGTTTCTGCAACCTCATATCCATCCGGTGCTGTAATCTCGATTAATGTGTAATATTGCATTCCTTCCTTTGGTGCTGTAAATACGGTATTTGGAATCTGCGTTGGTGTTGTTCCGGATATAAAGGAATAAATAACATTTCCTGCTTCATCCCGAATTTCCAATCCGGCACCCGGTAATTCCTTTGCGTTTGTAATATCCTGCTTACTGATTTTAACCGTAATTGCCTTATCGGTTACGATAAGCTTCCGCTCCTTCGTTACCGCTCCGTTTACAACAAGCTTACCGTCTGACTGTATCCGGAAATTTATCGGTTCTGCATAAGCATAGCCTTGCGGTGCGGATACCTCCGTTATCACATACGTAACTCCCGGTACAAAGGTATTGCTTGCCAGATACTGAACCTCCGTCTTGCTGGTAATGGTTATCGGCTGGAAGCTGGCATCATCCTTTGCTGTAATCTCCAAAACAGCTCCCGCCAGTAAGTTTCCGTCTGCGTCCTGCTTCCAAACCGCATACTGCGGAATATCCTCCATCACAACCGTTGCCGCATTTGTTTTATTATATTGTTCATTTCCGTCTGCATCCTGTGTCACCGTATATACCATACCTTTTGAATCCAATGCAACCGTAACAGGCTGGGATATTTCATAACCCACCGGTGCCTGCGTTTCCACTAATTGATATTTCTGATAGGTTCCCGGTGCCGGTGCCGTCAACAGGTTATTCGGTATTACAACCGGTGAACCGGTTGAAGTAAATGCATACAGTACATCTCCGCTCATATTCCGAAGCTCCAGCTTGGCTCCTGCCAGACCTGCCTTACTTATACTGTCCTGCTTATCAACCAACATCTGTATCGGTTGGTCCTCCATATAAATTGTCCTCTGACTCACCTTCTGACTTCCTATATATAATTGACGGTCATTTTTCAGCTTAAAGGTAATCGGTGCCGCATACGCATATCCCTGAGGTGCTTTTATTTCCGTCAGGGTATAGCTGCATCCCACCGTAAACTCTGTAATATCTAATTCCCAAGTCGGTTGACTTTCTTCACACGTCCATGTCTTTGTTATGAATAACGGGTCATCCTCTGAAGTCAGTTGTAACACCGTTCCCGGTAAATAGGTGGAAGTTGTTCCCCCTGCTACCTTCCGGATACTGACACCCACCTCTGCATCCTGCATTACAATGGTATCATTATATACCGTCTGCTGGTCCTTTCGTTCTACTGTACCATCCTTATGAATGAAAAACTCTATATCATCTGCCACTGTATATCCAACCGGAGGTGTCACCTCATGCAGCAGATAGCTTACGTCTGCCTCCAGAACCGATGCATCCACAGATGTACTTCCGGAGCTATCGGTGCTGTTAATCGTATATACAACCGTTCCGGTATCCTTTTTAATAATCTGCAGCTTGGCACCTGCCAATGACATACCGAAGCCGTCCTGCTTTCTTATATTCAGTCTCAGTGTATCATCCTGAATCATAAAGGTATCCTTTGCAGTATTCAACATATTCCGATATGCAGAATCTACTTCGATTTCATATTTGTTCAGTCCTGTATTCAGCTTTACCTGAAACCAAATCGGTGTCTGCATAATGGTATAACCGGTTGGTGCCTGTATTTCTTCCAGAACATAATCATTTCCTGCCCGTAAAACAGTTCCGACCTTTATTTCATACGGGACAGCTCCTGTTATTATCCGGTCCTGTTCATTAACCACACCGTCTCCGTTCAAATCTATCTGCATACCGGTTGTGCCATCCTTTATCACAAAGACCGCTCCCGGTAATACCTCATAAGAACCTGCTATCACCTTATCAATATAAATAGAATCGTCCGGTTTTTTCTTGTTTGTCATTGTTACGGTTGCATTTGTAATCTGCGTATCCACAGCACCATTTGTAACACTCCAGATGCTTCCGTCCTGCCCGATTGCAAATACTACATCCTCTGCAATGCTATAACCATCCGGTGCACTTAATTCCCGTAACGTATAGAACCGATAGGTTCCGGCAGTCTGTGGTGCCTCCAGCAGGGATGCATCCACTACTTTTTCTGTCGTTGCCGTTGTAAACCGGGCAAGCTCCTGATTTTCATCATTATAGAGTGCCAGAATTGCATTTGGCTGCTGAACCGTCGGATTGTCACTTGCCACCTTTCCTATCAGCAACTGAATCGGGGTATCCTTCATAACAACCGTCTTTCCGGTGGTATTTGCACTTCCGTTCACAAGCAGGCTTCCATCTGCCTGAATCTTTATCGCTATCTCCGCTGCATATCCGTATCCTGCCGGTGCCTTTTTCTCCACCAATACATAATTCGTATTGATTTCCAGCAACCGGTAATCAATGGTATGCGGTGTCCCGGTGGATGTCCAGCGTTCTATCAAGGTTCTTCCAGAGCCGTTTACTTTATATAATTCCAGCTCGGCTCCTGCTATCTCCCGATTTGCCCCTATATCCTGCTTGCTAATTGTCAATGAAATTCTGCTGTCCGTATATTCTACCGGATAATTCCTTGCCTCTGTCACCTCTATCTGAACCTTTTGATTGTTAAGTACAAATCCCTTTGGCGGTGTAAGCTCCTGCACATAATAACTACCGCATGGAAGCTTGCTGAAGGTTATCGTACCATCAGCACCGGTAAATGCCCGTTTCACCAGCGTGCCATCCTCTTTATAAAGTCCAAATTCCGTTCCCGGAAGCAGATGCAGCTTTGTCACACCATATTTCGTTACCGTTACAGAGCCATAAATGCGTGCATTCGTAAATGTTGCCTTAGAGGCGTCTGTTGATGCCGTTGATGCTGCCCCACCTGCGGTTCCATAATATGGAATATCAGACTTGGTTTGATAATAAGCACCTGTATCATCTCCATCCGGATATGCCGCAAGTGCCGCTTTATTTGCAAATGTAATAATTGCCTGCGTACTGCATACATATCCATACGGTGCCTGTATTTCCTTTACCGTATACTTTGTATCATCCGAATCTCCCTGAATATTAATTCTCTGGAAATATGCTATACCATCCGCATCTGTGACTGCCGTAGCAATCGGTGTTGCTTCCGCATTTCGATATAAGCCAAATTCCGCATACGGCAAGACAACCGTTGGTGTCTCTGCATCCACCTTCTTGAACTTAAAGCTTACATAAGGTGGTGTCTGTTTTGTATTCCGAATGACTATTTCAGTTTGGGCAGCAGATGTACTGCTTATACCGGTTGTCACGATTCCATCGGCTGTAATGGTAATCTGATAACGTTCTACAGACGGAAGATACCCTGCCGGTGCCTGAATTTCGGATAATGTATAGGTTCCATACGGCAGACCCTCAAACCAGATGTCACCCTCTGCAAAATCGGTCTTTCCATGATGCTTCGTTGCGTCTGCTGCTGTTTCGGCATTATAAGCTGCTGCATCTGCTGCTGTCATGGAGCTTACGGTCGTTATCAGCTTATTATTTTTGTCATACAATGCAAAGACTGCACCAGCCAATGGCTGTCCATTCTCATCCTGCTTCTTTGCCAGAATCGCACCATCCTGCTTGTCATTAATAATTGTCTTACTAACAATACCCGTACCGGTGACTCCAACCGCTGCATCCACCTCGGTCAAGGTAATCGGCACATCTGCAGATGCCTGATAGCCTGCCGGTGTTTTAGATTCATGTAAATAGTATTCTCCGTACCGTAATCCTGAAAATGACAACTTGCCGTTACTATCCGTTGTACCGCTTGCAATAAACATACCACTCTTACTGTATAATTCAAACTCAACATCCGGCAATGGATTTCCCGGAGTTGCATTATCGGTCTTTGTTACCTGTAATTCAAATCGAATCACCTTATTTTCAATTTGTACCTCCGTATCTCCCAACTGCTTCACAACCACATTCGTATCAGCGGCCACCTGATAACCGCTTAATCCGGTTGTTTCCTTTATAAGATACGTTCCAAACGGTAAATCTTCAAACCTTGCAATACCGGCAGCATTTGTAGTAACCACATAATCTACCGGTGTTCCGCCTGCATCCGGAATCTGATACGGAGTTCCGTCTGCATTATACAGGGTAAATGATACTCCCAAAAGCGGATTTGCCGGTATACTGTCATCCACCTTCGTGATTACAATATTTCCCTTTGCCAGTGTATTTGTAATGGTAATGGTATCACTCTGGTCTTCCCGCTCTGTACCGGTTCCAACCTTGAAGGACTTCATCGTAGTATCCAGAATATAGGTATTCGGTGCAGATACCTCCCGGTAATAATAGGTCTTACCTAACTCCAGATTTGTAAATGCCGCAATACCGTTTGCATCCGTCGTTACACTCTGCACCCGGTTCTTTCCGTAAGGGTCTGTATATAACTCAAAGCTTACGCCCGGTATCTTCGTACCAACAGCCCCATCCTGTACCTTTGTAATGGTATAGGTTCCGACTGCCTTTTCATTTTCCATCACATAGGTGTTATTCGGCATAATTATACCCGGTGTTCCATACAGAACCTCCATCTCTCCGGTACCTTCATTTCTTTGTACCACTACCTGAACCGGAGTTACCTGCCGCTTATACCCCTCCGGTGATGTGATTTCCTTTATATAGTAGGTTCCTTCTGCAATGGTACTAAAGCTTGCCATTCCTGTATTGTTCGTAGTCCGGCTATATAAAAGTGTGGTGCAGGCAGCATCCGAATACAGTCCAAATTCTGCCGGACTGGTAATGACTGTCTGCTCCGTATCTACCTTTTTAATATAAATATCCGCCGAATTTGTATTCGGTAACGGCTCATCTGCAATCTGCATTTCATAATAACGATATACCTTGGATGCCTCAACCGGCGTAATTTCTGAGCATTTAATCTCATGTACGGTGGTATCCAGCTTATATCCGTCCGGTGCTTCCATTTCTACTAATTGGAAGGTATAATCCTTGCTGAAATCCACATCACTGAATACTGCGTATCCGTCTGCTCCGGAGGTTGCAGTTGCCACAACAACATCCCCCAGTTTTAACTGGAAGGTGGCTCCCGACAAGACCAGATTCGGATTGGAAGTACTTACCTTTTTAATCCGGATTTCCTGTCGGTAATAGGTTCCGGCTGATGAAGAACTAAAGCTGATATTCTGTACACTATTGGATTCCTTACTGATTACCGAACCGTTTCCATGGAACTGAACCTGATTTGTAACCTGTTTTCCAACCAATGCTTCCTGTCTGCAATTAAATCTTGTCCGAAATTCAAAGTAATAGGTATCACTTCCGATGTTTGGAAGCTGCACCACAATATTTCCGTTAATGGCTGTCACCTGATAACCGCTTGTTACCTCTTCCTCCGTACCGTCTGCTTTTCTGCGTGTCAGCTTCGCACTGTCATCTAGATATGTAAAATAGTCCGGTAACTGGTCGGTAATATATGGATTCGTAATACCGCTCATATCATTTTGGACTTCATTAATTGCTATTTTCCATGTCACAACGTCCTTACCGGAATTATAAACATAGGTTTTGTTCAAGGCTCCGCCTGCAATACCGGTAACCGTCTTTGTTGCGGTATCCGTAACGGTTTCCGTTGGCCCATAGGTTGCCTCCATCGTAACCTGATTCTTATAATCATGCGACTCTGAGGCATATATCATATCTGTCACCTTAGTCTTATATGTAATTTCAAATCCGGATGTATTCTGGAACAGCTCTTCAAGCTTTGCTTTTTCTGTCGCAGAAGCCGTAGAAGGATTCAGCGAATACGTTATGGTCTGAATGCCGGACGCATCTACCGTAGTTGTCGGAATTACGGTTAGTGGATTGCCGTCATGATAACGGAGTGAGAGCTTCATACTGCCTTCGACAAACCGTGTATTTTCCGGCAATACATCCTTAAAATCGTATTTACTCGGTATCGTCTGCTGTGGAGCTACAATTACCTTCCAGTCTATCGTACCGTCCCCATTCATAGTACCTTCCTTGCTGCTTATCAGCTTCGGCTCGGTAATCGTAACATAGGTATCTCCTCTGTCCGTTATATCCGATGTAATATCCGTAGAGCTTAACGTGGCATCATTATAGATACTTGTTGCATTTCCTTTATATGCATTAAAATAATCATCGGAAATTTTAGTAACAATCGTTATTTCCTTCTTTTCACTTATATCTCCGAAATCAAATTCCAAATAATCCGCAGTACTAATATCTGCGGCATTCGTAGGATAACTTAGGTACGGAAGGGAATCCGCATCTACCCGCACATAGCTTAACTGCTTTATGCTTCCCACGCCCTGCCAGCTAGGTGCATCGACCAGATTATCTCTTACTTTAACTCCATGCAATGTCTTACCGGCTTCGTTTACTGTAATCTTCCACGTAATCTCTCTTGTAATGGAATTATAGGAGCCCACTGCATTCTTACTTATCAGATTAACCCCCGGAACACTTGCTTTTCCTTCATAGTCATACTGAATCGTAGTACCTCCGGTAATTCTTCCGGTATTTTCAAATTTACTCTGTGAATAATCATTGACCTTTGTTTTATAGGTCAGGGTAATCGTATCTGTATACGGACTGGCTGGAAATGTAAGTGTAAATCCGGTAGTGCTTGTTGTATCTACTGTAACACCCGGCACGGCATTTCCGGCAGAATCCGTAACCGTAACGGTTCTTCCGTCTGCCCACTCCAGACCTGCTCCAAATGTATCCTTATAGGTTGCTCCTCCTACATCCAGTTGCTCCTTATTCAAGGTAACCGTCCAGGTAATTTCATTATTTGCATCCACATTGCTTCCGGACTTTTCAACCATGTTCGCCCCGGTCCATACACTGGTAGTATCGGATACGCCCTCCGGATTCGGTTCATCCGGGTTAAATGCTGCTGTATTTTTAATCTCCTTATTACCGTTGGTAATTGGAGAGCCATATGCATCCGCTTCACATTCTGTCAGGAATTTAATATCAACACTGCTTCCGGTAGCCCCTGTTACCTTAAGCTTCACCGAACTGTCGCCATCCGAGCATTCGGCTGTAACACTTGCTTGACTCTGACTAATCTTCGGATAACCGGAAACATCCGCATAGGTAATTCCTTCCGGTAAATTATCAATAATATCTCCGGATAAACTGTCTCTTCCCTTTAATTGCAGATTAATATTCCATTCAATATACTTCTTTCCGCCTATCGTGGTTACATAGCCGCTCTTATTCATCCCTACCTTACCCGGCTGTGCATCCTCTGTCTTTTGGGATTCATCATTGGTACGGATATTAAAATCAAACTGCCCGGAAGCTGTCGGAAACGAAATCACCGCATCCTTATCGGCTTCCTGTAAGCTGTCACTCAGTCCCCCGTCAAACTGCACATAAAACGGAAGATTCGTTTGATTCCGGATATTTTCATTAAACACAAAGGTCAAGGTACCGGTGTTCGATATGGTAACCGTACCGATGGAGGTGGTTCCCTGACTGGTGGTATATGCCAAATCATGTGTTACGTTATTTTCGTCTACACGAATTGTAGAAGGAAGCTGATAAATATACTCCTTTCCCACTTCAATCGTTTCATCACTTGCCATATTAAAATCCAGATGCATATAAATCTTGGAATTATATGGAAATTCTGTGGTGTCTCCCAGTGCCAGATTCACTTCCTGATAACTGTTATTCTCGTCATAATAACCGGCTGTCAACAGCAAGCCCGTCAAATCAATATTCGTTCCATTTAACAAGGTATTCGCGGAATCCTCTGAGCGTACGATCCCCGTATTTACCGGCAATAAGGTGGTAGTTATCACCAACATCATAAGGACAGCCAGTACACGCTGCCAAAACACACTGCCATGTATATTCCGTAAAAATCGCTTCATAATTATGTAACCTCCTGCTGTTGATTATTCTGTAAAATCCCTTCTAATTCCAATAGAAAAAGATATGTTATACTAATTTTTTTTGTACCTTTTAGTATAACATATCTTTTCTTAACAGACAATTACAAAACCTTGCCAATTTAGTAGTTCTATACACATTTTATGATTTTTTTTGTCTGTATTTTATACACCCTAACTCTCCTTTGCAGCTTCGACATTGCAGATTTTCATTGCTTACCGGTAAAAACCGCTCCGGATGCCTGCGGTATGTAAGCTCCCAGATTCCGACATTTACAAGAGCCAGACTTAACAGACTATACGAAAAAAAGCCCGGAATGAAGACAATCGGTAAAATCAGCATCATGGTATCCCAGTTATAGATTCTGCACTGTGTACAACAGCGGTTCTTCATCAATACATCCCGAAACGGACACCAGATTAAAATACAGACCAAATCTCCCACATAAAACAATGCTGACAATATCAGCAGCTCCCGCTCCTGTAAAATAGACCACCAACGAAGAAGCAAAAGCAAAACCGCCACCAGCGTCCATGCCAGCCATACTATAAAGGCTCCTTTATCTGCCTTTGCTTTCTGGTTATGATATTCCTTTCTCCATTCCTCCGAAGCCTCTAAATATGCCTCTGTCGGTTGGAACTCTGTCTTTCTGTATTTCATGCATCCGCGGGGCTTGATGCTCTTACATGGGAGCAGTTTTTCTAACATGTACCAGAGCCATAAGCCCCATAACATATGCAAAGCAGAAAAATGCTGAAAGAATCCCATTCCTTTCAGCACATTCAATTCCTCCGGATATAACAGACAAATTCCTGTCACAGCAGACAGTACCAGAATCCGGAATCCGAACTTTATCCAGTATCTCTTATATAATTTCTTGGTTTTTTCAGGAACACACACCTGTTTCATGTTCATACTACCATGTACTTTCTGATTTCCGATTTCGCATCAGCAGCGAAAGAACTGCCTCCTTTGCAGGAACACCGTCAAAGAGTACGTGATTAACCTGTTCTGTAATCGGAACCTCAACACCATATTTTTGTGCCAGCTTCAGGGCTGCCTTTGCGGAATACACCCCTTCCACTACCATCTTCACTTCATCCATTGCTTCCTGATATGATTTTCCCTGTCCGATTAAATATCCGGCATTATGATTTCGACTATGCGTACTTGTACAGGTAACAATCAAATCACCGATTCCCGATAGTCCGCTGAAGGTTTCGGCTCTTCCGCCCATTGCCATTCCCAGACGGGTAATCTCTGCAATTCCTCTGGTAATCAAGGCTGCCTTGGTATTATCACCGTAACCAAGTCCATCAATGATACCGGCTGCCAATGCAATAACATTTTTAAGTGCCGCACCTAACTCTATTCCAACCATATCCGGGCTGGTATATACACGAAACATAGCACTCATAAATGCATCCTGCACACATTCTGCGGTCTCCTTATCCTTAGCCCCCACTACAACGGTGGTCGGGATGCCCCTTCCTACCTCTTCTGCATGGCTTGGACCGGAAAGCACTGCCACTTTCACCTGCGGAATCTCATCTTCGATTACGTCTGTCATATTCATCAAGGTCTCTTCTTCAATTCCCTTTGCCACATTGACCACAATCTGACCCGGTTCTATATATGGCTGCATCATTTTTGCAGTTGAACGGACAAAGATTGACGGTACTGCTAATATCAGCATTTCCTTTCCCTGCATACTGATTTCCAAATCATTGCTGACCGCAATACAATCCGGAATCCGTACCCCCGGAAGCTTCTCTATCTGCTCCCGCTTTTCATCAATCATGGCAACCTCCCGCTGGTCTATCGACCAAAGTGTCACCTCATGTCCATTCTTACACAATAACACCGCAAGTGCTGTTCCCCAGCTTCCTGCACCCAATACACTGATTTTCATGTCATACACTTCCTTACCCTATGCTTGTGTTTTCTGCGTAGCTTCCTGCTCGGCTTCTTCCGGTTCCTCTGCTGGCTTTTTCTGTCCCAGCTTACTCTCTTCTCCATGAATTAACCGAATAATATTCTTTTTGTGCTTATAAATTGCAAGAGCTGCCAGACAGCCCAATACAATAATACTCTCTACTACATACTTCTGTCCCAGATGGTAAATATGCTCCGGATTAATCAGGACAAATACTGTATACATCGCCCACATCTGAAGCATAAGTATAATGGAACCCAGTGATACATATTTGCTGATTGCAACTACCAGTATAAATACAATCAGACAAGGAATAATAATTCGTAAGTCCAGCAGACTGATTACCGCACCAGATATGGCAGAGATTCCCTTTCCTCCCTGAAAGCCCATATAAAACGGAAATACATGTCCTAACGCAACTCCAAGACCGGTGTATATTACCAACAGCAAGGTCATATCCGGTGCTAAACTCCGGAATACCAGCCTTGTAATCAGACAGGCAATCACACATTTTAGGCAGTCTCCAAGGTATACCTCTATTCCTGCCCGTTTTCCCAATACCCGTAAGGCATTCGTTGCACCGGAATTTCCGCTTCCGTATTTTCGTATGTCAATATGATGAATCTTTCCGATAATATAGGCTGTCTGGAACAATCCAAAGGCATAACCCATGACTAAACAAAGTATTCGATATAGTATCTCTGTTCCCATATCAGGATTCCTTTCTTTCTCTTATGATAAATTTTAATGGAGTACCGCGGAATCCAAAGGTATCCCGGATTCGATTCTCCAAATATCTGGTATATGAAAAATGCATTAATTCCTTGTCATTTACAAAAATCACAAATGTCGGCGGCTTCACCGATACCTGTGTCACGTAGTAAATTTTAAGCCGCTTTCCCTTATCACTCGGAGGCTGCTGCATGGCAACCGCTTCACTGACAATCTCATTTAATACACCGGTTGCAATCCGAAGGGAATGATTCTCTATTACCGCATCTATGGTCTGGAACAGCTTCGGTAAACGCTGCCCGGTCTGTGCGGAAATAAAGATTATCTCTGCATACGGAGCAAAGGACAAGACATCCCGTATATCCTCCGTATATCGGTATATGGTCTTATCATTTTTCTCAACCAAATCCCATTTATTTACAGCAATAATCAGACCCTTTCCACGCTCATGTGCGATTCCCGCTATCTTAGCATCCTGTTCGGTAACACCCTCCACAGCATCAATCACCAAAACGGCTACGTTGCATCGTTCTACGGCGGATACGGTACGAATAATGCTGTATCGCTCCAGGTCCTCTTTTATTTTACTTTTTCTGCGAAGCCCTGCCGTATCGATGAATACATAGGACTGCCCATTTCGAATCACCTCAGTATCAATGGCATCTCTGGTGGTTCCTGCAATATCCGATACAATCACCCGCTCTTCGCCCAGAAGCTTATTGATAATGGAAGATTTTCCGGCATTCGGTTTTCCTATAATTGCTATCCTTGGACGTTCATCCTCAACCTCTTCCTTGCTGCTTTCATCAAAATAGCGTACTACCTCATCCAGCATATCCCCAAGCCCTAACCTTGAGCTTGCAGAAATTGGCTGTGGGTCTCCCAGCCCCAGATTATAAAACTCATAGACATCCGGCATGAATTTTTCAAAGCTGTCTACTTTATTTACAACTAATACAATTGGCTTATGGGAACGACGCAGCATATCGGCTACTTTATAATCCGCATCAACCAAGCCTTGTCGTACATCTACCAGAAAAAGAATTACATCCGCGGTTTCAATCGCAATCTCTGCCTGCTCCCGCATGAACTTTAATAATACATCACTGCTTTCCGGTTCAATTCCGCCTGTATCAATCAGTGTAAAATAATAGTCCAGCCATGTAACATCTGCATATATTCTATCTCTGGTAACTCCGGGTGTATCTTTTACAATTGATATTTGTTCTCCTGCCAGCACATTGAATAATGTGGATTTTCCAACATTCGGTCGTCCGACAACGGCCACGATTGGTTTACTCATGGTTCTCTCTCCTTATATCTGGCACGCACCGGCTCTGCTTCCTGAACCATGCGTCCCGGCTTATGTGCCTGTTCAGCTTCTGTAACAGCCTGAATAAAGCCCATACCGTTTGATTTTACAATATGAATCGGAACTTGTAAAGTCTTTTGGACATCTTCCAACGCAATATCATCCAGAAATATATCCTCGTCTGCCTTTAAAACTACCGACGGTAACACAACCCAGTCTCCAAGCTCCAACACAGAAAGCTGCTCTATAATATCGGTTGCGGTCAGCAAGCCTGTTACGGTAATCTGCTCTCCAAAGAAGTGATTGGTAATGCAGACCACCTGTAATTCCATATTCGGATACTTTTTTTGTATCTGCTCTGCTGCCCAGCAGATAGTCGGATAAATAAGCTTTGCCGTCACCAGCGTTACCTTCCCCTTCCGGTCATCCCCGGAAAGACCTGCCAGTGCCGCCTCCAAGTCATCCCGAAACATCCGGACCATACCCACACCGTTTTCATACTGTATATATCCGTCATACATATCTGCCGTCGGAATCTCCTCCTCGGCTAAGATATACCATTCGTCACTGGCATGGATAAAGTGAATTCCGTATTGTTCATATGCCTGCTTCTGGTAGCTTCGTATCAGACGCAGCACCTCTCTGGCATCCTCCTTTGTAAACGGCTCTAACGGATAAAGTCCATCCCGGTATTTTGTCAATCCGACCGGCACTACCGATACGCTTCGCATAACAGGTGCATACTTTAACAAATCCCGAATGGAACGTTCTAATTCCGCTCCGTCATTCACGCCCTTACACAGCACTATTTGTCCGTTCATCGGAATCTCTGCTTCATAAAGCCGGTCAATCTTCTTTAATGCCTCTCCCGCAAACCGATTCGTAAGCATCCGGCATCTCAATTCCGGATTGGTGGTATGCACCGATATATTAATGGGTGCCAGATGGAACCTTATAATACGGTTAATATCCTTATCCGACATATTCGTAAGTGTAATATAATTTCCCTGTAAAAATGACAATCGGGAATCATCATCCTTAAAATAAAGCGTTTCCCGCATTCCCTTCGGCATCTGGTCAATAAAGCAGAACATACACTTATTCCGGCAGGAATGATATTCGTCCATCAGACTGTTTTCAAACACCAGCCCCAAATCCTCGGATTCTTCTTTTTCAATTTCCAGTTCCCACTCTTCACCATCTGCTTTTCGTATAAGCAGTATAACTTCATTTTCTTCTATCATAAATTGATAGTCAAAAATGTCCTCTACCGGTTCTCCGTTGACCGCAAGCAGCATATCTCCCGGCTGAAGCTCTAATTCCTCTCCGATGCTTCCGGCACGCACCTCCTTTATTCGGTGTTCATGCCTGCCACATGCAGACGGATTACAGGCGGATGAAGTTGATGGTTCATATTGGTTATGATTCTCGCTCATAGGAGCCTTCCTCTTTTCCGATTTTATTTTTCCTCTTGCTTTTTATCCTGCAACATAATAACAGCTCCCAGATTTCCGCGTTTTCCATGACTGGCTCTATGGGAATATAAGAGCTTCGGATTACAACAGGTGCAAATATCCGTTGTTGTGAGATGTTCCTTAGTAATTCCCGCCTGTAGCAGAATATATTGATTTGCTTTCCATAGGTTCAGATGATAATGTCCGTTCTTATCATCCCGCATAATATCGGCATATGCTGCTTCTGTAAATACATCCCGGAATGCCTCTGCTACATCCCCGCTGATTTCATAACAGTCCTGACAAATCGATGGTCCGATGGCACATACTATATCCGATGGCTCGGAGCCGTATTCCCGTTTCATTTCCTCTACCATTACTCGTCCCATTCCGGCTACGGTTCCTCTCCAACCGGAATGTGCAAGTGCTACCACCCTCTGCTTCGGGTCATAAAAATAAAGCGGTACACAATCTGCATAAAAGGTCATTAACGGAATCCCCGGCACATTCGTCATCAATCCGTCTATTCCCACTATATCGGAGTCCCTACAGATTCCTTTTCCGCAATCCGCCTCTGTTACCTTATGAATCTTCGTGGTATGAACCTGATTTGAAAATACCAGCTTCTCATAAGGATACCCAACTGCCTGTGCAAGCCGGCGGTGATTCTCCATAACTGCCTCCGCTTCATCCCCTCTCTGAAAGCTAAGATTCATAGAAGAAAAATACCCCTTGCTGACTCCACCCATTCTTGTACTGAATGCATGTACAAGCTCCGGACATTCCAGACTGCGAAATGTCAGATAACAGACCTCTCCTTGTTCCCATATCCGCGTAGAATGACTTTGATTTGCATATAGGATTGGTATCATAGTAACTCCTTTTCTTATACTTACTTTCTTATACTTAAAATGCGTTTCGAATATACTGTATTTCTGTTCCCAAGATAGCTATTACATCAAAGCGGACCGGTGTGTTTTCCGGTAAATGCATCCGGTATTGATAATACTCTGCTACCCGCCTTATTTTCTGCTGCTTCTGCCGGGTTACCGCCTCTGCGGGATACCCATGTTGAACGGTACTGCGGTATTTCACTTCCACAAAGAGCAAATAATTTTCTTCTCTGGCAATAATATCAATTTCGCCCTGTCTGCAACGATAATTTTGCTCTAACACCTGAATCCCCTGCTGTTTCAGATACTGTACTGCCAGCTCTTCTTTCCTTGCCCCGATTGCACGATTACTTTCTCGTTCTGCCACCCGAACCTGCCTTTCCGTTTCTGTCAAGCTTCTCTTTTATTTTATCCATATTATCTACATATACCAGAATCTCTGCAACCACTCCGTATAATTCCGGCGGAATATAATCTCCTATATCCAGATGCATCAGGGTTTCGGTCAGTCCTTCATCTACATAGGTCGGTACTGCATGCTCCTTCGCCTGTTCAATGATGCGTTCTGCTAACACACCCTTTCCGGATGCTACCACCTGTGGAGCCTGGTCCTCCGGGTCATAGGAAAGTGCGACTGCCTTTTTTAATGGTGCTTCTGTCTGGTTTTGATTCTCATTTCCTGTCTTACCCAATGTATCCGCCTCCTAGGTCCGCATATCAAACGTATACCGCTTCTGTCCGGTCACCAAATCCTGCCCGAACATCTCTTCCACAACCGCATCCGGCTGTGAACCGGAGGCTTCGGCAGTCTCCGTCTGCTCCCGCTTCGTTACATCAGACTGATATAAAAAGCCCTTCTGTTCAAGCTTCTCTTTTAATTCCTCCATATGCTCTGCCACAAGGGTTACGGTTGTCTGGTCCTCCATTGTAAAGCTGGCATGCAGCTTCTGACCCTTTAATCTTACCAGAATATCGGTATTCCCCAGATGCGGCATATCTAAATGCAGCAGCACCTTTACACCATCAGCATTCTGCTGCAGTTTCTTCTTATTGGCATAGACATACAGCTCGGAATTGGCTTCCTGTTGATGCAGCTTTAGCGGCACCTGTGCATATATAAACTGTTGATTCAACTGCTGGATAAATTGAAGATTCTCCCGCATATTCTGTGACTGTCCGGAAAATTCTCCGTCAGACAGATTCAGATTCTGCAATGCGGTTTCCAAGTGCCGGCTCTGATGCTCGATTCGCTCATATAGCCGATTCACTTCTTCCGGCTCCTTCATTTTTTCCGGCTGTAAAGACCATGCCTCCCTGACCGCCTCATGAAGCATTTCCCGATACGCCGGACTTCGTAAAAATGTATGCAGAACCTCCGGTGCAAATTCTCCCTGTATATAATTCGTGATTTCGGCAAGCTGCTCGCCTACGGTGGCTTTATTCGATACCAGCCTCTCTATAACATCCTTTGGAATCTCCTGTCGCTGCAATTGCTCCTGCAATATAGCCGGAAGCTCGGTGTTTTTTCCGGATAAGCCTGCTTTATCCAAAGGATTGCCTTCCGTCAATTCTGCCGACACCGCCTTTGGTTCAGAGTTCCATCCAAAGCTATCTATCACCTGTTGATGAAATTCCTGTATGCTTACACCATTCTCTGTCTGTGATAGCATATCTGCCGTCTTCACTAATGCATCCGTTGTCTGCATAATTGTATCAGATAGTTGATGCTCATGTGCCTCATATTGTGCAAACTGCCTTATATTTGCTTCCGTTACCGGCAATTGCAGACGGTTCATGGCTACTAATTGGCGGATGTCTGCCTCCGGAAACCGTACGGACTGCTGCATGATGGTTCGCATGGTTTCTTTATCTAACGGCATTCCCGCCTCCATCAAAGCACCTGCTATCTGCAAATTTCTCGAAGACGGTGAGAATCCATTTGCTGCCAGCGCCTTTTGAGCCGCCGGATTTTCGTCCGGCATAACACCGGATTCTGCCGGGCGGATATAGAGCTGTCCATCCTGCTTATCCTTCACTTCAAAGAGCATGGCTTGTCCGATGGCAAGTTCCATGCCTTCTCCTAATCTTGCATGCAGTAACTGTTGATTCTCCAATAATATTGTAGCATCCTGTGCTGTAATATCCTGAATCTGACCGAAAAAGGTCTGTCCAACACGCAAATCAGACAGGGAAACACCCTCTGTCACCTGTACGGTGACTTGGTTGTTGGTTCCCTGTGTCCGTAATGCATCCGGTGCTGCTTTACTTCCCTGACTCTCCCAATTCCCCCATGGGTTCCATCCCTGTCCAAATATGTTCATAGATTACTCCTTATCCTTAAATCAAATTTTTGATAAAGGTACGTCTGTGGATTTCACATGGCCCGTATTTCCGCAAGGCTTCTATATGCTCTGCGGAACCATAGCCCTTATTTCTTGCAAATCCATATTGCGGATATACTTCATCATATAAGCACATCAGCCTATCCCGCTCTACCTTTGCAAGAATACTGGCAGCGGCTATCGAAATACTTTTTGTATCTCCTTTTATTATCGGCACCTGCGGCTGATTTACTGAGGGAATCGTAACCGCATCATTTAAAAGCAGCTCCGGCACAACGGAGAGCTTTCCGATTGCCTGTCGCATTGCCTCATAATCTGCCTGTAGGATATTAATTCGGTCAATCACATCCACATTCGCGATACCGACTGCATAGGCAACTGCCACTTCCTTAATTTCTTCATATAATTCTTCCCGCTTCTTCTCGCTTAACTGCTTAGAATCGTTCAGATATAACAAATTCACATCCTTTGGAAATATAACTGCGGCTGCCATCACCGGACCTGCAAGGGGACCTCTGCCTACTTCATCAATTCCGCAGACATAATCATACTTCTGCCAATACTGGTATTCATATACCTTCATCCGCTCAATTCGTTCCTGCTCCGCATGCCATTGCTCCAACCGCTTTTTTGCCCTTGCGACCTCTTTTTGCACTCCGGCACGCTCGTCTGCCTGATAAGCCATAATATATTCCGGTAATTCTTCATAAGATAAGTGCTGCAGCACTGTTTTTATCTCTTGTACACTACTCATGTTATCCTCTTTCACTTCTTCTTACATTTTACTTATCAATTCTGCCAATCTGCTTCCATGGCCACATTCTGAATACTGCTTTTCCCTCTATAATATCTCTGGATACAGATCCCACCCGTTCAAATCGGCTATCCTGACTATTATTTCGATTATCTCCCAGTACAAAGTACTCGCCTTCCCCCAAGGTTATCGGCTTTGCCGCTAAGCCTCTGGTTTCTTCCCGAATCGGCTCATTTCCGTAGGATTCCTCTAACCTTTGTGCCTCATTATGAACACTTCCGTCACCGTTTTGATAAAGCGTCTCCTCTGTTCCGATATAAATTGCTCCCTCTGAATCAATATAGACGGTTTCTCCCGGCAAACCGATAATCCGCTTGATAAATAATTCGTCACCGTCCTGATACGGAAATACAACTATATCAAACCGCTCCGGGTCATGAAAGCGGTAGGTCCATTTATCCAGCCAGACGCTTTCTCCATCATGGAGCGTTGTCTCCATAGAATGCCCGATTACCTCGGAACGGCATCCTACAAAATGTTGAATCAGGAATACCACACCCACGATAGCGGCAATATATAATGCCATTTTTATAAGTTCATGTCTGACACTCAGTTCATCATCATATTCAATCTGATTTTTTTGAAAAATTCCCATTTCTGACTTCCTTTTATCCGTCACCGGACTACTGCACCGGCTCCTCCAATGTAATTCGTCCCAGCTTACCATTTCGATAATTTTCTAATAAAAGTGCGGCCGCCTTATCATAATCCGGCAAATCCCCTTTTAACTTACACTGTCTGTTCTGTGCTATCTGTTCAAGAATCTCATATGCCTCTTTGGTCTCATCAACCTGATACTCCTCCGACAGCACTCCCGGATAGCTTTTACACAGATATTGAATAAATTCCATGGATAATTCCTGTATATTTAATATATCATCCTTAATAGAGCCTATGATTGCCAATCGGATTCCGACCTGCTGGTCTTCAAATTTAGGCCATAATATTCCGGGGGTATCCAGCAATTCTACATTTTTATTTAATCGAATCCACTGTTTGCCCTTTGTGACTCCGGGCTTATTTCCTGTCTTGGTACAAGCCTTTCCCGCAAATGTATTAATAAATGTGGACTTTCCGACATTCGGAATCCCGACTATCATTGCCCGAATCGGACGGTTTAAAATCCCACGCTTGCGGTCCCGTTCAATTTTCTCCTTACAGGTTTCCCGAATAATCGTTGTCAATGACTTCATTCCTGCACCGGAGCGGGCATTTATCTTCTGAACGGCATAGCCCTGCTGCTGATAATACTGCTCCCATTGCTGGGTCAGTCTCTCATCTGCCAAATCCGATTTATTCAGCAAAATTAACCGGAACTTGTTCTTTGCCAGCTCATCTATATCCGGATTCTTACTGCTTAGCGGTACTCTGGCATCCACCAGTTCAATTACTATATCAATTAATTTTATATCTTCCTGCATCATTCGGACAGCTTTTGTCATATGTCCCGGATACCATTGTATATTCATAATTTACCTCTTGTCTGCTTTGGGAATAACCGATACGTTACCTTTCCCAGAATTTCATTTGTTAATATATTACCCATATTGGCAAAGCGGGAATCCTCACTGTTATTTACATTATCTCCCAAGACAAAATATTCACCCTTTTCCAAGGTGACTCCGTCCAATGCCAAGCCTTCGGTAGAGATTCGTTCATCAAAGGGCAGTCCCTCTAACATTACACCATCAATGAATACATATCCATCCTGAATCGTAACGGTTTCTCCCGGCAAGCCGATGACTCGTTTTACATTATAATAACCGCTGTCTCCCTCCCGCTGCTTAAATGCAACCATATCAAAGCGTTGCGGCTCTCCGAATACATAACCGAGCTTATCAACTATCACAATATCACCGTTTTGTAAGGTTGGCTCCATGGACTGTCCTACAATCCGAAGTGTCTGCCAGCCAAAGGTTACTAACGCATATCCGATGATAACTACAATCAATATGGATATTGCATAGCTTCCAAGGGTTCGAATCAGTTGTCGTCTATTGATTTCCTTCTTTTCACGGGTATGCCGCAGTCGATTTCGATTTGCCCGCAGATATGCCCGTCTTCCACCACGTCTTCTCAATCCTATTCCTGCTTTCTGCTCTTACTTCCTGTTAAATCCTTATATAATAACTATTATCACTATACCCCGAAACAGACATCGGATGCAAGTATAAAAGAAGCAGGGAACTTACGCACCCTGCTTCTTTTGCTAATCACGAGCAATTATTTTACTAATTCCTTAACCTTAGCACTCTTACCGATTCTATCACGTAAGTAGTTCAATTTTGCTCTACGAACCTTACCATGTCTTACTACTTCTATCTTTGCTACGTTTGGAGAATGCAATGGCCATGTTCTCTCAACTCCGGTACCGTTTGAAGTCTTTCTTACAGTAAAGGTTTCACGGTTGCTGCCGCCCTGTCTCTTTAATACAGTACCTTCGAAAATCTGAATTCTTTCACGATTTCCTTCTTTTACCTTTGCATGAACCCGAACGGTATCACCTACGCGAAATTCCGGTACTTCAGTCTTGCACTGAGCAGCTTCAATGTTCTTAATAATGTCGTTCATTGTGTGACCTCCTTATTATTCAGATGTTCTTGCAAGTCATAATTTGCAGAGGACCATCCATTACTCACAACTTACTCAATGTACCACATTTATATCCGGATTGCAAGCATCTTTTTTGTTAAACAGAATGATTGTTGACTTTTTTTTTCAGTTTTTTTATACTGATTTTAATATTATGTGCGGAGAATTGCTTATGGGATATAAAAATATTTTATTACATAATTTAAAACCGGGAATGCAGCTTGCAAAGGACGTTTACAGCGAATCCATGCAGCTTCTGATTCCAAAGGGTGTAATTCTCACCGAAAAGCTGATTGACCGGCTTACTTTTTATTCGGTCCGGGAAGCTCCGATTCTTTCACCGGAAGCCGATACTGCACCGGAGCCTTCGGTTCAGCCGTTTAAGACACATGCCCAGAAGGTTCGTGAAAGTGCAGACTTTTTACAGTATAACAATTCCTTTTATGAATCCAAGTCCAAGCTTCAATATACATTAACGGATATTGTGGAACGCAATGAGCAGATAGATGTGGATACGATGTTTCAGGCTACTACCGATATTCTGCAAAATGCCAGCACCTCCTATCAGGTCTTTGATATGCTGCACAATATGCGGCATTTTGACGATTCCACCTATGCCCATTCCCTGAATGTTTCCATTATCTGTAACATTATGGGAAACTGGATGCATTTATCCGAAGCGGATACTAAGGTTCTGACGATTGCAGGTCTGATGCATGACATCGGAAAGCTGCTGATTCCGTCTGCTATTATTACGAAGCCTGATAAATTAACACCGGAGGAGTTCTCTGTTATCCAGAGGCATCCAAAATTAGGCTATGACCTGCTGATGAAGCAGGACTTAGACCCCCGGATTGCTCAGGTTGCATTGTGCCATCATGAGAAATATGACGGCTCCGGTTATCCTATGCATTTATCCGGCACCCGGATTCCGATGTTTGCAAGGATTGTATGTGTTGTAGATATTTATGAAGCCATGACTGCGGACCGCGTATACCGCAAGGGCATCTGTCCGTTTGAGGTTATCCGCCAGTTTGAAGCAGAAGGCTTTCAAAAATACGATACCGAGGTTCTGCTGACCTTTTTAAACGGAATTATCAATACTTATCTGCACGAAACGGTTCTGTTAAATAACGGAGAACAGGGAGAAATTGTCCGCATTCATGAACAGGCTCTGTCCCAGCCGATGATTTATACAGGAAGCAGATTCATTGATTTAACAAAGGAGCCTTCTTTGAAAATCGTTCAGATTCTATAATACGCTTCCATACCGGATACATACAAAAAATAACTAAAAGGTGATTACTTATGAAAAAACTGATTATTATCGGCGGCGGGATTGCCGGGTTAAGTGCCGGTATCTATGCCCGTATGGCAGGCTTTGATACCATCATATATGAAAAAAACGGTGTTGCGGGCGGTAATTGCTCCGGTTGGAGCCGGAACGGATATTATATTGATAACTGCATCCACTGGATGACGGGAACCAAGGACGGAACCTTTCAAAATACCATCTGGAAAGAAGTCGGTGCATTATCTGACTCTACGAAGCTTATAAAACGTGATTCATTTTACAGTTCTGAATGGGAGGGACAACAAATAACGCTGTGGCGTGACCTTGAGAGAACCCGTTCAGAAATGCTCGCCCTGTCACCGCAGGATGAAAAGGAAATTAACTGCTTTATTGATTATGTACGTCTTGCGGATACCATTATGTCTTCCCGTAAGGAGCCAAAGGAATTATGGCATACTCTTTCCGAAATGGAATTTTCCCTGACTCATACGGAAATGGCAAAGGCATTTATAGACTATATCGGCTTAAATCTCCAAGAGGTATCCCAGAAATTCAAGCACCCGCTGTTACAGCAGATATTTCTTGACTTTATGGCAAAGGAATATGAAGCGTACTGGCTGCTGTTAGCCTACTCATTCTTTGTCTCAGATAACGGAGATTTGCCGGAGAACGGCTCTATGGGAGTCGTTCGCAATATGCTGCAGACCTATTTAAGTGCCGGTGGCCGTATTGAATATAATACTCCGGTAGAACAGATTTTGATTAATAAGGAAAAGCTGAGCATCGAACCGCCGATAGACAAGGCTTCGCTTTCCACCAAGAAGGTAAAGCCGCTCATTGCAAGAAATGCAGAGGGTGTTCTTTTATACAACGGAACCGTAAAAAAAGCAGACTATATTATCTGTGCCTGTGATATGAATTTCACATTTCGGCAGCTTTTAAAAAAGAAATATACTCCGGCTTCCATTAAAAAGGTCTATTCCAACAAGAAGGAATACCCGATATACAGCTCCTTTCAGGTTGCATTTGCCGTAGACGGTCTTTTTGAGGAAATTTCCGATACTTTAAGCTTCTCCTGCTCTCCTCTGGATGTTGGACTTTGCAGGGTGAATCGTATTTGCGTGAAAAATTACAGAATCTATGGTGATTATATTGCCCCTGCGGGAAAAACGGTCATCCAATGCAGCATCGTGCAATATGAAAAGGACTATAAATATTGGAAGAAGTTATACGGCAAAAAAGAGTTGTATCTTCGTGCCAAACAAAATATTGCGGAAGCAGTCAAGGACCGTATCATTACCAGATTTCCGCTTTATGAGGACCGTCTGCACCTTCTGGATGTATGGACTCCGATTTCTTATGCCAGACGTAATAACGACTATAAGGGGGCTTATATGCGTTTTATTACAACTGCAACCAGTACAAATGCATTTCTTTCCTGCGAGATTCGCGGTCTGCGAAATGTATTCCTTGCAAACCACTGGCTGCGGTATCCGGGCGGCATCCCGACTGCAGCTTATATGGGAAAGCTTGCAGTCAAAGAAATTGAAAAATTGGAGCTTTAATTTTCCAGCAAATCCGGTCTGCGTTCTTTGGTTCGCAAAACCGCCTGTTCATGTCTCCATTTTTCAATATTGGCATGATGACCGGATAGCAATACCTCCGGCACCCGTACGCCGCGAAATTCTTCCGGTCTGGTATACTGCGGATATTCCAGCAGATTCTCATGAAAGGATTCAAATTCCGCTGATACCTGATTATTTAAAACCCCCGGCACCAGACGCGAAATACAGTCTATCATAACCATTGCCGGTAATTCTCCTCCTGTCAGTACATAATCTCCGATGGAGATATGGTCGGTTACTATCATATCCAACACCCGTTCATCCACACCCTCATAGTGTCCGCAGAGAATAATTAGGTCTTCCTCCTGTGCCAATTCCTCTGCTATCCCCTGATGAAATACCTGTCCCTGCGGGGTCATATAAACTACCCGCGGCTTTTTCTTCATATCCTTCGTAATGGCTTCCCATGTCCGGTAGATTGGATCTGCCTGCATAACCATCCCGGCACCGCCGCCATACGGATAATCGTCCACCTGTCCATGGCGTTCCGTAGTATAATCCCGAATATTTACTGCTTCTATTTCAATTAGCTTCTGCTTCATGGCTCTCCCGGTAATACTGGTTGATAAGCCTTGCAGAATCATTTCCGGAAATAATGTCATTACATGAAACTTCATGCTATCCTACACTCCTTTTATCCTCAATCCTAGTCCAGCATTCCCTTCATAAGTCGGACTGTCACTCTTGGTTGTTCCGTATCCACATCCAGAATGCATTGTGGAATTGCCGGTATCAATAATTCCTTTCCGGATTCCAGCTTCACCACATATACATCATTGGCTCCGGTTTCCATAACCTCTGTCAGTCTTCCAAGGTATTCGCCATTTTCCTCATATACCTCTGCATCTATAACATCTGCGATATAGAATTCGCCTTCTTCTAACGGAACCGCATGCTCTCTGGTTACCCACAGACCTGCTCCCTTATATTTTTCAACCTCATCAATGGATTGAAACTCTTTGAACTTTAAGATTGCCTGATTCTTAAAGAACTTGCAACCCTCTACCTCAACCGGTATCTGCTGCTTTCCTGTATCGATTACACATTCCTTCAGGTATGTGAACCGCTGAATATCATCTGTAGTGGGAAATACCTTTACCTCTCCGCGTATACCATGCGTACTTGTAATTACCCCAACCTTTAATAAATCTTCCATGCTACCTCCGTTTAAGAAAGAACGACCACCGAACGAGTATTCTTCGCCAGTGGCCGTCTGTCATCGTTATCCGATTTTCACTTCAACCTTTTTGTCACTCTTAGAGGATGCTGCCTTCACAACTGTCCGAATGGATTTGGCAATCGAGCCTTGCTTTCCGATTACCTTACCCATATCGTCTGCAGCTACCTTAAGTTCAATGATAACCGCATCTTCTGATTCTGTCTGTGACACCTGTACCTCATCTGGGTGATCAACTAGGGATTTTGCAATGAATTCTACTAATTCAACCATAGGACAAACCTCCCTACTTTTCAATACCGGCATGCTTCAGAAGCTTTGCTACAGTTTCTGTTGGCTGTGCTCCAGTTGCAAGCCATTTCTTAGTAGCTTCTTCGTCGAACTTAATAACACTTGGATCCTGATTTGGGTCGTAAGTACCGATTTCTTCGATGAATCTACCATCTCTTGGTGATCTGGAATCAGCAACTACTACTCTATAGAACGGAGCCTTCTTGTGTCCCATTCTCTTTAAACGAATCTTTACTGCCATGATTTTGCACCTCCTTAGTTATAATTCTATAATAAATGATTATAGGCTGATTAAAATGGGAATCGCATTCCCCGGCGTTTCTTACCGCCCATCATTCCAGAAAATTGCTTCATCATTTTCTTGGACTGTTCAAACTGCTTTACAAATCGATTGACCTCCGCAATGTCCACACCGGCTCCGGCTGCAATCCGCCGCTTCCGGCTTACATTCATCAAATCCGGATTTGCCCGTTCTTCCGGGGTCATGGACTGGATAATTGCCTTTGGATGCTTTGCTGCGTTCTCGTCAATTTCTACATTTTTTAACTGATTTCCCATTCCCGGAAGCATGGACAGCATTTCCTGCATACCGCCTAATTTGTCCATCTGCTCCAGACTGTCCAGAAAATCATTATAGTCAAAGCCGTTCTTTTTGATTTTTTTACTCATTTCCTTGGCTTTGTCTTCGTCAATGGCTGCGGTTGCCTTCTCAATCAGGGATTCCACATCCCCCATTCCTAAAATCCGGCTCGCCATTCGTTCCGGGTAAAACTGCTGCAAATCTGTGAGCTTCTCACCCATACCTATATATAGAATCGGTTTTCCGGTTACTGCACGAATGGAAAGTGCCGCACCGCCTCTGGCATCACCGTCTAACTTGGTGAGTACCACACCGTCGATTCCGATTTTCTCATTAAAATTCGTTGCCACATTTACTGCATCCTGTCCGGTCATGGCATCCACCGTTAACAGGGTATAGGTAACTGCTATCTGGCTTTTTATTTCTTCCAATTCCTCCATCATGGCTTCATCCACATGGAGCCGTCCCGCAGTATCCAGAAACACCAGATTCTGATGATTCTTTGCCGCATGCTCAATGGCTGCTTTTGCAATATCTACCGGCTTATGGTTATCACCCATTGTAAATACAGGCACTCCAACCTTTTCACCGTTAATCTCTAACTGCTTAATTGCCGCCGGACGATACACATCCAATGCTACCAGCAACGGCTTCTTACCTTTATTCTTAAATTGTCCCGCAAGCTTTGCTGCTGTTGTTGTCTTACCTGCACCCTGCAAGCCACACATCATCACAACCGTAATTTCATTGGACGGAAGCATTTTAATCTCTGTGGTCTCGGAACCCATGAGATTCACCATTTCTTCCTTCACAATCTTAATTACCATCTGTCCGGGATTCAGTCCATGCAGTACATCCTGTCCTACTGCCCGCTCACTGACGGTATTTATGAACTGCTTAACAACCTTGAAGTTAACATCTGCCTCCAGCAATGCCCGCTTAACTTCCTTCATGGCTTCCTGTACATCTTTTTCTGTCAATGCACCCTTGCTTTTCAGCTTCTTAAATACATTCTGCAATTTTTCAGATAAACTGTCAAATGCCATGTAATCCTCCTGCCTTACGGATTCTGATTCCTAATATTCTTCCAAAATCTCTCTGGATAACTGCTCCATGGTTTCAATCCGTCCCACCAACGCAGCATCCGCATTTTCTTCCTTTAATTCTTCTGCAATTTTCTGGATTCTGGCTACCTTTTGCTTCGTACTCCGGAATTTTTCCACCAGCTTCAGCTTTTCCTCATACTCGGATAAAATCCGGTCACATCGTTTAATCAAATCATAGACTCCCTGACGGCTGATACCTTCTATCTCGCCGACCTCGGAATAGGACATATCATTAAATACAATGTCCTCATAGATTCGTTTCTGATGCTCTGTCAACAGTTCTCCATAAAAGTCATATAACATGGACTGCCGAAGAATTTTTTCCATTTCCATGAAAACCGCTCCTCTGTAAAGGTTATTTACTTTACAAGTTGCAATTATATCGGCTTTCCACTCCTTTGTCAAGCCTTTTTCCTTGACATCTTTATTTTTTTGAATTTCTTTTCTGATTTATTATAAACTTCTTTTTGGGGATTTGGATTTCTTTTTTCTGCATTCGTTGACACGTCTCCTTTCCTTATGATAATATGAACCTTGTGTGTAGGCTTCCTATGCATGATTTACATATCAAATAATAATGCTATGAGAATGGTTTTCATTCTCAGAAAGGATGAACAATGAAAAAGAAATTAACTTATTTTGCTGCAACTCTGGCTCTGGGTGCTATGCTGCTTGCCGGCTGCGGAAAAAGCAATGACAACACCTTTACCGTAGGCTTTGATGCAGAATATCCTCCTTATGGTTATATGGATGAAAACGGTGAATACACCGGCTTTGATTTGGAACTGGCACAGGCTGTCTGTGACTTAGAGGGCTGGGAACTGGTTAAGCAGCCAATCGTATGGGATAATAAGGACAACGAATTAAATTCCGGCTCCATTGACTGTATCTGGAACGGTTTTACCATGGACGGACGTGAAGACGATTACGCATGGTCTGACCCATATGTAGATAATAGTCAGGTTATTGTAGTTGCTGCTGATTCCGGTATTCAGCAATTATCTGACCTGAGTGGAAAGGTAGTTGGTGTACAGGCTGCTTCTGCTGCTCTTTCTGTTCTGGAGGATGAGGAACAACAGAAGGCTCTGGCAGATACCTTTGGCACCTTACAGGAATTTGCTGATTACAATACCGCATTTGCTGAATTAGAGGCAGGCTCTGTAGATGCTATCGCTATGGACATCGGAGTTGCCCAGTATCAGATTGACAGCCGCAATAACGGTAACTTCGTTATTTTAGATGAGCATCTTAATTCCGAGCAGTATGGTATCGGCTTTGCTTTGGATAATACCGAATTACGTGATATTGTAAATAAGGATTTACACACCTTGAAGGAAAACGGAACCTTTGACAACCTTGCAGAAAAATATGGTCTTTCCGATATGACCTGCTTAGAATAAGAGGAACTACACGATGTCATTTTCAGTTATTGTTTCCCAGTTAGCACAGGGTATGCTAACAACGGTCAGCATTTTCTTTCTTACGCTGATTTTTTCCATGCCCCTCGGCTTTCTGGTGGCATTCGGAAGAATGTCCAAGAACCGGATTATACGGTCCATTACACAATTTTATATTTCCGTTATGCGTGGTACTCCTTTAATGCTTCAATTAATGGTTGTATACTTTTTCCCATGGTATCTGTTTAAGATTCAGATTGGAAGCGGTTGGCGGTTTCCTGCAATTATTCTGGGCTTTGCCATTAACTATGCTTCCTACTTTGCAGAAATCTACCGCTCCGGTATCGAGGCTATTCCACGCGGACAGCATGAAGCTGCCAAGCTGCTTGGTTATACCAAGGCACAAACCTTTGTCAAGATTGTTTTACCGCAGGTTATCAAAATTATCCTGCCTTCTGTTACAAACGAGATTATTACCTTGGTAAAGGATACATCATTGGCATTTACGTTATCCTGTATTGAAATGTTTACAGTTGCCAAGCAGATTGCTGCTGCGGAAACCTCTATGGTTCCATTCGCAGTTGCCGCACTCTTTTACTATGTATTCAATCTGCTGGTTTCCTTTGTGATGACCAGAGTTGAAAAGAAGCTGAGTTATTACTAGGAGGTAGCACACATGAATCCATCAGAAACCACGATACAAGAAACGAAAACGCCGTATCTGGAAATGAACCATGTCCGGAAATCTTTTGACAGCCTTGAGGTATTAAAAGATATTTCCTTAAAGGTTTATCAGGGCGAGGTGGTATCCATTATCGGTCCTTCCGGTTCCGGTAAGTCCACACTGCTTCGTTGTGCAACGCTTTTAGAAACCATGGATGAAGGAGACTTATCCTATCTCGGAAGGTCTGCCGCTACAATGGTAGACGGTCACACGAATTATGCCAAGGCGGCCGAGCTGGATACTATTAAACGAAGCTTTGGTCTGGTTTTTCAGAGCTTTAATCTTTTTCCGCATTACAGCGTACTTAAGAACCTGACGGATGCTCCGATTCACGTACAGAAGCGTCCAAAGGAGGAAGTCATGAAAGAGGCGGAAGCCCTGCTTGCACAGATGGGCTTATCCGATAAGGCAGATTACTATCCGCATCAGTTATCCGGCGGTCAACAGCAACGGGTAGCCATTGCCAGAGCCTTAGCTCTGCATCCGGATGTATTGTTTTTCGATGAACCTACCTCTGCTTTAGACCCGGAACTGACCGGTGAAGTATTAAAGGTTATTAAGCAACTGGCGGAAGCCCATATGACTATGATTATTGTTACACATGAAATGGAATTTGCCAGAAAGGTATCTGACCGGGTATTATTCATGGACAAGGGTTATGTTGTAGTGGAGGGTTCACCGGAGGAAGTCTTCCAGTCTGGAAATGAACGTATTCAGGAATTTCTTGGAAAATTGAAAAATTCTTAATTTCTTAGTTAGATAGAATGATAAAGAAAAACAGCATTTGCAATCTGGTTTGATTCCGAATTTCGGATTTCAGATTTCAGATTATAAATGCTGTTTTTCCTTTGCCCGTTCAATATCTGTCTGCATCTGTGTTACCAACGCATCCAACGTATCAAACTTCTGCTCTGCCCTTAGAAAATGACACAACTCCACTTCCAGATAATCTCCGTAAATATCCTGATTAAAATCAAAGATATAAGTTTCCAGTCCTACCTTTGCCTTCTCACTGACCGTTGGCTTACAGCCCAGATTGGCAATTCCGTAGTATAACTCCTGTCCGTAGTGGATTCTTGCTGCATATACTCCATATGGCGGTGTTAATTTATCCTCCGGTACAGTCTGATTGGCTGTCGGGATTCCGATTGTATGTCCCAACCGCTGTCCATGAACAACCGTTCCGGATATGGTATAGCCCCGTCCCAGACAGGCAGTAACCCGCTCCATATTTCCGGCTTCAATTGCATTTCGTATTACAGAGGAACTGATGTCCTCATTTTCTTCCCGCAGCTTATCAAATATTTTTACCTGAAACTGATACTGTTCTCCCAGTGCCTGCAACTGTCTGGCATCTCCTGCCCGATGACTGCCAAAGCGGAAATCACTTCCTACCGCTACTGCCTTTACTCCAAGCTGTCCTACCAGTATCGTCCGGACAAAAGCCTCTGGGTTCATAGCTGCAAATGTCTCGGAAAACGGATATTCCAGTAAAATCTGAACTCCGGTATGTTCTGCCAGCCGCAGCTTTTCCTCCTGACTGTCAATATGCTTTGCAGAGCCAATCTGTCTGCCTGCCGGTGAAAAGGTAAATATCACACCGGTAAGCCCTGTCTGCTGCCACGCTCTTACCTGCTGCAGTAATAATTGATGCCCTCTGTGAAAGCCGTCAAATTTGCCCAATGCAACTGCTGTATTCTGTAATTTTAGTTCCTTCACTTCTGTAATATGCTGCATGTCATTCCTGCCTTATAAAAACATCTTATAGGGGCAAAATTCACCTGTTTCCAGATGATACTCATAAATGCCTACAAATTGCTGCTGGGAGCTATATACCAGATATTGTGGGAGCATCTGCTCATCACTTTGTGTTCCTTCCCGCAGCTTTCCGATAACGCCTTTTTTGAATTTGTTACCGTTAAATATCAGCTTATCTGCCTGCGGCTGCACAATGATTTGCGGCAATTCCGCATACATGGCATCGATTGTTGTAATGTAGCCGGTCAAGCTTCCTGCTTTTTCATACTGTTCAATCTGTGACAGTCTTAAGCTGTTCTCCGAAGAAAATCCGCACGCCTTCGTCCGAATCAACTGCTCCATGCAGCCGCCACAGCCAAGCCGTTCTCCAATATCACGACATAAGCTCCGGATATAGGTTCCTCTGCTGCATTGTATCCGAAGCCGCACCCGCGGTAAATCTATACTCAAAATCTCCAGCCGGTAAATCGTAACCTTTCTCGGTGTCCGCTCTACCGTCTGTCCCTGTCTTGCCAGCTCATATAATTTCTTACCGTTTATTTTTATCGCAGAGTACATAGGCGGTATCTGTTCATAGGTTCCGACAAAGGCTTCTACTGCCTCTTTTACGCTTTGCTCGGATACCGTTACCGGATGGGTGCTTATTATCGTGCCGCTCGTATCCTCTGTATCAGTGGTGGTTCCCAGAAGTAAAACGGCTTCATATTCCTTATCATGGTCGGGAAGAATATCACACAGCTTTGTTGCCTTTCCCAGACAAACAACCAATACACCCTCTGCCTGTGGGTCCAAGGTGCCTGTATGTCCTATTTTTTTCTGATGAAGAATCCCTCGCAGCTTTGCAACCACATCAAAGGATGTATAACCCGGTTCCTTATATACGTTTATTATCCCGTCATACATAGCTCTATCTCCATCTGAATATCAAATAACTTCCTTAAGCTTCGCCAATACCTGCTCTATTACCTGCTCCTTTGTTCCCTGTAAGGAGAAGCCGGCTGCCCGAATATGACCCCCGCCGCCAAAAGATACGGCAATCTGACTCACATCCACGTAGCTATTGGAACGCAGACTGAATTTGTAGGTATCCGGTTCATATTCATAATATAAGATTGCGACTTCAATTCCTCTCGTTACCCGAAGCTGGTCAACCACACCGTCTACATCCACACTCGTTGCATGATAGGCTTCAAACTCTTCAAGCTCCAGACAGGAAACGATACAGCGTTCTTCCAAGGTCAGGTAGCTGTTTAACAATGCCTGTCCTAAAATCCGGTTCTGGATATAAGTCTTTGCATAAAAGGTATCGTCTATCGTCTGCTGCGGATTGGCACCCAGAGCGATTAAGTCGCCTGCCACACACATGGTATTCTTTGTGGTATTGGTATGCTTAAATACACCGGTATCATGGACAATCCCCAGATACAATGCCTTTGCACACTCCGTCTGAATCTTATCCCTATCTAAGATTCCATAAATTGCCTCACAGGCGGCAGATGCCTCCGGCTGCACCAGACAAATGTCTCCGTAACCGGAATTGCTGGCATGATGGTCAATCGCAACCTTCACCTTTGCAGTCTCATAGTAGACAGAAAATTCCCCGAACCGGTCTGTACTGGCACAATCCAAAGCTAAGCATAAATCATAGCTTCGTTCCGGCTTTACCGTATGACATATCTTATCTGCCCCACGCAGGAACAAAAATTTGTCATCAAATTCTCCCAGATAGATGTCTACCTGTTTTCCCGGAAAATTATCCATAATATAATTGTACATACCTGTGCAAGAGCCCACACAGTCTCCATCGGGACGAATATGTCCCAGAATGACTATGGACCCAGCCTTCTCTACTGCTTCGATAATCTCATTCATGCTATTTCCTCTGTCTCACTCTTTCTACGCTTCTGTCTCTGGAACATCCTCTTCCGGCTTTTCTGAATCATATTCCTCTACATGAAGCTCTGCAATCTTCTTAGACATAGCAGCTCCATACGCAATCGAATCATCCAGAATAAATGTAATCTCCGGAGTGTTTCGCAGATTCACTCTATGTGCCAGCTCCCGTCTGATATAGCCCTCTGCACTCTTTAAGCCTGTCAAGGTATTCTGCTGCTCCTCTTCCTCACCCATAACACTGATATATGCCTTACAGGTCTTTAGGTCGGGAGCCACCTGCACATCCGTTACGGATGTCAGGAAATGGATTCTTGGGTCCTTAATGTCCTCCCGAATAATCATGCTCAGTTCCTTTTGAACCTCACTATTGATTCTCGTGTTTTTCACACTGTTTTTTCTCATTTTATTACCTCGATTAATAATCTACTATTAACAGCTTCTATTATCTTGGAATCTCCACCATGATATAAGCTTCAATCTGGTCAAATTCCTTCACATCATTAAAGCCATCAAATACCAGACCACACTCAAAACCGGTCTTAACTTCCTTTACATCATCCTTAAACCGCTTCAGGGATGCCAAAGGTCCTTCAAATATCTGCTCACCCTCCCGGAATACCCGACAGGTTGCATTTTTCTGAATCACACCATCCAATACATAGGAGCCTGCTATCGTACCGACTCCGGATGCCTTGTAGGTCTGACGCACTTCTGCATGACCGATAACCTTTTCTTCGTATATAGGGTCCAGCATACCCTTCATGGCTGCCTCAATATCTTCAATTGCATCATAGATAACACGATACAACCGCAGGTCTACCTGCTCGCGTTCCGCAGTATCCTTAGCGGTAGCATCCGGACGAACATTGAAGCCTATAATAATCGCATTGGATGCAGATGCCAGAATTACATCTGATTCGTTAATGGCACCAACACCTGCATGGATAACCTTAATTACAACTTCTTCATTTGACAACTTCAAAAGACTCTGCTTTACAGCTTCTACGGAACCTTGAACATCTGCCTTTACTACCAGATTCAATTCCTTGACATTACCTGCCTGAATCTGTGAGAACAAATCATCCAGAGACATCTTGGACTTGGTTTCTGCAATCAGCTTTTCCTTCTCGTAGCTGATGAAGGCTTCTGCCATTGCCCTTGCTTCCTTTTCACTATCCGTAGCTATAAAGATTTCGCCTGCATTCGGTACACCGTTTAAGCCCAGAATCTCTACCGGAGTAGACGGTGTTGCTTCCTTTACTCTGCGATGCTTATCATCCAGCATGGCACGTACCTTACCATGGACATTTCCGACTGCAATAATGTCGCCTACCTTTAAGGTTCCCTTCTGTACCAGTACCGTAGCAACCGGTCCGCGTCCCTTATCCAACTCTGCCTCAATTACGATACCTCTTGCCTTTCGGTCCTTATTTGCCTTTAATTCCATTACCTCTGCGGTCAACAGAATCATTTCCAGCAGATTTTCCAGACCTTCCTTAGTATGTGCAGATACCGGACAGAATATGGTGGAGCCGCCCCATTCCTCGGCTACTAAGTCATATTCCATTAATTCCTGCTTTACACGTTCAACGTTTGCACTTTCCTTATCAATCTTATTGACAGCTACAATAATCTCAACACCGGCTGCCTTTGCATGGTTAATTGCCTCTACGGTCTGCGGCATAACACCATCGTCTGCTGCAACAACCAGAATGGCAATATCGGTAGACTGGGCTCCACGCATACGCATAGCGGTGAATGCCTCATGTCCCGGTGTATCTAAGAATGTAATTGTCTGACCGTTCACTTCCACAACCGATGCACCGATATGCTGTGTAATACCGCCGGCTTCTCCTGTTGTTACACTGGTTGCCCGAATTGCATCCAGAAGTGAGGTTTTACCATGGTCAACATGACCCATAACACATACAACCGGTGGTCGTGGTGTCATTAAGGAAACATCCTCTTCTTCCTCCTTCAGCATCTCCTCTATCACATCTACCTGTTCTTCCTCTTCGGCAATAATGTTATATTCCAGAGCAATCTCGGCTGCTTCTTCATATTCAATATCGGAATTTACATTTACCATCTTACCGGCTAAGAACAGCTTCTTGATTAACTGATTCACTGGGGTTCCAAGCTTATCTGCTAATTCCTTAATTGTCATAACCGGAGGGAAGGTTACTGTCTTAATGGTTTCCTCCGGCTCCTTCTCAACCGGCTTTGGCTCCGGCTTAATAAATTGACCGCTTCTCTTTTCCGGTTTTGCGGAATTTTCCGGCTTTGGTGCCTCATTATTATGATTTGCCTTATTATTCTTTTTATTCTTCTTATTACTCTTCTGGTCAGCCTGGAAAGTTACAATATTATGCTGCTTGGAATCATTTTTCCGATTTTTATTCTGATTCTGTCCGCCTCCGGCATTCTGGTTGCCGGTATTATTCTTACCTTCCTGCTTTTTAGGCTCAGCCGTTTCCTTCTTTGGAGCTGCCTGCTGCTTTTCCGCAGATTTCTTCGGCTGCTCAGACCGCTTCTCTTCCTTCTTAACGGCTTCCTGCTTCGGTTCTTCCTTTTTAACAGCTACAGGGGTTGCCTCCTCTGCCTTTGCTTCCTTTGCAAATGCTTTTCTGACTACGGCTTCTTCCTCTGCATCCAATGCAGACTGCGGCTTCTTTCCTGTAATTCCGTTTTGCTCCAATACTGCAATAATATCCTTGCTTTCAATACCCAGTTCCTTTTTTAATTCATGCACCTTTATTTTTGCCATCCGTTACACCTCCATATGGTTCTGCCTTTCAATCAGTTCTGCTATTTTCTGTCCAAAGCCTGCATCCAACACTGCCAGTGATGCCCGCCTTTCCTTGCCGATACAATGCCCCAGCATTTCCTTTGTTCCGTATACAGAAAATGGCACCTGGTAGTAACTACACGAGTCGGAAAATGCTTTCTTGGTATTATCCGATGCATCTTCCGCTATCACCACATAACACGCAGCTCCTGTCTTGATTGCTTTTTCCGTTGAAAACTCTCCGCTGACTATCTTTCCTGCCTTCATTGCCAGTCCCAGCAATGAAAATACCTTATCTTGCTTCAAGTTCACTCAGCTCCTTACTTAACTGTTCATATATTTCCTCCGGTATCGGCATTTTGAATGAACGTTCCAGACCCTTTTTCTTTCTTGCCTGTGCCAGACATTCCTGTGACATACACAGATATGCTCCCCGACCATTTTTTCTGCCGGTGGCATCCAGTTCAATTGCTCCTTCCGGATTGCGAATCACCCGAATCATGGTGTTTTTTTCCACCATCTGATTACAGCCTATACATTGTCTTAAGGTTGGTTTCTTTGCCATGCAATCACTCCCTGACTATTCCTAATCCTCGTACTCGGTTTCCTCTACCATATCCTCTGCTAATTCTCCTGCTGCTTCTGCCTGAGATTCACTCTTAATATCAATCTTATAGCCGGTCAGTCTGGCTGCCAGTCTGGCATTCTGACCTTCTTTACCGATTGCCAGAGATAACTGATTATCCGGAACAACCACCTTTGCACTCTTTTCATCCAAATCAACCGTTACCGATACAACACTGGATGGGCTTAATGCATTTTTAATAAAAATAGCCGGATTCTCATTCCAATTAATAATATCTATTTTTTCGCCACGTAAATCGCTGACAATTGCATTTACTCTGGCACCGTTTAAACCGACACAGGCTCCTACCGGGTCAACATTTGTGTCATTCGACCATACCGCAATTTTAGAACGGGAACCTGCTTCTCTTGCAATATTCTTAATCTCTACGGTTCCGTCTGCAACCTCTGTCACTTCTTTTTCAAACAAACGCTTTACCAGCTCCGGATGTGTTCTGGATACCAGAATCTTCGGTCCCTTATTACTTGCCTTTACCTCAATGATGTATAATTTTACCCGGTCTGTCGGATGGAATACCTCTCCCGGAATCTGTTCGTTTTCTGTCAGAATTGCATCTGTCTTATCATCCAGACTAATGCATACATTTCTGCCTACATATCTCTGCACAACACCGGTTACCACATCCTTTTCCTTACACTGGAAGTGATTGAAGATTGATTTACGTTCTTCCTCCTTTATCTTCTGTACAATGACATTTCTGGCATTCTGTGCGGAAATCCGTCCGAAGTTCTTCGGCTGAACCTCAATTCTTACAATATCTCCTACCTCATATTTCATATCATGCATTTTTGCATCTTCCAGACTAATCTGGGTTGAAGGATTCTCAACCACTTCTACAACCTCACGTTCAATATAAGCGGTAAACGCTCCGGTTTCCCGGTTCATTTCCACCTGCATATTAACCTCACCGTCTTTATCCTTCTTATAGGCATCAATAATGGCTTTCTCGATTGTCTCCATCAAGACTTCCTTATCAATTCCTTTCTCTTTCTCAATCTGAGTAAGTGCATCCATAATTTCTGACATTTTCTTATCCTCCTATTTTTATAAATCAATTGCCAGCCGTATCAGTGCAATTTCGTTTTTCTGAAATTCGTGTTCATCCTCATCCAATGCAAGAAGTACGGTATCCTTTGTATAAGACTTCAAAATTCCTGTAAATTCCTTCTCACCATTCCATGCCTTATACAATTTCACTTCAACCTCTGCTCCGAGACTCTTTTCAAAGTCACGCTCCCGCCGCAACGGTCTTCCAAGTCCCGGCGAACTGACCTCCAGTATATAAGCTTCCTCTATAAAGTCCTCTTCATCCAGCTTAGCTTCCAGGGCACGACTGATGGTAACACAATCATCGATTGTAATACCACCCTCCTTATCCGCATATACCCTTAAATAATAATTAGAACCCTCTTTTACATATTCCACATCCCAAAGTTCATACTGATGCTCATCCAGAATCGGCTGTACAAGGGCTTCACATCTCTGTTCTACCTCTGTTCGTTTCAAATTCAGAACTCCTTTCCTTGTATATACATAAGATAAGAGTGGACATATGTCCACTCTTACCCATTTCTTATCACGCTTATTACATGATAGCATATACCATCACACAATGCAAGTAAAATTTTCCTGCATCTGACTTTTAATAGGTGGTAATATCCAATGCACAGACAGCATCATAATCATCATATTCGATTCTCAGACATTCATCCCCGTTCTGGCTATTATAATAATCCATTCCGTCATCCTGTCCGTCTGCAGTTCCGATAATTGCCTCCACCTCGCTGCGTGTCATATTCAATGTGATTCCGCCATATACCTCACAGGAATATGCGGTGCAGTTATCAGAATAATTATCTACATTGATTCCGGTCAACTGCAAATCATTTACGGAATATACCGTATCAGAACCGGTATTCTCAATATATCCCCAGAAGCTGCATCCGTCTTGTGAATCCAATAACACGAACTCATAGCCTCCGGCTGCTAATCCGTTATTTTCAATATCTGCTACAACATCCGAATAGCTCGAATTAACAGACAGTCCCAGAGAGCTCAGACCTGCAGGCATGGTATATACAATTCCATTCACTTTCATCTGGTTGGTTCCTGTAATATCAGAGTCAGCAGGTTCTGGAATGTTATAATCGTCATTACCATAATCGTTACTGTTTGTAGTATCATCAATACCCAATTCTTCTAAAATATAATCATAATCATCCGGAACCATCTGATCTACAACAGCAGGTGATACCAGCATCATAATTGTAATAATTAAACTAATCAGGAAGCTGAGTACACTGATAATCAAACCGGAAATACCAAGACCCTTACTGCCCTTCTTTGCCAGACATACAATTGCTAAAATTGTACCAATCAAACCAAAGATATAACCACCGAAGCAGCAAGAGGTAAGTAAGCCGATAATACCCAGTATCAATGCTGCAATTCCAAGACCCTTACCCGGCTTCTTTGCTGGTATTTCCGGCTGTTTATATGCATCTGCGGTATAAGTTCCCTGATAATTAGTTTCCATACCGGAACCAGGCATCTGCTGATAAACCGGTCCGGCTGCCATACTACCTGTCTGTGCGGCTGTAGGCGGAACGGCTGCTGATGTCGGTGCTGTATTTCCGACAGAAGCTGTATTCTGTGCAGGTGCTGTATCATCCTGCTGCATACTGAACGGATTACCCCCGGACAGTACCGTTGTTTCCTGTACTCCTTCTTCTACAGCTTCTTCTGCCTTTGCTTCCACTGCTTCTGTGTTCACATCCGGAGTAGCTTCTGCTACCGGACTAACTTCCGGTTCTGCCTGTACTTCAGGCTCCGGTGCTGCTATCGGACTGCCGCAGTTCTGACAAAATGAATCACCCGGCTTCACCACAGAACCGCATACATTACATTTCATTTCTTCCATTACAATATCCTCCTTCATCCATACGAAATTCATGAGTCATGCTCTGTTTCGTACTACTACCAATGAAATTACAGCTACAGTATACCATAACTATTTTCTTCTGTCATCCCTGATTCACAAAGAAATACCCCCGTACCACTTTAAGAAATACATCCCGGTAGCACAAGCGTCTGGCATCCTTCCCCACATAGATTACAACACTGTCATATAACCGGTCATCAATATAAATATCCAACATACCGGCAATATCCCCTTCCCGCACCGGTGCTTCCAGCTCCTCCGGCAGCCGGGCTTCATATCGAACCTCCTCTTCCGCTTGCAACAATAAATCCCTGCTGTCCCGTATCCGGAGCGGAACCGCTTTATCCTCTGCTCCGTTTCTTAGGGGCAGCTCCGGAAGGGCATAGTCGGGACTTATAAGATTCTGCATTTCATACCGCTCCATACCGTAATCCATTAACAGCTTGGTATCCTGCCACTTGTAGGTCTTATGCGGCGGCCAGCCGGATGCAAGCACTACGGAAACAAATGTCTTATCTCCCCGGCTGGCAGCCCCTACAAAGCAATATCCGGCTTCACCGGTAAAGCCGGTCTTAATCCCCATAGCTCCCTCATACGAGGTCAGAAATGCATCCTTATTTACTACGGATACCGTTCTTTTTCCGTCAAGCTCGGAAAAAGTGTATGCCGGTGTCTGAATGATTTCCAGAAATTGCGGATTACGGATGGCATAACAGGCGATTCGTCCAAGGTCACATGCCGTTGTGTAATGTCCCTCTGCATCCAGCCCGTTTGGCGTAACAAACTGTGTCTGATATGCTCCTAACTCCTCTGCTTTCTCATTCATTAATTCTGCAAAACCTTCAACCGAGCCGCCAATATGCTCCGCAATTGCAACTGCCGTATCATTATGGGATTCGAGCATAAGTGAATACAATAAATCTTTTAAATAATACCGTTCGCCTGTGCAACCGTTCATCTGTACATCCGGCTGGGCAGCTGCATTTTCTGAAAAGGTAACGATGTCCTCCGGATTTCCAAGCTCCAATGCTAACATACAGGTCATAATTTTAGTTGTACTTGCCATTGCCTTTGTATCCTGACCGTTTTTCTCATATAAAACCCGCCCGGTATCTGCATCCAGCAAGGCAGCCGCCTGTGCCTGCAAGGTAAACTCCGGTACTGTGGCAATTACTTCCGATTCCAATGTAGCTTCCGATGCAGCTTCCGATTCCGCATGTAACCCTTCCGCTTCCGGCTCTTCCGTTTCCTCATATACCTGCGGGAGCCATACATGAAAAGAATCCCCCTGCTGCCTTTTATAATCTGTATGGACAGCCCCTGCAAATAAGCCGATTCCACCCAGAGCAATTATAAGTGTGATTCCGATTCCTATGATTGTTCTACTTTTTTGTCTCAACCATTCCTTCATAAAAAGAACACCTGTCTGCCTGCTTATCATATTTTATCGCAGACATCAGGTGTTTATTACCATTTTTTTATTTTTATGTATTGAGCGTAATATTTGCTTCTTCAATTGCCTGTTGTTCAAAGTCCGCAATCTTATCCGGTGTAATCAACGGCAGTTCATCCGTAGATGCCACTCCGAAGCCCCGCAGAAAATCCTCTGTCGTTCCAAACAGAATCGGTCTTCCGAGTGCATCCAAGCGTCCTACCTCTTCAATCAGATGATATTCCACCAGCTTATTAATTGCATGCACGCAGGAAACACCACGAATGGCTTCTATCTCCGCTCTGGTAATCGGCTGCTTGTACGCAATAATAGACAGAGTTTCAAGCTGTACATCCGTAAGAATGTGCCGCTTCGGCAGATTTACGATTCTGGAAAGTATTTCATAATACTCATTTTTCGTGCATAGCTGATAGGCACCTTCTACCTCAATCATACGGATTCCCCGTCCTTCTTCATCATACCGGTCCATTAAATGATGCATCACCTTTCTGGTTGTATCTACATCATGCTCTAATGCTGCGGCAATCTGTTCTAATGGTACTGCGGTTCCCATTGCAAATAATATAGCCTCAATGGCAGCTTCCAGCTTCTTTATATCCTGTTCCATGCTTGTCTCCTCTTTTGCCTATGATTCCAAGGAATCAATCACAATATCATCAAATAGTTGTTCCTGTCTTACCGTAATTGCACCCACCTTCATTAATTCCAGAATTGCCATAAAGGTCACAATTACATTAATCTTGGATGCCTGTACCTCTAGCAGGGTCCGGAAGCTAATTCCCTTTAACCCGCGGACATCCTCCCGTATTGCCTGCATCCGTTCCTCAATATTAACCTCTTCCCGTTCTATCGTACCGAATTTACTTCGAATCGGGTCAATTTTATCTACCTGCTTCTTCATTACCATACGGAAGATTTCCTGTAAGCGGCTTAGCGTTAATCCATCGCACAGCTCCACCGGGTCTACTTCCTCCTGATATTCTTCGACCTCCTTTGGAATGGTCTGCTGCTTATATAAAGCAAGCGAGGCATCTAACTCCATATCCTTTAATTCCGCCGCAGCGTATTTGTACATTTTGTATTCCAACAACCGTTGTACCAATTCCGCTCTTGGGTCCTCTTCTTCTTCCTCTTCCACTTCCTCCTTCGGAAGCAGCATTTTGGCTTTAATATTAATCAGCGTTGCCGCCATTACCAAAAATTCACTCATTACATCATAATCCTGCGTTTTCATTTCTTCCAGATAAGCAAGATACTGTTCGGTAATGGTGACAATCGGAATATCATATATATTTACCTGATTTTTCTCTATAAGGTGCAACAATAAATCCAACGGACCTTCAAACACCTGTAGTTTTACATCAATTGCCATCCTTTGTTCCTCTTTACTGGGTAGTTTCTGTTGCTTCTGTGGTCGCTTCGGTGACAGCCTCTGTCGTTGCCTCCGTCGTTATTTCTGTCGTTGTCTCCGTCGTTGCTTCTGTGGTAGTCTCTGTCGTTACCTCGGTGGCAGCTTCGGTAGTTGCTTCCGTTTCCGCTTCGGTGACGGCTTCGGTTGTCGCTGCTTCGGTTTCCTGTTCCGTTGTTACCGCAATCGGAATCGGGGAAGAAGACGGTCTGACCGCCGGAGATATATGACTTTCCTCTGTACCTGACAGATGATATAATACCACAATATCACCTGCCTGATAATTCTCATATATGAACTTTGCAACATCCAACGGCAGATTAATACATCCATGCGAACCATGTGTAATATAACGGCTTCCTCCATATGCACTCTGCCATGTAGCATCATGTAAGCCAATCCCACCGTTAAACGGCATCCAATAAGAAACCGGTGTCCGATAGGTCTCTCCCACCAGAATTGCCGGTGAAGTCTTAGAACGAATCTGATAGACTCCGGGTGGTGTTGCACATCCGGTCGAAGGCTTTCCCGATACAATATCCGTTTCTAATATCAAAGCTCCATCCTTGTAGCAATATAAATGCTGGGAGGTCAGATTAATCTCTATATAGGTATCCGCAATCGGTACGATGTTCTCTGAGGACCGGGTATAGGTTTCTCCCTTCTTTGCTTCTATACCCAGAATTAATTGCACCAGCTCCTCTGCTTCTGCATCCACCTGCATTTCACTGCTCCGGATATACGAGGTTACTGCAACATTCTGCTGATAACTGGTCTGAAATGTAATCTCCTGTCCCCGCAGCTCATGTGTCTTTAACATCTGCTCTAAATAGTCTGTCACCTGCTTGCGGTTTACCTGACAGCTATAATCTTCTGCTACGATTATCCATGACTGGAGTTCCGAGCCACTTAGCTCCTCCGACTCCTCACCGAACTGATAAATAATTTTTACCTGTTTCAGACTGTTTAAGTAATCCTTTGCTGCCTGTACTGCCTTATCATCCTTTTGATATTTTAAGGTTTCATAGCACTGCTGTTCTTCCAAATCCACATATGCCATCATATTTGTGATTCCGTTTGTGACAGTCTTTCTTACCGCCAGTGCAATCGGCTTTTTGCCCTCTCTGCCATCTTCAACCACATAGTTTCCGGATTTTTTTATAATCTGCGGTTCTACCGGCTCCTCTATATTTTCACTCTGCATACATTCCAATGTACGGATTTTGTTATGCAGCCGGTCCAAATCATAGGTTACATTTGTTTTTATTATCTGCTCCTGCCGGTTCCAGCCTTGCAGGAACCAGAGCCATGCATTCTGCTTGTGCAACTGCTCCGTTACACTACCGGTCATCTGCACACACAGACCAATCTCATTTCCGCTGATATATTCGAAGTCCTGATTTCGTTCCCGAATTTCCAGACGATAGTTCTGTACCATAGCATTTATTTCTGTCTGTGCCTGATTGGCTGTCATCCATGATACATTTACACCATTTAAATAACTGTGTGCCTGAAAATGAAACGAAAAAAAGAATACTCCGGTCAGATACCCCAAACCAATTGCTGCCAGTGCAATCATTGCTGCCTTTACCCCAACCGGCATCCCCTTTTTCTTTGCCGTTTCTAAATGAATGACATAAGGTTCTGCCATATCCAACGCAGCCGCTTCCTGTATGCTCTTTTCTGCTTCCTCATTTGTACCAGATGCTTCCACTTGCTTCCCCTTCATTTCACTGTTTCCCCTCTGTGTTTCTCATTCATGCTATATTATAATGAACCCGGTTTGAAATAACAACTACTTTCTATCGAGCGTCTTCGTCCGTATTCTGCGTCTGCAGCGTAACTACAAGCAGCTCTGGAAGGTTATGAACCCGGAATTTGAAGGTGTGATTTCCCAAGCCGCCGCTTAACAGCATGACACTATTTCCTTCCTGATACCAGCCCCGGTCATATTTCGGAAATATATGAAACATCGGTGACAGACACCCGCCCAGTCCCGGAAGTCTAATCATACCGCCATGAATATGTCCGGACAACACCAAATCAGCTCCCCATGCTGCATATTCCGGAAAATAATTCGGATTATGTGCAATCAGGATTTCATATCTGTTTGTATCGGAAGCTCCGAGCTTTTGCTTCAGATATGCTTCCTTCATCGGGTGCTTTTTGAATCTCTTATAATAAATCGGGTCTAAGTCCAGTCCATATAACGCAATCTGCTCCTTACCTCTGGTAAGCATTACCGATTTATCTGCCAGCCAGATTACCGAGGTTCCAAGACTGTTCTTATAATCCTCCCACATACTGCCATATTCTTCCGGTTTTCTGGCTATCCGCATTTCATGGTTTCCCATGCCGTAATATACCGGAGCAAGCTTTGACAGCGCCTGTAGCAGCTCGGCTGGAACTGCGGTAGATGCTCCCTGCTTTCCGACAAGCATATCCCCCGCCAGAATAATATAGTCGGGCTTCTGCTGCCGGATTGCCTGTAACAGCCGCTCATTTCGTTCTCCGAATACGGCATTGTGCAAGTCTGCAAGCACAACAATCCGGCAGCCGTCAAAGCTCTCAGGAATCTTGGCAGAGGCTACCGGATAGGATGTAATTGTCAATTTGCGGTTTTCTATCCAGCTAATCACACACACTGCAAGAATCAGTATTACTATTATTCCAATGGCTATCCATACTAATTTCATCCTCTTGTTGTTCCTTCCTGTTTCTGTCTATTCCTGACTTCTGTCTATTCACTCGCCGGCTCTGCCACGCAAAAGATACGGTATACCATTCTCTGCAAACAGACTCCGTATGTAATCGGCTCTACCGTCTCGGCAGCCAGAAGCGAAACCGCTCCGATTCGTTCTCCCTGATAATAATACACAGCCTCCCCGATTACATCACCCTCTGAAACCGGAGCGGTTAATTCCGAATAATTCCATTCCTTATTGACCTCTGCCGGATTCTGCTCCCGCGTAAGCAGGCAGTTAAAGCCTGTTGACTCCGGCATACATAATACGGTCTCCTGTGTTCCCTTGGCTACCGGGATTCTGGTATTATCAGGCAGCACCTGTTCATCCTGATACAAATGACAGTTTGCAAAGCCATAATCAAATAACTGACAGACCTCCTGATTCCGAACCTCCTTGGTCGGAGCTCCCATAACGACTGCTATTAAATCAATTCCATCCTTTGTTGCCGTTGCGGATATAGAAAATCCCGCCTCATTCGTAAACCCGGTCTTAAGACCCGTACAATACGGATAGGTCTTTAACAGCTTATTGGTATTTGCCAAGCCGAAGTCAGAGCTGCCTCGTCTGGTTACATGGGTTATGGTGTCCATCCATATGGTAGAATACTGAAAAATCGCAGGATATTTTACCGTCAGCTCCCGGCTCATAATGGCAATATCTCTGGCAGTTGTAAGATGCCCTTCTGCATCCAGACCACAGGCATTTTCAAAATTCGTATGATTCATCCCCAGTTCCTTTGCACGCTCATTCATCCGTTGTACAAATGCACCCTCACTGCCGGCAATGTGTTCTCCCATTGCTACTGCCGCATCATTTCCGCTTGCGATGATAATACATTTAATCATATCCTCAACGGTCTGGGTTTCTCCCGCCTCAAAAAAGCATTGAGAACCACCCATAGAAGCTGCATGTTCACTAATGGTAACAATGTCTGTCAGATTCATTCTGCCGGAGTCAAGCTCATCAAAAATCAACAGCAGCGTCATAACCTTTGTAACACTTGCCGGATGCCTCTGCTCATCTGCATTTTTCTCATACAGTATCTGTCCTGTGGACGGCTCCATCAAAATAACCGACGGTGACTCCAATACAAAATCCTCTGCCTGTACGGAAATTGCCGGATGATAAAATTCCAGAATTACTATGCTAAGCATAACAAGACTTCCCAGAATGCCTTTCCAAATTGTTCGGTTCATACAATACTCCAACCAATAATTACTGCTACTATATTCCGAAGTCTTCCAAAACAGAACCTTATTACCTATTATTCACCTATCATTTTCCTATCATTCTTCTGTGATGACGGAACGAATTACCGCCTGCGGTGCCTGATATTCCCGTTCTATCCGATATGCTCCCTGCAAACGCTCCTTTGCTTCTTCTATCTTCTGTCTGTCATTTCCGTAAATGTATGCAAACGGTTCCGTAGTTGTTACAGCATCTCCCAGATGCTTGTTTAACTGGATGCCGACGGTCAAATCAATCACACTATCCTTGGTTACTCTTCCACCGCCTAATATTAAAGATGCCATTCCTACCTGCTGATTCTCGCATCCGACCAGATACCCGTCTGCCTTAGGATATACCGGCTCCTTCCATGCTGCCTGCGGAAACAGCTCCGGATGATAAATATATTCCGGATTTCCGCCCTGTGCCTCCACGAACTCTGCAAATTTGCGGAGTGCGGCTCCGGACGTAATGGTTTCTTGCAGCATTTTCTTTGCTTCCTCTATGGTGGCGGCTCGTTTAGCACCTAATACCATATAGGACGCCAGCGTATACACCACTTCTGTCAGTCGTGCCTCTCCCTTTCCCTGTAATACGGAAATTGCCTCCTGTACCTCCAGTGCATTTCCTACCATGGTTCCCAATGGTTCATTCATATCTGTAATGACCGCATAGGTTTTCTTTCCTGCCATGGTTCCTATCTGCACCATGGTTCTTGCCAATTGTTCTGCTTCCTCCTGCGTCTTCATAAAGGCTCCGGTTCCGGTCTTTACATCCAATACCAGTACATCGGCTCCTGCCGCCAGCTTTTTACTCATAATACTGGAGGCAATCAGTGACATATTATCTACGGTTGCCGTCACATCCCGCAACGCATATATTTTCTTGTCTGCCGGTGCCAGATTCGCAGTCTGGCCTACAATCGCAAGCTTAATTTGGTTGACATTGTTAATAAAAGTCTCCTTACTCAGACTTGTCCGGAAGCCTTCTATGCTTTCCAACTTATCAATCGTTCCGCCGGTATGTCCAAGTCCTCTTCCGCTCATCTTTGCAACCGGAATACCTAAGACAGCTAACATCGGGCCAAGAATCAAAGAGGTCTTATCTCCTACACCTCCGGTGCTGTGTTTGTCTACCTTTATTCCTTCGATGCCGGATAAATCCAGCCGTTCTCCGCTGTCTGCCATTGCCATTGTCAAGTCCAGTGTTTCCTGCGGATTCATCCCCCGAAAGTATACTGCCATCAAAAATGCCGACATCTGATAATCCGGTATCTGACCGTTGGTATATCCCATTACCAGATATGTGATTTCTTCCTTTGAAAGACAGCCTCCGTTTCGCTTCTTTAATATCAAATCATATGCATTCATGAGAACAATTCCTCCTTCCGGCTCGTACCGATGGATAGTGCCTTTACCTGAAACAGGTCTGCTATTGTCTGTCCAATATCCGCAAAGGTACTTCCTGTGTGCAGATTCTTTCCATGTTGGAATTGACCGGACGGACTGTACCAGAGTACCGGTACACATTCTCTTGTATGGTCGGTTCCCCAGAAGGTCGGGTCACAGCCATGGTCTGCCGTAATTACCAAAAGCTCCTCCTCTGTCATATGACGTAATACCTCTTCCAGCCGAAGGTCAAACGCCTCCAAGCCTTTTCCGTAGCCTATGGCATCTCTCCGGTGTCCCCATTTTGAATCAAATTCCACCAGATTCGTAAATATCAGTCCCTCTTGTATCTGTTCCATATATTGCAGGGTTCGGTCCATACCGTCCATATTGTCCTTTGTATGGACTGCCTGCGTAATTCCCACTCCGTCAAAAATATCCTCTATCTTACCGACTGCCGCTACCTGCAGCCCTGCATCCTTCATATAGCTCAACAGATTTTCCTTTGACGGCTGTCTGGAAAAATCTCTCCGGTTTGCAGTTCTTATATACTGTCCGTTCTCTACCACAAACGGTCTTGCTATTACTCTGGCTACATTATGCTCCCCCTTTAACAGCTTTCTTGCTGTTTTACAGATGTTATATAACTGTTCGGGTGGTATAACCGCCTCACATGCTGCAATCTGAAATACACTGTCCGCAGATGTATAGATAATCGGATACCCGGTTCGTATATGCTCTTCTCCTAATTGCTTAATGATTTCGGTTCCAGATGCTACGCAGTTTCCCAGATAGCCCTTGCATCCTGTTTTTTCCAGAAATTCCTTCATAATGGTATCCGGAAAGCCCTGCGGATATGTCGGAAACGGAACTTCGGTGTCAATTCCTATCATTTCCCAATGTCCAATCGTAGTATCCTTTCCCTTTGAAAGCTCCTGTAATCTTCCATAGGCACCAATCGGAGACTCCACCGCATCAATTTCCTGCATTCCGTCAATGTTGCCGTATCCGAGCTTTCGCAGATTATAAAGCTGCAAGCCTCCGCACGCCTTAGCCGTATGTGCGATGGTATTGGCACCGGTATCTCCAAACGCTTCTGCATCCGGTGCATTTCCCATACCTACACTGTCCAAAACAATCCATATGACTTTTTTTATCATAGTAGCCCTCCTTTCCGATTATCCTGCTATATATCCCAGATAACGAAGCAGGAATATCCATCCCGTCAATGTAACTGACGATAATACGGTTGTTAATACAATAATACTGGAAGAAAGTGTTTCATCCCCATGCATATTTTTAGCCATAATATATGCAGTCGGTGTACTCGGTGATGCCAACATAATCAGCAACGCAAGCAGCTTCTGGTCCCGAAAGCCTAAGTGGATTGCAATCGGAAGCACCAGCATTGCCAGCCCAATCAGCTTAATAAATGTTGCTGCCAGAGTCGGCTTCATTTTTGCTAATGCCTTTCTTCCCTCAAAGCCTGCTCCAATTGCAATTAAGGCTAACGGAGATGCCATGATACCAAGGTTCTGAATCGTCTTTTCCACCATTTGCGGAAGCTTCAGTTGGATGCCGGATGCCAGTATTCCCAACACGATTCCTATAATGATAGGATTCTTTAGTATATTCAGAATCGTGGTTTTTATCCTTCCCTTACTGTTCTGAATGGATACATCGTTGCTCTCAACCGTCAGAATCAGAACCGCAAACACATTATATAACGGTACTGCCCCTATAATCATCAGCGGTCCCATTCCGGAATCCCCATATATATTCTGAATAAATGCGATTCCCAATATAGCCGCACTGCTTCGGTAGGATGCCTGTACGAATGCTCCGACCTCAGTCTTATCCTTCAGAAAAATCTTTGACAAACCCCAAATTATTAAAATACTTACAATCGTTACACCTGCACAAAATCCGATATAGCTTCCGTCAAAATTATGCCGAATGTCTGTATTTTTCAAATCCAGAAAGAGCATACACGGCAGACAGACCTTAAATACGAATTTATTTGCGACATTGGCAAATTCATCGGTTATAAATCCAATCCGATGCAGAATATATCCTAAAACCATAATTGCAAAAATAGGAACGGTTGCGTTTAAACTAAATATAAAACTATCCATTGCATTTCCCCACTGATTCAAACTTCAGCTTATACTAGCAAACGGTAGTGACATAGCATCACTACCGTTTCTATTTTCATTCTCGGATTTCCATTATCCTCTTAACTTTTTCACCGTTGACTTTAATGATTGCTCAAATGCTTCTTCGGATGAATTTTCAAAGATAATCAATTCTTTAATATTGGTTGGTGGATTGTAATTCTGAGATGCTACATACTCATCCCAATGCTCCAGCTTCCATGTATCACGGTCTGAATTACGTTTAATCATCCGCTGGTGGCATACTTCAATATCTGTATTCACCCATACAACTACCAGTTCTGCACCCTTCTTTGCCAGACGCTCACGCAGCTTATCCAGATATTCGTCATCCCGAATCTCATCTGTAAATGGTGCATTAATCAGGACTGTGTCATTATATTCTAATGCTTCCATTGCAATATCCAAGATAGCATAGTATTCATAGTCCCGAATTTCTCGCTGGAAGAAATCAGATGAACGGTTGTATTCTTCATTTGCCACTTTAAATATCTGCTTTGAAAGTACAATCAATGTATCTTTGTCAAGATATACACAATTCGTTAATGCCTTCGCCAATTGTCTTGTTACGTGTGTCTTTCCGCAAGCTGGTGGTGAAGTAACTAAAATCAAGTGTTTCATTGTTGTTCCTCCCGGTAAATTTTACTGTTTACTACATCCTAAAATATTATCATATATTTTTTCCTTATGCAAGGAAAAGTAGTATGGATTTGCGATTTTAGAGTTGCGATTGAACCTGCAATTCTAATGACGACCGCCGCCACCGCTGTGACCGCCGCCACCGCCTCCTCCACCGCCGCCACTGCTACCGCCGCTGCTGCTGGAGGTATCGATATGGCGTGAGGTTGTATGCTTTGACAAAAATGTATCCTGCTTTGCAGTTACCTTGGCTTGACCACTCTGCACATATGTATTCTTGTCGGTGGTTTTGCTTCCCATCTTCTTTCCCAGATTAATAATAATAAAAATAGCTGTAATCAGAAGTGGTATATATATGGTTCGTGAATCCTTAATATGAAATTCCAATATATTCGGACTTACCATATCCGTCGCAAGATGATTTAACAGTCTCCGATAGCTTCGGTATGGATTGGTGTTGGAATATTCCCAGACATCATTCTCCAACTCTTCTAAATCAACCTCTGACAGATATATGTTATATGCTTTGTCAAAGAAGCTGTCACCGGAGGCTCCTCTGTAAGCCAAACATGCGGATTCCGCATATCCATTTAAATCATACCAGTTATCTACATATATGACACCGGCACCGGTAGAATCTCCGGAATACGCCTCGCTGATATGTCCGTCATAACCAAACTTAAAGTATTCATAAAAATCTTCTGCAAACGTAATCGTTCTGTTTACCGAAGAATCATATGGGTCACTTCCCACATCCTCATCAATGGTTACAATTACAATGTCCAAGCCTAATTGCTTTTCCCGCTTTTCAATCAAACGCTGCAGCTTCTGCTCCTGTCTATCCGTTAATACATCCGCATAGTCAAACACTCGTCTGGTTGTTGTGCATTCATCGTTATTTCTTTCCGGAACCTGTGCAGCCCTGCTTGCCAGCATAACACTCCGATATACAAACGGAACTAAGAACAATACCGCAATACAGGCAGCCAGAATAATTAATACTTTTATATACTTCTTCATACTAGAACACCTCCACGATATATTGTAAGACCTTGCACAGTAACATCAGCCCTGCAAACATAGTGCCTCCGGTGAATATGATTTTACTAATACTCTTCGGAAGGGTTCCGTATACTTTTCCTGTCTGACCGTTAATATAATATTCATAATCCTTTTTCTGATAACGGTATACATATTTCCACACCGGCATGAGTGCAAATTCCCGCCCCTTTGGCATATTTATGTATTCCCGCTTCGTAGCAGAGGTACTGTTATAACCGGTAATGGTAGACTGTATCCATGCTTCTGTATCATTATCTGCTTTTTTCCTTGCACGCTCTTCTAATTCGTTTGGATTCTGGTTATAGGTTTCTCCGTTATAGCCTGACATATATTTCGGTTGAAACTTCTCAAGGTCCTTATATACATATGGCTCCATGGCATCCATTATATTATCTGGCATTTTGATTGATGCATCTACCGGGATTCGCTTGTATGCAATATCCATTTCCCGATGCACCTGATACTTACTGGTTTCCGTATATTCGGTATCACCGCTTCTCCACACACGAACCTTGGTTCCGATTCCGCTCCATACCGCATGCGTATCATAGCTGTACATCCAGAACGGAACATAGTCACCCTCCATTTTCTCTAACGTCCGCTGGGACAGAAAATCACTTGGACAAAACAGCTTATCCTTAAAGGATTTCCGCAATAATTCGGTTGCCTGTTCCTTTGTAAAACGAAACGGCAATATTAAATCCGGTCCATACGGATATGAGATTTTTTCATCAATAATTGTATAGGCTCCGCAATATTCACATCTGGTAGCCGAAGTAAATTCATCTACTGTCAATTTACCGCCGCAGGACGGACATGCATAGCAATCTTCCTGATTCACAATTTCCTCTGAATCCTGAGCATTACAACTGGCACATACCATATGTCCGCTTGCCGCATCATATATGACATTACCGCCACAATTCACACATTTAAATTGCATTTACGTTTCTCCCCTTATCGTTTTCTTTCTCGCTATCGAACAATTGCTGCTTCATCAGGAACGGTCTAACGTCCCCTCCTGCATCTGCTCTTGTATATTTGTATCCAGAGCATCCCGCTTTGGATTGGAACAGCCGACAACACCCAAAAGCAGTAAGCCAACCATTCCTAAAAGAATCCATCTTTTTTTCACTCTTCTTACCTCCGCTATCCTTATATCCTGTGTTCTACCCGGATTTTTGATTTATATTTCGTAAGCAATTTTCTAATTCCTGCCTTGCTACATATTTTACTTCAATTATATGACATAGTCAAACGATATAGCCAAATAATAATTATTAAAATTCCTAATTCAACAATACAAGCCCTCCTGCATACTATATCATTGTAAACTTATCATTGGAGGCAATGACATGAGTGATTTATCAGCAACTCAGTGCGGAGGCTGCGGCGGATGCGGTTCAAATGTGTTTGGAGGAAGCAGCTGTTCCTGCATCATAATTATCCTGCTGTTGCTCTGCTGCTGTGGTAACGGAAACAACGGATGCGGTAATAACGATGGATGCGGCTGTGATTCCTGCTGGATTATTATCTTATTACTGTTATTCTGCGGCTGCGGCAACAATGGAAACGGATGCGGAGGCTGCGGTGGCGGCTGCGGCGGTTGTGGCTGCTAATTCTGTTGGTATCTGTTAATCTGGATGATTCATCCAGCATTGTTTCAATTCTGTGTGGGAACTGTCGGATGGCAGTTCCCATTTTCTTGTCTAACCTGCTCTCCTATGTAATTTCATTTTTCCTGTCTGCATATACTACCAGTAAGAACTGGCATTCCATACAGACAGGGTACTTATACGGATAAGAAAGGATAGCTATGAACGACCATTTTCAACATCCACTTGACACTATATATCAGAATAACAGCCTGCTGCTGCTGGAAGCCATGATTCCTTATGTGGAACCATCTCTTAAGCTTCCACTGGCACTTTTGATTAAGATGCAGGAAATCCGTATTCTTATGCAGGTATTTCATAATCCTGCACAATTGGATGCCTGCGGCATGAATCGTAACTGCGAACATCCGGATGAATTTATCCATGTCATGTGTAAGGCAATGGGAGTTGATTTCATGGGACAATTATCTAATATGCAGACCATGATGAACACCATGCAAATGATGAATGCCATGCAGCCGGACACTACCGCTCCATCTGCTCCGGAGTCTATGTTCTCTGTTGTAAATGCTGCTGCGAAGTCCGAGCCGGAGGAATTTTCAACCTCTGCCAGAGATGACATGATTGATGCCATTCGACAAGTATTATCCGAACAGGAAGGAGATATTCATGAATCAGAACCAACTTCGTAACATTTCCCCTGCCAAGCTAAGAATTATCTTAGAACTTATGGAAGCCAGCAAGGGAAAATCAACAGATTCTATTTTACCGTTATTTATGCAGGCACAGCAGAAAATGCAGAAACAGGGGCTTTCCTTCACACCGGAGGAAAGTCAGCTTATGCTGGATATGTTAAAGGCTGACCTGTCTCCGGCAGAAGCCCGAAAGGTTGATATGATGCAGTCATTTTTGTCTAACCTGCAGGGATAACAGCTATTCCCATTTCTGAATATCATGGTTTCGAATTGCAAGGTTGTGAACGTAGCGTTCCAGTTCTTCCTTGGAGGCAAATTCCTCCAGATGCCGTTCTATTTGCTCTCTGGATACATGGTCATAACCATTGAGCAATTCATCCAACTCATCCGAAGGTGTATGTTTCAGATTGGGAAATCCTGTCAACGCAGCCATAAGCGCTGTGTTTTGAAAGAAAAAATCGTTATTATACATGATTCATCACCTCAGCATTAGTATGCCGGAGTTTTGCCCGGTTCCATACTGGCAATATCTGAAAAAGCATCTGCACAGACCTATGCTTGTTCATAGCTCTTATGCAGATGCTTTTTTCATTTATAACGATTTTCGTTTTGAATACTTTACTATTTTTGTACGATATTTACAATCTTACCCGGCACATAGATTTCCTTTACAACCGTACCGGTTAATTTTTCGCTTACTGCCTGCTTTGCCTTCTGTAATACGGCATCCTTACCTTCGTCTACACCGATTACAATGGTTGCACGCGTTTTTCCGTTAATCTGTACCGGAATTTCAACCTCATCATCCTTCATTTCATCCTCGTTAAACTCCGGCCATTTCTGGTGGAATACAGAATAGCTTCCGCCCAACTGCTCCCACAGCTCCTCACCGATATGTGGTGCAAACGGAGCAATCATAATAACAGCCGCCTTCAGGGTTTCTTTGTCCACACCTGTAGTCTTAGTTAATTCCACGAACTTATTATTGTATTCCATAAATGCACTGACTACGGTATTCAGGCTGAACTGTTCAAATCTGGTTGTAACATCCTTAATCATTCTATGACGAAGCTTAATCAGTTCCTTTGTTTCCGGAACATCCTTATCCTTATTCGTCATTACCATGTTATAAAACCGGTTAATGAAACGATATACACCGTCAATTCCGCTGTCATCCCAGATAGAATCCAATTCCGGTGGTCCGATGAACAGCTCATACAGACGCAGGGAATCACAACCGTAATCCCGTACCATATCATCCGGTGATACAATATTTCCCAAAGACTTACTCATCTTTGTAGCAGCTCCGGTTTCTCTGTCACGTCCGCAGACCATACCCTGATTAAAGAGCTTATGGAACGGTTCATCAAAGTCTACCACTCCGATGTCATGCAGGAATTTTGTATAGAATCTCGCATATAACAGATGAAGCACCGCATGCTCTACACCTCCGATATACATATCAACCGGCAGATATTTATCTGCTTTTTCCCGGCTTACCAGCTCTTTATCATTCTTCGGATCCACATAACGCAGGAAATACCAGGAAGAACCTGCCCACTGTGGCATGGTATTGGTTTCTCTCTTAGCCGGCTTTCCACAGCATGGACAAGTTGTATTTACCCAGTCTGTTATATCTGCAAGCGGAGACTCTCCGGTTCCGGTCGGCTGATAGCTCTCTACATCCGGTAACAGCAACGGAAGCTGGTCCTCCGGCACCGGAACAGCACCGCAATCCGGGCAATGCACGATTGGAATCGGCTCTCCCCAATATCTCTGGCGGGAGAATACCCAGTCACGCAGCTTATAATTTGTGGTCTTTTTACCGAAGCCCAGCTTTTCAATCATTGCCGGAGCCTCTTTCTTTAATACAGAAGATTCCATACCATTCCACTCACCGGAATTAATCATAGTTCCGGAAGCCTCGGTATAGGCTTCTGTCATATTTTCAATTTCTTTTCCATCCTTTGCAATTACCTGAATAATCGGAAGGTCGAATTTCTTAGCAAATGCAAAATCCCGGTCATCATGTGCCGGTACACACATAATGGCTCCTGTACCGTAATCTGCCAATACATAATCTGATAACCAAATCGGCACCTTGGCACCATTTAACGGATTAATTGCATAGCTTCCCGTAAATACACCTGTCTTTTCTTTGTCCTGCATACGGTCAACATTGGACTTCATAGATGCATCATAAATATACTGCTCTACCGCCGCCTTTGTTTCCGGTGTTGATAAATCGGCTGCCAGCTTATGCTCCGGTGCCAGTACCATGAAGGTTGCTCCATATAAGGTATCCGGTCTTGTGGTGTATACGGTAATGGTTTCTTCTCTGCCGTCTACCTTGAAATCAACCTCTGCACCGTAAGAACGTCCAATCCAGTCAGACTGCATCTTCTTAACTTTTTCCGGCCAGTCAAGCGTATTTAAATCCTCTAATAATCTATCTGCATATGCGGTAATCTTTAACATCCATTGACGCAGATTCTTCTTTGTGACCTCAGAATGACAGCGTTCACATTTACCGTCTACAACTTCTTCATTCGCTAAGCCTGTTTTGCAGGAAGGACACCAGTTAATCGGCATCTGCTTCTCATAGGCAAGACCTTTTTTGAACATCTGTACAAATATCCACTGTGTCCATTTATAATAATTCGGGTCGGTGGTATTTACTTCACGATCCCAGTCATAAATAGCAGCAATTTCATTAATCTGACGCTTGATGTTCTTCACATTCTCTGCGGTTGAAATACTCGGATGCACACCATTTTTAATTGCGTAGTTCTCTGCAGGAAGACCGAATGCATCCCATCCCATCGGATGAATCAGATAATATCCCTGCATCATCTTATAGCGGCTCCATGCATCACTGATAACATAGCCTCTCCAGTGACCTACATGCAGTCCGTTTCCGGATGGATATGGGAACATATCCAGACAGTAGTATTTCGGTTTCTTGCCGTCATCTACGTTAATCGGATGCTCTTCCCAGCCCTTTTTCCATTTATTTTCGATTGCTCTGTGATTGTATGTGATAGCCATTTTCTATCCTCCTGATTTATGTCTATAATCTACATATCGTAGTCTTCATAATCCTCATACATGCCATTTGCATAATCGTTTAATATATTACGATTATTCTGTCGCTTCTGCTTTTGCTGCGGACGAGAGCTTTCTGTCTTATTCCGCTTGGATTCTTTTTTCTTAATTGTCTTTTGTTCCCGCTCCAGACGCTTAATTGTTTCAAATTTATCCGGTTGTGGTTCCTTTGGTTTTTCGGATGTCTTAGGTCTTGCTGAACGAAAGTTTTTCTTACCGTCATCCTCATCCTTGTCTTTCGAAAAATTGTTATAGCCGCCACCGTATGAATTGCGATTGTCTCTCGGCTTGTATCCTCCCGGACGGTTATCTCTCGGCTTATATCCTCCCGGACGATTCTCTCTGGACTTATATTCTCCTCCGGAGGCTTGTCCGTCCCGGCTTCTTCCTTCACCGGATTTGAAATTCCGATTTTCCCGTTTCTTGTAATCTGTGGAATTTTGATTCTCTCTGGAACGATATTCCCGGAAATTTCTTCCTCCTGCAGTTCCCTTTTCTCCTGCTTCTCTTCTTTCGTGACCGTTGTAAGACCCTTGCGTTGCCACCTTGTTTCTCCTCTCATTCTCCTATGTAACTTTGCTGCCTCCGGTTTCCCCGAAAGCCGCTATTTTCATTTTAGACAAAAACCAAATAAAGTCAAGCAAATCTTGCAAACATTCCAAAAGTTTAGTATAGTATTGTTACTTGAGAATTTATCTAAATTCCAGCTAAATTTACCCATGGAAAGGACGGTTGCACCATGCAGAAATCAAATCAGGAAGACGAAACCACATCCGAGCTTTATCTGGATGATGAAAATGAAGATACAATTATACTATCTCTGGAGGATGGGGATGTTGAATGCGGCATTGTTGCCAGCTTCCCTTTAAACGGCAAAGACTATGTTGCTCTTCTTCCACTCTCACCGCTTGAGGGACTGGAGGAGGATGAAATATTACTGTATGCCTATACCAGAGAGGATGATGATTTCCAGTTAATTGAAATCGAGGATGATGATGAATTTGATGCAGTTGCGGATTTCTTTGATGAATTGTTAGACGAGGCTGCATTCAATGATGAAGAATAGAGGCTCTGAACAGAGCCTCTATTTTTCTTTTTTATGAAATAAAATCGTAATGGTAGTTCCGACTCCCATTTCACTTTCTAGTGTTATATCCGCATTATGCTGGCTGACGATATGCTTTACAATTGCAAGCCCAAGTCCCGTACCGCCGGTAGCCTTTGAACGGCTCTTGTCAACCCGGTAGAAGCGTTCAAAGATTCGCTCTTGATGCTCTTTCGGAATCCCGATTCCCGTATCCTTTACCACCAGCTTTGCCTGACTTTGTTCCGGCATATCCTGAATCAGAACCTCCACCTTTCCGCCCCGGTTATTATATCGGATGGCATTATCACACAGGTTATAAATTAACTCCTCCAGCATCTGCCGATTACCGTCTATCCAACAGCTCTCCCCTCGAAGCAAGACCTGTACCTCATGCTTTTCTGCACTCAAGGTCAGCATATTGATACAATTCTCAGCCAGACTTTTCAAGTCAACGGCTTCATAAGCAATATCTGTTCCATCTGACACATCCAGCTCCGATAAACGGAGAATATCATTAATTAAGGTTAACAGCCGTTGTGCATTCTTATGTATTTCTCCGGCAAAGCGTTTACTGTCTTCATTGGATGCCATTCCGTTCTCAATTAATTCGGAATATCCGGATATAGAGGTTAGCGGTGTTTTTAACTCATGCGATACATTTGCGGTAAATTCCTGCCGCATCTTTGCCGCCTTCATAATGTCCTCATGCTGTTTCTGAATCATATTCATAAACGGCATTAATTCCTTATAGGTGACAACCGATTCTGTCATATCCAGATGATTTGCCAAACGTTCAATCGGCTTGACAATGCTGGTTGTCAATACGGAAGAAAAGAATATACTGCTTACTATTAAAAAAACAGCAATACACGCAATTAAAGGAAACGCCTGCGTCAATATCTTTAATATACTGTCTGCTTCTCTTGCAACCCGCAATACATTTCCGTTGTCCATCCGAATTGCATAGTAAAAGGTATTTTTATCAAACGTATCGGATTTTCGGATTTCTGTTCCTACACCATCCTGTAATGCTGCCTGTACTTCCGGTCGGTTCTTATGATTTTCCATATTTGCGGCATCCACCTCGTTATCATAGCTTACAACACCATCCGGGGTAATTACCGTTATCCGTATATCATCCTGTACCGCCTGTAAAATTGTCTGGGAATTATAAGTTTCTTCCTGCATGGGAATTTCCAGAATATGTGCATAGACCTTAAGACTTTCCATCATTTCCCGCTTAGAATAGCTGTAATAGACACTGGTTGTAGCAACCAGTGTCAGAAAAATTGCACTCACAGAAATTATAATATAAAGAAGATTAATTTTCTTTTTCATAAAATTACTCCATGATATAGCCGACATTCCGGACCGTTTTTATTCTGGAGCCGGATTCTTTAAGCTTCTGTCGCAATGTTTTAATGTGCATATCAAGCGTTCTGGATTCTCCTTCAAAATCGACTCCCCATACACGCTCCATTATCACATCCCGTGTCATAACGATTCCTGCATTTGTCATTAATAGCTTTAAAAGTTCATATTCCTTGAAGGTTAGTTCACAAACCTCGTCATTTACCGTTACCATATGCTTCTCGCTGTCAATACTCACTTCTCCGAGGCTAAGCTGCTTTTCCTCTTCTGTCTGATAGCTTCTGCGAAGCACTGCTTTTACTCTGGATATTAATTCCATTACACCAAACGGCTTGGTAATGTAATCATCCGCTCCAAGGTCCAGTCCCTTTACCTTATCAATTTCCGTTGTCTTTGCCGTCACCATAATGACCGGAACCTTTTTTGTCTCTGCTGTCATGCGTAGTTTTTTCACAATAGCCAGTCCATCTTCATCCGGCAACATAATATCCAACAATACCAGCTGCGGAACCTTTACTGCGATTCGTTTATAAAAATCTCTGGCACATTCAAATTCTTCAACCCGGTATCCGCTGTTTTGTAACGCAAACCGCTCAATCTCGCGGATATTCTTGTCATCTTCTACAACATAAATCAGAGCCATTTTGATTCCTCCTATGGAAGCATATATTTTTCTGTGTATTTTACCAATGCCTCATGATATTGAGAATCTTCACCCTTTTCCAGATTTTCCACGTATTCATGAGAACCGTATACATCATCCGGTATCTGAATCAGACTGATTGCAATATTAGAGCAATGGTCTGCTACACGTTCATAATTCGTTGTAATATCAGATAGTGAAAATCCTAATTCAATCGTACATTTACCTTTTCGTAATCGTTTTACATGCCGCTTTTTAATCTCATCATTTAAGCCGTCAACAACTTCCTCCATCGGCTCCACTTCTTTTGCCAGCTTCACATCCTCTGTCTCAAATACCTTCACTGAGGTATCGACAATTTCCCGAATCAGACCGGAGAATACGGCAATCTCCTCCTCTGCCTTTTTGGAGAACTTCAATTCCTTTACATACATTTCCTTGGCAGATTCACAGATATTTACCGCATGGTCGGAAATCCGTTCAAAATCTCCAATACAATGCAACAGCATGGATATAGTATGGCTGTCCTTTTCCGTCAGACTCTTACTGCTTAGCTTCATGAGGTAATTACCTAATTCATCCTCATACTGGTCTACCACAGTCTCCATCTGCTTTACTTCCTCTGCTTTTCCTTCGTCATAGTGCTGAACCAGATCCATTGCCTGAAATAAAGCCTTTTTACAAATTTCAGCCATTTTTACTGCTGTATTCTTACACTGTGCCGTCGCAATCGGCGGAGTATCCAGAAAACGAACATCCAAAACCTGAAAATCAGAGGTCTGAGTTTCAGCATTCTCCGCAGTATCCCGAATGGTCAGACAGCTTAACTTTACAAGACCATTGGAGAACGGAAGCAAAATTGCAGTTGCAAATATATTATAAGCACTGTGAATAATAGCGACTCCCAATGCGGTTGCCGGCATATCCATAAATTCAAAATGAACAAATGCATTCACACTGTAGAATAATACTAAAAATACAGTAGAGCCGATGATATTAAAATACAGATGAATTAACGCTGCACGCTTTGCATTTTTATTTGCACCCACTGCTGAAATAAGTGCAGTAATGCAGGTTCCGATATTCTGTCCCATTATAATCGGTAATGCCATCCGGTAATCTACTACTCCGGTAATACACAATGCCTGTAAGATACCGACAGAAGCAGACGAGCTTTGAATTGCCGCAGTTAATAATGTACCTGCAATTACACCCAGCACCGGATTCTTAAACTGTGTCAAAATGGCTGTAAATTCCGGCACATCCGCTAACGGTGCTACCGCTTCACTCATGGTTGTCATACCAAACATTAACACGGCAAAGCCTAATAAAATATTACCAATGTCATGATTCTTTTCCCGCTTGGTAAACATCAGCAAAAAGATACCAACTAATGCCAGAATCGGGGTAAAGGATTCCGGCTTGAACATCTGTACCCAGAAATTCTCGCTTTCAATTCCTGCCAGACTCAAAATCCAAGAGGTAATCGTAGTACCGATATTGGCACCCATAATCACTCCGACTGCCTGATTCAGCTTCATGATTCCGGAATTAACAAATCCGACTACCATAACCGTTGTTGCAGAGGAAGACTGGATAATTGCTGTTACACCCGCACCCAATAATACGGCATACAGCTTATTTGATGTCAGTTTTTCTAATATTTTTTCCAACTTTCCGCCGGATGCCTTGGTTAATCCATCTCCCATGACATGCATTCCGAACAGAAACAACGCAAGTCCACCAATCATTGCTAACACATTAAAGATACTCATTACATTTATGACTCCTCTGAATTAAGATTTTCGTTGGACTTACATTTTCCTTACTCTACAACTGTTTTGTAAAGTCCAGTTTACCTATGCGTAAAGTCCACGTAAATTATTACACGATTCGCCCCCATATTGCAAGCCTATAACCATAAAAAATTATTATCCGTTGAAAGAAAGTCTACATTATGAATAAAAATAACCCTTGTAATTCCTTCATTTTCTATATACGCATCTACATCATCATGATAATACCGTAAATCCATCATGTGAATTTCTCCGTATTTATCTGCTAACAGCGGAACCAGACTGTTTGCATAAGAATCCTTCAAAATCAATACCTTTTCCTTTATTTCTCCTTGACTTTGAATCACAGTCAGCGGATAATTTCCACCAAAATACATCGCATATTTATCCTTCTTTTCCTCATAGCTGTAATCCAGCATAGAATCTGATTGCCGGTTCTCACTCACATAGGATACCTGATACTCTCCCTCCGGATTCGTCAGCAATACCATTTTATCGGGTATTTGGTCAAATACAGGTGCTTTGGAATATAAGGAGCCGTAAAACGGCTGTGCAACTTCATAGGTATCATATTGACGATACGGCACCGGCTCCAGCTCCAACGCCTCACACAATGCTTCATAGGCATAATAAGTACCTAATGCATTCCAATGATGGTCGGTTCGGAAATAAAGCTCCTCCTCTTTATGCTCCAGCAGGGTATCCGTTGCGTCCACAACCTGCACCTGTGGCTCTAAGCTCTGCTTCACTTCCGCTATTACACTTTGCTGGGAATAGGTCTGTGCAAATTCCGGTAATTCCTCCGGGTAGATTTCACTTGCATTTGGCACAATCAGCATCGTCATATCCAAATCCGGATGCTTCATGGCAAACAGACGGATATAGTCCAGATTTTCCTGTAACAGCTCTCCCGGCTCCTGATAATCCTGAATCAGATACCCATCCTTGCCGATATATACCTGCTGAATCTCAGACACTCCGACCGCCCGGTTTGCCGCTACATTCAGCTTAACGAGAAAATCCTTTCCCATAATCTGGTCTGCGGTATAGGATTCAAATTCTTCTGTATAAGTACCCTTTAACAAATCCTTCCAGCTAAATTCCGGACATTTTGAAAGATAACGGTTCTCCATCTCGGAAAAATCCCGCTGCGGAAGCACCAGATAACCGATTCCAAAGCCACAAAGCAATATTACAAATATAATAATTTCTATCTTGTTTCTCACTGTGC
>DHMX01000023.1:0-181030 GCA_002406015.1 Lachnospiraceae bacterium UBA4631
AGAACTGCCAAACCGAATAGATACCAGAAATAACCGTTCGCAACTTGATGGATTAGAGGGTGGCTTAGATGCCGCTGGTGGCATAACGGAGGTTGCAAGAAAAACTCAAAAATTGCTTATTGAATCAGTAGAAAACAGTGTAGAAAGAATAAAGGGATTAACAAATCTTCAAAAAGGTAATTATGGAGAAATGAAGATGGATGATTTCTTTGAAAGTCAAGGATATAACAGAATTAGTATAGATAGAGTTGTTGACTTGAATGAACCGATACATCAAGGAATAGATGGCGTATATTACAACCCAGATGGACATCCGCCATACATAATAGGTGAGGCAAAATATGGGACTTCAAAATTGTCAACGCTTGCTGATGGCACTCCACAGATGAGTGATAAATGGATAATTGAAAGATTGGAAGATGCTGTTGGAGAAGAAATGGCAAATAACATTAAGATGGAAATGATTTTTAATCGAGATAATGTGGGTTCTTTTTTGGTTCAAATTTCTACAGAGGGTAATGTTAATATAACAGAGTTAGTTGATGGTGTTAAGCAATAGGAGCGGAAAATGAGAGATAAATTAAAAGATAAAAAATATTTTAATGCATTAATCGAAAAAGAAAAAAACAATATTATAATGTTTGAAAATGCTGTAAAAAAAGCAGTAATTGAAAAAGGAGAGTCAGATAAAGGGACTCGTAATGGATATACTATTTTGATTAATGAATATCAGAAAATAATAAATTTATTGTATTCTTGCGGGGAAGAACTGGAAACAATTGAAGAATATTACAGAAAATTATTGTTTTATTATGGTAAGATGTGGGATAGAAAGTATGGCTATATTGAATTGATAAAAGTGCTTTCATTAGCGGTTTTATTTGAAGTTGATAAAACGGAAATAGTGGTTTTAGAAGAAAGACTTATAGCCGAAAATTTTGATGACTATTTAGTAAATGTATTAATTAGAAAAATTGATTCTTCTTGGATAAATAACGGAACAGAATTTGAATTTCCCAAAGTATATGATTGTTTAGAAGAAATTATAAATGCTAAAGAATCATTGACTTGTGGGTTGTTGAAAGAATATTTACAAGAAAAATGGTATGATATACATAAAGAATGTACATGGTATAATAGTCATCTGTCAAATAAAAATATATATTGTGGATATTGGAGTTTTGAAGCAGGTGCCATTGCAAAGATATTAAAACTAGATGATAGTAGTTTGAGGGATATTCAATATTATCCATATGATTTGGTTCATTATAAGTAATAGTGTAATCAGCAGTATTTTAGACTTGAAAATAGTAAAAGAATATCGTTTTTACTGTTTGACCCTACAAGTTGGTCAATTGTTTGAGGCTGAATGGTAGAGAGTATTATGTTACAACGGCACTCATCAGAGGTATAAGAGGTATGAAAAATTCATTATATTACTAAACAAAAGCACAGAATAGAGGATGTGTTATTGATGGCAACAGACATAGAACATTCTTGATTCTCTGCTATATGGTAAAATTAATAAAGAAGTCCGAAGGCATAACTGTAAGAAGTAGAATATAAGATTAGGAAAACAGTCACAAAAGCAGTTGCAAAATGCAACTTCGCAGTGTGTCGCCAGAACTGTTCTCAATGCCATTAATAAGATAGACGCAGATAAACTGGTAAAGCTTAGAGTGGGACAAGGCTGGCAGGAGCTGCGTATCAATTTTTATTGCCACAAGATTGGAATTTGAATTGGATTACGAATATAAGAGGTATTAAGTATTAAGGAGTATCTATATGGATGATAGGTTAGAATTAAAAAAACAAATTAAAAAGATAATTTCAATGTTAGAAAAACGCTTGATAGATGACCCGGATAGACCCATATTAAAAACATTATATGAGAGATATGTGAGGGCTGAAGAATTATTAAGCAATCATGATGATGATAAAATAATGATTATTGGTGGGTGTAGGGCATATTTGGATGCATTTAGCGATTATATGACCCCATTGTTAATTGAAATGGATAAAGCAGAAAAAATGTATTCTAATATGAAATATGAAAAAAAGCAATAATGCCAAGGCGGTATTGAATTATATTTCTACATGAGAACACCAAATGGTATTTATTTTGTTGCAAAAACAGCTAACCTCAGCTTGATTTTAATGAAAATGCTGCTCGAATAACACTTATTGCAATTAATGGAGGAAACTAAAAATGGATGCTGAGAAAATTAAAGTAATCAATGATTATCTGAAAGAGCAGTTATGGATGGATTTTGAAATTTGTAATATGAACGGTGGTAAGCTTGAAATGTTTGGTTTCTTAGATGAGGCTGGGGAAGAAAAAATTAGAATAACATTTGATAGACCATATATGGTAATTAGCACATTTTTTTTCACTTATGAAGGAAATGGTGATTTTATATCATTGGTTGGTAGAATTAAATAAAAAGTATGGTGTTACGCAAGGAACCCAAATTTTTAAGTTATCGGATATTAATATTAATAGCAATATGTATATAATAGCAAAAGCAATCGAAGTGCAGATAATGAATTAAAAAGAACAGTTGCATATTTAGGAGCGATTACTCTTTGTATGCTTGTGATATTGTAAAACCAGATGGAGAGAAGTATCAGCCGGCTAAGATAAGTGAGGAATGTTTATTTCCAAAACAATAGGAGTGAATATAAGTATTATGGAAAAAGTGACTAAAGAGAGATTGACAAAAGTTGGTTGGGATGAAAAGAAAACAATAGATGTATCTGATATTAAAGCTATGTATCAAAAAGCAGGTCTTGTAATGCCGAGTAATGTAGAAAAATTTTTAAGTACATATGGGATGCTTGTTTTCGAAGATGGTGAAAGAAAGGAAAATTTGGAGTTTATTCCGCAGAAAGCATTAGGATGAAATTTGGATAAAGAATATTTTGAGGAATTGCTTGAAGACTATGGTATTAATGAAATAGTGTATCCTATAGGAGTTATTTGTAGGGGAAATTTAATGGTGTTAATGACAGAGCAAGACATATTTTATTGTTACACTGATGGGTATTTAGAAAAGGCAGGAGAGAGTGTTGAAGATATGCTGGATTGCTTGGTAGGAGAATGTAGTGAGGCAATGCAGGAACAGGTAATGTGAGAAGCTGCGGAGACAATGGAAATCTTCGCTGGAGTCGTCATCTACGGTGAAGACGAAATGACATTAGAAGAATATGAATCTACAACAAGTGGTTGATGCAATTAATGAAGCATTTTTGAATCAAAAAGGCAAAATCAGCGTTTCCGGGGGAATAGAAATGCAATATAGAATAGAAGAATATAAATTGAAAAATGGTATTGAGGATATAAGTATCATATTTGACGAGAAATATGAGTTGTTGACAACTTTTATGTCATGCGATTTGTTGCCTTTTGAAGCATGGATTAAATCAGATTTTGATAAAGTGCTATCAGGTGAAAGCAAGTATGAAGAAGTAAATGGAAATGTATGTTGTGCGGAAATAAGTCCTAAAACGACTAAAGTATATGATAATCTGGCAAAGGATGCTATGGGGAATTGGTGTGAAGTTGATACAAAAGAACTTCGTCAAATAATTGATGAGTGGTGTGATAAAGTTCGAAAATTTAAAAATGAGCATCACAATTAAGCCTCCCTACACGCAGGTTTTAATCCTAGTTTATATCATCGATTTCAGTCAAAATGGTTGCGGCAGCAATCATGTCAATCTCCGAAATAAATTCATTTTGTCAATAAGCTATTTCAGCAATAATAGGTGGTTCAGTACATGATTTTGACACTTAGTTAAATTATTTTCAATATGAAATAGAAGAAGGAATATGTGCTGGATATTGGGAGAATTTTTGAGTAAAGAAACAACATAGGATGCAATGTATTATTTTATGAACGAGATTGAAAATCCTTAAATGAACAATACAGAGGAGAGATGGGCATATGCAACTGCAATAGAAATATGGTATTCAGAATTGGAATCAAGGTAGGTAATAAAGTATGAGAATAGAAAATAGAATAAGAACGGCAATTTTATCAGTCATATTGATTGTTTTTTTGACTGGATGCTCGGCATTAGAGGAGCAGACGGAATTAAAACAAAATAGTGATACTGCGGAAAATTTAGTTTTGACAGAAGCAGAAAATAAGAACAATAATGCAGAAATACAGGCTAAAAAGGATGAAATCAGAACATATTCATCAGCAGATGAAATAAATGCATTAAATATACGGGAAAACCTGCTGGCATTTTACTTGGTTCTAAATAGTAAGAAACCGTTTGTCAGTGCAGATGAAGGATGTCAGGAATTTTATTGGGACGAGTATTACTGGCATCAGGGAGAACTGGAACTGTCATTTACAATATCCGACTTTATGCTTGTGGACATGGATGGTGATGAGGAGGAGGAACTTGTACTAACCGGATATATGCCGGAAACAACGCAGATATTTGATTATCAGGAAGGAAAAGTATATAGTTATCAGTTTGCTTATAGAGGTGTGAAAGGAATTCTTCCAAATGGAATCTATAATGGCTCAAGTGGACATGATATAGGCGGATTTTATCGGATGTACTTTGATAAGGGAATTTATGAGGAAGAAACACTGGCATATATGGAACATGAATATTATGAAGTGGAAGGTGTAGAAGCATCTAAGGAAGAATTTGATAACTACACAGAAACTTTTTTGAATACTGAACAAGTTGAGGCTATAGATTTCACAGAAGAAACGTTAGAAAAAAACTTATTGGGAGATTTGACAGAAGAGGAACAGTCTATTGTAGAAAATATAGCACCGGAAGAGATTATAAAGAAAACTATTCCATATACAGCGGAAGAATTGCAGGATTATTTAGATGTATTGAGAGGAGATAAAGAATTTATTTGTGTGACGGATGAAAGGAGAAGTTTTTTCCTTGAAGATAATTATATCAGAAGTAAGACAGAGCATGAAGAGTATCAGGTATTGTATTTTAGTATTGTAGATATGGACGGTGATGAAAAGGCAGAAGTTATGCTGACCTGTTATCCTGATACTGTATTAATTTTGCATAGTGTACAGGGAGAAGTGCGAGGATATCAATTTAGCATCTATGATGAAATGCGAACAGTTGCAGATGATGGAACTTATAGTTTTAACAAGCATGGTGTAACAGGCTATGGAAAAATCATTTCTTTTGGAGAAATGGATTATGAAACAGAACCGGTTAATAATTTGAATAATGGTATTTCAGACAGAATACAATACTATTTCTTCTCAGAAGAGACAATAAATCAATGGTTAGAATAAATACTGGAGGCATAAAACAGGTTTATTATCGGAAGTTAGTACCTTGGAGTAACGGAGAGAAAGAATGTTTCCAAGTATAGAATTAAATGTATTTGTAAAATACAAAGGTGCATAATGATATTTGATGGTGAATATCTTAGAGAGGTAGTAAAATGATAAAAAATGGAAGATATGCGTATTATAAAGGAAATGAATTTAAATTTTCTAAAGATGCTGATGGTAACTATATTATTATTACATCAGATTCTCAAAAAATTGATGATACCTTTCAAGATAAATATAATACAGGAGTATTCAGCAAAATCATTGATTTATCAGATTTAGATGAAATTTACAAAATAGAAACTTATGGAAAGGTTAATGAGGAGCGGGTTTCAATTATAAAGGAAAAACATGGAGAATATCTGGTTGGTACAAGTAATTGTAAAATAGGAGAAAAATTGAACCTTGAACGGGTTGATAAGTATGGATATGAAGGTTGGTTAAGTTCAAATTTAGTTCAGATTATTGAAGAAAAACAAGTTATAAAATAATGTTCGCACAACATCAGCGGGTATTTCTAAAAGCCTAAAAAGCCATAAAATCCCGCTGATGTGCTGCTATATGCCCCATTTCCCGACAGCTCTGCGGGATGACCTACAATTCTAAAATATCGGTGGATGCAGCCAAATCCGTTTGTGTCTCATAAGCTGCAATTCGCTCGTTTAATCTTTGAATCGTTGCACGCAAAGCCTGTGAGCCAAGTACCATACGAAGCGGTGCCGGGGTTTTATCTACACTCTCAATAATACACTCTGCCATTTTTGACGGGTCGCCGGGAGCTAAGCCCTTAGAGGCATCAAGCATATTCAAGAAACCATGGCAGCTTTCATATTCCGGCATAAGATTTGCAACCTTTGCACTGCCATAGCGAAACTCCGTTCTTGCCCCGCCCGGTTCAACAATCGTTACACCAATGTTAAATTGTGCAACCTCCTGTGCAAGAGCTTCACAAAAGCCCTCAATACCAAATTTTGTTGCGTGATACATAGAGTTTGCCGCAAAAGCAACCTGTCCGCCATAGGATGACATTTGGATAAGTCTGCCGCCGCCTTGTTTTCTCATATATGGTACTGCCGTTTTCAGTAACTGTATGGAGCCGACAAGATTGGTTGCAATAATATGATTAATTTCTTCATCCTTTAGTTCCTCAACACAACCAAACAAGCCATAACCCGCATTGCTGATAACAACATCAATTCTTTCATGCTTTTCAAAACTGTCCTTAACTGTTTGCTTTACTGCTTCTGCGTCTGTAACATCAAGAAGTACACAATCAAAGGTATCCGGAAATGTATCAATGAACTCCTTAACCTTTTCGATATTTCTTACAGTACCGACAACCGTATCTCCCTTTTCCAAAAGCTGTTTTGTCATTTCATAGCCAAATCCACTTGAAACACCTGTAATTAACCAATTTCGTTTCATCCTTTTTTCCTCCAATCTATTTTATTTTGCTGCTTCGTTTACACAATTCAGTGCGTTCAAACTCCTCGGATAACCAATATACGGAATGCATTGAGAAATCACATCTATAAGAAACGCTTTGCTGTTTCCTAATTTCATATTTGCTGAGGCGTGGGAAATAAGCTGAGGCTCGCAACCGCCCTGTGCAGCAAGAAAACAAAAAGTAATCAATTCTCTCTGTTTGTAATCAAGACCGTTTCTTGTATAGTAATCACCAAAACAGTTATCGGTTAGCCAATAGTGGATGTGCCGGCTGTCTGGATTTCCCGATTTATAAAAATCACGCATTGAGTCACCGAAAATATCAATCTGAGCCTGTCTGCCTTTTTCAAGACTGTCATCCGTTGTTGTGGTGGACTGATTTTCAAGCGGAAGCGTAATACCGAGAGAAGTTAAAACTTCATTTGTTCCTTTCAAAAAAGGAAACACCCTGCCGATTCCGAGATAAGCAACTGCCTGATAAACGGTTTCTTTTATTTCAACAGGTGTTACTCCGAAATTCATTGCCGCAGGCAGTAACGCTTTGTATTCGTCAATGCCCTGACAACCGATTATCGTTGCCAGTATTGCAAGCCACCTTGTTTTATCATCCAAATGACTGTGGTTTACGACTTCATCAAAGGCAAAGTTATCAAACCGTTCAATAAATTCCGGGTCGGTTTTCAAAAATGATGAAATATAATCCGGGAACATCTTTTCGTGGTATTCTTTTGCATTGTTTGTAATAGACATTTTATTCACCCCAATCTTTTTTACCGTATTTGTCTGTTTTGTAAGGTTCTGTCTTGATTATATTGGCTTTCCGGTAATCAATCAATTCTTTATACTTGCATTATTGATAAGTTATACTAATCGTTATATAATAAAACAAATGAGGTGATACGATGCTTTTAAGACAAATGGAATACTTTCAGGCAGTTGTTGAAAAGGGTAATTTTTACCTTGCGGCAGAAGCGTGTTGCATTTCACAATCTGCAATTTCGCAGCAAATTAAGAAGCTGGAGGATGAACTCGGAGTCAAACTCTTAGAACGTCATAACCGGACCTTCAGCTTAACACAGGCAGGCGAACACTTTTACCGGAAAAGTCTTGTCATAACAGGTGATATAGAGCAGCTTATCAGAGAAACAAAACGCATTGACAGCTCCGACAAGGTGGTTGTTCACTTGGGATATTATAAGGGTTATATGGGAAACGAACTGATGGAAGCTGTATCGGAATTTTCTCAAAAATATCCTGCCGTTGATATAAATATAATAGTAGGAAGTCATGAGGAGTTATATGAAGCGTTGGAAAATGACACCGTTGATTTTGTGCTTAGTGACCAACGCCGGGCATTTTCCGGAGCATATAATAATCTTCCGCTTTCGGAAAGCAGCACCTACATCGAAATTTCTTCCGGAAATCCGTTAAGCAGGCTAAAGCAAATGGAACTGGATGATTTAAAGAACACACCCTGCATTCTTGTAGCAAATGAAAATGCCCATAAGGAAGAACGAGAGTACTATGAGAAAATTGTCGGGCTTAAAGGAACCTTTGTGTTTGTTAATTCCATACAGGAGGCAAGATTAAAAATTATAACCGGACAAGGCTATATGCCGGTTGATGTTATCGGAGAGCAGCAGTGGCATGATACGGCGATAAGCAGAATCCGACTGGTAAGAAAATCCGGTCCAATTAAAAAAAGCTACTGTGCTTTTTGGAAAAAGGATAATTCCGGATATTATATCGAAGAATTTGCCGATATGCTAAAGAAGCAGTTTGACAGTATATAAAAGCAGTATAACCAAAAAGGTGTAACCCCGTTTGCAGAGGTTACACCACATTTTCTAAAATATTCGATTAACCGAGATATTCCTTTGCCAAGGCTTCAAATACAGGAATCGAACGCTTCACCTTTTCCGTAGGAATACAATAGCAGATACGGAAATGTCCCGGACAACCGAAGCTGTCACTTGGTACAATCAACAGGTCGTGTTGCTTGGCACGTTCACAGAAAGCAACTGCATCCGCCTCCAGTGCTTTCGGGAACATATAGAAGGTTCCGCCCGGCTCTACAATCTCGAATCCAATCCGGGTCAATTCCTTATATAAAATATTCTTATTTGTCTCATACACAGAAATGTCGGAGGTCTGATTCAAAACGCGTGCAACGGCAAGCTGAATCAAAGAAGGTGGACAATTATGTCCGATTCCTCTGGAAATCTGTCCGCACATATCTACAATCAGAGCTGCATCCTTACAAGCCGGATTGACCGCAACGTATCCGATACGTTCACCCGGAAGAGAAATAGACTTACTGAAGGAATAGCAGATAATGGTATTATCATAATGCTTGGCTACAAACGGAGCATCCACACCCTGAAATACGATTTCACGATACGGTTCATCCGAAATCAGATAAATGGTATGTCCGTATTTTTCTGACTTTGCAGTCAGAATCGAAGCCAGCCGGTCAATGGTAGCGGTTGAATATACAATACCCGAAGGGTTATTCGGAGTATTAATCAGAACCGCCATAGTCTTTTCCGTAATCATTTCCTCAAATGCCTCGAAGTTAATCTGGAAGCTGGAAATATCCGCAGGCACTACCTTTAATACAGCACCCGTTCCATTTACATAGTGATAGTATTCCGGGAAAAACGGAGCAAAGGTAATGACCTCATCCCCCGGTACGGTAACGGCACGAACGGCATGTGCAATAGCACCGGCAGCACCGACAGCCATAAAAATGTCCTCCATTTTGAAAGCCATATCAAAGCGTTCATTCAAAGAATCGGCAACTGCCTGACGGACAGAAGGGATTCCGAGACTCGGACTGTAACCATGTAAAGCAACCGGGTCGGTGTTCTGAATCAAATCCAGCATAGCATCGGTAAATGCCTGTGGAGTTGGTACACTTGGATTTCCTAAGCTATAGTCAAAGACATTTTCATATCCGATTTCCTTGGCACGTTTAGAACCGTAATCAAATAATTCGCGAATAGCGGATTTCTGGGAAGTCATATCAATATAGTGTTGTGATAACATAAGCAATCTCCTATCTACATCATCATTCTTGTCTATGTTATTGTATATCGAATGGAAGCGGATTGCAAGCCACATACACATGGGAGGCGGAAAGAAAATGGAATATTGACAGTATGCGGATATTGTAATACAACAGAAAGAGAAAGGCAGGTATTTGGAATGGAGCAGCAAATGGCAGGATGGAGAATACTGTTAGCATCACAATCACCCAGAAGACGTGAGCTATTGACACAGGCAGGTTTTGATTATGAAGTAATACCCTCTGCGGTAGAGGAGCATACAATCCGAAGCCTTCCATGGGAAATCGTTCTGGAGTTGTCAGAACAGAAGGCAATGGATATATACCGGAATCACAAAGCAGACCAGGTACTGGTGATAGGTGCGGATACCATTGTCGCATATGGGACAAGGATTCTGGGCAAACCACATACAAGGGAAGAGGCATATGAAATGCTGGAGCTGCTTCAGGGAAATACGCATCAGGTTTACACAGGGGTCACAATGGTCTGGCAGGAGGATAGAATCACAAAGCAGACAGCATTCTTTGAAAAAACAGAGGTTGTGTGCTATCCTATGCAGAAAGAGGAGATACAAGATTATATTAATACCGGTGACTGTATGGATAAGGCAGGGGCATACGGGATTCAGACCCAATTCGGAGTTCATGTAAAGGAAATCCGGGGAGATTATAATAATGTGGTAGGACTTCCGATTGCAAGATTGTATCAGGAGATGAAAAAGCAGGGAATACTAAAACGATAGACCATTAGAAAAAGGAGAACAACTATGTATTATGTACCAGAAGGAACTACACGCTGTGGATTTTATGAATGTAAGGAATGCGGATACCGGTTTTTAAGTCTGGAAACGGAAGCCGCCATTAGCTGTCCGTCTTGTGCCGAGGAGTTTGATGCGGAAATCGGACCGGATGAGGTGATGCCGGAAAGCCGGCAGGATGCTATGCTGTTAGAGGTGGTAGAGGGTGAAAATGTTGAGAAAATGGATACACTTTTAAGCCTTGCCATAACCGGTGGAAATTACGAATGGATATAGCTGGAAAAAATGAAAAGGCTTTCTAAATTTACTCTTAATTTTTTCGTATAAACTATATAATTTAAATGGTCTGTGCTATCATATGAGTTAGTGCAGACTTATTTTTTTTTGAGGTGATTACCATGAAATTCATGCATATAGCAGATGTCCATCTTGGGGTTCGCCCGGACAGGGGAAAGGCATGGTCCGAGCAACGGACAAGAGAGATTCGGGGAACATTTGAAAAGCTATTGACAATTGCAGAGCAGGAGGCCGTAGAGCTTCTTCTGATTGCAGGAGATTTGTTTCATTTTCCACCTACAATTACCATGTTAAAGGAATTAGACGAGCGGCTGGATGAAAACAAGAATATGACAACGGTTCTGATTGCGGGAGCAAATGATTACCGCATGACAGGAATGCCGCTGGACCGATATGAATTTCATTCCGATACGCATTGTCTGGGAACCGGTTCGGATACATCCATATATTTAAAGAAGCAAAACGTCTGTGTAACAGGAATCAGCTATGATAAGCCTGTTATCACCCAACCGCTGTATGACGGATTACAGCCGGACAGCAGACATGAGGATGCATTACAGATATTGTTGGCATATGGCGGAGAAGCACAAAGTCCGATTGACTATCCGGCACTTCGGGCGGCAGGCTTTGATTATCTTGCGTTAGGCCAGAATCATACGCCACAGGTGATAGAAGAGCATCATGTTCAATATTCCGGTTCGCCGGAACCGATAGGTGCAAATGAAATAGGAAGCCGGGGCTATATTCTGGGAGAGGCAGAGCCGACCGAGGACGGCTGGCAGCTTCATACGGAATGGCGGTCATTAAGCTGTCGGGAGTATCAGACCATTACGCTACAGGTAACCTCCGATATGAAGAATTGCGAACTGCAAAAGCAGCTTCAGGAGGAAATAGACCGCAGAGGTATCCAACACATTTATACTGTTCGGCTGGAAGGGGAGCGAAACGGTCTCTTTCGTCCGGATTTTGCAGGCTTAAAGAAGCTTTATTATATATATGATGTGATGGATAGCACAGAAGAAGCCGGAGATTTGCGGCAGCTTCAGGCTATGCATCCGGATGATTTGCTGGGACATTATATACAGGACTTTGAAGGAAAGGATGACAGTGTTCAGCAACGGGCGTTGCGATATGGTGTAACTGCATTGCAGCGGTGCCGGGAAAAGAGGAACTGATATGTATATTGAACGATTGTTAATACAGGATTTTGGAAAGTATCATCAACAGGAGTTTAAATTAAATAAAGGTATAAATCTGATTTACGGTGCAAATGAAGCCGGCAAGACAACCATACAGGCATTTATTCTGGGGATGCTCTTTGGTTTGGAAGGAATGTCCGAGACAGAAGCTGTAGACTGGGTGCGGCATTGGAAACCAAGAAATGCAGAGGCCTTTGGCGGAGTCATGGAATGGATACAGAACGGAAACCGGTATTGTCTGCAACGGAATTTTAATACAGGAGAGACCGTTTTAGAGATAAAGACCGGAAATCGCACACAGACCATAACAGAGTTGGCAGGCGTACAGGAGGAATTGAAGGGACTGCTAGAGCTAAGTGCAGAGGAATACCGGAATACCCTGTGTATTTCGGGAGAAGGAGCCGAATATTCCGAAAATCTGTATCAGAGTATTCGGGAACGGTGTGCAATGCAGGAGGAAGGCAGCAGTAATACAAGTCTGAAACCTGCTTATCAATATTTACAGCAACAGCGGGAGCAACTGAATCGTTCCGGAGTAGAGCATGCCATACAGGCATTAGAACGCAAACAAAAGGACTTGAAGCTGGAAGAACGTATCCGGGAATTGACGCGGCAGAGAGAAAAGCTGGAACAGGAATTATTAGAAATAAGCGGGGAAGCGAAGCAGGAGCAGATAAAGGAAGATAAAGAGGAAGCACCGCAGGGAAAATGGAAGTGGCTGCTTGAAAAGGGACAATCCGACCCGCAAATGCGGCTGATTATAAACATGATAAAGCTACTGCTAGCATTTGGTGTGTGTGCATTGATATTTGTTCTGATATTCATACTTCCGGTATCTCTGTATTATAAGGGCTGGCTAACGGTAATAGTGGTTGCGGTTGCTGTATATGGAGGCATCTGGTATACCATATCGAAGAAGCATTCCAAAAAGGCAAAACCATCCGGTATAAAAACTGGAACCGGCACCAGAATTAGTATCGGCACTGAAACTGGCACCGGAACTGATACAAGGAAGCCGGAGGCATCTGCCCGAATACTGGAATGCAGTCATCAGCTTGCCGAGCTTCAGGTGCAGGAAAATGAATTACTGAAAGAAAACTCAAGACAACAGGAATACCGGATGCAGCATCAGGAGCTAATAAAACAGCTATCCGACATAGAGGAAGCGTTACAGGCAATTGACTTGGCAGAAACCACGATTCGGAATCTGGCAGAGCAGGAAAATGACGCCTATGCAACACATATGAGTCAAAAAATATCGGAGGTATTGGCGAAAATCACAAGAGGACATTGCGTGTCTGTCAAGCTGGACGCAAAGCTAAGGATTCGGGTGGAAACAACCGAAGGAGAGTGGGATGTAAAGTATCTAAGCACAGGAACGCAGGAGCAGATATGGCTTGCTGTTCGTCTGGCTGTTGCAGAGGAGTTGCAGGCAAAGCATTTACCGCTTATTCTGGATGATATGTTTGGCACCTATGATGTGCAGCGGTTGCGGATGGTTATGGAGTATTTAAGCAAATATGCAACAGAGCAGTTAATCATATTTGCATCGGATGACAGAGTGGCAGATTGTCTGGACCAGAATAATGAGAAATATCATTATATTGAATTATAGAAATAACAGCAGGAACCGTACTGATATGTACCCAGATTCCTGCTGTTTTATAATGCTTATAATTATTTATGAAATAATACCAAAGAAATGCGAATTATTCTGCTCCATAGTTTTCGGAAATAGTATGCTTTTCCTTGTATTCGTTGATTCTTGCCTGAATCCGTTCTGTCTGGTCCAGAATATCACTGATAGATGCATCATGGTTCAGATGGTCAATCAACAGAGCAATATACTTGCTTAAGTCAGCAGATGCATACCATTCTCTGGCAAGTAATTCCGGCATCTGATAAGTCAGATTTGTGGTAATTACTTTTTCAATAATGCCATTTTCATAACATTCATCAAAGACCTTCAAGCCACTGGTGAACAGACCAAAGGTACACATACAGAACACACGTCTTGCCTTACGTGCCTTCAACTGCTTGGCAACATCCAGCATACTTTCACCGGAGGAAATCATATCATCAATAATAATAACATCCTTGCCCTCTACGGAATCACCTAAAAATTCGTGAGCTACGATAGGATTTCTGCCGTTAACAACGGTAGTATAATCCCGACGCTTATAGAACATACCAACATCAACTCCCAGCATATTTGCAAGGAAGATAGCACGATGCATAGCACCCTCATCCGGAGAAATAACCATCATATGCTCTTTGTCAATTTCTAAATCCGGAGTAGACCGTAACAGACACTTAATAAACTGATAAGTCGGGCGGATATTTTCAAAACCGCTTAACGGAATTGCATTTTGCACTCTAGGGTCATGGGCATCAAATGTAATAATATTATCAACACCCAGACCGATTAATTCCTGAAGCATCAAGGCACAGTCCAAGGACTCGCGGGAGCTTCTCTTGTGCTGGCGGCTCTCATATAAGAACGGCATAATAACAGTCAGCTTCCGGCATTTTCCGGTTAAGGCAGCAATGACACGCTTCAAATCCTGATAGTGGTCATCCGGTGACATAGGAACAACGGTATCGTTCATCTTGTAGGTAAGACTGTGATTCAGAACATCTACCAGAATATACAGGTCTGTACCACGTACAGATTCCCGAATGACACCCTTTGCTTCTCCTGAACCGAATCTTGGGCAAGAGCTGTTAATTAAGTAAGAATCGCGTTCATAACCATGAAATGCGATGGTAGACTTATGCTCATTCTGGCGAGCGGCTCTCCATTTTACAAGATACTGGTCTACCTTGCTTCCCAGCTCTGTGCAGCTTTCCATGGCAATAATGCCAAGGCGGCCAACAGGAATAGTTTCTAATTTGCTATCATCAGGCATGATATGTTTCCTCCATTGATTCATTTGTTATTGAGTTATATGTGTAAAACCAAAGGTCAACCCTCTGATTTTATATCATTGTTTTACTGTGTTCGTCAAGTGGTTCCCGGATTTCTGTTAAAATCAGGACTCCGTTTGCCAGTTCCTTCGACGAATAAATCGAATATCTTCTCCATAAATGGTGTAAATCATGTAGCTGTCACAAATGCGGGAAAAGATACGCTCACTGTAGTGCTGACGTAATTCCGTCAGTGACAGATTCGTGGATATAACTGTTGATTTTCTTTGCAATAACCGATTGTTCACAAGAGTATAAAAAGAAGAAGCAGTAAACTGATTGGTAAACTCTGTGCCAAGGTCATCAATCATTAATATATCGCATTGCTGAATCGTCTGATATAATTCCTGACTGTTTGGAAATTGCTGTTTGTTCATGACAGCATCGCTAATCTGTTCAAATAAAGCACCGGCAGGAAGGTAGAGTACGGTATAACCAAGCTCCAGTAATTCTTTCGCAACACATTTCGATAAAAATGTCTTTCCGACACCGGTACCGCCTTGGAAAAGAATATTTCCCTTCTTTGAAGCATCCCCCTGAAAATAAGCATCTATGCCTGCAATAAATTGGTGAAGAGACTGATAAATATTCTCAATGTTTGCTCTGGGGGTCAATTCATGAATGCCGTCCGGCTCGTTGCTGTAATAATCAGAACAAAAGGTATCAAAATTTTCCTGTGCCAGATTAGGTCCCAGATTGGAATTTAAATACTGACGTTTAATCAAACGCTGTTTTAAGCAGGTACAAGGCTCCTGCCCCACATATCCGGTATCCTTGCAAATCGGACACGTATAAATGGCAGACAAATAATCGTCCGGATACCCTGCCTGTGATAATATCCGGTATTTTTCATCAATAAGAGCATGAATGTGTGAAGACAATTGGGATTGCTCGACAGGCTCCTCATGAGCCAGAGCAGCATCAATACTGAGGTCACGAATCTCATCATCAATTTCCGCAATGCGAGGCAATTGCTGACGGACTTCGGCAATCCGTTCATTTAATAGCTGACGGTTGCGAAATCGAAGCTGTTCATATTCCATCTTTAGGTCTTTTGCGTAAGACGATTCTTTCCACATGTCGGTTCTCCCCTGAACTTAAGTAATCTAAGACTGCTCTGACATTTTTTGGACTTCCTTTATAAAGAAATTTTCCAAATCCTGACTGTCATAGCTGCGTTGTTGAAAATCGTTAAAAGGCATAGCCTGTACTTTGCGGGCAGCAGGCTTAGAAACGGTCTTGCTCTGTGCGGCATGCTGTTCATCCAACCGTTGCACATCCCCTAAATCCTTTACATGGCTGTCATGCCAGTTTGATAAAATGCCATTAATGTACCGGAAACTGATTTTGTTATCCGCACTGGCACGCTGGCAGGCTTCAATAATAATATCCTGTTGAAAGGCATAATCATTTTTCCAGGTATTAATGTACCGAAGCTCCGTCGGAGTCAGAACTCTGGATAAGCCCAGTTCCTTGGAAATGGCTGTATTTAATGCGTGATAAGCCGCAGTTTCCTGTTTCGCCTGCTCGGCAGTCTGTATTTTTCTGCTAAACCAGTCCAGAGCAACCTTTTCCATATAACGATGGGAGGTATGCTCCAAGGAAGCACAGTATTCAATTAAATATTCTAATAAAGATGCAGGAAAATGTAACTGCTCATATATGTATAACAAGGTCTGAAATTCACTCGGAGTCGGGGTATGCCCACAATACATCTCAAACTGATATAAAATACTTTCCATTTCCTTGTCCTGTCCAATCATACGAAGCTGTGTTGACGTATAGGTTTTCTTAAGAGGCACTTCGGACTCTGGAGCAGGAGATACCGGAGTAACGGAAGTAGCCTGACTAACAGGAATGTTCTGAGTAATGGAAGCAGCCTGACTAACAGGAGCAGTCTGGGTAATAGAATATACCTTAGAACCGGAATTAGTCCGTAACAGCTCCATGCCGGAATTGGCTTCCGAATCTTCAGAATGTTCCGGAGGCAGCAGTTTCATAATCGTAATGCCCATAAGCTCATTCTTCTGGTTGTATTCCAGACGCAGTAAATTGCGGTCAACCCAATAGCGGATTGCCCGGCAAATATCCTTTTGTGTGCATTGAAAATGGTCTGCAATATCCTGAATGCTGATTGCATGTCCGGCTTCTGACAAACGAACCATATATAGATAAATCTTCACAAATTCGCCATTTGCCTGTGTCATATAATAATCAAGAAAGTAATTTGAAATAGAGGAAAAGGTTTCTCCAGTCTCTGATGTAATTGCTATGGTTTTCATCCCCGTAATCCCCTTTCTAATAGTTGCCGTTGACTTTCTTTTTTTCATTTCATGCTTGACCTGAACAGCGAGCTAGGCTACGCCATGCGCACCTCCATCCGCGAAGCGTCTGTCGGTGACGGGCATACGCCCTATAAGTTCAAAATCACCCATGAAAAATCAAGCAAGCTTTCTTTTTCATGCTTGATTCTGAACTTGCATGGCTTGATGTAATCGCATTATATAATAGTGGGTTGGAATTGTAAATCGAACAGGTTTTCGAGGGGATGTGAATAAGAAAAAGTGCAAAAAGTGGATATTGTGGATAACAAATAAAAAGGTACATTTCTTGCAAAAAATAAAGAAAAAATGCTCACAATTTTTCGGCGAAAAGCATCGGCAAAAAATTGTGAACATTGTGCAAAACTATTTTTTTAGGAGATTTTCACCAATATTTACAACGTCTCCGGCTCCCATAGTTATCAACAAATCATCTTTTTTACAATTTTTTTCGACATAGTCTTCTACGTCCTGAAATTCCGGAAGATAGACAACCTTGGTGTGGTAGGTGTTTTCCAAAATATCGGCAATATCCTGTGAAGAGACCAGACCGGTATCCTGCTCTCGTGCGGCATAGATTTTTGTTAGGATAACATGGTCTGCATAATGAAGGGCTTCTGCAAATTCCGGTAATAAGGCTTTGGTTCTTGTATATGTATGCGGTTGGAAAATGCACCATATTTCATGATGTGGTACCTGTTTTGCAGAAGTCAGGGTTGCCTTGATTTCTGTCGGATGATGTGCATAATCGTCAATAATCGTGGCTCCCCGGAAGGTTCCCTTTACTTCAAATCTACGCTTCGCTCCGCCAAATGCAGCTAATCCACGCTTTGCAGTTTCTATATCTATGTTCAAAATATCAGCTGCTGCAATGGCTGCCAACGAATTAGTTACATTATGAAGACCGTGAACGTGTAATTGTATCTGCGTAATCTCTTTTTGATTGATAATCAGTGTATAGGTAGCACAACCATTTTCATCATAATGAATACCCGTAGCACGATAATTGCAGGCTTCTGACAAACCAAAGGTACAGATGGTTCGTTGCAGGTCCTTTGTAATCGTTGGAAGACAATCCATATCACCATTAATAATCAACGTACCGTCCGGTTTTAATTTGTGTGCAAAGGTACGGAAGGATTCTATGATTTCATCAATTCCACTGAAGAAGTCCAGATGGTCGGCATCCACATTCAGAATAATACTGATTTCCGGTTGAAATGCGTGGTAGCTGTTTGTATATTCACATGCTTCTGTCACAAAATAGTCTGAATGTCCTACGCGGATATTACCGCCGATGGCATCCAGCATACCTCCGACTGAGATAGTTGGGTCTACATTTGCTTCCATAAATATAAGGGATAGCATAGAAGTAGTTGTTGTTTTTCCATGTGTGCCACTGACAGCCACCGAGTATTTATAATTTTCCATAATCTGTCCCAGAAGCTGGGCTCTGGTCAGCATAGGCTTTCCGCTGGAGCGTGCTGCCTGAAACTCCGGATTATCCGGATGAATAGCAGCCGTATAGATAATGGCATCTATAGAATCTGTGATGTTTTCTGCCTTTTGACCGATGACAACCGATGCCCCCAATCGTTCCAGCATATTTGTAATATCGGATGCTTTGGAGTCGGAACCGCTGATAGTAAAATGCTCCTGCAGCAAAATTTCAGCTAATCCGCTCATGCTGATACCGCCAATTCCGATAAAATGCACATGGATTGGCTGACTAAAATCTATTTTATACATTGTTTTTTCCGTCCTTTACTGAATTCTTCTTATATAAAATATTCATTGTAAGCATTATAGTATAGTGATTTTGTAACGTCAATAAGAAGAAATATTGAGTTTAAATAAAAAAATGTGTTGACAAGTATTCTTGTCAATGATATGATTCAATCAACAAAAATGACAAGAATAGTTGTCATAATGAAAATAAAACTTGTCAACAATGGAGGTGATGCTATGCCACTGATTAATCACTTGAAGGAATATCGAGCACGTCTGGGAGTGAATCAGCAACAAATGGGGATGCTGTGCGGTACATCCCGACAGACAATCAGCCAGATTGAGCGAGGAGATTACTCACCGTCTGTAAGTCTTGCATTAAAGATTGCAAAGGTATGTGATGCGAGTGTTGAAGATATATTTGAATATGAGGAGGATGAATCATGAAAGATGAATTAATAAAAAAAGAAAAGGAACTACAGGAGCAACGACAGATAGACCAGAAGAGAGAAAAAAAGAGCATTTGGATATTTGCCATTGTAATAGTAATTGCACTTATGGTAGGTGTAGGAGCCGGAATAATAGCTGGAGCATTTAAGGGAGTAATTACATATTTTAGTATGTATGCTTTGCAGATACGCGAGGTGCTTGCAATCATAGTGCCATCAATTATGGTTTGTATGAATATAGGAATGGCAATTGTTTGTTTTACACAGTGTCGGAAGCTGAAACGACAGATTGATGACTGGAGAACAACAGACGAATCCGAAGAGAAATTGGACGAGGTGGAATACCGGATGAATATTCCGGTCATTATAACTTCAATTGGAATGGTATTAAATTTCTTTTTGGTTGCAGTGAATTGGAAGCTTGGAATAGGAGAAGAGACATTAATGCCAATTGGAAATTTAATGTCAAAAATGGGAAATATAATTTTTATTTTAAGTTTTTTAATTGAAATGACAGTTCAGAATAAGATATTGAAATTAGAGAAAGAGTTAAATCCCGAGAAAAAAGGAAATATTTTTGATTTCAGTTTTCATAAAGAATGGTTAGGAAGCTGTGATGAGGCGGAGAAAACCGTAGCATATAAGTCTGGTTTTCGAGCTTATACAACTGCTCAATATGTTTGTTTGGGATTATGGCTGTTTTGTATAATCGGACAGTTTGCATTTGATACAGGGATTTTGGCAATTGTTTGTGTAACGATTATCTGGCTGACGTTGGTATGTACATATTTGTTTGAACATCTGAGGCTGGAAAAGCTGCACCGGAGAATTAAATAATGTCGGTAAGAACCTCAGAGAATCATAAATGATGAAATTGATAATGGATGGAACATAGACTGGATAAGGAGAAACAAGATTATGAAAGCAGGGAATCGGATTAAATGGATTGCATTGGGACTGACCCCAATGATGGCAGGATTTTTCTGGCAGATATTAGCCAGTATAGTTGTAATAGTTATATATATGATTTGCAAAAGAAATGAGCCGGCGGCTGCCATGGCAGAAATTCTAGAGGGAAACGGAAGCTCATACGATATTCTAATGGTTGTAATAAATATTGGATATTTACTTATATTTGGACTTTGGTATGGACTGATGTTTGTAAAAGGGCAGAAGCGTGATAACTGGAAGCAAGTGCTAAAGCCGGTGCGGCTTAGCGGTCTTTTGTTATGTGGGATTGGTATTCAGCTTTTCTTAACTATGGCACTGATGGTAATTTTTTCATTTATGCCAATTCTGGCAGAGCAATATAAAATTGTATCTGATATGATAGGCAGTAATTCTGTATTTATGATTTTATGTGTAAGCATTTTGGCTCCGATAGGGGAAGAGCTGATGTTCCGAGGAGTGATAATGCAAATGATGGAGAAGGCAATTCCATGGCAGGCAGCAATCGTGGTACAGGCGATTTTGTTTGGAATTTATCATATGAATCTGATACAGGGCGTATATGCGACATTACTGGGACTAATATTTGGCTACGTGGCACATCGGTATCGTTCAGTGGTTCCGGGGATACTATTGCATATGGCTGTGAACTCGTTTAGCTATGGAATGACATATTTGTTCCCTGCAAAACTGGAAGAAAGTATTTTGTGGCAGATAATACTTTGTGTGGCTGGGCTTGGAGTAACCATAGTAGCACTGTGGATGTATTTGAAAGATGTACAAAGGGAAAATTAACCTATTATCAAGTCGGTATTTTCTCAATATCATATGTAGATAGTTACGGTCATACAGATGAGAGATGCTAAACCATCAGAAGAAACAATTAAGCATAAGGACGAAATCTTAAAGCTCATGGCAGTACTGCTTGATGATTCCAGATTTTTGGAAGTCCAGAATGAAAAAGGAGGTGTCAACAATATGTGCGAAGTTTTAGACAGAATTGAAGAAAAGGGTGTGGGAAAGGCATGGTAATAACCTATAATGATTTGAATCTTTCTGTTAAACAGATAGCAGAAAAAGTTGGTATTTCCGAGGAAGAGGTGCAAAGTATTCTTGCATCACAGGAAACAGAGTAACTTGTTTGTTGATTAATAGAGGATAGCTTCATAGTGAATAATTATGAGCGAGTGTAGAGGAAAAGAACAGAAACAATAAATTAGATATGTGGTGTGGTAACAAAAAAGATAAAAAGAGGAGACAATCTGTGAGGGTGTCTCCTCTTTTTTATGTATATCTGAAATTAAGAGTTCTTATCTTCGCTTATATCCTTTGCAAATATCTTATCCTTGTAAATGTTTTCATTGAATCCAAACAATATATAGTCAGTGGGTACTTGAAGGGCAGTAGCCAGCATTGCAAGTGTATTTATTGATATTCCTTTTTTTCCATATTCAACGGCTTGTAGGAAGACAGGAGAAATGTCTGCAAGCTCCGCAAGATGCTCTCTTGTATATTTATGGCATTCCCGGCATTTCCTTACCCGCATACCAACTTCAGACCGTTTAATCATGTTTTATGCCTCCTTGATAACGTATCTTTTGTGTTTTTATATATGTCATTGTATGGGCGTTTGTTCATGCTTTCGCATATTGTCTGATTATTCTTCTTTATATAAAAAAATAGACGCTTTCTTTTCATTATAAAAACATAGAGGGAAAAGTCAATAACTTAACTCTATTTTTATCGAGAAACATAACAAGAAAATCCATAATAATGAGAAAGGGTTTTGTAAAAAGTTATAATAAATAAATGAAAATCATACTTTGATGACTGATAATAAGCTGGTAAATGAAAATATTATATTTTGTAAATAAGATTCATTAAATAATATACAATCATAGTATCTCTTAATTTTATTTCTATAAATTGTCTGATATTTCTTCGAATTATTCGATATTCACACAAACCATTCGATAATTCTACAAAAATATATGAAATTTCCCAAATAGAATAAAAACCACTTCCATTCTTTTCGGACAGAAGTGGTTTTTGCAGGCATCCCTACTCATTATCCTGAGAACCGAATAATATATAGTCGGTGGATACCTCAAGAGCCGCAGCCAGCTTTGCCAGAGTATCTACCGACATTCCACGTTTTCCATATTCAATGGAGCGTAGGAATACCGGAGAAATATCTAACAATTCGGCAAGATATTCTATCGTATACTCATGGTCTTCCCGGCACTTCCTTACCCGCATACCCAAGTAAAACAGTTCAATCATCTTTTGTACCCCCATGGTATTTTATCTTTTGTGTTTTCATGTATGTTTTGCATATGCCTTTGACTGTGTTTTCGTGTATGCCTTTGTGGCAGGCAAGGAAAATAAGCTCTTGTAACTATATTATAGAAACATAGAGGGAAATGTCAATAATTGGATTCTATTTTTTTCGAGGAAATCCAAATGAGGGAGCAGGTTGTTGCAATTGATAGTGAAAAAGGGGCATTTTTTATTACATCCTAAAAACACTACTCGTAAATCTGCTCCCAATATATTGTAGACATACAGTAAATGAAAATATTGTGCTAAACATAGCCTGCGTAGTTGTGTAACATCTTTTAACTCAGCAAAAAGTTTTTTTCCTTAACTGTATTCTTTATCTTACACGCCCCATTAAGCTGTCGGATTAAAAAATCAATATCCATTAATGTACCACTTGATAATTACCCCATATCCATACCTGCAGTTTTTACTATTTTCCTTTTTGGGAGAAATCAACAAATAAAAATATATTACTACTTATTATAATGAAGATACTAATTTTAAAATAATCAATAAAGTACCAAAAATTAGCAGCATTTACCACGCGACTGTGTATCTGAATCATAAACAGGCAGTTTTATAAAAATTCATAAATTATTTCTGTTTTACCGGTTCTAGCGGAAGGACTATTACACAAGTAACAGATACTTTATATAAAGCTGTAGTAAAGCCGTACCAAAAGAAAAAAGGCTGTTCCTGTCCAAATAGGTACCCCGAAATTATCGGCAAACCAAAGGTAGCAAACTTTCTGCCGTTTGACTACTGCCTAACTAGGGTTTGCTTTCTACTTATTACTTGTTGTGGTTGACAGTATTCAGTATTTTCTTGTCTGCATAAGAAATCTTTATAAGCAGTGTATATTTCTAGCAGCCAATATCCCTAGCAACCAATATGTCTAGCACTCGTTATGCCTTTATTCCGGTGTTATATATGAATAAATAGCAGCTTTCGGAGAACAAACAGGCAGAAAAACGCATCGTTTCAAAAATTATTACCAATTACCCTCCAAAATCCCAAGAAAACAGTTGACGATATACTCCCTGATATGCTATTCTATACTCTGCGACGGAAGAAGTCTTTTTTTTGTGTGCAAAAAAGAGACACGCAAATAAAAACAGAAACGGAGGTGGACAGTTGTGCGCGTAAAAATAACATTGGCATGTGAAGAGTGTAAACAGCGTAATTACAATCTCACAAAGGATAAGAAAACGCATCCAGATCGTATGGAAACCAAAAAGTATTGTAAGTTCTGCAAGGCACATACAATGCATAAGGAAACTAAGTAAACCTTGATAACCACATAAGGAGTGATTAAATGGGAAGTAAAGATGAGGAGAAATCAGTATTAAAAAGAAACTGGTTTCAGGAATTAAAAGCCGAGTTCCATAAGATAGTCTGGCCGGATAAAAACTCCCTTGTAAAAGAATCCGTTGCGGTTATTATCATAGCACTCATCATTGGCTGCATTGTAGCTTTGGTTGATACCGGGCTTAAAGAAGGGCTTCAGGCTCTGTTGTCATTGGTGCAGAACATTGGGTAAAGGTTGGTGATTATATGTCAGAAGCAGAGTCAAACAAAGCAAGATGGTATGTAGTCCATACCTATTCCGGTTATGAGAACAAGGTAAAGGCAGACATCGAAAAGAGCGTGGAGAATCGCGGTCTTGAAGATCAGATCCTTGAGGTTGCCGTTCCGCTTCAGGACGTTGTGGAAGTGAAGAATGGTGCAAAAAAACAGGTTTCTAAGAAGATGTTTCCGGGTTACGTGTTGCTGAACATGATAATGAATGATACGACATGGTATGTAGTACGGAATACCAGAGGCGTTACAGGATTTGTAGGACCTGGCTCCAAGCCGGTGCCGTTGACAGAAGGCGAGATTCGGTCAATGGGTGTCACAACCAAACAGCAGGTTGAGATTGATTTGGAGGTTGGTGATACCATTCGGGTAATTTCCGGAGCATGGGCAGACACCGTAGGTGAGATTAAAGAGATTAATATGGGTAAGCAGTCCGTTACCATTGAAGTAGAAGTATTTGGACGGGCAACACCTGTAGAGATTGGCTTCTTAGAAGTACAGAAGTTAAACTAGTCAGTGGGAGGGTATCCCCCGTAAAGACCACAATTTATTCAGGAGGTAAGCTATTATGGCTAAGAAAGTAGAAGGATATATTAAATTACAGATTCCGGCAGGCAAGGCAACTCCAGCCCCACCGGTTGGACCTGCACTTGGACAGCATGGTGTTAATATCGTGCAGTTCACAAAGGAATTTAACGCAAGAACTGCTGATCAGGGAGATATGATTATCCCTGTTGTTATTACCGTATACGCAGACAGAAGCTTTAGCTTCATTACCAAGACTCCACCTGCTGCTGTTCTTTTAAAGAAGGCATGCAAGATTAAGTCTGGTTCTGGTGTACCAAATAAGACAAAGGTTGCAACAATTACCAGAGCAGAGGTTCAGAAGATTGCCGAACTGAAGATGCCGGATTTGAATGCAGCAAGCATTGAAGCAGCAACCAGCATGATTGCAGGTACTGCACGTTCAATGGGTATCACAGTTGTTGACTAATGTTTAAGTGGGAGGGTCGCTCCCGATAATACCACAGGAGGTTATTTATTATGAAAAAAGGTAAGAGATATGCAGAGGCTGCTAAATTAGTAGACAGAGCAGTTGCCTATGATGTAGCAGATGCAGTATCAATTGTTAAGAAATCAGCAAGTGCTAAATTTGATGAAACAGTAGAGTGCCATATCCGTCTTGGTGTAGATGGCCGTCATGCAGATCAGCAGGTACGTGGTGCAGTTGTACTTCCACATGGTACAGGTAAGACCGTACGTGTGTTAGTATTTGCAAAGGGTACTAAGGTTGATGAAGCACAGGCAGCAGGAGCAGACTTCGTTGGTGGCGAGGAATTAATTCCTAAGATTCAGAATGAAGGCTGGTTAGATTTTGATGTTGTTGTAGCTACACCGGATATGATGGGCGTTGTAGGTCGTCTGGGTCGTGTACTTGGACCTAAGGGCTTAATGCCAAATCCAAAGGCTGGTACTGTAACAATGGATGTTACAAAGGCAATTGCTGATATCAAAGCAGGTAAGATTGAATACCGATTAGATAAAGCAAATATTATTCACGTGCCAATTGGAAAAGCTTCTTTCTCTGAGGAGCAGTTAGCGGACAACTTCCAGACGTTAATTGATGCAATCAACAAGGCTAAGCCTTCAGCAGCAAAGGGACAGTATTTAAGAAGTGTAACCATCGCTTCTACAATGGGACCTGGCGTTAAGCTGAATGTAGCAAAGCTGGCTTAATTGTATTTATAAGAGAACGATAAAATAAGAAGCTGTAGTATCTGTCAAAAACAGAGCTGCAGCTTCTTATTTGTATATTTAAATACAAAACTTTTATATGCACAAACCACTTGCTGCAAGCCGGTAAATGGGAGCAGAATGCGTTCTTTTCCGATAAAAAGTCAAAAAATATATATAAAATACAATGAAAAGCTAATTTCTGTAATTGCATATTTTAAAACAGCTTGTTATAATCAAATATAAGATGGTATTTGGGTTAATACAGAAATTATGAGATTAAAATAGAGCGGGAGGTTACGGACGATGAAATTAAAGGTGAAATTGATATTAATGTCGGGAATACCGACAGTTGTAATTACGGCACTAACGATTTTCTTAATGGCAGGACCATTTAATTTGAGTGCAAAGCAGGTGGCACTTATATTGGTGATTGCCTTAATCATTGCTTTGATTGTTACAGTGATTCTGTCAGTTCGCACCAGCCGGGCAATTACATCAAGCATTGATGTTGTAAAGCAGGTGGCAGCGGGCAATCTGAATGTAGAGGTAGATGATATAGCAACCAGCCGCGGAGACGAAATCGGTGTACTGGCAAGGTCCATGGCAGGCTTAAGAGACGAGTTGAAGTATATGTTTCAGGATATTTCGGAACACGCCAATTCTTTGTTGGAATCCGCAGAGCAGTTAAATGATACCGCACAGAAGAATCTCGTAACGGTAGACAGTGTAGAACGTGCAGTCGGTGAAATTGCAGATGGTGCGACCTCTCAGGCACAGGATGCACAAAATGCTTCCGAGAGTGTATACTCTATGGGAGAAATGATAGAAGAAACAGCGAAGGAAGTTGAAAATCTGAACGCAACCGCAGATTATATGCGGCAGTCCAGTGTACAGGCAAGTCAGTCATTGATGGAGCTTCGTAGTATTAATGACGAAGTAAAAGAAGCCATTGATTTGATTTATGACCAGACGAACCGTACAAATGAATCGTCCATGAAGATTCGGGAGGCTACCCGGTTAATCAGCTCCATTGCAGAGGAGACAAACCTTCTGTCTCTGAATGCAAGTATTGAGGCAGCAAGAGCAGGAGAGCAGGGACGTTCCTTTGCAGTTGTTGCAAATCAGATTCAGAAGCTGGCAGACCAGTCCAATGCATCCACAGATGCCATTGATGATATTATTAATGAATTGATTAATGATTCCAATGAAGCAGTTAAGACCATGGAAAAGGTTCGGGAAATCATTAATAATCAGAGCGAGAACGTGGTAAACACAGAAACCATAGTAGAACAGGTTATGAATGGTATCGAGGATTCTATCCGGGGAATTGAAGCCATTGAAAATCGTACCGTTGCATTAAATGAAGCAAGAAGTGCAATTGTAGATGTTGTACAGGGCTTGTCTGCAGTAGCAGAAGAAAATGCAGCCAGTACAGAAGAAACTTCTGCTGCAACAGCGGAAGTGGCAAATAGCTTCAATGAAGTAACCGAATCCGCAGAGGTGGTTAAGAATGCTGCAGATAAGATAGCAGATTCTATGAGCAACTTCCAGATATAATCATGGATAGCGACAATATAAGAATATGCTGGAAATATAATGTAATAGTCTAATAAAAGAAAGAACATACTGTATATAATACATAAGGCACTCTTCCGTTTGATGAGAAGAGTGCCTTGTTGTATGCATTAATATATATTATATATGTAGACTTATGAATCATTTATTTCGCAAAATCAATCGGTAGGCAACTGAATATAAATCCCCATTCCCTGATTTGGAGTGCTTTTAGCATAAATGGTTCCGCCGTAATAATCTACGATTGCTTTTGCCTGCGTAAGCCCCAGCCCGTTTCCACTAATGCGGTTAGAGCCTTGGAAGTTCAACTCAAAAATATGGTCGGTCTCTGCGGTATCCAGCCCCAGTCCGTTATCCTTTAATACAACAAATATATCCGAACCGATATTAGAAACGGTGATTAGTAAAATACCGGTACGCTGCATATATTTAATGGAATTATCAATGATGTTACGAAACAGAATACGAATACGGGAAGGAGCCGCCTTTACATACAGGTTGCTGCTGGCAGAAGCCAGTTGAATACGAATATTCGCTTCGTGGGCGGATGCTTCTAATTCCGAAATGGTATCCTGAACAATTTCGAGAATATCTATCGTAGTGTCCTCTGCATCCTCTGCCGGCGGTAAGAAATCCGCATAACATACGGAAGCATCCGGCTGAGGAGCGTTGGCAAGCTGTTCCTCCAATTGTGTATATGCATCTGTTTTTTCGGACAGGGATGCTTGTGCTTCCTGTAACTCCCGTTGTAAATGTTCAATCGTAACCTGTTGCTCGGTGGTTCGGTCTCTTAATTCCTTGATTTGAAGAAGCTGTTCGTCTGCCAACTGCTTCTGTTCCTCTCCAAGCAGGGATAAGGATTCTTCTTCTGTCTCTACCGGAATAGGTCTTGCATGAAATACAAAAAACAGCAAGAAGACGGCAACCGCCTGACAGATATAACTGATGAAAGCAAAAAGCGGAAGCTTTGTCAAAAGACATATAAAGGTAATAATATATGTAAGTATAATAAAAGTAATCAATATAATCTCAAATGCTCGGTTGTGTTGGTTTTGTTTCATAAACGCTCCCCCATGCGTGATATTATTTATTAGGTATCTACATAATTTTATAACAATTATTTTGGGGATGCAACCTAAATATAGGCAAAACATTTTTAGACCATTTTCACCAGAATATTGACTTGAATTTTGAAAACGTGTATCATTAATAATGGAGAAAAAGGGGGCGGCATTGGTGAAGGCAACGATACTGGTGGTAGAAGATGATAGAGATTTGGCAATGCTGACAGCAAGGCAATTGCAGGGGCAGGGCTATCAGGTGGTTTGTGCAGAGGATGGCAAAACCACAATGGCTCAGTTGGAGAAAATGCCAATGGACCTTATATTGCTGGATGTTATGCTTCCTGATTGTGACGGACATGAGTTATGTGAACGGATTCGTTCAAAATATGACTATCCGATTATATTTATGAGTTGTCTGGGAGACAGCACTACGATAGTACAGGCATTTCGCGGCGGAGGAAATGATTATCTGGTAAAGCCGGTAAATATTTCCGAGCTGGTAGAACGGATAGAAGAGAACTTAAAAAACAGTAAGGGAAAACAAATAATAGAATTTCGGCAGTTTATTCTGGATAAAGAGAATTATGCAGTATATAAACGTGATGAACAGGGGGACAAAGCGGAAAAGCTGGAGCTTTCACCGACAGAATATAAGCTGCTGCTGGAATTTGTGCAGAAGCCGGACGAGATTCTGTTATATAAGCAATTATATCGTGCAATTTGGGAGCATGGAGAGATTGAGGACATACGCACGCTTATGGTGCATGTATCAAATCTCAGAAAGAAGATAGATTACCAGCATAGGGATATTATCCGGGCGGTACGTGGTGTAGGATACATATTTTCGGATGTATAAGGGGAAATAGTATGAGAGGGATTATAATTATCACCGGTTCGGGGATTTTAATTTCTGGTTTTACATTAATATATAGTGTGTTTGTAGCTGACAGTGGATGGATTATAAAAGTCACCTGTCTTATTTTGGTGCTTATGTGGATAGCACTGCTTTTGGTTATTTGTCATAAGGGACGGCAGTGGAAACGGGACTCTGCCATGCTGGAGGAGATTACAAAACAGGAGCTTCAAAAGCAGGAACGGGAAACGGACAGCCAGATTCGCAACATGAAGGAGGATGTGGTGTGGTTGAAGCGTCAGATTGCACATGGGGTTCGGATGCCGCTTGCAATCATATCCGGATATGGAGATTTATTAAGGAAGCAAGACTACGATTCCCTAGAAGAACAGGAAATGTATATCAGCAAAATATGCAGCAATATTGACTATCTGAATCAGACCTTTCAAATCATGATAGATGATGATGCGGGGAAGGAAGAAGAGAATGTACAGTTGGACTTACTGGAGGTAGCAAAAAATATTGTTGACTATGCGGATAATTTAACGAAAAGTCATGGCGTAAAACTGGAGCTTAACAGCAGTCATGAGCATGTATATATCCGGGGCAACCGGATTGATATTATGAAGGTGCTGTATAATTTAATCGAAAATTCTTTGAAGTATATGCGGCATGGAGATGCCATATATATAACCATAGAGCAGGTTGAGAATCAGGCATGGGTGGTATACCGCGACAATGGAGAAGGCGTTACTAAGCAGGACGCAGAGCGGTTGACGGAGCTTAATTACCGCGGGGAACAAAACGAGCAGGAAACAGATGCCGTAAAGGGAACCGGTATGGGAATGTATCTGGTAAAGGATATTATTCAGAAGCATCATGGCACATTACAGGTAAAAGGAGGAGTTGGAACCGGGTTCGCAATGTATATCATATTTCCATTGGCGGATGAAGCATAAAATCTTTAAGGAATCTTTAAGTTTAAACAGGAAAAATATGTTAGGATGATAATAACAGAAAAAGGGAGGATGAGTAGGAACGTGAAGAATACAGATGTAATACCTTTTGAAAGAAATCGTTACTATGCAGGGAAGATGTTAACATCTTCGGATTTTTTAGCAGAGCAGACATATAACAATAATAAGCGGAGATTTGTGAATCAGACAGTGATTGGTTCCGGAATCTTATGCGGCTGTAGTGTGTTTTGCTTGGATGACCTTTCTGTATTGGTGGAAAGCGGAGCTGCCATTGACAGTATGGGAAGAGAAATTGTAATAGAGAATTCGGTGGTAAAGAAGTTATCTGCCATTTCCGGCTTTGAAGGTTTAAGAACCAATCGGGTAATGCTGTGTCTCCGATATAAAGAGGATGATGTTCATGCCGTTTATACTGTGAACCGGCAGGAAAGTGAATCCGAGTATGAATACAACCGGGTTGCAGAGGGGTATGAATTATTCCTGATGGACGAGGAGGATGTAGAGCAGGAGCTGGAAATGGAAACCGAGTTCTTTGCAACCAGTCTTCTGATGGAGCATCCGGACTATACCGTAGCATTTCGGATGCCGGCAACCGTATGTGCCGGTAAATATGTACGGGCAGAGCTGGTGATTACAAAGCAGACGGACCGGGTATGTCATTTGAATTATGAAGCGGTTCTCCAAATGCCGGGCTTCTCGGTAAAAAATGGTCTGCATGAATTAAAAATATCCGCAGAGCAGGTATCCTTAAAGCAGGGAGAGGTTCTGAAGAAGGACTATTGGATAAAAGCAGAAGCGGATTCGGCAACGGATACATTTATCGTAATAAAGGCAGGAACTGCACAGGGAGCCGTAGATGGGGCAAAGGCAGATGTGCAGGGCAGTATGAATCTTCAGGTGGGAGTATCGGAGATTGAACCGAAGGAGCTGGCATTGCGGGAAAGCGGAAAGCTGAGTCTGGAAATGCGGAGAATGGGAATGAACAAGGATTACATCCCATTGGCAGCACTGAGTCTGGTAAGAACCGAAACTGCCTATATTATTGAAGGCATTCAGGAGCAGGCAGTTAAGCAGTACATACCGACCTTGGCAGAAAAGAAGCGGCAGGAAGAATATCAGGAATATTTCCGGGATGAATGGTTCGAGCAGGAGCATTTTGAAGAACCGATGCGGGCAATGGGACGCAAGTCTGTCCGGGAACATCTGGGAGCTGTACCGGAGATAGAAACCGGTGTGCTGGAGATTCCGTTAAATGCAAACGCAAGAAAGGGAGAGGTTCGTTACTCCGGAGAAGTAATGCATGGTTTAGGCAAGGGAAATGTCTATGTAGAAATAGGATATGAAAAGCTGGAGGACAATCCGGTTCATGGGGCAAATACAAAGTCTACCATATATGGCAATCCGGATTTGTTCCAGGAGGACAATTCACCGAGTGTATGTGTGGAAACGGCAGTAAAGGTATTAAATGATAAAGGCAGCTTTGTCGTTGCGGTTCGGTTTTTGAAGGATGTGGACTTCCTGATTCTTACATTCCGCTGGGTAGCCTTAAAGTTCCCGAATGGAGAGAATCTGATAACCGCAGAGGATATTAGCAACAAGAGCATTACAGCCGAGACGCCGACCGTTGTATTGGGAACCAAGGAAAGCTATTACTTCGATGTGAAGTTCAACAACATGAAGAGCTGTTCTGTTGCATATGAATTAACCGAACCGGGCAGCGGTGAGGTTACTCCGGATGGTATCTATACGGCACCTTCCAAGGAGGGCGTATATGAAATTCGAATCTATTGTACGGACATGCCTATGATTTGTACATACGCATATGCAATTGTCAAAAAAAGGGGAATTGAGCAAGCAGAGGAAGGATAAAGGATGAGGTATCAGGTAAAAGAAATGTCTCTGGAATCCATACGGGAAATATACATCGGTCCTGTAAATGATGTATATGTCTGCGAGGATTTGAGCAGCTCCGGGCATGATTATTATACTGTTATGATAATCAAGGACCACGCACTGGCAAAGGAATTTCTTCATATCGTATCCGGGGAAAACAGCGGTTCAAAGCCTTGTTACATAGATGTATTTACCTGTAGTCAGGGATTCGGTCTTGTATTTGAATATATAAAAGAGCGGTATCTGGAAGACTTCTATATGGGAGACCAGTTTACGCTTTCGGTGTGCGAGACGATTTGTGTAAATCTGATTATTGAATGTATGTCTACGAGGCTTCCGTATCCATTGCTGTATTTGTGTCTGCAACAAAAGCAGATTCATATGCGGATGGACAACAGCATTCAACTAGGATGTCCGCTGGATATATCGGATTTGGACAGGACAATCGGCGAGGAAGCCTGTGTCGGACTGTGTGCCACGATTCTTCGGGATTTGCTGGTAAGCAAAGCAAGGCAGAAGGCAGACAGTTATCAATTATTGAGCAAGAAGATTACAAAAGGCTCGTATACGCATTTCAAAGATTTGTATTATGATGTCAAGATGGCATCTGAGGAGCCGAAAAAGCGGAATCTGTTATTGCAGATTCGAGGCTTTTTTTACAGAAACCAGAAGGTAATATTTCGTATATTATTATATCTGTCCATTGTACTGTTTGTATTGGCAGTAATCGGATTGGTATTTCAGTTGACAACCGGTGATATACCGTATTTGCGGTTCTTTATGAATACGTTTAAGAAAATCGGAACCGAATCACTTGGACAATAGGGGAGAAACAGATGATATATGTAATAGCAATTCTGCTGATTTTAATATTTATTCTCATGTTGGGCAGCCGCTCCATGGCACTTCAGCGACTGGCAGTTATGGAGCTGATAGTATCTGTGATTTTATTGGCAGGGTATGTCTATGCATATCGGGTATCCATCGGCAGTATGGAGCAGCAATATATGACCTATATTGCAAGGCAGTTTGAACAGTCCAACGAAATCATTACAACCTTGGATGATAAAGAATTTACCGATGCTTCCAAGCAGGAGGAGCTGGCACAGTGGATGGAAACTGCAATGCAGGAGGTGTTACCGGCAGCGGCAGACGGCAAGTATTATCTGAATGCAGGAGTCTATACCGAAAGCACAGATGGATACAATAGAATTTTCTTCATAGGAGAGCAGGATACCTTTGATGAAGATGCGGATTATCAGAAACAGGTATATCCGTTAATGAATCAGGTGGCAAAGAATCACAGTCACGCACAGGTGGTTGTGAAGCACGAATACGGTGTTCTGGTATGGGCAGATTCGGACGCAGCTATCAGCCGGAATGTTCTCTGTGTTCAGATTCCGATAACAAGCCTGATGAGCAGAGAACTTGAAATACAGAACTGGTTCATAAGAATGGGCTGGATTCTGTGGGGAGTAGCAACCATACTGATTGCGATAGTTGTATTAATTCAGAATCAGGAATGGAAGAAAATGATTCGTGCAATGTCCGTAATCAGCTCCGGAAAAGAAGACTGGAAAAAGCCGAAAATCTACAGCAATGAAATGCAGACCATGTGGAACAGCTTAAGTGAGCTGGTAAAGAATACCGCAAGGTCTAACTATGAAAAATATCGGACGCTGCGGGCATATTATCGATTTGCACCGAAGCAGGTGGAACGGATTTTAGAGCGTTCCTCTATGGCAGAGGTTGCAAGCGGAGATTTTGTCGACGTAAACGGCATTGTTGCACTGGCAAAGACGGCAGGCGTTCCGGTAACCTCCCAACTGGAGTATATGCAGGCATTGAATCAGAAGTATGCGATATTAACCAAGCATCAGAAGGAGCAGGAGGGAATTTTGATTTCCGGTGACAGCGACCTTCAGAGCATGAAGTTCTTATTTTTGGAGGAAGCAGCTCAGGTAGCCGCCTTTGGTGTTAATTCCATACGGGAGCTGGATTCCGTAGAGGGAATCAATCGCGGAAGATTAATTATATTTGCACACCGTTCCGAATACCTGTATGGCGTAGCCGGGGATGAAGAACAGGCAATGGCATTTTTGGCATCAAATGAGTGGAAGGTATTAGAGCGTTATCCGGAAAGACTTCTGGCAGCAGGAGTACGGATGGTAGTAACCGATTCTCTGATTGATTCCATACCGCAGGATACGCAGTATCGTTATCTGGGATATGTGGGTACAGAGCGGACAGCGTTTAAGCTGTATGAAATATTGGATGCCTGTCCGGGACAGGAGTGCAGAAAGAAGCTGCAGGCAGACAGCAAATTCCAGCAGGGAATCCGTTTGTTCTATAAGGATGATTTTTATCTGGCAAGAAATGCGTTCTCGGACGCATTAAAGGAGTGTCCGGAGGATAGATTGATTAAGTGGTACTTGTTCACTTGCGAACATCATTTGAACCACCCGGAAATGGAGCATACCTCTTACGAGCTGTTCCATGAAGAAGTGTGATAGATAAGGGGAAACAGGAAAAGGGAGCTTATGAATAATTTTTTTAGTGTCTTATTAACTACATTAAAAAACAGAGTTATATCTATCTGGACAAAGGTTAGATATTGGCTGTCTCCGAGCTTTTGGCAATCAAAGGTATTAACCGGACTGCGGACATTTCTGCAGAAGATTTTTGACGTTAAGCCAAAGGATAAAAATGACTATTTCACAGTCCGGAACTGGATGATTAGCCGACGGCTAGGCTTTGCTGTAGTAATCGTGGTGGGACTGGTAAGTCTGTATCTGTTGATTACGTTTTCAGGCTCCATGGGACTTTTTCAGAGTGCATCCGAGGGTGTCCGGGTATATCGGTATAATTCAATTCCACTGCGTTTTGCAGAGGGAAATGTAAAGATAAAGGCACGAAGCGGATATATCGCATACGAGGGCAATGTAAGCGGAGGCTATGCTACCGGCTATGGTAATCTCTATAGCAAACAGGAGAATTTAATCTATAGCGGGGAGTTTGAACATAATCGTTATAACGGAAACGGTACGCTGTTCTATCCGACAGGACAGACTCGGTATAACGGAGAATTTGTTGATAACTGTTTTGAAGGAAGCGGTACGCTTTACCGCGTAGACGGCAGTAAGGAATATGAAGGAGATTTCCTTGCAGGAGTCAAGGAAGGACAGGGAACGCTGTTTGACAGCGGTGATAATGCGGTATTTACCGGAGCCTTTCATTGTGACGGCTTGGTATATAACCAGTTCTTAGGAAAAAAGACCTCTGAAATCGGAGAGCTTTATACCGGAGACAGCCGGGTATATAGTTACGGAACGGATTCCTTGGTCTATATGAAGGATATACAGGCAATGTACAGCATTCAACAAAGTGATACCAGTGTGGATGAGGAAGCGGTAGTATCACAGATATATGTAATGGATTCTGAGTTTATATACGGACAGAACACGCTGGACAGCATTGAGGGTCTGACAAAAGCCTTGGGAGAGCCGGAGTTTCATGGAAATACATATGTAACACTTCCGGAGGCAGTCGGAATAGAGTTAATAAATGAACAGAAGGAACCGCTTGGATTGGATGCGGAGCTACAGCTAACTTCCGTATTTGATGAAGTAAAGACGGTGGAAAGCTATCAGACCAAGCTGGAGATTTACTTATATGTATACCAGACGGATGATTTGATTTATACATTTTTCTGTGAGAACCGCAACAGTCCTTTCTTTATGTATATGGTTGAACAGAAATAAGAAATCAGGAGTTGAAAGACAGATACCCGGATAGGGAGAAGGGAGGAATTATGAAAGCAGGAAGAATATTACTGGCAGGCTTGTTATGTGCGGCAATGATTTTGAATACACCATTATGCCAGCCGGTATCCGGTGTGCAGTTGACACAGCAGAATACAGGACTTCCTACCGGAAAGACGGTTACGTTAGCACAGGCAAAAGCACTTGGGCTTAGCAACAGCTCCGATTATTCCTCACTGAAAAGCAAACTTGCACTGGCAGAGGTGCGGTATACGCAGTCGGTAAAGAGTCTGCAATTAAAGCAGAAGGACCAGGCAACCTTCCGCTGGACCCCGTTGCTGAATTTCAAATTTCCGGAAAGTCCGACACTGGACGAGGAAGTGGAATATATATATAAACCGTTGGAGCTTCAATCAAATATAGATGTTCTAAAGCATCAAATGATTGATAATCAGTATGCGGTATATGAAGAAGTGACCTTATTATATGTGGAGTGCTATACGCTTCAGGAAAAGATTCAGTTCTATGAGGCAAGACTTGCATCCTTGCAGGATACACAGGCAAAGAATGAAGCAAGGCTGGCAATGGGGCAGGCAACACAGACCGATGTAGACAGAATTGCTTCGGATGTGGAAAGCGTGCAGACAAAATTATTGGGAAGCATGAGAAGCTACGAAACAACAAAGGATAAGCTTTCGGATGCTATCGGCCTGGATGTCAGAAGCGGATATACATTCGTGAATCCGTATATCAGCACCCAGATAGACCGGAGTCAGTTAGACGATATATTGCAGTATACTTATGACCGCGACCAAGGCTATTATGAGGCACAGGTCAGCACCTCGAATGCCCTGTTGGAGCTAAACACGAATAACCGGTTAATGTCCCAGCATTACGGAACCAATATGAATCTGATTAGTGGGTTTGTACAGCAGGTCTTAAACGGAGAAAAAGTAGACCAGGCGGCATTCCGTTTGCAGTATGATGAATTTCTGAAAAGAATAGATGCACCTTGGCAGGGAAAATTCAAGATACTTTTCATCAAGATTCCGAGGGAATGGAAAAAGGGTGAGGTAGACGGTGTCCGTTATGTGGACGCAGAGCCGTATGCACTGTATGAGGCGGCATTAAACTATAAAGACCTGTATGATGAAGAACAGCAGGCAAAGAAGGATTTGGAAACACAGGTAACGGATAGCTTTAATAATTATATTTCTGTCCGGGCTACCTATGAGAGCATGACACAGCAGGTGCAGCAGGCACGCGAAACATTAGAAAAAGATACCGCAAAGAATCTGATGGGGCAGTTCAGTTATGAGGAGCTGGCAGACGAGCAGACCGAATACGCAGACCTTCAGATGGAGGAATTGGATGCACTGTCCGAGTATACAAAGACCATAGCGAGCTTTGACCGTTTAACCTGCGGAGCAATTTCCGTACAGTTAGAGTCGGCAGGCTCCTCCGACAGAGATGTAATAGGCGGTGGTGCCAGCTATGTAGTGGAGGAGGAAGAGGACGGAGTATACTATTATATTCATTCACTGGCAGCAGATAATGCCTTTGAATTTGGCTTATATATTCCAGAGGATGTTGATACAGAGATTACCGATTATGAATTATGGGTAAATGGTACGCAGATTGGTGGACGTACGAATGTAAGCCAAAGCATTAAGCATCTGGCACTTACAATAGAAAGTGTGGATACCGCATTCGTAAGATTATACAGTGACGATAAGGTGATTGATGATTGTGAGATAGACACCTCGGTGTATTCGGGCAAGCTGGTAATTACAACCGGCTACCGTGTGGAAACAGACACCTCGGCGGTTATCGGAAGCTATACTCTGGATACCAGTGCAACGACAGGGCTGGCAACCATTAATATCCGAACCGACAAGACGGAGATTCAGTATTACGACATCCGTACCGCAGACGGAACCTATCTGGCAAACCGGCAGAAGGTAGCCATAACGGCAGGCTTTAAGTATCTGGGCTTGATTTCTTCGGATTTGTCGAATCTGACGGTTTGTTTCTATGACAGTAATCAGGGATTGCTGTATGAATGTCAGATAGATACAGAGAGCCAACAGTTGATTGAAAAGAAAGCAGAGTAAGAGGGAGGTAGACCATGCAGCAAGTGCAGAAAAAGAAAAAAAAGAAGCTGGCATTATATATGGGCATCGGCATAGTTGTCTTTTCGGCTCTGTTAGGAATTGGCATTTATGCAGTCGCAGCTCCCGAAGATGAAGAAACGAGTCTTACCCCTGCTTCTGTCCATATAAAGAGCAGTGATATAGAAAATTCGACGCTGGTAATCGGTTCGCATTTAATCTATATCGGAGCAATGACAGATGAGTTGTATCAGATAGCATACGATTCGGCTGCTACATTTTCACAGACGAATATGTATTATAAATCAGAGCTTGGCGGCGGAAGCTGGTACGAAATATCATCCGCAACCTCAATTGCGGACATTTCCACACAGGGAACCCCGGTTACGAACAGTGTAGTAGAGGAGTTATCCTTCACCCATCACACAAAATCAGACGGTATCACCTATGATTTAACAACCGGGCAGGCAGTAAATATATTTGATATTAATGACCCGTATGATTTGCGGAATATGGAGGAGCTTCGCCCGTTGACCACACAATATCAGATGTTGGAAAACGGACAATCGGCAACAACTACCGCAAGCTCAAATGGGGATGATGAATCCAGCACCGAGGATAAGGATGCGACCGAGGAACTTCGTCTGATGATTAAGGAATTTTTTGATGAAGACCTTAAGACAACGCAGACAGCAGGAGTAGACGGTGCAAAGGTTCGGACACCGGATGAAACCGCACTTCAATGGGAACGGCAATTAAATGCAGTAAATACATATTATCAGCAGGTATCCGCAACCTTGAATGAGGGTGACGAGCGTGAAATGCTGAATACGGTTATGAGTAAGCTGGACGCAGAGCGTAGGGTTTATCTGTATACGAAGATATATGAATTGCTGGATGAGCTGACGAACAATATTGACGCAGTAAAGAACAGTGCGGTAGCAGAAGCCATTGTGGAGTCGCAGGGGAATTTGCAGACCAGTATAAATGAGTACAGTGCCAAGGGCTTTTCCAGCAGCACCTCTGTGATAGGACAGGAGGAATACCAACTGATGCAGGAGCTGGTAGCCGGAGCGGAGGCATCCGATTCCGGAACCTGTACAACAGTCCTAAAAAAGCTCGGTTATCTTTATAATATAAAAAATAACACTGTAGATAAAGGAAAAGAGGAATTGGATTATCTAAATTCCGACCTTTTACCAAAGGGAGAAAAGGCATATAAGGATGCTCTGTCGGCAGGTATGTCACAGGAAAATCTGACAGCCGCAGGCAGTAATCAGGCATTGTTAGAACGTTATGCGGAAGAGACAAAGAGCAGCATTAATGCAGTCCGTACCGAGTATCAGTTTTTGATTCAGGCAAAGACACTTCGAATGTCCAATGAGGCAGGGCAGGCATATATGACAACGCTGATACAGGGTGTGGATGAATTTCGAAATGCCGTTAAGCAGGATGCGGCAAAGGATAAGGCAACCGAAACGGTAGAACAATATCTGGTATGGTTAAAGCAGCAGTTGTCGGATTTGGTAAATTCCAGCCGGGGCGGAACCGATATGAGTGTCTTGCAAAAGGAAAAGGATGCGTTATTACAGGAGAAGCAAAAGGCGCTGGATAATAACCAATTAGGAGAAGCCAATCGCATCGATGCGTTAATTCAGGCAAAGGATAATGATATTGCGGCTCTGGAACAGGAATATTCCGACACCATATTATCTGCAACGGCAAGCGAGGCGGATAAGTCATGGGCAGCAGCGAACCTAAGCTCCGGCACAGCGGGAGCAACCGCATTGGCAATCGGACAGGAAACCGTCAGTGACATACAGAGCGGGAATCTGGATGATGTAGGGAAGGCTCTGGATAGTCTGGAAGCCCTGATGGATGCGAACAGCAGTGCGGTTACAGGAGCCTTGCAGGATATTGAAAGTGCATGGGAGCTGGCAGGCAGTGCCACAGACAGTAATGAAAATAAAGAATTAACAGCAAGAATGAACAGTCTGATTAAGACCGGTGAAGAAAAGAGCAGTCAAGATGGTCTGAGTGCCAATGAAGCAGAAGCATATCTGCAAGAGCTGATGGGAAGCCCGTTTATGAATCTGACGGAAGAACAGCAGCAGCAGGCGGTGCTGGCACTGGAATGGTACGGGGAAATCAAGAACAGCCATGCAATTAAGAATCTGGCAGCCGGATACAGTGATGTAATGCTGCAAAACGGTTCCAGATATGCATATTCCAAGCTGACAGGGACAACAGAGGAGTATGCATCCACCAAGGCTATATCCGAAGCATTAGGATACCGTTATGTATTTGACGATTCCCGGATGGTGGTTACGTTGCAGAAGGGCAAGGATTTCTATGAGTTTACCGCAGGTAAGAGCAGTATCCGCTCAAATACCTCCGCATCGGCAACCATGGCAAAAAAAGCAGAGTATCAGACCTATTTATATATACCGGGAACCTTTGTAACGAAGAATTTCGACTGCCAGATTGAGTATGTGGATAACAGCAGTGTGGCAATTTTATACACACCGGCACAGAAAGAACAGGCAGATGAAATATATCAAGCACTATTAACCAAAGGAGGGGATTAAATGGCAGATTACACCATTATAGCGGATGTCAGCTCTTACATAGTTAAGACACTCAGAGAAAAGATGTGTCCGGAGCCAATACCGTCCCCGAACAATATCGAAATATCTTCTCCGGCATCTCAGGATGTAGACTACATTGTTGGTCTGTATCTCTATGAGGTAAAGGAAGAGGGTCAGGTCGCACAGCCCGCATTGATGACAAGCGGCGGTGTGCGGTTACAGAAGCCACCTAATCCGTATAGCTTATACTATATGGTTTTTATCAATGGTTCTTCCCAGATGGGGCTAAAGGCTCCGGATATTCAGAAAATCATTGGGAGGATAGCACAGATAGTAAATGATAACAGTTCTGTGCGGCCAAATCAGCTGCAACCATGGTTAGATGCCGAGGAGCCTCCAATTGTACTGTCTCAGGCGAAGATAAGTCTGGAGGAAAAGGTAAGAGTATGGCAGGCAATCAGCAAGCCATATCAGATTAGTCTGTTTTACAAGGCAGCACCGGTCTTCTTATCAAGCGAGGTTATCGTAGATACACCGCGGGTTGTAGATGCAACATTTGGAATTAAATCAATGAATGAAGAAGGGAGGAGTTGACACTAGGTGGAAGCATATATCGTCAGACATAGCCTTGACATGGTACTGCAATTGCGGGACACGACTACAGGAAAAAGCATTCTTGAACGAAATGTGATATTCAGGGAAAAGGGAAAGATAGTATTCTTTTCCTACAAGGGCGGAGGAGTCTATGTGATAACAGACACTTCCCGCGAGAATACACAGTACGAGATAGAAGTATATGGATATGAGACAAAAACGGTCTCTGTGGAATATGGAGAATCAAAAAAGTCTTACCAGGTACTTGAGGTGCCGTTAATTCCAAAGGAGAAGAGTCATCCGGAAGCAGACTATGTAACCATAAGGGGAAGCATGGATGGCATTGAATGTCTGGAAGCAGTTTCCTTGCAGGCAAAATCCTGTTTCCTTCAGGAGTATAATCCGAAGAAACAGCAGTTGACCTATTACGGTACGATGGAGCTTACAGAGCAGGAATATGCCTTGCTCAACAAGGAAAAACAGGAGTATCAACGCTTTCAGGTAAAAAAGGAGATTACGAAAACCGGGATAACGATTCAAGAACCTTTGAATCAGCCCTGGGCAGTGAATGATCCGATTGTAAGAATCGTGAGAGGTCAGATAGGAGAGGCGGGAGAATACCTGCTGCGGCTTCTGATAGAGAACGAAGCAGATACATATCTGATACGGTATGAGGTTCAAGGACAGACATACTATCAAACGATGGATTCGCAGGAGACAGAAAGGGAGTTGGGAAAATAATATGGTATACGTTACGGCCGGTACACAGTGTATGTGTACATTTGGAACGGCACCAAGTGTTCTGAATGTAACCTCTCAGAGCAAGGTGCTTATGGGAAATAAACCGGTAGCTACGATTGTAGACTGCGCACCAAATACGAACCTGCCGCCCTTTGCTCTATGCACATCCTTACAGAATCCGACAGTACAGGCAGCAACTGCGGCTGCACTGGGAGTATTAACACCCCAGCCTTGTACAATGGTTCCGATGGGAACATGGAGACAGTCCCAGTCTACGACACAAACAGGCGGAAAGCCATGTCTGGTTATGGGATGTACGTTGACCTGCGGCTTAGGTGGAGGGACAATTTCCGTTACGTCACCTTCACAACAAAAGGTAATAAATGGATAGAAAGGAGTTAAACGATGGCAGAATATTTATCACCAGGGGTATATGTAGAAGAATTTGACAATTCCCCACGTTCAATCGAAGGAGTAGGAACTTCAACTGCAGGCTTTATCGGTCTGGCAGAAAAAGGTGCAACCGTTGGAGCACCTGTATTAGTAACCAGTATGAAGAATTTTACCAGAATCTTCGGAGGAGCTTTGAATGAGTTCGATTACGGAGAGTATCGGTATCTTGCAAACAGTGTAGAGCAGTTCTTTGTAAATGGAGGAACCCGCTGCTATGTTACCAGAGTAATTCCTGAGGATGCAAAAAAGGCAACCGTTAAGAAGGGAATCTTAACCGTAACAGCAGTAAATGAAGGTAAGTGGGGTAATCGGATTCAGATTACATTGACAAGCGTAACCAAGAGAAAGATGCAGATTCTCGGTAAGAACGGTGACAGCTATGTAGCTAAGACCGTAGAAGGCTTCCGCGAGGGAGACTTAGTTACCGTAGATGGCGAGTACAACCGGATTGCAAATATTTATGACAATACCGTTATCTTTGAAAAGCCATTTAAGAAGGATGTAGTAGATACTGCAATTGTTCCAAAGACTTTATTATATCTGGTTGAGACCAATATCAGTGTCCGGTATAACGAAGAAGTAGAGAACTACGCAGGAGTCAGCTTCAATACTGCAAATCCAAACTACATCGGATATAAGATGGCAAACAGTGAAATCGTAAAGGTTGAGGTTGCACCGGCAAAGGATTTGATGAATCCGGTAGAGCTGATTCTCGGAAAAGGAAATGCCAGCGGAATGTTCCTGCTGGATGGCGGAAGCAACGGAAGCATCAGCAAGATTAACGCAGCTACCTTTATCGGAGTAGATAACGGACCGGGAGCAAGAACCGGACTGGCAGCATTCGTAGAGAATACAAGCGTCAGCATGTTAGCAATTCCGGGAGTTACCATACCGGAGGTAATCGTAGCACTGGTAGCACAGTGTGAGAATCTTAAGAACCGTATGGCAGTTATTGATATGCCAAAGGATATGTTCAAGACTAAGGACTTGTTGGAATATCGTGAAATGATTGACAGCAGCTATGCAGCTATGTATCATCCATGGATTCAGGTATTGGATCGTGCAACCGGACAGAGTGACTACATTCCACCTTCAGGTGCTGTACTGGGTGTATATTCCAGAAATGATATGTCTCGTGGCGTACATAAGGCACCGGCAAATGAAACCGTATTCTGTACCGGCTTAAAGACCAACTACACCAGTGCAGAGCAGGATATTCTGAATCCAGCAGGTATCAATCTGATTCGTGCATTGCCTGGTCAGGGAATCCGCGTATGGGGTGCCAGAACCGCAAGCAGCAACAGTCAGTTCAGATATGTAAACGTCAGACGGTTATTTATCTATGTGGAAGAAAGTATTAAGGCAAATACCAACTGGGTTGTATTTGAACCAAATGATGTAAATCTGTGGCAGAGAGTACAGATGACCATCAGCAATTTCTTAGACAATATGTGGAGAACCGGTATGCTGGCAGGAACCTCTTCCAGCGAGGCATACTTCGTAGAGATTGGTACTTCAACCATGTCAAAGGATGACATTGCAAACGGACGATTAATCTGTAATGTCGGTATTGCACCATCTAAGCCGGCAGAATTTGTAATCTTCCGCGTAACGCAGCATACAGCAAGTGCTGGCGGTGAAGGCGGCGAAGAATAAATAACAGGAAAAGGAGTAGAGAACTATGGCAGTATCAGCATACGATAATGGAAGTGGATTGGCATATCCATTAACTAAAATGAACTTCTATGTCCATATTGATGGCGTAGACGGAGCAAATGCAGCATTTAGTGAAGTGACCGGAATAGAAGCATCTGTAGATGTGATTGAATTTCGTCAGGGTAATGCAAACAGTCTGGCACCGGTAAAGCTGCCGGGACTGGTAAAGCATGGAAATGTAACCCTGAAAATGGGATATACATTGGATAACGGCTTTAAGACATGGTTACGTGAGTGTGTAAGTGAAGTTCGGGGACCAATGCCAAGATATAATGTCCAGATTGAAATGATTGACATTAACAGCGGAGCTCCTCAGACAAAGGTGGCTAGTGTTACCGGAGCAAGAGTGTGGATGTTGACAAATGCATGGGTAGCAAAGTATACAGCACCGGACTTAAATGCATTGCAGAGTGAAGTAGCAATTGAGACCTTGGAATTGGCATATGAAGAATTAATTATACCAAACTAATAGGCAGATTGCTGAAACAGAAACTATAGTATGTGGCAGAATCCGGCAGCGAAAGGTTGCTGCCGGGCTATGCCCATAATGAGAACAAGGACAAGGAGCGACATATGGAGATTGAATTTGATTTTACATTACCAAAAGGATATGTGGATAGTAATGGTGAGGTACATAGAAGGGGAAAGATGAGACTGGCAACCGCAGGTGATGAGATTAGTGCAACCAGAGACCCGCGTGTGCTGAGTAACCCGTCTTATCTGACCATTGCCATCCTGGGTAAGGTAGTCACAGAGCTGGAAGGAATGCCTATGGTTTCCGCAAATATCATTGAACGGTTATTTACGGCAGATTTGGCATTCTTACAGGATATGTATCAGAGAATCAATGATGTGGAGCCGCCGGTGGTTCATGCGGTATGTCCGAAATGCGGGGAGGAATTTGACATTCCCGTAAATTTTACCGAGGAGGGATAAGGCTGTATCCGGTGGAGGATATGTATCAGGAATTGTCCTTTATATCCTATTATTTTCATTGGGGAAGCTCTGAGGTCTTGCAGCTCGACCATGCCAGCCGCAGAAAGTGGTGTCAGGAAATATCAGAGATTCACAAACGGATTAATCCCTCGAAGCAGGAGCATGAAAAAAGCATCCTAGATATGCAGCCAACCAGACGTTAGGAGGTGAAAGCGGAATATGGGAGATAATGATAACACATTTGAAGTAAAGAACCGGGATAACTATTCGTTAGTCAGAAACACAGGGTCCCATCCGGTAATCGGATATTCCTTTATGCTTCGGGTAGAAGGAGTCTATGACCTTCCTTGCCGGGCAGTCCGGGGATTTCAGAAAGAAAATGAATTTGAATATATTCAGGAAGGCGGTATGAATGATTACGTTCATATTAAGCGAAAGCCCATATCCAAGCCTTTTACGTTCAAGGTAGAACGATATGTAGGGATAGATTTGATAGACCCGCTTCCGTTAGGGAGTGAGCCGGTACTTCCGATTATTCTGTTTGTCAATGCCTGTGCATTTCCAAGTCTGAAGCCGGTACGCACCTATACTTTTAGCGGATGTACCGTCATCGCAAAGGATTATGGGGAATTGGACGCAGAAAAAAGCGGTCTGGTGGTAGAAACCACCACAATTGCTTATCGGGAAATGGTTTGCGTTGCAGTTCCAACCGATACGCTAAATCTTGGCGAGAACGGCATGAATAAAGTGACCTCCAAGGCAAGCGGAGGAAATTCTGCGGTTATCGGTTATGCAGAAAGACCGGCACAGGAAAAGAAGACAACCAATCGAAAAGAAAGTAAGATAAAGGCTGCAACGGAAAAGACATGGAGTAAGAGTAAGCCCCAAAATGCAGTGGCTGCTAAACCTGCCAAGGAGAAAACCGATACATTGGAGAGCAGGAAGGAAGCCGCCGCAGAAGAAAGATGGAGCAAAAAGAATCATGTAAAACTTCCTCCGGTATCTGAGTTGAGATTGAGCCAGAATACATTAGCAAGGAAAAAGAAGGAAGCCGCAGCAAATACATGGAAGAAGAAGTCCCATGCAAAGCTGTTAGAACAACCGGGTGTATATGTAAACCGTTCCTTTATGCAGAAATGGCTGGATATTCTTATGGGAAGGAAGAAAAAGAAGCCGGGTAAGCAGGATAGTTCGGAATATGTTAAGAAACCGCAAAGGGAAGGCGAGCCGGGATATAGTCGCCCGGAAATGGTGAAAAAGGCAGAGAATAGTAAATGGAGTAAACAAACCCATGCAGTACTGCCGAAAAAGGAAGCGGTAAAGACCGAGTCCTTACAGGGTAAGAAAACCTCCGCAGAGAGCAGCACATGGAGTAAAAAGACCCATGCAGTATTGCCGAAAAAGGAAACGGTAAAGACCGAATCCTTACAGGGCAGGAAAACCTCGGCAGAGAGCAACACATGGAGTAAAAAGACCCATGCAGTATTGCCGGAAAAGGAAACGGCAAAGACCGAATCCTTACAGGGCAGGAAAACCTCGGCAGAGAAAAATACATGGGATAACAAGTCAAACGCAAAGATTCCGGAGACAAAGAGCTTATCCGGAATGATTGAGTTCAGCTCCAAGAATACATGGCCAAAGAAGAGCTATGCAGTAACCATACAAAAGAAGCTGAAAGAAGAGAAAGAAAGCAAGAAGTAAAAAGCAGGAAACAGAGAGCAAGAAACAGAGAGCAGGAAGTAGGGAGAGAGAAATATGCTTACGGTAAAACCTCCAATTGCATTAGTGAGTACCAGACCGTTGACGCAAGGCTATGAAAGCTTTGAACAAAGAATCTTGGGGAATTACCAACTGCTGCAGACCAGCTTGGAGCCGGAGGATTTCCTGCATCTGGTAACAGCACCGCCGGAAATCTATTTTGGAGAGGGCGGCATGACACAATTAGTTGAAAATATGAACGTACAGCAGAACCAGAATATGAAGCTGTCGATGATTAACAATATGATTAACCGAATTGTGCTGGCACAATCAGACACAATAACCTATCAGGATAAGGTATTTATATCCGGCATGATGCGAAAACTGGGAATCCATCGGATTCAGGAGTTCATGCAGGAAATACACCGCTTAAAGGAAGAGACAAATAATACACGCGAGCTGCTTCATATCTATACGGAGCATTCAGACACCTTAAAAGAAATGACATTGCAGTACCGACAAGAGGTTAAAGAGGATACCGGAACGAAAGAGGAAGCGGAAGCAGAAGAACAGGCAGCAGAAAACCATTTGTATCAGACCATTCTGAATCGTTTGCAGACTGAAAAGGTATATCAGGAAATGAAATCCTTTACCTCGGTGTATCCGGGAAATGATACCTATATCCGCAAGGAGGAAATGCAGCTTAGCGAACAGAACCGGTTATTACAGCAAATGCACCTACAGCAGCTTCAGAATGTTACACACATGGAGCAGCAGCCATTGGTATATCAGCATGTGAATACCTATGAATATGAACCGGAGGAGACTGCTCCCGGACAAACCGGTATGACAACCCGGTTGGTACAGGCTGTTTTATATGATATTGTAGACCGCGTCTATAACCTGCGGATGCCGCAGCTTATCAAAAAGAAGGATACATGGTATCAACTGAATCAGACCTTTTATCAGATTGCAGGAGATACGCTGGAACGGTTTCAGGAAAATTACAGCACACAAATGGTACATGCAGACGAAGTAAATAATTACATGGAGCAGGTACAAAACCAGCAGAATCAAGAGATTCTTGGGTTAAAGCAGTTGATTACCTACGCAGAGCAGACAAAGCAGATAAACGAATGGCAGGAGGGAGATTCCGTAACGGTTCAGAATCAATATCTCCGGCAGAACATGAGAGAGGAACAGCACATAAGCCGGTCCGAGCAGCAGGGAGATACCGAGAATCTCACATGGAATACAGAAAATGTAACCGAGGAGCAGAGGGTTTATCAGGATAACCGGACACAGATAGAGCAGGAGCTAAAGAGAATTAACCAACAAAACATAGAAAATCAGAAAAAGGTTGCCCAGATATTAGAACAGACCCATGTTATCACGCCCCGGACTCCGGACCGGAAGAAAATGATGCAGCAGGGCTTGCGGGCATTGGAGCATCCGCAGGAAGCATTAATGGAATATCATCAGGTTCTGCAGCAGGAGACCACCGAGCAGACACAGGTAACAGAGGCTTATAATCAATTGCTGACACCGGAAACCCGCGAGATTTTCAAGATTCTGGAGCGATACCGTAAGAATCCGGAGCAAGTGGTACAGCAGGGCTTGGTAAGAGAACAGGCAGACGGACAATTGATGGCAGACTTAGTCTATCAGGAGCATCAGACAACGGTTTTACAACAAGGGGAACCGCAGATACAAATAAACGAACCAACCGAGTATATACAGAAGCAGGTAAAAGAGGAATGGCTTCAGCCACAGGAATACCGCGAGCTTCATCAGGAATTACCGCAGGTCTGGGAAACAATCGACCTTGTGCATAAGGAGCAGACCAATCATCTGGATGAAGAGGTTGTGGAGGAGCTGTTAGAGCAGAATCGCACCCTGCGGCAGAATACAGTTCAGAAGGAACAGCTTCTGACAACCGAACATATAGAAGAGATTCAGACGCAGACCATTCATCATCAGACAATAGAAACCTCAGCGGCAGATATTGAAAAAATGATACAGCAGGGAATGCGAAATCAGGTAGCAGAGCTATCGGATCAGGTATACAATCGTCTGGAAAGACGCTTGGGAAATGAACGGATGCGAAGGGGACGATAATCACAGACGATAGCCACAGATGATAACCAAAGACATCCGTATGATTAAACGAACAGGAGGTGGAAACATATGTCAGTCGGTTCCGCATTAAAAGGGAATATTACAGGTGCATTGGGAAATATTGAAAGAGCAATGATAATGTTTCCACAGGAAACAAACGGACCAGTTGAGCTGGAGGAAGGCGGTGCGGCAGGAAGCAGTCAGGCACTTGCTCTGGCATCGCAGAAGCTAAACAGCAATGGGCTTGGGAAAAAACTCAGTGCATGGGATGCCAGCATCCGGAAAAAGACACAGGGAAACTTAACCGGAATGATTTATATGGTTCAGTTTAATCCGTCTACCATTCATATTCATGCCGTAGGAGGCGGAATGTTTGCAGTCACGAACTATGGCGGAAATCATCCCGGTGCAAACTTTCAGGGGTTAAATGCACGAATTGATGTATCCATGAAGCTGATTCTGGATGCGGTAAATAACAAAGAAGCATTCGGACAGGACAAATTAATTCCTGAGCCGGTAGAGGTTGTTAAGGGAATCGCAGCCGGAGTTGCTACCGCATCCGGTAAGAATTACAGTGTTTTGCAGCAGGTAGAAGGCTTTCATGCCGCAATGCGGGTAACGGATTACACCAATGTGAAATTCATATGGGGCAAATCTGTGTTAGAAGGCGGTCTGACGCGGGTAAATTCCAGATATACCATGTTCAGTCCAACCGGCAATCCGATACGGGCAGAGCTGGATATTACCATTACCTGTCTGGGTGAAGCGGTAAAGAAATGGCAGGAAGCCTATGAGAAGGAATTTGCAGATAAGCAATATATGACAACACAGAAGGTTTCACAGACGGTAAGCAGTCTGGTTAACTTATAGCGGAGGAGCAGAGGCGTATGGCAAATGTATTAAAAGGGGCAGCCGGAAGTCTGACCGGAAGAATTGAAAAGGGATATTTGCTGATTAAACGTCCGGTTACGTTGCCGGAAGAGCCGACTGCTACGGTAATGCCGCAGGCAAGCAGTAAAACAGGCGGAAAGCTTGACAGTATGAAGCAGACCTTATCGTCAGCCAAGCAGGCAGCAGGGAAGAAGCTGGATGCGGCAGCCGATGCCTTAAAGGGAGTGTCAAAGCAGATACTAAAAAACTCAGGTGAGTATGTTCCGATTCAGCTACAGTATAACCCTTCCAGCATACAGCTTCATACCATGAAGGGTGAGATTTTGAATCGAAGCTCCGGCGGAGCCAGTGAAAATATGTTCCAACAGTGGACCGTACCGGTACAGAGTACCATGTCGGTAGAGTTTATTTTTGATGATATGAATATCATGGATGCCTTTAATCTGGAAAACATTGTAAGCGTATCCGGTGTGCGGGATTTGGGCAAACAGTTATATACCTCAAGGGGAAATTCGGAAGGCTTCACCGTACGCCCACTGGTAGAGGCAATCGTGGGAGCAATGGCAGCAGCGGAAAGCCGTCAGGTAATATTTGTCTGGAACCGGATGGCATTTGACGGAGCGTTGGTAGGTGTAAATACCGCATATACCATGTTTAACCGGAAGGGTGAGCCGATTCGGGCAAGAGTCGGAATACAGATATTCCAGCAGAATGTATCAAAGAAGCAAGAAGGAGAGACTCAGATAGAAGTAAAGCATAATATCGAATATTGGGAAAAAGCATATGACAACCTCTTTACCAGTAATTATCTGGGCGGCGGAAGCAATGCATTGGAGCATATTAACAAGGCAAGTAATCTGATTAACTTATAGTAGAGGAACAGACTATGGCAACTATGGATTTTGATTCGTTGAAAACCAAATATAAGGGCTTCCAGACACCGGTAGCGGTAGTTAAGGTCAATAACCGGATGGTGATTGACAAGAAATCTCCGTTTCAAATCTCGAATATAGAGGTTGACCTGACCTGTGGATATGAAGCCTCTATTGCCTCTTTTGAAATATACGGTGCCTATAATTCTGTAAAGGCACAGTTTGAAACCGAAGAGATTCAGAAGTACATCTATCTGGGGTCAAAGGTAGAAATCTATATGGGATACGGAGAAAAGGCAAAGCTGATATTTATAGGTCTGATTGCAAAGGTATCCTATCAGATGCGGGAAGACGATATACCATGCATTCAGGTGACGGCAATGGATGCCAAGAGCATTATGATGGCAGGAAATTACAGCCGTCAGCTAAAGGCAACACAATTTACGGAAGCCGCCAAGGAAATACTGATGCGTGCTCCTTATGCCAGATTGCAGTCCATGGGTATCATTAAGAACATACAGGTGTCACAGCCGATTCTGACACCTTCGGTTGGAGATACTGCTTCTGCCCAGACAATTGAAATGGTGGCAGAGAGTGATTATGAATTTCTGGTGAAGCTGGCAAAGAAGAATAATTATGAGTTTTTCTGCGAATGCGGAGATATTATTTTCCGAAAGGCGAAGTCCGTACAGATGCCGTTGTTTACACTGACACCGGCAATGGGAATCTATAATTTTGAAGTAGAATATGATATTACCGGACTGGCAGAGACCATCTATGCAAGAAGTACAGACCCTTCAAAGGCAAAGGTAATCGAATCCAAAGGAAAGTTCTCCAATAAGATTTCCTTGGGAAATAAAGCAAAGCCGTTGATTAAGGGTTCTGAGCGGGTCTACATAGACCCTACGATTTCCAGCAAGGAGGAGGCACAGGACCGGGTAAACAGTCTGATGGAGGATATGTCGTTCCGGTACGGCACCCTGACCTGTGATATGGTAGGGCTGCCTGAAATGAAGCCGGGATATTTTCTGGATATGCAGTGTATGGGAGAAGGACCGTCCAACGTCTTTTATATGGTAGGCGTTCATCACTCCATGCGGGGGTCCGGCGGCTATAGTATGAGAATTACAGGAAAGACCAATGCAATGCTGTAAGCAGGATAGGAGAGTATAACTGTGGGATTGTATGACATTATTGATGAAATAGCTGAAAAACAGGTAATGAAGACGGAAACCGGTGATAATCGGATTTTCGGAGTGGTTCTCGGTGTTGTTACCGATAATTATGATGCCGCCATGAAGGGACGCGTATGCGTAACGGTTCCGGTCCGGGATGAAAATGCAAACAATCTGAAATGGGCGAGGGTGGCGATGCCGTCAAGCGGAAAAGAATGGGGACATTATTTTCTGCCCGAAATAGGCGACCAGGTGTTACTGGTATTTGAACAGGGAAATATTGAGAAGCCATATGTAATAGGCTGTATTCCAAAGGAATCCGACAAGTTCTTTAAGAGTACGGTACAGCAGAATAACGAGTTAAAACGAATTGTAACGAAGCATGGAAGCACGCTGGAATTTGAGGATGCGGTGCAGGGTGACGGAGAAGAGGACAGAATCGCACTCTATACACCGGGAAATAAGCATAAGCTGGTGCTGGATAACCAGAAGAAGCAGATTCTGTTAAGTGACGAAAAGGGAGAAAATGAAGTAGAGCTGCGGACAGAAACCGGAGAAATGCGGGTGAAAGCAAAGTCCAAGCTGCGAATCGAGGTAGGAGACAGCGTATCCATTGTCATGAATGGGGACAAGGGAAGCGTATCGATAGAATGCAATAAGCTAAAGGTAAAGGCACAGGATTCGATAGATATGAACTCAAATGCAAAGGGGAAGATAGCGGCGGCAAATCTGACGCTGTCCGCATCAACGGCATTTAAGGCAGAAAGCGGAGGAACGGCACAGATTAGCGGAACTCCAATATCGATTGGCTAGCAGCAGAAAGGAGACTGTATGGATGAGAAGTTATATCTGGGAGCAGGAATGAAATTCCCGCCACAGGTAAATAAAGCAACCGGAAGATTTATGCTCTCCTCAAAGGAAGAGAACGTAAAGGAAAGCATTTATCTGATTCTGATGACACAGAAAACGGAACGGTTTATGCGTCCGGAATACGGCAGCAGTATTTTGTCATATGCATTTGCAGATACCGGTGAAACCATGCTGGCACTTATGCAGCAGGAATTAGAAGAAGATATTTTGAAAAATGAGCCGCGGGTGGATGACGTAACGATTCGGATAGACGCACAAAGCCAGAGCGGATGTCTGATAATATATATAGATTATCGTTTAAGAGGAAGCAGTATCAGAGATAATATGGTATTTCCGTTCTATCTGAGCGGAGAGCCGGAAGAAGAGAGTGAAGCCTATGAGACAATGGAACAAGAGCAATTATAATACCATAACGATTGATTCCAGAACGGAGCAGGATATATTGCAGGAGATACAGAAGCTTTCGGAGGCATATGTTCCGGAGTGGAAGTTTGACAAGGAAAATCCGGATATAGGTTCTGTTATCAGCATGATTTATGCACGTCAGATGATGGACAATGTGGATAAGTATAATGATATTCTGGAGCAGTTTCAGGTAGAGTTCGTAAATATGTTGGGGGTATCTCTGCAACCGGCAATTCCGGCAAGTGCCATGGTGACAATGCAGCTGGCAGAGGAATCCATGACCGGAGTTCCGTTAGAACGTGGGGTAAAGCTGTTGGCAACCACCGAGGAGGACGAACAGGTTGTATTTGAAACAGAAAGTCCGATTTACATAACGGCTTCAAAATTAGTCCAGATGTTCATGACCTCGGCACGTACCGGTAAGCTGATACCGTTATACGGAGCGTTTCAGCCGCCTTATTATATAGAGCCGGAACAGGAGCAGGAATATCAGGCATATCCGTTTGGATTGTTTGAATTTCGGGAGACCGGACTGGAAAAGCATGGGCTGCTATTATATCATTCACATTTATTTGATGTGGAAAACAGTGATATTATTCTCCAGTTTGGAAATCAGCCGGAATTTACAGAGTGCTTAAAGCAGGGACAGTATCGGCTTCAGTATTACAGTGAGGAGGGCTTTGCTCCGTTTACACAGGTACGGATAGCGGAAGACGGATGCCTGTATCTGCAAAAGGATAAGCCTTGTAATAAGGTTGAGAAAAACGGGAAAGACTATTCGGTGATTTTATTAGAGGCGTGCAAAAATCCGTCACGACCGGTTGTTTTTTCAGACATCTGGTTATCCTCCTTCGGAAAACCGGTGCCGCCTGCATTTGTAACCAACGGAAGTCTGGATTTGAATGTACGGGAGTTTCGACCATTTGGTGATACCTTAGCATTATATGAAGAGGTCTATATCGGGGAAAATGAGTATTTCCATAAGCCGGGTGCAAGAATTACGATTCAGTTCCGGATTCATCTGGAAACCAATCAGATTCTTCTGACAAAGCGTGAGGAAGAAGAAGCATTAAAGATTATCAAGCGTAAGCCGCGGGTACTGGTGACAGAGGTTATGGCAGATGCCTATGCGGATGAGGTGACATTTGAATATTATAACGGAGTAGGCTGGAAACGGTTAGAGTGCCAAAAGGCATACGGACAGATGTTCCGGACAGAGGGCATCGTAGATTATGAATTATCCTTTGTATGTCCGGAGGACTGGCAGGAGCAGTCGGTAGGCGGTGATTCCGGAAGATGTATCCGGATGCAGCTATTAAAGGCAGATAATTGTTATTTAAGACCATGTACCCATCATTATCCGGTCATATCGGATATGAAGATTGCATATGCATATGACCGGCAGGAGGCACGTCCGGAATGTCTGGAGCGGCTTGCCGGCACACAGAAGCAGGATTTGACCGGCTTACTGTATCGGGAGCAGCCGATACCTGCATTTGTAAAAGGTGCATATTCAGATACCGCACTGTATATGGGATTTGATAAGAAAATGGAAGCAGGCCCAATCAGCATTTTATTTGAGCTTGAGGAGGACGGTAATTTTCAGGGAACCAAGTTAAATTACTACTATTCCACCAGAAAGGGCTTCCAGAGACTGCGGCTGGTAGACTATACAAATGGAATGACGAATTCCAACCGGATTGTATTTCTTCCACCTTCCGATATGGCACCGATGCGGTTGGAGGGGAAGAACTGTTACTGGATTAAAGCAGTGGATGAGGATGGTAGACTGGATGAAGAAGGCATATTCCGTCCGCATATTTCCAACATTTACATAAATGCCGTAGAGGCAACGAATGCCGAGACATTGGGCGAAGAGGAATATTATATCGATGAGGTGCAACCGGATATGAGCTTCCGACTGTATGCGGATAATGTGCTGACGGTAGAGGTCTGGGTAAATGAAACCAATAGCCTTACAGAAAGCGTGAAAAATAAGCTGCTGGCAAAGCAGCCGGAGGATGTCCGCGTAGAAAGAGATATGCATGGAAATATAATACGGTTTTTTGTCCGCTGGCAGGAGGTAGATAATTTTGACTGTTCCGGCATCGGAGACCGGCATTACTGTGTAGACCGCATGAATAACCAGTTGATATTCGGGGACGGGGTTCATGTGCAGATTCCGAGAAATACAAGTGATGTATCCTTTATTGTACAAATCACAAGATGCGGAGGAGCAGAAGGTAATCTGAATCCGGGTATGATTAATGCCAGCATGAGTAATCTGCTGTTTGTGAATCGGATACAGAATCCGATGAAGTCCTATGGCGGCAGTGATATGGAAACCATGGAGGAGGCACTTCACCGGGGCGGCAACCTGATTAGCAGCAGGCACAGACTGGTATCTTCGACAGACTATGAGCGGGAGGTGCTGGGCTTTTCTAAGAATGTGGCACAGGTAAAGACCGTAATCGGATATACAAAGGAAGGAAAATGGGATGAACAGGCAATTACGCTGGTAGTTTTATTGCAGGATTATTTATCGAACCCACAATCCTTTTATCATATCCAGCACCGCTTAAAGGAGCATTTGTTAAGTCAGTGCGAGTTAAGTGTGAACCCGGATAAGCTAATGCTGGTTCCGCCAACCTTTGTATCGGTTTCGGTGGAATTATGGGTGGAAATGCTTCGTATGGAGGAAACCTTTGAGATTCAGAATCGGTTTCAGGAGTGGATGGAGGAATACCTGAATCCATATTCCTCACAGGAATGGGAAATCGGAAGTATGCCGACAGAGGCACAAATCCGACTGCTACTGCGTTCCGGCAGACATCATATGGTTATCCGGCATATAAGCATTCATACGGTATATCAGGATGAGTTTGGCATTCATGAGCAGACGCTGGAGGAGCTTAAGGTGAATCCGTATATGATGTGCAGAAGCGGCAATCACAGGATTCATGTAATACAGAAATAATCAGGGTATGTATGGACATGGGGATATAGGAGGAAACGATGTTAAATTCCAAAAAAAGAGTGGAAAAAACACATGAACAGATGATGGAGGATGTCTATTCAGAGATTCCGATTTATTCGGAGGAATGGACGAATTATAATCCGTCTGATCCGGGAATCACCATCTTGGAGAATCTGACTGCATTTTTGCTGCTGCAATACAACCAACTGGATGATACAGATGTGCGGGTAAAGCAGCAATTGTTGAAAATGGTCGGATTCGAGCCTCGCAAGGGAAGTCCTGCCAGAGTGCTGTTAGAGCCGATAGGCTTGCAGGAGCCGATTGTATTGCCGGCAAATCAGCGGTTCCGGGTAGGGGATATGAGCTTTGAAACCATGAAGGAGCGTTTGCTGGAGCCTTGCCATGTTACCGGAGTGTATGTAAATCATAAAGGTGTATATAAGGACTATTCCTATGTGCTGGATAATGAGATTTTAATCGGTGCAAGTATATTCGGGGATGCACCGGAGGAAGGAATGGAAATCTTTATCGTAATGGATTCCACACCGTCACCGATGACGGATTCCATTTTTTACTTAAAAACAACCGGGGAATACCACCGGAATCCACCGGAGGAGAAGAACCGGAACCGACTGGCACAGGTGGTATGGGAATGTTATACAGAGGATGGCTTTGTGCCAATGAATGTAAAGGATGAAACTGACGGCTTTTTATTGGACGGAGAGCTTCGGTTCCGGATGCCGGAGCAGGCTGCCAAGCTATACCGGGAGCATGGAATACAGGGATACGTGTTCCGCGGAACCTTGAAGAAGGCACAATATGATGTTCCACCGAGAATACAGAATCTTTCGGGATTCTTGTTAGAGGTATGGCAGAAGGATACACAGGCAATCGTATATACATTTCCGAAGAACAATGACATAGAAGTTGACAGTGAATTAATGGAGCAGGAGCAGTATAAGGTTCTGTGCAAGGAGGAGAAGGGAAGCTCCTATCGTATGTATCAGGAGGTATGGTCAGAATCCGGTACAGGACGGTATTATACCGTTACACATGATGCAGTCGGAACCTATACGATTCATTTTAATAAGCGGGAATTTGGATACGGACCGGAGCGGTTAAAGCATGCGGTAAAGGTAATTGTATATGATAAAGCACTTACAGGCAGGTACTACTTAGGTCAGGTATTGGGCTATGATAATCAGGTGATAGAGCTTCCGGAAAAGAATCTGGCAGCGGAATCCTTTTCCATTCTGGCAATGCGGAAGTTAGACGACGGTTCTGAAATCTATGATTTTGTAAAGCCGAACCGAAAGGGAGAGGGCGAGCTTCAATACTATTTGTATGAGAATGAAGGTAAAATCGAGATTCTGGATGCGGGAGAATTTATCGGAGCATATCTGTATCTGGCATCCATAGCTGTAATTCGCGGGGACGAAGGAAATATCCGCGAGGGAAATATGTTCATTGCCGAAGGAGCCGCCGGACAGGCAGCAGAGTTTCGGAATCCGGCAGCCGGCAGCGGCGGTGCCTACATGGAAACGGTGGAAGATACCAGAAAGCGGTACGTGCAGGATATTTATAAGCCGTATACAGCCGTAAGTGCAACAGATTATGAAACACTTGTAAAGACAATACCGGGACTTTGTATTCATAAGGTAAAGGCATATATGAATTACGACAGGAATCTGGTAGAGGTAGCGGTAAAGCCATACAGTCTGGAACGCTTTCCGGTATTATCAAGAGATTACCGGAGAATGATACGGAACCGGCTAGAGCAGTGCAGGCTGTTATCAACGCGGATAGAAATTTTGCAGCCGGTATATCTTCCGATACAGGTGCGGTGCGTCATATATGTGCATAAGCATTATGACCATTGCCGGGAGCAGATTGAACAGGCATTAAATGAAGAATTGGATTATATTAACGGACCACAGGAATTTGGACAAATTCTGCAATTTGATACCATTTTCCGTAAGCTGGAGCAGTTGGAATGTGTGGCACAGGTCTATGACCTGACGTTAACACCGAAGAACCGAACCTTGGCAGTATGTCAGGGAGCAGATATTATACCGAAGGTAAACTGTCTATGTTATCCGGGTAGCATTACGCTGGAATTACATACGCAGGATACAGAGAATTAGGAAGGAGAGAAACGCCCATGGCAGTAGGTATGCAGTATAGCATTAAAAATAACAGACTGAAAAAGGCTATGTGTCAGGGTTTCCGGATTCAGGAAGATACAGTGGTGGCAGACCCGGAGGAGGGACAGCACCTTTTGATTCTGGACGCATTGGATAGTGCTACAGAGGATTGCCCTTGGGGAAGACTCTGCTTTGATGGGGCTTTTGATTCTGACACCGTATATTATATCTATGTATTTGCACAAAACCAGAAGCAGTTTATCCATGACGGTGAAATACAGGAAATAGATTCCTTTATGAAGGATACGGAGATTAGCTTTGCGGTAAAGAAGGAATTTATGAAGCTGGCAGGAGTCCAGAGGTTTATTAATAAGCAGGATATGCTATTATATGATATAAAGGGCAGGTATCTGTGGATTGCGGTTGAATTGCTCGGCGAAGGAAAAGGAAGTCTGTCAAAACTTCGGGTACAGTCTCCGGGTGATAACTTTATGCAGGCATTTCCGGAGGTTTACCAGAATTACGGAGATTTCTTTCACAGATATATTTCCATATTTTCTACGGTATACAATGAGTTTCAGGAGCAAATCGACAACCGGTATCAGTTGCTTGATTTAGAGCAGGCACCGGTAGAGCTGTTAAATCAATATGCGGAATGGCTGGGGCTGATTGTGCAGGGAGAATTTCTGAGCGAGGACGCACTGCGAACCTTGATAAAGGATGCGTATCTGCTGAATAAATATAAGGGAACCCGTAAGGCAATCGAGCGAATCTGTGAGATTATACTGGGAGAAACACCGATTATCGTAGAGAAGAACAGCTTAAGCGGTTATGTAAGAAATGAGGATGACCGGGTGATGAACCGGTTGTACGGAAGCAGCGTACATGATGTAACGCTAATGGTAACCGGTTATGTGGATGAGAAGAAGCGGGCACAGCTCCTTTATCTTCTGAAGCAGTTTAAGCCGATTCGAACCAGACTCCGAATCGTATTTTTACAGGAGACCGGTGTTCTGGACGGCTATTCGTATATGGATATGAATGCCAGAACCTTTGAACAAAAGATAGGAACCTTAGATGAGCATCAGCTTATGGATGGCATGATAATATTAGAATAAATATATAAGATGGAGGAATCAGATATGAATATGATAGAAACGGACTGCGGCACTTATATCCGCTTGCTTGTAGAGGGAAGAATTGACGTTACGACAAGCCCAAAGCTACAGGCACAGATATTGAATTGTTTTCAGAAGAAAAATGAACTGGTGGTAGATTTCTTAAATGTAGAGTACATATCCAGTGCAGGACTTCGTGCATTGCTGATTGGACAAAAGACCGCATTATCCAAAAAAGGAAAGATGGAAATTGTAAATGTATCCAAGGATGTTATGACGGTACTTAACATGACAGGCTTTAATAAGATATTAACCATAAAATAATGGTTGGGGGAAGTATGATAGAATTTCGCCAAGTGACAGCGAAGTATCCCAAGGGAGAACAGGAGGTATTCCGGCAGTTGGATTTTCAGGTGCCGGTTCATGGCTTTCTGTATCTTATGGGGGAAAGCGGAACAGGAAAAACAACCATATTGCGGCTGATTATGAAGGAATTGGAGCCGGTTCAGGGAGAAATCCGCATAAACGGAGCCGCACTTTACGGTATGCCCCGAAAAGAGATTCCGTTGTACCGCAGAAGACTGGGGCTGGTATCGCAGGATATGGGGCTTTTGCAGGATAAGACGGTATACGAGAATATGGAGCTTGCAAAAAGGGTGGCACAAGCCGGTGCCGGTGATATACGCATTCAGGTTGCAATGGCATTAAGGCTGGTAGGAATGGAATCCAGCTACCAGTGTTATCCGAAGGAATTATCCGGTGGAGAACAACGAAAAATCTGCATTGCAAGAGCCATGGTAAATCATCCGGACATTCTGCTGGCGGATGAGCCAACCGGAGATTTGGACCCTGACAGCTCCATAGAGATTATGAAGCTTTTGAATGAGCTGAACCGGAGAGGAACTACTATGATAGTGGCAACTCATGACAGGGAAATTACAGAGCGTTACATTCATCCAATCCTGCTTTTAAATAAAAATGGGGGAATATATGAAGATAAAAGTAAAGGCTGAAATTGAACAATTACAGGTGATAGATGAAGAACTGGATAAGCTTCTGGCAGGACAGCATTGTTCCGAGGAAGTTGTATCGCAGCTTCATCTTTGTATAGAAGAAATCTTCGTCAATATAGCATCCTATGCATATGGGGAACAGGGCGGAATGGCAGAGATAGAAATGGAGCTGGAGGAACGGACACTTGTGATACGGTTTGTGGATGAGGGCATTCCGTATAACCCATTGGAACGGGAAGCACCGGATATGGATGCACCGGTCGAGGAGCGGGAGATAGGCGGATTTGGAATCTATCTGGTAAGGATGATGATGGATAAGGTAGAGTATGAACGCAAGGAGAATCGGAATTGTCTATGCATAAGAAAACAGTTAAATTAAAATATATATGGATAGCACTGGGGGTTCTGGCGGTAATTCTGGTATTTTCTATTATAAATGCCGGCTTGTTCCGCATGAATCCGTTTGCCTCCGGATATACCTTTTTATCACCGTCTAATGTATTTCACCGCACAGGCGGAGGCTATTATGTCATCGATAACGCAAAGAAGTCCGTCATAATCCTGAATGATGCACTGGAATATGAGAGTGAGCTTTCGGGCGGCTCTCTGAATAAGGATTTTTATTATGCCTCTCAAATCTGTGATGATACAGAGGGAGACATATATGTTGCGGATGTTGTATATAGTGGAGAAGGAACCCGTATTAAGCAGGAAAGAATTTTGAAGTTCGATAAGGCGGGAACGTATCAGGAAACTATTTTCCAGATGGACTATGAGGCAGAGCAGGCACCCTACCAGTATGGAAATATCGTAGCATTAAGCTATTTGAATGGAACCCTGACCGTCTGCATCAAGGATACGGACGGCATCTGGCAATATAGCCTGACTCCGGACGGAGAGGTTCAGAACAAGAAGCTGTGGAAGGGACAGCTTGATATGAGTGATGCGGTCTATAATGCCCATGAAAATCAAATGGTGGTATGTACCCGTCAGGGAAATCTGTATGCCATAGCAGAAGACGGAGCAATCACTGAAATCTGGGAAGGAAATGATGCGGAGATTCCATGGACATTAGCAGCAGACCGGGAAGGTACGATATACTATACCGAATTACTGTCCGGCAATATTTATGCCATCCGGGGAGGAGAGCGAGCTGCATTGGATACCTATGAGTCCTGCTATTATACCGTTGATGTAGATGCGGACGGAGAAGGAGTAGTCGCAACCGATTATACCGGTATCTGGTATCAGTCAGGGTCGCAGACCGATTATAAGGAACAGGTGCCGATTCATAATCATGTGTATCGAATTATAGTCTGGCTCGTAGCCGGTGCAGGGGTTATCCTCTTTGCGGTTATGGTAGTCTGGGGCATTATCCGGTTATTAAAAAATGTAAAGGACCGGAATCAGCTATTGCGGGTTGCCATGGTATTAACGGCATCCCTGCTTTGTACCGGAACGATATTAACGGTAGTGTTAAAGACAATGATTGCCCAGCAGAATGAGACAACGATTCAAGGGCTGGATTTGATAGCCAATCTGTTAATTGAGGAAATCGATGTAGACGGTCTGAGCCGGATTCAGAAGCTGGATGATTATAAAAGCGAGATATTCCGGGAGGTAAAGGAGCCGTTAGACCGTACGATAGATACCTGCTATGAGCAAGGCTCATACTACTACTATACAATATATAAGGCGGGTGACGGCTATGTAGACGGTGTTATGGACTATGAGGAAACCTTAACCACCAGACACCCGGCATATGAATGGGGAGATAATTATTATACAGAGGTATTGGAAAAGGGAACCGTAACAAAGGTAAATCGGGAAACCAGTGCCTACGGAACATGGACCTTTGTACTGTACCCGATTCGGGATGAGCAGGGGAATATTACAGCCGCGATAGAAGTAGGCGTGAATATGGATGATATTCAGCAGGAGCAGCGGGTATTTTTGCGGGAGCTGCTTTTAACAACCGGAGCTGCGGTTATCGTAATCATTATGCTGCTGCTGGAGTTCTTATTCTTCCTGTCAGAAGGCAAGGGCTTATGGCGGGGAACCGAGGACCCATCCGAGTACATACCATTACGAACCATGATATTTTTATTATATATGGCATCCTCCTTACAGGACCCATTTATTGTGCAGTTATGTAACCGGTTATATGATAATCAACTGCATCTGTTAAATGGACTGGGACCTTCCCTGCCGATTTCCTTAGAGCTGTTAATGGCGGCTATCGGTTCCTTTGTGGCAGGTCGGCTGGTATCCGGAATCGGAACCAAACGGCTGTTATTAACCGGAGGACTGTTATCCCTTGCCGGTTATCTTCTCTGCGGAATCAGCGGAACCTATATGGGAATCCTGATTGGTAAAGCATTAATCGGAACCGGTATGGGAACTGCATATGTAACCTCGAATACATTAGCGGCACTCGGACGAAGCGAGGAAGAGAGGGCAAAGGCATTTGCAGGCATTAACGCAGGTGTGCTGTCCGGTATTACCGTAGGTGACGGTCTTGGCTCTATCTTATTGAGCCTTGGAAACTATCGCATGGTATACATTGCCGGAGGTATCATTATGTTACTTCCGATAGCCCTGTCTGTCTGGGGAAAAAATATGGTTCCGGAGCGAACCAAGGAGGAAAAAGCAATCCGGTTTCCGCGGTTTTTATTCAACTGGCGGGTACTTCCGTTTTTCCTGCTCCTCCTGCTTCCGTTTATGATGATTTTGTCCTATCGGGAATACTTTTTCCCGCTGTACGCAGAAGAACATGGAATGACAGAGGTAACCATCGGGCGTATCTTCCTGTTGTGCGGACTGATTATTATCTATGTCGGACCATATCTGGGTGAGTTATTGATTCGAAAGCTGGGAAGTAAGCGGGCAATGATATTTGCCAGTATTGCAATGGCGGTAAATCTTGCTATTTATATTTGTGTTCCATGTATGGCAACTGCTATAATTGGTGTAGTATTACTTTCCATTATCATATCCTTTGCGTATACCTGCCAATATTCTTATTTCTCGACAGTGCCGGAGTGTGATGCCTACGGAGAAGGAAATTCCATGGGTATTTATTCCATGGTAGAGAATCTGGGTCAGACACTGGGACCGATTATATTTGCGGCATTGCTGGTGCAGGGATATGAACAGGGAATCCGTATCGTCGGAGCCGGCTTTGGCGGCTTGTTGTTGGCATATCTGCTGACGGTACTGATTCAGAAAAGGAGTAGTCAAGGAAAAGAGGAATCGTAGCATGGAAATACAATATGAGAGAATCGGAATGACGGATTTAGATGCGATGGCAGATATTTATGCAACCTATCTGAATGCGGGAGATACCATTCGTGATTATGTAGAAGCAGGCATGAAGAATAAAGACTTTGTCGGCTATAAGGCATTGGACCATGGTAAGATTGTGGGAGTCTTATCCGGAAGAAGCGGGATTGATTTTACCTATCCGCATCCGGAGCTTGCGGAACGTTTAAGGCAGAAATTTCCGGAGGAAAAGCTATATACACCGGATGCACTGGTGGTACTGGATGAATACCGGGGGCATCCGCTGGCGTTTGAATTAGGCAGACTGTTAATTCAGGAGGTACATCAAAAGGGCTATGAATATCTGTTGACAGAGCTGTGGATATATCCGAATGGACACATTCCGGCAGAGCATGTTGTCAGCACATGGGGAACCGAGGTATATCGGGAAGACATTGAAGGATTTTACAGAGAATTGGAGAAATACCATATGGAGTGTCCGGTATGCGGAACACATTGTAGCTGTGGAGCCAGGATTCTGGTTATGAAGACAGACGGACAGATACATATCCGGGAAGGGGAGAAGGGAAATGAATTATAAGAAAAAGAAGCTAGGGGTTCAGATGGGAAGAATCATAGCTGTTACAATCGCAATTCTGACAGTCATACTTGCAGGCTTTAGCTATATGTCATTTCAGAATACATTTCGCCGGTTCTATTCCGATAAGGCACAGAGTACCGCCAAAATGATTACAGAGGTGGTTGACGGCAACCGGATTCAGAACTATGTGGCAACCGGAGAAACCGACGAATATTATACGGAATTGCAGGAGCTGCTGTCAAAAATGAAAGAGGACAGCGGAGCAGCATATCTGTACCTGTTTTATCCGGAGGAGGACCATTTTATATATATCTTAGATGCAAGTACGGGAGAGACACAGGAACAGGGCATCAGTCAGTTAGGGGATATTTATGAATACGGGGAAACGGAATACCGCTACCTTGTACCGGATGTGCAGGCAAAGCGGGCATCACAGCAGATTATCATGGGGCAGGATGTAGGCTATGGAAAATCCGTATCCGCATGGGCTCCGATTCTGGATTCCGAGGGAAATCTGGCGGCAATGGCAGAGGTAGATTTCTATCTTGAAGAGGTGGGACAGGAAGCCACCTTCTATGTACTTCGGTTTATCGCAGTTATGCTTATCGGAACCATGGTAATTCTTCTTATATTGCTGCGGTTTAATAACAAGCATCTGATTCGTCCGCTTCAGGAATTGACAGCGGTAATTGCCTCTTACAAGGATGGTAAATTTCAGGCGGGGCAGCAGGAATTTCATACACAGGATGAAATGCAGGAGCTATATGATACCTATGTCCATATGGTAGAGAAAATGGATTCCTATGTAGAGAACATAACAAAGATTACCGCAGAAAAGGAACGAATCGGCACCGAGTTAAATGTAGCAACCCAGATACAGGCAGATATGCTTCCGAGTATATTTCCTGCATTTCCGGATAGAAAAGAGGTTGACATTTATGCCCTGATGCAGCCGGCAAAAGAGGTAGGCGGAGATTTCTATGACTTCTTCTGGGTTGATGACCAGCATCTGGGATTTGTAATTGCGGATGTATCCGGTAAGGGTGTTCCGGCAGCGTTGTTCATGGTGATTACCAAAACCATTATTAAGAATCATATGGTGACAGGTAATTCCGTAGAGAAGGTGCTGGAGCTGGTAAATCAACAACTCTGTGAAGGCAATGAGGAATCCTTCTTTGTAACCGCATGGCTCGGTATTCTGGATATTCAGACCGGAATCGTAGAGTATGCCAATGCAGGACATAATCCGCCGATTCATATTAGCGGCGGTCAGGGAACGTATGTGCAGGGAGATACCGGACTGGTGCTTGCAGCCATGGAGGGTATGACTTATACAAAAGAAACCTTGCAGATGCAAAAGGGAGACCGGATACTTCTATATACAGACGGAGTAACGGAATCCGTAACGAAAGCAAATGAAGCCTATGGCGAGGAACGGTTAATGACGATAGCAGAGTCAACCGGAGATATGACACCGCAGGAGGCAGTTGGATATATTAAAAAGGATATTGAGAACTTTGCGGGTGAAGCAGAGCAGTTTGATGACATTACAATGTTAATGCTGGAATATATGGGATAGAAAGCAGTCTGTTGGGAACAGCGTTGTAAATCAGGAGGAAATGGTATGGATGGAGTAGATGAGCTTACAATAGAAAAAAACCGCATGGTGACAAAGGAATTGGAAGGGATACTGCATAGCAAGAAGCAGGATGAGATGGAGGATGCCGCCAGCCGTCAGATGGAGGCTCTTGCACAAGAGACAACGGTTATGCAGCAGACGGTACAAAACGGACTTCAGACATTGCCGGTGACCGGGGAACAACAGAATCCGCAGGTACAGGCACTTCCGGGACAGCAGCAGGTTAAGGAAGGCTACTTTGACAGAAAAAACAGACGCGAGAAAGAGGAAACAAGGTACAACAGCTATAAGGCTATGAAGACCGCTGTAACCGCAGATTTTGAACAGACCGAGCATATGCAGAATGTCTTACAAAAGACAACGAAGTACAAGGATGGGGACCATAAGGTATCCATAAAGCAGACAGAGCTGCGGGACAAGGTGCGTGCAGGGGATTATTCCCATTTAGAGCAGTTAGACCCTGTATTGCGGGAGTTAGAAGCTGTAAACTATATGAATGCCCATATGCAGGACTTGTCAGGAACACCGGCAGAGGTAGTGACCCGGTTAAGGCAGGGAGGCATAAACGGATTGATGCAGCCGCTTTTGCGAATCGGTATATCAATGGGAATGCGGGGCTTACTGCCGAATAATCCTGCAATTCCGGGAAACATGGATGCAAAAGAGTTTTTCCGGAGCTTAGATGCAGAGATTAATAAGGAAATTATGGTAGAGACCATCGTTAAGCCGTCCGGGCAGCAGTTGTTTATGGCGAAGCTGATGCTGCTGACCCAGTTAGGCGGAGTCCGTAAGACAGTTACCAAGAACGGGAAAAAGGATGTGACAAACTGGGAAGGGCCGTTAGCCAATGCCTATGCACATTGCTCCAGAGTAGGTGTCATACTTCCGGGAGACTCGCAGGCTGCTTCGCAAGGAGACAGTGAAACCGTTCTGGATACATTTGTAGGTAAGAAAAAGGAAGGCTTCTTCAAGCGGGGAGCCGCAACGCATTCGCTCCAGAAGAAATCCAAGCTGCGAGGCGGAAAAGAATTTAAGGAAAAGAAAACAAAGGGTACCTTCTCTAACCAGTGGGGTATGAATGTGGCAGTCGGCGGACTGGGAAATCAAGGGATTCCGGGGCCGGGTGACCGAACCTTAAAAAATGACGGAAGCTGCGGACACATTTATATGCATTTGCAGGAGGGTGACGAAACTACATATACCAGCCTGTTGATTGGCTTTGAAAGTGATTCCTATAAGAAAACCAATCAGCTCGGACATACGCATGGATTTGGAAACGGTGAGTTTGCTTCCAGCTTCGGCGGACAGCGGATGGACGAAATCGGAGATAAATATGGCGGAAGAGTGGTAGACTTATCGGGAATGTCAGAGGATGTATATAAGAATGCAGTCCATAATCTGCAGGAGCATTTCCGCAATGCAAGTCAGGAGCCGGACAAGATAGAAGAAATTGTCCGGAAGCTGTGTGGAGAACAGATGAGTTTAAATGAAATACAGGATTTGTTACGGCTTGGATAATGGATAAATGCTCAGACAGGGAGGATACAGATATGCAGATTATCAGAATAGATAATGAAAATATAAAGGCATTTTCCGAATTAATACCGGAGGAGATTCAGGTAATGCTTGCAGACGGCGGAGCTTATGTCGGGCTGGGAACCGTAGAGGATGATTATGCCTGTGGACAAATGATTGCAGAGATAGAAGGACAGACCGTACGGATACATTCCATTTATATAGCACCGGAATATCGAAGACGCGGCTTTGCAACGGAATTATTGATTGAAATGGCAGAAAGCATTTGTGAATGGGAATCCGTATACGGGTATCAGATTGAATTTACCGAGTCATTAGAGGAGGAAAACGGCTTAAAACCATTCTTGGAATACTGTGGCTTTGAGCTGGCACCCAAAGAGGATACAGGCACATGGAGCTGTCAGCTCGGAGCGATTGAACCGGTATGGGAGAATAAGAATCTACAAATGCTGGTGATTCCATATGAACAGATAAATAATGAGCTGCTTCAGCAGCTACGCAGGGAGCAGCCGGCAATTCTGGCACAGGATATAGATGCGGGGCGGATTGAGAAGGATTGCAGTTGTGTATTGGCAAATAAGAATCGGCTGACCGGATGCCTGATGGTGGTTCGGGAGGATGAGCAATTAATTCTGGAATGGGTGCGGATTACACCGACCAATTCCGTACAGCTTCTGGGGATGTTTCAATACGCAGTTGAGCATGCCATAGAAAAATATGGACCGGAACAGACACTTGTAGTTCCGGTATTAAACGAAAAAGCAGATGCCCTGTTAAAGCGAATGCTGCGAAATGCAGTAGAGCCAATGGAGCATTGCTGGACAGGAACCTATGTGTTTGACGGAGAAGAAGAACCGGCATAAGGCATAGGAACAGGAACAAAGAGGTAACGGTATAGCAGATGCATGGAGACATGGATAAAGGCAGGGAGCATAGGATGGAGCAAATAGGAAAATTCAGTGAAGAATATAGACATAAACCTTTTTTAAGCTATGCGGAATACATGGACTATATATTTGCCTGTGCAAATATCCAACTGGCAGATTATATTCAGGGTTTGAAGAGTAAGTATGCCACCGGACAGGGCGGATATAAGAATATCATGTATCCGGATATTGAGATTGCGTATCAGTTATGTGATACCAAGATTCAGCAGTTCTTTTTGGCGGAGGAGCAGACGGATTCTGCCGGAGAGACAGAGCAGGAAGGGGAAACAGAGGAGATAGATGCAGAGCTGGCAGATTTGTTACAGGGCTTTGCTATGTCCTTTGGAGAAAGCGAAAAGCCTTCTACAGAAGAAACAGAGCTGTCTGCGGATGAATTACTGGCATTTGTGGATGACAGGATTGCCGCAACGGATATGACACAAATGCGGTTTCCGTTTTATGATATATGTAGTAAATTATCCTTTCAGCCATTTACGGTATTTTGTCTGGCCTGTGCAATTTTGTCCTCCACCCAGACCAGCTATGCATCCGTATTTCAGATTATTAATGAAAACGGAAGTCTGACAACCCCGACGATAGAATCGGCAGCCAGAGTCTATTTTGCGAACCGTTATTCTATCACAGATGTCTATAGCCAGATGTCTGTTTCGTTAGAGCAGCTATTGCCGATTATGGATTTGCGGGTAAACAGCCAGATGCCGTTTTCTACCCTGATAGCACCGGATAAGCGACTGATAGATTACCTGTTTGGAAGTCATCCGTTCCGGTTGGATGAAAATTATCAACGGTTTATGAAGCGGCTGACCGACGATAAGGAACTGAATCCGATTATGGCAAATGCACAGATATTGGAAGCCATGGACATTTCTTATAACAAGGGAGTCCGAATCTTTTCTTATTATGGTGATGAGGGCAGCGGAAGAAAGTTCTTTGTGAAGCAGTTCTGTAAGAGTCATGGCATGGAAGCCATTACACTAAACTGTAAGAAGCTGTTTGTTTATGATTATAGCTTTATCGAAAAAGCAATCTGGGCAGTCTGCCGGGAATGTATCTTCACAAATGCCTGCTGCTGTCTGGATGACCTGACCTATCGGGAGGATGAAAAGGAAAAATTCCTTGGCTATATGGACTTGTCTTTAGGAAAATTGTTGGAGCATGAGATTACGGTATTTACCGTCAGCAGAGAAAAGCTTACCCTGCGGGATGTGACTACACAGGAATTTACAGAGCTGGAGCTTCCGACCCCATCGAATCAGGAGCGGGAGGACTGCTGGAATTATTTTTCACAGGAATACAGTCTGGATGAAGATGTAAGCTTACAGGAGTTGGCAACCAAGTTCCTGTTTACACCGGGTAAGATTAAGGCAGCGTTATATCAGGCAAGAAGCTTTGCCACTATGAATAAGGAGATTCTGGTATCCAGAGCCAGACTGTTCCAAGGCTGTAATAATCAGATGAGTTCAGAGCTGACTCAAAAGGCAACCAGAGTTAAGGCTAATTTCGGCTTTGAGGATATTGTTATGAATGCATCCCAGCGGGAGACCTTAGAGCATGCCATTGACCAGATGAACTTCCGGAAGCAGGTCTATGATAACTGGAACTATACGAAGAAATATCCATATGGACGCGGACTATCCATTCTGCTGTTTGGAGCACCCGGTACCGGTAAATCCATGTGTGCACAGGTAATCGCACATGAATTGAATCTGGAATTGTATCGGGTTGATTTGTCCAAGGTAATTGATAAATATGTCGGTGAAACCGAGAAATCCATATCCATGATTTTCCGGGAAGCAAAGAAATGTAACGTGGTACTGTTCTTTGATGAATGTGATACCTTATTTGCGAAGCGTTCCGATGACGGAGGCAGCAATCAGGCATCTAATAATAATAAGACCGCATTGCTGCTACAGGAGGTAGAGGCATATGACGGTGTATCCGTACTGGCAACAAACTATAAGCACAATATTGACCCGGCATTCTTCCGAAGAATGAAGTACATTGTGGAATTTCAGTTCCCGGACCCGGATACCAGAGAGATGCTGTGGCGAACCACCATTCCAAAGGGAACACCGCTCGGAGAAGATGTGGATATTCGCTTCTTGGCAGAACGCTTTGAATTTGTAGGTGGTAACATTAAGAACTGTATTTTAAATGCTGCATTTTTGGCAGCCGCAGATGGAGATGGTAAAGAGGTATGTATGCGGCATTATCTTCAGGCAATCAAATACGAGTTCGTAAAGACCGGTAAGGTATTTACGAAAGCAGACTTTGAGCCATATGCATATATGGTCGGACTCGGAGAAGCCCCGGAAGAGGATTAAAGTAAGGAAGAGAGGGAGCATGGTTAAGAAATTACAACAAAGGGATATCGATAAATATTATATAATCTGTCCAAGCTGGCGGCTGGAGGAATATCTGGATATGGAGGGTCACTGGAATCCGGACTGTACCGTATTCGGTGCAGAGAAGGAGGACGGAACCCCACAGGGACTTCTGCTTTTGCAAAAGACAGGGGAAGAAGCATATGAAATAGGGGTACTGACCTGTAACAGCATAACCCAGACAGCGGTAGCCAGACAGTTGTTGCAGACGGCACAAAGCTATGTGGCAGTTTACGGAGGAGGAAAGCTGACTTATCAATATATGGGGGCAGATACAGGAACCATGGAGCAGTTGCTCCGACAGGAAGTCTGGGAGGAATCCGAGTCCTGTGGGATTGTGTATCAGATTCAAGGGGAAGATTTGCAGCTTCCTTTAAAAGAGGAATACCCATTAAATGGTGAGATTATATTATTTTCAGAACTTCCAATCGAGGAATATATCCGGTTTTCAAAACGGTTCGGTCAGGATATAGAAGCATTTCTGGATTATCGTCTGTGTGATGACATGGATACGGAAATGAGTCTTGCATATATGGTAGAGGGCAGGCTGGCAGGGTATCTTCTGATTCGGACATGGGAGGATGCAATGGAGCTTAACCGGTTCTACATAGATGCAGAGCATAGAACCAGCTTCGGAGCCATGGTACAGCGGTTATATGAAAAATATAAGGAGCATCAACCTGCCATACGAACCATTTACATATGTGCGGTCAATGAAGTATCGGATAAGCTGATTCAGCATTTACTGGGGCGTAGGGTTCTGGATAAGCAGTATGTAAAGCGGGCAGCTAAGATGGTGTAACAACCAATATAAGAGGAGGAAATTATGGATCAGACAAGTGAACAGATTAAGAAAACAATAGAGGAACAAAAGCTCCGTCAGGCAGCCATGCAGGAAACGGAACAAAGACTTATAAGAGAGCAGCAGATAGCACAGGAGGATGCGGCTGCTTATGAGAAATACAGAGACCCGGAATATACAAAGTATAAAGCATCCCGTAAAAAGAGTACGTCCAGACAATATCGGAATTATGAATTGTATAAGGCAGCAAAGGAAAAAGAGATGAAGAGCCAATATGGTTTGCGGGCAAATGAAGCAGACTATATTAAGCAGTCGCAGGCTATGATTGTGACGGAGGAGTATCAGGAAGATACAAATTATGAGCAGATATTATTAAATATATGCAAAACCAGTGAAGCCGACCCATCTATAACGGAGGAGGATATGCGGTTATTGACGGATGCCGTTTACCGTTCTACGGTACATGAAGGACGGAGGGATGCCGAAACAGAAGCCGTATATGAAAAAGAAAAGGAACAGGCAATTCAGGAAATTTATTACCGGCAAATAGAAATGCTGGAGCAAAAATATGGGAAAAAGCTGGCAAAGCTGTCACCCAAAGAGTATTTGGAACGGTTGCCGGAGCTGGAACAGGATTTTGCGACAATTGGGGATATGCATAACTTTTTTGCACATAGGGCAATTAATCGTGATGCGGTAGAAGCGGAACAGAGTATACAGGCTCGTATGGCAGACAAGCTTAGCTTTTATTATGATGTCTGGCAGATTCTGAAGGACCGGTATGATACATTTGTCAGAGGGGAAGATAGTAAGATTACCCAAAAGGGTGAGCTGACGAAAGAAGCGAAGCGGGAATATGAAAAACGAATAAAGGAATGTATGCAGAATGCAGATAGGTCGCAGGCATTCCGGAAGGTTGAACGTAAGCGAAAGAATATTCCGGATATTCTTGTAAAAACAGAGGAAACAAAGCGTGCAGCCGGGAAAGTATTGGAGGCAATAGCAAAAGAAGCGGACAAGGATAAACAAACCGAACAAGCGAAAGAAACCGAAAAGAAAAAGCAGATGGATGAATTAAGCCGTAAGATTAACGACTATAATACCTATCTGCGAGAAAAAGAAATCCTTGCACATACACAGGCAGATGTAGATGCGGGCAAAGAACTGACGGAAACTGAGTTAAGCCACATCGAAACCATGAAACAGGCGGTAGAACGATATGAAAAAGAAGGGGAAATAAAGAGTGATGAGGAACTTAACAGAATATCCGATGAATTGAGTAAATTGCAGGAAGGACAGAAGCTCTTATTCAATGCAGCAAAGTTAAAAGAAGAATTTGATGGTCTTGTTGACGAATATCTGGAGATGGCAAGGAATTTTCATCCGGAACGAGTGCGTGATGAAGAATTATTATCCGGTGGCTTGACAAAAATTCATGAGATTCTGGAACAGGATGAGAAATTAAATCGTATATATCGTGGGCTTAGATATGAAAGCTATGTAACAGATTTAGAAAAATGGATAGGTCAGGTTGAAAAAAGAGGAGTTCAACCGGAGGAACGGGAGCGTTATGAAAAAGAAAAACCGGTAATTGCAAAGTTTCATGAACTTTGTTCTATTGTAAACAATCTTCCAAATGAAGAAAATATGAAAACGCTTATTAAGAGCCGCTTGGAGGATATTGTAAAATGTGGATACAGTACAAAGCGTTCCTTTATGGAACTTGAAAATCCAAGGAAGCAGTTAGATAACATTCATCATGACGATAAAACGGAACGAAAGGAGTTGTCGGCATGGGAAGTAAGGGATATTGGAAACAACTATGTAGTATTGGGAGGAAGAAAGGCTGATTACTCAAGTGTGGTTCCAAAGAGTGTTCAATTATTAAAAGGAATCCAAAAGCTTCGGGCAATGAAGGAGCAGTCACCGGATTATTACTATTTGGCACAGACAAGTGTAGAACTGGTGAGAAGTGAACAGATGCTGCAGCTTGAACCACTTTTATCAAGGAATCTGTATCTACTGCGAAAAAGATACCGCATTGATGAAAATGGTGAATATGCACAGACATTCCAAACACAGGAAGAAATACAGGAGCTGCCGGGGGAACTGGATGAACTCAGGCGGATGTATAGTGACTGGTCTGTAGGATATACAAGGGAAGTAAACAAAGCGAAAGCAAATTGGGTAAATGATACGAAGACTGTGCTGGCAGGCCGGTATGAAATGGAATCGGAAGAAGAGATACCGGAGACTCCTGAGGCTAAAATGGAACAGTATCTGAAACATTTTGCACAATTTCGTGATTCATACGACCGATTAAGCCAGAGTCTGCGGGAAGGAAATTACCGGGACTATGCGATTGTACAGAATGTGAGTGAACTTCAGATTTGTTACAATCGGATTCAGAAGATAAAGGATTCGGATATAGAAATAGAAAATGAGGAATTAAAAAGCGTAGTTGAGCAGTATGGTGACTTGGATACGCTAAGCCGGGAATTAAGTGCGTTACTGGATTACGGAGAGGGACTGCTTTTTATGAAGCTTGGAAATGCTTCACCGGAGGAGAATCCGCAACAACACATAGATAAGGCAAGTGCAGAAAACCTTCTGGCAGGAGGTCGGGCAAAGGTTGAACGGATTCGGGCGAAGCATCTGACACAGGACTATTCCGATGAGATTCAAAATAGTGAACGAAGAGCAAGGATGTTAAATGAGCTCGGATATGAATTAAAGAGCAGCTATGAGCGGGGAGAGGTAATTACACCAAAGGGCTTTATTGGTGTAGCCGGTGGAATGATTGGCTATCCACTACAGTTCTTTAACTGGATGATTCGTGAGAAGCGTACCATGAATCATGGAAAGGTAAATTATCAGAAGGCTTGTGAAAAACAGGATGAATTGCTGGAAAAGGTGCCGGAAATGAAAGAAAGTACGTTGCCGTCATACCAGCGGGGTGATGCCGATTATGTTCCGGCAGTAGAGCTTGAAAAATATTTTTCAAGTGATTGGAAGAAGCAGTTAAAACAGCAGGTAAATCTGGAAGGTCTGCTTCCGTATGAGAATGATGCAGATTTGTATGTGGAGGAATACCGGACAGCTCTTCAGGCAATTGACCGTTACCGGAAGGTGGTAGGAATTGTAAATACGGATACAACGGAAATGGAAATGGCATATTTAGATGTATTCCGGTCAGAAGCACAGAGCTATATAGAAGGTAATGCGGAAAACGGAGATAAGTTTGTCCAAAGTAATTGTGCGTTTTTAAAAGAACTGCTCCGGCAGATGGATGAGAAGCTTTCAGGAACGCTTAGTGCAACAATGGATAAGAAGGAATTGGAGCATATTAACCTGAACACCATTGCATATGTGGAAGATACTACCTACTCCGCAAATCTGGAAGAAAGCAATATACGAGATATACCGTTGTTCTTACATGAGCCAAACATCAATGATGTCCGGCAGAGCAGTATAGGTGATTGCTGGTATGTTTCTGCAATCAGTGCGGTTGTAAATGCAAATCCGGATTATATCAGAAGCATGTTCCATGATTTAGGTGACGGTAATGTGCTGGTACGGATGTTTAGGGAAAACCCTATAGAGCAAGAAAAGCCGATGCCGGTATATTTTAAGCTTAGAAAGCAATATGAAACCGGATGGGGAAATGCCTGCGATTGTACATGGGTACAGCTCTTGGAAAAAGCATACGCATTGGGCGGATTTAATCAGAAGAGCAATGTAAAAATTGAAGGCAACCGGATATATAATGTAACAGAAGAGTTGACAATGGGTGATATTTCAACGGCAGTCTTCCACCTTACGGGTAATGTACCAACAAAGTTATACGGATGGAATGAAGGCGTAATAAGCCTGATGTTATCCGATAATATGAAGCGTGGCATGGTGGCTGGTTTGAATGAGATGGAAGCGAGTGCTATGGATTTTGTATTTAAAGAGTATGAGCATAGATATCAAGCAAACATAAATCCAAAGACACGTAAGGAGAAAACGGAGCTTACACTCCATCATTTAAAGGAATGTCTGGAACAACTTTTAGAAGGTGAGCTTTTTGAGGAATTTGAGAATATATACTTAGGCCGAATCATGGGAGAAGCTTGTATTGCATACCTGAATGAACTTAAAAAGAAGCCTCAGGAAGAACAGGTAAACGAGCATGTCAAATGGAAGCAGGAACTTAAAGAGTACTATTGGAAGATAGTGGAAGAAAACATGCAAAAAATGAGCCGGGGAGAACCTTTGGAATTTACGGATGCCCAGAAACAGAAATATCGGGAAGACGGAAGAAATCCGGAACGCGAGGAACAGATTCGGAAAGAGCGGCAGGCAATTGCCAAGGTTCATGGAGACCAAAACTCACCATATGCTCTTCGGGTGCGGGAGATGTCAAGGCTGTTAATCGAAAGTCTGGATAAACATGAAACAATTGCAAGTGTTATTCCACATTGTACGGATATTATAGATTATGAAGAAATGAACGGAAGAATCTTCTTCTTAATGAGAGACCCGTTTAATATTTATAATTATGAATATACCTATGACAAGAAAGGTAAGAAACAAATAGCAACGGAAGCACTTCCGGATGTGGTTACAAAGCGAGAAGCCAATCGACATCTGGTAGGAAACAGTAAAGAAGAGATTGAAAAAGGCGGATTCCGCGGTACATCATGGATTGAAGCGGATGATATGTATGAGATTCTGGAGTCAGGTTTCAGTGTTAACCCGGAGAATCTTCAGATTCCTAGTTATTAAAACAAAAATGAACCGGATGCTAAGATATATCAGCACCGGTTCGTTTTTTAATGGAAGTCATTAAAAAAATGGCACAGCGTTCCTAAAATGTCAAACGTTCCAAACGGTTAATAATAGAGGCTATCTACAGTGTTTTTAAAGTCAGCTAAGTCAAGCAGGAAGGTTCCGGTATCCTTGGAAAATAAGTTCTTTCTTTTGGAAGAGGTAAAGTGTACGGTGCCGTCGGGTTCTGTGATTTTAACATATTCCTTTACACCGGTGTTCCATGGATTTCGCATCCGGATAAATTTATGACCGTCATGTTCTTCGCATCCGAGAATGGTATAAGCATGTCCACCAACCATTCCGTTTGCTTCAGACTCTCCGTTCAGACCACTTTGGTTGTCGCTTAATTTTCTGGTTCCGCAACACAGGGTGCTTCCTTTTTTTAAAGCGTCCTGTATGTCATCATATAAAGTAAGCATACTTTTGGAATATACACCTTGACCATTCTGTTCCATAATCCCGGTATGTTCAATCTGCAATCCGGTATCAGACTCATAATTTTCCAATAGATTTATAAGCCGACGTTTATAATCACTTAAAAATTCTTTGGTCACCTGTAGACTATCAAACATTGTTTTACAGTCTTTGGGTATCCATGTATTTTCTGAAAACGTATGTTCAAGAATACATTCTATATCTTCAATACTAACATGCTTGCTGTCTGCAATATATTCTGAAGGGGTTTGCTTAAAACACAAATCGCGAATATAGTAATCAAGTATACCATGGAAAGATAGAATCTTAGCTTTCACATCTATATTTTCATCCTGGGTGAGCTGGTTCTGAAAATTTGCAGAAGGGAGAAAATCACTCACGTTATCGATGGTAGCCTGTGGTAAATCCCTGCGTGTATGCTCTTTGCCGGTTAATGTTGTTAAGAAGAGGTTGGAGTGACCGCCTTCAATTTCGGAATAGGTTCTTTGAGTGTCCACTGGTCTGGCAGTGTTTTTATGCAGACCGGAAGCAACATATGCTTTTTCTATCATCTGTACCCAGAGATTGTTTGCTGAAAAAGTATCCATGCCAAGAGATTTTGGAACGGTCTTTGTTACTGTGACATATTTCGGAATCAATGGTTGCTCCGGTGCATCTTTTTTGAAAAAGCGTACGGTCACAGTTCCGTTACCGTTATCACGCATACAACGCTTAATTGCTTGTGGGTCTTGTTGAACCATGGAAATCAGAGCAGCCTGTAGATAGCAATCGCCCAGAAGTCTTTGCTCTATGTCATCAACTGTCGGTTCTTTTGCAAATAAAGGCAGGTCGGATGCATCATGATTAGAGGAATACCAGAGACCCGTAGCTATCTCCGTATCAGAATAATCATCATGGATAGCACCGGCAGGCACTTCCTCCAAAGCACCGTTAAAATTAGTATCGAAGTATAATTTATAACGGTGGAAAATGATTAATTCTTTTGCAGACGGAACATCTCCATTCGGATAAGAATTTAACAATTTCTGAATGTGAGAAACTTTTGCAGAAAGCTTGCTGTAGCGGGTTTCTGTTACATTCAAGCTCGTATAATCCTTGAGTGCGGACATGAGCTTCTGATAAGCTCTGGTAGAGTTTTTTAACTGCTCATCATAGGCAATATTTGCTCTTAATACCTGATGGTAGGCAAGACTTCTTTCCTGTGTTTCATTTTCATAGGCTTGTTTCAAGGAGATTCTGGCAAAGTCTTCCTTTTTTTGTTCTTGAGCCTGCTCCTGAACTTGAGCTTGTTCCTGCACTTGAGCTTGTTCCTGTTCTTGAGCCTGTTCCTGCACTTGAGCCTGTTCCTGCACTTGAGCCTGTTCCTGTTCTTGAGCCTGTTCCTGTTCTTGAGCCTGTTCCTGCACTTGAGCCTGTTCCTGTTCTTGCACCTGCTCCTGTACCTGAATCTCAGGATGCTCCTCTGTAACCTCCTGTTGTTCTGCCTGCCTTGGACGGAAAAAGTTTCTTACTCCATCCTTCCACGTGGCTCTCTCGGTTGCATTTTCAACTGCATTTTGCGGGGCAGCAGAAAAATCAGCAGGTGGTTGTATAGAAGTATCGTTGGGTATCTGCTGCATCTGGTGCTGTACAGCTTGTAAAGATACAGTTGTAGTTTCTGTCAGTTCGTCCTGCTGTGTATGGGTATTTATTTGTATGGATTCCGGTGCTTGATAGAGCTGTTGTGCAGAATCGGTTGTTTCACCTGGTTTTGACATATTGCGTTCCTCCTTACGATTAAGATGCCTTGCCCTAATTCAGAAGCAAAGGCTTTAAGAAATCCTCATAAACGGATTCCGGATTGGTAATATTTGTTCCGAGCTTGTAGGTTATGCTGTTTTCTTCTCCTATCACCTGTGCGGTTAAGTAAGATACATTTGCATCATCCATGAAATATTTAATCTGGATTTCTTTATCCGGATTTTGCAGGATAACTATATCGGAATATTTAACGGTATTCATCCGTAAGGCATGCCGTATATGTAGCTGTGTAAGAAATGAACTGATAGTCTGCATCCATACATGATTCAGAGCAACGTCATCCTCAAGCGGTGTGACAAGCGGAGATATAAGATAGCTGGATACCTGAAGTGCTTCGCTTGTTATTTTTGCACCCTCTAATAGTTTTTCTGCTAATCTCTGGCTGTCATTGTTAATAGCATTCATGGTGATTTCGTCAAAGCATACACTGTCTCCGGATTCCAGAATCATATCCGCAAGACTCTGAAGAAGTGCATAAAGATGGAGAGCCTCATTACCGGAAACGGTATAGGCAGCATGAATATTAAGCTTTCCCTCTAACAATTCACAGATAACACAGGCTGTAATTTTGTCTCCGGCAACATAATATAAGGTCATTTCATCAAAGATTTTTCCAAGACATGTCCGGGGATTTGTCCAGTGGGGAGCATGCATAATAAAATTGTTAAGCATATGTGGTGCAATCGTCTTTTGGTTATAGATGCATGTTTCGTTGACCGGAACCCGTTTCATGGTAACAAGTGAAGTCTTTTTCAGTTCACTGGCCGGAATGTGGTAAATAATTCCCTGAATCTGTGGCATCGTATAACCGTTTTTTACCAGAAATGAGAACATTCCGTTGATATTAGCCAAATCCTCCTGATAAGCAATGTTAATTTGGCTGAGGTTATGTACAGTTGCATAATTACGGATAATTTCCAATAACTGTGTTCCGACTCCCTGTTTTCGGTAGCTCTCGGCAACAAATAATGAAATAACGTGGCATTCGCGGCGGTCCGTTTCATCAAGTGCAAGTGCAGCAGCACCAATCGGAGTCTTGTCATCCAATGCAAGTATGTAAATGGATGCTTGTGGTTCTATGAGCATTGCATCCGCAGATAAAAGATGAATAGCCTCATCGTTTAACAGCTCGGTGCCATGCAGTATCTGAAATGATATAAGCATAAATTTTTCCCTCCCATTTATACTATAACCATTATATTGTAATTACGAAAAGAAAGGAAGAGGAGGTATAAGAAAAAATACGTAAAAGTCTTTCGGCAGCAGACGTTGACCTGACCGGTTATGGACTTTGTATATATTGTTTATTTTTCGACGAATTTTAATAAAAAATTACCAAAAAATGGCGGGCTTTACGAACGGACAAAAAGTTTTTCCGGCTTTTTACCTGCCCTTTACAGTAATTTTGCAGAAAAAGGCGAAAAAAATGGAATGAAATTTGTGAAAATGCATAAAAACCATTTTCAAAATGAAAAACAAGTGTTATAATAACAGTATCATGCGTAAAAGGGGTGACGACATATGATTAAGAAGGAAATGATAGCAATGCTTCTGGCTGGTGGTCAGGGTAGCCGCTTAGGCGTGTTAACCTCCAAACTGGCAAAGCCGGCAGTTGCTTTCGGCGGTAAATATAAAATTATCGATTTTCCACTGAGCAATTGTATTAATTCAGGAGTGGATACCGTCGGCGTACTTACACAGTACCGCCCTCTAAGACTTAATCAACATATTGGAATCGGTATGCCATGGGATTTGGATCGTAACATAGGTGGTGTTACTGTACTTCCTCCATATGAGAAGAGTACAGACAGTTCTTGGTATACTGGAACGGCAAACGCAATCTATCAGAATCTGGAATTTATGGAATACTATAATCCGGATTATGTATTGATTCTGTCAGGGGATCATATCTATAAGATGGATTATGAGGTTATGTTAGATTATCACAAGGCAAGCAAGGCAGCAGTTACATTGGCAACCTATGAAGTGCCAATGGAAGAAGCCAGCCGGTTTGGCGTTGTAATCACAGACGAGGAAGGCAGAATTCAGGAATTTGAAGAGAAACCGGAGCATCCGAGAAGTAATAAGGCTTCTATGGGTATTTACATCTTTGACTGGAAGGTATTGAAGAATGCACTTCAGGTTATGAAGGATGTACCGTCCTGTGACTTTGGTAAGCATATTATTCCATACTGCCATGAGCAGGGTGAGAGAATCTGTGCTTATGATTTCAAGGGCTACTGGAAGGATGTAGGAACACTTGGTTCTTATTGGGAAGCCAACATGGAATTGGTAGATATTATTCCGGAGTTCAACCTGTATGAAGAATTCTGGAGAATTTATACAAAGAGTGATGCATTACCACCACAGTACATAGCAAGCTCTGCAAAGGTTGGAAAATGTATTATCGGAGAAGGAACGGAGATTTACGGTGAGGTAGAGCATTCCGTAATCGGTTCAGCCGTTACCATTGGAGAAGGAACTGTGGTAAAGGATTCCATTATTATGAATGGAGCGGTTATCGGCAAGAACTGTGTTATCGAGAAAGCAATTATTGCAGAGAATACAGTGATTGGCGACGGAGCAGTTCTGGGTGTCGGTGAATTTGCACCGAGTGAATATAATCCGAAGGTATATGCCTTTGATTTGGTTACTATCGGCGAGAAATCCGTAATTCCTTCTAATGTTAAGATTGGAAAGAATACTGCAATATTCGGAGAGACAACACCGGAAGACTATCCGAACGGTGAGCTGAAGAGTGGCGGAAGTTTGATAAAGGTAGGTGATTTGGCATGAGAGCAATCGGTATCATATTAGCAGGTGGTAACAGTAACCGAATGGGCGGCTTGTCTGCAAAGCGGGCGGTAGCAGCAATGCCTATGGCAGGCAGTTATCGGAGTATAGATTTTTCGTTAAGTAATATGACGAATTCTCATATCCAGAAGGTTGCTGTATTTACGCAGTATAATTCACGCTCCCTGAATGAACATCTGAATTCCTCTAAATGGTGGGATTTCGGAAGAAAGCAGGGCGGCTTATATGTATTTACGCCAACCATCACAACAACCAACAGCTATTGGTATAAGGGAACTGCAGATGCGTTATATCAGAATATCAGCTTCTTAAAGAACAGTCATGAGCCGTATGTTGTAATTGCATCCGGTGATGGCGTTTATAAGCTGGATTATAATAAGGTTCTGGAAGAGCATATTGCAACTGGTGCAGATATTAGTATCGTTTGTAAGGAAGTGAAGCCGGAGGAGGATGACATCAGCCGGTTTGGTGTTGTAGACCTGACTGCTGACGGATGGGTAAAGAACTTCGAGGAGAAGCCATTGGTAGCACAGAGTAATCTGGCATCCATTGGTGTATATGTAATCCGCAGACGGCAGTTAATCGAGCTTCTGGAAACCTGTGCAAAGGAAGGAAGAAGCGACTTTGTAAAGGATATTTTGATTCGTTACAAGGATGTGAAGAAGATTCACGGTTATGTTATGGATTCCTTTTGGAGAAATATCGGCAGCGTAGAGTCTTACTATAAGACAAATATGGAATTTTTGAATAAGGATATTCGGGATTACTTCTTCCGGACACATCCGGATGTATATTCCAAGGTAGAAGACCTGCCGCCGGCAAAATATAATGGGGATGCTGTTGTAAAGAACAGCTTAGTTGCAAGTGGGTGTATTATTAACGGTACGGTTGAAAATTCTGTACTGTTCAAGAAGGTTTATGTAGGTAATAATTGTGTCATTAAGAATTCAATTATCTTAAATGACGTACATATCGGAGATAACTCTTATATTGAGAATTGTATTGTGGAAAGCCGGGATACATTACGGGCAAATACAGAATACATTGGTGAGCCGGACAAGGTGAAGGTTGTAGTAGAGAAGAATTTCAGATATGCACTGTAGACAGAAAAAACGCTTACCGTAATTCAGGAGTGAAAGTAGGCGTAAAGGGGGTTTAGCAAATGAAGATTACAGATGTACGAGTACGGAAGGTTGCAAAAGAGGGCAAGATGAAAGCGGTAGTTTCAATTACGATTGATGATGAATTTGTAGTTCATGACATTAAGGTAATTGAAGGCGAAAAGGGGTTATTTATTGCTATGCCAAGCCGCAAGGCGGTAGACGGAGAATATCGGGATATTGCACATCCGATTAATTCCAATACCAGAGACCTGATACAAAATCTGATTCTGGATGCGTATGAGAAGGCGTTGACAGAAACGGATTCCGTAGAAGAATAGGATACAATCTGCAATAAAATCTAAAGTGAGAACGAGATGTATGTACCATGTATGGAATATGCATCTCGTTTTATTTTTAAAATTTTAATAAAATACCGCAGGAATATTGTTATTTAAAGAAGAAGGTTTATAATAATATACAGTATGCCTAAAAATAGAACGAAGTGATACATAGGAGGATATAAGGGATGCCCAAGTTTAGCGTAAAAAAGCCATATACTGTGTTGGTGGGAATCTTAGCGGTATTGGTATTGGGATTTGTAGCATTTACAAAATTATCGACAGATTTACTTCCGGAAATGGAACTGCCGTATGTGGTAGTTATAACGACCTATCCGGGAGCTGCACCGGAGCGGGTGGAGAGTCAGGTAACGGAGGTTCTGGAATCCAGCTTAGGAACGGTAAACGGTGTAGAAAATGTAACCAGTACCTCCAGCGAGAATTACAGTATGGTAATGCTGGAATTTGCAGAAGGAACCAATATGGATGGTGCTATGGTAAAGCTGTCTACCGCAATTGACCAGTTGACACTTCCTGAGCATTGCGGAACACCGATACTGATGGAAGTATCCATGGACATGATGCCGACGATGGAGGCAACCATAGACTATGAAGGTATGGACATCTATGAATTAAGCCAGTTTGCAGAGGAGAAAATCATTCCGTATTTAGAGCGGCAAAACGGAGTTGCGAACATAAACGGAATCGGTCTGGTTGACCAGATGGTAGAGATTCGTCTGGATGCCGACCGCATTGAGAAGCTGAATGATGATTTGGCAGCATATGTGGATGATTCCCTGAAGGATGCAAAGGAGCAGTTAGATAATGCGGGTGCGGAGCTTTCGGATGCACAAAGTCAGTTGGATGCCAGCAAAAAGACCTTAGACGAGCAGCAGAGTCAGACCTCCTCTGAATTGGCAAAGACCAGTCAGTTATTGGATGAGGCAATGGCAACGCGGGCTGCTTACAGTGCACAGGTAACCAGCTTACAGGCAAGTAAGGCTGCATTACAGGCAGAGAAAAAGGCATATGAGGATGCCGGAATCGAAGCAAGCTATACACAAATGAACCTGATGTTTGCATCTTTGCATACAGCGGCAGAAGCAATGGGACAGGCAGATGCAGTACCGTCTGATATAAAGGATGCGTATGAACATCCGGAAAAGCTGACCGCATTAGCTGCCTTGGCAGAACAAATGCAGGCAATTCCTAATTCCGGTATGACCACAGAGCAGGTGACGGTAATAAAGAGTCTGACCGCAGACAGCTTAAAGCAATTGGATACTGCATATCACAGAATACTGGAGGTATCGGATGCACTTGCAAATCTGGAAATCGAGATTGCAGCTGCACAGGCAGTTCTGGATAATGTAAACCAACAGACACAGGAGGCAGCCAATAATTATGCAGCCTTAGAAGAGGGTAAAATCAGTGCAGCCGCAGGCTTCGGCTCTGCTACCGCACAGCTTTCCGCAGCCCAGACCGCTTTGGATGACGGAAAAGCAGAGGTGGAATCTGCAAAGGAATCCTACGAGACAGCAAAAAAGACCGCATTGGAAAATGCAAATCTGGACAGTCTGTTAAGTCTGGATACACTTTCTACGCTGATTTATGCACAGAACTTTGCAATGCCGGCAGGCTATATCTATGAGGGAGACAACCAGTATTTGTTAAAAATCGGTGACGAATTTAGCAGTCTGGAGGACTTAAAGCAGGCATTGCTGTGTGAAATCGACGGACTTGGCAAGATTCGGCTGGAGGATGTTGCCTATGTGACAATGATAGATAATTCCGGAAGCAGTTATGCAAAGGTAAACGGAAATGATGCGGTCATTCTTACTATATATAAAGGCAGTACATCCGGAACATCAATGGTATCCGATAATTGTAATCAGGCATTTAAGGAATTAGAAGCAGAATATCCGGGCTTGCATATCATGAACCTGATGGACCAGGGAGAATATATCGGTATTATCATTAAGTCCGTATTATCCAATCTGATATACGGTGCAATATTGGCAATTATAGTATTGGCAATATTCCTTAAGGATGTGAAGCCGACAATCGTGGTTGCATTCAGTATACCGATGAGCGTGCTGTTTGCAATCGTATTGATGTATTTCTCCAATATCACCATGAATATTATTTCCCTGTCCGGTCTGTCGCTGGGTGTCGGTATGTTAGTAGACAATTCCATTGTTGTAATCGAGAATATCTACCGTCTGCGAAATAAGGGTGTGCCGGCAGCGAGAGCCGCAGTTATGGGAGCAAATCAGGTGGCAGGAGCAATTTTTGCTTCCACCCTGACAACTATCTGTGTATTCCTTCCGATTGTATTTGCCGAAGGAATTGCAAAGCAGTTGTTCCCGGATATGGCATTAACGATTGCCTACAGTCTGATTGCCAGTCTGATAGTTGCATTGACGGTAGTTCCGAGTATGAGTGCAACGGTTCTGAAAAATACAAAGACCAAGTCGCATCGTTGGTTTGATGCAATGGTAAACGGATATGAAAAGGTGTTAAGCCTGTTCTTACGAAGAAAATGGATTCCGATAGTCGTATCGGTGGTGCTTCTGGTAGCTTGTGTAGTTCAGGCGTTCCGTACCGGACTGATTCTGATTCCGGAAATGGGAAGTAATCAGATGTCGGTTACTATCACGGCAGACAGTGGTAATACGGATGAAGAGAATTTTGCACTTGCAGACGAAGCAATGGAACGCTTGCAGAAGATTGACGGAGTAGAAACCGTAGGTGCTATGGCAACCAGCGGAATGTCACTGATGAGTACCTCGGATGCAACCAATTCCTTCTATTTCTATATTCTGGTATCGGATAAGGCAGCCAAGAATAATGCCGATATGGGAAAGAAGATGGAAGCTGCACTGGCTGACATGGATTTAGAGGATGTGAGTGTATCGTTATCTACCATGGATATGTCAAGTCTGACAGGAAGTGGTATGCAGGTAGATGTTTATGGAAATGATATTGATACCTTGCTTTCAGTATCAGAGGATGTAATGGGAATCTTAGAAGATGTAGGCGGCATGGAGGATATTTCCAACGGACAGGAAGAAGGAGATAACCAGATTAAGCTGGTGATTGACAAGGATGCTGCCATGAAATATAATTTGACGGTTGCACAAATCTTCAGTGAGCTGTCATCCGCACTTACCACAGAGGATACAGCGGCAACTCTTACCATGGACGGTAAGGATTATGATGTTGTGGTAGTGGATGAGACACACGCCATTGACCGGGATAACCTGATGGATTTTGAGTTCGAGGTAACCACCAAGGATGATGACGGAAATGATGTGAAGGAAATCCATACCTTAGATGAATTTGCTTCTGTTGAGGAGGGCAAGGGTGTTGCGTCTATTAATCGGGAGAACCAGCAGAGATATTTGTCTGTAACGGCGACGACAATGGATGGCTATAACACGACCCTGTTAGCAAGAGAGGTACAGGCAAAATTAGATAATTATGATACCCCAGAGGGTGTTACCATTGAGATAAGCGGTGAGAGCCAAAGTGTAAATGATGCACTACAGGATATGCTGTTAATGATAGCCTTGGCAATTGTGCTGATTTATCTCGTTATGGTTGCACAGTTCCAGAATCTGATTTCTCCGTTTATCGTTATGCTGACGATTCCGCTTGCATTTACCGGAGGTTTTCTGGCACTGTTTATCAGCGGAGAAGAGATTTCCATGATTTGTCTGATGGGATTTCTGGTGCTTGCAGGTGTAATTGTAAATAACGGTATTGTCTTTGTGGATTATGTAAATCAGTTGCGGCTGGGAGGTATGGAGAAGCATGAGGCATTGATTGAAACCGGAAAGACCCGTATGCGTCCGATTCTGATGACTGCATTAACAACCATTCTGGCAATGTCAACCATGGCATTCAGTAATGATATGGCATCTGCCATGGGAAAGGGAATGGCAATCGTTGTAATCGGTGGTCTGATTTACGGTACATTAATGACATTGTTTATTGTTCCGGTATTTTATGATATTATTTACCGGAAGAAGGAAATGAAGGCAGTAGACATCGGTGACGAGAGTACATTAAAGGAAGAGGAACAGGCACTTGCAGAGGGTGTCAGCGATGTGAAGTCCTAACGGACACTGTAGGTAATGGAAAGAATAGGTGGAGAGGAAGAACAATGAGTCGGTTAAAAGCAGTAATTTTAGCAGCAGGAAAAGGCACCCGGATGAAGTCGGATTTACCAAAGGTGCTGCATGAGATTGATGGGAAACCATTGGTGGAATATGTAATAGAAGCGGCGAGAGCAGCAGGAGCAGAGGATATATGTCTGGTAGTCGGACATCAGGCAGAGCTTGTCAAGGAACGAATCGGAGACGGTGTCACATATGTATTGCAGGAGGAGCAGCTTGGAACCGGTCATGCGGTAAAATGTGCCGCTGACTTTATCGGTACAGACGGGGATACCATGATTCTTTGTGGGGATACACCGATTATTACCGGTAAAACACTGGATGCATTGTTAGCCTATCATCGGTTATATGAATTAAAGGTAACGGTGCTGTCTACCATATTACCGGATGCTACCGGATATGGCAGAATTGTGCGGGATGCAGACGGTAATTTCCTGCGGATTGTCGAGCAGAAGGATGCAACCGAAGAGGAGAAGCAGATACATGAGATTAATTCCGGTATGTATATATTCCAATCGGCAGCACTGGCAGACAGTTTAAAGAAGATTACCAATCAGAATGCACAGAAGGAATATTATTTGACAGATACCATTCAGATTATCCATGACGAGAACGGCACAAACGGAATTGCAGCGGGAGCAATGGCAACCGAGCAGGCGGATGAGACAAGAGGTGTCAATACACCGGAGCAGTTAGCAGAGGCAGCAGAGATTATCCGCAGCAGAGAGCAATAGGAAATGAGGAGCATTTCGATATGAAAATAATAGCAGGGCTTGGAAATCCAACGAAGGAATACGAGGGAACCCGTCATAACATTGGATTTTCGGTGATAGATTTGCTGGCAGACCAATATAATATCCATATGAATGAAAAGAAGCATAAGGCAATCTGCGGGAAGGGCATGATAGAAGGAGAAAAGGTGCTGCTGGTAAAGCCACAGACCTATATGAATCTGAGCGGTGAGAGCATTGCGGAAGCAGTAAACTTCTACAAGCTGGACCCGGAGGAGGATTTGATTGTCATTTACGATGATATTGACTTAGATGTGGGACGGCTCCGTATTCGGGCAAAGGGAAGTGCCGGCGGGCATAACGGAATGAAAAATATTATTGCACATCTGGGAACACAGGTGTTTGCTCGCATCCGCGTAGGAGTAGGAGCAAAACCGAAGGATTGGGATTTGGCAGATTATGTACTGGGACGATTTTCCGGTGAAGATATTCCTTTGATTCAGGAAGGAAGAGAAAATGCCTGTGAGGCAGTGAAGGTTATCATTCAGCAAGGAGTGGAAGCTGCCATGAACCGGTTGAATGTGAAAAAATAAGTGTGTTATTCGCGAATCGAATATGGAAGGGAATCAGAATGAAAGCAATTACAGCACCGATACTGGAAAGTGAAACGTATCAGGCATTATTGCAGGCAATGAACCAGGGAGGCTTAACAGCGGTATCCGGACTGTCCGATACCGCCTTTAGCTGTGTCATTCATTGTCTGGCAGAGCAGGCACAAAACCGCCTGATTATCACATACAGCGAACAACGGGCAAAGCAATTAGAAGAATATTATCGTTTCTTTAATCGGGAGGTCTATGTATATCCGGCAAAGGATGTTCTGTTTTATAGTGCGGATGTTCATGGAAATGCGATTACGAAGCAAAGAATGGAAATACTAAAGCGAATTGCAGAGCAACAGTCTGCCACCATTATTCTTCCGGCAGAGGCACTGTTAGAGCGGCTGCCGGGAATGGAGCAGTTGAAGCGGGACCGGTATCGGATTCAGGTAGGTGATACCGTAGATATTAAGGAGTTTCATCAATTGTTGACTGCGTACGGATATGAACGCAGAGACTGGGTGGATGGTCCCGGACAGTATGGAGTTCGCGGTGGAATATTGGATATATATCCGTTGACGGAGGATTGTCCGTATCGAATCGAATTATGGGGAGATGAGGTAGACTCTCTGCGAAGCTTTGATGTGGAAAGCCAGCGTTCCATAGAAGAATTAAAGGAGCTGTTAATTTATCCGGCAACGGAGCTGGTGCTGGATGATGCAAGAATCGGGAAGGGTCTTAAAACCATTGAAGCAGAATATAAACAATGCAGTCAGGCGTTGCGAAAGCAATTAAAGACAGAAGCAGCCGCCAGATTAAAGCAGACCATTGATACGCTCCGGGAAGAACTTCAGGAGCTTCATATGGCTGTCGGTGCAGACGGGTATCTTCCTTATTTCTATGAATCTACAGCTACGATACTGGAATATTTCCCGATAGGAACTCCGGTATTTGTGGATGAACCGAAACGGGTACAGGAGAGTATGCAGGCATACTGGCTGGAATTTCAGGAAAATATGAAAAGCCGGCTGGAGGGCGGTTATATTCTGCCGGGACAGATGCAGGTGTTACATGATGTGCAGCAGGTTATGTATCTTTTGGAGCGGTATTCGGCAGTGCTGTCAACCGCACTGATACAGCAATTGGAGGACTGGAATGTACGAAAAAGCATTCACTGGGAATCCAAGATGGTCTCCTCCTTTAATAATCATTTTGATTTGCTGGTAAAAAATATTGCAGAGTGGAAAAAGAAAAAGTATCGAATCTGCATCCTGTGTACCTCGGCAACGCGTGCAAAGCGAATCGCAGCAGAGTTCGAGGACTATGATATTGTCAGTTTTTTCAGTGAAACTCTGGACCGGGAGCTGAAGGAATCAGAGGTAATGGTAGCTGCCGGACGATTGCCAAAGGGCTTTGAATTTCCGGAGCAGAAATTAATTGTAGTCAGCGAAGGTGATATTTTTCAAACCGGGGAGCGTACTCATAAAAAACGGATGAAGCCGAAGTACAGCGGCGAAAAGATTCATAGCTTTTCGGATATTGCGGTGGGTGACTATGTTGTGCATGAAAGCCATGGTATCGGTATCTACCGCGGTATTGAGAAGATAGAGGTAGATAAGGTAGCCAAGGATTATATTACGATTGAATATAAGGATAACAGCAAGTTATATATTCTGGCATCCCAGCTTGATTTGATTCAGAAATTTTCCAGCAAAGACGGTGCAAGACCGAAGATTGATAAGCTGGGAGGAACGGCATGGCAGGCGACCAAGAGCCGCGTGCGTGGACATGTACAGGCAATTGCAAAGGAATTGGTAGATTTATATGCTGTCCGTCAATCAAAGGAAGGGTATGCATACTCACCAGATACCATCTGGCAGAAGGAATTTGAGGAGGCATTTCCATATGAGGAGACAGACGACCAGTTAAAGGCAATTGAGGATACCAAGAAGGACATGGAAAGTCACCGGATTATGGACCGCTTAATCTGTGGAGATGTGGGATACGGAAAAACAGAAATTGCAATCCGGGCTGCGTTTAAGGCAGTACAGGACGGAAAACAGGTGGCATATCTGGTGCCGACAACCATATTGGCACAGCAGCATTTTTCGACCTTTACGGAGCGGATGCAGAATTATCCGGTAACGATTAAGATGCTTTCACGATTCTGCACACCAACCGAGCAAAAGAAGATTCTTGCGGGTTTAAAGGATGGAACGGTAGATATTGTAATCGGCACACATCGGCTGCTGTCAAAGGATATTATTTACAAGAATCTCGGACTGCTTGTAATCGACGAGGAGCAGCGGTTTGGTGTTACACACAAAGAAAAGATTAAACAAATGAAGAAGGATATTGATGTGCTGACGCTGACGGCAACTCCGATTCCGCGAACCCTGCATATGAGCCTGATTGGGATTCGGAGCATGAGCATCCTGGAGGAGCCGCCGGTAGACCGTCAGGCAATCCAGACCTATGTGCTGGAATATAATCCGGAGCTGGTGCGGGAAGCGGTCAATCGGGAATTGGCAAGAGGCGGACAGGTCTATTATGTGTATAACCGGGTAAATGATATAGACCTTGTAACCGCAAAGCTAAAGGAGCTGCTTCCGGAGGCAAGAATTGCTTACGCACATGGACAGATGAAGGAGCGGGAGCTGGAAACCATTATGTATCAGTTTATCAACGGAGACATAGATGTTCTGGTGACAACCACCATTATAGAGACCGGCTTGGACATTTCAAATGTAAATACCATGATTATACAGGATGCGGAAAATTTCGGACTGTCCCAGCTATATCAGTTACGGGGCAGAGTCGGACGTTCCAGCAGACGGGCATCTGCATTTTTGATGTATCGCAGAGACAAGATGCTAAAGGAAACCGCAGAGAAGCGGTTGCAGGCAATTCGGGAATTTACCGACCTTGGCTCCGGCTATCGGATTGCACTTCGGGATTTGGAGATTCGGGGAGCCGGAAATCTTCTGGGCGAGGCACAATCCGGACATATGGAAGCCGTAGGTTATGATTTATATTGTAAAATGCTGAATGATGCGATTCGGGAGCAAAAGGGTGAGGTGGTAGAAGAGACCTTTGAGACCTCTATTGAACTTCCGATGGATGCCTATATACCGGCAACCTATGTGAAAAATGAGTTTACCAAGCTGGAGCTTTACAAACGCATTGCTTCTATAGATAGTCAGGAAATGCTGGAGGATATGCAGGATGAATTTGTAGACCGGTTCGGTGAAATGCCGGTGGCGGTGGAAAACCTGCTGGCGGTAGCCTTGTTAAAGGCAAAGGCACATGCCGCCTATATTACGGAGATAACCGAGAAGGGCTCCGAGCTGTGGTTTGTGATGTTCCCGCAGGCAAAGGTCAATACCGGTCAGATAGACGGATTTATGAAAAAGTACGGTGGAAAGCTTCGTATGAATGTAACAAAAGCACCGACTTTTATATTAAAAGTGCCGCCGATGAATAAGACCGAGCGTTTGAATTGTGTCGAAAGTGTGATAAATGACATTCATCTATTGATTGACGGACGGGAATAGTGTTAGTATATATGCAAATGCGAAAAGGAGCTAAAGAATCGATATGAAGAAAAAAATAATATCTTTAATGTTAATGATAATTATGAGCATTTCTGTTTTCCTGACAGGCTGCGGAAACAATGCCGGAGGAGATAGCAATGCACAGGCAGCAAGCGGAGGAAAGGACCCGTCTAAGGTATTGGTGCTGTCGGTTGGTGATGATGATATATATCTGAATGAAGTAAATTATTATGCATTGTCACTCTTAGAGGGAATGGGTGTTCCGGAAGGAACCGATATGAGTCAGTATTATAATGATTCTTATCCGACTCTGGATGATGCCTTTAAGGCACAGTTATTGGTTCAGATTCGGCAGTCCAAGATTCTGTATCTGAAGGCGGTAGAGGAAGGAATCACCCTGACCGAAGACGAGCAGAAGGAAATGGACGGTCTGATTGATGAGTTTATGGCAGGCTATGATGCAGACGATTTGGAAAAATACGGTCTGGATAAAGAGGTTCTGACGAAAATCTATACACAGATTGGAATGATTCGGAAGCTGGAGCAGAAGATAGCGGATGATTCAGAGATAAGCACCGATGAGGAATCCTATGGTACAATAGAAAATATGGTATTCCTGACTGTGAAGCTGGATGAAAGCGGAAATGCGATTGTAGACGAAGACGGCAATTACGAAATGGTTTCCGAAGAAGAGCAGGCTAAGCAAAAACAGCTTGCAGAGGAAGCACTTACCCGGATTAAGGACGGCGAAGCAATAGAGGATTTGATTGATGAATACGGAATATCATCTACCTCCGGAACCGTACATGGTACTACGCAGAGTTTGTCAGACACCTATCATTTAAAAGACGGTGAAATCAGTGATGTTATGGAAACTGACTTTGGATATACGATTATTAAAATGGTGGCATTAGAGGATGCAGATTATACCGAAAAGGCAAATGCATATAATGCAAGCTCTGCTTTGCAGGATGCAATTGACGAACAGGAGCAGACATGGTTTGATGCATTTCCAATCAGTGCCAAGGATGTAGTCGGTGATGTATGGGAAGCATTTACATTTCAGGATTTCCTATAAAAGAACCGCAGATATAGGAACGGAGGCAGGAGATGCAGAAATTAAAGGTATGGGGGCTTGCAATCTGTCTGGCAATCGGAGTGATGATGACTGGATGCGGACAGAAGGTTGCTGAAAATGAAGCTGAAAAAACAGAGGTTTTTACCTTGGGGAAGGAACCGGTATATTTAAACGAGGTCTGGATATATGCCAAGACCATTCAGCAGGAGTATGAGAAAAATTACGGAACCGGCATCTGGACCGTAGAACTTCAAAATGAACATGGAGAAGCACAAACGGTAGAGACCATTACCAAGGAGGACATAGTAAGAGAAATTTTGCAGGTAAAGGTATTGGTGCAGAAGGCAGATTCCTATGGTGTGGCATTGACACAGGAAGAGGAAACACAGATTAGTCAGCAGGCACAGGATTTTATTAATGGACTGACCGATGCAGATAAGGCAGAAACGGGTGTGACCTTAGAAGTGGCACAGCAGGTATATGAGGAAAATGCGATTGCCGGAAAGGTGTATGACCGGATTATGCAGGAGGGCGGTGTTGAGGTATCGGATGAACAATGCCGTCAGACAAAGGTGTATGATTTGTACTTCCCAACGTATACAGAAGAGGGAGAGGACAATTTTACCGCTTATACAGAGGAAGAAAAGGAAGCACAGCATCAGAAGGCAGAGGAGGCATATCAGAGAATTACCGATGAGGAGGATTCTTTGAATATTGAAACTGCCGCTTATGAATATGGATGTACCAATTCAGATTTTTATACGATGTCCTACAATGAATATGTAGAACAGTACGGACAGGAACTGGCAGACCAGTTGTATGCCTTGGAGGATGGTGCATATCTCGGAGTTGTAGAGAGTCAGTATGGGTATCATGTGTTTCAAATGATTGCCCTGACCGATGCAGAGGCAACCCGCGACAAGAAAACAGAGCTGGAGGCAGAGCTTAAAAAGACATATTTTGCAGAGGTATATCAGCAATATCTGGATGAAATTGACAGTACATGGAAGTTTTCCAAAAATGTAAATGAGGATGCGTGGGATTTGATACAATTTGCACCATCAACGGCAGCAGAATAGCCGGATAAATGGCTGGATAAATGGCTGGATAAATAGCTGGATAAATAGATAGATAAATTGACAGGTAAATAGATAGGTAGATATGAGGAGAAAGCAATGAGCAGAAAGATACTGGTATTGGATTTGGACGGAACTCTGACAAATTCACAAAAAGAGGTGACGGAGCCAACGAAGAAGGCTATCCGACGGATGCAGGAACAGGGTCATATAGTTGCATTGGCATCCGGAAGACCGACAGCAGGAATCAGACCGGTAGCAGAAGCATTGGATATGGAGCGTACAGGCGGTTATGTGCTGGCATTTAACGGAGCCAGAGTAATTGACTGGAAGGAGCAGAAGGTATTATTTCAACAGACCTTGGGACACGAATATCTACAGACCTTGTATGAGGCGGCTGTCCGGCATGGGCTGACAATATTTACCTATCAGGGAAGTCAGGCAATTACCGCAACAAAGGTAAATGAGTATGCGGAATTTGAGGCACGCATTAACCGACTGACGATTCAGCAGGTGGAGGATTTTGCCGGATATGTGGATTTCCCGGTGAATAAGTGCCTGTTATCCGGAGACCCTAAGGATATTAAGGCTTGTGAGGACGAGCTTTTAGAAGCGTTGGGAGATAAATTAAGTATCTTTAAGTCAGAGGACTTTTTCCTTGAAATCATGGCACAAAACATTGATAAAGCAACCTCGTTACATCGATTAGTAACGATGCTGGGCATGAAGCAGGAGGATACCGTCTGCTGCGGAGACGGCTATAATGACATTTCCATGATTCGCTATGCGGGAGTGGGAGTTGCCATGGAAAATGCAAAGGACGTTGTAAAGGAGGCCGCGGATGTAATTGCAGGCTCAAATGATGCAGACGGACTTGTGCCGATTATTGAGCAATATATTCTGAATGAGAATGAAAAATAATGGAATCAGAAGAAGACAGGAAACAAAGAAGTGCAGAGGAAACAGGAATGAGATTAAATGATGTATTTTTAGCTATGGTAGAATATGATTGCGGGGATGCAAAGTGTATCCAGCATTTTATGAAGGTACATTCATTTGCAAAGCTGATTGGTGAGCTGGAGGGTTTACCGGCGGATGAACTGTATACATTGGAAATAGCCGCATATGTTCACGACATAGGAATTAAAAAAGCAGAGGAGCAGTACGGAAACTGCAGCGGAAAGCATCAGGAGGAGCTGGGACCGGATGAGGCAAAGCAGCTTTTAATTAATCTCGGATGTGAAGGAACGGTGGTGAAGCGGGTCTGCTATCTGGTCGGACACCACCATACCTATACGGATATTGACGGTAAGGATTATCAGATTCTTGTTGAAGCGGATTTTCTGGTAAATCTGTATGAGGATGCAGCCTCAAGAGAGGCGATTGAACATGCATATAAAAGTATTTTCAGGACAGAGTCCGGAAAGAGAATATGCAGAACCATGTTTCAGCTCTGATGAGCGTGGAAAGGAGCAGTATGATGGAGCAAAGACTGTTGGACAGGCAGATTCCGCCATGCATGATTGGTACATGGGCATGGGGAAGCGGCATCAATGGCTCAAAAATGATATTTGGAAACCGGTATGATGAGCAGGAATTAATAGAAACCTTCCGGCAGGCGTGTGACGCAGGCTTTACCATGTGGGATACTGCGGAGGTATACGGCAAGGGTAATTCGGAACGCATATTGGCAAAATGTAAACAAGAACGCCCTGACATACTGATTTCTACCAAGCATTTTCCGGGGAAACGGTTCCGCGAGGGTGCAATGGAAAAATCTCTGGAAGGAAGCTGTAAACGGTTGGAGACAGAAATTCCGGATTTGTACTGGATACATGTTCCGAACCAGCTTTCTAAAAATGTGCAGGAGGGAATCAAGTTGCTAAAGCAGGGAAGGATAAAAGCACTCGGTATCTCGAATGCAAATCTGGAGCAAATCCAGCAGACCTGCCGACAGATGCAAAGCGAAGGGGTTCGGCTGGCTGCGGTTCAGAATCATTTCAGTCTTTTGAGCGGTGGCAGGCAGCAGGAGGAGATTATTGCCTATTGCAGAGAGCAGGGCATCGTTTATTTTTCGTATATGGTGCTGGAACAGGGAGCTTTGTCCGGACGATATGATGGAAAACATGGATTTTCGGGAATCTCTCTTCGGAGATTGACATTTACAAAACGAAAGCTAAGTAAAATAGAACCGCTGCTAGCTTATCAGAAGGAACTGGCAGAGCAATATCAGGTGGGAACGGCACAGATACCGGTGGCATGGGCAATTGCAAAGGGAACCGTTCCGATTATCGGATTGACCCGCCCGAAGTACGTGGCAGATTTGGCAAAGGCGGTAACGATTAGTTTGCAGGAGTCGGAAATTCAAAAGCTTGAGAGTCTGGCACAGGAATCCGGTGTCTATATTAAGGGCGTGTGGGAACCGTAAGGGAAATGCGGATGTTTTGTGGAGGAATCTTGTGTGAAATAATGTTGAATATCGCGAATAACGCGAATAAAATGTGAAATGCCACTTGACAGACAAAAATTACATAGATATAATGATTAAGCATGCGTAATTAGGTTACGCGTGCTTTTAAAGTCCGTAAAAACGGCAATACTATTATAATCACAGGAGGTGAAAAACATGCCAACATTTAACCAGTTAGTTAGAAAGGGAAGACAGACTGTTGAAGCAAAGTCTACTGCACCAGCTCTTCAGAAGGGTTACAACTCATTAAAGAAGAAGCCTACAGATACTTCTGCTCCACAGAAGAGAGGAGTTTGTACCGCTGTTAAGACAGCTACTCCTAAGAAACCTAACTCTGCTTTGAGAAAGATTGCCAGAGTTCGTCTTTCTAACGGAATCGAGGTTACCAGCTACATCCCGGGTGAAGGTCACAACCTTCAGGAGCATAGTGTTGTTCTGATTCGTGGTGGTAGAGTAAAGGACCTTCCAGGTACCAGATATCATATCATTCGTGGTACTTTGGATACAGCAGGTGTTGCTAAGAGACGCCAGGCTCGTTCTAAGTATGGTGCTAAGAGACCTAAAGATGCTAAATAGACATTGAACACTTAATGAAATCGAGCGGAGCAATCTGCGGAGCGAAGATTGAATTTAGTGTGAAAGTCCATCCCGAAACTTAGCGAGTGCAAGCGAAGCAATCTGCGAAGCGGAAACGAGGTTAGTTGAGTGGATGCCACATCGTAATAGTGCTGGAGTAGGCTATGTTTTTCCTATTATAGATAAATGTAAGCATAATCCGCACGAACATACCCGTAGTAACCGGGTGTGAGTACCTTTAAGCTAAATAATATTATTAGCTTTCAATATTTTTTAAGGAGGGAAGAACCGTGCCACGTAAAGGACATATTCAGAAAAGAGATGTACTTCCAGATCCGATTTATAAGGATAAAGTGGTTACAAAGCTGATTAATAACATTATGTTAGACGGTAAGAAGGGTGTTGCCCAGAAAATCGTTTACGGTGCATTTAATCGTGTAGCTGAAGAAACCGGTAAGGATGCTTTGGAAGTATTTAATGAAGCAATGAACAATATTATGCCATTACTTGAGGTAAAGGCAAGACGTATCGGTGGTGCTACCTATCAGGTACCTATCGAAGTTCGTCCTGACAGACGTCAGGCTTTGGGTCTCCGTTGGATTACTACTTACTCTCGTGCGAGAAGTGAGAAGACCATGGAAGAGAGACTTGCAAAGGAAATTCTGGATGCAGCAAACAACACAGGTGCATCTGTAAAGAAGAAAGAAGATATGCACAAGATGGCAGAAGCAAACAAGGCGTTTGCTCACTACAGATTCTAATTACTGGGTATCTGTGCATTTAAAAAATTAAGGAGGAAAATACCTTGAGTGGAAGAGAATATCCATTAGAGAGAACCAGAAATATCGGTATTATGGCACATATAGATGCTGGTAAGACAACTCTGACCGAGCGTGTGTTATATTATACCGGTGTTAATTATAAGATTGGTGATACTCATGAAGGTACAGCTACCATGGACTGGATGGAGCAGGAGCAGGAAAGAGGTATTACAATTACTTCGGCTGCAACTACCTGTCACTGGACATTAGAGGATCATCATAAGAAAAAGCCGGGTGCATTAGAGCATCGTATTAATATTATTGATACTCCGGGACACGTTGACTTTACCGTTGAGGTAGAGCGTTCACTTCGTGTATTGGACGGTGCAGTTGGTGTGTTTGATGCTAAGGCCGGTGTTGAGCCACAGTCAGAAAATGTATGGCGTCAGGCTGATACCTACAACGTACCACGTATGGCATTCATCAATAAGATGGATAAAATGGGTGCAGATTTCTTCTATTCTGTTCAGACAATTATTGACCGTCTGGGCAAGAATGCAATTCCTGTACAGATTCCAATCGGTCAGGAAGACGATTTTGTTGGTTTGATTGACCTGTTTGAAATGGACGCTTATTATTACAAGGATGATAAGGGCGAAGACATTGAAATCACTGAGATTCCTGCAGACTTAAAGGAGCAGGCAGACAAGTGGCATGAGAATCTGGTAGAGAAAATCTGTGAATTAGATGATGACCTTATGGAGAAGTATCTGGAAGGTGAAGAGCCAACTGTAGATGAATTGAAGGCTGTACTTCGTAAGGGAACTATCGCTTGTGAGGCAGTTCCGGTATATTGCGGTTCTGCATATAAGAATAAGGGTGTTCAGAAGATGCTGGATGGCGTTATTGAATTTATGCCTGCACCTACAGACATCCCTGATATTACAGGTACTGACGAGGATGGAAATGAAGTAGTTCGTCATTCTTCTGATGATGAGCCATTCTCTGCATTAGCATTTAAGATTATGGCAGATCCATTCGTTGGTAAGCTGGCATTCTTCCGTGTGTATTCCGGTACTTTGAATTCCGGTTCTTATGTACTGAATGCAACAAAGGGAAAGAAAGAGCGTGTTGGTCGTATCGTACAGATGCATGCCAATAAGCGTCAGGAAATTGATAAGGTATACGCTGGTGATATTGCGGCTGCTGTAGGTTTCAAGCTTACAACAACCGGTGATACAATCTGCGATGAGCAGCATCCGGTAATTCTGGAGTCAATGGAATTCCCAGAGCCGGTTATCGAGCTGGCTATCGAGCCTAAGACAAAGAATGACCAGGGTAAGATGGGTGAAGCTTTAGCAAAGCTTGCTGAAGAAGATCCTACTTTCAGAGCTCATACAGATACAGAAACCGGACAGACAATTATTGCCGGTATGGGTGAGTTACATTTGGAGGTTATCGTTGACCGTTTGCTTCGTGAATTTAAGGTAGAGGCTAACGTAGGTGCTCCACAGGTAGCTTATAAAGAGACATTTACCAAGGCTGTTGATGTTGATAGCAAGTATGCAAAGCAGTCCGGTGGTCGTGGTCAGTATGGTCATTGTAAGGTACACTTTATACCGATGGACCCTAATGGAGAGCAGACATTTGAATTTACCTCTTCTGTAGTTGGTGGTGCAATTCCGAAGGAATACATCCCGGCTATCGGTGAAGGTATTGAAGAAGCAGCCAGAGCAGGTATTCTGGGTGGATTCCCTGTACTTGGTGTTAAGGCTGATGTATATGATGGTTCTTACCATGAAGTCGATTCTTCCGAAATGGCATTCCATATCGCTGGTTCTATGGCATTCAAGGATGCTATGGCAAAGGGTGATGCTGTATTGCTTGAGCCTATCATGAAGGTTGAAGTTACCATGCCAGAGGAATACATGGGTGATGTAATCGGAAGCTTAAATGCTAAGCGTGGTCAGATTAACAGTATGGATGACATTGGCGGCGGTAAGATTGTTCGTGCATTCGTTCCGCTTGCAGAAATGTTCGGTTATTCAACAGAACTTCGTTCATCTACACAGGGACGTGGTAATTACTCCATGTTCTTTGAGAGATATGAAAAGTGTCCTAAGAATGTTCAGGATAAGGTTCTGGCAGCTAAGAAGGGCTAATAATTTTTAGATTATAATTACTGCCGATATTTCGCTGAAAAAGCGGAATGTCGGTAGTATAAAAGACTTGAAAATATTAGGATTATCGAATATAATATTTTCTAGCTGATGTTTATTAACGAGAACCAATAAAAAGCCAGGAAATGGCGTAATTTAAGGAGGATATTAAAAAAATGGCAAAAGCTAAGTTTGAAAGAAACAAACCACATTGTAATATCGGTACCATTGGTCACGTAGATCATGGTAAAACAACTTTAACTGCAGCTATCACAAAGGTATTATCTGAGAGAGTTGCTGGTAACGCAGCAGTAGATTTCGCTAACATTGATAAGGCTCCAGAAGAGAGAGAAAGAGGTATTACCATTTCTACCGCTCACGTTGAGTATGAGACAGAGAAGAGACATTACGCACACGTTGACTGCCCAGGTCATGCTGACTATGTAAAGAACATGATTACCGGTGCTGCTCAGATGGATGGTGCTATCTTAGTTGTAGCTGCTACTGATGGTGTTATGGCTCAGACAAAGGAGCATATCCTGTTGTCTCGTCAGGTTGGTGTACCTTACATCGTAGTATTCTTGAATAAGTGCGATATGGTAGACGACGAGGAATTAATCGAATTAGTAGAGATGGAAGTTACCGAGCAGTTAGAGGAATATGGCTTCAATGACTGCCCAATCGTTAAGGGTTCTGCATTAAAGGCTCTGGAAGATCCAATGGGCGAGTGGGGCGACAAGATTATGGAATTAATGGACACAGTTGATGAGTATATTCCAGACCCACAGCGTGATACAGATAAGCCATTCCTGATGCCTGTAGAGGACGTATTCACAATTACCGGTCGTGGTACTGTTGCAACTGGTAGAGTAGAGCGTGGTGTTCTGCACTTAAATGATGAATTAGAGATTCTTGGTATTAAGCCAGATGTTCAGAAGACTGTTGTAACCGGTATCGAAATGTTCCGTAAGCAGTTGGATGAGGCTATGGCTGGTGATAACATCGGTGCATTGCTTCGTGGTATCAGCCGTGACCAGATTGAGCGTGGACAGGTTTTGGCTAAGCCAGGTACAGTTACCTGCCATCATAAGTTTACCGCTCAGGTTTACGTTTTGACAAAGGATGAAGGTGGTCGTCATACTCCTTTCTTCAACAACTATCGTCCACAGTTCTACTTCAGAACAACTGACGTAACTGGTGTTTGCGAATTACCTGCTGGTACAGAAATGTGCATGCCTGGTGATAACGTAGAGATGACTATCGAATTGATTCATCCAGTAGCTATGGAGCAGGGTCTTACATTCGCTATCCGTGAAGGTGGTAGAACAGTAGGTTCTGGCCGTGTTGCTACAATTATTGAATAATCTTTGATTTAGTATCATAGAGACTTAAACTAATAGCCGCAATTCCGCATTTTATGAGGAGTTGCGGTTTTTTGTGTGTAAGCAACGAGAAACGTCTGAAAAGCTTAAAAATACGGCGTCCGAGCTTGCTCGGTAAGACGGATTTTTAAGCTTTGAAAGATGTGGCGAATGCCACGACCGAGCCGTCAGGCGAGGTGACGTTTCTGCAAAGAAGATTAGCGAACGCAAAAGAAACCCATTTTAAGTTTTTTGCTCAAATGGGTTTGTGATACGCACGTGATACATATAGAAAAAGACAGTTTTTATCTGTTGTACACACTATGCGGATTTATTCATCTTTATGAGGCCATTAATCTTCCATTCAAAATACTCTTCTTTGGTAATTTTACCGGAGGCTAAGTCCTCTTTTTTCTTTTTCCATGTATTCAGGAAAACATCCAACAAAGAATAATCAAAACCGATTGCGATGTGCTTCTCAGTTGGAACATCGGGATTTGCAACCTCGTACAGATCCATGTTGTAGTGTTCATCCAGTTCAAAGAGAGCGTACATCACATCTTCCGCTGCGTAGAGGGAAGGTTCGCAGATGGAGCGATAATTACAGTTCAGGGCTTTTGCCAGTTGCTGTATCATATCCTCCTTGGGTGTGCGGTTACCAATTTTATACTGCCGGATTCGTACATCGGATAAGCCGACAGCCTCGCCGAGTTGGGCTTGCGTCAATTTGCGAAAATTTTGGATTCGTTTTATTCGTTCACTAATAGCCATCGTGTATCTCCTTCCAACTTCATAGAGTAACAATATAGTTACTAATAGTAGTAGGAGGTGAGAGTCATGTGCAAACGAGTACATAAGTTTTAACGGAAAGGAGGAAGGAGAATGACGAATCGCTATTTATCTGCAAAGGAAGTCGCTGGACTTTTGGACATTGCAGAATCAACCGCTTATGCTGTTATCCGTGAATGGAATAAGGAACTGAAAGCACAGAAGTATTTTACAAAAGCCGGTTCCGTTCGATTAAGGAAGGCTCGATATCCAGAGCGAGACACGCCTAAAATTTTCAGCATTCTGGAGATAGAGACGCGGCGGCCGGTTATTTTTGCAGTCTCTGTCCTTGCAGAAACTTCAGTATAGATAGCTTTTGTTAATCTTTTCCCAGAATGCCGATGGCTTTTTTAACACATCAAGTGCATCTTGTTTATCACGGAGTTCACGCTTAAGGCGAGCGATTTCCTTCTCTTCTTCAGAAGCGTAGCTGCCGGAACCGATAACGAGAATATCACCGTCATTATCTCTGAATTGGGCTTCCCAGCGGGTAAGGGTACTGACACCGATACCCAGGTTCTTTGCACATTCAACCTGTGTAAGCTCAGGGTGCTCCTTGCGATAGTTGATAGCATCCAACTTGAATTGCTTGGTGTGATGAGTTTTTTGTCGTGACATAATGACTTTTTTATTATACAACACTTACGGGGATATCTCATTTTATTTTGTACTATTTAGATGCTAACACTAATAGGACCAAAATGAAAAACGATGAAGTATTGTATAATTTGCAGGTTATGACATTTTATGAAAAAACCTAAAATGTCATAATGAAAGAACGTACGTTCGAAAAAACAGATTGACATAGTATTACAGAAAATGATAAAATAAAAATATAAACAACAAAGGTGGGAAAATGAAAATGTGCTTATTAAGAAAAACAAAGGTAAACCCAAAATACATAAATGCATTAGAGTTGATAGAAAAAAACAACATATCCAATATAAGAAAAAGAATTAAGATTTTAGTGGTTGATGATGAGTCGGATGATATATATAATATATTAAGGGAACGCCAATATGATGTGTATTATAAAAATGATATGAATTATGCGGTTGAAGCGGAACCGTTTGAGATTATTATAATGGACATAAAGGGAGTGGCAAAGAGATTGCAAAGCAGTATGGAAGGATTTTCACTTGCGGGCGAAGTGAAACAAAAGTATCCATTAAAAAGAGTATGTTGCTACTCGGGAAGTATACATGCAGAAATTTCAGAACAACTTGCAGATAAAAAAATAGATGCTTTTTTTCCAAAAGATATGGAGATGGACAAAATATGCGAAAAGATTGATAGGTTAATTCTAGATTACGTAGATTATAAAAAGCAATGGGAAATTATCCGCAAGCAATTGCTCGACTGCAATACTAGCGATGAGGATATTGAGATGATATATGAAGCTTATACGCAAGGATTTGAGAATGGGAATATATCACTATTAAGCAATACAATAATTGAAAGATTAAAGAATGGAACTACAATGCTTAATATTTGTAGTGCGGTAATTAATTTGATAAAGGTTTTGGTAGTATAGTTATGGATGAATTTAATTTAGTACCAATTTATAGAAATGGAATAGGTGAAATAACTTCTGGAATAGACATACCAGTTCCTGAATATTGTAGAAGAAATTGTAGTAAAAACAAAAAATGCGTAGAGTATTATAGAAAGCTAGAGAATGCGGATGTAGGAATATATCAATGTCCATATGGATTTAGTAGTTATGTTTTTGAAATAGAAGGAGATAAATTTATCTTTAGTTGTCTAAGAATAGACAGGTATTATGACCGAAACAAGTTGCTTCCCAAAATTAAAGATGAACCAAAAGAATATAGAGAACTCTCATTATCAAGTGTAGAAAAATATGCTGAAGCATATAAAGAATTTTTTTTGAGTCAAAATAGATATGAGAAATATAAAACGTTTGTGGATGACATTTTTCATGATGTACGAAAATTTAATCAACAAATTAAAATCAAAAATGATAAAATTTATAAAAAAGCACAACAACACAAACGTTTTGGGGATATACTTGAAGTGACAAAGAGTATTCAACAATTGGGATGGTTTTTAACATTGAGGTTGAATAATCATGATTTTATTTACAATGAAGAATTACTACGGGCAGATGTCAAATCATCCTATAATATATATAGAATTATTGATAAGGTTAAAAAATGTATAAAAGAACGTGCAGATGAGAAGAATGTAAAGATAGATATGAATTCTAGATTTGAATGCAAAGATATGCAAGCATACGATTGTATAGAACTTTTACCTTACATTTTTTTGGATAATGCAATTAAGTATTCAACTAATGGAGAGACGATTCATATAGATATTGAAGAGACTAGAGAACTTCAACATGTAAAAATACGTTCACTTGGTCCTATCGCATATGAGGAAGAAGTGCCAAAACTGTTTGAGCAAGGTTATAGAAGTGTAAATGCGATTAACTTAACACAAGACGGAATGGGGATTGGGTTATATACAGCGAGATGTATATGTGAGTTAAATGATATCAAGCTAGAACTAGCTTCTAGTACGGATATTGTGAAAAAGGTTAAAAACATTGATTATTCTGAATTTTCTGTAGACTTCTGGATTAAACTATGATAGAATAAATGTATTTTGGAGGTGATATGATGTTGTCAATAGAATCTCTTACAAATGTTATTTTAAGTATGTGTGATGATGTATCGAATAAGAAACTGCAAAAACTTGCATATTATGCATATGCGTGGTATATGACCTTGTATGGGGTTAAAATTGCAAATATGGAGTTTGAGGCGTGGGAACATGGACCTGTTTGCAGAAAGTTGTATAACAAATATAGGTGTTATGGATGGAATATAATTCCGCCATATAAAGGATTTGTTCTTGCTAATGACGAAAAGATTAAGTTTATTCAAGGGGTATTGAATGTCTATGGATGCTATTCAGCTGATGAGTTAGAGAAGATGACACATGATGAATTACCGTGGATAGAAGCAAGAAGTACCTGTATGATGAATGCAGTTATTTCAGATACAACTATAAAAATGTATTATTCTGGACAGAACGATATTAAGGAAAGAATACAGGGATTTATTTGTGGCTAGGATTAGAAAACTAATATGGGTAAAATTTTAATAGAAGCGGATGGCTCGAATGAGCCGTCCGTTTGCAACTATATGGAGCGAGGCACTTAGAAAGGATCCAAACTATCCTCCGCATCCACCCGTGTCTGTATCTCGCCATCCAGTGCAAGTCGGGTATATTCCAGCGGAGTATCTATCGCTAGAGTATTCAGGCACCGTTGGGAATTAGGAGTGGTCCGTATCCCGGATTCAGCTTAATTGCAGTCAATTCGGAGAATGTAGCCGTTATAGGGGTTAATGTCGATGCTGTTGTGCATAGGGTTATATTCTGCGTGTATCAATTTTATTGTTATCAGTCCTTTCATTTGAATTGGAGGTAAAAAGCCCATGGGCTTATTTTGAACTTAAAAACTTTCGAAATAGATATAATATATCACAAAATGTACCATTATATAAAATAAAGCATCAATAGAAATATATGAAACCATACAAATTGTGATATTAACAGTCATGTTGCTACATTATTGAATAATTGCTGATAGTGATTACAAAAGCTAGGCTTTATGGGGCTTTCTGTGAAAACGGGAAGCCCTTTTTGATACTAAAATGATACTATTTTATGGGGTGGTTTAATCTTTCTTGAAACAATAACCGTGGAGGAAGATTAAATTAATCAAGTAAATTGCCCTGTTTGTGGAAATAAATGTGTAAAATTAGGGAAGACAAAAGCTGGATTACAACGTTGGGTTTTTCAAAGCGTGTAAAGCACCATAGGTATATCTTCCATGTATTTTATCAGGTAAAGCAATATACAAGTACTGCTATGGGTGCTGCAGACATTCCAGATATTGGAACCCAATATGCGGTTAAAGGTTATTATTTCCAATTTGAATGGAAGGTAGGTGGTAAAGGTATTAGCTAATCGGTTGTCTAAAAGAAATTGCAATGGATTTATACCATGCCATATCAACGGATTCGGAGAATGCAGATTTGTTTGATAAGGTGATGGATTTGACCTATGAGAATGAACAGATTAGGGTAAGATACAGGTTTTGTAGGATAAGCTGGAAAAAACCTATGAATTCATGAAACAGTTTGTAATCAATGGAAGGAACATGTTGGAGGTATTCAGGGAGCGAATTGGCGAAATGAAGGAGTGGGTACACAGGAAGGTTGTCGGAATAGACCGGTAGGGGATGTCCCAAGTGGTAGAGGTGCTGCTTGGGGTGTTTTTTTGTATAGAAGGTTCAATTGTAATTTTGTTGATTTTTTGTTATAATTTTTTCAACACGACATACAGATGACGTGTTGAAAGTGGTAAATTATGATAAAGGAAAGAGAATAAGCGAAATGAAGATTGAAAGGCTGATAGGGATTTTATCTATATTGTTACAAAGAGATATGGTTACGGCACCTTTTCTTGCGGAGCATTTTGAAGTATCCAGAAGAACAATAAACAGGGATATTGAAGATTTGTGTAAAGCAGGGATCCCGATTGCAACAAGGCAGGGGACAGGCGGCGGAATTTATATTATGGATAACTATAAAATCAGCAAAACTTTGATTACAAATACTGAGATGCAGGATATTCTTGCCGGAATCCGCAGCCTTGACAGTGTGAATGGAACAAATCAATATAAGCAGTTGATGGAAAAACTGGAGGCTGGTTCTTCGGATTTTCTTGTGGGAGAACAGTCGGTATTGATTGATCTTTCTTCCTGGTATAAGGAATCGCTGGCACCCAAAATTCAGATTATCCGTAGTGCCATTAAGGGGTGTCGCAAAATAACATTTTATTATTATGGACCATTGGGAGAGTCTCGGAGAATCATAGAGCCGTACTATTTAGTATTTCAGTGGTCTAACTGGTATGTGTGGGGCTGGTGTGATACTCGAAAGGATTACAGGCTGTTTAAATTAAATCGTCTGGACGAGCTTGCAATGACGGAACATGTTTTTGAAAAACGACCGCTGGTGTTGCCTGATTTTACTTCGGTTGAGAAAGTTTTCCCGGGAGGAATTCATGTAAAAGCACTTTTTGAGGCGGACTGTAAGTGGCGGCTGGTGGAAGAATTTGGAACACACTGTTTTGAAGAGCAGGCGGATGGTAAACTGTTATTTCAGACAGAGTACACAGACAAAGAAAATTTGCTCACATGGTTACTTACCTTTAGAAATAAAGTGATTTTATTGGAACCTGAGGAGGCACGCAGGGAATTGTGCACGGAGTTACAGAAGACCTTACAACAATACAAATAAAGGAGAAACGCCAAAATGAAGTATGCATGGATGGATGAATATTTGATGAATAAGACAGGTGTAACCAAAGACCTGAAAGAAGAGTGGAATTGGATTCGCTATATGATAGGTGGAAAAATGTTTGCTGCGATATGCTTGGATGAGGCAAACGAGAATAAACCTGTTTATATAACTGTGAAATTGGAACCTTTAGACGGGGATTTTCTCAGACAACAATATGAAGATATTATTCCCGGATATTATATGAATAAAGTTCACTGGAATTCTATTAAACCTGATGGTGAAGTGCCGGATGATTTGTTAATGGAAATGCTGGATAAATCCTATGCATTGGTGCTTCACAGCTTTAGCAAAAAGCGTCAACAAGAAATCTTGCTGACGACATATTGTGGCTTGGATTGTACAAATTGTGAATACAAAGAACCCTGCAATTGTAAAGGTTGCGTAGCTACAAAAGGAATGCCTTTTCACGCAGAGGAAACCCCATGCCCAGTTGCGGCATGTGTAATACAAAAGGGGTTATCTTTTTGCGGAGAGTGTACTGATTTCCCATGTCAATTACTGACAGATTATTCAAATGATACAGAGCATGGGGATAATCCGCCGGGGGCACGTATTACGGCGTGTAAGATGATTAAGTGCTTGTTGTAAAAGAAATAGAAGGATGATGAAATACCATGCATGAAATAGTTGCAAAGTCAATACTGAGTCCACAAAACGGAATGAATCTTTACAGGGGATGTCTTCATGGATGCATCTACTGTGATGCCAGGAGTACATGTTATCAGATGGAACATGCATTTGAGGATATTGCAGTTAAGGTGAATGCACCTAAGCTTTTGGAAGAGACACTGCGCAGAAAAAGGAAGCGTTGTATGATTGGAACCGGTGCTATGAGTGATCCGTATCTGCCGCTTGAAAAGGATCTTAAGCTAACCAGAAAATGTCTGGAGCTTATCGATGAATATGAGTTCGGACTTGCGATTCAAACGAAATCAGATTTAATACTTCGTGATTTGGACTTGTTAAAGAGTATTAACAAAAAAACAAAATGTGTAGTGCAGATAACCATGACTACTTATGATGAGGAACAGTGTAAGATTCTGGAGCCGGGGGTATGTACTACCAAGAGAAGATTTGAAATATTGAAGATTATGCGCGATGAAGGAATTCCAACGATATGCTGGATGACACCTATATTACCGTTTATAAACGATACGGAAGAAAATATTCGCGGGCTTTTGGATTACTGCAAAGAGGCGAAAGTATATGGAATTCTATTGTTTGATATAGGGGTTACCTTGCGGGAAGGTGACAGGGAATATTTTTACAGGCAATTGGATAAACATTTTCCGGGGATGAAAGAGAAGTATATCAAAACCTTTGGGAATGCATATGAGGTTCCGTCGCCTAAGAATAGAGAATTGATGGAATTGGTTAAGGGCGAGTGCACGCGTAATGGGATTGTTTGCGACAGTACGAAGCTTTTTTCTTATATGCATGAATTTGAGGATAAAGCTGCTGGAAAACAGATTACATTAGAAGAACTTTTTTAAAATGGGAGATTAAAAGAATGGCGTACGATTTCAAAAAAGATTCAAAAGAGTTCTATAGGTCAAAGAATAAACCTGAAATTGTGAATGTACCGAAGGCAAACTACATTGCAGTCAGGGGGAGTGGTGATCCTAATGAAGAAGGAGGAGCATATCAGCAGGCAATCAGCGTTTTGTATGCAGTAGCTTATACCTTGAAAATGAGCTATAAAACGGATTATAAAATAAAAGGCTTTTATGAATATGTGGTTCCGCCGCTGGAAGGGTTTTGGTGGCAGGAGAATGTTTCTGGTGTGGATTATAGCGATAAGTCTGCATTTTGCTGGATTTCAGTCATTAGGGTTCCTGATTTTGTATCCGAAAAGGATTTTGACTGGGCAGTGAAAATGGCAACAAATAAGAAAAAAATAAATTGTTCTTCTGCAGAGTTCGTAACCATAGAGGAAGGGTTATGCGTCCAAATAATGCATATAGGTCCGTTTGATGAAGAGCCAAAGAGTGTTGCCATCATGGATGAATTTCTTGAAGAAAATGGTTATCTGAATGATATCAATGAAGAGGGGCTTCACCATGAAATTTATTTGTCTGATGCAAGAAAGGTCCCGGCAGATAAGTGGAAGACAATCATAAGGCATCCGATTAAGGAATCGGAATAGAAAGGGCGTCCTAAGCAGAGAAAATACTGCATAGGACTTCTTTTAGTTAGTTGTAGTCGTGTTTTGCAGATGATATAATATAGGTCGCAGGACTTTGTCGATATGAACAGCAAAATAATTTGAATCTCAGGGAGAAAGCAGCAAGGATATTGTAAAGTTTAGTGCTGATATGCAGGAGCAAGTGAAAGATTTTTTTAAACAATGTTTTTCGAGCGTTGGCATACCATATTCTCCAAAAGACAGACATGCAGATGTGGCAAATGTAGAAGAACATTATATGAATAATGGTTGTTTTTGGTGCCTGATAGATGATAACAATGTGATAGGAACTATAGCGATTCGTAAAATAGATGACGCAAAAAGAATAGTTGAATTAAAAAGAATGTTTGTGTTACCGGAATTTCAAGGAAAAGGTTACGGAAGGTTATTATTAGAGCATGCAGTAAAATGTGCACGGGAGCAAAAGTATCAAAAAATATGTTTAGATACCAGAAAACAGTTTTCTGTGGCGCAGCATTTATATCGAAGTGTAGGTTTCAGGGAAACGGAAAGATATAACGATAATGAGTATGCGGAGCTTTATTTTGAAATGGATTTATGATAAAAGATTCCTTTATTAATACAGACGAAAGTGGGAAACGAAACGATGATATTTGATAAAGCAACTATAAAAGATATAGGTGTATTGACTGAGTTACGAATTGCGTATTTAAATGAGGATTTAGGTGCTGTTTCGGACGAAAACGTAAAGTTGATGCAAGCAACATTACCAAGCTATTATGAAAAACACCTCAACAAAGATTTGATAGTTTATGTTGCAAGGGATGAGATGGATATTGTATCGTGTGCATTTTTACTTATAGTGGAAAAGCCTGTGAGTCCGTCATTTATTACAGGGAGGACAGGAACTGTTTTAAATGTTTATACGAAGCCGGAGTATAGGAAGAAAGGTTATGCAAAGAAATTAATGACTATGATGTTGGAAGATGCCAAAGCAGAAGGGGTGAACATTATTGAATTAAAAGCAACCAAGGATGGACATTCACTTTATAAATCGGTTGGGTTTGAGGATGTTGTAGCCAAGTGTCATAATATGAAAATTGTGTTGCAGTAATTGATGTGGAGGTATTACATGGAAGAAAAAATAACCCTATGCGGAGATACTTGTATAGAATGTCCCAGATACAATATACACAGCGATGAAGAACTCAGGAATGTGGCGGAGTTATAGCATCGGGTAAGTTGGCGAGACCACATTGTATCCAATGAAGAAATCAGATGTGAAGGATGCTCTTCGCATAAACAGTGTACATATCATTTGGTTGAATGCACAAAGGCGCATAACGTAGATAAATGCAATCAGTGTGCAGAGTTCCCTTGCGAGAAGATTAAGTAGTATGTTGGAGTGCTCTAAGGAGTATCAGAAACGATGCAAAGAGGTCTGCTCGGATGCAGAGTATGATATGATGGAGAAGAAAATTTTAATAAGGAAAACAATTTGAGGAAGTATGGGAGAGGCAGAACTGATGGTACTTTTAGTAGTTGACACACAGAAATTAATAACGACACCAGATTTATATAATTTCAATGCTTTTGAAAGTGCTGTTAAATCGTTAATTGCAGCAGCCAGAGAGAATAATGTTGAGGTTATTTATGTAAGACACGATGACGGTGCCGGTGCCGAATTGACAAAGGGAACACCGGGTTTTGAGATATATGAAGGTTTTAGTCCACAGCTAGGTGAAAAGATTTTCGATAAGACGGTAAATAGTTCTTTTAAGGGGACAGGCTTGTTGGAGTACTTGGTGGAAAAGAATATCCGTACAGTAGTTGTTGCTGGATTACAAACAGATTACTGTATTGATGCAACAATCAAGTGTGGCTTTGAACATGGTTTTAAAATGATTGTACCGGAGAATGGAAATTCCACATTTGATAATGCATTTATGACAGGAGAGCAGAGTTATAAGTATTATAATGAGTTTATGTGGAAGGGCAGATATGCGGAGTGTATTTCTGTGGAGGAAACAATTGAGAGAATGAAGGGATAAGTGTAGAATGGAAGAGCCTATTAGAAAATATTTTTGATGCTGGCTAGATAAAGACATCGATGCTGTAAAGGAAATTTTTAACGATGACATTATTTACAGCGAGGGTTATGGTCCGGCGTATAAAGGCATTGGACAGATAATCAGATGGTTTAAGGATTGGAACTGTTTTACAGTGGGATATAAAGCGTGTGATTGTATCTGGGAATACAGCCGTTGTGGAATGGTATTTCCAGTGTGACTATGAGGGCAATGTGGATGGTTTTGACGGAGAGGCAATTGCAGAGTTTGAAGATGACATGAAGATTTGTGATTTGAAGGAGTTTCAGTGGAAGGCAGATTATTATTATCCGTATGGGGGGTGAGGGATTATTTGGAAAAATGTTAGAATGTATCAAAAAATGGATTGTTAGATGCTATAGCATGTGCTATATTAAAAGCGAAGGGGAAATCTATGACTTTTAATGAAATTATCAAATCTATTAGAAATCAATTGGGCATAACACAGGAACAGCTTGCGCATGAGTTGAATGTAAGTTTTTCTACTGTAAATAGGTGGAAAAATGGACACAGAATTCCTAAAAAATTAGCAATTATTTATTTGATAGAATTTTGCAAGCGTAAAGATATAGATAAAATTGTAATAGAATATTTAGAAGCACTTTAGCATTGCAATGTTATTAGATATGCTAATTTGAAAGGAGAGTTGTAATGGCTAGGGCGGATTTGCTAAAAAAATTATTTAGCAGTTTCAAGCAAGATGATAAGGACATGTTTTATGCGGTTGCATCAGAAATAATCGAGGATGAGAAGAAGAAAAATCATGGTATTTTAGCGGATGATTTGAAATTGATTCTGAATGGAAACTATCAGACAAAAAAAACAACAATGGCTTCGTTTAATACTCCAAAAGATAAGGACAAGGATATGCCATTGGTGGAAGTGATATATCCGGAAAAATATTTTACTGATTTAATTGTATCTGACGATAAAATAATGCAGTTAGAACAAATAATAAAAGAGTTTAGTAATTGGGATGTATTAGTTAGTAATGGAGTTTTTCCAACACGAAGAGCTTTGTTTTATGGGCCACCAGGATGTGGTAAAACATTGGCAGCACAAGCTTTAGCCGGTGAGTTGGGAATACCTATGCTTTATGTTAGGTTTGATGCATTAATCTCGTCATATTTGGGCGAAACGGCAAGCAACATTAGAAAAGTTTTCGATTATGCAAAACAAGATAGTTGGCTAATATTCTTTGATGAGTTTGATGCAATAGCAAGAAGTCGAAATGATTCTACGGAACATGGGGAGATAAAACGTGTTGTAAATGCATTTTTACAACAGATTGATAATTACAAAGGCAGGTCGTTAATTATTGCTGCGACTAATTTTGAAGAATCTTTAGATTATGCAATATGGAGACGCTTTGATGAAACACTTCGTTTTGATATGCCGACAAATGAAGAAAAGATAAAGTTATTTAAAATGAAATTGAGAAAATTGAATGGACCTGAGCATGTAATAGAAGAATATTTAGGTAAAATGGAGGGTTTTTCGCATTCTGATGTTGAGAAATCTAGCCAAATTATAATGAAGCAATGTATTTTAGAAGGAAGAAAGCTTTATACAAAACATGATGTAGAGTATGCAATATTGAAGCAAGAGATGAATGTTGCTTTAAGAAAAACCAAATATTAAATGGGAGGTAATGGGATGTCGAGATATGATTATATTGAGATAATGCGTGAAGATGCGATAAGGCCATATAGATTTAGACCTAATTATAATGCTCCACGTCCGCCAATAAGAGATAGAGGACAACACGGAGAAGCATTAAGAGTACAATTAGACAATTCAGTGTCTCAAATAGTCTCTAAACGATGTGATATAGGAATACAATCTGAGAATTTGATTGTATTAGAACTGACAAGTGATGCATTATCGCCGGATTTATTGGAACATATGCTACGTAATTTCAATATGCATTTGGTAGAAGAAATAGCTATACCTAATAGTAATAATTCCCAGCTGGTTGTTCAGTTTGATACATTACAGGATATTCGAATATTTAATCAGGAACGAGAGTTATGGGAAGCAGATGATGAAGAAGCAGCTGTGTTAACATACGCAAAACGAAGAGATATTTTTAGCTGTATTGAAAACATAAGAACGGTAACAAGAGAGGACAGAACTGGTGTTCGTTTGAAAGAATGTTTTGCAGGTTCTGCTCAATTGCCGGAAGGCCATTTTATTGTCAACATAGATGTTTGGTTTAATGGCGAAAATTTAATTGTTACAGAAGTTGAAAGACAAATTAATCAAGTGCTAGGAACAGGTGAGAGTAGATTGATTGGAGATTTGTTTCAGATTCCGAGCATGCTTCTTGGAAGAGCATTGGTAAATGAGTTTACGTTAAATGCTTTGTTAGATATGGATATTATTGCATTGGTAGAATTGCCGTTTAGCAGTGTATCAGCAGAACCGTATGAGTTATATCAATGGGATTTCACTCCGGCAGTGGAAAAGGAATTGGGAGATGATGCACCATTGGCGGCTGTTTTGGATTCTGGTGTTTTTACAGGAAATCCTTTGCTAGAAAATGTTGTTGTGGCTGAAGAAGAATTTGATACTACAGAGGGAACAACAACGGATATGAATGGACATGGAACAGGGGTGGCAGGAATTGTTGTATATGGAGATTTTGATCAATGTTTGCAAACTCGAACCTTTAGGCCTTTGGTAAGAATTTGTAATGCAAAAATCATGCATGACATAGATGGAAATCCATGTTTTCCAGAGGATAAACGACCAGAGCAAATTGTTAATGACGCAATTAGATATTTTCATAAAGAGTATGGTTGTAGAATTTTTAATTTATCAGCTGGGGATGCAGAGCATTTATACTGTGGAGGAAGACAATTTGCTTGGGCTGAAATGTTAGATCATTTAGCAAGAGAACTAGATATTATTGTTGTAATAAGTGCAGGAAATGTATCAGAGCCGGTATTAAATGATTTTTCATCGAGAGATGAATTGATGGAACGTTGTAGAGATCAGCTTTTTACGTCAGAGCATCGTTTGATTGATCCTGCAACGGCCGCGTTAGGAATAACAGTGGGTTCTATTACAAGATGCGATGAACCAGCTTTAAATCCTCGAGGAATAACAAGTGTTTCGGTTGGAAAAAAAGACTATCTATCTGTTTTTACAAGGATAGGGAAAGGTGTGAATTGTGCTGTTAAACCAGATGTTGTAGATTATGGCGGAAATTTTGCAGTGAGTCAAGTGGTACGTGGAAGAAATAGATGGCACAAAAAAGATATGGCATTGTTGGAGCCAACTTTGAATAATACGAATGAAAAAATATTTAAAGGATATTGTGGTACAAGCTTCTCAGCACCTCATGCAACGCATCTTGTAGCAAGGATTGAAAGGGCGTTGGAAAAACAGTTAGGAATGAAACCTTCTGCAAATTTAATACGAGCAATATTTATAAATTCAGCCAGATACAATGATAGCATGACTGAGTGGGGAGAAAAGTCTACAGATAAATTATATTCAGGGAAGAAGAATCTGAAGCAAGAGCGAAAAATGCGTTTGTATGGGTTTGGAAAAGCAAACGAAAATATTTTGTACTCCAACTATAATAGAGTTACGCTATTTACTGAGGATAGACTTTCGCTACGTTCTTTTCATCTTTATAAAATACCCGTGCCCAAGGAATTTTTACAAGTAAAAGCTGAAAAGACTATTTCAATAAGTTTGGCATACAATCCTATTACACGAATGAGCCGTAAAGAATATCTTACGAATAACTTGTGGTTTGAAGTTTTTAGGAAAATTGATGAAGATACTTTGTTGCAATATAAGGCTAAGAAAGATTCGGGAAAAGACGATGAAGGTGACTTGGAAAGCTTACCTAATACTAACAAAGCAGATTTTTCGCCAGGATATACGGAGATTAGTAAGGGTACATTACAACAGCGTATATGGCATAAGTCTGCTAGGGGTGGAGGCGATTTGCTGTGGGATGATAACGAACCATATATATATATTTTAGTTACAGGTAAAGAGAGATTCAAATATGTAGAACAAGAGGTGCCACAGGAATACGCCTTAGCAATAACATTTTCCTATGACGGGCAGGAGGATATAGAGTTATATTCGAAAGTGAAGGATAATGTTAAAGTGAAAACTCGTCAGACTGAAAGAGAACGCGAACGTGGCAGATCACGTTAATTGTATTCTAAAGACTAACTATTAAAAGTCAAGTCTAAAATGAAATATTTTGAATGAATTGCAGAAATGCATTTCAGATATATTTGTACCTTGAAAACTGCATGACAAATAGAGTGTCATTAGAGGCAGTCAACCAGGAGATGTTTATAGAAAAGAATTAAGCGGCATGGTTGCATGATTGTCTTGATTTTCCCATTGCATAGATGGTTCTGACAAGTTTCTTTGTAGCATGGGATAAGGCAACGTTATAATGTTTGTCCTCCGCGCGCTTCTTTGCAAGATATGTTCCAAAGGATTCATCCCAAATGCAGACATATTTAGTCGCATTGTAAAGGGCATATCGAAGATAGCGAGAACCACGTTTTTCCATATGGGAATAACAATTATCCAGTTGTCCTGATTGGTAAGTGGATGGAGACATTCCAGCATAGGCAAGTATCTTGCCGGCTGAGTCAAAACAACGGAGGTCACCGATTTTAGCAATAATCATAGCTCCCATGTTATAACTGATTCCTGGAATCGAAAGAATTGGAGAGTTAATAGCATCCATAATGGATTTGAGTTCCATCTCAAATTTGTTAATCTCAGAAGTTAGTTCTTGAATGAGCCTGACCGTGTGTTACAGTTATGTCACAGTGGATTTGTATTTAATTAAACATATGAAACAATAAATACAAAAACTGTCATTTCTGACAGCATCTAAACTTGTAACCCAAAGGCTCCGAGATAGTTGTATATCTCTTTACCTGACAAAACACATGAAAAATACATCTTTGGTGTTTTGCTTTGGGACACACCTTTTTAATGCTTTTGCAAATCCTGTACCCCCATCTGATACAACCATTTGAGGCTCTGCTATCCGTTTCATCAATGCAATTCATGCTCCCGCATGTTCATATCGACACAAATACCAGCCAAGTACATTTTTATTATCACAACAGATCAAGACGCATGTTTTTCGCCCAATATATATACCATCTAAAAACAATACATTTCTGGTTGCTTCTATTTTCGGCGGTATGGACCATATATTCCAAAATTTTGATGTCTTTCTTCTAAATGTTCTTCCATCATCAGGCATTTCTGATTGTGACTCTTTACCAAACAACCAATCCAAGAAGATTTGTAATTCCTTTGAATTATACCTATCTTGTGTGTTAACGGTGTTTTGGATTTTTTGCAAAACCAACGTTGTGATTCAGCTTTTGTCTTCCCTGACTTAGCACATTTCTTCCCGCAAACAGGGCAATTTACTTGGTTCATTTAATCTTCCTCCATGGTTATTGTTTCAAGAAAGATTAAACCCTTTTTGGTCCTTTATTTACAATGATTTGAAACGCTTTTCATCAACACGTTTTGTCCACCCGCAAAGTTCTTTGAAAAAAGATTAAACCGCCTCCAGCCCTTTATTTATCAAGGCTGAAGACGGTTTTTATCCTATAGGACACAAATTCTCCAAAGTAAAAAACACCCATACACATAGGTGCATGAGTGTTTTTCAGCCATAATCAATATGGCTCTCTCAATGTTAGTATGCTACCATATTTATAGGTTTATGACAAGGGTTTAGAGTGATTTTTAAAAACTATTATTCAGTACATCTATTGTAAGATGCAGGAAGTTACATATAATAAGGGTCTAAAATTCGTCCGCTTGTAGAATTATAACATGCCTGTGTTTGGTGCATGCAATAAACACGTTCCTTGTATGCACAAGTTTGACATTGCAGTACCATTTCCCAAATGTTACAATAGTAACCACAAGTTAGCAAGAGATTCAATTTGTTCGGAAAATATAGTAGGGGAAATGTGTATGAGGTCAGTTAACTTATACCTGCTAACGAGAGACAGAGACAGCACGACATATACAGCATTTGAAAATATTCTTTCTGACAGGCAGGAGCGGGTGAGAGTTAAGGAATGCGAATTTCATAGTTTGCAAAGATTTGTAGAGGTGCTTTGTCAAAAAGGTGTTTCCATTGAGGAATTGGAGGGATTTTATTACTCCTATACCATTCATCAGATTGGAAAAGAATTTGACCTTTTAAAAGTATGTGCAAATAAAAAGGTTCTGAATATCGAATTGAAGAGTCAGAGTGTTCCGGAAGAGAAGATGGAGAGACAGCTTCTGAAAAATCGTTATTATCTGAAGCCATTGGCACCGGTATTGGAATTTTATACCTATGTGGAAGAAACGAACACCCTATATACATTAAAAAATAATCAACTATGTCCGGCAGACTTTGGAGAACTGATACAAAGTATGCGGAAATTTACAGAGTTTGAGCGGGAGAATCTGGACCAGTTACTGCGGGCGAAGGACTATCTGATTTCGCCGCTTAATATGCCGCAGGAATTTTTGGAAGACCGTTATTTCCTGACACAGCAGCAGGAAACCATTCGAAGGACGATACTGGAAGGAGAATCGCAGTTTTGGGGAATTACCGGAATTGCAGGCACCGGCAAGACGCTGTTGCTGTATGATTTGGCAAAGAAATTGGCGGCAAGGGGGAAAATCTGTATCATTCACTGCGGCATGCTCTGTGAGGGGCATATATGCCTTAATCGCATGATGCCGTTGATTGACATTTTCAGTGAAGCAGAGGTTGCGGAAATCTCGACTACAGACTACCGGTTCTTTTTAGTAGATGAGGCACAACGAATGTCCGTAGAAACTTTTGAATTACTTGTGCAGATGGCAGAACGGGAAGGTAAAATATGTATCTTTGCTTACGATTATTATCAGATATTATCAAAGAGCGAGAAACGCAGAAATATTCCCAAAAGACTGGAAGCATTGCCTGATTTTCAGGAACAGAAGCTGTCAGGACGGATACGCAGCAATCGCGAAATGAACGCATTTATTAATACACTGCTTGATTTGAATAATAAAGATTTTCACAGTGGCTATACATACAAAAATGTAGATGTTCTCTATGCAGAAAATGAAGCAGAGGCAAAGAAAATCATTCTTTATTATCAAAAGAAACGAGGCTATACATTTATTGAATATGATAATCCGATTGCAGGGTGTCAGGGAGATATTTCAGCGTTGGAAACGGCGGGGCTGGAGTTTGAAAGCGTGATTATTACGCTGACCAGTCATTTCCGTTATAACGAAAAGGGCATTTTGCAGGGCAATGCACATCCGAATCCGGATACCAGCTATTACAGACTGCTGTTTCAGAGTGTATCCAGAACAAGAGAAAGATTATGCATTGTTGTAATTGGGGCAGAGAAGTTATTTGAAAAGGTATTGTCAATTTTATATTCGGGATAAGACGCAGAAATCCGAAATCAATACAGTCCCCCAAAGTTAGACCTAAAAATCTAACGATTGGAGGTCAGTACAAAATGGAACATAAAAGAATAATAAAAGAACAATAAACGGATAAATAAAAAGACAAAGAAAAGGACAAAAGAAAGGCTGACAAATATGGCGACAGAACAAACACAAGAAATGGAAAAAATAATTCGGAAGTATTTTCAATGCTGGTTGGATAAGGATATAGACCCCATAAAAGACATTTTCAGCAAGAATATCACATATAGTGAGTGCTATGGACCGATATATACAGGGCTTGAACAAGTAATAACATGGTTTGCCGATTGGAACCAAAAGGGAACGGTTTTGCAGTGGAACATAAAGCGAGTGATGCTTTCTGACAATGTAGCTATCGTGGAATGGTACTTTAAATGTAATTATGACGGAACGGTTGACGGCTTTGACGGAGTTACCATTGCTGAATTTGATGCAGACGGAAAAATATATAATTTAAAGGAATTTCAGTCAAAGGCAGAGCATTATTATCCCTATGGAGAAAAGTAATACCTTTTCAAAAATAGGGATAATCTGCCGTATAAAAATCAATAGCTTAGAGACGAGGGTCGCCTATCCGGTCCCGTTTCTTTATGACATTTAAAGGATTTCGGTTGAAATCCCGAAAAGTACCCTTGCTGTTTCCATGGTCATTGGAACGCTTAACCAGATATGCAACTATCATATATGCAAGGCTGAATCCAAGCAGATTGCCTAAAATAAATGCTAAAAATAACATCTTATATCCCCTCCTGTCTGTCTTTTACATAAGAATCCGTAGTCTGGTCCTCGGTTAATTCGATACTCTTTTTTACCTTGCGGAATCTTGAAAAGCCGATACAGAAAAACATAACGGCCAACACCAATAATCCCAAAATCCGTTTAAATATGGAATCGTCCCCGTCAGAAACCAAAATATCGTAAGATAATATGGTACAGAAAAAGGAGCAAATCAGACCAAGGATAACGACACAGGCATTTACCTTGGACTTTGCATATGGTACACCCCCGATGACTTTGCCGGTCTGCCCGTTTACTAATATGGTATATGGCTTCTGCTGATACCGAAACGTCATAAACCATGCAGGAAACATAGCATATTCCGTTCTATTAATCTGATAGGTAGGTGAATTTTTGATAATACTAATGTCATTGGCACGGATGGTATCCTCAACCGCAGAGTTAAAGAGCTTGGCTGCACGCGACACCGCAAGCGGCTGTAATTGCTCCACAGACATATCATATCGGTCTGCATAGAAGCCGGACAAATAACGAATGTCAAAGGGCTGAAGTGCCTGCGTATCATAAGGTTCCAGTCTTTGCGAAGATTCATCATTTAACTGCTTGGAGGCATCCAGCGTTAATCTCTCAAAATCACAGTCAGCTTCCCGATAAAAGTATTCGGTACGTTCATCATCCCCGGTTCCGACAGTTCCGCTTAGATACTGGCTGTCAGCATAGTGAATGTCAAATAACCAGTATGGAATATAGATTCCGCGTACACGCTCCACACTAAAGTTTTTAATTTCATTTGAAATAAAGAAGCCCTTTTTCAGCTTGTTTCGGATAGAAGCAACTGCCTGCTCCTTGGTAACGGAAAACGGAAGAATATAGTTCGGCTTGATTTCCGAAGAAACCCGGCTGAATACGATAGTGGGCTGCCCGCAATAAGCACAAAAGGTTGAGGATTCCACACCATTTACTGCAAGCTCCGCACCACAGGCGGTACAGGTGTAGATGTTGCATTCCATCGTATCTTCCGCTTCCGGCTCCGAAATCTGGTCCGCTTCATAGAGACTTCCGCAGCTCGGACACTCCATTTTTCTTTTTTCAGGATTATAGACCAATGCTTTTCCGCAATTTGCACAAAATAATATCATAAGTATCTCCCTTTTATCTGAGGTTATAAATAACTGATAAAATCTTAGCATAGCCCGGTATATTTGTAAATTATCGCAGTTAATAAATTAGAAAGCAAAATTACGCAGGACGAGCGGAAAAAGGTCTGACAACAAGAAAACTAAGTGCAATCAGAAGTATCGTTATCACCCATGAAATAAGAATGCCTATTTTCAGAATTTGAACCAGATACTGTCGATGAATATGTAATTGCTGTTGCGATGGCAACCCCGATGACACCCCAATGTCATATAACCACAAAGAAGAAATTCAGGCATACATTAATAAAGCCTGCAATGGTTAATGCAATAAACGGATACCTGCTGTCGCCCTTTGCCCGGAGGATTGCAGAGCCGAAATCATAAAGAAGTAAAAACGGATAGCCGCAAAAATAAATCCGGAGATAGTCCGTTGCAGAGGCAAGAATATCTGCCGGAGTCTGAATAAGCACTAATAACGGCTTGGCAATACATTGACCGAGCATAAAGCCCAGAATACCGATGATTCCTGCCAGTACAACAGAAGTATGAAGTTTCCATTGTAGACGGCAATTATTACTGTGATAATGATGCTATTAACAACGGTCTTTCCTTTACGGTAGTCAATGATTCTCTGGTAGCGGATGATACCGGAAATATTTTGAAAATCACTTCCCAGTATCCGGTATCTCCGGATGCCGAAGGTATGGTATGGGGCAGAAAATCAGGAACCGCAGGAACCCTCTGGTTTATGGTATCCAGCATCGCAGGTGAGCAGACCGGTGTAGGTGTAGACGGTTCTGAAACAAAAAATGGTGACTGGTTCGGATTCCACATCTACACAGAGGGCGGCACTGGACAGGCAGCTTTGAATAAGTTAGCCGGAGACAGTGCCTATACCAGCGGGAATGCCAATTATAGGATAGACGGAGCCGAGTACACCGTACAGTATGCAGGAACCGGAACCGATTACACCACAACCATCGGTGTATTCCGGACAGATGCAAACGGAACGGGTATCGTACAGAGCAATATTTACGGAGGCGGTATCGGAAGCAGTACCATGACCTCGCTGCCTTATGGAAATTATAGGGTGCTGGAAACCGCTACCCCGGCTGGTTATCAGCGGGATACCAACGAATATAAGTTTACCATTGATGATACCAATTACACGGTAACAAATACCGTCACCAGTACGGATTATCCGGTGGTGCCGCTGTTATCCATGACAAAGGTAAGCTCCCTGCCAGCCATGACCATGAATAACCGGTGTTATTCCCTTGCAGGAGCCGAGTATCAGGTCTATAGCAATTCTGCCTGTACGACACCGGCAACTGCCTATACTTACAGTGGCGGACGGATTACCGGAACCACCGAAGCAAAGCTCATTACCAACGCAGACGGAAGTGCCAATACCCTGCACCTGTTGCCGGGAACTTACTTTGTAAAGGAAACCAAGGCATCCAAAGGATTTAAGATTGATACGCAGGTACATGTGGTGACAGTAAACTTTACCCATGTAACCACCCCGCAGACCTTTACCAGTACCGAGGTGCCGTTAGAAGACCCTGCCACCGTCGAGATTTACAAGACGGATTCCGAGGGTGTTTCCATGATTAAACAGGGCGGAAACGGAAACGTGATTACCGAGCTTGGCGGAGCCAGCCTTGCAGGAGCCGTCTTTAAGGTTAATTACTATGATGATTACTATGATTCAACAGCAAACCTTCCGGCAGCACCAACCGCTACCTGGTATATCCGGACAGAGTATGATACCACGCAAGGAAGGTTTTTAGCAAAACTGGATGCAGACCATTTAGCAGCCGGTTATACCAGTTCGCCGTTTTATTATAACCGTTCAGGGGATATTACTTTCCCGCTTGGTACGGTTACCTATCAGGAGTATGCAGCTCCGGAGGGCTTTTATTCCGTAGCAGACGGCAAGGGTGTCATGACGGATGCCAGCGGAGCATTAAGTGGCAACTTATCTATTTTGCAGGTGCGGACGAATGCAGCCGGAACGGCAGCCCATCCATACGTCAAGGCACCAGGGGACAATACTTTTGAAACCAATGCACACGGAGTTCCGATTCGTGTCTTTAGCACGCTTCAGGAGGGGCACCCACTTTCCGTTACAGAGGAAGTAAAACGTGGGGATTTCAACTTTGTCAAGCAGGACCACGTAACCTTAGACCCGATGGAGGGTGTCTATTTTAAGATTACAGCAAGCACCGGAGAGAGCCATGTGATTAAGACCGGGGCAAACGGATACTATTCTTCTTCCGGATGTTCCCATACCACAAACACAAACCTCTTTGACCGGCTGTTTGATGATGACCCGACCAATGATTACCTTGCGGATGGTACTTATATCGGAAGTTTATCCGGAGAGGATGTGGGACTCTGGTTTTATGGAAGTGCCGATGAGAGTGAATGGAATACAGCTAATATCGTAACCTCCAAGGGAGCCATGCGGTATGATGATTCCTACACCATCGAGGAGCTTGCCTGTGATGCCAATACCGGAAAGCAGTTACTTCCGGCTACCACGTTTTCCATTACGGATACTACCAATGCATTCCTAGGAATCTTTACGAATGTACCAATGCCAAGTATCCATACACTGGAATGGGATGCAGAAACATTAAGCCATGCAACCATGGCAAACGGAACGGTTACGGTAAAGGATACGATAACGTACCAGTATTTCACCTACAATACCACCTATACCGCAAAGGGTATCTTAATGGAGCTGGATGAAAACGGAACTGTTACCGGACCTCTTTTAGATGCAGAGGGTAACATCATCACTGCAAACCAGACCTTTAAGACTTCCGATACCTACCGGAATAACCCGCAGGATATATCCGGAAGCGTGGATGTCACATATACGTTTGAGGCTGACGGACTGATTGGAAAGAAGTTCATCATCTATGAATATATGTATCTGGGACGGGATGATACCAAGCTTACGGTGGATGAAACCGGTAAGGTTGAAAAGGGAAATGTCCTGACGGTACGTGGTGAGGAAGTATCCCACGTAGACGATACCGATACAAACCAGATGGGTTACTTTGTCAGCCGGGGACGGGTATCTGTTATCAAGACAGGTCCGTTTGTAACCGGAACCACAGAATTTAACATTAAACTGCCAAACGGACAGACCCAGACGGTCAAGCGTTTAAGTTTTGATAAACAGCCATTTGCAGGCATTACGTTTACCATTTTTGATGCAAAGACAAATGAGCCTGTTACCAGCTTTACCACCGGCAGTGACGGAACCAGTATATCTGCAGAAGTACCGCTTGGAAACGGGGAGACCTACTACATGAAGGAAACGGAAACCCCGGCAGGACTTACCCAGTCTTCCGAAATCTATGAGCTTGACTTCACGAACTACAATCAGGCGGAAGGCTGCTACTATACGGATACCATTACCGTTGATAATGATGTAACGGGTGCCGTTATCAATGTTTATAAGAAGGGTGAGTTTATCATTCCGAATACCACAGACGGATACGGGGTTGCCCAGAAGGGAATTGCCGGTGTTTACTTCGGTGTCTTTGCCGGAGAGGACATTTTAGATAAGGACGGCAACGTGGTTATCACAAAGGGAACCTGTGTCGGTGTGGCAAAGACCGGGGAAGACGGTGTTGCAAGTGTACGGGAATCCCTGGTTGCCGGCAAGTATTACTTTGAAGAACTTTGTACTGCAGGAGAAGAGTACCAGCTGGATGCAACCCGGTTTGACTTCTCCATTACCTACCGGAGAAATACCACAGAGCCGGAAGTTACCTTTGATGTAAACGCATCCAATCCGATGCTGAATGTATTCCGGACAAGAAGCATGGAACTGCTTAAAACGGATGGAAACGGTACTGCATTATCCGGTGTATCGTTTGCCCTCTACCGGGAGTATAACGGAGAGTACCGTCATATCGGAACCTACCAGACCGGAGAGGATGGAAAAATCACCATTACGAACATTCCGTTTGGTAAGTATTACTTTATCGAAACCAAGGGTGTCAAGGGCTATCAGTTTGACGGAGAAACCAAGTATTCGTTTACGGTAGACGATACCACGCCGGACGGGGAAGTAATCCGGATTACGGCAGTCAACAGACCGGATACACCAAAGACCGGGGATATGGCAACACCGATATGTGTACTCTTAGTCTTAATTGCAACCCTGATGTTTGCTACAATCTTTATAGTGACTGACATCTGGAAACAGCAAAGGACGATGAAAGAGCAGAAGATGAGCCTTACGGGTTTAGACGAGATATTGAATAAATGGACGGTACTGATATTTGGGGTCATTCATATCATAGTGCTTCTGATACTGATTCCTAACTGGTTTTTGTTTTTTGCTACCGGAGAAAACGGTTTCTTTGCAGCATTCCTTACGCTGCTGAACCTTGCAGTCCTTATTATGGGAATCAGCTATAACAGGGATTTACGAAAGCGGATTGCCTTCCATGTGAAGGTTCCTGCAGAAGAGGACAACCAAGGTTCCGGAGGAAACGAGCGGTACACCGGTAATGACGGGGGCGGTGACTGATATGCAGCCGGTACTTTGCATGATTGATTTTTCTATGAAGTAACAGAAAAAGATTCATGTAATCGATAGATATAATTATGAAGGGAGGTGAGTTACACCTTTGACAATACTAAAAAACGGGTCTCCTACCCGTTAACTACCCTCATCGACAGGCAAGCCTGACAACTGCTTTTACTGCCGGTGGAACGGGAACCACAGGCGGCTGTGCGGATTTCTAAATACCCGGAAGAAGCATATACGCTACAAGGAATCTGAGAAAGTAATTGTCTGCCGCAGGGAACGGTCAAAGCCCTGCGGCATTGCTTTTTAAAAGAACAAAAAAATAGCTGCTTCAAGGAGATAAAGCAGCTATTAAAAGGTATGTGTCTGAAAAGTTGTCTTTCGACACTTGGTGCAGTTTTATTTTAGTACAATAGAGGGGAATGTGCAAGTGATTTTTTATAAATTTAGAGGAATGGGTAGGAATAGGATATAAAATAGGGTATACCGGATTTGGTATACCCTTGCTTATTTTGTATTCTATTTCTCTGCTCCACAGGTACTACACTTGTAAGTGCCATTTCCCTGCTGTTCGGTATGGGCTGGAGTGTCAACTACCCATTGCTTCTCGTAGGTAGGAGGGATGACTTGCTCACCAACTACTACCTGTTGTCCGCCATAACTACAGTTTACAGAACCATCAGGGCATGTGTGGCTAGAATCTCCACCCCTTAGACCGTTTGCGGTATAGTCAAATCCACAGTGGGCACATAGGGTGTGATCTTCGTACAGTGGCCAAGTAGCACCCGGGTCAACCATGATCTCTTCGTAGTGTCCAACCTCTGGGACGTACACAGCTTCAGTATTCTCTACCCATGTGTGAGTATGTGCCGGAGCTTCAGTAGTGCTGTTTGGCTTGGAAGTTTCTGTTGTTGAATTGCCAGGCTTCGGTTGTGCTATTCGGCTTTGAAGTCTCGGTTGTTGAAGCTGGTCTTGTTGCTTCGGTAGTAGCATTTGCTCTGGAAGTCTCGGTAGTTGAGTTATTACCTCTTGTGCTTGCGGTTGTGCCGGTTGCCTTTGAAGTTGACTCTGTAGATGCTGCCTGTCTGCCGGTAGAAGTTCTTGTAGCTTCTGTAGTAGCACCGGCATTGTCTGACTCTGCATTTTCAACTTCGGTAGAACCATTTCCGGCAGTAGCAGTAGTACCAGTTGCCTTACCATTCTTCTCAGCTACGGCACTTCCCTTTTCAGCTGATGCATCTACTTCTGCAACCACCTCTGCATCTGTAGTCTCTGTATCATTGTCCTTGCAGCCTGCCATCAAGGTGCTTGTAACTAAAACTCCTGCCAGCAATGTTCCCTTTACGATGGTGCCGATATGTGCCTTGGTTAAATATGTTCTGTTCTTCATAAGAATCAACTCCTTTCGATTGCTGTTGTTTAAGCCTTTCTTCCTAACTATATCTTACCACTTCAATATCAAGATGTCAAGGTATTTCTTAAAAATATTTTTGAAAATTAGTCCTCTTATTTTTCGGTAGGTTTGCTATGAATGTCATACATACCAGAACCGGGATGCCGGTTTTTTTGGACGCAACCCTCTTATTTTTTTGACAGGGTATGGAGGGATTGGTAAACTATTTATGAAGAAAATTTATACATTCGGAGGAGGAGATTATGGAGAATAAGAAAAAGCCCAACGTAAAACGAATCATTCTGATTGCCATTATCGTGGCTATTATCATGGCAGGTCCTACAGCATTCATACTGCAGATGATGATGGCATATCAATCATTTCGGGCAAAGCAGTATCAGGAAACTGTGGCAATAGATTATGCCGAGTATGTGAAGGCTATGGGAGGTATCGACTGGTCGCCGGAACGTGACCCGGACTTTGTGCCGGATGACAGGGAGGTAGCCATGCGGCTTGCCTATTATAATTACAAAAATGAATGTACTCTTACGCAGGAAGAATTAATGTCACAGTTTGCAGCCAGCAAAACAACGAGGGAAGGTGTCGGTGATTTAAGAGCGTTTACCGATTTTGCTATCAGCGAGATATGTTACCAGGATGACACATTTAGCAGTTGTAAAAGCTGTTGCAGGCAGATATTAACAGAAAGCGGAATAGACCCTGACGGAGCAACAACGGAAGAAGTCACAGAAGCATTTTTTAAGGCAATTGCAATCGAAACTTATATGGAGGAGAATGGATATGGACGTTATAATGAAAGTAATGTAGTGCAGCAAATGAACATGATAGAACAGGTTGACGAGATATATACGGAGTTCTTAAACCGGCAGGCAGGGGATACATTTAGTAGTAACCAGTTATAAAATCAACCGGCTATACATTATATGCAACGAATAAGGACCCATCATGGTAACATGGTGGGTCCCTGCTCTTGCTTTCAGAATAACCGCAGTGTTGACGGTAGTTTCACAATCTTTATTCTATAAGCCGGCGGCAGGTGTGTCAAATGTTTCCGGAAAAGAATATACAGGATTCTTTCTGGATGAGAAGTGCCTGTCCGGAAAGCCGGTAGGTCAAATAAAACCACTTCCATCATTTTTCGGTAGAAGTGGTTTCTGCAGGCATCCCTACTTATTATCCGGAGAACCAAACAATATGTAGTCAGTGGATACCTCAAGAGCCGCAGCCAGTTTCGCCAGAGTATCTACCGACATTCCACGTTTCCCGTATTCAATGGAACGCATGAATACCGGAGAAATCTCTAACAGTTCAGCAAGATATTCAATTGTATACTCATGGTCTTCCCGGCATTTCCTTACCCGCATACCCAAGTAAAACAGGTCAATCATTTTCGATACCTCCAAGGTATTTTATCTTTTGTGTCCATGTATGTTTTTACATATATTTCGGATTGTGTTTTTGTGTATGCCGTCTATGGCAGGGGATAAGGGGTCCTGTAGGTATATTATAGAAATATAGAGAAAAATGTCAATATTTGTATTTTATTTTTTAAGAGTATTGTCAATATTTTTTCAAGAAGGAAACAGTTCGATATTAGGTGTGTAGTAAAATGTAGCAGAATGTAGTAGAAATTGTAAACGAAGTTTAGCTGTTATTACACGTTACTTATTTGTGCAGATATTGGAATGTGTGGGAGTGGTGGGACAGGTGTTATCTGGTATGTGTAACCCTGTTTTGCGGCACAATACCTTTTCGGTTACTTTTTCAACTACCTTTTCAACTACCTTTCCGAATACCTTTTCAATTACTTTTTCAATTACTTTTTCAACAAATCGTGGCTGATAACCATTGGATATAGGCGGTTTTTGAGGTTCTATATTGTATATGGCTTTACCGGCTTCTATGTGCTTTGGATGGCATAATGTAAAGGTGGGTTTTCGATAGAATCATATGTTTATTTTATGACAGACACCTGCTTTACCTTTGCCAATGCACAGGGTAACTACTAGGTTTTGTTTCTAAAATGTTAGTAGTAGGTGGCAAGCTATTGACGAGCTTATAGCTCCAGTTGTGTCATAAAATGTGGCTGTGAAGTTTCCAAAAAGGTGCGTAGTAAGAAATATTTAGTGTTTTAATTTTGGTGGGTGCTGCAGTATAGGTTACCGGGTTTCACCCTCCGTTATCTTTGACTGCAATGATTGTTTGATGGTATGCAGGATGGGTTTTCAGTTACCTTTTCAGTTGCTTTTTCAACTACTTTTTCGATTACCTTTTCAACTACCTTTTCGCAAAAATCATGTGTCTTTCGGTTCGGCAAACCTCGAAAGCTACAAAGCCTTATTTTACAAGGGTTTGGAGGGTGTCAAGAATTAAAAATTGATGCTGATTAATATACCATTTTGGGAAATCAGACTACGTCTTCGGGTTTTTTGGTTATTTTTTTGATTTTTCTTCGGGCATCCGATATACTGATACTAACGATTTTAGAATGGATGGTAAAGTACATGGATTTTAACTGTATTTTTCACTTGACTGCGTATCTGAAAGATAAACCGGATATTCTTGTCAAAGAAGCTCTAGGGATACTCTGTTCTACCGGAAGAACCGTTGAGCAGGCAGCAGATACCCTTACCGGGATATTTTCGGTGGGGGGCGGGGAGGAGCTTGACCGCTACCTCTCATACATAGAGCCGTACCGGGATGGTAGTGAGATTGTCACAGCCCGTAACGGCTGCCTTGGCATTATTGATGAACTGGGGACGGCGGGGGTCTCGGCTTCCTGCTGTGACTGTAAATATATCCCTATGCGTAAGAAACAGCACATATCTGTAGCGGATGATATACTTCTGCTCCGGTGCTGTGTACTTGACAGGATTCAGGACATTGAGGAGCAGCAATAGTGTCTATAAGTTATATGTTCTATTGAAAAACGTCCTTCTTGACTTGTATCACCTTTTATGCTATGTTAGTAAATAACATAACATAAAAGGAGGCAAGAAAATGGGCAATGATAATTTGTCTTGGACTGAGGTTCTAGCAATGTTGAAACACACACATACATTGAGTTATCGAAAGAACTGGCAGCCGGACACAGAAACAGATTTGGGGATATGTGGCTTGCTTAAAGCAACTAGACAATGGGTGCTGAAGTATATCACACCGAACCTAGACCATATATACCTTTCCAATAACATAAGCAAAGAATACTCACCAGACTGGGTGAAAGCGGCTGCTGCCTGCCTTAACAGAGAAGACATGAGCGAATCATGCTATTTTTCACCATCTGACTTTTTGAACTTAATTAACAATTCCATAACAGCAAGTCGCCAAACTCATGTGATAGACGTAATGCCCCTTATTGCTAATAAGCAGGCATTTCTTGAGGAACGGAGGAAGATAGATGAGCGTTTAATCGAATTAAGGGATTCTATTGCTCAAAATCCATTTAACAGAAGCCACCTATCTGAAATACGCAAGCTCAATAAGCAACGGCAGTTTTTGTTCCTTGACTATATTTCGGATATGGACAGACTTATAGTTACTTCGGGCATTGTAGTACCGACAAGCCGAGCCGATTTACTAAGAACACAGGTGGACGTAAAGGTAGATTCTCTGGATGATTTGCAGAAGTGGAAGACCACTCGCCAGATTAAAGATGAACAGCCAGGAATCACAGACGAAGAAATTTACAGATACCTATGCAAAACCGGAGCTATCCGTATTTCGCTAAACCTATCCGATAAAAACGGTGCGACCTCAGACAAGGTATATTATGTCGTTCCGGAGGAGCCTATCCCTGAAGTTTCCGCACTAATTACGGAGTCTGCGTATCAGATACTAAAATCAAAGCAAAGTATAGCAAAAGAGCAAAAAGGAAGGGTTCGGGAATTGACAGAAGAAGAGAAGGCGGAATATCATCGCATGGCAGACAACGCAACCCAGATTGTGCTTGATTTAAGCGACGTTAACAATTTAGAATAATACTGAAATGCCTAAGTAGAATAGGAGAGCATCATAATGGCAAGAGAAAAAAAGGGCTTGACACTCGTGAAAAGATATTAGATGCAATTATAGCCTACATTCAAGAACATGGATACCCTCCAACGATAGAGGAGATAGGGCAGGCTGTAGGGCTAAAGTCAAAAGCAACTACCCATCATCACCTCAATGTGCTGTTAGAAGAAGGTAAGTTGGAAACGGATGCTCCTGGAGCACCACGAGCTATCCGAGTTCCCGGATATAGGTTTGAAAGAACAAATCGACCGTACGATAGGAGGGTTTAAACATCATGAATAATGATATTAAATGTTCAGAATGTCAATACTGTAAAGATTTTAGAGGGTGCGAAAAGACCCGTGATTCCTTTTCATGCACATTTCATGGATAACGGCATTGAAAAACCGTTGATTTAAATATGTGAGGATGTGATGCCATTATTTTTTTGAACGAAGACTATACCAGATTGATTTTCTTTTTCTTGTCTGGTAAAATAATTTTAAACCTCGGTAAATAGACTACTGGCTTTTTTATAAAGAGAGGTGCATTTATGGAAACAGAGATACGGACACAATGGCATCCAGCTTTCTGCTCTTCATTAAAGTTGGAATTGCGTGAAAACAGACAGGATTTGGAGTTTCAGGAAGAGCATACGCTAAATAGCAAACCGCTTCTTATGGATTTGTTAGTTATTAAAAAAGAATCTGGTGTTGTTATAAAAAACGAACTAGGTTCGATATTCAGAACGTATAATATATGGGAATACAAGTCTCCGGACGACCACTTGAATATTGATACATTTTTCAAGGTACTGGCTTATGCTTATCTGTATAAGACAGAAACAATACAAGGGAATAGTATTGATATTGGGAATATTACCATTAGCTTTCTGAGACACCGGAAACCAATAAAACTTTTTGCAAAGCTGGAAGAACTTGGATATGTAATAGAGAAGAAATTAGATGGTATCTACTATATGTACGTTGTAAATAACATTGTTCCGGTACAATTTATCGTTACAAATGAATTGAACCCAGAGAATCATATATGGATAACATCCCTGATAAGAAATCTGCCGCAAAAACAAGCTATGGAGCTGATTCGGCAGGCAGAAACGCTATGCGAGGGGATTGACCACAAGTGTGTGGATTCCTTACTACAGGTAGTAATCTCTGAAAATAATCAGATGTTTTTTCAATTAAAGGAGGCTGAGGGAACTATGTGCGATGCGTTAAAAGAATTAATGAAAGATGAATTAGAGCAAGGCATTGAGCAAGGCAGGCAGCAGGGCATTGAGCAAGGCAGGCAGCAAGGCATTGAGCAAGGGGAGCTTATTGGAAAAATAAAGCTTCTATATCAAGACTTTCATATGTCTGTAGCAGATATTGCCCAAAAGCTCAACATAACAACAGAAACAGTAGAGGAGGTTCTTTCTTTAAAATAAAAAGAAGGAACAGAGACAACCCACCTATCTATAACAGGTGGGTTGTCTTTTTGTAGAATAACAAAAAGAGACGGTTGTCGTCTCTTTTTTTGTATGCAATATTTGAAATGGTCTGTTTGCAGCAGAAGGAGGTTCAATCCATTCAGAAAAGCACTGGTAAAGTAGACAAAAATTAATTTGTCTGCCTATTTTATCGGTGTTTTCTTAGATACTTTTGCAATTATGTCCATGGTGGAAAAAGGACTTGACATCAGTATTTTGCCGGATATGATTTTGCAGAAGATTCCTTATGAAATCGAGATAAGACCGCTGGAAGTACCATATTACAGAGAAATAGGGATTGCCATGAAGAATCTAAATCAATTGACTCCTGCCGCAAAAAGATTTATGGAATACCTCATCTGCTCCCGATGAAATACATAGTAACTGTGGCAAGTATTAGCGGAATCCCATTATAAAATAGGTTTTCTGTTGTCCATGGTTGTTTGTTGTAATAGATGAACCAATTATGTTCGCCATTGTTAAGAAAAAAGACAAAAATAGGGTATAGTACCGTAACGGATGCGGCTAAAATAGGGAATGGAAAGGTTCTTAGCAGTAAGTAGCATCCTGCGTTTAGAAAAATACAGACCAGAGCCGTTCCCAATCCGTCCAGCCAGAGTGATTTCCAGCCAAGGGCAGCCAGAGCAGTCGTAAAGAATAATATCAACAGGGTAGGAAGCTGTATTTTGCATACAGAAGCCATATGATTTCCCCGATAGAATTGGAATAATTCTTTTCCCGGCAGGGTCAATACTTCGTTTAAATACAGAATTGTCCATAACGTAGAGAACAGCGGATAAAAGAAGAACAGGATATAAGACACCAGTGAACCGTAAATAAGACCGATGCCGTATTTTATCCGGATATGTATAATCAGACAAGGGATAAGTAACAAATAGACCACCCAAGGCAGTATACGCCATTTGCTTAATCCGAAATATTCATAAAAAAATGTTTTAATATTCTTCATATAATATCCTGCTCTTTCTCGTATAAATGTGATAACAGCGTAAGGTTATCGGAAGTTCAGATAATAGATATAAGCATCCTCAAGCGTCGGAGATACAGGCTCCAGCTCTTGTTGTTGCTTTGCGGCAAACCGCAGTTGTTGCATATCCTGTTTGATAATCCGATAGTCACCCTGTATTTTTGATATAGCCTCATTTGCTATTTCATAGATGTGTCCGGCAGCTTGTTCACACATAACCGCTATATCTCCCATATATGTAATCTGTCCATTCGACAATAAAATAAGTTGCGTGTTATCAGATTGAAAATCTGCTACGGTATGGGAGGACAGTATAACTATCTTATTTTGGGCAAGTGTGTTTACAAGGTTCAGAAAATGCAGGTGTTCTTCAATATCCAGTCCTACCGTAGGTTCGTCAAAAATAATTAAGTCCGGATTATTTATAATAGCCTGTGCAATTGACAAGCGACGCAGCATACCACCGGAAAGCTTTGAAATCCTGCAATCTGCCCGTTCCAGAAGGTGTACAAATTGTAAGCATTCCGTAATTCGTTCATCCTGAAGGGCTGTGTCTAATTTCTGCATATTTGCATAAAATGCCATCATTTCATAGACAGTGAGGTAAGAAAATGCGGAAAAGGTCTGTGGTACAAAACCGATTTTATATGGAAATTGTTTATCCTCTTTCTTTAATCCGTTCAAAGTTACAACTGCGTTATTTTTATACAGATTAAGAAGACAACGGAAGAAGGTGGTCTTTCCGGCACCATTCGGACCGATAATTCCATACATACCGCCATGAAATTCGATGGATATATCCTGTAGTATCTTCTTTTTACCGAAGTCGAAGCTTAGATGTTCGATTTGCAAAGTATTCATTTGATAGCACCCCCTCTTAGTTGTAAAAGTAAGCATTTGGCTCATTATGTCCAGTTTCCAGATAATGCTTATAAAGAGCATATCCGGCGGACTCATCCGGAGGATTATAGCCGAACATTTTTACCATGTGGTCTGTTGTTAATACAGCCATTTGTGCATAATTAGAACCATAGGTGTATTCCCGGAAGCCGCTGTAACTGGTATCCAGCATAATGTATTGAAGGTGAATAGAGCCATCCGGACTGTATTCCTGCTCTAAGGACAGAAGGTCATCAATGGCATCATTCCAAATAGTGTAATCATTCCTGGCTTTGCCGGTATATGGATATAAAACGGTTACATCCTTGTATTGATAGGTTTCTACAAAGCCCGACAGTAAAAAGAATCCGTTTTCCTCGCCCTCAAAGGTATTATAAGAGGTTTCTTTCAGATTGCTGTATACCTGTTTGTTACTATTTACACTCACATAAAATGAAATCGGTTCATTCATCTGATGGTCAACGTAATGAGAGAAGGTTGTATCGTATACTGCCTGTATCCCCTGTATTGGATAAAACGGAAAATAACTGTTTAAATGTATGCCGTCTGAAAGGGAATAGCAGCCCGGAGCACTACCTGCATAATGAAATACCAATTGTGTAACCGGTGAGTCACTCTGAATCCGGATATAATCATCGGTTTGAGTATATGCCAGTGGTTTTCCGTCCTGATTTGTTATGTCGTTGACCCGATAGGTGTGATATAGCGTAAATAAATATTCCGATTCTGTACTATCGTCAATGTCAATAGTAACTTGTGCCTGCATACCATCATTTACGCTTAATTCTATCGCATATTTCCGTATGCCGTAATCTTTGGCTGTTAGCAATGTGTCTGCATAATCGGACTTATCCAGAAAGCTGTAATAATAGTCAGGATGAAAATAACGCTCATGTACATCGCCAAATTCTATCCGGGAGTCATGGGGAACATCAATTAAGAACAGGATACTTAATACACAGATGCCACCATTAAAAGCAAGCAGATACCAGCGTCTATGACCGGATACCAGAATAATTCCAAGACCAAAAAGAAATATCCAGAACAATAACAGCCAAACGGTATCGGATGTTACAGGATGTCCAAGGTAGTCAATTTCTGCCTGTATATCGTAAGCCGGTAAAGGCATAAGCTTAAAGTATTTTAATATAGCAGATGTATCAATCAGTGTATCAAATGCAAGAGTTCTATGTATGGTATCAGGGAGCGGACTGGCAGCCAGAAGAATAGCAATATAAGCTACAATTGCTCCTTGATAGGATTTTATGTAAGATAAGAAAATTCCGATTGCAATTGCCAGTAAAAGTAATAATCCATACCAGCAAACTAGGTTTTTAACAATCTGCATAAAATAATCGGCTCTCGGCTGACAAAAAGGCAGATAAAAGATACAGACCAGTACCAAGATATTAATAAAAATAAGTAAATGCAACAGTTCAAGGAACAAAAAGGTCTTGAGATAAATATGTCTTGGGGAATACAGATTTATTAAATCCCGTATTCCATCTGCCCGGAAACGATGAAACGCAATAAACGAAAGGGCAATTATAAACGCAAAAACCGGATATATAATCTTAAGTGCCTCATCCAGACTTGAACCTGCAATAAGTGAGTAGGAGCTGCCATACATACTGACAAGCTTTCTGTTAACCACATACAGGCGAAGATAAGAAGCGTTGATAAATAAAAAAGGAAGAATGGTAAGGATTCGGATACCCCAGTCTTTGCAAAGAAAACGATAATGCTTCTGATTAATTTCCACTTAAGCTCCCCCGTGCAATAGCATTTTTATTCCATACACCAACCATATCATTGCCTGCAACGATTTTCAAATACGCATAGTTTCCATTACCATAGCTTGCTGTGTTGCCAAAAGACTCGCCGGGAGCTTTGGTTATATATCCATCACCTAATTCCCAATTGCCGGAACGGGTTAAATAATAGACACCAAAGGAAGCGTTTTTCTTGGATGTAGAATAGGTTTCCCCATTGTAACAGGTTGCTCTGGCTGAATCCGAACTTCCAACTGTTGCAACAGTTGAAGTGTTTACAAAGCTATCATCCGCATACAAGTATGCAGTTACATATGATGCATGAACACCATTTAGAAAGAAACTTCCGACGAATGCAACACAAGCAATAAATTTAATGACTTTTTTCATGTAGGTACCCCCTTGAATTTATTTATGATATACATAGAATAACATAAGCACAGATAGAATGCAATAAAATTAAAAACAACGTCACATCTTGCCGAATCACAAGTCATCAATGGAATTGACAAACCCAACGAAATCAAATAGCATGAATCCCAAATAAAAGAAAAGAGGTAAGCGTTTATGTGTACAGCAGCAACCTATCAGACCAAAGACTTCTATATGGGAAGAACCTTAGACTACGAATGCTCCTATGGTGAAGAAATTGTAATAACACCCCGTCATTATCCGATAGAATTTCGGTATGCCGAAAAAAATGAGAACCATTATGCTATCATCGGAACGGCACATATAGCAGAAGGGTATCCCTTATATTATGATGCGGTAAATGAAAAAGGCTTAGGTATGGCAGGGCTGAATTTCGTAGGAAATGCTGTGTATGGAGAGCCGGAAAAGGAATGTAAAAATGTAGCCCAATATGAATTTATCCTATGGATATTAAGCCAATGTAAGAATTTAGAGGAAGCAAGAAAGCTTTTATCAGAGATAAATCTGGTGGGAACACCGTTTAGCAAAGCATTTCCGACTGCACAGCTTCATTGGCTGATAGCGGATAAGAGTGGGGCAATTACGGTAGAGTCAGTAGCAGAAGGCTTAAAGGTCTATGACAATCCGGTTGGAGTGCTGACAAATAATCCGCCGTTTAGTCAGCAGATGTTTTCCTTGAATAACTATATGCACCTGTCACCAAAGCAGCCGGAAAATCGGTTCTCCAAGCAGGTGCCTTTAGAAACATATAGCCGCGGAATGGGAGCGTTAGGCTTGCCGGGAGATTTGTCCTCTGCATCCAGATTTGTAAGAGCAGCCTTTGTGAGACTTCATTCCATATCCGGAGAGTCAGAGGCAGAGAGCGTAGGACAATTCTTTCATATCTTAGGGTCTGTTGAGCAGCAGCGGGGATGCTGTGAGGTGAAAGAGGGTAACTATGAAATTACGATTTATACCTCATGCTGGAATGCACAACGGGGAATTTATTACTATACAACCTATACCAACCACACGATTACAGCAGTGGATATGCATAAAGAGAACTTGGAAGACTCTGCACTCATACGGTATCCGATGCTGCAGGCAGAAGTGATACAGTGGCAAAATTGAGATATAGAAGGTAATGGAGTTGAAGAATTAAAGAATAGTTAAATGTAAGGCGAAGGTTTGCAAAAACAAATAACCTATATTCTGTGTAAAATATAACATTGCTAAATGAAAAACACTATAAATTTTTATAATGTATGGTAAAATAAGAATAGATTTGCATAAGAAAAATAAGGAGGAATATAATACATGAGTTCAGTAACAGCTCGGATTAAAGAAGTTAAACAGCCAAGGGGTGGATATATAAAACCATCACAATTTGAGGAGATAATAAATGATGATGGGAAAATACTTAAGGAAGAAAATATACATGCTTCCATCATAGGTATTGCTATAGATTATTTAACAAGGGCAATAATGGGAGCTTCTTTGCAAGATGCATTTAAAATTAGTATAGCTGGATACCAAAGACGTTTGATGATACTTGGTGAAGAGGTATTAGAAATAGATAAGAAAAAGAAAATAGATATTGTATCACTGTTAAAGGAAATAAAAGGATTAGATGATAAATCGATTATTGCTGTATGTAAAGCATGTACTTATGATTCATGGTACAGAAATCCAATGGGAGCAATGATGGCAAAAGGGGCAGAAGAGATAATGCCAGATAAGAATACTATTGAAAATATAAAAATCATGGTTAATCGTAGTATATTATTTTGGAAAAAATATGGTCCGGTTGCAGTCAATGGATTTACTTTTGAAAAGGATGGGTACACACAGACGGTTGATTCAGGTGATGGAGATTATTTAACAGAAGATACTTTATGGGAATTTAAAGTTATAAAATCAAAACCTACCAATAAGCATACTCTTCAATTGCTTATGTATTGGATAATGGGTCAGCATTCAGGAAAAGAAGAATTTAAAGGAATAAAGAATTTGGGTATATTTAACCCGCGATTAAATATAGTTTATTTGCTTAATATAGATATAATTCCAAGAGAGACAATTAGAGAAGTGGAAAAAGAGGTTATTTGTTATTAAAAAGTCATTTAAATTTATGTGAAATTAATAATTATGGATAGATATACATAGACAAAAGGATATTTTGAAGAGAAGGGAAGTTGAGAAGTTATGAGTTGGAAAAAAATAACTTTAAAGGAAATTAATTATATTTGTATGATTCGTGGTGATGTTCCGCAAGGGTGTTGTGATACTGAGATATTAAAAGATATAATTAATAAATTTGATATTGTTGATTATTCAGCATTAGATAAGGGGTGCCCCATTATGTATGCTTTGAGTTATGGAGATTTTAGAGCTGATTATAAAAATCCGAGAAATGGAAAAGAATTTTATAGAAAATATGGATATGAAAATCCAAAGATTTTTGATGACATAATGATTATGGACCATGTATATGCATTTAGGGATTCAAATAAAAAAATGTATATACTATCAAATCCTTATAGTTCAAGAGAAGAAATTATTCAAAGAATGAAGGATTTACCAGTAAAATCTGATAAATATGGAGACTACAAAAAATTGAAATATGAGATTTTAGCTCAGAGCTATTATTCAAAAAAAACCACTGGTATTATTTTTTATGGAGAGACAAAATAATATAACTTAATTTGGGCTATTATTAAAAAGAAAAAACAGCTATAATGTAGTTTTTAATGCAACAGAATCTTGTGCAAAAGTAATATATATAGTATAATATTTTGTATATTATTACTTATGGGAGGGTGAAAAATATGGTTGCGATAGAAGAATTTTGTGATATGGAAAAGTTTGAAAGCATCATGCGAAATTGGGCAGTAAGCACAGGATTGGCAACCGTTGCAGTTGGTGCAGACGGTAAGTATATCAGTGACTGTTATAATTTCACAGAATTTTGTATTGATTTAACAAGAGGAAGCAAAGAAGGCTGTCGGCGTTGTGAGAAGTGTGACCGGGAGGGTCAAGGTGTATACTCCTGTCATGCGGGCTTGATAGACTTTGGAATCCCGATTACGCTGGATGACGGTACGGTGCTGGGAAGTGTCATTGGCGGACAGGTTCTTCCGGAGAACCCGGATGACGAAGCATTTCGCAAAACGGCACGCGAGTTAGGGATAGATGAAGATACATATATCAAAGCATTGCATAAGGTAACAGTTAAGAGCAGAGAAGAAATCGAAGCAGCGGCAAACTTATTGGGTGACGTAGTAAATATGTATGTGCGGGACTGCTACATGACAATGCTGAATCGTAAAATGATTGATAAATTGCAAAATGGTATTCAGGAAGCAGTTCAGTATATTGATGAAGCAAATGATAATACCAAGCAGATTGAAAAGTTCAGCAGCCGACAGAGAATATTGGCATTAAATGCGTCCATTGAGGCTGCAAGGGCAGGAGAAACCGGACGTGGTTTTGCGGTAGTTGCATCCGAGGTACAGAAGCTGGCGGATGGAATGTCAAAAATAAGTACAAAAATCACATCGGTGCTGGGAAGCTTATCGAAGATTATATATGAACTGAATGAATAGGAAGTGATAAGGTGAATGTTGCACAAAAGCTGTTGGTGGTTGTAGGAAGCGTATTTGCCGTAGTCGGAGGAATTATTATGCTCGGATTTATCTGGTTAAGCGAGGACTTAGGAGATACGAAGGGCTTTTTGATAATTCCGCTGCCGTTTTTACTGCTGGGACTTGGACTTATTGCGGGTGTGTTGATTAGCATGGCAGGAAAGCGGAGGATTGTCCAGCATGGAGAAAAATATGCGGCTAAAATATATGGCTATGTGGAAAATACTGCCTATAGAGTAAATGGCTGTTATACGCTGAATACACAGGTGCGTTATTTTGACAAGAATCATATAAAGCGGCAGGCAATTCTTCGCACAGGCTTTATGCGGGGAGCGGACACATATCCCATTGGCATGACAATCGATATTTATGAATATCAAGGAAAATACAGTTATGATAAAGCATCTGTCAGGAGTGATATAATTCCGGAGGAGCAGGAGCTGATGCAGGGATAAACCGATTTGGTTGGGAACAGGAGCAGGATTCATAGTAGGTACATAGGAGAAGAAACAGATATGACAATGGCGATTAGTTGGCTTGCATTACATATATTCGGAGTATTGATTGCATTTGCATTGCTGGTTATCGTATCCCGAAAAGAGGATACGGACTATAAAAGTGATTTGATACTGGCAATCGCCTGTTGTCTGGTTGCGTTGATTTCTAAGTGTATTTATATTATGGGCGGCAGTGAAGAGACCTTGGTTGCATTGGGAAAGATGGAGTATCTTGGAAAATGCTTTGCAAATTACTGTGCACTTATGTTTATGTTAAAATGGCAAAAGGCAAGAGTTCCGAAGTGGATGACCAATAGCCTGCTGTTAATTAATGTGGTGTTCTACGTTATGATAGCAACCGGAGATAGTCATCAACTGTATTACAAGAGCTATTGGATGGCTCCTTCCAAGCTGAATCTGGGTGGTGCGACACTGGAGATTTCGGCAGCCCCTTTTTATTACATATATATGGCATTTCTGGTGTTGGAAATTGCTGGCTGTATAGCTGTAATTATAACCTCCTTCCGGGAGAAGAAAAACAGTCCGGCTCCTTACCGAATAAAGCTTCATATGACCCTGCTGGCATCGGTGCTGTCTCCTATGATACTGCTGTCTTTGCGTATTCTTGGGGTACTTAAGGGGGATGATCCGACACCGCTTGGAATTTTGTTGTCATGTGTATTTATGAGTATTGCCGTTGTTCGATATGGATTATTTGACCCGGTTAAAAATGCCAAAAATCATATCATTAATAATCTGGGAGAAGGTCTGGTCGTAGTAGATACCCGGAATCGTATTTTGTTCCGCAATCTTATGGCGGGTTCTCTGATAAATTCTATGCGAAAGGTATACCATTATACAAAGGACTGTGATATTTATGAAGCCTTAAAAGGTGAGCAGGGATATTTGGATTGGGAAGAGCATCATTATCAGGTAGAAGAAAGTGAACTAAAAGAAGGACCTTTCATACAGGGCTATATGCTGACAATTGTAGATGTTACGGAAATTATAGAACAAAACCGGGTAATGAAGGAACTGGTAGAGCAGGCAGAGGCGGCAAATGAGGCAAAAAGCGAGTTTGTTTCCAATATTTCGCATGAAATCCGGACACCGATGAACTCTATCGTCGGAATGGCAGAAATTATGCTTCGTAATCAGCATAGCCGGCAGGAACAGGAATATCTGTTAAATATCCAAAGCTCTGGACAGGCGTTGCTTACCATTGTGAACGATGTGCTTGATTTTTCCAAGGTAGAGTCCGGGAAAATGCAGTTGTTTGAAGAACCGTATGATACACTTTCTTTATTTTATGATATGCGGCTGACCTTTGAGAACCGAATCGGTGAGAAACCAATAGAACTAATTTATGATATTGACCCTGCTTTGCCATGCAGTCTGAGCGGTGATGTGGGAAGGATTCGTCAGATTATTACGAATCTGGTAACGAATGCCATAAAATATACGGAGGAAGGTTATGTGCGGCTGCGGGTTCGAATTAAGCAGCAATTGGAAGACCGAATCCTGCTGTATTACGAAGTGGAAGATACCGGAATCGGAATCCGGAAGGAAGACCAGGAGATTTTATTTGATTCCTTCCAGAGAGTAGATTTGAAGAAGAACCAACGGATTGAGGGAACCGGATTAGGGTTGACAATTTCTAAAAAATTAGTCAATATGATGGGAGGAACCATTGGCGTAGAGAGCTATTACGGAAAGGGAAGCCGATTCTATTTCTTTATTGAGCAGACGGTTGTCAATGCGGCTCCGATTTCAGAGGTAAATTATGAGGAACGGCATAGCAGTGTACTGGAAAAGGAAGCCGAGAGTATGTTTATTGCTCCGGAAGCACGTATTTTATTGGTAGACGATAACACCATGAATCTTGTGGTTGCCAAGGAGCTGTTAAAGCCGCTTCAGATGCAGATAGATACTGCGGAGAACGGAATGCAGGCAGTCGAAATGGTTCAGAAGCAGCAGTATCATGTGGTACTGATGGACCATATGATGCCGATAATGGATGGAGTAGAAGCGACCAAGGCAATCCGGCAGTTAGCCGGGCAGGAATATCAGGAGCTTCCGATTATTGCTTTGACTGCCAATGCCATGCTGGATGCACGCAATGAGTTTATAAGTGCAGGCATGAATGGTTTTGTTGCAAAGCCGATAGATTTTCAGAGTATCTGCGTGCAACTTCGGAAATGTCTTTCACCGGAGCTTGTGCAGGAGGTATCAAAGGAGCAGGCGAAACGTATTCTTACATCTGGTGAAACGAAGGAATCCGGATTCAGTCTGGAAGCGGGCTTGCGGTATTGCGGAACCGAAGATGTTCTGCGGCAAATGATTGGAATTTTTTATCAGACCATCGACAGCAAGGCAAGTAAGATTGAACAATGCTTGAAAGAACAGCTCTTGCGTGATTATACGGTTGAGGTTCATGCATTAAAAAGCTCGGCTCTTTTAATCGGAGCAATGGAATTATCGGAGACAGCCAAAGAGCTGGAAGCCTATGGAAATGCCGAAGATATACAGGCACTTGAGGAAAAGACACCGGCCATGCTGGAACAGTATCGGAGCTATAAGACGATATTGAAACCTTATGTGGATGAATCCGGGCAGGAGAAGCAGGAGGTTTCTGCAAAAGAATGGATAGATGGTTTGCAGCAAATGAATGACTGCATACAACAGTTTGATATGGATGGCGTAGACGAGCAGTTGAAGGTTTTAGATGGCTATCAGACACCGGAATATATAGAAGGAGCAATGGAGCGGCTCCGGGTGTGCGTAGCAGATGTAGCAATGGAAGAGATTATGCAATTAACGGAAGATATGATTGAGCAACTGAAAGAATAAAGGAGGAACCATCATGGAGGGAAACGGGCAATTTGTCGTTCTGATGGAGGAGCAGAGTTATCTTACGAATGCATTTAAGGGTGCTTTTGACAAGCAGAACGTAAAAGTAAAGATAGTGGATTCGACGGAGGCAGCTACAGTTCTGGCTGAACCTGACACCAGAGGTTTTTTGGTCTGCACCAGTGAAGAATTGTTGAAAAGAACCTCAAATGTCAAAGCAGTGGTGGATACAGCCATCAGAAGAGAAATTCCGGTATTTATTATGGGAAACAGTGATGAATTAAAGACTCTGCTGCAAGTACTTCCGAAGCAGATGATTCAAGGCTCTTTTACCCGTCCGATTGTCATGGGAGAAATGGTGGAAAGTATCTTTGAGCGGCTCGAAAAGATAGAAAAGACGAAGAAGAAAACAATATTGGCAGTAGACGATTCCGGAGTAATTCTTCGAAATGTCAAGACGCTTCTGGAAGATAAGTATCAGGTAATTCTGGCTAATTCGGGAACAATGGCAATTAAATATCTGGCATTGAATACACCGGATTTAATATTATTGGATTATGAAATGCCGATAGTGGATGGCAAGCAGGTAATGCAGATGCTTCGGGAGGATGCCGAATTTCAAAAGATTCCGATTATTTTTCTGACAGGGAAGAATGATTCGGAAACCGTTATGAAGGTCATGGAGCTAAAGCCGGACGGATACCTGCTAAAGACGATGGAGCCAAAGAAGCTGCATGCGGCAATTGATGATTTTATGGAAAAACAGGAAATATAACTCAAGGTGAACCAAGACGGAGGCATAGACAAGAATATGACAGAGCGTGAAAAAATGCTGCAGGGTATGTGGTATGATGCAAATTATGATGAAGGACTGCTGGAGGAACGGTTGCAGGCAGAGGAATTGTATTTCGCATATAACCAGACCGGTCCGAGAGAGACAGAAAGAAAAGAACAGTTGTTACAAGCATTGTTTCCGAATATGGAGAAAGAGGTGGTTATTTTATCACCGATTTATACCGACTACGGCTACAATTGCCGGATAGGAGAGGCAACCTTTATTAATCATGGAGCATATCTTATGGATGCAGGTAAGATTACGATAGGCAGTCATTGCTTTATCGGACCGAACTGCGGGATGTATACGGCAATCCATGCAATGTTACCGGAGGAACGGAATCGGGGCATTGAGCGGGCAAAGCCGATTGTACTTGGAGATAATGTATGGCTGGGCGGAAATGTAATCATTTTGCCGGGTGTGACGATTGGCAGTAATACGGTGATAGGAGCAGGCAGTGTGGTGACAAAGGATATACCGTCAGGGGTTGTGGCAGCAGGAAATCCATGCAGGGTCATGCGGGAAATTACACAGGCAGATGCAATGGAGTATGGTATGCGGTAATTTTAAAGTTGCGGGTATGCCTTTATCTGGGGTATACTAGGCATGGATATACAATCAATCAGTGGAGGACAGAAACATGGATATGAATATTGTATGCTTGGATTTAGAGGGCGTATTAGTACCTGAAATATGGATTGCATTTGCAGAGGCAAGTGGGATTCCGGAATTAAAGAGAACCACCAGAGACGAGCCGGATTATGAGAAGCTGATGAATTGGAGAATCGGTATTTTGAAGGAGCATGGTCTGGGACTGAAGGAGATTCAGGAAACGATTGCCAAGATTGACCCGATACCGGGAGCAAAGGAATTTTTAGATGAATTGAGAAGTATCACACAGGTTATTATTATCAGTGATACCTTTACACAGTTTGCAGGACCTTTGATGAAGAAATTAGGCTGGCCGACCATTTTCTGTAATTCCTTAGAGGTTGCACCGGACGGAGAAATTACAGGCTTTAAGATGCGGATAGAGAACTCAAAGCTGACAACCGTTAAGGCATTGCAGTCCATCGGTTATCAGACGATAGCAAGTGGTGACAGCCATAACGATTTGGGAATGATTCAGGCAAGTAAGGCGGGCTTCTTATTCAAGAGTACCGAGCAGATTAAGAAAGACCATCCGGAGTTGCCGGCATATGAGACATATGACGAACTGATGGCAGCAATTAAGAAGGCATTGTAAAATACAAACCAACAGACAGGATAATAACAGGAGAACAGTATGCTAAAAGGCAGAAGTTCTCCTGTTTTTTGTTAATAAATGGAAAATCAGAGCTTTTTCTGTGACACTTCTTATGGTATACTATAAATTAGGGAATGCTCGCAAACAGGAGGGTTTGCGAAAGCATAACAGAACGGTATAGGTAAAAGGAAAAACGGAGGGGTAAATTGTATGGCATTAGTGTATACAAATGAAAATTGCGTAGGGTGTAACAAGTGTATTAGTGCTTGTAGCTGCATGGGGGCGAACCGGCAAGCCGAGAAGAACGGTGTAGACCGGATAGAGGTTGGCAGTGCCGAATGTGTTGCGTGCGGTGCGTGCTTTGATGTGTGTAAACACAAGGCAAGAGCATATTATGATGATACGGAGCGTTTCTTTGCAGACTTGGCAAGAGGGGAACGAATATCGATTCTGCTTGCACCGGCATTCAAAGCAAATTATCCGGATGAGTATGAGAAGATTTTGGGCGGTCTGAAAAAGGCTGGCGTAAACCGCATCATCAGTATTTCATTCGGAGCAGATATTACAACATGGGGATATATAAAGTACATTACCGAGAATAAGTTCTATGGCGGTATCTCACAGCCATGTCCGGCAGTTGTGGGATATATTGAACGGTATACACCGGAATTGCTGCCGAAGCTGTTTCCGGTACAGAGTCCGATGATGTGCGGAGCAATATACGCAAGAAAATATATGGGTATTACGGATAAGCTGGCATTTATCAGTCCATGTATTGCTAAGAAAATGGAGATTGATGACCCGCAGAACCGGGGCTACATTACCTATAATGTGACCTTTGACCATTTAATGAAATATGTAAGGGAAAATAACCTGTATGGACCGGATTGTTCGGATGAAATTGAATACGGTCTTGGCTCGGTGTATCCGATGCCGGGAGGTTTAAAAGAAAATGTATACTGGTTCCTTGGCGAAAGTGTGCTTGTAAGACAGGTCGAGGGTGAGAAACATATGTATCACTATCTGGAAAACAACAAGGGAAGAATTGCCGGAGGAAAGACACCGTATCTGTTTGTGGATGCACTTAATTGCAGTTCGGGATGTATATACGGAACCGGAACCGAGGCATCGAAAACCGAGACCGAGGATAATATGTATAACATTTTAAAGATAAGAGAAGCTAGCAAGGGAGTGGCAAAGAAGCATCCTTGGTCAAAGAATCTTCCACCGGCAGAACGGTTAAAGTATCTGAACGAGCAATTCAAGTCACTTAATCTGGCAGACTTTTTGAGAGGCTACACCGACAGGTCTGAGACCTGCAAGCTGCGTATGCCGTCAACTATGGAGTTAAATGCCATATATAACGATATGAAAAAGGAAGCGGAGGATAAGCGGCACATTGACTGCTCCTGCTGCGGATACGATAGCTGCAAACAGATGGCAATTGCTATCTATAACGGAATTAATGATAAAAAGAATTGCATCCATTATATCAAAGATGTGGCAGAGGAAGAAAAGACGGAAATCGGAGAACTGCTTTCTCAGTTGGAGCATCAGAAGGAAGAGGTATTTGAAATTGCCGATGCAATTAACGGTGAATTTGAACTGTTAAATGAGTCTGTTCAACAGATGGAGGAGCGAAACAGTGAAAATGCCGATGAAAGTACGGGTATTTCCGCAGAGGTGCAGGAGGTAACGGAATTTTGCCGGATGTTAAATGAATCTCTGGGACAAATCCGGGATATATTGGATGAGCTTAAAAATAATAATGCAGAGGTTGTATCCATAGCATCTAAGACGAACCTGCTTGCATTAAATGCTTCGATAGAAGCAGCAAGAGCCGGAGAGGCAGGACGAGGCTTTTCGGTTGTGGCAAGTGAGATTAATGGCTTGGCAGCAAGCTCTAAAAAGACCGCTAATCGCAGCAACGAGGAACAAAATAAGATAGAAACGGCAGTCAACGATATAAGAGACGAAGCCATGAACCTAATTGCAATTGTGGAAAGAGTCTGCGATAAAACGAGCAATCTTGCTGCATCTACGCAGGAGATAGCTGCATCCTCTTCCAACATAACAACCATCAGTAATGAGATAAAAGAGAAGATGGATACCTTAGTGGAAGAAATGCAGGGCGGTAACCGGTAATGGGATTGCAAACAAAGACAGTAAATAAAAGGCTACGAACAAAGACTACAAATAAAAGCAGTAGATAAGGATTGCGAATAAAGACCGGTTAAAAAAGGTCATACTAGAGAAAAAGAAATTAGGTATAAGGAGGCTCATTGTATGCAGGGCATGAAGAATATTAATAAGGCAGAGGTATTGGTATTAAAGGAACAGGTTGCATATCAGGAGGGGCAGGTAGTCAGCAAAACACTGGCTCAGAGTGAGGCGTTGAGTGTAACATTGTTTTCCTTTGATAAGGGTGAAGAAATCAGTACACACGAATCCGGCGGAGATGCATTTGTAACTTGTCTGGATGGTGTCGGTGAGGTTACGATTGATGGAGTGAAATATGAATTAAAAGAGGGAGATTCCATTGTTATGCCGGCAGGGCATCCTCATGCGGTGTACGGCAAGGAGCAATTCAAAATGCTGCTGGTGGTAGTATTTTAGAAGCATAATGAAAACATCTAAAAGAGAAGCTGCATAGAGCTTCTCTTTTATAGTATGAATAATGCAAAGTCAAGTGTCTGACGCATAACATAGGTCAGCAGATAAAATCCATAAAGATTTAGAATATAACTATCCAGCATGATTTCACCGGGTGCATAAAGGATGTTTCATGGCATTTGCCGGCTGACAAACAAGAAAACCTATGGTATACTTTCGTTAGTTGAAACTAACATAAGTAGAAAAGAGGCATTCAATATGATGTATGTAAAAAAAGAACGGCGGGAAGCTTGGCTGTTAATCGGATTTTTTTCAATGCTGCTATGTGGTGTAAGTGATTGTCTGTTGTCTTATATGGGAGAGGGTGAACCCTATGTGCTGGCAGGGATGATTAGCAGTCACATTGCAGAAGAACCGTTATGGTATTATTGGAGTTCCTTTGTAATCGGGATTCTGGCATCTGTGGGCTACCTTCTGGCATCCAGAGCTGCCTGTTCGTATATTTATGACCGCTTGCAGGGAGAAAAGACAAAGACCTATAAGGCATATGCCTTTGGCACAACCATGATGTCGATTGGAATTTTTGGGATTCATTCTATCTGTTGTCTGGCATTGATGAATGTGCGGGCAGCACTGTTAGCCGGAGCATCGGTGGAGCTGATTTCAGAATATTTTACGGCATCTGCACTCATTCCGTTTGCAGTTGGAACTATCTGGCAGACAACCGCGGATATAATTGCAGGAGTAGCCTTTATTATTTTGATTTGCAAGAAAAAGGTAGCCATTTCAAAGGGTTTTATTATAATCGGGCCGTTGGTATTCTATGTGATTTGTAAAGTGGTTGCCGCTATTTTAACGCAGGTAACCGGAAGTACCATGCCGGCACACTATCTGGGTGGCGGTGAATCATGGGGAATCGCATTTATGTTCTTAGCCTTTTTTACGGCTTGCAGGAAGGACGCTGCCGCTCAGGCTTAGTCCGTTTCGCGGATGATGATAATATCCTTTAGCTTTAATATGGTATCTCTTTGGGGAAGAATGGACAGACCATCACGCAGGACAAGATAAATGGTGATTTGTTCCATGTCTTCCACATCTTCTACAGTCTTGCCGGCATACCGTTTATCTACAAAAATTTCTGCAATTTCTTTAATGTCGGCATCCTTTAAGGTAGATATGCTGCTGTTTCGTTGATACTGCTCCACAAAGCCGGCACTGATAATACCGGTTGGAATCGCTACCGCACCCACACCCAGATAGGCAATGCAGATTGCCATGATACGTCCCAGTGGGGTGATGGGATAAATGTCTCCGTATCCGACCGTCAGCAGGGTGGACATACTCCACCAGACACCGCTGAAGGCATTGCGAAATACCGTAGGCTGTGCATCATGCTCAACGCTGTACATACACAGACTGCTGGCAAGCATCAGAATCAGAACAATGAATACAGAGGATATAATTTGATTGCGTTTTTCATACAATACCGTCGTGATTACATTGAAGGAATCATATTTTGCATTCAGGCGGAACAGGTGAAAGATTCTGGCAACCCGGAGCATACGGAAAATAACGAAGCCGGACAGGAAAAATACCGGAATAATAGTCAATATATCAACAATCCCATCAAAAGAAAAAATAAAACGGATGCGGGCAAAACCCTTACGCATCTGGGGATACAGATAGTCCGCAGTCCAGATGCGGAGAATGTATTCTACGCAGAATATAGCGAGGGTGGTGTATTCCACGATAGCAAACAGCGTGGATAAAAAGGATAGCTCCTCAAAGGTCTGCATAAAGGTTACAAGGATGTTCAATATAATTGTAATCGTAATAAATATATCAAAGAAACGGCTGAGCCGGTTGCTCTTATCCCCAATCTGAATAATATTAAATATCTTTTCTTTCACGGTAAAATCCTCTCTTTTTTGAATATCCATTTTATTTTAACACAATTTCAGGAGGCTTTCTACTGTTCCTCCTATAACGGATGGAGAATAGGTATTGACAATACTATATTAAGTGTGTATATTGAATATATACAATATATTGAAGTGCAAAAATACTTACGCGTAAAGGAAAGTACATATGGACATTATTATTTCAAACAGCTCCGGTGTTCCAATCTATGAACAGATTGAGGAACAGATTAAGAGCCAGATTATGGCAGGAGCATTGATGGAAGGGGAAGCACTTCCGTCTATGCGGGTGCTTGCAAAGGAATTGAAAATCAGTATCATTACGACCAAGCGTGCCTATGAGGATTTGGAACGAGACGGTTTCATTGAATCGGTTACAGGTAAGGGCAGCTTTGTTAAGAAAATCAACAATGATATGGTGAAGGAGAGCTTGATGTTTGCAATACAGGAGCTCTTGGAGACTGCAGTAGATAAGGCGGTATTGGGAAGGATTTCCGTAGAGGAGCTTCAGGAAATGATTCGCCTTTTGTATGAGGAGAAGAAGCACAGTTGAGGTAGGAGATATGGAAGAATGCAAAAAGGTTATAGAACTGAATAACGTAGGAAAGGACTATGGGGACTTTAAGCTGGATAAGGTAAGCTTTGCCGTACCCGAAGGAAGTGTATGCGGCTTTATCGGACAAAACGGAGCAGGAAAAACCACAACCATTCAATTAATTCTGGATGCAATTAAGCGGGATAGCGGTGAGATTTTTGTGTTTGGCAGAAATATTGACGAAGATTCCGTAGCAATTCGGGAGAATATCGGTGTGGTATTTGATGAAATGGGATTTCATGATTTTCTGACGGCAAAGGATATTAACCTTATTATGAAAAATGTATATCGTGAATGGAACGAGGAGCAGTTCTTTGATTATCTGAAGCGGTTTTCTTTGCCGACCCGGAAACGGTGCGGTGCGTTTTCAAGAGGTATGCGGATGAAGCTTCAGATTGCAACCGCACTTTCTCATAATGCAAAGCTCTTGATTATGGACGAACCGACCAGCGGCTTAGACCCGGTGGTAAGAAATGAAATGCTGGAGATATTCCGGGAATATGTAATCGAGGAGGACCATACCATTTTGCTGTCTTCCCATATTACCGGAGATTTGGAAAAGCTGGCAGACGAGGTTGTATTTATTGATGGCGGAAGAATTATCTTATCCGGAAATAAGGATGAAATTCTGGAACAGCATGGAATTGTAAGATGCAGAAAGGACGAGGTAGAGGAGCTTGCAAAAGAGCTGGTGGTTTGTTCTCAGGTATCTACATTTGGAGCAGAGGTATTGGTAAAGGACAGGCATACGTGTAAGAAGCAGCATCCGGATATGGTAGTGGAATCCGCAACGCTGGAGGAAATTATGATATATTATGCCAATCGTTCCCGCAATGGGGCAAGGGCAGCAGAATAGGGGGCAAAGGCATGAGAGGACTATTGATAAAAGATTTTTTCTGCCTGAAACGACAGTTCTATACATTTTTAACTGTGATGGCAGGAAGCTTCATTGTCTCCGTTTTATTTGTGCTAAGCTCGCGGTACGGAAATCTGGCACTTGAGTTTCAGTCCATGCTGTCAGACGGAGATATGACAGAGGACGGTGTCATGCTGCTGATTCGGTATGTTTTATTTTTCTTTTTATTGATTCCGATGGCATTTACCGGAAATGTGGCAGATGTATTTCTGGATGATAAAAATGCATCCTTTCAGAAGCTTGCGTCTGCACTGCCGATTTCCATTGCAAAGCGGGTGGCAGCCAGATACATGACCGGACTTAGCTTTACGCTGCTGGGCTTTGTTATGGCAACCATGATTGCGTTGGTACTGTCAGGTCTTACGGAGCTGGTGTCCTTCGGAGAATTGTTCGGGGTACTGGTAAGCTTTGCTTCCTTCATGGTAATATATCTTGCGATTTTCATTGTGTTTGAGTACCTGTTAGGGGTGGATAAGACAGCCATTTGTCAGATTCTTCCGATTATTATTATCGGGCTGGTGCTGATAATCCCGCATATCGGAGAAGTATGGAAGATATTTCTGGAGGAGGATGTTGCCCTTGTTCTCAGAAAGGTTCAAGGCATACAGGATTTCCTGACGAATCAATCTTATCTGGCAGCTATAGCGGCAATTGCTCTGTTGGCAGAGTCATATGGAATCAGTGTAGGTATCGCAAAGCGGAAGCGGGGTGTGGTATAATGGCGGGTTTGTTATATAAGGATTTTGTGGCAATAAAGGGAAAATTTCTGGTGACGGCATTACTGCTTCTGACAGTCCTCTTTCTGATACTCCGGCTATGTATAGCAGGCGGGGATATAGCCGTAACTGAAAATGGCATACCGACAGTACAATCAGAGGAAACCGGTGTACAGAATGGCAATGCGGGTATTACGGAAGCTGCGATGGTGGATGATACGGAAATGACGGGTTTTATATTTGATACCATGTTAGCAATGTTGATTGTAAGTCTGGAAATAGGATTGGCGGTAGTTCCGGTATCTACCATGATGAACATTATCTTAAGAACCGATGAAAAGAACAAAACCAGAGCGTGGATAGAAACGCTTCCGATGAAGAAGAATGCCTACATTGCATCCAAATATCTCTTTTTCGGAATCGTCTACTATGTCGGAATCTCGTTGCTGGCATTGTGGATAAGTATTTTTGTTTCCAATTCCGGAGCGAATATATTAACAGATTTTATGAATGTAAATATGCAAGGAATTTTGATATTATTTACCGCAGAATTGATAGTGGTGGCAATCGAGCTTCCGATTCTGCTTACAGCAGGTACGAAAAAGGGAATGATGGTTAAACGTATCGTTCTCATGTTGATACTGGTGGCACTGTTTGCATATTTGCTGTTTGGGGATTTAAGTATCTTTGAACATTTGGATTTGTATGCAATCCTGCAATGGTGCGAACAGAATCAGGTACTTGTAACCTTAATATCCATAGGGCTGCCAATAGCTGCAGGTATCCTGTATTGGCTTTCGTATATTGTGACCTGCCGGCTGAATCGGAATCGGGAGGTGGATGATTATGAATAAGCAACAGGAAAAGAAACGGTTGTTTTTATATCTGGGTCTGACATTTTTACTATCGTGGTCTGTATTTTTCTTGTTTATTGTAAGCGGAGGACGGTTTGTAAATGAAGACGGAACGGCTTCGCAGATGGCTTCTCTGGTTGCGATGCTTGGAATGCTGTGTCCAACCATCGGAATGCTGCTTACCCGATGGATGACGAAGGAAGGCTTTGCCTGTGTGGGAGCGGATTCCATGCGGTTAGGAATCCGGTTCTCAGACAGAAGATGGCTGTTTTATATAGCAGCGGTGTTTCTTCCATGGATATATATGGAGTTAGGAAGTGGGCTGCGGCTGGCATTATCACCGGCAGCATTTAATAGAGAGGTATTAGACAAGCTGGGTGACATGGTATACTTACAGCCTGCGGCAGCTATTGTGAGCGGAGTCATCATATCCTTTGCCGCACTTGGCGAAGAACTGGGTTGGCGGGGATATATGATGCCGAAGCTGCTAGAGCTTATGGATGTGAAATGGGCAATTCTTGTAGGCGGAGCTATCTGGGGCATCTGGCATTGGCCGATGACATATATCGGTCATAACTTCGGTATGGAATATTGGGGCTATCCGTTTACCGGGTTTGCTGCAATGTGCGTACTTGCAATTGCCATGGGAACGATACTGACCTATCTTACCTATAAGACCGGCTCTATCTGGCCCGCAGCAATCCTTCATGCGGTGACTAATGCCACACCCGGAATTTTAAAATATTTTATCGATACAGAAAAGCTTTCAGGCTGGATGCAGGATAGTGTAGTGGTATTTTTGATTTCATTTCTGCCGTTATTTGTCATTGCAATCGGTGTTTATATAAGCCTTTGCAGGGAATATAAGAAAAATAAAACCTTTTAACGCAAAAGGAGTATGGAAGGATTATTGTCACCGGCTGAGAATAACAACCATAAAATCGTACATAATAATCCTAAAAACAAAAAGGAGTCGGAAATATTATGGCAGAACCAGATACAATTAAGCTCCTGCGGGAATGTGACGCAGGAATCAAAATGGGAGTTTCCTCGATTGATGAGGTGTTGGAATATGTTCATGACGATACCTTCCGAAAGCTCTTGACAGAGTGCAGAAATAAACACGACAAGCTAAAGGATGAGATTCAGAAGGCATTGCTTTCCCATCAGGATGAGGGTAAGAATCCGAATCCGGTGGCAAAGAGCATGTCATGGATAAAGACCAATGCCAAGCTGGTGATGAACGAATCGGATGAAACCATCGCAGACTTGATGACGGACGGCTGCAATATGGGTGTAAAGTCCCTGCATAAATATCTGAATCAGTATCAGAACGCAGATGAAAAAACCAAGGACATTACAAAGCGGCTAATCAATCTGGAGGAGCAGTTGACGGTAGACATCCGTTCATTTTTGTAAGCATATCAGTTGAGAAAATAAATACCCAGATTCAAATATCCGGCAAATGTGACCCAGAGCAGATACGGAACCAGCAGACAGCCCGCAATTCTGGAAATGCGGTAAAACTCTGCAAGCGTAGCAAGAATCAGTATCCACAAGACAACCAGCCAGAGGAATGAGAACAAATACCATTGCTGGTTAAAAAAGAAAATAGACCACAGGAAATTAAAGGCAAGCTGTAGAGCATAAAGTCTAAGTGCTGTTTGCGTATTTTCTCCGGAGACAAATACCAGATAAGAGGCAATTCCCATAAGAATATATAGAATCGTCCAGACAACGGGAAAGAGCCAGCCCGGCGGAGCAAGCGGAGGCTTTGTAAGCATCCCGAATAATGCCATACTGTTTTGGGTAAGCAGAGCAGATAAGCCGCCTACAGCCAGCGGAATTACAATTGCAAGTATGAATGATTTCCATTGAAGTTTTAAATGTTTCAAATGAAGTTTCAAACAAAACACCCCCTGCTTCATGTTATGACAGCAGGGGGTGTAGTATGTCATGAAATTAATAATAGTTGTTATACGGTTTCTACACGAATGGTATTTGTATTTCCGGTCTTACCGTTAATCTGACCGCCGGTAAGAACTACATTATCACCAGCTTGCAGGTGGAAAATATCCTTTGCCTGCTGCATCGCATGATAGAAGACAACCTCAATGGAGTTAAAGGCTTCACTTAATACCGGTGTTACGCCCCAGCTCAGATTCAGCTTTCTCCATGCACGCTCCGAGGTAGTCATACCGATAATATCTACCGGACAACGGAAGCGGCTGACCATGCGGGCGGTAGTTCCGGTAATGGAGCTTACAACAATTCCCTTTGCCTTTACATCCACAGCCATTGCACAGGTAGCATGGGAAACGGCATCCAGATTACTGTGAATCTCGAACTCCGTTGCATTGAACCAATGCTGATAATCAATTCGCTGCTCTGTATATTCTGCAATTTCTGCCATATTCTTAACCGCAGCAACCGGATATTTTCCTGCCGCTGTTTCACCGGATAACATAACCGCAGAAGAGCCGTCATAGACCGCATTTGCTACGTCTGAAATCTCAGCTCTGGTCGGACGCGGATTCTGAATCATGGACTCTAACATTTCGGTTGCGGTTATAACACGCTTACCCAGCAAACGACATTTCTGAATGAGGAACTTCTGGACAGAAGGAACCTCCATAAAAGGAATCTCAACGCCTAAGTCACCTCTGGCAATCATAATACCATTTGCCAGCTCACAGATTTCATCAATGTTATCAACACCGGAGCGGTTCTCAATCTTGGCAATCACGTCAATATCCTTACCACCGTTTTCATCCAGAAAGTCTCGTAAATCCTGCATATCACTCTTATTTGAAACAAACGAAGCCGCTACAAAATCCACATCATTCTGAATACCGAATAACAAATCGGATTTATCCTGTTCACTTAAATAGTCATGCTTTAACAGACGATTCGGGAAGTTCATACTTTTCTGGTCGGATAAAACGCCGCCGGTTAATACCTTACATACTGCATTCGTGCCTTCCAGCCGTTCTACCTCGAAAATAACCAGACCGTTATTTACCAGAATGGTATCACCCACCGATAAATCATCAATCAAATGACTGTAATTGACGGAGACTCTGGTTTCGTCACCGATAATATCATCCGTTGTAAAGGTAAAGGTATCTCCATCATTCAGAGTAACCTTGTGATTCTGAAAAGTACGGATTCGATATTCAGGTCCCTTGGTATCCAGCATAATGGCGATAGGAAGTCCCAGCTTTGTCCGAACCTGCTTAATTAAATCAATTTTTTTCTGATGGTCTTCATGTGTGCCATGAGAGAAGTTTAATCTGGCAACATTCATGCCTGCCTGACACATTTCGGTCAAGGTCTCTTCATTTTCACAGGCAGGGCCAATGGTACAAATAATTTTTGTTTTTCGCATTACGATAGTCTCCTTTTTCCTTGCGTTAATGTTATTTAGTATTTAAACTGCCCGGATTATCCGAAACAGAATCCTCCTTCTCTTTGGAAGTACGGTTTTCATGCAACCACGCGGAAACACCGACAATCAGAGCCAGTGCTGCCATAATAATCACTAATATATCTTTAAACATAGTATTCCCCTTCTTTTCTGTCTTATTGCCATTATTTACAAATACAAGCAAAAAGACATGGTTTTCCCCCGTCCTGCTTATGAATATACAGGACTATGAAGAGCATACTGAAAAGAGCCGGCAATAAAATTGCAGGCGTAGAAATAAATAGTGAAATAAATGAAACAATCAGGGACAAAATGAGAGTTAGAAGTCCCGGGTAAATCTGGGTACGGCGAAGAACGGTCTGCCGGAGCAGAGTTTCGCTTTTGTTAATCTGCATGATAGATGCAGGCTGACGGTCCAGATTGGTTAATATAGACTGAAACAGAGGTGTCGGATTGGGTGTTTCATGAAGTGCCGTAGAAGCAACCGAAGATTCCGGATACGTCAAAAAGGAATCTACAGAAGATAACTTCTGACACATCCCCGAAAATAAGCATAAAAATATGACAATGTATGTAATCCAACGGAATCCATGATTGGAATGCTTCAAATTCCTCACCTCACCCATATACTAGCAAATTAGGAGCGGAGATTCAAGGGCTACCATGTATAATTCAGGTAAAATTTGCACATTCTGAAAAAGATAGAACATCCGAAGGGAGGACAACTATGGCAATTACATTTCCGGTTGTAAATGACAGCGGATATTATGAAATCCGGCTGGAGAGTATCGGAGGCCTGGGAGCAAATCTGTGCGGAAAAATGCTGGGAGAAATAGGAGTAAAAGCCTTAGGCATCAATGCATCGGGATTTTCCAGCTACGGCTCGGAAAAAACAGGCACACCCGTAAGGGCATATATCCGGTATTGTTCAGCCAATCAGGAAATTCGGGTACACGCCCCTGTGATATATCCGCATTTCTTGGTTATATTTCATGAAGCACTTTTAAATCAGCCGCAGGTATTGGAGGGATGCTCGGACGAGACCACCATACTGCTTCACTCGGCAAGGACACCGGAGGAAATACAAAAAAGGTATATCCGGCAAAGCTGTAAGAGCGTTTATTGTGTAAATGCACAGGAGATAGCAATCGCAACCAAATCCAGAATAAATGTTGTCATGCTGGGAGCTATGGCAAAGGTTATGGGATTTCTTCCATTAGAGGCAGTGGACGAGATGTGCAGAAGTACGCTGGGGAAAAAATACCCGGATGCCCTGCCCGGTAATATCGAAGGGATTCACAGAGGGTATGAAGAGGTACAGGGAGCGGCTTTCTTAAGGGATAAGCCACAGACGGAAGCAAGCATAAATAAAACACAGCCCGGTGAAATGCCAATTGGAGGAATAAATCCATGGTACGGAAGTACCGTCACCTCCGATTTGTCACCGTCCAGACAAGGCTATATTCCCATTTTTCTAAAGGAACGCTGTATTAACTGTGGCTTATGTGACAGTACGTGTCCGGATGAGGTCTTTCAGTTTCAAAAGGGAAGCTACAAGGGAAAAGAAATGATGGTAAACAAGGGTCTTGATTATTATCATTGCAAGGGCTGTCTTCGCTGCGTAGAGGTGTGTCCTACCCATGCATTGATACGGGAAAGAGAAGCCAATTATAAAAGCAAGCCATGGTTTTTGCCAAATCAGGAGCTGCTTCGTATGCCGGAGTATTATGAACCTGCCGGGGCAGACGGATATATTACCTCCGAGGCATATTTGACAGAAGAACGAATCGAGGGAGGAGAAGTATAGGTATGGAAGAACAGATAATGGAATATGCCAGCGGAAATGAAATGGCAGCAATGGCAGTCCGGCAAATAGGCTATGATTTAATGGGATATTATCCGATTACACCATCTACGCAGATTGCAGAACAACTGGATGCAGACAAGGCAGCCGGTAAAACCGACCTGCTGATGATACCCGCAGAGGGTGAGCATAGTGCGGCAGGCATCTGTTACGGTGCATCTGTGGGAGGCGGACGGGTCTTTAATGCCACCAGTGCAAACGGACTTTTGTATGCACTGGAACAGCTTCCGGTACAGTCCGGCACCCGGTATCCCATGGTAATGAATGTAGTCTGCCGTACCGTATCCGGACCGCTTTCCATAAAGGGAGACCACAGCGACATTATGTATATGTTAAATGCAGGCTGGTTACTATTTTTCGCACATAGCGTACAAGAGGTATACGATTTTAATATAATTGCACTTCGGTTGGCAGAGCGGGTAAGGCTTCCGGCAGTTGTGGCGTATGACGGGTTTTTTACCAGTCATCAGAAGCGTAGATGCTATCGCTTTGAAGCACAAGACGCAGTCCGCAGGTATATCGGACACAAGCAGGAGCCATATCCGTTTTTTGATTTGGAGCATCCGGTCACAGTCGGGGGATATATGAACGAAGCTGATTTGATGGAAAACCGGTATCAGCTACACGAAGCAATGGAGGAGGCAAGAACGGAACTTCCAAAGCTCTTTCGGGAATATGAAGTCATATCTGGGCGAAGCTATCAGGTTGTGGAGGGCTATGCATATCAGGATGCAAAAATACTGTTAGTGCTGCTAGGCTCCTCCTATGAAACCGCAATGGAAGCGGTAGAGCAGCTACGAAAAGAAGGAAAGCAGGTAGGAGCGGTAACGCTTCATAGTCTCAGACCGTTTCCGGAAAAGGAAATTAGTCAGATGTGCAGACAGGCGGATACGATAGTAGTGGCAGACCGACAGGATAGCTATGGTGCAGGCGGCGGAAATCTGTCATTGGAAATCCGGGCAGCCATACAGAAATACGGAGGTACGGTTCATGTTAAAAGTCTGGTCTATGGCTTGGGTGGACGGGACTTTTTCGTGGAAGATGCAAAACATATGCTTCAGTGGGCAGAGAATAAATCGACACCGGATTTTGCATATTATGAAGTACAGGAAAAGACCGTTACGGTAAAAGAACCGCAGAAACCATGGTTTCTTCCGGTGACAGAAGAGAGAACCAAGCTTGGCTTGACTACCATTGTAAAAAAGGCAGGCGAGGAGGAGTTACACGTTCTCGGTGGTAATCTGAATGCAACAACCGAGATACCGAAACGTCTGGCACCCGGACATGGAGCGTGTCCGGGGTGTGGAATCCCGGTAAATCTAAATCTCTTGCTGCGTGGAATCGAGGACCCGGTTATACTGCTGTTTCAGACCGGTTGCGGAATGATTGTTACAACACCGTATCCAAAGACCAGCTTCAAGGTGCCGTATGTGCATAATCTGTTTCAAAATGGTGCGGCTACCCTAAGCGGACTGGCAGAAATCTATAAACGGCGGCAGCAGCAGGGAGAATTACCGGCGGGTGAATTGGTATTTATTATGGTAAGCGGAGACGGAGGAATGGATATAGGAATGGGGTCTGCTCTGGGAACGGCATTTCGCGGACATCACCTTCTGCTCTTTGAATATGACAATGGAGGCTATATGAATACCGGCTATCAGTTATCCTATTCCACACCGTTAGGAGCTAAGAGCAGTACCTCCCATATCGGAGTTACACAGTACGGAAAGGAATTTTTTCATAAGGATATGCCACAGATTATGGCAGCCGCCAATGTTCCGTATGTGGCAACGGCAGCAGAATCCAATCCTGCCGATTTTATAAAAAAGGCAGCAAAAGCAGCCGAATATGCCAAGCATTCCGGTGTTGCCTATGTAAAAGCCTTGTCTGCCTGTCCGTTAAATTGGAATGATAATCCGGCAAAGGAGAGAAGCGTAATAGAAATGGCGGTAGATACCTGCTACTTTCCTCTGTATGAAGTGGAAAACGGAAAAACCATCCTTAATTATAACCCGGAGCGGGCAGGGAAAAAACAGCCTGTTCGTGAATGGCTTGCCATGATGGGAAGGACCAAGCATTTAATCCGTCCGGAATACGCAGAGGTGGTAGAACTTTTGCAGCAGGAGGTGGACAGACGCTATTATCGGTTAGTGAAACAGGCAGATATTAGTAGCAGTAAAACAAATAATAAAACAGCAGAAAACAGGAGGAATCATTATGGGAGTTGAATTTCGTTCCAGTGAAACAAGAGAGAATCTTATGCGGGCATTTGCAGGAGAAAGTCAGGCAAGAAACCGTTATACCTTTGGTGCAGAACAGGCACGAAAGGAAAAGCAGCAGGCAATAGCACAGGTATTTTTGTTTACGGCAGAGCAGGAGCTGGCACACGCAAAGGTCTTTTATCAGCACCTGAAAGAACTAAGCGGAGAAACCATTCAGATAGACGGTGGGTATCCGGTAGATTTAGCGGATAATCTGGCGGAGCTGTTGCGGATGGCACAGCATAACGAATATGAGGAGCATGATGACGTATATCAGCGGTTTGGAGACAAAGCAAAGGAAGAAGGCTTCCTGCAGGTGGCTTCTTCATTTTATATGATTGCGGAAATTGAAAAACGACATGGAGACCGGTTCGGACAATTAGCGGAATGGATAGAACAGAACAAGCTGCATATATCTGATATTAAAACCGGATGGATGTGTTTGAATTGCGGACATATTTATGAGGGAGAAGAGGTTCCGGAGCGTTGCCCGGTATGCCATCATGACAGGGGATATTTCATACGGTTAGAGCTGGCACCATTTTAAAAATGGCAGGAGTTCTGTCTGTAAGAACGGACAGGCTCCTGCCGATTGGGAGGCTACTCATTTTCCAATAAGGATTTGTAAAATTCACAATAGTCGTTGCGGTGTTCTGCGGTAAATGCCATTGCTTCTCTTGGATGGCGGTTTAACTGACCTGTGAACATATATTGCAGGTCATAGCCCCATGTGACACCGGATTGCTTAAGCGGAATCATATATTTTTCAATGAAAAGAAGCAAATGGAATAAGCTGTATTTCGGATTTTTCAAAAAGCCCAGCAGTAATTCCATGGCACAGTTGCCGGCACCGCGACCCATACCCTGTGCGGTGGCATCCAGATAGGATACACCGTATGACATGGTTTCGATTGTATTTGCAAATGCAAGATTCTGGTTATTGTGTCCATGGAAGCCGATTTGCTTTCCTACCTTTTCCGCATAGGTCAGATAAGTTCTTGCCAAATCTGCGGCATTTTCCGGATAGAGCGAGCCGTAGCTGTCTACCAGATAAATAACATCTACATTCGTGGCACATAACATTTCCAAGGCTTCTTCTACCTGTGTAGTATTTGCCTGTGAGATTGCCATGATATTGCAGGTGGTTTCATATCCGAGATTATGCAGATATTCAATCATTTCAATGGCGGAAGGTATCTGATGAATGTAGCAGGCAACCCGTACCATGTCAATGACACTCTCACTCTTTGGCAGGAAGTCGGTTTTAAAGTCGCATCTTCCGACATCTGCCATAACAGCTATCTTCATATCTGAAATATTGTCCCCGACAATGGAACGAATATCTTCTTCGTTGCAGAACTTCCATTTTCCGAAGTCATTCTCCGAAAACATGGTCTTGCTTGCCTTATATCCAAACTCCATATAGTCAACACCGCTCTTGATGTTGGTCTTATATAATTCTCTTACAAATTCATCTGTAAATTCAAAATTGTTACACAAGCCGCCATCACGGATGGTAGCATCTACAACCTTAATGTCATTGCGGACACTCATTAAATTACCTTTTCTCTGTTCCATAATTACTCTCCTGTGTCTGTGTTTGTTATTCTTATTGTAACTGTTTTCGGTGGCAGTTAAAATAGTTAATTCTGTGTATTTGCCACACTAACGCTTTAGTGCAGTAATGCAAAGAAGTGATTGAGGCAATTGTAGCACTCCGTATGCAGTTTGTCAAACCCTAAAATCAAGATTCTTTAAATTTCTGAAATTCTTCCCTGAATGGGGTTAAAAAGTGAATTGGCTGCAAGAGGGCTGGCAAGGATAAGAGCAGGTAAAATAATTCTGATACCAAGATAATTTTAAATAAATTTTAAATAGTATGTTGACTTAACAATTTATGCAGGGGTTCCGATATGAATAGCAGATAAGTATTAAAATGTCCGGACAGAATGAAGAAAGAAGGGGATAACGCTATGTGGATGGAAGCTCGTACAAATTTTATGCAGGAAAAGAAAGCGGAACAAAAGCTTGAATTCGGAATGCAGATTGTGAACCTCGGACGGCAGCAGACCGTTGGAAATTCCGGCAGACAGGCAGTTCCTGCCAATGGAATATATTTGGATTTTTCGCAGGAGGGTATGCAGAATCTGACGAATCGTGACGGAATGCTGGCACAGTTAGTACAACGCTTGGAGCATGTGGAGAAGCAAACGGATGCAAAGACAGAGGAGCTGAAGATTTTAGAGCGTTGTTTGAAAATTGCACTTAGAATTGCAGCGGGAGACCATGTTCCGCAGAAGGATATGCAGTATTTAAGAGAACATTATCCGGATTTGTATGCACAGGCAATGCTTATGCGTACACCGAAGAAGGAGCCAAAGGAATATGAAAGTCTGCTAGAGGACGAAGAAGAAGCTACACAGGAAAATACAGGAGAAGCCGGTATAGAAACCGAAGGGCTGTCAGAACTCGGTGGAAAATCAGGTGAGAAGCTATGTGGATAGGATTTGCGTTTGGTTCTGCTTTTTTTGCAGGAATTACGGCAATTTTAGCAAAGTGTGGAATTAAAAAAACAGATTCGGATGTTGCAACTGCCATTCGAACCGGAGTTGTGTTGGTGTTTTCATGGTTAATGGTACTGATTAGCGGTTCGCTTAAGAGTATTGCCGCAATAGGACCGAAGACGTGGATATTTTTGATTTTATCCGGACTGGCAACGGGAGCATCATGGCTCTGCTATTTCAAGGCGTTGCAGCGAGGTGATGTAAATAAAGTGGTTCCGATTGATAAGTCCAGTACGGTACTGACAATTCTGTTGGCGGTGATTTTTCTTGGAGAACCCATGACATGGCTAAAAGGCTGTGCGGTTGTAGCAATTGCAGTCGGCACCTATCTTATGATACAGAAGAAGGAAAAAAAGGAAGCTGTACCGGAAACTTCCGGGCAGAACAGGGAATACGAGCAAAACGGCGAGCCGGAACAAAAAGATGGATGCGAGCAGAAAAGCGGACATAGCTGGTTGCTTTATGCACTGTTGTCTGCAATCTTTGCAAGTCTGACTGCAATTTTGGGAAAGGTTGGAATCGAAGGAGTAGAATCAAATCTTGGAACCGCTATCCGTACCTGCGTTGTATTGCTGATGGCATGGGTACTTGTATTTGTGACAGGAAAGCAGCATACGATTTCGCAAAGCCCGAAAAAAGAGCTGCTGTTTATCTGTCTGTCCGGACTGGCAACGGGAGCCTCATGGCTCTGCTATTATAAGGCACTTCAGGAAGGAAATGCCAGCGTAGTAGTTCCGATTGATAAATTAAGTATTCTGGTGTCCATTGCCTTTTCCTTTTTTGTATTTCATGAACGGCTAACGAAAAAGGCAGCACTTGGACTGGTGTTGATTGTGGTGGGAACGCTTGCAATGCTGATTCCCATTTAGCGGATTTCAAGAATGTCTTTTAGCATTTGCAGGTCGGAGATAACATAGGTCGGATTCATATGTTCCGGAACAGGAAAGTTTGCAGGGTTATACCAGCAGGTACGGATGCCTGCCTGAATTCCTCCTTTAATGTCACTGGTTAAGGAATCTCCGATAATGAGAAAATTCTGCTTATCGTGAGAAGCAGTATGCTGAAAAACATAGTCAAAAAAAGCAGGAGCAGGTTTCTCTGCTCCGATTTCATCGGAAATAAAAATTTTATCAAAATAGGGCAGAAGCTTGGCATTTCTCAGCTTACGATATTGTGTGTTTACAGGGCCGTTTGTTACAATATATTGCTGATACAGAGGATGTAATTCTTGTATCAGTGTATAGGAATTGTCCCGATAGCAGATGGTATCTCCTAAGCGGAGCTGGTATTCCTGATTAAAGGCAGGTGCAATGGAGGTATCCAGTCCAAGAGAAGCAAAAAATTCTTCAAAGCGTTGAATGACAAGCCGGGGCTTTGTGATTTCCCCGCGTTCCAGACGCTTCCAGTAGCTGTCATTCAGGGCTGAATAATCTGCAATCATTTGTTCGGTACAGGGTCCGAGCCGGAACGAGGCAAAGGTATCCTGTAAGGCATTATGCTCTGCCGCATTAAAATCTAAAATAGTTCCGTCTAAATCCCAGAGTAGTTGTGTTATCATAGCAAACATTCCCTTTTCGTATTTATTCTGACTGCATATATTCTAACAGCGACAGTAAGAAAATGTCAACGTGCCTTCCCGTTTAGTTTAACGCTTCCGTTTTTCCGTTTGACTTGTGAAGCGACTATTTAAGAATCTGAAATTGACTGACAAGCAAAAGCCAATTGGCACGAAACAGACGCATAATCTGCCAATATCCCATGCCGCGTAAGTTATATTCGGTTACTAATTGGAATTTTGCCTGCATACTGCGGACATCTTCAAACCATACTTCATGACGGACACTGTTGCTGCTGTATTGAAACCATGGAGTCCGGGCAATTTCGTCATATTGAATCTCTGCACCAAATGCAGCGGCTATTGTAACTGCCTCGACATTTCCGATGGTAGTGGCACGCGTAACACCCGATTCATAAGGAAGCGGCCAGTCATATCCGTAATTAGGAATACCAAGGAAGATTTTTTCTGCCGGTATACGCGTCAAGGCATATTCGACGACACGACGGACATTCGGAAGGGGAGCAACTGCCATGGGCTGGCTGTAGGTATAGCCCCATTCATAGGTCATCAGCAATACCTCATTTGCGGCTTCTCCTAAAAGAGCATAGTCCTTTCCTTCGTATAGAAGTCCGGGTTGATTGTCGGAGGTTTTAGGAGCCAGAGCAACAGTTACGGGATACCCAAGCTCATTGATTGCAATTCTTACATCTGTGACAAATTGTGCAAATGTAACCCTGTCCTCGGAAAGAATATATTCAAAATCAATGTCAACGCCCTGAAACCCCTTTTCAATTACAGTTGCAGAGAGGTTATTGATGAGCTGTGAGCGGGCAGCCGGATTATTAATGACGGTAGAAATCAGTTGATTGCTGAAGCGTCCGCTAACATCAAAAGGAGTAAGAGTTAAGAAGGGGGCGGTTCCGACTGCAAGAGCCTGAGAAATCATATAGCTGTCATCGACCTGCGGGGGAAGTAAGGCACCCTCTGGCGTGAAGCCGTAAGAAAATACCGACAGGCGGGAAAGGTAGGGCAAGGTCTGATTTAAGACCCATGAGCTGATAAATGGATAGGCATAGCCGTTTGTAATAACGCTGCGTGTAGGAGTGCTTGGTATGAGGTCGGGAAGAAAGAGAGCCTGACCTACAACCAGAGTGTAGGGAGAAACCAGTTGATTTGCATAGATAATAGTGTCGGCAGGTATTTCGTAAATAGCGGCAATAGAGGAAACGGTTTCACCGGAGGATACAACATGAATAGACATAACAATACCTTGATAAAAAGCTTTATAATTATATATGCAGCAGGAATTTCTAACATGAAGCTATAGATAAATAAGAGAATTTCGTATATACTGTTGGATAGAATTTCTGAAATACATAAGGAAGGGACATACGATGTTAGAATGTTTGGTAGTGGCTGTCGGAGGTGCTGTCGGGGCAGTTTGCCGGTATCTGGTGGGGCTGATTCCGCTTGGTACGCAGGAGGGATTTCCGATAAAGACATTAATCATTAATGTGGTTGGAGCGTTTCTGATTGGAATTATTTCGGCTGTGGCAGAGAAGTATTCGGTTTCGCCATTGCTGGTGCTTGCATTAAAGACCGGTGTTTGTGGCGGATTTACTACATTTTCTACCTTCGCCTTGGAGACAGACCAACTGTTGCAAAGTGGAAATTATATGCTTGCCATTGCATATATTTTATCCAGTGTGCTTTTAAGTATAGGAGCAGTGTTCTTGGCTCAGACCATGATACAGTAGCAGGGAGAAACGGACGGAGCTGTTTGCTGCGGAAAATACTATTGCATGAAACGAAATTGCCATTTATAATATTTCAAGTAAGAGATGTTTTGTTATAGGACATTTGCAAAAATAAATTAACAAAAAATGCTTAGACTAAGGGAGGATAAAGCATATGGGATTATTTGGATTTGGAAAAAAGAAGGAAGTTGTTGTTACACCGGAAACATTTGAGAAAATAGTAGCACTGATTACAGATGATGCTTCCGTACAGGAGACAGCATCCAGATATTTTATGGATACCGCTGCTTATTATGCAGAGAATGCAGAAGATTTGAAGGAATACAAGGTGGAAGAAACCGATACGTGTGAGCTTTCATGGAGAGCATTGATGAGTGTTCTGCTTGAAAAGGGGATTGCAGTACAGGTGGAGGACCTTGAATATCTGGAAGGCTTCCGGGAGTATATGGGAGCTTTGGCAGCAAAGAAGAACCTGCCGTTTGATGAAGAGTGGTTTGGTGATGACACAATACAAAATTCATTGAAAGACCCTGTGATGCGTGAGCCGGATTTGTTTTATGACGTATTCCCGGATGTTGATACGGAATCTCTGGTTGAGTGGCTTGAGAAGCTGGAAGAGGAATGGGGAGATACCGATTATGCAATTGCTTCCATGAAATACGAAACAAAGTGCTTAACCCGTCCGAGCATGATTATTATGTTTATTATGAAGTCTGATAAGATTCAGGAATTGAAGCAGTTGGCAAAATCGACCAATCATAAGGCCGGTGACGCATATGCCTGCTGGTAGGCGGTAACGAAAAAAATAGGGCAAAAAATATCTGTATCACCTTGAATGGTATACTGTTGGTATATGGGGTGATGCAGTTATTTTTTATAATAGCTATATTTTGTAAGTTGTGTGTTCTAGGGAAGCCTGAGATTCATAGGAAAAGTGCAATTGGAGATAGGTGATGAAGCAATTAAAATTTATAGATTTCTGTGCTGGAATCGGCGGAGGAAGATTAGGACTAACGAATAATGGTTTAGAGTGTATAGGTTATAGTGAAGTGGATTTATTAGCACAAAATACCTATCAAGTCTTTTATGGAAACCATGAAAAAAATTGGGGTGATTTGACCCAAATTGATTGTGATGAATTGCCAGACTTTGATTTGTTGATTTGTGGATTCCCATGTCAAACGTTTTCAGTAATGGGGAAACGAGAGGGTTTTAAAGATGAACGAGGACAAATCATATATTCTTTAATTAATATTTTACGAAAAAAAGAAGTACCATTATTTATTTTGGAAAATGTAAAAGGCTTAACGAATCATGATAAAGGAAATACATTAAATGAAATAAAAAGGTTGTTAGTGGATGCCGGCTATGATTTGTTTTATAGTGTGTTGGACAGCATTCATTATGGTGTTCCACAGATGCGGGAAAGAATATATTTTGTGGGCATAAAACGAGAATTGATGAAACGGGAATTTAAGTGGCCGGCTCCCTTTCATAATTTAGAAGTTAGAGATTGTTTAATTGATAACAATGCTCAAATACTAAACGTTAATGATGCAACCTTTCAAAAATATTTAAATAATAAATATAATAAAGGGCAATATGATATAAATGAAATATTAAAAAATGACTATTTGGTATTAGATACCCGCCAATCCGATTTGAGAATTTATCAAGGAAGGGTGCCTACTTTACGTGTTGGCAGGCATGGGATTTTGTATGTAAAAAATGGTATGCTCCATAAATTAAGCGGATGTGAAGGTTTAATGCTACAAGGATTTCCAAAAGAATTTGCAGATAAGGCGGCAGTAGCAGGGATAAGCAGTAACCGACTGCTAGCACAAGCAGGAAATGCAATGACAGTAAATGTTATAGAAGCTATATGCAGGGAATTGGTAAAATGTATAGAGGGGAATGTTTTTATGAATAATTTAGTAGAGTTAGGGTCACAGACAGCAAGAAACGGATTTAAAAATGAACAAGATATATGCAATAAATTTATTAATTGGAAAAACGACATTGAAGCACAAAAATGGCTGAAAATAATGAATTATAAGTTAAACGAAATTGAATCTGTAATGGCAGTTGTTCTGCATGGATATAAGGCAGATGTGAATGTACAGGTACAAATCAAACTTAAAACTGCGATTGATACAGAAAACATTCAAGTCAAATTGGTTTCAAATAAAAAAGGATTTAATCAAGTAGATAAGCGGTGGTTGAAAAATTATAAGGAACTATGGGATATACCAGAAGATGTATATAATACATTGAAATATTTTACCGGAGAAGTAGCACCTTATAGAAATGACACTAGAGATTCCAGAAGAATGTTTTTGGATGAAATGACGCTTCAAGAGAGAAATTTGATTTTGGAATGGTTTACTCGAAATAAAATGCTGGTATTATCTGATATTATAAAAGGACGAGGACAATTTAGTGCAGAATGGGTGCTTGTTGCACAAAAAGTTGACAATAATGCAAGATGGGTCTTGAAAAATATTAATGAAGCATTGCAGCACTATTCAGAAGGAGATGTATCTATGACTCCGCGGGGGTCAATAAAAATGGGAAGAGTTACCGTTCAGAGAAAAGGTGGAGATGGTGGTAGAGATACAGCAAATATGTTACAGTTTAAATTAGACCCTATCGAATTGTTTGAAACGAACACAAGTAGATAATGAAAATTAATTCCGCCGTTATTAGAAAGATATATATGTAAATATATTTAAAGTGAGTATATAATACCAATTTAAGCGGTGGCAAAGAAGTAGAGATTAAAGCTTTTGCTCCTTAATAGGAACAAAAGCTTTTTATGCGTTATAATGAGCCAAGTCATAAGCCTCTACCTGAATCCAACAAAGAACAAAGATGGTTAGTAATATACTGCTTTGTCTGATGTAGCCCTCTTACCCAGTTACACAGCAGAATCCTGCTCATCACGAAAGCGGAATGTATCATTGTGCAAATACGCATTAAGACGGGTCCGCTCCTGTTGATGTTCTTCAGAATCACCCTGAAAATGACTAAGCCGCTCATGAATCAAATTCGTGTAGAAAGTGCGGTAAGTCTCACGCAACGTCTGAAAGCGGTTCTTTAAACGCTCCTCTGCTTCGCTTCGGTCATTGCTTCCTGCCTTGTACTTAGCATCTAATGTGTCGCGGAACATTTCTACATAATGTTGTACGTCCTGTGCTTCAATGGAGCGAATAGACTCTTCATTAGCGAACAAGTCAAGGTCAATCGTACCCTCAGCGTAAGCACGAAACATAGTATTGTAAATCGTATCGTTGGAGTGAGGCTTATAGGTATAGGACATTGCAAGCGAGCCGTCATCAAGTAACTTATTAAAGGAAGCTTCCTTGTCAAACGAAATGATATGTCCGGCTGCTTGGTTAATAAAGTTTTCCCCCTTGGTATCAAAGTTGCACAACACCCAATCCAATGTATGTTCATTCATCAGGTCATTCATTGTGACCGCATCCGGAGCATTGACTGTCAAATCCTCCTGCGCCTGCCATTTAAAGAGGTCAACACCGCCCTCTGCACGCTGCATTTTCTTCTGAATAGAACCAACCACCTTATTGTCTACCCGTACACAGTAAGCAGGGATGGAAAGGTCACCGCGAAGCTGCTTTTGCAAGAGGTATGCCGCCCCTGTAACAATGGCACCGGATGGTTTTGCCATACCAATGCAGTTGGTAGCCTCTTTGAACAGCCATTGCTGAGGCACCTCATTTGCGGGAGCATTATCGTGCAGTTCTTTGAATTCGTACATGGCTTTCGTACCGCCCATGGTAGCACGCCCGATATTGCTCAGATGGATAACGTCTGCATTTTCATCCGTAAAGGTCAGTTCCGCATCTTCGTGGGAGTAGATAGATGGTTTACGAAAGATGCCTTTGAGCATATCGTATCTTTCATGACGGCTAATGGTGGAATCTTCACGCGTCCGTTCCGCACCCAGCGGCATACAAGCCACCTTATATTTCCGCTTCAGTACATCCGCCTGTACCTTTTCGTCCTCTGCCTTTTTCATAGCGTTTATGCGTGCCTCGCTGCCAATCTCCATAGAGAGTGCCAATTGATGATATGCCTCATAACGCTTATCCTGTGCCGCCCATTTGACCTTTGCGGTCAGGGCCTCAACGGATGAAGCAGGGTCGGCAGATTTTTCCGCAACACCGTCCTTCTGCTGGCGAATCAGCACATCTACCGCAGCCAAATCCGCATCCTCCTGTGCTTGGATAAGAGTGAGCTGCTTATCCAGTATTGTCCGCTCGTTTTTGTATCCAACGGACGAAGTCTGCCCGGCAGTAGTGCGGGTAGCAATGGCATCTCGTGTCTGGTTCAATTTTTGTTCAGCGGCTTTTGCCTTTTGGAACTGCTTCTGGAAAGTGTTACGCTTTTTCTTCTCAAAATGACCTACTTTTCTTGTTGTGACAACTTCCTCATCTACCTTGATAGAAGCCGGGAGATACGGTATGGCATCTAAAAAATGAGGTCGAGCCTCCTCTTGTGCTTCAACCTGTGTTTGCTGCTCCTGCATCGTTTCAATTGCAGTGGTGTGGTCGGTAAGCTCCTCATGCTGTTCCGCATAAATCACTGCTGCTTGTGTATCCATTGTTTTGGATGCATCCAGCATATTTAGTTCCTTATTTGTACACATACTTTCACCCTCCTATATTCCATTCATGTCCCAGCACGCTGTGTAGAATTTTTCAAGAATCTCCCGCTCCGGAAGCAGTTTTTCAACCAGCTTTCGGCTTTGCGGCGTGACTGCAGCAATTTGAAGATAAGAAACCTGGTCGCCTGTGCTGAGAAGAAGTTCACGCAGATGACCGACTAATGCCGCCAATGCGTGTACGTGACCGGGAATTCCGTAAGCAAATGACAATTCCACATCTTGCTCTCGTTTCTGACAGAAGAAGGCGGCTTGAACATTTTCTGCTGCATCTACCACACAAAGGCAAAGCGAACGAAGCATCTGCTCCCGCTCAGCATAAAGTTCGACAGAAAACGCAAGACTATCTTTCTTTATTTCATTTATGAAACGTTGTTGTGCTCGCTCCGGCAGGTCGTAGAATGTGGCAATGCGTGTTCCGGCTGGCGGTGTCGCATTCAATTCGATTTGAGAAAGCTCCTTACAAGGGAAACGGCAGATATAGCCCTCCGCTTCCGTCAGCGTAAAGTCACCACGTCGAATAAACAAGCGGCAAAGCGGTTCATTCCAATCTACCGCTGCAAACGTGCAGAAAATGGCTGTGTTGCTTTCCTCTGCACTTCTGCACAGAAAGTCGAGCAAGCCGGTAGCAATTCCCTGCCGTCTGTAAGGCTCCGAAACGGCAATATATTGTATATCTATGAGAAGCTCTCCATCCACACGGAAGACGAGAACGCCACAGATACGATTGTCTTTCACAGCACCAATAGCATATATGCTTCCGGTGGCCGCAGCCTGCTGCACCTCTGGAAGCAGAGAAGTAATGTCATTTAGTTGTTCCTTCGTAAGAAGACCATATTGAATGGGCATAGATTTAACTCCTTTCGTAAATGAATACCGTTCAAGTTCATTAGAATAGTTCCGGTATCTTAATGATTAAATAGTAATTTCGCCTCATTACATCGTGAGCGTTGCTCACTCTATGCATTTCGCAAAATCCCCCTTGTAAGCAAGTGATTTCATTTCATTATGTCGTAAGCGTCGCTTACTCCATGCATTCCGCAAAATCATCCTTGCAAGCAAATGATTTCATTTCATTATACCATGTGAGGAAGATAAAGTGCAATAATTGCAGAGCTACATTTGTTCTATGGATATGCTTATTCTGAAAGACTAATTGCAGATGCACCGTTTAAAATTGCAGGTAATTAAAAAATGCCGTAAAACAGACAATTTTACGGCATTATATATTTTTCTTTTTAGAAGAAATGATATGTCAAAATGTCAAAAACCTGAAAGTTAGTTTACTCCATAAATAATCCCTTTTTTGAATGAGAGATAAATTGGTAATCCCGTAGCAAAGTTTAAAAAGCCGCCAATTACTACCCACACAAGCTCTGGTGAAACACCCGTATATATCACAAGCTGAAGTATTCCAATTACAGCCCCAGCTAAACCGGAATAAACAGTCATACCAAAGCTAAGATTCTTTTGAGGTCTTGTGGCAATTTCCTTTTCATGTATTTTGTTCAGATAAATAAGATAGACCACACCGAACATGACAGCAATCAATGCAATGAGTGCTAAATAGTCTAGCACATGATGAAAACCGTTTTTACAAAAGTAAATAATGCCTGCTATAAGATGCATGATCCAACCAATGTCACTGAACAGCCCTAATACCAGAAATGGAATATCCGGCATCGTAGCAGTATAGCGGACACCTTGTTTTCCTTCCTGCTGGAGCTGTTTGATATGGTCTTCGGTTGTTTTTCTTTTTTCATGCAGGGTTTCTTTTATCTTACTCATAAAAAATCTCCGACCTCCAATTTATTTTTTTCATTAAACCACGATTTTTAACAAAGTTCAATATCAGCAAAGGTGTTTTTACACAGCAACAGCATTCGCTTTTTAGAAAATTTCTCAACAGCATTTGTAAAAGCATTTTTAAAGGCTTTTCCAAAAAAATTCTAAAAAAGTGTTTGACATATTTTTTAAATCAGCGTATACTGCAAGCATGTTAATAAAGCAAACCGATGAGCAAGAGGAGTAGGCAGGTGTGAAGCCTCCAGAGAGTCGTAGGTGGTGAGATTACGGCAGTGGATAACCTGATGAATGGACTTGCGAGGGTGATTTGAAATTGTGATTTTGCAGGATATAAGGCAAAAGAAGCAAGAGTAGGTATCAACGGGGTTCCCGCCGTTATCAGAGGGAGACATATGTAAGTATGTTCAGAGTGGGTATATAATACCAATTTGGGTGGTACCGCAGAAGTAGAAGATTAAAGCTTTTGTCCCTTAACAGGGACAGAAGCTTTTTGTGCGTTATAACGAACCAAGCCACAAAGCCCCTACCTGAACCAAACGAAAGGAGAACAAATTATGATTCAAGAAGCCATCAAAAAACTAGTAGAAAACGAAGACCTTTCTTATGACATGGCAAAGGGTGTCATGAACGAAATCATGAGTGGTGAGGCAAGTCAGATTCATATGGGGGCATATTTAACTGCACTTCGTATGAAGGGTGAAACCATCGAAGAAATTACAGCCAGTGCAGAAGGTATGCGGGAGCATTGTGTACGGTTGCTGCATGACATGGATGTATTGGAAATCGTAGGAACCGGTGGAGATGAGGCAAATTCATTTAACATATCAACCGCCTCCTCCATAGTTGTATCTGCATATGGAATCCCGGTAGCCAAGCATGGAAATCGAAGCGTATCCAGTAAGTGCGGTGCGGCAGATGTATTGGAAGCCTTGGGCGTAAAGATTACCATTTCACCTGCAGAAAGTGCGAAGGTGTTAAATGATATAGGGCTTTGCTTCATGTTTGCTCAGACCTATCACAACGCCATGCGATTTGTGGCACCGGTTCGAAAAGAACTCGGTATCCGAACCATCTTTAATATTTTAGGACCATTAGGAAATCCGGCGGGAGCAAGCTATCAGTTATTAGGTGTGTATGATGAAGCCCTTGTAGAGCCGTTGGCAAAGGTGCTTGTGAATCTGGGAGTCAAACGTGGCATGGTAGTATACGGACAGGACAGATTGGATGAAATATCCTTAAGTGCCAATACCACTTGCTGTTCTATTCGGGATGGCGAGCTAAAGAGCTTTGTGTTAAATCCGGAGGACTACGGCTTCCAAAAATGTAAGAAGGAAGATTTAGTCGGTGGCGGACCGGAAGAAAATGCACAGATTATGCGGGAAATTTTTGAAGGTAAGCCGGGACCAAAGGCAGATGCAGTCATATTAAACTCTGCGGCATGTATCTATATGCTGGAGGATATTACCATGGAGGAAGCTGTTTCAAAGGCAAGAGAAATCATTCAAAGCGGAAAAGCAAGTGAACAGTTAGAACGATTTATAAAAGCAACCAATCAATTTTCATAAGGTTCGGCAGGGAAATAAGATAAAAGGTGATAAGCATATGATTTTGGAGCAGATAGTAGAGAAAACCAGACTTCGCGTACAGCGAGAGAAAGAAGCAGTCAGTGAAGCTGCAATGAAGGAGCAGGCAGAACGAACCGAGAGCAAGCTGCCGCCCTTTGCATTCGAGCAGGCATTGGCAAAGAACGACATTCAGTTCATATGTGAGGTAAAGAAAGCATCCCCGTCTAAGGGACTGATAGCAAAGGAATTTCCGTATGTGCAGATAGCAAAGGCTTATGAAGCAAGCGGAGCCGCCTGTATTTCCGTATTGACCGAGCCGGACTTCTTTCAGGGCAGGAACCAATATTTAACGGAAATAAAAGAAGCGGTAGGGATTCCTGTAATTCGGAAGGACTTTGTAATTGATGCCTATCAGATTTATCAGGCAAAGGTAATAGGAGCTGATGCTGTATTGCTTATCTGTGCCGTTCTGGATACGGACATCATCCGGCATTACCTTACCATCTGCGATAAGCTTGGGCTTTCTGCTTTGGTTGAGGCACATAATGCAGACGAGATAGAAGCTGCGATTCAGGCGGGAGCCAGACTGATTGGCGTAAATAACCGCAACCTGAAGGATTTTACGGTGGATATACAAAACAGTGTCCGTCTGCGAAAGCTGGTTCCCAAGGATGTTATATTTGTAGCGGAAAGCGGGATTCGGACAGGTGCAGATATTCAGAAGCTTCGGGAGGCAAAGGTAAACGGAGTGCTGATAGGTGAAACCCTGATGCGGGCAGAGGATAAGACCCAGATGTTAAACGAATTGCGGGGAACCAAGATAAAGATATGCGGCTTAACCCGCGAAGCGGATATTGCGATTGTAAATGAATGGAAGCCCGATTATATCGGCTTTGTATTTGCAGACAGCCGAAGAAAGGTAGAGGATAAGCAGGCGGCTTATCTGAAAGAAAAACTCCATCCCGATATTCAGGCAGTCGGAGTGTTTGTAAATGACAGCATAGAACATATTACGACATTATGCGAGACGGATGTTATAGATGTTGTGCAGCTTCATGGAGATGAATCGAAGGAATATATCCGGGCATTAAAGGAACGGATAAATAAGCCGGTTATACGTGCAATACGCGTGCAAACTGCAGAGGATATAAAAGAAGGAGCAACCAGTCAGGCAGATATAATATTATTGGATGCCTTTCATCCGCAGCAGTACGGTGGCACCGGAGAGCAGTTTGACATTAGACAGATACCTGTCGGCTATCGACCTTACATTCTGGCGGGCGGGATTACCCCTCAAAATGTCCGGACATTGATTTCAGAGCTGCATCCATATGCGGTTGATGTCAGCAGTGGGATAGAGACAGACGGTGTAAAGGACGCAAGGAAGGTAGCAGAGCTGATAACCGCAGTCCGAGAGCTGACTACTATGGAATAAACTACATTAATTATAGAAGAAAGTGAGAACAGATGATGAGTAAGAAAGTTGGAAGATATGGAGAATATGGCGGGCAATATGTGCCGGAAACCCTGATGACAGCCGTTCATGAGGTAGAGGAGGCATATGAGCATTATAAGCAGGACGAAGACTTTGTAAATGAATTAAATGATTTGATGAGAAACTATGCAGGCAGGCCGTCTCTTCTTTATGAAGCAAAGCGAATGACAGAGGACTTAGGCGGAGCAAAGATTTACCTGAAGCGGGAGGACTTAAATCATACCGGTTCCCATAAGATTAACAACGTATTGGGACAAGTGTTGTTAGCAAAGAAAATGGGAAAGACCAGAGTAATTGCAGAAACAGGAGCCGGACAGCATGGAGTGGCAACTGCAACAGCGGCAGCCTTAATGGGAATGGAATGCGAAATTTTCATGGGAAAAGAGGATACCGAGCGGCAGGCATTAAATGTATACCGTATGGAACTGCTGGGTGCAAAGGTACATCCAGTCACAACCGGAACCATGACCTTAAAGGATGCTGTCAACGAAACTATGCGGGAGTGGTCTAAGCGGGTAGACGATACCTTATATGTGTTAGGCTCGGTTATGGGACCGCATCCGTTCCCGATGATTGTGCGGGATTTTCAGAGCGTAATCGGAAAAGAAATAAAAGCACAGCTGCTTGAAAAGGAAGGACGCTTGCCGGATGCAGTCATTGCCTGTGTAGGCGGCGGCAGCAATGCAATGGGAGCTTTTTATGATTTCATACCGGATACATCCGTAGAATTAATCGGTTGCGAGGCAGCAGGTCTGGGTGTGAATCATCCGAAGAATGCAGCCACAATTGCAAATGGTACAAAGGGAATCTTCCATGGTATGAAGTCCTTATTCTGTCAGAATGAATTTGGACAAATTGCACCGGTATATTCCATTTCCGCAGGTCTGGATTATCCGGGTATCGGACCGGAGCATGCAATGCTGCATGATACAGGACGGGCAAGATATGTACCGATTACAGACGAGGAAGCCGTAAATGCATTTGAATACCTGTCCAGAATAGAAGGTATTATTCCGGCGGTGGAGAGTGCTCACGCAGTAGCCTATGCGATGAAGTATGCAAAGACATTATCAAAGGATAAAATCATTGTGGTAAATATTTCCGGAAGAGGCGATAAGGACGTAGCAGCAATTGCAAGATACAGAGGAGTGAAGATTTATGAATAGAATACAACAGGCATTTACACATGGAAAAGCATTTATTCCGTTTATAACAGGGGGCGACCCGGATATAGCCACAACTGAGCAGTTGATTTATGAAATGGCAAAGAAGGGAGCCGATTTAATAGAAATCGGCATCCCGTTTTCAGACCCGATTGCAGAGGGACCGGTTATTCAGGAAGCAGACGCAAGAGCATTAAGCGGCGGCTGCACCACAGACGCATTATTTGACATGGTAAAAAGAGTCCGCAAGACTGTAGAGATTCCGTTGGTATTTATGACCTACCTGAATCCGATTTACAGCTACGGTAGTGAACGGTTTATGGAGAACTGTAAGGAAGCCGGAATTGACGGTGTGATTGTACCGGATATGCCATACGAGGAAAAGGATGAATTAAAGCCGATGTGCGAGGCAAATGGAATTGCATTGATTTCCCTGATTGCACCAACCTCAAAGGAGCGAATCCGAACCATTGCAAGGGAAGCAGAGGGCTTTATCTACTGCGTTTCTTCTATGGGAGTTACCGGAGTACGAACCGAGATTACATCCGATATTAACGGAATGGTATCATTGGTGCGGGAGGTGACGGACCTTCCGGTTGCAATCGGCTTCGGAATCGCAACCCCGAAGCAGGCAGAAGAAATGGCGGCTTATGCAGACGGAGTTATTGTAGGAAGTGCAATCGTGAAGCTGGTGGCAGCAGAAGGAAAAGCATCCGTAGATACAGTTGGTGCTTATGTCGCAGATATGAAACAGGCAGTTATGCGTCAATCATGCTGATAACATAGGAGCGGGAAGGGGTTTCACTCATTTCTATCATGAGCAGAAGCCAGCCTTCCTGTAATAAAATACGAGAAAGCTCATCCTTAAAGTATTCACAGCAGTTTTCCAGAGTGGGATTCAAAGTGGTAAATGGAGCAAGCTGGTTTAATTCCTGATTTTGAAAACGATTCATAAATGCTTTAATTTCCCGCTCCAGAACCGCAAATTCCACAAAATCTGTCTGCATTTTGATTACGTGTAAGGTGATTTCCCATGTATGAGGATGGACAGTCCCTAAAATGCCGTCAATATAAATTGCATGACGGGCATTTAAATAGAATTTGAATTGATATTGCTTATAGCGGTTGCTTTTACCGGAATGATGAATGGAAATCGTATCATCCGAGGCAGCCGGACTGTGGTTGGTATGGGTGATTTCGGTAAATTCCCGGTTACGCTGTTGTAAGGCAGCAGTAGTGGTTGTCAGCTCATTTGCAGTATGCTTCCATGCACTGAACAGCCCGGTAAAGCCGCCGAGCATCAAAAGAAGCAGAAGGATAAGCAGTAAAACCAGATAAATGTCATAGGTAAAAGTCGGATTTGATAAGATGGAGGAACGCTCGGTTATGATTCCGACGGTATAAGGAATGCTCTGAATCGAAAAGTCAGCGGTGGTAACAACCGAAGACTGTTCCTTCAGGGCATTTATAAATGCTTCCGGATTGCGAAGCTCTCCGAGAGCTTCTGTTGTAGCGGCATCCTTGGCAAACAAAACCGCGGAGCTGTCATACAGAAATACCCACCGGGCTCCCGAAGGAGGAAGCTCGGCGGTAAGATAGTCCGTACTCATGTCCATATCAAGGGAAGCGGCTGCGGATGACTGATGCAATTTAGAAAGTGATTCAGCCAGAAGGTCGCAGGTGTTTTGCTGCAGCTTTGTGTACTGCTCCAGATAGGCAGACCGCTTTCCGTTTAACAGCAGAATAAATCCCGCAACGCATCCGAGCGTAACAAGAAGTATGCCGGCTAATATAGCCCGCATATGTCTGAAGCTATGAGGTGTCTGAATTGGCTTATGGTTCTTCATGAGTGTTCATCCCTTCTTTTATTGTGTATGGTGTCGAATAAGGTTCTGTAGTCGTTTGAAATCCTGTTTTACAACAGATAAAAAAGCGTGGCGTTCATCCTGAAGGTTCCTTGTGTTCCAGCTTTGTGTTCCTTTAATGGCATTGATAATACCGGCAAAACGAAACCAGAATATCATGAAATTAAAAAGGGGCAGCAGGAAAACCAGATACCATTTTCTTGCGTAATAGCGACGCAGAGAAGTATCCTCCGACAAGAACAGTATAATGCAGCAATACAGCAGGAAAGCGGCAATCACATAGAGCAGATACAGGATAAACACCGATTCGGCTATCAGCTTTCCCGAATAATTGATAAACGCAAGATAAATGAGGGCAAAATACCAAATCATCCGAGGAAAGGCAAAGGTATGGTCATACATAAGCAGACGGATGACAAAATCAGAAAACACGCCCCTGCCAAAGGCTAACTTTTGACGGCGGAACATATGAAGCACCTCAAGCTCTCCCCGCTGCCACCGTTGCCGTTGAATATACAGGTGATTTAAATCCTCTATCGGGTCAGCAAAGAAAAAGGCACCCTCACAAAGAGCAATCCGCTCCTTTAGCATATCCCGAATCTGAAAGGTTACATGCGTATCCTCACAAATCGTGTCCGTATTATATAACTGTGTTTTCATAATTGCAGACTTGCGAAAGGCGGAAAATGCCCCCGATACCGTAAAAATGCTGTTAAATTCGGATTGAAAGTTCCGCCCTGCAAGAAATGCCTGACAATATTCAAAAAATTCCAGCTTTTGCAGCATACGCTTGGGAAAGGCTTTGGTTGCGTCGATAAGCTCCGGATTTGTCAGAATCGTTCCGGTCAGACAGTCAATGTCGGATTGAAATTCAAACTGCTGCACAATACGATAAATCGCATCAGGATGCAGCGTTCCGTCACTGTCAATGTGAAGGATATAGGTTCCGCGGCTGTTAAAGAGTGCCAGATTTAACGCCTTGGATTTGCCCTGCTCGGAATTAAGCCAGCGAATCGTCAGCTCCGGAAAGTCCTGCTGACATTGACAAAAGACATGGAAGCTGACATCCGTACTCTGATTATTAACAAGCATAATATCAATCAGGCTACTGTCATAAGAAGACCGATATACGGATTCTATGCACCGGTACAGAGAAGCCGCCGAATTATAGACCGGGATAATCAGCGTGATTTCCGGATGGTACTGTAACGGCGGTAATTTCTTTTT
>DHMX01000023.1:181098-323315 GCA_002406015.1 Lachnospiraceae bacterium UBA4631
ATTTCTTTTTGAATAACCGCCGCTTTAATAAAATCAAGAAATCAAACAGGACGGGAAGAATCTCCATAACAATCGGAATCAGAACCCATGACATCCAAAACAAAACCGGACTATGCAAAAAATCATGTATGATGTTCATATGAAAAAGCACCTACTTTCTGCCGTACAATCTGTGAACGTGTAAATACATAGAAATACAAAGCAATGGTAATCGCATAAAAAAGGAATCTGCCGACAAAGGAATGTGCCGTAAAATACAACCGCTCACCGCCCCAGTATAGCATCTGACAAATGACAAAGATACGAAGGACATTAGCCAGAAAAATAGTAGCGGTTCCGATGACGCTGACAGCTATTTTTTCATAGAGCTGATAGACCGGAAAGAACCAGAGGAGGGACAAAAAGGCAAGCGTTTCAAGAATACCGGTACACTCAAAATCAATATACAGGGATAGCTGTGTGGCATTGTGAGAAACGAATAGCAGTCCTTTTTCATAGTAAGAAGCATATGTTCCCGTCCATTCACCGGGTAATCCGGCAACAGCGGCTATGGCACGCTGCATCGGTAAAAGAAGAAGCGGCTGCAGCAGAATCGCAGTAATTGTAAAGAAGCCGATGCTTCCGAGAATAAAATACCAGAAATCAAGCCTTGCCCGCTTAACTACGGTTAGCAGATAAATCCAGATAAGTATTATAGGCAGTACCATCCAGATTAGCATTTGTCATCCCTCTTTTTGTGAAACCATGTATAGGCACTGATACAGGCTAAGAAAACAGCGGCTATTATGCCGAAAAATGCTCCGGTAGGGGTTCCGGTCCATGTGACACTCTGACTGCCGATATTAGGATTTACCAGACGGATGGATTCTACGTGGTCTGTATTCATGCCGGTGATTCTTGCAAAATCCTTCAGACTGAACGAAAATTCTATCTCATCCCCCTTGGTAGAGGTCTGGTGGGTGGAATCATAGATGGTAATGGCAGCCTGACTGTCACAGTAGGAGGTATAGTCCACAATCACACCGAAATTCTGATGAATACCGTTTGATAAAGACCGCATTTCGTTATTATAATAATCCCAGTCAATACTATAGTCGGCTTTTACCGGATAGATTCCGATGGCGTGCGTTTCACCGTTTAGGGTAAGCGACATCTGCTGAACCTGAATCTGGCTGGTATATAAGTCATTCATAGCAAAATGAACGTAGACACGAATGCCGTCTGTATAGATTTGTCCGGTATGCACACTTTGACCGTTGTTGGAAAAATATGTGAGCTCCGTTACCGGATAACTGCTCCAATCGTCATAATATCCGTCAATCTGTATTTCACTGCTGACGGTAACAAGAGTCTGTTCGGCTTCGGTTTTATAAGCAGTAACGGGCAGGGTATTCAGATAATGTTTTATCATGATGTTTCTCCTATTGTATTTAAAATGTTTGGTTTTTCTTTAAGCATCTTTATTTATAAGCGATTGATAAGCGGCAGGTATATGAATCCGGCTGGAAACCTGATAGGTGTTTAACGGATTCTCAGAAATATCCAATTGATAAAGCTGAATGTCATGCATCAAGAGGCGGTCACGTAAGGCATCAAAAAATGTGTCTCCCAGATTCTCAAGATTCGGAAGCTGGGTAGCAAAAGCGGGCAGGTCATTCAGATAACAATGTTCGTATGGTTTTAAATAATCATGCAAAATGACATCCACCTCTGAAAATAAAAGGGTATCGGTCTCTGCCTGACTGCTGACATACAGCGTAATGGAAAAGGTATGCGGATGGGCATGGGCTATCTCATAATCTAAGCTGTGGCTGGCATGAAACCGATATACATATTTATAATAACGCTGCATTTGCTCACCTCGTAATGTAAGTAAATATTTACTCACATCATAGTACATTTCAGAATAAAATGCATTGTAAAGTGATTCCAGAAAAGGAAACAAAAAACAATAAAAATTGACATATAATATTGGGTGATAGTATAATGAGTACCTGAAAAATTAAAGTATATTTATATAAGGGAGGAGAAAAAATGTACGAGAATTATGATGCATATTCTTCGTTAGACGGAGCATCTATGGTAGGAGCTATTTTGTCTCTGGTGTTTGCCGTTGTAATGATTATTGCAATCTGGAAGATTTATGAGAAAGCAGGCGAGCCTGGCTGGGCTTCCATTGTTCCGATTTATAATCGGCTTTGCTTAGGCAGAATCGCATATGGAAAGGCATGGGTTGGCTTGATTGGATTAATTCCGGTAGTAAATGGAATATTTGTAATAGTTACATGGTTTATGCTTGCGAAGAAGTTCGGAAAGGGAACCGGATTTGCTATCTTTTCAGCTATCTTTTCACCGATAGCAGCATTAATTCTGGGCTTTGGCAGTTCAGAATATGAAGGCTGACAGCCTGCAAGAACAAAGAAACTGCAATAGGATAAAATGACAATTTGGTTGCGGATACCGAGGAAGGAGTCGGAATACAGATGAAGAAGTTTTTAGAAGAGTTTAAGAAGTTCATTATGAAAGGAAATGCCTTGGATTTGGCAGTCGGTGTTATCATCGGCGGTGCATTTACATCCATTGTAAATTCCTTGAATGCAGATATTATTACGCCGATTCTGGCAATCTTCGGAGGCGTGGATTTTTCAAATCTGAGCGTGAAGCTGGGAACCGGGGACTTGGCTCCGGTATTGACCTACGGTAATTTTCTGACAGCTGTTATTAACTTTCTGATTACAGCATTCGTAATCTTCTGTATGATTAAGGTTATTAATGGAGTAGGAGATAAGCTGATTAAGAAAAAAGAAGCAAAGCCGACAACCAAAAAATGTCCGTATTGCAAGAGTGAGATTGCATTGGATGCAACCAGATGCCCACACTGTACCTCACAATTAGAACCGCTGAAAAAGGCAGAGAAGCCGGAAGCATAGACAAATGTGGAGCCATACCATTGTGATATGACTCCACATTTTTTATTATTTTTATTATATCTGATTTATCAGATTTGCCATTTCGATTGCAGATAAAGCACAATCATAGCCTTTGTTGCCTGCTTTTGTACCAGCACGCTCGATTGCCTGTTCAATATTCTCGGTAGTTACAACACCAAACAGCACCGGAATCTCGGATTGCAGGGATACCTGTGCAACCCCCTTTGATACCTCGTTGCAAACATAATCATAATGGCTGGTAGCTCCGCGGATAACCGCACCCAGACAGATAACCGCATCATACTTTCCGGACTTTGCCATCTTTCCTGCAATCAACGGAATTTCAAAGGCTCCCGGAACCCATGCAGTTGTAATATTGTTTTCGGCAACTCCATGGCGGACAAGACCATCCACCGCACCGCCTAATAATTTGTTGGTAATGAACTCGTTAAAACGGGATACCACGATTCCGACCTTCATTCCGTCCTTTGCAACTAACATTCCTTCTAATGTGTTCATAAAGCAATCCTCCTAAATAATATAAATGATGTGTAATTTATTCAATATGATGGGTGAAAATGTGACCCATTTTTTGCTCTTTTGTCTTCATATAAAATGCATCAAACTTCTGAACCGGTACTTCAATCGGTACCCGCTCCTTAATCGTTAAGCCATAGCCGTCCAGACCATATACCTTGCTTGGATTATTTGTCAGAAGCCGCAGCTCCTTAATTCCTAAGTCACGTAAAATCTGAGCACCGACCCAGTATTCCCGAAGGTCGGGAGCAAATCCAAGGTCTAGATTGGCTTCCACTGTATCGCGGCCCTGCTCCTGTAATTCATATGCCTTGAGCTTGTTAATCAGACCGATGCCTCTGCCCTCCTGCCGCATATACAATAACACACCGCGACCTTCCTTTTCTATCTGGCGTAAAGCACTGGCTAACTGGTCACCGCAGTCACAGCGAAGGGAACCGAATACATCTCCGGTCAGACATTCCGAATGTACGCGGCAAAGAACATCCATACCATCTCCTATATCACCCTTAACCAGAGCAATGTGATGTTCGCCGGTAATATCACTGACATAACCGTAGGCTTTGAAGGTGCCGTACTTGGTCGGAAGATTAACGGTTGCTTCCCGGCTGACATGCTTTTCATGCAGACGGCAATAATCCTGCAAGTCCTTAATCGTGATAAACGGAATATGATAGGTTTGTGCAATTACCTTAAGCTCCGGTGTCCGCATCATATGTCCGTCATCTGCCATAATTTCACAGCAGAGTCCGCACTGCTTTAGTCCGGCTAACCGCATTAAGTCAACCGTTGCTTCGGTATGGCCGTTACGCACCAGAACACCGCCCGCTCTGGCAACTAACGGAAACATATGTCCCGGTCTGCGGAAATCATTTGGCTGGGCATCCTCGGATACTGCCTTCATAGCAGTAATGGAACGCTCAAATGCAGAGATGCCGGTAGTTGTGTCTACATGGTCGATGCTGACGGTAAATGCAGTACAATGGTTGTCGGTATTCTCGGATACCATTTGCGGAATATTTAATTTATCTGCCAGCTCCTTGCACATTGGCATACAGATTAAGCCCTTGCCATGTACCGCCATGAAGTTAATATTTTCTCCGGTTGCATATTCGGCAGCACAGATAAAGTCACCTTCATTTTCCCGGTCCGGGTCATCGGTACATAAGATAATCTTTCCTGCCCGTAATGCCTCCAAAGCCTGTTCAATTGTTGAAAATTCAAAATCCATAAGATGCAAATCCTCCTTTAAGTCATATGAATAGATTTCTTTATGTGATAGTTAAAAGCCATGCTCCCGCAGAAAATCAACGGTAATTCCGGAATGATTTTCATACGGCGTAAGCAGGCGTTCTACATACTTGCCGACAATATCATTTTCTAAGTTTACAATGTCACCCGGTTTGCGGGTAAGAAGTGTCGTTTCTTCACCGGTATGCGGAATTACGGAAACCTGAAAGCAGGAATCGTCTACATTTGCAACCGTCAGGCTGATGCCGTCTATGGCAATGGAGCCTTTCATAACGATTAGGTGCAGAATGGATGCCGGTGCCTGAATGGTTACCCATACCGCATTTCCTTCCTGACGGAGAGAGCGAATCGTTCCGGTGCCGTCGATGTGTCCGCTGACGATATGACCGCCAAAGCGACCGCCGGCTGCCATTGCACGTTCCAGATTCACGCTGGCACCGATAGGCAGGGAGCCGAGGTTGGTTTTCCGTAATGTCTCTGCCATCACATCTGCCGTAAAACCGTCCGCATTCAGATGTGTAACAGTCAGGCAGACACCGTTTACGGCAATGCTGTCTCCGATTTGTGTTCCCTCCAGTACCTTACGGGCATGAACTTCGATAGAGCCGGAGATAGAATGTCCAATAATTTTTTTAACGGTTCCCGTTTCTTCGATAATTCCTGTAAACATAACTGCCTCCTTCATTTATGCGTCATATTCAATCAGTACATCGGAACCAAAGGTCTGCACCTTAGGATGGGAAAGTAAAAGACTGTCACTGACGCGTTCAATACCGTCACCGCTAACCGGAGTGTACGGCTTCGTGCCGCCGAAAATTTTCGCTCCGATATAAGCATAAATGTGTTGAACCAGACCTGCTTTCACAAAGGAAGCATTTATGGTTCCGCCACCCTCTACCAAGATGCTGTCTATATCTCTTTGACCGAGCTGATATAACAAATCCTGCAAATCCAGCCGGTGATTCGTTTCCTTCACCACCAGTACCTGAACACCCTTTTCCTCCAATGCCTGTCGTTTCTGCTCCGAAGCATCCCAGCAGGCAACGATGACAGGGGCGGTATCTGTGGAATTACACAGATTGCAGTTTAAAGGAATCCGTAAATGACTGTCGCAGACAATCCGAACCGGATTTCTTCCGTCCGGAATCCGGCAGGTAAGCATCGGGTTATCCTGAAGAACCGTTCCCAGACCGACCAGAATACTGCTGTAATAGTTGCGGAGCTGATGCACATGATTGCGGGCTTCTTCTCCGGTAATCCATTGAGAAGCTCCGGTATTTGCAGCAATTTTACCGTCGGCTGTCATGGCATATTTTAATGCGACATAAGGTATCTTTTCCTTTATATAATGAAAGAATACCGGATTTAAAGCATCACATTCTTCCCGCAGGTAATCTTCAACAACCTCAATTCCTGCCTCCCGCAAGCGGGCAACGCCTTTTCCGGATACCTTAGGATTAGGGTCGCGGGAGCCGATAACCACTCGTGCCAGCTTATGTTCAATCAGGGCATCTGTACAGGGCGGTGTTTTTCCATGATGACAGCAAGGCTCCAATGTCACATAAATGGTGGCACCTTCCGGAGATTGGGTACAGTTTGCCAAAGCGTTGCGTTCCGCATGAAGTCCCCCGATTCGTTCATGATAGCCTTCTCCGATTATACGGTCATCCTTTACAATTACGGCACCTACGATGGGATTCGGATTTGTTTTCCCGATTCCGTTTTTGGCTAATTCAATAGCACGCCGCATATAGTCTGCGTTTATCATAGTCATCAATCCCCCTTCATATAAGACATGGTTTCGTTCATAACCTTCTGTAAATATGCCAGATTTTGAAGAACATCCCCGGTTTCCAGTGAATGATTGGCATTCGGAAGGATAGTAAGCGGAAGTCCCAGACGATTGCAGTTTAATTCAACAACCGCAGTCTCAACCCATGGGTCACTGGTTCCGGTAAATACGATACCGCCCGGCTCCATAAAGGAAAAGGATGCCTCCACCGGTGTATAATAGACCTGCTTTGGATGCAGCCGGTGTTGTCCGGCATAGGCAGCGGCAACTGCCGTACCGACACTCTTGGATACAAAGATGCAGGACTCATAAGCCGAAAAGTCAACTGTCTGTAATTGTTGTTCCGTCTGCTCCATGGCACAGGTAAAGGCTAACTTCATCCGCTCCGGAGAGCCTTTTACATCCTTCGGTAAATCGTCATAATGAATATTGATAGTCTCATAGCCAATCTGCTTTGCCAGCATCCGGCTATAGTACAATAACGGTTTATCTGTATGGTATCCGATTCCGGGAAAAAATATGGCTAATTTCATAAAAAGTCTCCTTTCAGGAACATAAAAAATGCCCTATACGGTAACAGGGCATAATCAAATGAAAAAACCGGAATCCAAGGATTCCGGGGACGAACATATGCAATACATAAACTCTTCTTTCATCCAGACTATACTGTCGGCTTCGGAATTACACCGAATCATGCCATATGGCTCGCGGGCTGTACCGCCGGTAGGGAATCACACCCTGCCCCGAAGAACTGTTTTAATTACAGACATTGTACTCGCAGAAAAGAAAAAATGCAAGGGAAAAATCTTTTAAATTGATGATTGACAAATAAAGAAATCTATCATACTATATTCTTATAAGCAAGTGATAATTACATAACTCCTTACGGGGTGTAACATTGAGTTGGCATAACCCGGACAAGCTGAGTGTTTTAGAATTGATTTTCTGAAAGACTTAACCTGTCCGGGTTTTTTAAACTCTTTGCATAAAAATCACTGCATTGTCAAACAACAATACATAGGGAAAGAACGAAAGGAGAAACATTATGGTAGCATTTCAGTACACAATTACAGACGAGGTAGGAATCCACGCAAGACCGGCAGGAATGTTGGTAAAGACAGCAAAGGAAAAATCTGCGGTAGTTACATTAAAGACAGCAAAGGGAAGTGCAGATGCCAGAAAATTAATGGCAATCATGGCATTAGGCGTAAAGCAGGGTGATGTAGTAACCGTAGAAGTAGAAGGCGAAAATGAAGCCGTTGTTGCAAAGGAAATGCAGACATTCTTTGAAGAAAATCTGTAGAAATGAAAGAAGGGGCCTATGGAAAAGTATACAGGAAAAAAAGTATTTAATGGGGTTGCAATCGGTCCGATTCTGTTTTATTCCATGGAGCAGGGACAGGTTGTAAGAAAACATGTAGAGGATGTGCAGTCAGAGCTGTCACGATATGAAGCAGCCAAGGAAGCAGCAATCAAGCAGTTGCAGGCTTTGTATGAAAAGGCAGTACAGGAGGTTGGCGAGGTAAACGCTCAGATTTTTGAGGTTCACAGTATGCTGCTGGAGGATGACGATTACAACGATTCCGTTACCAATATGATTGAAAGTCAGGAAATCAATGCGGAATATGCGGTTGCAGTAACCGGAGACCATTTTGCGGAAATGTTTGCCAACATGGAGGATGAATATTTTCAGGCACGTTCCGCAGATATAAAGGATATTTCTAACCGCGTCGTTGCAATCTTAGCCGGAAAGGAAAATCATGGTGAACTGGGAGAAACACCGGTCATTGTTGTGGCAGAGGATTTGGCACCGAGCGAAACCGTTAAAATGGATAAGAGCAAGCTGCTGGCATTTGTTACACATCTTGGCTCGACCAATTCCCATACCGCAATTCTTGCAAGAACCATGGGGATTCCGGCATTAATCGGTATCGAGATTCAAAAGGAATGGGACGGAAAGCTGGCAATTGTGGACGGCAAGGAAGGACTGCTCTTTATTGACCCGGATGAAGCAACTATTTCAGAATACCGGAGAAAAAAGGAAGAGGAAGAAGAACGAAACCGCTTATATCAGACCTTGAAGGGAAAAGAAACGGTAACAAAGTCCGGACAAACGGTACATTTATATGCCAATATCGGAAATGTATCCGATTTAGCCACCGTTCTTATGAATGACGCAGAGGGAATCGGACTGTTCCGGAGTGAATTTTTATATCTGGAATCAAAGGATTTTCCGACCGAGGAGGAGCAGTTTCAGGTATACAAGCGGGTTGCCGAGACAATGGCAGGCAAACGGGTAATTATTCGGACACTAGATATTGGAGCCGATAAGCAGGTAGACTATTTTGGACTGGAGCGGGAAGATAATCCGGCATTAGGCTATCGTGCCATCCGAATCTGTTTGTCCAGACCGGAAATCTTCCGGACACAGCTTCGGGCATTGTTTCGTGCCAGTGCATTCGGTAATATTGCGATTATGTATCCGATGATTACCTCTGTGGAGGAGGTACGGCAGATTCGGGAAATATCCTCCGAGGTAAAAAAGGAGCTTTGTGATGCCGGAATTACGGTTGGAAAGGTAGAAGAAGGAATTATGATTGAGACACCGGCGGCAGCGGTAATTAGTGACCTGCTGGCAAAGGAGGTCGATTTCTTTAGCATCGGAACCAATGACTTGACACAGTATACCTTGGCAATTGACCGCCAGAATCCAAGACTTGACCGCTTTTATCAGCCGCACCACGAAGCAATCCTGCGGTTAATACAAATGGTGGTAAACCATGCACATGAGGCAGGAATCTGGGCAGGAATCTGCGGAGAATTGGGAGCAGACATGGAATTAACCGAGACATTTTTGAAAATGGGAGTTGATGAGCTGTCTGTATCACCGGGTTATATTCTTCCGATTCGAAAGATAATCAGAGATGCAAACTAACAGGATTTAACAGAAAATCTCTGCGTTTGGATAATATCCGGAGGCAGGGATTTTTTTGCAGTTGACAATGAACAGTTATAATTTCATGATAGAGGTGTGAAAGACCAAGAAGCAGGAGGAAGCGAACACTATGAGTAAGTTAATCTTTTTTGATATAGACGGCACACTGTTAAATGCACGTATGCAGGTTCCGCAAAGTACAGCAGATGCATTAAAAATTCTTCGGGAGCAGGGGCATAAGATTGCTATTTGCTCCGGCAGACCTCTCACCATGATTTATCCTTTTTTATTGGAGATGGGCTTTGATGGTGTGATTGCATCTGCGGGAGCGTATATCCGTTATGGGGATGAGCTGTTGTATCGCAGCACCTTAGAGCAGGAACCGCTTGAAATGCTGACAGAATTACTGGAAAGACACCGGACCGCATATTATCTTCAGGGTTGTCCGGGAAGCTTTTTAACGGCAAAGAGCTGGGAAACCATTCGGAACGTATTTTCCGGTGGCAAAAGTGCGGAAACGATTCGGAAGGATATGAAGATATGCGAAAATCCTGCAACGGTGCAGGGCTTGGAAAGCGGTGTCTATATCCATTCGGATGCTACCGTAGCTAAGATGCAAAAAGAGGTAGACGAGCAGATAAATGGTTATTTTAAGCTGACGGGCTGCAGCTTCGGAAGTGATATTATTTATTCGGGAGAAATTACCAAAAAGGGAGTCAACAAAGCAACCGGTATGCAGCGGTTAATGGATGCCATGGGAATTGCAAGAGAGGATACCATTGCCTTTGGGGATGGCTCCAATGACTTTGAAATGATAGAGTATGCTGCCACCGGCATCGTCATGGGAAACGGAATACCGGCACTTAAGGAGCGGGCAGATTATGTCACAACGGATATAGATGCGGATGGAATCTGGAATGGATTGGCACATCTTAAGCTTTTGCCGGAAAGAGCCGGATGCTGACAGAAAGCATTATATCAAACAGATTTTTTACGAAAGATTGTCTTGTTTGTCCAAACGTGGTATGATAAGGAACATGGGATGCTCTGACCTTCGAGCATAAATGGATGATAGGAATATAAGGAAAAGGAAAGGAACAAATGATGGAAAAGAAAATCATGTTGGGAAATGAGGCAATTGCCAGAGGTGCATGGGAGGCAGGCGTAAAGGTGTCTTCGGCATATCCGGGAACTCCAAGTACCGAAATCAGCGAGAGTCTTGTTAAGTATGAAGATGTATATGCAGAATGGGCACCGAATGAAAAGGTAGCAACCGAGGTTGCAATTGGTGCCTGCATCAGCGGCGTGCGTTCTATGTGCTGTATGAAGCATGTAGGTGTGAATGTTGCATCCGACCCGTTATATACCATGTCTTACGGCGGTGTCAATGCCGGTATGGTATTGGTAGCGGCAGATGACCCTGGACTTTACAGCTCACAAAACGAACAGGATACGCGTGCAGTAGCAAGAGCCGCACATGTACCGGTGTTAGAGCCTTCTGACAGTCAGGAAGCAAAGGACTTTATGAAGTACGCCTTTGAATTAAGTGAAAAGTATGATACTCCGGTTATTTTGAGAACCACAACCCGGTTATCCCATTCACAGGGCTTGGTAACACAGGAAGAACGGGTAGTACCGGAGGATAAGCCATATGAGCGGAATCCGGCGAAGTTCGTTATGATGCCGGGAAATGCCAAGGGAAGACATGTCTATGTAGAGCAGCGGGAGCTTGCTATGGCAGCAGACGGAGCTACAATGCCTATAAACCGCGAGGAAATGAAGGATACCAAAATCGGTGTCATTACCTGCGGTATCGAATATCAGTATGTAAAAGAAGTATTGCCGAATGCCAGCATTTTGAAGCTGGGTCTGGTAAATCCGCTGCCAAAGCAGATGATTCTGGACTTTGCGGCAAAGGTAGATGAATTATATATCGTAGAAGAGCTGGACCCGATTATTGAAGAACAGGTACGTGCATGGGGCATTTCCTGTCATGGAAAAGAGATATTTACGGTGCAGGGTGAATACAGTGCCAATATGCTGAGAAAGGCAATTCTGCATGAAGAGCTTCAACTGGAAGCACCGAAGCAGGTACCGGCACGTCCGCCGATTCTGTGTCCGGGATGTCCGCATAGAAGTGTATATACCGTACTTAAGAAGCTGGGCATTCATGCAGCGGGTGACATCGGATGTTATACGCTCGGAGCAGTCGCACCGCTTAATGTTGTAGATACGACCATCTGTATGGGTGCTTCTATTTCCTCTCTGCATGGTATGGAAAAGGCAAAGGGAAAAGACTACGTGAAGAAATGGGTTGCTGTTATCGGTGACAGTACCTTTATGCATACCGGTGTAAATTCCTTAATGAACATGGTATACAATCAGGCAACCGGTACGGTTATGATTCTGGATAATTCCACAACCGGAATGACCGGACATCAGGACCATGCAGCAACCGGTAAGACATTGAAGGGTGAGCCTACCTACGCAATTAATATTTATCAGTTGTGTAAGGCAATCGGAGTAGAGCATGTCGTAGAGGTAAATGCCTTTGATACGGCAGAGCTTGAGCGGATTGTAAAGGAGGAGACTGCAAGAGATGCAGTATCGGTAATTATTACCAAATCTCCTTGTGTATTATTAAAGGGAAATGTATTCCCGAATAAGTGTGTACCGGTTTCCGAGAAGTGTAAGAAATGCGGTATGTGTCTGCGTCCGGGATGCCCTGCATTAACCAAGAATGAAGACGGAACCATCTCCATTGATGAGACTATGTGTAACGGTTGCGGCTTATGTAAGCAGTTGTGTAAGTTTGATGCTATTGAAACAGTCGCAAAATAAGCAGTTAGCAGAATACGGAAATAGGAATTGTCATTACAGACAGGAGGATATATAGAGATGGAAACAAAAAATATCATGATTGTGGGCGTTGGCGGACAAGGTACATTGCTTACTAGCCGGATTCTGGGAGGAATAGCACTGCATGCCAACTATGATGTAAAATTATCTGAAGTACACGGAATGGCACAGCGGGGTGGAAGTGTAGTTACTTATGTAAGATATGGTGAAAATGTAGCAGAGCCGATTGTGGAAGAAGGACAGGCAGATGTATTGATTGCATTTGAAAGACTGGAGGCTCTCCGTTACGCACACTTCTTAAAAAAGGATGGCGTTATTATCGTAAATGACCAGCGGATGGACCCGATTACGGTTGTGACCGGGGCTGCACAGTATCCGGAAGGAATCATAGAAGGCTTACAGGAAAAGTATAAGGTCTATACGGTAGATGCCATGGCAGAGGCAAAGAAGCTGGGAAATGCCAGAGTATTTAACATCATTGTATTAGGAATAGCGGCACAGCATATGGATTATGCCGAAGAGGACTGGTTAGAGGTGATTGAAAAGACCGTACCGCCAAAGACCGTTGAGATTAACAAGAAAGCATTCGAGGTTGGTTATCATAAGGCGAACTAGATAGGTTCTTGCATGGTGTAAAAAAGTGTGATATACTCATGAGAGCTATTAATTGAAGGAGGATTTTGTTCGATGAAACATGTTAAGACATTGACGAATAAGACATTGAAAAGTACGATGGAAAAGGGCGGCTGCGGCGAGTGCCAGACATCTTGCCAGTCCGCTTGTAAGACCTCTTGTACCGTTGGTAATCAGACCTGCGAGAATAAGAGATAATTATTTAGATGAGCTGTAAGCGGAAGAGAGGACTGCGAACGTGAAGCTGTCCTCTTTTCTATGTTGCAGGATAGAGGTAAAAGAACAGTGATTCATCAATACAAAAATAACGGCTATAACATTGTAATGGATGTGTGCAGCGGTGCTATCCATGTAGTAGATGATATTACATATGATGTTATTGCAATCTATGAAGAAAATAATCAGAATCAGATAGATACAACGCTAGAAGACTTAAAAAACAGACTGCCGCAGTATTCCGAAGCAGACCTTCGGGAGACCTTAGACGAGGTAGAACTGTTAAAGGAGCGGGGCGAGCTGTTTGCCGAGGATGAATACAAGCAGTTTGTAATGGATTTCAAGCGGCGAAAGACAGTGGTAAAGGCATTGTGCCTTCACATTGCCCATGATTGTAACCTTGGCTGTAGATATTGCTTTGCCGAAGAAGGAGAATATCATGGAGACCGTTCCCTGATGAGTCTGGAAGTTGGAAAGCAGGCATTGGATTTTCTGGTGGCAAATTCCGGAAACCGCAGGAATCTGGAGGTAGATTTCTTTGGCGGAGAACCAACCATGAATTTTGAAGTGGTAAAGGAATTGGTTCGCTACGGAAGAAGTCTGGAAGAACCATATAATAAGAACTTCCGGTTTACGCTTACCACAAATGGAATTTTGTTAAATGATGACATTATGGAGTTTGCCAATCGGGAGATGGCAAATGTAGTCTTAAGCATAGACGGCAGAAAATCGGTAAATGACTATATGCGGCCTGCCAGAAACGGAAAAAGCACCTATGATATTATTGTTCCGAAGTTTCAGAAGTTTGCAGAGCTGCGGAATCAGACCAATTATTATGTAAGAGGAACCTTTACGCATCATAATCTGGACTTTTCACAGGATGTGCTGCATCTGGCGGATTTGGGCTTCAAGCAGATTTCCGTAGAGCCGGTGGTTGCACCGCCGGAAGCACCGTATGCCATACAGGAGGCGGATTTGCCGCGGTTAATGGAGGAGTATGATGCCCTTGCGAAAGAAATGGTGCGTCGGGAACGGGAAGGAAACGGATTTAATTTCTTCCATTTTATGATTGACCTGACCCAAGGACCATGTGTGGCAAAACGATTGTCCGGCTGCGGTTCCGGTACAGAATATCTGGCAGTAACGCCATGGGGTGACTTATATCCATGTCATCAGTTTGTCGGACAGGAACAGTTCAAGCTGGGAAATGTGTATGACGGCATACAGGCAGAAGATATTCGGGATGAATTTAAGCTTTGTAATGTATATGCAAAGGAAAAGTGCAGAAATTGTTTTGCAAGATTTTATTGCAGCGGCGGTTGTGCTGCAAATTCCTATAATTTTCATGGAAGTATTTTGGACGCTTACGACATCGGTTGTGAATTGCAGAAGAAGCGGATTGAGTGTGCCATTATGATTAAGGCTGCTTTGGCAGACGAAGAAGAAAAGGAGACAGAGGAAGCATGAAGAATCAAAAGGTAAAAAGCGTGCTGGTTATCGTTGTGTTCTTACTGTTAACCCTGGGTATCGCATACATTGATATCTTTGGATTGATGGGTTCCGGTAAGGCAGAGGACATTACGTTAGGTCTGGACTTGGCAGGCGGTGTCAGTATCACGTATGAGGTAGAAGACCAGAATGCATCGGCAACGGATATGGCGGATACCGTATATCGTTTACAGAAGCGTGTAGACGAGTACAGCAAAGAAGGAGAAGTCTATCAGCAGGGAGATAATCGAATTGCGATTGAAATTCCGGGTGTGGCAAATGCAAATCAGATATTAGAGGAATTAGGTAAGCCGGGTGCGTTGGAATTTTTAGACCCGGAGAACTATCAGTTGTTTGCAAACGGAGAAGCATACGAAACCGTATTGACCGGTGCGGATATTGAGGTTGCACAGGCAGCAATTGATAATTCCAGCGGAACAAATGAATATCTGGTTCAGTTAGAGTTTGGTGAGGAAGGTGCAAAGCGGTTTGCGGAAGCAACAGCGGCAAATCTCCAGAAGCCGATTTACATCATTTATAACGGTGAAGTAATCAGTGCACCAACCGTACAGGCGGCAATTACAGACGGTGCCTGTGTCATTAACAATATGGAAAGCTATGAATCGGCAGATAATCTGGCAACTACCATTCGTATCGGAGCACTTCCGTTGGAATTAAAGGAATTACAGTCCAATATTGTAGGTGCTAAGCTGGGTGAGGATGCAATTCATACCTCATTACTTGCAGGCTTGATTGGTCTGGCGGTTGTTGCGGTAATTATGATTCTGGTATATCGGTTTCCGGGTGTGGTGTCCGTATTTTCGTTGATTGGCTATACCGTATTAATGGTACTGTGCCTGAATCTGTTTGATGTTACACTGACCCTTCCGGGTATTGCAGGTATTTTGCTTTCTATCGGTATGGCGGTGGATGCAAATGTCATCATATTTACAAGAATTAAAGAAGAAATTACAGCAGGAAAATCTGTAAAAATGGCTGTAAAGGCAGGTTTCCAGAAGGCAATGTCCGCAATTCTGGATGGTAATATCACAACCTTGATTGCAGCAGCCGTTTTGTGGTTTATGGCATCCGGTTCGGTAAAGGGCTTTGCACAGACCTTGGCACTGGGTATTATATTATCCATGTTTACGGCTTTGGTAGTTACCAGACTTTTATTAAATGCATTTTTGGAGCTGGGAGCAGAAGACCCGAAGTTATATGGCAAGATTCCGGAAAGAAAGCCGGGAAATTATGTGAAAAACGGCAGAATCTGCTTTGTAATTTCCGCCATAATTATAATTACAGGTCTGGTATTCCTTCCAATTAATAAGAATAACGAAAATATCGGACATATGTTGAACTTCAGTATGGAATTTATGGGTGGTACTTCCATGACGGTTGAATTTGACCAGGCATATACACTGGAGCAGGCAGAAGAAGAGATACTTCCGGTTCTGACAGAAGCAACCGGTATTCCGGGTTCTGAGATTCAATTACAGAACGTACAGGATTCAACCTCTATGGTAATTAAGACACCGCAGATGACGATTGAGCAGAGACAGGCAGCAGAGGAAGCCTTAAAGCAGAACTTTACAATCGGTGATTTCTCGGTTGAGAACATCAGCTCGACTGTCAGCAATGAAATGCAGAGAGATGCAATTGTATCGGTTATAGTTGCTTCTATATTAATGTTAATCTATATTGCATTCCGGTTTAAGGATGTGCGGTTTGGTGCCAGTGCGGTGCTTGCATTGCTGCATGATGTTATGTTTGTATTTACCTTATACGCAGTTGCACATCTGTCGGTTGGTAATACCTTTATCGCTTGTATGCTGACGATAGTAGGTTACTCTATTAATGCAACCATCATTATCTTCGACCGTATCCGGGAGAACTTAAAGGTAATGGACGAAAAGAAGGTTGGCTTGGAAACCATTGTAAATACCAGTATTACACAGACGTTTACCAGAAGTATTTATACGAACCTGACTACCTTTGTTATGGTATTGGTATTGTACATCGTGGGAGTATCCGCAATTAAAGAATTTGCACTTGCCCTGATGGTAGGTGTTCTCGGCGGTACTTATTCATCCATCTGTATCACAGGCCCGCTTTGGTATTATATGAAGACCAAGCTAAGGAAAAAAGAGAAGGTCGAAGCAACAAAGAAATAGAGACAATCATTGAATGATAAACAAGGCTGTTTGGAAGGGATATACCGGTTCCGACAGCCTTGTGAGGTTTTTGGAATGAATGAGAAATGGATAGTCTACAATAAGAAAGCGGATTTTTACCGGCTTTCGGAACAATTTCATATAGACCCGGTAATCGCACGCGTAATCCGGAACCGGGACATTGTAAGTCCGGAGGAGTTTGAACGGTATTTAGGGGATGACGGAAGCCTGTACGACCCGCATAGCATGAAGGACATGGACAAGGGCGTTCAACTGATTCAGAATGCGATTATAGAGCAAAAAAGGATTCGGATTATTTCCGATTATGATGTGGATGGCATTATGTCAAACTACATTCTCTATCAGGGCTTGCTTAGATGTAACGCACAGGTAGATTATCGGATTCCGGACCGGATAACCGACGGTTACGGTATGAATGAAAATATGGTGCGGGAGGCACATGATGCAGGGGTCGAGGTGTTGCTGACCTGTGATAACGGAATTGCCGCATTGCTTCCGATAGCCTATGCCAAGAATCTTGGAATGACGGTAGTAGTAACCGACCATCATGATATTCCGTTTGAATATGACGAGGATGGAAAGAAGGAATATTTGCAGTCGGTGGCAGATGCGGTGATTGACCCGAAGCAGCCGGATTGTAATTATCCGTTTAAGCACTTGTGCGGAGCCGGTGTTGCCTATAAGTTTATCCAGACCCTATATGCGGTATGCGGTGTGGATGTTCAGGAGGCGGAACGGTTCATTGAATTTGTGGCATTGGCAACCATCTGTGATGTGGTGGATTTGCGTGACGAGAACCGGATTCTGGTAAAACGGGGTCTGGCAGAGCTGAACCGAACCGGTAATTACGGCTTGCGTGCATTAATTAAGGCAAATAATCTGGGAATGCATCAGCTACAGTCCTATCACCTTGGATTCGTGCTGGGACCATGCATCAATGCAACCGGACGGTTGGAAACAGCGAAGCTTGCCATGGAGCTTTTATTAGAAGAACATTATGATACCGCTTTGGAGCGGGCAGAACGCTTAAAGGCACTGAATGATGAACGCAAGGAAATGACGCAGACAGGTGTAGCGGCGGCAATCGAACAGGTGGAAACAACAACCTTGGCGGATGACCGGGTGCTGGTGATTTATCTGCCGAATACGCATGAGAGTCTTGCGGGTATTATCGCAGGGCGTATCAGAGAGCGGTATTACCGCCCGACCCTGATAGTTACGGATTCGGAGGGCGGAATGCTGAAAGGCTCCGCAAGGTCCATTGAAGCATATAATATGCATGATGCCCTGACAGAATGTAAGGATTTATTAACTGCCTTTGGCGGGCATCCGATGGCAGCAGGCTTTTCGTTACCTGCAAAGAATCTGGAATATTTCCGGCATAAGCTTAATGTATTGTGCGAATTGACGGAGGAGGACCTTACCCCGAAGCTGTATATAGATGTTCCGATGCCGATTGATTATATTCATTTTGATTTGATTGAACAACTGGAACAGTTAGAGCCATTTGGAAAAGGAAATGAAAAACCATTATTTGCACAGAAGAATCTGAAGGTTCTTTCGGCAAGAGTAATGGGGCGGAATGCCAATCTCTTAAAGCTGGAGCTGGAGAGTGAAAACGGAGCCAGAATGGAAGGGATTTATTTTGAAGTAGAAGCCTTTATGGAAAATATCAAGGCATGGTTCGGAGAAGCAGAGTGGGACCAGATGATGAAGGGATGGCTGAACAAGGTAGCCTTGGATATAGCCTATTATCCGTCTATTAACGAATATAACGGCATACGTGCCATGCAGATAGTGATTAAAAGCTATTTGCCACATACCCTTGATTTTTCTAGGGAATCACCGTATACTGATACAAACGAAGAAAGAAGATAACGGATAGAAAGCGTGGTGGTAATCAGATGGAAGAAAAAATGCAGGCAACAGAAGCAACCGAGACGGATGCAGTAGAGTTCCCGAACATGGAGGCACCCTTAGTGGGCGGTGCAACCGTTGGAAAACGCAAGGAGAAAAGTCTGAGTACACCGGCGGATTTTACGCCACCGGACGAATTATTTCAGGATTTGATAACACATATCCATCAATACCACCCATCTACAGATACCACCATTATTGAAAAGGCATACCGGGTGGCAAGTGAGGCACATAAGGACCAGAAGCGAAAGTCCGGAGAGCCGTATATTATTCATCCGCTGTGCGTAGGTATTATTCTGGCAGAGCTTGAAATGGATAAGGAGACCATTGCTGCCGGAATCTTACATGATGTGGTAGAGGATACGGTCATGACCGTAGATGAATTGTCGCAGGAATTTTCACCGGAAATTGCTTTGCTGGTGGATGGAGTTACCAAGCTGACAAAGCTGAATTTCTCACAGGATAAGATTGAGCTGCAGGCAGAAAATCTCCGTAAGATGTTCCTTGCCATGGCAAAGGATATTCGGGTTATTATTATAAAGCTGGCAGACCGTCTGCATAATTTACGAACCATGCAGTATCAGTCGCCGCAAAAGCAGATTGAAAAGAGCCGGGAAACCATGGATATTTATGCTCCGATTGCACACCGCCTTGGTATTTCCAAGATTAAGGTGGAGTTAGATGACCTGTCATTACGGTATCTGATGCCGGAGGTTTACGAGGACTTAACAAGACAGATTAATGAGCGGATTACGGAACGGGAAGCATTTATCAATGAAATTGTAAAGGATGTGCAGCATCATATTGATAATGCGGGAATCAAGGCAGAGATTGACGGCAGAGTAAAGCACTTTTTCAGCATTTACAAGAAAATGGTGAACCAGCATAAGACGCTGGACCAGATATACGATATATTTGCGGTACGGATTAAGGTGGAAACCGTCCGGGACTGTTATGCGGCATTGGGTGTGATTCATGAAATGTATACACCGATTCCGGGACGGTTTAAGGACTACATTGCTATGCCGAAATCCAATATGTATCAATCCCTGCACACAACACTGATTGGACCGTCCGGCCAGCCGTTTGAGATTCAGATTCGTACCTTTGATATGCACCGGACCGCAGAATACGGTATTGCGGCACATTGGAAATATAAGGAAAATATGCAGGGAAGCACCGGTGAGGAAAAGGAAGAAGCCAAGCTTGCATGGCTGCGTCAGATTCTGGAGTGGCAGCAGGAAACCGACGATAACAAGGAGTTCATGAGCGGTATCAAGACAGACCTGAACTTATTTAATGAACAGGTATACTGCTTTACGCCGGCAGGTGATGTGAAGTCGCTGCCATCGGGTTCTACACCGATTGATTTTGCCTACAGTATTCATACGGCGGTAGGAAACCGTCTGATAGGTGCCAGAGTAAACGGACGGCAGGTAACGATTGACTATAAGCTCCAAAACGGTGACCGGGTTGAGATTATCACCTCCCAGAACGGAAAAGGTCCAAGCCGGGACTGGCTCAATATTGTTAAGAGTACACAGGCAAAGACCAAGATTAACCAGTGGTTCCGGCAGGAATATAAGGAAGACAATATTACCAGAGGCAAAGAGCTTCTGAATGCCTACTGTAAGACAAAGGGAATTCAGCTTAGTGATTATACAAAGCCGGAGTACATTGCAAAGGTAACGGAAAAGTATAACTTCCGGGATTGGGAATCTGTGTGTGCGGCAATCGGACATGGCGGCTTAAAAGAAGGGCAGGTCATGAACCGTCTGGTAGAGGAATATGAGCGGGACCATTGCCATTCCTTAAGTGATGAAGAGCTGTTGGCACAGATAGGCTCCGAAACGAAGGAGGTTGTACAGCGTCCAAAGCATTCCAGAGGCGGCATCGTGGTAAAGGGAATTGATGATGTGGCAGTACATTTCTCTAAGTGCTGCAGTCCGGTTCCGGGAGATAAAATAGTCGGATACGTTACGCGGGGACGAGGGGTTTCTATTCATCGAAGTGACTGTGTCAATGTGCTGGGAATGACCGATGAAGAGAAGGAACGGCTGATTGAAGCGGAATGGCAGAAGCAGGAGAACAGCCAGGATGCCCTGTATGTAACGGATATTAAAATCTATGCAATTGACCGCAGAAATATTGTATTTGATATTTCCAAGGTGTTTACGGAAATGCTGATAAATGTCACCAGTATGACCTTGCGGACAAACCGACAGGGAAAGGCAACCGTCAATGTGGCATTTGAGATTCACAGTGTAGAGCAGTTAAACAAGGTAATTGCCAAGATACGGAATATAGATGATATTATTGACATTGAACGAACTATGGGTTAAAGGAGTAAAGATATGGAATCCATAATTGTAATTACCAATCAATTGGGTGATTTTGCAACGAATTGTTATACGGTATATAATGAAAAAACGCGGGATGCAATTATGATTGACCCGGCTGCAAATGCCAGATTTCTAAGTAATATGCTCACAAATCAGCAATTGCACTGTAAGGCAATTTTATTAACACACGGTCATATTGACCATATGGGCGGTGTGCAGGAGCTGTTGGAGCTGATAGGGCATAAGGTTCCGGTGTATGCGGCGGCAGAGGAAGTAGAGGTGCTGGGAGACCCACGTAAGAATCTGTCGGCAATGTTTTGCCCACAGGTAGTAACGCTGAAGCCGGATGTGCTGTTAGAGGACGGACAGGAAATCGAAATGCTGGGAACAAAGCTCCGCTGTATTTTGGTTCCGGGACATACCAAGGGCGGCATATGCTATTATCTGGAGGAAAATCATATGCTTTTTTGCGGAGACACCTTGTTTTCCCGAAGCATCGGAAGGTCAGATTTTCCAACCGGAGACGGGATTCAACTGGTGAAAAATATTCGGGAGAAGCTATTGGTGCTTCCGGATGATACACAGGTATATCCGGGACATAATGAACGGACCACCATCGGAAATGAGAAAGTATCCAATCCGTTTTTAGCAGAGTATTAGAGAGAGAGCGTTGCTTTGATATATTTAAATCAGACAGTGCCGGATTATGACAACGATTTTCGTACCATGATTCAGGCATTTATACCAAGAGAAAAGATTGTGCTGACAGAGGCTGATACCAGACTTACCTTTCAGGCAGAGTTTACACCGGAGCGGGTAACGATGAGCCTGTGGGAGTCCGGTGAGAAGCTGGATGAGGAGGTTGCAGAGTGCTTCTATAAGGAAAAGAAGGAAGCGAGAAATCCGATTAAAGCGGCAGCCTATCATTTATTAAGCCGATATTGTAAAAAGACACTGCCTTGGGGAAGCATGACGGGAGTCCGTCCTACGAAATTTGCAACTGCCCGCTTAGAGTCCGGTTGGGAAAAAGAGGATATTATTCGTGAATACGAGGAGCTGTATCTGACCACCAGACAGAAGGGTGAGATTTGTTATGAGGTTGCAAAGCAGGAGCAGAGATTACTGGCACCTTTTCGTTATACCGAGGAGTATTGTTTATATATAGGGATTCCGTTTTGCCCGTCCCGTTGTCTGTATTGTTCCTTTGCTTCGTATCCAATCGAACGCTTTCAAAATGAGATTCCGGCATATCTGAATGCTGTATTTCAGGAGCTGGAATATGTAGCCAAGGCTTACCGCAACAAACGGCTGGTGGCAGTCTATATGGGTGGCGGTACACCGACTGCACTGGATACGGACTCACTGGCACAGATTATTGATAAGGTCTACACATTGTTTGATACGCAGTATGTACGGGAATTTACGGTAGAAGCAGGCAGACCGGATAGCTTAGACGAAGAAAAGTTCCGGATGCTGCATGAGAAGCCGGTTACAAGAATCAGCATTAATCCACAGACCATGAACAATCAGACGCTGGAATATATCGGACGTGCACATACGGCAGACATGACAGAGCAGGCGTACCGTATGGCAAGAGCCTGTGGCATGGATAACATTAATATGGACATGATAGTAGGGCTTCCGGGAGAGACACTGGATGATATACGGTATACATTGGATTGCATTTATGAAATGGCACCGGAAAGTTTGACGATACATTCCCTTGCAATTAAACGAACCGCAGAGCTGAATATACAGATGCAGCGGTATCAGGATAGCATTAAGGGAAGCACGAATGAAATGCTTATGCTGGGCGATGCGTATGCCAGACGGCTGGGCATGGTTCCGTATTATTTGTATCGGCAGAAAAATATACCGGGAAATCTGGAAAATGTCGGATATGCAAAGCCCGGAAAAGAATGTCTTTATAATGTCTTGATTATGGAAGAAAAAATGGATATTATAGCTGTAGGTGCAGGAACCTCCACGAAGCTGACCTTTCCGGCAGAGAATCGAATTGAACGGATAGAGACAGTTAAGAATCTGGAGGATTATATACGAAGAACTCAGGAAATGATAGGACGGAAGCGGGATGGATTTCGGCAGAAGTTAGATGAGCTGGGACTTCACGAACTCGCGTAAGGCAATAAGGCGGTGGAAGATAAGATGGATACAGCAAGAGATGTATTTAGTGGTGACACCATTAACGATTATTTAAGCGAAGATTTGAATGCCGGATTGATGCATGCAATCTGTGTGAGTGATTTGGCAGGCAAGCTTGCAAGAGAATTGGGCTTGTCCGAGGAAGAAGTTCAGGAAATAGCCTTGGCGGGTATGCTGCATGACATTGGTAAGCTGAAAATCAGCCGGTACATATATGGGCGGCAGGAGGACACCATGCAGATTGAGGAGACCCGGTATATCAGACGGCACGCCCAGCTTGGGGAGCAGATTCTGAGACAGGAGGGCTTTTCCGACAATATATGTAATATGGTGCTGTATCACCATGAAAACTATGATGGCTCCGGTTATCCGTTTAACCTGCAAGGGGAAGAGATTCCGCTGGGTGCCAGAATTTTGCGGGTATGTGATGTGTTTGCTGCGTTAATTTCCGACCGGCCTTACCGGAAGGCATTTGATATTAATACCGCAATCCGGCTGCTGATAGATGAGGTAAAGAATTTTGATATGCGGGTATTTCTTGCATTTCAAAGTGTTATTCATAATCAGAGTACAGTGGAGGAGCTGGAAGAAATTGAAGGAAAATCCATTACGGTAGTAGAAAATCAAGAATAAGTGTGAATATATAAATTTGGAGGATAGTCAGATGGCAATGAAGAAGAAGCCCGTAACCGGCATGAAGGACATATTACCAAAGGAGATGGCAATTCGGGATTATTGTATTGCATTAATCAAAGATACCTATAAGACCTTTGGATTCTGTTCGGTAGAAACCCCATGTGTAGAGCATATTGAGAATCTGAACAGTAAGCAGGGCGGAGAAAATGAAAAGCTGATATTCAAGATATTAAAACGGGGAGAAAAGCTAAAGCTTGAGGAAGCAAAGGAAGAGCTGGATTTGGTAGACGGCGGTCTGCGATATGACCTGACGGTTCCGCTTTCCCGGTATTATTCCAATCATGCAAATGAGCTGCCGGGACCGTTTAAGGCATTACAGATGGGAAATGTATGGAGAGCAGACCGGCCACAGCGGGGCAGATACAGACAGTTCATGCAGTGTGACATTGATATTTTAGGCGAGCCTACCATTCTGGCAGAGATTGAATTGATTCTTGCCACCACGACATTGTTAGGCAAGCTGGATTTCCATAATTTTACCATTCGTATCAACGACAGACGAATCTTAAAGGCAATGGCAGCTTACAGCGGATTTGCTGAAGCCGACTATGACACCGTATTTATTATACTGGATAAAATGGATAAGATTGGGCTTGACGGTGTGCGGGAAGAACTGTTAAAGGAAGGCTATGCGGAGACATCCGTAAGTAAATATCTGGATTTGTTCGGAAAGATAACAGCCGATGCTGCCGGAGTACAGTATTTAAAAGACACATTGGGCGAATATCTGCCGGACGAGGTTGCAGAGAATCTAAAGACCATTATTGCCAGTGTTGAGAGTACCAAGAGTGCAGATTTTAAGATGGCATTTGACCCAACGCTGGTACGCGGAATGTCTTATTATACAGGACCGATTTTTGAAATATCCATGGATGAATTTGGCGGCTCTGTCGGTGGCGGCGGACGCTATGACGAAATGATAGGACGATTTACCGGACAGGCAACACCTGCCTGTGGTTTTTCGATTGGATTTGAACGTATCATCATGCTGTTGTTAGAGCGGGATTTCCAGATTCCGGGAACCGGTCATAAGGTGGCATATTTAATCGAAAAGAATATGCCGGCAGATAAGTTGCTTGTGATTCTGAATCAGGCGAAGAAAGCAAGAGAAGACGGTGCAATCGTAAATATTGCAATCATGAAGAAAAATAAGAAATTCCAGAAGGAACAGATGGAAGCAGAAGGATATACACAGTTCGAGGAATTTTTTGCGGATAGAATGTAAGGAGGCTATAAAATGGCAGAGTCAATGCAGGGGCTTCACAGAAGCCACAGATGTACAGAAGTAAATAATACAATGATAGGAGATACCGTAACCGTAATGGGCTGGGTACAAAAGAGCCGGAACAAGGGCGGAATTATTTTTGTCGATTTACGGGATAGAAGCGGAATCCTACAGGTTATTTTTGAAGAAGCAAATTGCGGAGCAGAAAGCTTTGCCAAGGCAGAAAAGCTGCGGGCAGAATATGTGGCTGCCATTACCGGTACGGTTGCAAAGCGTGGCGGTGCTGTGAATGAAAACTTAACAACCGGTGATATAGAGGTAATCGCAACGGACATCCGGATTCTGGCAGAAGCAGATACCCCGCCGTTCCCGATTGAGGAGAACAGTAAGACGAAGGAGGAGCTTCGCCTGAAGTACCGCTATCTGGACCTTCGCCGTCCGGATTTACAGAGAAATATTATGATGCGAAGCAAGATTGCGACTCTGACGCGGGCATTTCTTGCAGAAGAGGGCTTTATTGAAATTGAGACTCCGACCTTGTGTAAGTCTACACCGGAGGGAGCCAGAGATTATCTGGTTCCAAGCCGGGTGCATCCGGGACAATTTTATGCGTTGCCGCAGTCTCCGCAGATATATAAGCAGTTATTGATGTGCTCCGGATATGACCGTTATTTCCAGATTGCAAGATGCTACCGGGATGAGGATTTACGTGCAGACCGTCAGCCGGAATTTACACAGATAGATATGGAATTATCCTTTGTAGATGTGGATGATGTTATTGATGTGAATGAACGCCTGCTGGCAAGACTGTTCAAGGAAGTGCTGGGTGTGGAGGTTTCTCTTCCGATTCAGCGGATGACCTATCGTGAGGCGATGGAACGGTTTGGTTCCGATAAGCCGGATTTGCGGTTTGGTATGGAATTATGTGATGTGACAGAGGTTGTAAAGGATTGCGAATTTGTTGTATTTAAGAGTGCAATCGAAAATGGCGGCAGTGTACGGGGAATTAACGCAAACGGACAGGGTGCTATGCCAAGAAAGAAGATAGATGCTCTGGTTGATTTTGCAAAGGGATATGGAGCCAAGGGACTTGCATATATTGCAATTCAGGAGGACGGTAGCTATAAGTCATCCTTTGCAAAGTTCATGAAGGAGGAAGAAATGGCTGCTCTGATTGAGAAAATGCAGGGTAAACCGGGAGACTTGCTGCTCTTTGCCGCAGATAAGAGCAAGCTGGTCTATGATGTACTGGGAGCGTTGCGTCTGGAGATAGCAAACCAGCTTGGTCTGCTTCATAAGGATGAATACCGGTTTGTATGGATTACAGAATTTCCGTTGCTTGAATGGAGTGAGGAGCTTGGAAGATACCAGGCAATGCATCATCCGTTTACAATGCCGATGGAGGAGGATTTGCAGTATATCGAGTCAGAGCCGGGCAGAGTTCGGGCAAAGGCATATGATATTGTGTTAAACGGTACGGAAATCGGCGGAGGTTCGGTTCGTATTCACCAGAACGATGTACAGGAGAAAATGTTCCAGGCACTTGGCTTTACCATGGAACGTGCGTATGAGCAGTTCGGCTTCCTGTTAAATGCATTTAAGTACGGTGTACCGCCACATGCAGGTCTTGCATACGGCTTGGACCGTCTGGTAATGCTGATGGCACAGCAGGATTCCATCCGGGATGTAATTGCATTCCCGAAGGTAAAGGATGCTTCCTGTCTGATGAGTGAGGCACCGAATACGGTAGACGAAAAGCAGTTAGAGGAATTGGGAATTTCCATTGTAGAAGAAACACAGGAAACGGAATAAAAGAGCTTACATGACAGGAACGCTAAGGCGTTCCTGTTCTGGAATCATATAATTTATAATCAGGGGGTCAAAATGAGAGGACGTATAGTATGGTTATGCCTGATAATGGGAATGTTCGGGCTGTTGATAACCGGGTGTAAGGCAAGCAAAGAGACAGACGCGACTCCTTCCGATGGGGGAGAGGAAGCCGGAGCAGCGTCAACGATGGATATTATTCCGCCAAGCGTAAGCCAGAATTATCGGAAGATACCGGTTCAGCTTCCGGCGGCTGTCGCACCGGCAGAGAATCCGGGAACCAGAGCCAGATTTTCATTTGAGGTAAACAGTCAGAAGTATGTATTTACGGAGACACAGACGCTTTGGGTTTACAATCAATCACTGATTGCGGCATATGATACGCAGTTTATGTTAAATGTAAAGGGCAAAAAGGTAACGCTGCAATGCCCGGAGCAGGCACCTTCCTTGGAGGAATGGGAGGCAGTATATTCGGATGATGCAGTCACGATTTATCGTCAGGAGAATACCAAGACCGTATCCGAAGAGGAGCAGATGTATCTGACCGTATATGACATGACGTATGAGGTCAAATACTGGTCTGACTTGGTGAAAAAACGTACCATTACATTAGATAAGCTATATACGGAGCTGGCACAGATGGGAACTGCCATCACTCCGGCTTCTGCGGATGAAACCGTAACGGATTTGATAACCGGTATGGGTGCAGAGCCGGTGTTTGAAGATTACCATGTGGTATTTCGGGAGGAAATGCCGTATTCTGCTTATATTATTTGTTCCCCGTCTACGGCAACCGCGGACTATGATGCAGTCAGTATGCTGTTGTCTGTGCAGATGCCGGAGTGGGAGGATTATGCAGTGCTTCACATCGAGCCGATTCCGGACTATCAGGACCGCTTGGAGAATACAGGTGAAAGCTTTGACGGTTATCCGATTCTGGTAGATTATACGGGAGAATTACGATATTTTATTTTGGGAGAAAACGGGGTCTGTGTATATCTGGACGGAATGCCGGGACAGGCAGATTCGGAGGCAAAGAATTATACGGCAAAGCAGGCCGCGTATATCTTTGAAGTAGTTTTGACAAAATAGTAGATAACAACTATAATAGTTGAAAGAATGCGTTGGCATTTCCTGAAAGATAACAAACAGGATTTTAGAAAGACCTGAATTATGAGGTATGCTATGAGAAGTGTGAAACTTCGCAGATTTGAAACGATTTTATGGATGGTAATAAAGGGACTGCTTTATCTGGCAATCATGGTGATTTACATTCTGTTGCTGGGACGCGAGAACTTTGCGTTGATGCAGCTCTCACGTACACTGGGTATTACGGTTACGACCTACGTGATAGTGGGCTTATTGTTCTTATCTATTTACGGAAAATATGATGTCGGACGAAGAAAGAGCAAGCCCATCATTTATTCACTGGCACTGGCAATACTATGTACGGATATTGTTTCGTATTTGCAGTTAATGATTATGAATACGGTTACACCAAGTATTTATGCATTCCGTCTGCGAAGCCTGACGGATTTGATACTGGCATATATATTGCAGCTAATACTAATTATCATTGCGGTATATGCGGGAAATGCGTTGTTCTTTAAGATTCATCAACCGGAAAAATGCTGTGTGGTAACATCTTCACAGGCAAGCTTAGACGAGATTGCCAGAGGACTGCGAAAGTATCAGAAGCAGTATGAGGTTGTGGATATATTTGATTATCGGGATAAAATGCTGTTACGCAAGCTAAAGGATGCCGATACGGTATTTATTTATGATATACCGATTCATTTGCGTACAGAGGTATGCAACTATTGTTATCGGACAAGAAAGAATGTGTATTTTAATCCGGAGATAGAAGATGTTATGGAATTTAGCTCCGAGTTCTATCTGCTGGATGATATTTCGCTTCTGAATTACAATGTAAAGGGACTGACGATGGAGCAGCGGATTATGAAACGCTCCATGGACATCGGATTATCCCTGTTAATGGGAATCGTTACACTTCCGATATGGTTAGTCAGTGCAATTGCAATTAAGCTATATGACGGCGGTCCGGTGTTATTTAAGCAGAACCGGGCAACGATTAACGGAAAGATTTTCCGGGTATATAAGTTCCGGACCATGCGGGAGCATGTAGAAAACAGCTCGGTTACAAAGGATGATGACCGTATTACAAAGCCGGGACGACTTTTGCGAAAGACACGTATGGACGAGCTTCCACAGCTATTAAATATTCTGAAGGGTGAAATGAGCTTTGTAGGACCCAGACCCGAAATGCTGGAAAATGTATACACATATACCGAGGAATTGCCGGAATTTAAGTATCGGCTTCGTGTGAAGGCAGGACTTACAGGCTACGCACAGGTGTCCGGTAAATATAATACGACCCCAAAGGACAAGCTGATGATGGATATGATGTATATTGAAAATTACAGTATTTTTAAGGATATTCAATTGCTGTTTCAGACGGTACTGGTGTTGTTAAAGTCAGATAGTACGGAGGCGTTTGGAGAAGAGGACGAGAGAGAATTCGTGTTTCAGGAAGTAAAAGAAGAGGATATAGAAGTATGAAGAAATACGATTATGTGATTGTCGGTGGTGGTTTGTTTGCAGGTACATTTGCATATGCCGCAACGACAAATGGTAAAAAATGTCTGGTAGTGGAAAAACGTCAGAATCTTGGCGGTAACCTGTATTGTGAAAAAATAGCAGACATTAATGTGCATAAATATGGTCCCCATATTTTTCATACCAGTAATAAGAAGGTGTGGGAATTTGTAAATTCCTTGGTGAGCTTTAACCGGTTTACCAATTCGCCGATTGCAAATTATCATGGGGAATTATATAATCTTCCCTTTAATATGAATACCTTTACCAAAATGTGGGAGGATGTAAAGACTCCGGAGCAGGCTCAGGCAAGAATTGCACAGCAGAGCCAAAGCATCACCGGAGAACCGAGGAATCTGGAGGAAGCAGCCATCCAGCAGGTAGGTGTGGACATTTACCAAAAATTAGTAAAGGGATATACAGAGAAACAGTGGGGAAGAGATTGCAGCGAGTTACCTGCTTTTATTATCCAGCGGCTTCCGGTGCGATATACCTTTGATAATAATTATTTTAATGACTTATATCAGGGAATTCCGTTTGGCGGCTATAATGTTCTGATTGATGCTTTATTTGACGGCTGCGATGTGGAAATTAACACAGATTATAATGAAAAGCGTGATATATACAGTGAAATGGGTGAAAAGGTACTGTATACCGGTATGCTGGATGCATACTATGACTATTGCTATGGAAAGCTGGAGTACCGGAGTCTGAGATTTGAAAAAGAGCTATTGGATATGGGAAATTATCAGGGTGTAGCTGTGATGAATTATACGGACCGAGAGACACCGTATACCCGTATTATCGAGCATAAACATTTTGAATTTGGTACACAGGAAAAGACTGTAATTACCAGAGAATATCCGGTTACATGGCAGGAGGGCATGGAGCCGTATTATCCGGTAAATGATACAAGAAATCAGGAATTATATCAGAAGTATGAAGAATTGGCAAAGCAGGAGAAAAACGTCTTGTTCGGAGGTCGGTTGGCAGAGTACCGATACTATGATATGGACAAGGTAATTGAATCTGCATTTGTTCTGATTGAGCGGGAACTAAAGTCAGACATGAATTACGGAAAAGAATATAAGACTCAGTATTACTACGCGAGCGTATAAATAGAGAGTGGGGAAGACAGAAAGAATCCGGGGGTACGCAGTATGGAAGAACAGGTAATACAGTTCGTAAAGAAATATCATCAGGAGCATTTACTTACTTATGTAGGTGAATTGTCGCATCGTAAAAAGGAAAAGCTGTTTGCACAGATTGCGAATCTGGACTGGTCCTTTATGGATTACGTCCAAAAAGAGCATAAGACGAATACCGGAGTGATAGAACCGTTAGGGGCATTGGCATTGGCGGATATTCAGGCACAGCAGGAGCATTATCAAAAGGTCGGCATCCAGAGTATTGAGCGAGGTGAGCTGGCATTATTGCTGTTGGCAGGCGGTCAGGGAACCCGCTTGGGCTATGATAAGCCGAAGGGCTGCTTTAATATGGGAATTACGCGGGAGCTTTCGATTTTTGAACTGCTGCTGGAGCATACCATGGATGTAGTGCGGCAGGCAGGTACATGGATTCCGCTTTATATTATGACAAGTGACATTAATTATACCAGTACGGTTAATTTCTTTGAGGAGCATGACTATTTTGGATATAATGCAGACTATGTAACCTTTTTTGTGCAGGAGTTAAATCCCGTTACAGATTTTCAGGGAAAGATATTGATGACCTCGAAGTATTCCCTTGCGATGGCACCAAACGGAAACGGAGGCTGGTTCCGCTCGATGGAACGGGTCGGGCTTTTAAAGCAGATATTTTCCTCTAACGTGAAATGGATAAATGTATTCTCGGTGGATAATGTATTACAGCGGATTGCAGACCCGGTATTTCTGGGTGCAACCATTGACAGCGGGAAAATGTGTGGTGCCAAGGTGGTTCGCAAATCAAATTCCGAGGAAAAGGTAGGAGCTATCTGTAAGGAAAACGGAAAACCGCATATTATAGAATATTATGAATTATCCGAGGAAATGAAGAATCTCAGACAGGCAGATGGTTCTCTGGCATATGGATATGGTGTGACTCTGAACTATTTGTTCCCGATTCAACGGTTAAAGGAAACCTTAGAGATTCAGATGCCGCTGCATGTGGTAAAAAAGGCAGTTCCTTATATGGATGCCTCCGGGGTGCTGGTCAATCCAACGAAGCCAAATGCATATAAATACGAAACGCTCGCATTAGACCTGATTCACGAAATGGAGGATTGTCTGGTGTTTGAGGTTGACCGGGAAAAAGAATTTGCTCCGGTAAAGAATAAGATGGGAATTGATTCCATAGATACTGCCCGCGTGCTGCTAAAGAAAAACGGCTATGAATTATAGTCGATATAAGTTAAGTAAAGTCTAAAAAGTTAGCTTCGGCTAACTTTTTTGTTGACAAGATAGTTAGTTGTAACTAATATAAAGATGTTAGTTGCAGTTTAATTATCAAATATGCGGTTCTAAGGTAAATGTAGTTACATATTGACATGGAAGCTGAATAAATGAAAATGGGGGAAGAATGATTTATGCAAAAAGTAGAATATATGACAAATGAAGAATTGATTCAGTACGGTACTCGTATAGGGGAAGCATTTGTTGCGGAAAATGACGGTATAGCGGCAACTGCATCAAGAGAGGATATGATAAAAGCCTTTGAAATCATGACAGAATATTTTTATAAGGAAGGCGTGTTATATACAACCTCCGACCAGCATGAAGGCTTCCTTGCGTACTGGCATAAGAAAACGAAGCTGAAAATCAAACCTGCAATCCATATGGTGTTCCGGATGCTGCGGGAAATGACATTTTCAGGCGTAATGGCAGTGGCAAGCTCCAGCGGAGAGCTGTATGCGAAGTTATATAAGAAGGAGAAGGACTACGTTGCCGTTTCCATGGTAGTTGTATTAAGAGAGTATCAGGGAAAAGGATATATGAAAAAGGTATTGGCACATCCGTTTCAGGAAGCGGCAGAAGCAGGGATTCCCTGCGTATTAGATACGGATACACAGTTGAAGGTAACAAAGTATACAAAATGCGGCATGAAGAATACCGGCAAAAAGAAAATAAAATCCGGACAGTATTTATATACAATGGAATATCGCAAAGCAGAGGCAGCCTACTGAAAACAGTAGACTGCCTTTTCAAATCATCTCAAATCATTTTAAATTATTAGGAATTACGTGGTGTCATTTACAATTATTCCAAGGTAACCGCATAAGGACTGTTATACATTTCCTGTAAGGCAGAATCGTAATTGTATTCCTCGGTTAGACAAAATTCCTTCGACCATGTCATATAGTATGCCCATGGAACCCGGCTTGTCTCAAGCATTTTAATGTCCGGAATGACACCAACCTCAGACAAGGCAGCCACCTTCTTGCGGCTGGTATTTGCGGTTAATTCCTCGTACTGTTCTTTATAATCGGTAGCAGTATGTGCCGGAAGATAAATATCCCAAGATACCACATCTACATAATCGTCACCCGGATAGCCTTCCTTTAGCTGACAGCTCCATACCCACAGCAGGTTATCCAGTTGCTTAACATCTACATAATAATGGTAAAGCAGCCGATATAGCTGACTGGCAACCTCCGGACCCTTGGAACCCCACCAGAACCATGTGCCTTCTGATTCATGCAATGGTCTCCAGAGAACCGGAATCTGTGCATCCTTGAACTTCTGTAATTCCACTGCAATTACATCTAAGTCATGAAAGAAAGCAGTTCGCTCCGGGGTTCCCTCGATTAATACCTGACAAGGGTCAAAGTCTGTATTGCGTGTATAGAAGCTCTTGTCTTTTCCGCCGATTGGAGAAAACCAATGGAAACAGAAGCTGACAATCCCGTTTGTTTCTTTTGCCCAGCTTAAGGCAGTTGATACCGTATTACGGTTTTCTACAACCTCGGTCAGACATTCCTCGGAAGTATCGTTATAGTTAATGTTTGGTGAATAGGAAAGTAACTCAAAGCCCTGCAGCTTTGGATATTTTCCGGTTAAATTATGGATATGCTCCCGCTCCTCCATAGGAACTGTCTGTGTATGCTGTCCGGTAATCATGTGATTTCCGGCTGTATCGTATAAGTATTGAAGCAGCTCGCGGGCTTCCTTCGTAGCGTTTGGATTTACTGGTAGCATTGCTTGTCCTCCTTAAGTTCAATTATAAAATGTTTTTGTTTTTACAATTACTGTGCATAACGCTTCATGATTTCCAGACACATTCTGCCGTTGTGATATGGACATTTCCATGGCTCTACGATTGGCTTCTTGCTGGTCGGAAGACCGTCTGCATCCACCTCAGAATACCATTCCGAGCCGGAACGCGGGTCAATCAGATGTTCGTTAATGTACTGCCAGATGTTCTCTGCGGCAGTTTTATACTTCTGGTCATTTGTCTTTTGGTATGCATTATAAAAGCCGATGATTGCTTCACACTGTACCCACCAGATACGGGTGGTAAGGACCACTCCTTTTTCACATTCCGCCATAACCGAATGATTCTCGTAAGCAACCGAGTAGATTTGCTCGGTTAAATCCAAAATCATAGGTGCCATGGTCTTAGAAAGCTCGGCATCATCCAATACCTCTAATGCCCGGTCTATTAACCATGTAGCTTCAATATCATGTCCGTAGGAATGCAAATCCAGAATCGAATGCATATCCTTGTCAAAGAATACCTCAAGCCGATGAAGCTCCGGATTATATACCGAATGATAAAATTCGGCAGTTGTCCAATATAATCTGGCACGAACCTCTTCGTTATGGCTGACACGATATAATTCCGTATACGCCTCGCAGACATGAAGCAGCGTATTCATAGTCTTATCCGCAATGACATTATTTTCCGATAGCTTATCATTTACATTCGGAACAAAGTCTCTGGTATAGGATTCGCCGTAGCCGTCACCCAGCCGGCACTTTGTTTCGATGACATGGAATAAATCCATAGCCAGCTTCAGGGCTTCTTCATTGTGGCTTGCGTCATAGTAGGATGACAATGCGTAGATGGCAAATGCCTGATTATAGGTATGCTTGGTTGCATCATCAATCACACCGTCATAGGTCATGGACCAGTAGATACCGCCGTACTCGGCATCCAAGCAATAGGTTTTCAGAAATTCATAGGCATGCTCTGCATACGGAAGAACGGAAATGTCTCTGGTTGTAAGGTATACATTTGAGAAAAACCAGAGAATCCGGCTGTTTAAGATACAGCCCTTGATTGCCTTTTTGTCCAGATGCAGGTCAAAATCCAAAAGACCATAATAACCGCCAAATTCCTTGTCTATCATAGATTCCCAAAATGGTAAAATGCAGGTGTTCAAATTCTGTTTTACAAGTTCACGTAACATAGATAATTCCTCCTGTTCGGTATTTGTTTGATTCTGGCTTGATTATAAGAAATAAAATAAAAGGCTTCTATAATAGAAACACAAAAAAATAGAACAAACCTCTAAAATATGATATAATAAAGAAAAATCACTTGCATTCACACACCACAGGAGGAGTACAAATGGAATTATTTGAATATATAGATGTCATGAACACACCCTATCAGATATATATGGAGCGGGTGCGGGACCCGGAATTTCGGGTAAAGGGGCATTGGCATTATTTTATTGAACTTTTATATGTGACAAGCGGAAGCATTCAGGTGGATTGCGGAAAATACCGCTATACGCTACAGGAGGGTTCGGTAATTGTACTGCCGCCTAAAATGGTGCATCGCATCCAGCCGACACGAAAGCAGCCGGTGGATTATGCAGTAGTTAAATTTGATTTGAATACCATTCGGATTCCGAATGTATATCTGCCGAAGATAAAGAATGTGCTTGCATCGGTGCAGGAGCAGCAACCGATGATATTTACAAAGGAGAAGCAGCAAAGCCTTTGTCTGGCAGAGCGGATTGAAGATTGTCTGCATGAGCTGGATTCCAGGCGGTTTGGTTATGAGCTTAAGGTCTATTCCAATCTTGCGGATATTATGCTGCAGATTGTACGGGCATGGGATTGTGAGGAGCATATACAGATGCAGGAAGCAAAGGAATATCATTCGGAAATATTTGATTCCGTATTAGAATATATAGATAATCATTCCTTTGAAGCCATTCAGGTGCAGGAGCTGGCACAACGCAGTAACATGAGCTACTCGAATTTTGCCAAGCAATTCCGTCTGCAATTCGGACGCTCCTGCAAGGAATACATAGAATATATCCGAATTTCAAAGGCGGAAGAGCTGGTCCTGTATAGTGATTATGACATGAGCTATATTGCACAGGAAACCGGATTTGCAGATGCCAGCCATTTCATTCGGATATATAAGAAGTTCAAGGAGGAGACCCCCAAGCAGGCAAGGCTGCGGGCAAGGGGAGTTACAGAATCTCCAGCAGCGTATTAACTAAAATATCATCATCCTCCGGCTTCAGGAAACAGAAGCGGATATAGGAAGAATTAAGCCCCAGAAAATTCGAACAGTCACGAATCATCAGACCCTTGCGGATACAATGCTCAAATGCAGCCGGAGCATCGACACCTTCTTTTTCTATCTTCAATAAAACGAAATTAGTAGAAGGTTCAAATACGCGGATGGTCTTCCGGCTCTTTAAAGCAGAACAGATTAGGCTCTGCTCCTGTTGAATCAGAGTCCGGGTGTGTTCAATGTATTCGGTGTCGGTAAACATAACCGTTCCCGCATAAGCCGCAACCGAATTAATCGTCCATGGATTTCCATGGCGTATAATATAACGGAGCAGCTTGCTGTTTGAGGTGCAGGCATAGCCCAGCCGCAAGCCCGGAGCAGCAAAGAATTTGGATACACCACGTAATACAATCAGGTTATTGTATTTTTTCACTAACGGAATAGCAGATACCAGAGAAACATCCTTTACAAATTCAACATAGGTTTCATCCACCAGAAGGAAGGTAGAGGTTTTTTGACAGGCTTCTGCCAATTCCTGAACCTGACTGATGCTGATACAGGTCGAGGTTGGATTATTCGGATTGCAGAGAATAACCATATCTACGGAATCGTCAAGCTTCTGACACAAATCCGTTGGATTTAAATGAAAATCATTTGCTTCCTCCAGAACATAATCTATAATTTCACTCTTAATAGCGTTCAGGTCACGCTTATATTCCGAATAGGTCGGTTCAATTACAATCGCCTTTTTTGGTTTTATCGTATGAATAAATGTAGAAATTAATTCGGTAGTGCCGCTGCCCGGAAGGATATGCTCCATTTCCGCACCGGTATAATTATGGATACCCTCACGTAAATCGCGGTATTCCCGGTCAGGATAATCACTGATAATGTCCAGATGCTCCCGCAGGGCATCTTTTAAGATTGGAGAAATACCCAGAGGATTCACATTGGATGCAAATGGTCGGATGTCCTCCCGACGAATGTGATAGAGCTGTTCTACCTTCTCTAAATCACTGCCATGAAACTGGTCTGCTGGCTGTAACATAAAAATATACCTCTCCTTCTTTTCTAATTTGACAAATTCTGCTATAATGTAATTAACTATTATTTATTATACTTCACATAAGGAAGGATTGGCAAGGGTGTTGTAGATGAAAGAGAAGGTTGAACAATATGCCAAGGGCGAATTTAACCGCAATCGTCCAAAGGTGGCAATATCCACAGATCATTTACATCTGAATATAGAAGCAGATTCTGTTTATCAGACAACCTTGGAGATAAGTTCTGAAAATGACTGTAGAATGAAGGGAATGATTTACGACAGTCGTTATCTGTTCAAGGTAGAACCACATAATTTTATTGGAAAATCACAGACTGTCGAACTGACATTTGATGCCGGAAAATGGGAAAAAGGGGAGAAAATTAACGGTATCTTATATCTGGTAACAGACGGCGGCGAATTTCGGATTCCGTACGAGATAGAGATTGTTGCACCGACAGTGGAGACATCCATGGGTGCGGTAAATGATATGTTCCAGTTTGCGAGTCTGGCAGAAACGAGCTGGACAGAGGCTGTCCGTATTTTTTCGTCTCCGGAGTTTAAGCGGACCTTTTTAAGCAAGGAGCCGATGTATGCCAGAGTATATGAGAGTCTGACGCATAGCCTGTCAGCCAGTCAGGCAATGGAAGAATTTTTGATTTATACGCATAAGAAGCGGTCCCTGTCCTTAGAGGTAACGGAACGGAAGCAGCAGCTGCCGTACCATGAGGCAGCCGAGAAGCACTCGATTCCGGTGAGCCGAAATACATGGGGATATTTGAATGCTTCGGTTACTTCGGATGCCCGCTTTTTGCAGCCAATCAAGCGGTATATCAGTACCGAGGATTTTGTTGGCAATAAATATCTGTTAGACTATATGATATTTCCGGAATACATAGAAGAAGGCTCAAATGTCGCTCATCTTACGATTGAGAATATTTATCAGAAAATAGAAGTTGAGGTAGTGGTAAGTACCTCAAAGGAGCATCATATGGAGCCTCCGCGTCTGTTTACGAATCACCATATGATAAAGGTACATCAGCACAGCCTGATTGTAAATTATCTGGAGTACCGGACCGGAAGACTGGGCTTAGACAGCTATATTGAAAAGACACTGTTTGCCCTTCGGAATCTGGTGCAGTATTGCAGGGATGAATCCATTTACCGGTTGGGAATCCTGCACATGAATATATTAGCGAATAATCAGTCTATGGTTGAGGAAGAATTTCGGAGAATAGACGCAGATAAGGACCAGATGGTAGCAGGCGTGCGGGAGGCTTGTTATTATTCCTATCTGAAGGCTCTGGCATATAAGGATGCCGCCAGTATTGAACAGGCAAAGCTACAGGTGCGGCAGAGCTTTGAAACAGAAAATGAGAAGCTGTTTTATTTCTGGCTCTTGATTTTCCTGAATGATTCGGAGACAGAGAGACAGGGATGGATGTATGCGGAGATTCAAAAGCTCTATCGTCAGGGCGTGCATAGTCCGATTCTGTATTTTGAAATATGTGATATGTGGAACCATGAACCGCTGATGCTTCGTACACTCGGTAATCTGGAGCTGTCTGCAATTCGCTGGGGTATGCACCATGAGTATTTGTCAGAGGATGTAATACATATATTTGTAGAGCTTGCGGGAAGAGAGCATGGGTTCCAGCCGGGCTTATTCCGATTGCTGCAGGAAATTGATAAGCGGTATCCGAAGGATGAAGCAGTTCTACGCATTATTTGCGGTATGCTGATTCGCTCCGGACAGGAGACACAGGAGTATCACGATTATTTTGCACGCGGAGTAGCCTGCGGTTTTAAGCTGATAGGTATATACGAAGCCTATATCCGCAGTATGGATATGAAGCTGTATGCACCGATACCGGAGGCGGTTTTGCGGTATCTGGTATATAGTAATACATTGACCGAGTATGAGCTGGCATATGTGTATGCCAATTTAATTAAAAATAAGGCGGTTTCTCCGCTTTTATACAGTGAGTTGGTTCCTGCCATTGAAAATTATATGGAGGGACAGATTGTAAAGGGGGGCATTCATGAACATCTGCTGGTAATTTATAAGGAATTTTTAAAGCCGGACAATGTGAATCCAAAGTATGCGGCACGTTTAACCAATATTGTATTTAAGCGGCGGCTGCTTTGTAAAAATGCCAATATAAAGGCGGTAATCGTCAGCCATAAGGAATTAGAGCAGGAGCAGCAGGTTCCGTTACAGGATGGGGTAGCATATGTGGATGTTATCACCGATTCTGCGGTGATTACGTTGGTAGATACGAAGGGAAACCGCTATACCAGTACGATTCCGTATCGGCTGGAACGCTTGGTGGATGTAAATGCGTATTTGGAATTATGCCGTCGGTATCATCCAACCGATGCCAGATTACTTGCGTATATTTACAGCCGGATGGACCACAAGCAGCTTCAGGATGCCAAGGATGTAAATCAGGCAAGAGATGTACTGGAATGTACGGCAGTCAGCTATCAGATACGGCAGCAGGCATTGCTGCAGATTATAGAATATTATCTGGAAAATTATGACAGCGAGATTCTGGAAAAATATCTATTGCAGGTAGATTTGGAATATCTGGAAAAGAGCCACAGTGCGGAGATTATTTCCGGTTATATTATGCGGGGCATGAATCGTAAGGCATATGAAGCAATTAAACGCTGCGGCTATGGGGATGTGGAGATAGGACGCTTGCTCCGGCTGGCATCCTACATCGTAACGGATACCGATATTCTGGGGGATGAGGCTTTGACCTCCCTGTGTGTATATCTTTATCAGAAGGGTCAGTATAATGACAGAACCATTCAATATCTGGTGTTCCAGTATAAGGCGGATACAAAGGAGCTTGCAAAGCTGTGGGAAACCGCTATGGTGGTATTGGGAGAGGCAAGAGAGCTGGAAGAAAATATTCTGGCACAGATGATATTTGCCGATACCTATCTGGACAATGCCATGGACATTTTCCGGTCTTATTATGAAGGACGGCATCGTACTATGGTGACGAAGGCGTTCTTAAAAAAGATGGCATATATGTACTTTATAAGAGAGGACTGGGTTCCGGATTCGGTATTCCAATATCTGATGACTGAGATTCTCAGAGGTGAGATTCAGGACGATATTAGTCAGGCGGCACAGCTATGGTATTTATCCAAGTGCATCCGTCTGAGTGAGGAAGAAACGAATTATGTGGTACGGACGGTGAAGCGGTTCTTAAATCGCGGAATCGTACTGCCGTTCTTTAAGAGCTTTTTAGAAGTGATGGAGCTGCCGCAGGAATTGTTCCTTAAGACCTATCTGGTGTATAAGGGAGAGGAGCAGCAGGAGGTAATTGTAAATTACAGTGTCGGCACCAGTGAGCTGCAGACCTTGGATTTTCGCCCTTGCCGGATGGAGGAACGGATTCCGGGTTATTATGTACGGGAATTTGTAGTTTTCCATGGAGAACAATTATTGTATCATTTCGGAAATGAATATATGGGTGCTGTAACACTGGTGGAAAGTGACAGTATCCGCAGTGATGCGTATAATCAGGATGAACAGACCAGCCGCTTTGAACGATTGAACCAGATGTTAATCAGTCAGGAAATGCGGGATGCAGATAAGTTGACAGAGGAAATGGAAGAATACATGAAATATAGTCATGTATTTGAAGAGGTTTTAAGAATCTTATAGCTGTTGGAGGGTAGTAACCATGCAGAAATTATATCTGGGTATGGATGTATGTGCAGAGAATACACAGTTGAGTTATTTTAATCAGCAGACCCGCGAGCCGGAGTCGATATGCCAATTGAATACGGTGGATACCTATCTTCTTCCGAATGTTGCCTTTTTTGGTGAAGAAACGAAGCACTGGTATGTGGGAAGTGAAGCCTTAGAGCATCGGTTTCATCAGAAAGGAACGATGCTGGAGCAGGTCATGGAAAAGCTGGAAACCACAGAAAAAATGGTCTTTCAGGAAACCACATACACCTATGAGGATGTGCTGCTGGTAATTTTAAAAGGACATATTATGGAATTTCTGAATCGTTATGAGGATGCAGAGATTGAGCGGCTGGTGGTAACGGTATACCGGTATTCCAATGCGTTGTTCCGGGTGCTGCATATGCTTCAGGATGAGCTTTCTTTATACGGAGACAAATTCTTTATTATCGGACATACAAGTGCATACCTGCATTTTATTTTCCAACAGCCGGAAAGCCTGCGGAATAACAGTGTAGGATTGTTTGATTACGGTCCGGAGGGACTGGAATTTTACCGGGTGGATATTGCCAGACGGACAACTCCGCAAATAGTAACGGTGGAGCATAAGGATTACCGGGAACGTATGAAATATTACCGGTTGTATGATAATAAACGGGAGTTAGACCAGAGATTTCTGGAAATTGTGCAGGAGGTATTGCGGGAGGCTTATATGTCTGCGGTATACCTGACGGGAGTGGGCTTTACGGAGATGTGGGCAAATGAATCTCAGAATGCACTATGTAACGGCAGGCGTGTGTTTGTCGGTCAGAATATTTATACCAAGGGTGCCTGCTATGCGGCATATATCGGTTCTTATGTAATTAATCCAAATAAATATATTGTAAATGCAGAGGATATGGTACATTCGGATGTGGGTATCTTAACCGGAGATGCAACGGATACCTTTTTGCCGATTGCAAGAGGCGGAAGAGAATGGTATAACATGCGGGGCAAAATATATGTATGTCTGGATGATACGAACCGGATTGAGCTATTATACAAGAACCATTATAATCAGGAAGCAATGCGGGAAATCATAGAGATTCATGGACTGCCATCCAGACCGAATAAGACAACGAGATTGTCCTTAGAGGTGGAAATGTACAGCGGAACTAAGGGAGCGGTTGTGATTCGGGATGAAGGCTTTGGAAAATTATATCCGACTACGAATAAGGTATATCGGAAGGAATTTGTATTAGAAAGGTAGGTCTGACACATGGGTAAGGTAATACTTTGTAGTGCAAGACAGGCAGTGGTTCCTTATACATTTATGAATACCAAGGTAGAAGTCTATTCCTATGAGGAATTGTGCTTTTACATTTACAATAATATCGCATTGCTGAACCCGGAACAGTTTCAGGGAAAGCTGGTGCAATGGCTGAAATCAGAGCTGGGTATGGAGGAGCTGGCAGTTACCGTCATGGAGAAGCTTGCCTCACAGGACACATTTACAAATATACTGGCTGCAATTCTTTCTGCCGGCGAATACTATAGTGAAAAAGAGGTACAGGCATTCGTCGAAAAACAGAATCTGCTGGCATTACTGCCGGAGGAGGAGAAAGAAAAATTAAGGGCGGACAGCTTTTTAATGTATAAGCGGATGTTAAAAGCAATTTCCCTGTATGATGATATTTTGCGAAGGGAAGCGGAAATTAAGGACCAGAATTTCTTAGGTAATGTCTACCATAATAAAGGAACCGCACTGGCTAAGAATATGGAGCTTACCAAAGCCAAGCTGTGTTTTTTGGAAGCATACCAGAGAAATAAGAAGCGGGCTTCGCTGGAGGCTTATGTGATACTTCGGCTGCTGGAGGCACCGAGGGAGACCGTAGAGGAGGAGGCTAGGACCTTCGGCATGGAGGAGGCAGATTTCGTGCGGATAGCAGATAATCTGGAGGATGCCACCGAGGATGCGGAAAGTACTGTTGCTTATGTCCGTTATCAAAAGGCGGTTTATAACAAGGAGCATGGAGATTATGAAGCCTTTAATCAGCGGGTGGATATGCTGCTGAATCAGTGGAAAGAAGAATTTAGAGAGCAGGTTATATAAATGGGATTATGGAAGCGTCTGGGTCGTTTGAGAAAAAGGCCGGAGCAAGAAGAAAAACAAGAACTGGAATCCATGAGTAATGCGGAGCAGGAGAGCCTGACAGAACAGGCAGAGCTGAATCACCATCTGGAGGTGATTGTGGATTCCACCTTTGAAATGGAAGATTTGAAGCGGGAATACGAGATGGTGACTTCCTATTTTTCAGATATTCAAAAGATAGAACAAATGGAGCCGGGAAGTTTAAAAAGACTGGAGGAGGATGCCGGAAAGATTCTGATGCTTGAGGAGCGGAAGAACAACTTTCAACAGACCCCGAAGCAGCTTCCGGCAGAACGATACCGCTTGATTCTGAGATTAGAGCCGGAGATTCCGGAAGCAATTCACAGGCTTGAGGAGCTGGAGAATATGCGTGGGAAAATTAAGCGGGATTTGGAATATCTGGAGGGCGAAAAAGGAGCCTTACAATATGAAGAAGAAAATTTGCAGCATAAGCAGTCCGTTCTTCGAAATGCGGCAATTGCCATCGGAGTTATACTGGTGCTTACCGTAGTGGCGTGTCTGATAGTGACGCTGCAATTCGATGTAGAGCTGACAGTTCCCGGAGCTGCGGTTGCCGCAGCGTTGCTGGTAGTAGAGTTTTTCCTGTTTTTAAATTATAATCAGGCAAATACAGAACGAAGTCTTTGCTTTCAGAAGCATAACCGGGCAATCCAATTGCAGAATAAGGTAAAGATTAAATGGCTGAATAACACTAATAATTTAGATTACCTGTATGCAAAATATGAAGTGAACACACAAAAAGAGCTTTCCTATGACTGGGAGCAGTATTGTAAGATTCGGGAAGAGGAACAGAAATACCAGAAAAATATGGCTGACCTGAACGTGTATCAGGAGGAGGTTCTGACCGGCTTGAAAAAGGCAGGTGTCTATGATGCGGAAATCTGGTTACAGCAATTAGAAGCACTGGTCGATAAACGTGAGATGGTAGAGGTAAAGCATTCCTTAAATGTCCGGAGACAGAAATTAAGAGAACGGATGAAGCAGAACGAGGAATCCCGGCAAAACAGCTTTGTCTGCGTCAAGGGTATTCTGACGGAGCATCCGGAATTAAAGGAACAGGCAAAGGAAGTGCTGACATCCTACCATATTGCGGTATAGACAATGGCAGGACAAGGCAAGCATATGAAAAGCACTTGATTTTGCAGAATCATAGGTGTAGTCTGTAACAGATAAGGTTTACGAAAAATTATTAGAAATGCTGATAGATGTAGGAGGAGAAAGATGCATAAGGAATTGGAAAAGACATACAATCCCCAGGAGATTGAAGAACGTATTTATAGTAAGTGGCTGGAAAAGAAATATTTTCATGCAGAGGTTGACAGGAGCAAAAAGCCTTTCACAATCGTAATGCCGCCACCGAATATTACCGGTCAGCTCCATATGGGACACGCACTGGATAACACCATGCAGGATATTCTGATTCGTTTCAAGCGTATGCAGGGATACAATGCCCTGTGGCAGCCGGGAACCGACCATGCCGCAATTGCAACAGAGGTAAAGGTAATTGAGGCATTGAAGAAGGAAGGAATCGACAAGCAGGATTTGGGACGTGAAAAGTTCTTAGAGCGTGTCTGGGATTGGAGAACCGAATACGGCGGACGGATTGTAAACCAGTTAAAGAAGCTGGGTTCTTCTGCCGACTGGGACAGAGAACGCTTCACCATGGATGAAGGAAATAATAAGGCTGTTACAGAGGTATTCTGTAAGCTTTATGAAAAGGGATATATATACAAAGGTTCCCGGATTGTAAACTGGTGTCCGGTATGTCAGACAACCATTTCCGATGCAGAGGTTATTCATGAAGAACAGGAAGGACATTTCTGGCACATTAATTATCCGGTAGTCGGAGAAGAAGGAAGATTTGTAGAGATAGCCACCACACGTCCGGAGACATTGTTAGGTGATACTGCGGTTGCAGTAAATCCGGAGGATGAGCGGTATCAGGATATTATCGGAAAAATGTTAAAGCTTCCTTTGACAGACAGAGAGATTCCGGTGATTGCGGATGCCTATGTAGATAAGGAATTTGGTACCGGTTGTGTGAAGATTACACCGGCACATGACCCGAACGATTTTGAGGTCGGCAAGCGGCATAATCTGGAAGAAATCAATATCTTAAATGATGACGCAACCATTAATGAGCTGGGCGGCAAGTATGCAGGTATGGACCGCTATGAAGCCCGGAAAGCAATGATAGCGGATTTGGATGCAATGGGACTTTTGGTAAAGGTAGTTCCGCATACCCATATGGTAGGTACGCATGACAGATGTAAGACAACAGTAGAGCCATTGGTAAAACCACAGTGGTTTGTTAAGATGGAAGAAATGGCAAAGCCGGCAAAGCAGGCAGTTGTAGACGGTAAGTTAAAGCTGGTTCCGGAACGTATGGATAAGACATACTATAACTGGCTGGATAATATTCGGGACTGGTGTATTTCCAGACAGCTTTGGTGGGGACACCGGATTCCTGCATGGTACTGTCAGGACTGTGGAGAAACCATCGTGGCAAGAGAAACTCCTTGTAGCTGTCCGAAGTGCCAGAGCCAGAATCTGAAGCAGGATGAGGATACTCTGGATACATGGTTTTCATCTGCATTGTGGCCGTTTTCAACCTTGGGATGGCCGGATAAGACACCGGAATTGGAATATTTCTATCCGACCAACGTATTGGTGACAGGATATGATATTATTTTCTTCTGGGTTATCCGTATGGTATTTTCTGCGATTGAGCAGACCGGAGAATTACCGTTTTCTCATGTTCTGTTCCATGGTCTGGTTCGGGATGACCAGGGACGCAAGATGAGTAAGTCATTGGGAAATGGTATTGACCCGTTAGAGGTTATTGATAAATACGGAGCAGATGCATTGCGGCTTACGCTGATTACCGGTAACGCACCGGGAAATGATATGCGTTTCTACTGGGAGCGTGTAGAAGCCAGCCGTAATTTTGCAAACAAAATCTGGAATGCTTCCCGTTTCATTATGATGAATATGGAAAAGGCAGATACGGATTCGGTAGAGTTAAGCCAGTTAACACAGGCAGACCGGTGGATTTTGTCGAAGGTCAATACCTTGGCAAAGGAAGCAACGGAGAATCTGGAAAAATTCGAAATGGGAATTGCTGCGGATAAGATTCACAGCTTTATCTGGGAAGAATTTTGCGACTGGTATATTGAAATGGTGAAGCCAAGACTTTGGAATGATGAGGATGAAACAAAGGCAGCGGCAATCTGGACCTTAAAGACCGTATTAATTCAGTCTTTGAAGCTGTTGCATCCGTATATGCCATTCATTACGGAAGAAATCTTCTGCAATCTTCAGGAGGAAGAGGAATCTATTATGGTTTCAGAGTGGCCGGTATTCCGCGAGGAATGGAATTATACCAAGGATGAGGCAGCCGTAGACACCATCAAAGCTGCGGTTCGCGGCATTCGTAACATCCGTACGGAAATGAATGTGGCACCAAGCAAGAAAGCAACCGTATATGTAGTATCCGATAAGGAAGCGGTACGGCAGATATTTGAGGATAGTAAGGTATTCTTTGCTACGCTTGGCTATGCCAGTGAGGTACACGTACAGGCAGATAAGAGCGGAATTGCAGAGGATGCGGTTTCTGTTTTGATTCATGATGCTGCCTTGTATATGCCGTTTGCGGAATTAGTTGATATTGAGAAGGAAATAGAGCGGCTGAAGAAGGAGCAGGGCAGACTGCAGGGCGAAATCAAACGTGCAAACGGAATGTTGAACAATCCGAAGTTTGTAGAAAAGGCACCGGCAGCGAAGATAGAAGAAGAAAAGAGCAAGCTGGAAAAATATACCCAGATGCTTTCGCAGGTGGAGGACAGACTGGAGCAGTTAAAGTAAATTACCATTTGTGAAAAAGGAGAGAGGGAAGGAGTATTAAAATATGGAACCAAATACTGAAAATATGCAGACAAATGTAAATCCGACACAGGGGGAATCAAAAAAACCATCAGGGACTCCAAGCTTAGTGCTGGGTATCTGTTCAATTGTGTTTTCCTGCGGAATCTTAGGTGTGATTCCGGGAATTATTGCAATCGTGCTTGGAAACAAGAATACACAGTATGATAAAAAGGCAAAGGTTGGTATGATTTTGGGAATTGTCGGAAGTGTACTGTCCTTGATTAGTATTGTTATCTGGCTGCTCATGGGAACGGCAATTCTGGCACCGCTACTTGTAAAAAATAATGTAACTGCCAATAGCAATACAAATACCTATACAGCAGAGTGGGATGACTGGATGACAGAGGATTTAACTGCAGAACCTATATCAACGATAGAAATTACGGAAAACAGTACGGAAAATAGTACGGAGGGCAGTACAGAAGCTGCAGGTAACGTGGTGGTAACGGATATAGAAGGATATACACCGGAATACGGAACCATGTTAATCGGTTCTGATGAAGTGGGATATACCTATGTACCGGATGATTTTTATGTATTTTCGGAAATCGGAGGCACCGGATTCGATAATTCGGTTCAGTACGGTAAGGGGCAGATGATTGTAGGCTTAAACTCCATGCAGACAGAATATAGTGCATATGATATGGCACAGGCATTTGCACAGGCAACCTATGATAATGAAGCGGTTGATTCAACTTCCATTGTGTTATCTACCGAGGAAATTAATGGTATTTACGGCTATACGATGATGGCATATTATCCGGCTGATAATTGCTTTTTATATACCTTTGTATTTGACGGTACAGATGGCTTGGTACATTACAATTCCGTTGAATTTCCGGGTGACGGATATACGGATTTGTGGAAGACCGTATTTTATAATTATTATCTGAATTAAAAATGATGAATAAAAAAGCCATGAATAAAAACAGGCAGTTTCGTTAACAATGTAGTTGTAACAAGTAATTACATTGAAGGAGGACACAGGCATGTCTAGTAACAATTATTCAAACGAAACTAATAGTAAGGATTCTACCAATAAGGCAAAGAATCAGGCAAGCAACAAGGCATCAAATAAGTCATCAAACAAGGCTTCAAATTCAACCAATAAGAGCAGTAATTCAACCAATGATTACGAATAGGCATTAAGCCGAAAGCAGAAGCAGCAGGGGATTGTAACCTCTGCTGCTTTTGGCTTACATAGGGAAACGGATATGCCAAGGTACGGGAGTGACACACATAAGCCCGCATATTGAATATGATAGAGTATAAGGAATATGGGGTGGTGAGGAACTACATGCCAACCATTGAGAATATCAATATTCGCTATATTATCCAGAAAGCAGTTGCTGAAAATGCAATTATTATAGATGTAAGACAACAGGAAGCATTTTTAAAGGGGCATATTCCTATGGCAATGAATATTCCGTATGAAGATATTCAAGCCGGAAGGGCAAGAATCCCCAGAGGCAGGACACTGATTCTCTATTGTGAGAGCGGAACAAACAGCTTGCGGGCAGCGAGGATACTTGCGGAGGCAGGGTATCCTGTCATAAATACGGTTGGTGGAATACGACAATATAATAAGGAATTAACGTTAAGCCGGTAGCAATACCGGCTTAACTTATGTGTTGACAGGCACGAAGCAGAAACGTACAATAAAATAGAGTTACTAGGTGAATCATTAGAACGATTCAGAATAAAACCATTCTGATACAATTAAAAGGAAACAGGTAAGAAGATGAAAACATTAGAATTAATTGCACCCTGTCATTTTGGTCTGGAATCTGTGTTAAAACGGGAAATTCAGGATATAGGGTATGAAATTATACAGGTTGAGGATGGCAGAATTACATTTCGCGGTGATGAGACAGCAATTGTCCGGGCAAATGTATTTATCCGAACAGCCGAGCGGATTCTGTTAAAAGTGGGAAGTTTTCCGGCAAAGACCTTTGATGAATTATTTGAAGCAACGAAAGCATTGCCATGGGAGCAGTATCTGCCAAAGGATGGAAAGTTCTGGGTATCAAAGGCATCTACAAAGAATAGTGCATTATTTAGCGGTTCGGATATTCAATCGATAGTGAAGAAAGCAATTGTGGAGCGGTTAAAGACGATTTATCATGTTCAGTGGTTTGAAGAAACCGGAGCAGAATATCCGATACGTGTATTTATTAACAAGGATATGGTCAGCATCGGAATGGATACCTCCGGAATGTCATTACACAAGCGAGGCTATCGGCAGCTGGTAGGAAAGGCACCGATTTCTGAAACGCTGGCAGCAGCGTTAATTATGCTGACACCATGGAAACGGGACCGGATTTTAGTAGACCCGTTTTGCGGAAGCGGTACATTTCCGATAGAGGCAGCTATGATAGGAGCAAATATTGCACCGGGTATGCACCGGAATTTTACGGCAGAGGCATGGACGAATCTGGTGCAAAGGCAGCAGTGGGAGCAGGCAAGGGAAGAAGCAGAGGATAAGATTCTGCGTGATATTAAGATGAATATTCAAGGGTATGATATTGATTATCATATTGTAAAATGTGCCATGGAAAATGCAAAGGCAGCCGGAGTAGACAAACAGATTCATTTTCAGCAGCGAAGTGTGGCAGAGCTTAGTAACCCGAAAAAATACGGGTTCATTATTACGAATCCTCCATATGGAGAACGATTGGAGGAAAAGGAGGAGCTGCCGGAGTTATATCGCATGATTGGAAAGAGCTTTGACCAGTTGGATACATGGTCTAAGTATATTATCACGTCCTATGATGAAGCAGAAAAATATCTGGGGAAAAAGGCAGATAAGAACCGAAAGATATACAATGGCATGATTAAGGCATATTTTTATCAGTTTATGGGACCGCGACCGCCAAAGCAGCCGCGGCAACCAGAGATAACCGAAAAATCAGAGAGCTAAAACGGAAGAGGGATAACGATTGAAAAAAATTATAAGCATCTTTGCGGTGCTGGTAAGTATTATTTTAATAATTATGGCAATTACATCCCATGCGGATGCAGAGGTAAAGCGTTCAAATGATGAAAGTACCTATGTGAACCAGTTTCTGAGTGATTTGGCGGATATGAACAATCAGAAGGGGATTACGATTCAGGTGGGGAAGGAATTATTATCCTTTGTAGATGCAAAGCCATATGTAAGTGCAAAAGGAAGCCTGATGTTTCCGGTAGACCAGTTGACAGATACCTTTAACTGTTCAACGCAGGTATATGATAACGGAAATATTTTGATAGAGAAGGGTGTTAATTCCATTAGCCTGTATGTAAACAGTGCTTCTGCAAAAATTAACGGTACAACAGTGGAAATGTCCGACCGCGTACAAAAGGAGAATGACAAGCTGTATGTGCCTCTGGCAGACATTTCACAATATATTAATTATAATTTTACCATGAATTATAATGAGGCAAGTGTTGAAATGGCACAGATTGCAGAGGAAGTAGAGTTACCTGCCAAATATGATATGCGGCAGCTTGACCGGGTGACACCGGTGCGGGACCAGGGAGCCTACGGAACCTGTTGGGCATTTGCGTCACTGGCAGCATTGGAAACAACACTGACTCCGCAAGAGAAGCTGATATTTTCACCCGACCATATGAGTCTGTGCAACAGCTTCAGTCTAAATCAAAACGAGGGCGGAGAATATACAATGGCAATTGCCTATCTGGCAAGCTGGCAGGGTCCGGTATATGAATCCGATGACCCATATGGGGACGGCGTGACGGATGATACCTTAAAAGCAAGAAAGCATCTGGAAGAGGCACAGATTATTGCTTCTAAGGATTATGTCGGAATTAAAGAAGCAATCTACAAATACGGAGCAGTGGAAACCTCTATTTATACGCAGATGAAGGCAGCAGACAGTTGGTCTAATTATTATAATCGGGAACGTGCCGCGTATTATTATAATTTAGAAGCTCCATGTAATCACGATATTATTATTGTCGGCTGGGACGATAATTTTCCGAAGGAATATTTTACTATTCAGCCAGAGGAGGATGGAGCATTTATCTGTAAAAATAGCTGGGGAACTGCGTTTGGAGAGGATGGCTTCTTTTATGTATCCTATGAGGATGCAAACATCGGAACAACAAATGTGGTCTATTCCAAGCTGGGAAGTGCGGATAATTTTTCGCACATTTATCAGTCTGATTTGTTGGGCTGGACCGGACAGTTGGGTTATAACCGGGAATCCGCCTATTTTGCCAATGTTTATAAGGCAGGAGAAAAGGAGGAATTGGCAGCAGTTTCCTTCTATGCAACCGGACCCGATACCAGCTATAAGGTGTATCTGGTAAAGAATTTTGAAAATGCTGAAAGCCTGAATGACCGTATATTACTGAAGGAGGGAAAATTCTCGGCAGCAGGGTATTATACGGTTCGGATGGATAACCCGGTCAGTCTTCCGGATAATGAAAAATACGCAGTGGTGGTTTATATCCATACACCGGATTCCATTCATCCGGTGGCAATTGAATATGATGCGGACGAACGAACCAAGAATTTTGATATTACAGACGGCGAGGGATATATCAGCCTGTATGGTAATAAATGGGTAAATACCGAGACAAACCAGCAATGTAATTTGTGTCTGAAAGCATTTACCAATGATAAATAGGCGAAGAACATAACAAGCCGGAAGAAGGATTGCAAAAAAGCAGTAAAAGAGAAGAATCAGTGAAAAAGGAATAAAAACAGTAGAAGAAATAAGCTGGAGTAAAGGAGAAATGATATGAAACGATTGATATTTGCGACAGGAAACAAGGATAAGCTTAAGGAAATTCGGGCAATCATGGGGGGATTGGATTATGAAATTCTGTCTATGAAGGAAGCCGGAATTGATATAGAGATTGAGGAAAACGGAACCACCTTTCAAGAGAATGCATTGATTAAGGCAAGAGCTATTCATGCACGTTGTCAGGAATTAGTATTAGCGGATGATTCCGGGTTAGAGGTTGATTATATGGACAAGCAGCCGGGCGTATTTTCTCATCGGTTTGGAGGAGAGGATACTCCGTATTCGGTTAAAAACCAGATGATAATAGACCGCTTGGAGGGAGTGCCGGATGAGAAGCGGACAGCAAGATTTGTCTGTGCAATAGCTGCGGTATTTCCGGACGGAACAGAGGTGGTACGGAAAGCTGCCATGGAAGGAATCATTGGCTATCAGGAGGCTGGTGCAAATGGATTCGGATATGACCCGATTTTTTATTTGCCGGAATACGGATGCACCAGTGCAGAGCTGACACCGGAGCAAAAAAATGCAATTAGTCATCGAGGAAAAGCATTGCGGTTAATGCGGGAAGTGTTGGAGCAGGCAAAGTAGGATAGGCAGAGGAAGCAGAAAAGGACTGGAAAGAGGCAGGAATTAGCGATGGAAAGCGGTTGGCGGAGAAGGTAGAGAAGGACCGGAAAGAGATAGAAACTGACTGTGGCAGTTGGTTGGCAGAGAAAGTAGAAAGAAACTAGCACTTATATAAGGTGGATAGATGAGGAAAGGACAAAAATGCGGATACTGGTAGTGAGTGATTCTCATGGGCGAAATGATTATGTAGAACGTGCAGTAGAGCAGGCAGAACGAACCGGCTATATTGATGTATTGATTCATTTGGGTGATGTGGAGGATGATGTTGAAGAACTACGTTCATTGATAGATGGGGATACTTATATTGTAGCAGGAAATAATGACGGAGCACTTGGACTTCCTGACCATTTGACTGTTAATTTGTGCGGCAAGCAGATATTCTTGACGCATGGGCATCGGTATATGGTGAATTATGATTTGAATCGGCTGGGGCTTTTTGGAACTATGAATCATATGGACATGGTGATGTTTGGACATACGCATTACCCTTATCTGGACAGAGGGGATGACATTACCCTGCTAAATCCCGGAAGCCTGACCTATCCGAGACAAGAGGGCAGAGCAAGAACCTTTGTGTTGATGGAGATAGACGAGCAGGGAACGGTAGAGTATCATTGGCAGGAATTAGAGGAAGACACCGGGAAGAAAAAGAAAGGCTGGTTTGGAAATTTGTTTGATTGAGCCGGATGTTTTAGATGCTATACGGCTGGATAAGCAGCTTGCATGAAAATAAGAAAGCAAAATAAGAAAAGCAAAATAAGAAAAGCAAAAATAGAAAAAGCAACATAGAAAAAGCAAAAATAGAAATGATAGAAATAGACAGGCAGGAGAGAAATGCATGAAAAAGGGCAGTGAATATGAAGTAACAATTGCAGATTATGAATTTCCAAACAAGGGAATCGCATATATAGAAGAACGAAAAGTGACGGTTAAGGGGGCTTTTGCCGGACAGAAGGTACGGATACGAATTACGAAATCAAAAAATGGTAAAGCAGAGGCACGACTGTTAGAGGTATTGGAACCATCACCACAGGAAACAGCCATGCCAATCTGTAAAGATTTCGGAACGTGCGGCGGCTGCACTTATCAGACATTTCCGTACGAGACACAGTTGCAGATTAAGGAGCAGCAGGTGCGACATTTGATAAATCAGGTATGTAAGGAATATGAGTGGGAGGGCATCATCGGCAGTCCCATGACAGAAGGATACCGGAATAAGATGGAGTTCTCCTTTGGGGATGAATATAAGGATGGACCGTTGGCATTAGGGCTTCATAAGAAAGGAAGCTTTTATGATTTGGTAACGGTAACAGATTGCAAAATTGTAGATTCTGACTATAACCAAATTCTGGATTGCACCTTGACACATTTTACAAAGCAGGAGATTCCTTATTTTAAGAAAATGAGACATGAGGGAACTTTGCGTCATCTTGTGGTGCGACAGACTGCTCGTTCAAAGGATATATTAATTAATTTAGTGGTAAGCAGTCAGATTGGAAAAAGCAATCCGGATGCTGACCAGACAGAAAAGGGAATAGAAAAGGGAACATTTGAACAGATTAAAGACTATCTGGGTACAGAGGAGTGGCTACGGACATTGCAGGCATTAGAATTGCATGGAAAAATTGCGGGAGTGCTATTGACTATCAATGACGGTTTGGCGGATGTGGTACAGAGTGATGAAACGCATTTGTTATACGGACAGGATTATATTTACGAGGAAATATTAGGGCTTAAGTTTCGGATTACCCCATTTTCCTTCTTTCAGACTAATTCTCTTGGGGCAGAGGTATTGTATGAAAAAGCAAGGGAATATGTGGGTGACATAGAAAATCAAGTGGTATTTGACTTGTATAGTGGAACCGGAACAATTGCACAGATGTTAGCCCCGGTGGCAAAGAAGGTCGTTGGTGTGGAAATTATTGAAGAAGCGGTGGAGTCGGCAAGAGACAACGCAATTTTGAATCGACTGGATAATTGTGAATTTATTGCCGGAGATGTAATGAAGGTGTTAGATGGCTTATCAGAATTGCCGGACATGATTGTGCTGGACCCTCCGCGGGATGGGATTCATCCGAAGGCACTGAACAAGATAATCCGATATGGAGTTAAACGAATGGTGTATATATCATGTAAACCAACGAGTCTGGCAAGGGATTTGGTGACGTTGCAGGCAGAGGGATACCGGGTGGAAAAGGTGTGCTGTGTGGATATGTTTCCGGGAACGGCGAATGTGGAAACGGTGGTTAAATTATTTCTCAAATAGGATACACTGAAGATAGAGGTAATAATGAAGTTTGAAGAAGAGAGTAATTATACACCACAAGAAAAGGCTACTTATTCAAAGAGTAAGGAATATGTGAGAGACAAGTATGGTGTAAATGTGCATACTTCTTATATTGCACCGGTAAAGCTGATGTGGGGTCTGGACATGGGCGAGAATTATAATAAGTCCAAGAAAGAGAATCCAGAGGTGAAGCAGTGTCTGCAGGAAAAGGTGGATTATATTAAGGATGCATTGAGACATTTCAAGTTGATATGACAGGCAATCAAAGAAATGGTTTACGAAGGAGACGTTATGTCTGATTTATTTATTATAGGAAATGGTTTTGATAGAGCTCATGGGCTAGAAACGTCATATTATGATTTTCATCAATTTTTAAAAGATAACTGCAAAAATATGCCGTATATTGGAGTGGTTGAACTGGTATCTCAAGATAGTGAAAATAAAATCGACGGTATGATTGTATATGAACCTGTTGAATATTTGGACTTTTTTCAAATCATAATAGACCAAACAGATGGACCAGATTGGAAGAATTTTGAAGATGCACTTGGTAGACTAGATTTTTCGGATATCCTAAGGGATTATGGAACATCTTATGATACAGATTCAATTAAATATTTGAATGAACGTAGTATTGAATCAATTAACCAAGCTGTATTAACAGTTAAAAAAATGTTTCCACTTTGGGTAAAAAGTATATTGATTGATAATCGGATTAAGAAGAAAGATATAATTCAAGAAATGCTTAAAAGCTCTCATTATATTCTTAATTTTAATTATACAGATACTTTGGAAAAAATATATGGAGAAAAAAATGTATTTCATATTCATGACAATCAACATTCTAGTATAATTTTCGGACACGGAAATTATGTTAATGAAGACTTTGATGATGAAGAATTTGAAATATATCCTGGAGCTGATTCATATTTAAATATGATGAAAGCGGAGTTGAAGAAACCTGTAGATAGAATTATTAAAAGAGCAGAGACACAAAATTTTCTGGATTCTATAAAGGATGTTATGAAGATTTATTCTTATGGTTTTAGTTATGGTAGTGTGGATTTACCATACATAGTTGAAATATGTAGACATATTGATACTCATAACGTTACATGGTATTTTAACGACTATTCATCTGATAATGAAATAAAAAAATATCAAAAAATAGTAAAGAAATGTGGATTTGAGGGTTGCTTCTCTACTTTCCATGTGTAGCTAGTAGTTTTTGCCTAATGTTTAAATAAAGCGAGTGATTTATAAAAGTAAAATTTTGCATATATCTTTATTTATAGTATAGAATTATAACTAGACAAGAAGAAAAAGATGAATGCAAAGTAAAAATGGTACAATTCAATTTTTTAGTTGTGTAATAACATATAAATGTACCAAAACCTTTAAACATTGACACTGCTTAGCCTATGACGAGAAATCAAGGATTGGAGCGGTGTCATTTCTTACATTCATAAGTGTTGGAGAAGAAGGTTGAAATGCTCTGATAATGGAGACGACGGAAAAATAAGTTTATGTATGGCATTAGAAGATAATCCTTGTATTCCAATACCTTTTCCACCGATTAGTCCAGCGTGTTTGTAAAGGTAAAAAACGTAGTAATAGAATTTTGTGTTTACAGTAATGTATGAACGTAATCTGGATATGATTTTGAATTCTCATAGGATAATCATAATTCCATATAGCTGCCCTGCCTATATTTCCGCCTTCGCAAACGAGCAACTCTCCTTTAGTTACTGTGCATTTTTCAATTTCCGCTTCAGTAAACGGCATTTCTTTCAATTTATCCAACTCAAATTTATCCCAATACAAATTTGATGTTGTGATGTATGTTAGTTTAGTGCCTACTGAATTTGCTAAATTTAATGCTTTGCCTGTATTGTGCTGAAACAATGTACCAAGACGAACCCATTCCCAAGAATCCGGTATTTCAAATGGAATTTCATCGTCTATACAACGCTCGATTCCATCCAACTTCTCATAATGAGAATTATCCCTTCTGGAAATAATGGATTCGTGTTTGTCACGCTTGATCTTACCTGCCTTAATCAGTTGCTCCTTCTCTACACGAATGTGTTCCAGAAAGGCAGAAGCGGGTTCGTCGGTAGGATCTTGTGGAACAAGTTTACCCTGAACTGCTTCTTGAAGAATGGACTTTTTTAATTGTTCTGGAAAAATATCGTTCAATCACTTTGCTTTTGAATGGACTACACCATATTCAATTACATGAGCCATAACTATATTAAGCGTTTCGACAATGCGAATTTGCTCATATAATGGAGGAATGGGAACAAGCATATTCCCCAGCGTTTTTCCATTGCAGTTTGGCTGTGCGGTAGCAATAGTGTCTTCTCGTAATTGCGACCAATACAACTCGCTCTCCATAAGGTATTTCAAATATTGTGGGCATAACTGGTTACTATATCTGGTTCTAATTAAATAGCCCACATAAATCGCTTCTTCTGGAACTTCTTGTATGAGATAAGACTTCCCAACTGTTCCACCCGTTCTTGCAAACAGAATATCATTGGGTTTCAGCAGGTATGTATCAATCTCACTTTCCTTTATGTCACAGTAGGGAACTGTTTCACGCAATACAGAATTATCTTGAATATCACTAATGCGAACCATCTTTATTCGTCTGTTTTCCTGTGCTGGGGCATTGTATCCATACTGAATAGATTCTGACAATGTTCCCCAACGTACCCATTCCCAACTCTCCGGTATCTCAAACGGTACTTCATCTGCTATACATACCGGTTCGTTTTTGCCGACCTTCTCATAAGGCAAATTATGAATTCTATATTTGAATGATATTTGTTATAATACTTGAGGCGAGTCAAAAAGTGGAGCACCTTTTAGAAAGTGACTCCCAAAAGTGACGCACCTATATAAATATTAGGGGTTTTAGGGGATGTTCCTCCCTAACAGGATGCATTTTGGCGTGGATATAAAAAATGTGTATCTTGCAGAAGACACCATGAGAAATCTATAAAAGAAATTAGCTGATAACAAGTTCCGGGGATATGTGAGCGGAATTTTTTTGAATCAAAAATATCGACTTTTCCTTAGCGTAGCTGTATCATCAAGAAAAGAATTATTGGAATTATTCTGATGGGATGCAGAAACGACTAAGGAAGGAGGAAAGCTTTGAATAAGAAATTTGAATGCTATTGCACATTTCTTGCGGAGATGATGGAAAAGTACGGTTTAGAGGTTTTGCGTGATATAGCTGCAGACCTACAGTACGATTCGAAAACTTGGTGTGATGATGCAGAAGGAAAAAGATTTTGGTATGAGGCTTATGTGAAGCGATTTATGGGACGATTTAAGAAAGCGGCATAAGGAATGCCGGCATCTTGCGAAAGTGGGATGTATACATACGATAGAGCGTTCAAAAAAATGTAAATGGAATATAATGATAATAATTTGAGTTTACCTCGGTGAAAAGCGAATTTTCACCGAGGTTCATTGTTTTTTATGTAAATTAGTTATTGACCGTAAGAGATAAAAACCATATAATAAATTTATGCAATGCATAAAGAGGTGGACTATGGAAGCAAGAGAAGAATTAAGAAAATTAAGAGAAAATACTGGAATGAATAGAAAAGAATTTTGTGAGTACTTTGAAATTCCTTACATGACAGAAACAGACTGGGAATTAGGAAATAGAAGAGTTCCACAGTATCTTTTGCAGTTGATGGCATATAAGATTCAAATGGAGAAGTTGTCTGATAAAAGAATCGAGGATGACAAGGAAGATAATACAGCCGGTAAGTAATGCAATAGTAATTGTGCAACAGCCTGTTGCACAATTTGTAGGAGGTTATTTATGGATAAGGGAAAGCATATGGGAAAAGATAAAGAGGGAGTTATTTTTAAGGTGGCTCCTAATTTATCTGAAATGAGTGATGGTTATTTGGAATTTATAAATGAAATAAAAGAGAAGATTAAAAAGCAGAGAGTGACTATTGTTTTAAATGCTAACTCAAGTATGATTTGTCTGTATTGGAATATTGGTAAAGCGATACTTGACAAGCAGGAAAAGGAAGGATGGGGAGCAAAGGTTATTGACCGTTTGGCACAAGACCTAAAGGAGGCTTTTCCTGATATGTCGGGTTTTTCGGCTAGAAATATCAAATATATGCGTAAGTTTGCAGAGTGTTGGCCGGACTATGAAATTGTGCAACAGGTTGTTGCACAATTACCATGGAGAACAAATTTAAAATTAATTGACAAGATAGATAGTCAAGAAGGCAGATTGTGGTACGCAACTAAGGCAATTGAGAATGGATGGAGCAGTACAATCTTAGAATTGCAGATAGAATCTTGCCTTATGGAGAGAACGGGGAAAAGCATAAACAATTTTCCAACAGCATTGCCACCGTTAGAATCTGATATGGCTAATCAGATATTTAAAGATCCATATCTTTTCGACTTTTTAGGGACGGATATTCCTAGAAGAGAGGCAGAAGTAGAACAGCAATTGATTGAGCATATACAAAAGTTTTTGCTTGAGTTGGGGCAGGGATTTGCATTTGTCGGAAGGCAAGTGCATTTAGAAGTAGGAGGACAGGACTTTTATTTAGACTTGTTATTTTATCATTTGAAATTGCGTTGCTATGTTGTTATTGAGTTGAAGGCGTGTGATTTTGAACCGGGATTTGTTAGTCAACTTAATATGTATCAGAATGCTGTAAATGATATTATGCGTCATTCGGATGATAAGCCAACTATAGGATTATTACTGGTAAAAGGAAAAAATAAGACGGTTGTGGAATATTCTCTTGCTGGTTATCAGAATCCAATCGGCGTAGCAGAATGGAAAAATCAGATGGTAAGTGCTTTGCCGGAAGAATTAAAGAGCAGTTTGCCGTCGATTGAGGAAATTGAAAAAGAATTAGAATAAGTAATGTATAAATTAGTACTAATAACGAAAGGTATTGGATTATGGCAAAGATTGAAACGGCATTTAGCTTGGAAATTAATGATTTTGTGGATGCAATAGAAGCCAACGAATTGTGGATGGAAGGAATATTAAAGGATAAAAAGGCATTTATTTGTGTCGGAGAAAACTGTTATGCAGGAATTACATGTAAGAATATGGATACATTTGTGTCTGATAGAAAGAGGATTCCTCATTTTATAATGTCTCAACATGAAAATATGCATAGTGATTCGTGTGAAGTATTTAGAGAGTTTTTAGAAAAAGATATAAACAGGAATAATACAAAAAAAAGAGAGACATAAAGAAAAAGTAGGTAAAGAAATATGCTTTCATATGACACGACCTGAAAGGCATAAAATCATAGAGCATATACTACCGATGGGTCAAGCAAATAATTTTACTGAAATAAAGAAACAAATGAGAAGAAAACGGGATGATTCCCAAGAAAGAAAAACCAATTACTATTGTTTGAATTCGTTGGTTTGTTCATTTGTTAATGCTTTAAGAAATGGAACCTTGTTTAAAGATGAAGTAACGGTAGAGTTTAAGAAAAATCAGTTTTATACATATAAATTGGGGTATTTGTTTAAAAGGATAGGGAGACAAAATGAAATTACAGATACGGACAAGTATCTATATGTTTATTTTGGCAAGGGGAAAGTATTTCAGAAGGAAAATGGCGGTTACAGTATAGTGTTCAGTGAGGCATTTAATGGTTCGACAAAGAAAGTAAAATGTGTATTAAGTGGCAATCTGATAGATGACTGTGGACATGGTAAAGCTAATAAGCTAAACATATTGAATTCAGCTATTGGAAAAGAAAAATTTATATATATTTTTGCCACTAAAAACATAAGCGAAAAATACAATACTGTATATTTAAATGTGAAAAACCTAGATTGTGTCGCGGTATCTGATATAGATATTGATGAAACAGATACTGAATAGAACAGATGAATGGGCAGTTGTTTTGACTACCTTTTTCTTCTTGGAATGAAGTTGGAACAGTTGTATAATTTTGTCGGGACAACATAAAAGTAATATTTTAGATAGACAATAGAAAGGTTGTGATTTCAAGAAAAATCAACTCAAATGCTACACCTACACCCGTGCATCCACCTCCATGCAGGTAGATGGATACAACTTAGATGTGCAGAAAGATAAATTTATCGTGTTGGATTATGGAACTGCTGATGAAAGAGTTTTCTTATGCGGGGCTTCATCAAAGGATGCAGGGGCTAGAATAACCAGTATTGTTGAAGATTATGGAACAGCCAAATACAACTCTGTTATTGCAGCATTATTGAAAAATTCACCTTTAGTATTACCAAAATAGGAGTGTGAGATAATTGATATAGGAAAAGTGACTTTTTTTAACATGGGTTCTGAATTAGATAGGATACAGTAAGGAAGGTATATGATAGACATTATCCTGTAAATATGTTAGTTTAAAAGAATAAGGCTGGTGCTCGGCTAAATAATATATATTGCCGTAAACGTTGCACATAATGATAAAATCGGTGCATATTTTGCAGGTTGAACAGGAAAGAGAAAATAAATAATGGGAATGTTAGTTCTATACTGGGTAATTATGTTTGTGACATATTTCTCGGCATCAAAGTTGAGATTATATCGTGATAAATTGACATTTCTTCCACATATTACTATGGGAATTGTATATGTCATTGTTTTGCTTATGGGCTTGGGAATGGGTGCAAATAAGGAAGTTATAAATAACCTTGGAAGTATCGGCATTCGGGCATTTATCATTACAGTATTTTGTGTGGCTGGCAGTATGATGGCTGTCTTTATTGTTCGTAAAATAATGGGGATGAACAGATTCGGAGATTTGAATAATACTCATAATAAAGAATTTGAAAGTGGAACTCATGGGGAAAAAGCTGACAACAAAAGTCATAATCTCCGAGGACTCAAAAGTACCCTTACGATTTTAGGATTGGTGACTGTTGGTAGCATCATTGGTATTGTTGTAATCCAAAGACAGCCGAATAACATTCTAAAAGAATTTGACAGGGTCAATAGTTCTATGATGACGGTATTGCTCTGTATCATGGTGGCATTTGTTGGGTTTGACCTCGGTTTGTCCGGAAAGGTTGCAGAGTGCTTAAAGGTAATTGGTATCCGGGCTTTTGTATTTCCGATAGCAGCAATAGTAGGCTCATTAGCAATGGGTGCTATATCAGGATGCTGGCTCGGATTTTCTATCAGAGAGAGTTTGGCAATTAGTGCTGGATTTGGCTGGTATACCTATGCACCTGCGGTAATTGCAAGTGCCGGTGCTGAATATGCCGTGGCAAGTGCTGTGGCATTTATGTATAACATGATTCGGGAAACGGCATCTATTGTATTGCTTCCGGTATTTGCAAAACATTTTGGCTATTTGGAAGTGATAGCAATGCCCGGAATATCCTCAATGGATATTTGCTTGCCGATTATTGAAAGCTCCTGCCGGCAGGATACAGTTGTTTACGCTTTTCTTACAGGTTTTTATTATGAATATAGTCACATCGGTAGGTGTACCGTTTATTATGGGCATGTAATATACAGGGAGGATAAAAACGGAGCAGATTTGGATTGATATGTATAATGCTGCAAAGGAAGTATTGAGACCCCGTGTTATTTCTGAAATGATGGAGGCTGCTGTTGAATCTGTTTCCGGTAAAATCTATGTGGGGGAGTGTTGATGGTTCATGCACACTTGGAATTGTGCTGAGCGGAACGCAATCTTCAATATGATTACCAACGGTGAAAATGCAATTAGAAGGGTCGTTGCTGTAAATTGGGATGGAAAGGTTCTTGCACCATGCGGAGCTTGCCGTGAATTAATGCCCCAGCTTATGCCAAAAACTTATAAGAACATTGAAGTTATGATGGATTTTAATAACGAAAAAATCGTGACACTTGATGAATTAACCCTTGCATGGTGGATATAACTGTATGTTGAAATGTAGTCAGGAGGCAAACCACAATGATTAGAGAAGCCAACACCAATGATTTAGACGAAATCTTACAACTGTATTTGTATCTTCATGAGACAACAATTCCGGAAGCTTCCGAGCAGTTAAAAAATACATGGAACAATATCATAAATGATGCCAATCATCATCTTATTGTTTGCGAAATTGACGGTAAGATTGTGGCATCCTGCGTATGCGTAATTATTCCTAACCTTACAAGAAATGTTCGCCCATATGCATTTGTAGAAAATGTAGTGACACATGGAGCATATCGGGAGAAAGGCTATGCAACCGCTTGCCTGAACTATGCGAAACAGCTTGCAGAGAAGCAGCATTGCTATAAAATGATGCTGCTTACCGGGTCAAAAGAGGAAAGTACATTAAATTTCTATCAAAATGCCGGATATAACAGTACAGATAAAACTGCATTTATACAATGGCTTGATATGTAAGAGACAGAGTACAAATAAATCTACTCCTATAAATTATAATAAAAACACAATACAAGACTTCTTATAGGGGTTATTGACTTTGCAGATTTCAAATGCTAAAATAAGCTTGCTTGTCAGAGGACTTGCAATCAAATAAGATTGTTGAAGTGGGATAAGACCATTTAGGGCTTTATCCCACTTTTGTTATAAAGCGGGATAAAGCTGAAAAAGCTTTATCCTGTTTCAGTTATGGAGGTATTCTATGAACGCAAAAACAAAATCCTTGTTTGGTTACATCTTTCCGGCATTAGGTGGTTTGTTTGTAACCTATCTTTACAACGTTGTTGACGGTATTTTTGTTGGGCAGGGCATTGGTTCTGCTGCATTAGGAGCTGTCAACATTGCAGTTCCGTTTATCACCTTTGTTGTGGCAATTGCAGCGATGCTGCCTATGGGCGGAGCAACGGTGGTCGCAATCAGAAAGGGACGAGGAGATAAAGAAGGGGCAAATCATGCATTTATGACCGCCTTTTCTCTGACCGTCCTGTTATCGGTTCTTTTAATGCTTGGGGGAATGGTATTTTCACAACAGATTGTTAATGTAAGCGGAGCGAAAGACCTGAGTATGGAAATGCAGAAAATGTCCGCAGATTATTTGTTCTATTACTCTGCATTTTCGATTCCGATGCTTATGAGTACCTGTCTGTCGGTATTTGTTCGAAATGATGGCTCTCCAGTACTTGCCTTTGTGGGTATGTGTGTGGGTGCAGTAACAAATATCTTTTTAGATTGGCTTTTCATCTTTCCGCTTAATATGGGTGTCATTGGTGCTGCGATTGCATCCGGGTTAGGGCAAGTTCTTTCTGTTCTGGTGCTGTTGTCCCATTTTGTGTTCAAAAAAGGTGAGCTGCGTATAATTCCGTTCAAAATTGACATTTCACTGATAACTAAGATTTGTAAGCGTGGTGTGCCGGAAGCGGTAACGCAGCTTACAACACCGGTTACCGCACTTTGCTATAATCTCATGCTGGCGAATTTAATCGGAGATATTGGCATATCGACATTCAGTGTATTAAACTTCATTTATTCTCTTGCAAACGCTATTTTTTCCGGTGTAGCACAAGGGCTGCAGCCGCTATGGGGGCAGTGCTACGGAAAGCAGAATACAGATGAAATGAAATGGTATTTCCGTAGCGGTATTATCATCAATAGTATTTTGTCAGTGCTGGTTTATGCCGGTCTGTACTTCTTCGATGTGCCGGTTATCCGCATTTTCAACCAAGAAGCAGAACTGGTACAGACAGCAACAGCAGCTTTGCCACTATTCAGCTTATCCTTTATCCCGATGGCTATAAATCTTATTTATACAGCATACCTTTTTTCTACAAAGAGAACAGGAGCGGCAGATATAATAGCCATCAGCAGAGGAGTTGTAGTAAAAGCAATTGCTATCTTTATCATTCCCAGCCTGTTTGGAGTTGATGCCATTTGGATTGCCCCATTTGTTGCGGAAGTTATTACACTTGTACTTGCAATCTTACTAAGTAAAACCAATCCGATTATAAATCAATCGTCAAAGCAATAATTTCCTGTGCTTATTTATACATGTTAGTGGACAGATATTTCATTCCGTTATCCGCAAGAATTGCAACAATGGTTTTTCCTTCATTTTCCGGGCGGAGAGCAAGCTGCTTAGCCGCTGTTAACGCAGCCGCAGCAGAGGCACCCAGTAAAATACCATCGGATTGTGCGACCTCTCTGGCAGTAGCATAGCTATCCGCACCGGTTACGTCGATGACCTCATCGTATTTAAAATTCCGTCTTACCACAAATGGATGCCGGCATCCCTCCGGTGTATCAAATCTTACAACACCGTCAATGGTATCCACGTTATCACCGGGGCCGGACAGGGAATCCGGAGTCGGCTGAACTCCAACAATTTTAACCCCTTCAATATGTTCTTGCAGGTAAGTACCGATTCCTGCCAAGGTTCCGGCAGTACCGGCTAACATGACTGCAATATCAATTTTTCCGTCAGTATCGGCAACCAGCTCCGGTCCGGTGGTTTTGTAATGTGCCTGCGGATTTGCTTCATTTACCAGCTGTCCCATGTAGAAATATCCCTTTTCTTCTGCATACTTTGCAACCGCCGCCATAATCTTTACCACATCAAAGCCGTATTGTGCCATAATCTCCTGTATGCCCGGAATTTCATCCAGGCCTCTCAAATCACAGCCATACGCTCTCATAATCTGTGTACGCTCCGGTGTGCATCCCGGCTCTTGATATATGATGGATTTATAGCCTCTTGCTGCACAAAAAGCAGCCAAAGCAATTCCGGTATTTCCGCTTGTGGTCTCTACAATGGTATCTCCCGGCTTTAGCAGACCATCCCGTTCTGCCGCTTCAATCATTCCGAGAACCGCTCTGTCCTTTACACTTCCGGTAGGATTAAAATATTCCAGCTTCCCCAGAATCGTTGCTTTCAAGTCATTCTGTTTCTCAAAATTAACTAATTCCACTAACGGAGTCTTTCCAACAAGCTCCGTAATACTCTTATAAATATTAGCCATTGTTCATTCATCCTCTCTGTTTATCCATAAATATCTGTATATATCTGTGTGATTTCAGTTACATCATCCGCATGACAAACCACCGTCCACAACAATAGAAGCCCCATTAATGAATTTTGCTTCGTCACTTGCCAGAAATAAAACCGCTCTTGAAATATCCGTTACCTCACCGCTTACGATGTGAGGGTCAAGGGATGCCAGAATGCGTTCTCTGCCAAATTCACTTTCCTCATAAAATGTACTGGACATATGCGTTTTGATTACACCCGGACATACCATATTGCTTCGGATTCCCTTGTGCATATATGCCCATGCCGTATGCTCACACAACCCGACAAGACCATGCTTTGCAACCGTATAGGCAACACTGGAACGCCCGCTTTTCAGTCCGGCAACCGATGCAATGGTAACGATATTTCCGCCGCTTTCCTGTTCAAGCATCCGCTTAACCGCTTCCCGTATGGCGTACATCGGTCCGGTAAGGTCAACTGCAAGGATACGTTCCCAATCCTCATTTTCTGTTTCCGTAATCGGCTCGCTTCGTCCGGCAATTCCGGCATTATTTACCAGAATATCGATTTTTCCGGTCTTCTGTACGGCAAGCTCTATCATTTTTTCATTGGTTTCCTGCTTAGAAACATCTCCCACAAATGGAAGAAAACGAGAAACCAGTTCTTCATCATAATTTTGTTTGAGTTCAGCCTGATATGCCTTCAAAGTTGCCGCATTGATTTCTACGGCAACAACCGTCGCACCTGCCTTCAGAAAATCAAGTGTAATCTGTTTCCCCATTCCGGCACCGGCACCTGTCACAACAACGCTTTTATGTTCAAATTGTAATATATGCTCTGTACTCATATGACACCTCCCATGTTGTTAGTTGTTCTGCTTTGTATCCAAAAATTCAAAAATCGGTGAGATTTTTGTTCCGGTCAATGCTCCATACAAGGTAAGCAATGCACTGGCGGCACCGGCACTTCCCATATACAGTCCGATGTGGGCATCTACATTCCATGGGATAACTCTGGTCCATGCATTGTACCATCTGGTTCCTTCGTTATTCTTATATGCATCGCCAACCAGCTTGTCGGCAACCCCGACTGCCGTTTTTTTGTAGTCCTCTTTTCCGGTTAATTGAATACCATCCACAAAGTGTAATAAAACACCGGCAGAACCGCAGCAAATACAATCATTCCAATATCCCGGTGAGCGTTTATAGGTAACGCCTGCGGCTCTAAGGGCATTTGAAAGCCGTTCATAGAATTGTAAGTATTTTTTCTCCTTTGTTGCCTTGTATAGCTCCTTGGCAACAATTCCGTCTCCGGCAGGTCCGTGGCAGATGCTTAAATAGAAGACATCAAAGGTATCACTGCTGTCCGGCAAATACAGATACGGTACAATAGATGCATCCTCCGTATTAATTGCGATATTAATAAGAAAATCAAAGCCTCTTTTGGCAATATCCAAATATTTCACATCACCGGTTGCCTCATAATATTTTGTCAGCAGATACACGATTCCGGCAGTTCCATGGGCAAAATTAGGAAGAATGCCGCCTTCTGGAAGCTCTGGAAAATAATCATGAATATCAAAGAACTTCCAATAAGAAGTGCCGTCCGGAAGGTCTGTTTGAAATGTCAGAATATAATCCAGTAGCTGCTTTGCATAGCTTATGTACTTTGTATCGCCTGTGATGCCGGAAAGGTACAACCAGTATGCTGCCGTACTTCCGTCACCCATGTAGTCGACAAATCCATCCCAATGAAGAAATCCGTTTTCCTTGACTGCTTTCTCATAGGCTATATCTGCAACCTTAATTGCATAATCCCGATATTTGGCTTCTCCGGTTTTTTCAAATAATGCCTCTGCAAAAAAGCCTTCTCCGGTAATGCCGCCGTGGATTCCTGGTTTCACTCCAAGGTCATCATGAAATGAGTCCAGCAGATATTCCGCAGCCTGAACCGCTTCCTCAAAATACTTCTTTTCTCCGGTTGCTTCAAATAACTGTAAATAAAAATATCCGACACCCGCAGCTCCGGAATAGATACTCCGGTCTGTCATTTTCTGAGCCAGCTCATCACCGTCTCCTTGTCCGGCACCACTGCTTATTTTCCAGCTTTTTCCGACCGACTTTTTTACTTCATATGCCTGTAACCATTTTGCAACATCAATTGCAACCTTCAAATAATCCTCCGGGGTATTTTGTTTATAAATACTGATTAATTTATGCTCTGCCATTTCACACATCTCCTTTTGTAAACGCTAACTTTATAACCTTGTTTTCATACTGAATTAATAGGGATTTGACTTGAAATCAGTATACAACCATGCATTTATTTTGTATAATCAATATATCCGATAGCGGATTATAGGAAAAAACTATAGCAGCCAGTATCAAAAGGAGGGGCATATTATGGCAAAACGAAAAACGTTACCAAAGGACTTTGAACAATTAGTAAAGACTGGAAATGAACCGGACATTAAAAAAGTATTTGATAAATGTGACATTAATGCATACGGAGGGTATAACAAGGGAAATGCGTTTGAGTTTCTTATATCCGAAAGTATGATGCGATGGCTTTTGGAGCAGGGAGCAGACATTAATTATGTGGACACATATGGTTATACACCTTTGTTGTATCATGCAGGACACAAATATGCAGAAGAACAGGCAATTCAGTTGGTGAAACTCAATGCAGATATTTCAGCAACAGAGGTCTGGAATCATGAAACCGTTTTACATAGAGCTGTGTCTACAGGAAGTCTGAATCTGGTAAAGTGTCTTTTAGAGGCTGGAGCAGATGTGGGTGTAACGGATGCAAATGGAAATACTCCGCTGGAATGTGCATTTCGAAATGCAATGACATTTGACTTGATTAAGTTGGAACCGGTTACGGTTTATTTGTTGTCACAGGGAATACCGGTAACAGAAAAATTACAGGGCTATATGCAGAAGGTTGCAGAGGATATTGAGTTTAGAAGAAAAGACCTGAATCCGGAAAATATAGAGGAACTGGATTGTGTAATGAAGCATTTATATGAGCTTTTGCATGTGAAACCGGTTCCGAGGCGGACATTGTTTGACGGAACAAGTGAAATTGAGATTCACGCAAAGAGCTGGCAGAAGCAACACAGTGAATTATGGAATTTGCTGGTGCCAGGCTCCGGTCATGCCGGAACCGTACAGGGAGAAGTTATACGAATTTCCGGAAAACTGGGGTATGAGCTGTTAGATAACGGAGGCATTAACTGGGATGCCGATTATGAAGAGTTAGCAAATGCGTTGTATAAGTATGTCTGCATGGGAACACCATTATCATCCGATGAAGAGGAAGAGGTCCGCCACATAATTAAAATCATAAAAAATGCAGATGAAGATACCATAAATCGATTGACAGAGTTATCCGTAAAATGGGTGACGCTGAACCGAACTCCGATTAAAATCACGAAGGTAAATTACAGCAGATAAGTGTTAGAAGAGGGTATAATGTAACCAGAATGTAGCTATCAAGAATGTAAGGAAAACGTAAGAAATGTGATGCAGTTTTGATGCCGGTTTGTTACAATTCGGATGAATACTTTTGATACCTTGAAATCATAAGCAGGGGTGTGAAAAATGGGAAGAAAAAGAACGCATTTTATCAGTCAATTACATAAAGATATAGAAGAAAAATGGATGGCAGAGCTGATAGCGGGTGTTTTGATTATTCTGTTGGTGGTTGCCTCCTTTTTAAACGGTCATGCGGGCTGGGAGTCTATGTGTCCCATTGTCGTTGTAAACGGTTGTGAGGTGCAGACACCGGAGGAGCGTCTGTTGACAGAGCTGAATCTGGCGGTAGACAGTTACATAAATGTCGGACAAATGATTAAAACGGCACCGTACTATACGAATGAAACCGCCTTGGCTACGGTAATGCAGTATGATGCGGTAATTGAGGCAGCAGCGGAAAAATATGGAGTCGATAAAGCCATGGTACAGTCTGTGCTGTTTCAGGAGCTTCGGTTCTATGGAATGGAGGACCCGGTAGCAGATTTGTATGTGCGTGCCTCTTATCAGTACGGACATCGGCAGGAGGAGCATGGAAAACCGCAGAATATGTCACTTTGCCGGCTGGATTCTTCAACCGGTATGGGACAGGTGTTTGCAAAGACCGCAATAAAGGCACATAACTGGAAATACAATACAGCTTACAATCCGGATAATTGGGAGGATTTGGAATTGTTCTGGATGTATTTGCAGGAGGAGGAACAAAATATAGATACGGTAGCATTGGTATTGGCACATACCATGAGTGAACAGGAGGTCAGCGGGGAGCTGTCATTGGCGGAAACCGAGGCAGTGATGGCAAGATATAACGGTACGGGAGTCTGGGCGGCAAAATACGGTCAGGTTACGATACAGTATTATCAGGCATTTGTGGAATATAATCAAATGGATTGACGAAAGCACAAAATTCGATTATGATTAACGTTAGCGTTTTACAGGAGAAATAACATGAATAATCGAAATGAAATTTATAAGAAGGCTCTGCTTCTTGCAGTTCCTATGATGGTTCAGAACGGAATTACGAATGCGGTAAGTCTGGTCGATAACCTGATGGTAGGCAGATTGGGAACAGAGAGTATGACGGCTGTCTCCATTGTGGGACAGTTGATTTTTGTTTTTAACTTAGCTATATTTGGTGGACTTTCCGGACCCGGAATTTATGGAGCACAGTATTACGGACAAGGAAATATAAAAGGCTTCCAGAATATTTTCCGTTTAAAGTTCTGGATATGCCTGCTGTGTACGCTGGTGGGAATGCTTATCTTTATATTTGGCGGTACATCCCTAATCGGCTTATATCTGCATGGAACAACCGGAGATATTAATCCGGACGCAACCTTGCAATATGGTTTGGAATACCTTCATATCATGTTAATCGGATTGCTCCCGTTTGCAGTTACGCAGATATATGCGAGCAGCCTCCGGGAAACAGGAGAGAGCTTTAAGCCAATGGTTGCCGGCATTATATCGGTGCTGGTGGACGTGGTCTTTAACTATTTTCTGATATATGGAACCTTTGGCTTCCCAAGACTGGAGGTTCGGGGGGCGGCAATTGCAACGGTACTTGCCAGATTTGTAGAAATGTCGGTTGTTGTAATATGGTCGCATGCAAAAAGAAAGGAACACACATTTTTAAAAGGTATTTACCGGACACTATGGGTGCCGCTGCATGAAATGCAGGTGGTAATCCGAAAGGGAATCCCTATTTTCTTAAACGAATTTTTATGGGCAGGCGGCATGGCGGCATTAACCCAGTGCTATTCCATTCGCGGACTTCAGATAGTTGCGGGACTGAATATATCAAATGCAATCTGTAATCTTTTAAATGTGGTATTTGTAGCCATGGGAAATGCAGTCGGTATCATTATCGGGCAATATCTGGGAGCGTCAAAGTTTGATGAGGCAAAGAAAAACTCCATGCGGCTGATGTGGTTTACCGGTGCGATGTGTCTGTTGCTGACAGGGATTTTAGTTCTATGTGCAAAAGGCTTTCCACTTCTGTATGATACAACAGCAGAGGTTCAGAATCTCGGACGATGGTTCATTGTAATTACGGCATTGTTTTTCCCGTTGCAGGGATTCTTAAATGTACTGTATTTTACATTACGCTCCGGCGGAAAAACCGGAATCACGTTTTTGTTTGACAGCGTATTTACATGGGTGATACCGGTGCCGATGGCATTTCTGTTATCATCCTTTACGGCACTGCCGATTCTGGGCGTGTATGCAATTGTGCAGAGTGCAGATATGATTAAGGTAATTGTTGGATACATTCTGGTAAAGAAGGGTGTCTGGATTACGAATCTGGTAGATGCAGAATAGATAAATAATATAGAAACAATAGCAATCGTAAAAATCAAGATAAGCTATAGTAAAAATCTATAGCAGGTCATAGGTATAACGTATTTTTCAAATTCCTAGTAAAACAGTATAATATATCCGAGGTGATGAAATTGAAACAGATATTATGCTTTGGAGATTCAAATACATATGGTTATATTCCGGAGAGTGGAAAACGGTATCCTTGGGGAGTCCGTTGGACCAGTTTGCTGAATGAAAAATTAGGCGTTGACAAATATCATATTATAGAAGAAGGACTGTGCGGAAGAACGACAGTGTATGAGGACGCAGTTCGGGAAAACCGCAACGGAAGTAAACTGTTTCCGGCTGTGTTAGAGACAGCAGGAGCCACAGATTTGATTATTCTGATGCTGGGAACTAATGACTGCAAGCAGGTATACCACGCTTCTGCAAAGGAAATTGGGGAAGGAATCCGTACATTGCTCCGGCAGGCACATAGATACGCAGAGCATACACCGGTTTTGCTGGTGTCACCGATTCATTTGGGAAGCCGGGTATGGGAAGACGGCTATGACCCGGAATTTTCGAAGGAATCGGTTCAGGTATCCAAAGAGCTGGAAGCCGTATATCAGGGCATTGCAAAGGAAGAGGGTGCGTATTTTCTGGCAGCATCCCGGTATGCACACGCCAGTTCCGTAGACGAGGAGCATTTAAATGAAGCCGGACACCGCTTGCTGGCAGATGCGATTTATAGTAAAGTAATAGATATATTGCAGCCGGATTTGACAATCTGCCGGCTGTGGGAATATCTGGAGGAAATACAGGATGAAGAACGACAGGAGAAAAGAAGGCGAAAAGTGGTATAAGGAGCCGACCATTCGAATTGCGTTGCAAAAGGCACTGCCGATTATGGGAAGTTATTTCTTTGTCAGCATGGCATATGGTCTGGTGATGCAGGAGGCAGGATTTTCGTGGCTTTGGTCCTTTCTAATCAGCCTGACGATATATACAGGTGCGTATCAATTTGTACTGGTTACACTGTTGAGTACGGGAGCTTCTGTGGTAACCATTGCTCTGACTGCACTGCTGATGAACAGCAGGCAGTTTTTTTATGGTCTCACCTTTGTGGAGGATTTTCGGACAATGGGGAAGCGGTATCCGTACATGGTAGCTACGATGACGGATGAAACCTATGCTGTAAATTGTGCAATGCTGGCAACCACGGGAGCATTATCGGAGGATAATCGGAAAACGATTATGTTCTATGTAGCTGTATTTTGTAAAAGCTCCTGGTTAATCGGTTCGGTTCTCGGCGGAATTGCAGGACAATTGGTGCCGGTACAATTAGAAGGAATTGATTTTTGCATGACGGCATTATTTGTAACGATATTAATTGACCAGTGGAAAGCAAGCCGGATTCATTTGCCGGCAATACTGGGGGCTGGCTGTGGAATTGGTCTGTTGCTGCTGGTAGGAGCGGACCGGTTTATGCTTCCTGCACTTTTACTGGTAGCCGGATTGTTGTTATTGTTTGAATCCAGAATAAAAAAAGCAGAGGGAGGAAATGCACATGAATGAAAAAATGTGTCTGGTCGGAATCCTGGCGGCTGCGTTATGTACATTGCTGATGCGGGCATTACCGTTTACCCTGCTTGGAAAGAAGAAAGAGATACCCCCTAAGATTCAATATCTGGGACGAATACTGCCACCTGCAATCATGGCGGTATTGGTAATCTATTGCCTGCGGGATGTAACCACAGACCTAATGGGAAACGGAATCCGGGAGCTGGCGGCAGTCGGTGTCTGTGTCGGTGTGCATCTATGGAAAAAGAATACATTAATCAGTATTTTTGCCAGCACAGCCGTATATATGCTGTTAAAACTTTTCTAATATATAGGAAGAGGGAGACAAAAAAATGCAGTACGATGATTTGACAAAATGTACCCGCTGCCCCAGAGCCTGCGGTGTGAACCGAAGTGAGGGCAGGGCAGGGGTCTGCGGAGTGACGGGAACAACCATATATCTTGCAAGGGCGGCACTTCATATGTGGGAGGAGCCTTGCATAACAGGAAACACAGGCTCCGGCACTGTGTTCTTTTCCGGTTGCCCGCTTCGCTGCATTTATTGTCAGAATTACGAAATCGCACAAGGAGAAACCGGAAAGGCTGTCACATGGGAGCGGCTGGCAGAAATATTTCTGGAATTACAGGAAAAGAAAGCGGAAAATATCAATCTGGTAACTCCTACGCATTATACACCGGAGATTATTCAGGCAGTTACCCTTGCCAGAAAGCAGGGACTTTATCTGCCGATTGTATATAATTGCAGCGGCTATGAAGCTGTGGATATGCTTCGCAGGCTGGAAGGAATCGTGGATATTTATTTGACAGACTTTAAGTATATGGAACCGGAACTGGCAAAAATGTATTCCAATGCGGGCGATTATCCCGAAGTTGCCAAAGAAGCCTTGCGGGAAATGGTGAGACAGCAGGAAGCACCCGTTTTTTCAGCAGATGGCAGGCTGAAAAGCGGTGTGGTGGTTCGACATTTACTGCTTCCGAATCATGTTAAAAATGCAAAGGCTGTAGTGAAATATGTATATGAAACCTATGGTAATCAGGTGTATATAAGTCTGTTGAATCAATATACACCGCTGCCGCAGGTGGCAGATATTCCGGAACTGAATCGGAGGGTTACAAAACGGGAATATGAAAGGCTCGTTTCCTATGCATTGAATCTGGGCTTAGAGCAGGGCTTCATTCAGGAGGGGGATGTTGCAAAAGAAAGCTTTATTCCGTCATTTAAAAATGAAGGACTATAGTAAGATTTTAAATCTGTTTTGGTGAAATTTTCGTCAGGTTATGACTTGAAAAAGAAAAAACATTTAGTGAGCTTGTGAAAATGCCTAACGGGAACGGAAAAATAAATTAAAAAGAAGAAAAAGTGCTGAAAATCTATAAAATAATTCTAAAATTGAAAAAATCTGACCAAAAGTCATTTCTGATTGACAAGTAAATCTTTGGGGATTAAAATGCAAGCAAATTTAATAAATAGAGGTTATACAGTGAGTTAAAAGGAAGTGAAGCAGATGGATGCTCTTGTAGAGAGACTGATGGAAGAGCTGAACTGTGAAACTGTATTTACCATTCCGGTTTTTGGCGGAATCCCGGTATCGGAAGCGGTTGTAGTCACTTGGATTATTATGCTGGTGGTTATCGTATGCTGTAAGATTTTTGTACGGAACTTAAGCGTAGAGCATCCGAAGCATGGACAGTTATTGTTAGAGTCGGCTGTGAGCTGGTTTTACAATTTCTTCTACGATATTTTAGGAGAGCGGGGAAAGGTATATATCCCTTACCTGATGTCTGTGGGAATCTACATAGCAATCGCAAATCTGATTGGAATCTTGGGATTTAAGCCGCCAACAAAGGATGTTAATGTTACGGCAACTCTGGCAATCATGAGTATTCTTTTAATCGAAATCTCCGGAATCCGGCAAAAGGGTACGAAGGGATGGATTAAGAGCTTTGCAGAACCGATGCCTGTGATTTTACCGATTAACATTCTGGAAATCTTCATAAAACCGTTATCGCTATGTATGCGGTTGTTTGGTAATGTGTTAGGTTCTTTTGTCATCATGGAGCTTTTGAAAATTGTAGTGCCGCCGGTTATTCCGGCAGTATTTAGTTGCTATTTCGACATCTTTGACGGATTGATACAGGCATATGTGTTTGTATTTTTAACAGCATTATTTGTCAAAGAAGCAACCGATTAATTCGGTAGAAACAGGAAGGAGAATGAAATATGTCATCAACATTATTAGTCGCAATTGGAGCAGGTATCGCAGTATTAACAGGTATTGGAGCAGGTCTTGGAATCGGTAAAGCAACCGCTGCCGCAGTAGATGCAATTGCAAGACAGCCGGAGGCAGAGAGTAAGATTAGTAAATCATTGCTGCTTGGTTGTGCGTTGGCAGAGGCAACTGCTATTTACGGTCTGGTTATCGGTATTATGATTATCTTATTCTTACGATAAGAGCAAAATAAGAATGAGAATAGAATGTTAGAGATAAAGGTTGGTGGTAAATATGCTGAGCTTAGAACCATGGACATTGTTCTGGACAGTCTTAAATGTACTGGTATTATTCTTTGCACTCAAGCATTTTCTGATTAAACCGGTGATGGGTGTTATCCAGAAGCGGGAGGATATGATTTCACAGCAATTTGCGGATGCAAAGGAAACACAGACGCAGGCAGATAAAATGAAGCAGGAGTATGAAGAACAGCTTACTACCGCACAGACGCAGGCAGCAGATATTATTATGCAGGCAAGAGAACGGGCAGAGGAAGAACATGCTCAGACAATTGCCAAGACACAGGCGGAAGCTGATAAGATGTTAGAAAAGGCAAAGACAGATATTCGACAGGAGCAGGAGCAGGCAAAGGCAGAACTGCAGTCTCAGATTGCAGATATAGCAATGCTGGCAGCCAGAAAGATAATTAAGACAGGTGAGGTATATGACACAAGCGGCAATGAATAATGGAATTGTGCTGTATGAGCTGAAGCTGGAGCGGGAAACGGTAGAAGCCTCATTAGAGGTGTTGACACAGATGTCGAAGTTAATTTCCGTTTTAAGCAGTCCTATCATTTCTGAACAGGAAAAGGAACAGCTCTTAAACCGAATCGGCTCCGAAATGCAGATGCCGGAGAAATTAATTATATTTCTGAAGGTTATGTGCAGACATAACATGGTGGAGGAGCTGCCGGATATTTATACATATTATAAGCAATACTGGGATGAACAGCACAAGGTGAAGCGGGTATGCTGTATATTTGCTTCGGAACCGTCTGAAAAGCAGATGCAGGAAATTAAAGATTTCCTGAATACCAGATATGAAGGTTATACATTAGTCTATCAGACACAGATAAAGCCGGAGCTTCTGGGCGGAGTTATTCTTCGGGTAGAGCATGAGGAATACGATTGGAGCTATGAAGGACGATTAGCCCAGATGGAGCAGGCAATCAGGGCGTAACCGGATTCGATAAGAAAGAGGTGAAAACGGTGGGTGCAATCAGTGCAACAGATATTATATCAATTATAAAAAGTGAAATAGACCGATTTGACTGGAATCAGGAAAGTCAGGACACCGGAGAGGTCATCTGGGTAGGTGACGGAATTGCTACAATTTATGGAATTGACCATGCTATGTATGGCGAAATTGTAGTGTTTGAAAACGGTGTGAAGGGCATGGTACAGGACATCCGTAAGAATGAGATTGGCTGCATTTTGTTTGGACATGATACCGGAATTAAGGAAGGAACCAAGGTATGCAGAACCAAGAAAAAGGCAGGGGTTCCGGTAGGTCCCGCATATATAGGAAGAGTCATTAATGCATTAGGAGAACCGATAGACGGAAAAGGTGAGATTCCGGCAGAGGATTATCGTCCGATTGAGGAGGAGGCTCCCGGAATTGTAGACCGAAAGTCTGTAAGCACTCCGCTTGAAACCGGTATTTTATCCATTGACGCAATGTTCCCGATTGGAAGAGGACAGCGTGAATTAATTATCGGAGACCGACAGACCGGTAAGACCTCCATTGCAACCGATACCATTATTAACCAGAAGGGGAAAGATGTTATCTGTATCTATGTTGCGATTGGACAGAAGGCATCTACGGTGGCAAAGATTGTATCAACTTTGCAGAAGCATGAAGCAATGGATTATTCCATCGTATTATCCTCTACAGCCAGCGATGCATCCTCTCTGCAATATATTGCACCTTATGCGGGAACGGCATTGGCAGAATATTTTATGTATCAGGGTAAGGATGTATTAATTGTATATGATGACCTGAGTAAGCATGCAGTTGCATATCGTGCAATTTCTCTGCTGTTAGAGCGTTCACCGGGACGGGAAGCATATCCGGGTGATGTATTCTATCTGCATTCCAGATTGTTAGAGCGTTCCAGCCGCTTAAGTGATGCGTTAGGCGGAGGCTCCATTACGGCATTGCCGATTATTGAGACACAGGCAGGTGACTTGTCCGCATACATTCCTACGAATGTAATTTCCATTACAGACGGACAGATTTTCTTGGAAAGCAACCTGTTCTTTGCCGGTATGCGTCCTGCGGTAAATGTTGGTTTGTCGGTATCTCGTGTAGGTGGTGCTGCACAGACAAAGGCAATGAAGAAAGCAGCAGGCAGCATCCGAATTGACTTGGCACAATTCCGGGAATTGGAGGTATTTACGCAGTTTGCATCCGATTTGGATGATATGACAAAGAAGCAGTTACAGCATGGAAATGCATTAATGGAACTGTTAAAGCAGCCATTATGTCATCCGTTATCCTTGTCAGAAAAAGTAATTACCTTGTATCTGGCAAATCAGGGATATTTTGACAGTGTTGAAAAATCAAAGATAAAAGAATATCAGATGAACCTGTTGCAGGAATTTGACCTGCATGCACCGGAAATCTGTAAGGAAATCGAAGAACAGAAGGAATTAACGGATGAGTTAATGAAGAAGATTACGGAAACCGCTGAGAGCTATCGTCAGCAGAATCCGTAAGGATTGCAGCATGGAAGGAAGTGTAGAGTCATGGCAACTGCAAAGGAAATAAAGGACCGGATGAAAAGTATACAGGACACCATGAAGATTACCAATGCAATGTATATGATTTCTTCCTCAAAGCTACGAAAAGCCAAAAAGTCCTTGGAAGAGACAGAACCGTATTTCTATACCCTGCAATGTACCATGAGCCGTATTTTACGACATCTTCCGGAGGTACATTCCGAATACTTTGAAACAAAGGAAGAAACAGCGAAGAAGGAAAAGACCAGAGCTTATATAGTGGTAACTGCCGATAAGGGTATGGCAGGAGCCTATAATCACAATATACTGAAGCTGGCAGAGGAAAGGATTCGGGAGGAAGAACATTTACGGTTATATGTGTTAGGAGAATTGGGAAGACATTATTTTGAACATAAAGGTATTACAATTGATAAACAGTTCCATTATACGGTACAGAATCCGACTCTGAATCGTGCCAGAAACATATCGGAAACGATATTGGAGGATTATCGGAAAAAGGAAGTGGACGAGGTCTATATCATATATACGAACATGGTTAATTCCATGCAGACAGAGGTTAAGCTGCAGCAATTGCTTCCGTTAAAGCGTTCGGATTTTAATGTGAAGCTTCCCGCAGATGTGCCGATGGAGGAGCTGGCAATGCACCCTTCTCCGGAGGAGGTTATGGAACGAATCGTACCGGATTATCTGGTCGGTTTTATCTACGGTGCCTTGGTGGAATCCTATTCCAGCGAACAAAATGAACGACTCATGGCAATGCAGGCAGCCACAGACAGTGCGGCAAAAATGCTCCATGAGCTTGACATATTATATAACCGGGCAAGGCAGGCAGCAATTACGCAGGAAATTACCGAGGTAATTGCCGGAGCCAAAGCCCAGAAGAAGAAAAAGCGTTAGGAGGTTTCAGAATGAAAAAAGGAAAAATCATTCAGGTTATGGGACCTGTCGTAGATGTAGAATTTGAAGATAGTGATTTGCCGGATATAAAGGATGCACTGGAGGTCATGAATGGTGATAAGCGTTGTGTGATGGAGGTTGCACAGCATATCGGAAATCATACCGTACGGTGTATTATGCTGGCATCCAGTGAAGGACTGCACCGGGATATGGAGGTGCTTGCAACCGGAAGCGGGATTCAAGTTCCGGTTGGAGAAAAGACGTTGGGACGTTTATTTAACGTACTGGGTGAAACGCTGGACGGTAAGGAGTCCTTAGACGGAGTTGAAAAATGGTCGATTCATCGGGACCCTCCAAGCTTCGAAGAACAAAATCCCGCAGTTGAGGTTCTGGAAACCGGAATTAAGGTAATTGATTTGCTGGCACCGTATGCCAAAGGCGGTAAGATAGGTCTGTTTGGAGGAGCCGGTGTTGGAAAGACAGTATTAATTCAGGAATTGATTCGGAATATCGCAACCGAGCAGGGCGGATATTCTATCTTTACAGGTGTAGGAGAACGTTCCAGAGAAGGAAATGATTTGTGGTCCGAAATGAAGGAATCCGGAGTTTTGGAGAAGACCGCACTGGTATTCGGTCAGATGAATGAACCACCTGGAGCCAGAATGCGTGTAGCGGAAACCGGTCTGACAATGGCAGAATATTTTCGGGATGAAAAGCATCAGAATGTATTGCTGTTCATTGATAATATCTTCCGTTTTACACAGGCAGGTTCTGAGGTATCGGCATTGCTTGGACGTATGCCGTCTGCCGTTGGTTATCAGCCGACACTGGCAACCGAAATGGGTGAGCTTCAGGAACGAATTGCATCCACGAAAAACGGTTCCGTTACATCTGTGCAGGCAGTCTACGTTCCGGCAGATGATTTGACAGACCCGGCTCCTGCAACCACATTTGCACATCTGGATGCAACAACGGTATTGTCCAGAAAGATAGTAGAACAGGGTATTTATCCGGCAGTTGACCCGCTGGAATCCTCATCGCGGATTCTGGAGGCAGATATTGTAGGAAAAGAGCATTACGAAACTGCACGTAAGGTACAGGAGATTCTTCAAAAGTATAAGGAATTGCAGGATATTATTGCGATTCTTGGTATGGAGGAATTATCCGACGAGGATAAGACAACCGTATACCGGGCAAGAAAGATTCAGAAATTCCTGTCGCAGCCGTTTTATGTTGCGGAGAATTTCACCGGAATTAAGGGTGAATATGTACCGCTGGCTGAAACCATTCGAGGCTTTCAGGCAATCATTAATGGCGAAATGGATGAGTATCCGGAAAATGCATTCTTTAATGTCGGAACCATTGAGGACGTAAAACGGGCAGCAGAGAAGATGAAGTAATAATTTTTATAAAGGAAAGGTAGGGAAACGAGAATGGGAGTATATCATTTACGAGTTATAGCCGCAGACAAAGAATTTTATAATGGAAAATGCGAATCCTTGATTATCCCTGCCTTTGACGGACAAAAGGAGATTCTGGCTCACCATGAGGATATGGTAATTGCCGTAGATGACGGTGAGATGCGATATAAGCCGGAGGGCAGTACGGAATGGGTACGTGCAGTGGTCGGCAAGGGCTTCGTGCAAATCGTAAATAATCGTGTAATACTGCTGGTAGAAACCGTAGAACGTCCGGAGGATATAGATATTGCGAGAGCAGAGGCAGCCAAGGCAAGGGCAGAGGAACGGATGCGGCAGAAGCAAAGCATTCAGGAATATTATCATTCCAGTGCATCGCTGGCAAGAGCCATGGCAAGACTAAAGGCAGCCGGCAAGGAAACCAGTATTAATTTGTGATGAAAGATTAATTTTACAAGATAATTTGAAGTTTCTTTATTTTGTAGGATATAACCAATAAAGGAAAAAGGTGATGACGGTCTTAAAAGGGAACGGACATTACCTTTTTTCATTTTGGTCTTTTTCTCGAATTTTTTGAATTGGTAAAAGGTTTCTTATACTAACTATGGCTACCAATTATGACTGCTAACTATAATTACTAGCTATGACTGCTTGGCATGACTACCAGTCACGCCTACTAGTCAAAAACATAGAAACATGTTACTATGATAAGAAATACATGGAAATAGTAAGAACAAACAGCGGATAAAAACAGTCAACGAAAATAAAGCATAGAAACAGATACAGCAAAGGAGAGAAACATACATGGGACAGGCAATCGTAACACTGAAAAAAGGAGGTGGCCGGTCATTAAAGGCGGGCGGACCTTGGATATATGATAATGAAATCGAAAGCATTTTAGGAGATTGTTCAGACGGAGATATTGTTTTAGTGCATGATTTTGACGGCTATCCAATGGGACGTGGATTTCTGAATCGTAAATCAAAGCTGACTGTCCGCATGATGAGCCGGGATAAGGATACAGAGATTGATGAAGCATTTATCCGTATGCGGGTAAGAAATGCATGGGAATATCGAAAGAAAACAGTGGATACCGGAAGTTGTAGAGTGATTTTCGGTGAAGCCGATTTTTTACCGGGCATAGTTGTGGATAAATTCTCGGATGTACTGGTGGTACAATCCTTAGCCTTGGGAATTGACCGGTTTAAAATGCTTATCTTAGAAACCCTGAAAGAGGTTATGGCAGAGGATGGGATTTCCATTCGGGGCATCTATGAGCGGAGTGATGCCAAGGTAAGAGAGCAGGAGGGAATGGAACGATACAAGGGCTTTATCGGTGAGCCATTTGATACAAAGGTTGAAATTGTGGAAAATGATGTACATTATCTGGTAGATGTAAAGGACGGACAAAAGACCGGATTTTTCTTAGACCAGAAATACAACCGGAAAGCAATCTGGAAGCTGTGTCCGGGTGCAAAGGTATTGGATTGCTTTACACATACCGGGTCATTTGCGTTAAACGCAGGAATGGCAGGAGCCGCCAGTGTGTTAGGTGTGGATGCTTCTGAACTGGCTGTAAATCAGGCAAGAGAAAATGCTGTCTTAAATCATCTGGAAAATACTGTGAAATTTCAGTGCGAGGATGTATTTGAATTACTACCGGAGCTGGAACGGCGAGGAGAGCTGTTCGATGTTGTAATTCTGGACCCTCCGGCATTTACGAAGTCAAGAAACTCCATTAAAAATGCCGTAAAAGGATATAGGGAAATTAATCTGCGGGCAATGAAGCTGGTAAAAGACGGTGGCTTTCTGGCAACCTGTTCCTGTTCTCATTTTATGGACTATGAGCTGTTTACACAGACCATCGGTCAGGCGGCAAGAAATGTGCATAAGCGGCTGCGGCAGGTGGAATATCGGACACAGGCACCTGACCACCCGATTCTGTGGGCAGCAGAGGATTCTTATTATCTGAAGTTCTATATTTTTCAGGTGGTGGATGAAAAATAGTAAGCTTATGGGGAAAACGGTATGTTCTATACTGAAGAAAAGTTAAATGTCTGGTCACCTTTTTGGCAAAAGTGGTTAATAATATTGAAAAAAGATATATAAGGAAAGTATAATATTTTGAAGAAAAGCACATGGTATTAAAAGCAGATATTGAAGAAAAGCACATTTGTGATATAATGAAATGAAATCACGATATAATGAAGCAAAATCACTTGCTTGCAAAGGTGATTTTGTGAAATACATGGAGTGAGCAATGCTTACGATATAATGAGCGTAAAAGAGTCAGAGGAGCATATTGGGAGGCAGAAATGTATTTTAAAAGAAAAGCATATGACAAACTGTTAGAATGGAAAAATCTATATTCAGATAAATATGCTGTGTTGTTAGAGGGAGCCAGACGAGTTGGCAAATCAACGATAGCGGAGAATTTTGCAAAGAATGAGTATAAATCATATATATTGATTGATTTTTCGAAAACAACAAGTAATATATTGGAATGCTTTGATGATATAGGAAATTTAAATATCTTTTTTCTTAGGTTACAGGCAGAAACAGGAATAACATTATATGAACATGATTCCCTTATTATTTTTGACGAAGTCCAACTATTTCCTAAAGCAAGACAGGCTATCAAACATCTTGTGTTTGATGGCAGATACAGTTATTTGGAAACCGGTTCACTTATATCAATAAAGAAAAACGTGAAAGATATTTTAATTCCATCAGAGGAAATGAGGATACAGGTATATCCTATGGATTATCAGGAATTTTGTGATGCAACGGGTAGTAACTATGAACTTTTACGTGAGATTTATAATTGTGAAACAGCTATTGGGCAGGCAACGAATCGTAAATTAATGCGGGATTTGAGAATATATATGGCAGTAGGAGGAATGCCGCAGGCAGTAGAAGCCTATGTCAATGGAAAGAATTTTTCAGAAATTGATATGAGTAAAAGACAGATTATTTCGTTATACGAAGAGGATTTTAAGAAAATTGACGATTCTGGAAGGATTTCGGCATTGTATCATTCTGTACCGGCTCAGCTTGCAAGAGATACAAGAAAATATCGTATTACAACAGCAATTGGAAAGAAAAATAATACAAAAGCAGAAGAATTGTTGTATGAATTGATTGATTCAAAAACAGTTTTACCATGTTACAATTCTACAAATCCAAGGGTCAGTCTGACAAATACAAAAGATTTTAACAGTTATAAATTATATCTTTCTGATACGGGTTTGTTTGTTACACTATTGTTTATTGATCGTCCGGTAACGGAAAATGATATATATGCGAAGCTGCTTTCTGATAAATTACCTGCCAATCTAGGTTATTTATATGAGAATCTTGTAGCACAGATGATTGCTGCATCTGGAAGAGAATTGTTTTATCATACATGGGAAAAGAATGGAAGTACACATTATTATGAAGTTGATTTTTTAATATCAGAAGGAAGCAAGATAAATGCATTTGAGGTCAAGTCTTCCGGAACAGGAAAACACGAGTCAATAAAGGAATTTTCCAAAAAATTTTCTCAAAATGTGAATAAGGTATATTTAATATCACAAAAGGATGTAGGAAGAGAGGAACATTTATTGTTGAAGCCATTTTATTTTATGCCGTTTCTGATTTGATAAATTATTATATTTATAATTACGGGGCTTCTTTTATATAAAAAATATTGGAATAAGTCTAAAAATCATTTTATTGAAAGAGTATAATTCAATACATAAGTTCTATATTTTTCAGGTGGTGGATGAAAAGTAAGAACCGGAGAGTATCGCAAAATATCACAAAACCGTGATTCGAAATGTTAAGAAAAACAACTTACAAAAAGTTACAAATATATACGGAATGACTACGGTTTGGCTACGATATTGAGACTTTTTTGAAATGCAGACTATGATATTATTATCATGGAAGTAATGAACAGAGAGTAATCGAGAAAATTTGGTTGCTCTTTTTTATTGTGAAGGAGCTTACATGTGCTATAATAAAACAAATTAACAAATCGGAATTTGTGGAGAGATTTCCTTGTAGTCTGCCGGGATTTCTTCGGTTCCGTCCAGATGGTAATTTCATAATACACTCTGTTTGCTATCATTTTCGTGCTGATCTGGAGTGCTTTTCCTGCGGACTGGAGTTGCATAGCGGTACTTGCAATACTTCAAATCAATAAATATCGCAGCAACTTATCAAAACAGATGATTTCCATGATGAAATGGTACGGTCTATAGCAGTGCACACAAAACTAAAAACTTATGAGGAAACCTTAGGAGGATGAAAAATGTAAAGTGTGCAGATTGCTGCAAGTGAAATATGGGTTAGAAGTCATAATGAAAGGTGGTATAGATGATAGATATTGGTGCACTAATTAATCAGCAGAATAAAGTTCAGAATACTGCTGTCATATCTCTTTGTGGCAAGCTTGAAGCATATATAGGAAATTATTTTTTGTCAGGGTGCGGGATTCCCGATAATGAAGTGGAAACATTATATTACGATGCTTCAATAGATCGAGATGATTGCGTGGAACTAGTCGGAAAAAATATCGTGGCATATTATATTGCAGATGAAAGTATTGGTTTTGTAAAAAAACAAATTGCAGAAAAGCTTAAAAAAGAAACAGAAGAGTATGGTATTACATATATAGAAGTGGATGATTTCTATCAGGAGTTGTTATGCATAGATGTGGAAAATGTTCCAGAATGTCTTAAGAATATTATCTGGATAGATGACGACTTTATGTCCGATGAAAATATTCCATTTGATTTTGAAGCATTTGAGTTGATTGACAGCAGAGTTAATTATTTGAATCCAAAACACTTTTCGGTTTCACAGCTGATAAATGCCTTATACTATGAGTAGTTTGAAACTCTGAAAACGCCGCTCCATTTTACAGGAACTGCTGGGTACATGTTCACCGATGACTGGCATTGAGCCGGATTTTCACTGTGATTATGGTTTTAACATCCATATCTACGGTTTTGCTGTATGGAAGAAAAGATTTTGAAAACATGACACACAGAAGGTATGAGTATATAAAAGGTCTAAATGGTCATAGTGAAATTGCACTCTATGTTGATACTTTTGAAGAAGTGGATATGGCATACAACAATGCTATAAAAAATGGTGCAACATCTGTATTAGAACCAGAGCTTGAACCGTGGGGACAAAGAACTTGCTATATCGCCGACCCAGAAGGTAACCTGATTGAGATTGGTTCTTGGAATAAGTCATACGAGAAAAAAGATTTATAAATTCCAGTTTATAGGGATGATAGAATAATCATTTGGGTATGAAAAGGTGCAAAGGTAGCTTTGCTACGAAAAATAAATCTGTAAAGAAATCAGCAAGGGCAAAGGAATCGAGAAATCGGTTCCTTTTAAAGTAGCTTGTTGCCTGAAAATATTATCTGAAATAGTATAGAAAAAGAATAGTAAATGCGTTAAACTTATGGAGATAGAATACATACATTTTTTCATGAGTTTTTTTATTGGAGGAAAACAAGTGGGAAAGACAAATAAAGGAAAAGAACTGGGAAGTGCTATATTTTATAGGAGCTGGAAGAAAAGTAAGAATTGAGAAATGGTGAAAATGCTTTTTGGAAGAAGAAATATTAAATGGAGGACAGCAGATGAAGAAAAGTATGAAAGTGGTTTTGATAATAATAGGAGTGCTTGTGGCATTGGTGCTTCTTGGATATTTTAGTATCTGGCGGCCGCTCCGCCACTATGGGGATACACATACGTGGGCAACCATTCATGTTGATGCAAGTTGGTATGATGCAGACAACGATATTGTCAAGGATGAAAGCAGCGAAGACAAGGAATATCTTAAGGACGAACAAATAGATGCCTTTTTGTGTTACTTGGAAATTGACAAAATCACATCGGATGGAGATGTGACCTTTCATGTGTCAGACGGAAAAACATTGCTTGATGAAAATGGAAATGAGATTACCTCAGATACCATTTCATTAAAAGAGAAAAAGAAATATTTTGTTGGGGAAGACCAGTATTTTGTTATACAGGTAGTGTCAAATCGATACCAATAAATAAATCGATAAATTGTAATTTCATCAGGGAGGAATAGGATGGAAAAGAAAATAGCGTTACTAATTGATGCGGAAAATACCAGTGTAAAGTATCTGGACAGTATATTTATGGAGCTTCGAAATTACGGAACCGTTACCTACAAGCGTATGTATGGGGATTTTACCTCTAAGACCTTAAGTGAATGGAATCATCGGGCATTGTCTTACGCTGTAGTTCCGATTCAGCAGCCGCGGTATTCAACGGCAAAGAACGCAGCCGACATTATGCTGGTAATTGATGCAATGGATATTATGTATGCGAAAAATGTGGACATTTTCTGTATCGTATCATCAGACAGTGATTTTACCCGGCTTGTGAACCGCCTTTGTGACGGTGGCATGGAAGTAATCGGTATGGGAAAGAGTGATGCGTCTAAGACACTGAAAGCGGCATGTACCATTTTTAAGAATCTGGAAATTATCTACGGAGATTCCGACGATATAGCAGAGGTTGAACACAAAAATGCCAACGGAACCGCCCATAAAGCAGCCGATATTGAAAAGAACATTGTACCGCTGTCTGAGATTAAAAAGAGTATGATTGAAATTGTGCGGGAAAATGAAAATCAGGGAAATCGTACAGGACTGGGAGGTTTAAAGAGCAGTATTCAACGTCTGTATAAAGATTTTGATGAACGAAATTATGGTTATAGTTCCATGACGAAGCTGGTAAGTAATTTGAATGATTTCGTTGTGACACAGGAGCGAAGCACCGTCTATGTATCATTAAACAGTGCAGAGGTAAACGAAAAGACAGTCGAGGGCTTCATTCGCGAAACGGTACGGAAGGGTTCCATGGATTTAGGACGTTTAGGACAGAAGATACATACAGAATTTCCGGATTTCGATGTAAAGAGCTATGGCTATTCGCAGCTTGGAACCTTTGTGCAGAGTATTGACGGAATGGTGGTAGAACAAAACAAGGCAGGAACCGGTAAATGTGCCAGATTAGAAGGCGAAAAGGGGTTCGTAAAAGGAAAAAGTTGACGTAGCACAATCAAACGTAGTATTATAGTATATAATTCCAAGTGACAAAGTAGGAATAAAATTAAATGCAGAAACGAAAATAATGAAATATAAACGGAAATAGAAGGAGTAAATGAACATGAAGATTTCTACAAAGGGAAGATATGCACTACGATTAATGATTGACATAGCAATGCATGAAGGAGCAGACCCGGTTCGCATTAAGGATATTTCTAAGCGGCAGGAAGTATCGGAAAAGTATTTAGAGCAAATAATAGCGGTATTAAATAAAGCCGGTTATGTAAAGAGTATTCGGGGACCGAAGGGCGGCTATCTTCTGGCAAAGAAACCGAAGGACTATACCGCCGGTATGATACTGCGGTTAACAGAGGGCAGTATGGCACCGGTCAGTTGTCTGGAATTTGAAGAAAATGACTGCCCGAGACAGGAGCAGTGTGCCACACTGGAATTATGGAAGCGGCTGGATACAGCGATAAAGGATGTAGTAGATTCCGTTACGCTGGAGGACTTAGTAGAGTGGCAAAAGGGAAAGGCTGACTTCTATTCAATTTAATACATACCATTTCTGCCTCCTGCATACACTGTAAAAACAAGCATTCAGAGGTTTGTATCAGTGAGAGATTATATAGAGCAGAGGGCACTGGAAATCGGAGAATACATCGTCAAAGAAGGTGCAACCGTTCGGCAGACAGCGAAGAAATTTGGAGTCAGTAAGTCTACGGTACATAAAGACATTACAGAACGTTTAATCCAGATTAATCCCCCATTGGCAGCAAGGGCGAGAGTTGTCTTGGATGTCAACAAATCTGAGCGGCACATCCGAGGTGGAATGGCAACCAAAGAGAAATATCTGCATCAGCACATGATTTGAAATCAAATGAAACCGGAAACCGTCAGTTCAAGGTCATTATCGGACTTTTGAACTGGCGGTTTCTGTTTATCGTATACTACAAGCTGTTGATTCTACAGCAGAACAGTTATTGCATTATAGATTTGTATGATTTTACATTATATGATACACTTGATGAAATGAGTGTATTAAGGGGGCATAGAAATGGGGATACAAAATGATTTTGATTGCGAAGACAATCCGAATTTAACCGAAAAAGAAGAACCTAAAAAAAGAAAAATCAGTTTATTTACTATAATATTCCTTTTCTTAGTGGTTGCATTGTTTTTCTGGGCAATTTGGAATGCATTTTTAAGTTCTTTTGTTCCCAGACATAGAACCTTATTCGGAAGCTATGATAATTTCCGGAACAAGGCAGAAAACTCAGGATTGTCTTTGGAATTGCCGAAGACGGCATCCGATACAGAATATTATTGGGGTATTCATTGGTTTATTGAAGAGGCCGGATATGGAACAGCGTTATCGGATGAAGATTATGAAAGCGTGAAATTGGAGACCATAAAGAGTTATCAGGAAACGTATGAAGGAACTGCAGGAGTAACATTATATGTATATTCCGAGTCCGATGAAAAAGAGTGGGTTCAGGAAGAATGGTTAGAAAAATACAATATTGAAGAAACGGAAGAACTTTTAGGGAAGGATGAAGCAATAGAAGATTACTATGTTTTGGCATTTAGATATACGGATAGTGACCGCATTACCTATACTAACTGTATGCTTTGTAATGATTCTTCAAAAAGAATTATAGAAATAAGCTGTATAGACCGAAATGCAAGCGTAAGAAATGATAAACCCTAACGGAAACCGCCGGTTCAAAGACCCTTATCAGACCTTTGAACCGGCGGTTTCTGTTTATCGCTTACTACAAGCTGTTGCTTCTACAGCAGAACAGTTAAAAGAATCTTGATGTTTGATAAATAAGTGGGTAAAATATTATTAGTATTATGGGTATTAATAATGTGTTTGTATATGAGGTGAAATCTTGAATTTAGGAATAGAAACTGAAACACTGGAATTTAAAAAGTCTACAGGTGAGCTTAAAGAAGCAATGCATTCTATTTGTGCGATTTTAAATAAACATCAACATGGAGAATTATATTTTGGAGTAAAACCGGATGGTACGCCAATTGGACAAATTGTAACGGAAGAATCTTTGCGAGAAGTTAGCCAAAAGATTAAAAATTTTATAGAACCTAAAATCTATCCCGCTATTAATAAGGTAGTTATTGATGGAAAAGAGTGTATTCATGTTAAATTTGAGGGAAATCAAGTCCCATATTTTGCATATGGTGTAGCTAGAATACGAGTTGCAGATGAAGATTTGGTGATGTCACCGGAACAGATTACCGATTTGTTGTTAAGGAGTGGAAAAGAAGGTAATCGTTGGGAAAGTCTGGTTTCGAATAAATCAATTGAAGATGTTGATGAGGAACTATTAAGGAAATATACAACTCATGCTCATGAAGTAGGAAGAATTGCAATTTCTTATACTGATAAAAAGACAGTTTTAAACCAATTGGAGTTAGTGGAAGGGGATGCTTTGTTAAATGCCGGAAAGGCATTGTTTAGCGACGATATTGTACAAGATGTTCAGATGGCAATATTTGCAACAAATGAACGATTGACATTTAATGATATACAACGTCATCATGGACCTGTATTGAAACTTGTGGATATAGCAGAAAATTATATTAGGAGTAATATTCATTGGAGAGTAGAATTTACAGGAGAGTTGCAACGCACAGAAATACCAGAAATTCCGATAGATGCAATTCGAGAGGCTTTGTTAAATTCATTCTGTCATAAGGATTATGCTTCAGGGCAGAGTAACGAAGTGGCAATTTATAAGGACCGCGTGGAAATCTATAATCCGGGGGCTTTTCCCGAAGGCTATAATCCACAAGATTTTATAGATAAGGCAGAAAGACCAATTCGTAGAAATCCTAGGATTGCAAGAATTTTATATTATTCCAAAGATATAGAAAGCTTTGGCACAGGATTAAAGCGTATTGCTGATGCGTGTGATACAGCCGGGGTCAGGTATGAATTTAAAAAATTAAAATCTGGTTTTGTAGTCTGTTTCTATCGAATGCCAGATAGTAGTATCAGTGAAGAAAAAGCAGAAAAAAGTACGGGAAAAGTACGGGAAAAGTACGGGAAAAGTACGGGAAATCTGAATGCTTCCCAGAAAAAAATTATTGATTTCTTACAAGAAAATGCTCACATAACAAACAAGGATGTTCAGACATTGTTAGGAGTAAAAGAATCCAGAGCATTAAAGATTTTGAGGAGCTTAGTGGAAATTGGTATTTTAGAGAAATGTGGTAAGTCAAGGAGCAGTTTTTATGTTTTGAAGTAAGAATAGTAACTACATGTATTTCATACACCTTCACACAAAACTATGAAAAATACAGGATGAATTTTACAAACCTGCTATATACTGCGGGGCATAAAACATAGCACCAGAATATAAATGCTATGTAGAACAGGGAGAACGATATGACGTTACTGGATCAGATATATCAAGGCGATGGGGAACGTGTACGGACAATTACATTATAATAGGAATCGTGTTGGTGATAGAAGCCATTGTTATATCAAGCTATGTGATACCGAATCCATCGGGAGGATTGGGTATCAACTATACACTTACGGATAGCGGTTGGACAGTATTGATATGGAAAATCGGTATAGTTATCTTCATTGCTGTAGCCGCGATAGTGATTATGAAACAGCAAAAAATGTTGAAAGAGGCGATATATGCCAGATTATTTGAATCTGCTACATCGTCTTTTTTTGTGTGACCTGCAGTGGCAGACAATTGAAGTTTGCAAAAGTATCCTTGCTATTTGTTGATTACGTTATTCCTGCTATATGGGATAATATATATGCCTGATAAGTTGTATTCCTGCTTTATATTGAAAGGTGAGAATATAAAGGAGGTTTCATATGAAGAAATACGGATATGTACGCGTGTCATCGAAAGATCAGAATTTAAATCGACAGTTGGATGCATTATATGAGGTGGGAGTAGAATCAAAAAATGTATATATTGATAAGCTGTCGGGGAAAGACTTTAACCGACCGAACTATAAGAGACTGGTATCCAGACTTCAGGAAGGTGATATTGTTGTAATCATGAGTATAGACAGATTAGGGAGAAACTATGATGAGATTCTGGAACAGTGGAGGCTGTTGACAAAAGAACGACGAGTCAATATAGAGGTAGTTGATATGCCACTATTAAATACGAATTATGAGCGGGAGGGATTGACAAGTGTTTTTATTTCCGATTTGGTTTTACAGATATTAGCATATGTTGCGGAAACGGAACGCTCATTTATAAGGCAGAGACAGGCGGAAGGAATAGCAGCAGCTAAGGCTAGGGGAGTGAAGTTCGGGGTACAAAGACGGCAAATGCCGGAGGAGTTTGAAAAATATTTTCGACTATGGAAGGATAAAAAGATTACTGTTCGGAAAGCGGCAGAAAAATTAGGAATTGGTTATTCTACATTTTACAGGCGATGTAGGGAATTGCAAGAAAGTGATGAGAAAGTGTTGTGAAAAGTAGACAATGTGAAACATCTAATATGTTATGAAACAAGCTCGTAAATCAAATGATTTATAGAGCTTTTTTTATTATATAACATGTGTTTCGAAAAGTCTACTTTTGGAAAATTACAATTTCAGATAGCTTGGGGTTGTCTGTGAAAGATGGATAAAGGAGGGAAAAGAGAAAAAGGAGTATCCATTGTAAATCAATAGAGAAATAAGGGAGGAACAAAGAGATGAAAACAGAAATATGGAGTCGCAAGTATGTGGATGATGATTTGATGCGGATAGGTGCAACGAATTTTATGAATAACCTATATGAGTTTTTGGGCATATATCAGAAATACTTAATGGATGATGCTGCCGGGAGAGAGTTTGAAAAGTACTATAGGGATTATCGCAATATAACAGAATATCATTTCGTTAATAAGGGTGTTCAGTTTGTAAGAGGTCTGCTAAAGAATAAGGAAATCGAGGTTTCAAATAGAAATATTAAAAGGCTGGGGCGAACCTATAAGGGCTTTCCGGTTGTATTGACCATGTATGCAGATGAAGTGATAACAAGTATTCTGGAATATATAGATGATAATGAGATGTTGAAAGCGGTATATCTGCATCAAGTGGTTTGGAGTAATAATTCAGAGCAGAACTTGACTTTTCAATATAAGTTGTTAAGAAGGACTGTGCGAGGAAGTGAACCGGGGGCTCCGTGTGCAAGGTTAATGGATAATATTAATGCTGTAAAATGGGAGGAGAAAAATGTATTTTTATAAGATGTCAAATTCGAATATCTTAGCTGATTCATGCATTAAGAAGTATTTGAAAAAGGCAAATGACAATATAGAACAAATGAAGGAGAATTTTGCCAATGCGGTATTTAGTGCAATGGCAAGTGTTCTTATTGGAATAGAGATGTGGGATCGACTTGATAATTTCAATATAATCTTAAGGGTTCTCATTGTTCTTGTAGCATTACTGGTGTCATATTTTATTATTACAGTGGCTGTGATAAAACTGACGGCTGTAATTGAGTGGATGTGTAGAATTAAAGGGGAAAAAAAAGACAACGAAACGGCAGATGATATAAAAGAACGATTTAATACGGAGATTATGACAGAAGCAGTTATGGGAATCAGCTTGTCCCAGCAAATTATAAATCAGCCGCAAACACCATACAAACAGAATTTGAATCAGATATACATATACCAATGCCTATATTACTTTAATAGAATGATGGATGATACGCAAATAGAAATGAATAGGTGTGATAGAGAATTTTTTATAGAAGAGGTTGGTCAGGGAAGATTTAGTTCTATGTGCGAGGCGGTGCTAAATCAACTGGGAGAGCTGAAAAAGGCAGTAGAAAAGCAATCGTTTAATAATAAAACAGATATAAATAAAATGCTTGATGATATTATTACTGATTTAGAAAGCTGGGAAGATAATGGAAGTAAGAGCAAATGAGTGTACGAAGTGAGAGCATGGATGAGAATAACGAAACAGTTATTTTGCAACCGTTAAAGAGTGTCGAGAGTTATTCTGCATCTAAAAAACAACAGTATTATACAAATATACATGAAGTGTGTACAAACCGTAAACTTAAAAGACAGACAACACCTTTGATTGTAAATACTATTTCGAGGATTGTACCTATACTGCATAGGTTTGATTTTGAAATAAGGGGAAGTGAAAACCTACCCAAAGATGATGTTGCAGTTTTTATTTGCAATCATTCTAATTCCCATGATGGCTTTCTGGTTCAGGAACTCTTTGCACGATTGAAAAGACCGGTTACTTCATTAGTAGCATGGGATGGGTTAAATATCTTTACGAGATATATTATAAGGCTTACGAATGCCACATTTATAAAAAGGGATGATAAAAAGTCTAAAGAAAGCGGTATTTTAGATTTCTGCACGAAGATTTTAGACGGAAAGAATGGCTTTGTATTTGGGGAAGGTACATGGAATCTTCACCCGATATTACCGATGCAAAGGCTTAGAGCTGGTGCAACCGAGGTTGCCTTAATTACAGAAAAGGTAATCGTTCCAACAATCTTTGAATATGTGGAAGTAACAGGTGAGTGTAAAAAAGAAAACGAACTATACAGTAAATGTATAATCGTTTTTGGCGAGCCGGTTAAAGTTAGTGCTTCAGAGAGTATATTTGAACAAACCCATGTTATTCAGCAGAAAATGGAGGAAATGCGTAAAGCTATATGGCAGGAAATCGGAGTAAACAGGAATTCCATCCAAGACATCAATCAGAAGGTGTATTTGAATCATGTGTATTTGAAAAAGTTTAAAGCTATAGGTTATACCTTTGATTCTGAATATGAAAGCCGGTATTTGTTTTATAAGGGTGGGAAGAATGAAAATGAGTATTACATAAACGGACAGGGAGAGTTTGTGCCGGGAAATACGAAGAAGTAAGGTTGTTTCAATATGAAAATTATAAATAAAAGATGAAAGGAAAATGATGATGGGTGTCGAAAATGCAATAGATTTAATAAAGAATCTTACTGATATATCTTGTCAAGAAATGAAAAAGAATGAACCTACATATGATTTCTTTATTGAAATGGTTAAAGACGGAGATTTGAGTGAGGATAAATTAACAAAACTGGCGTTAATTGCGAATAAGGAAAAGATATGCAAAGAAATTAAGAATTGTTTAAAAATAGAGAAGAAAAAAAGAGAAATACTATTTTGCAATAATATAAATCTGCCGGAAATACAGAAAGTAGATTCATATTTGGACGATTGGCGTTCATATTTTGATAGATTATGTTCTATAGTGTCGGACGAGGCTATGCAGGATATTTGGGCAAGAATTTTAGTAAAAGAAACATTACAACCGGGAAGCATAAGTAAGGTGATGCTAAATACATTTTCATTGCTAGATAACGCATCAGCAAAAAGTTTTGAAAAACTATGTGCAGTAACATTTAAAATGAATCAGGGAGATGATGAAAGAGAGATACCTTTAATAATATATGATGACATATTATGTGAAATAATTCATGAATCGTTGGATAGTCTTTCAGAAGAACAAAAAGAAAAAATGTATGCATATGAGAAATATATACCTACACAAAAGGAAATAGAATATTTAGCAGAATTAAATTTAATTAAAACAAGTGAAGATCATATGGAGTGCGATATTTATTCTATTGAAGAGATGAACTTGGTATTTGAAGTAGGAGATAAAAAAATTGAATATAAAGCACCATATGATTCAAATGAAAATCGGTATTTCGTATGTGTAGGTCAAGTCTTTTTTACTCAAACGGGATTAGCATTATACAATTCAATAGCTAAAAATAATATGAAATATGAGTATTTGTATGATGTGTTAAAGATATATATAGAATACAGAAATGAATAAGGAGGAAATGAAAATGGTTGATGAAAATGATTTAAGAGAGTATGAAGAGTGGGTTAATGAAGCAACTTCTAAATCAGAATTGAAAGAGATATTGCAAGATATAAGAAATGATATTTTAGATGATGGTGATGATAATGAGGGAGGCAGGGTTAAGACTCTAATGAAAAAATGATCTGAGATACAAGGGAGGACATAACTATGATTTCACAGACAGGTTATCCATCTGTAGACAAGCCTTGGTTGAAATATTACAGCGAGGAAGCAATCCATACACCGCTTCCGGAAAAAACATTATATGGGTATCTGTATGAAAATAATCGGAATAATATGGAATCAGTTGCTTTGAATTATTATGGAAAAAGAATTAGCAATAAAGATTTTTTTGAGCATATAAAAGAGACCGCTGATGCATTTGCAGCAATAGGAATTAAAAAGGGAGATATGGTTACTATATTATCACTTATAACTCCGGAAACTATTTATTGCATATATGCATTAAATTACATAGGTGCAATTGCTAACATGGGATATTTGTCTTTATCTGATGATGAAATTGTTCATATGGTTGAAAAGACTAATTCGAAAATAACAATTGTACTTGATGTTGCAGCAGAAAAGGTTATGCACGTCCAGAAGAGATTAACATCAGAACTGACGATTATTCTTCCGCTAGAATCGAGTATGCCATGGTTGATGAAGGCTATTGTGAAGTTGAAGAAAAAGAAATTTCCGAATGACGGAAAACAGGTACTAACATATATTTCATTTGTAAAAAAATATGCAGGGCAGAAACAGGCAGTAGAAGTACAGTGGAAAGAAGACCAATCGGCAGTTTTGGTTTATACCAGTGGCACAACCGGAGAGCCCAAAGGAGTTGTTCTGACAAATGACAATATTAATGCAGTTGCATTTCAATATAAGTATTTAGGATTGAAATTTAACAAAGGGGAAACAATCCTTACATTCATGCCGCCATTTTTGGCAATTGGGTTTAGTTTGAATGTGCATATGCCATTATCATTAGGGCTTGAAGAAGTTATAAATCCCAATCCGGATCCTGATGTATTGACAAGGTTTTATAAAAAATATAGACCAAATCATTTCATAGCTGCTCCAACTAACATTTTGCAAATAATAGAGGCTATGCATGGAAAAACAATGTGTAATTGCATCACATTGGCAGGTGGCGGAGAATCTATGACACCTCAACAGGAAGAAACGGTAAATAAATATCTTGCGGAACATGGTTCAAATGCAAAATATAGTACGGGTTACGGAATGACAGAATTTGCTGCAACAGTCACAGTAGGACTTAACGCCGTATATCGTGAAAATACACTGGGAATTCCATTATGTAAGACAATCGTAAAAGTTGTGGATACGGAAAATGGAAAAGAATTGCCATATGACGAAGTAGGTGAGTTGTGCTTTCATACGCCAAGTCAGATGAAGGAGTATTATCTTAATCCTAAGGAAACCGCTGAGACGGTTATTCAGCATGAAGATGGCATGAAATGGATTAGGACGGGTGATTTAGGCTGGGTTGACAGAGATGGATTTGTCCATTTTAAAGGCCGTATGAAACGTATTTACATGACACAAGGAGAGGATGGAACATTATACAAAGTATTTCCTGCAAGAACAGAAAAGGTTCTTATGGAAATCGAAAATGTAAAAAAGTGTGCAGTAACTGTAAGAATGGAAGGAAAGCTTGTAAAGGAACAGATAGCTTATCTTGTGCTGAATAAAGGGGCAGAAAAAGAAAAGATATTAGAGAAGGTAAAAGCACACTGTAAAAAATCCCTTCCTTCACATTCTGTTCCTGCGAAATATGTACTACTGGAAGAAATTCCACTTACCCAAAGTGGGAAGACAGATTATAAGACATTGGAAAGAATGACAAAATAAGATTGACAAAGGAGGAGGAAAAAATATGATTTCACAGACAGACAGACAGACAGACAGACAGACAGACAGACAGACAGACAGAGCATGAGCTGACGGGGTATCCGTCCATAGATAAGCCGTGGTTGAAATATTACAGCGAGGAAGCAATCAACGCAGAACTTCCGGAAACTTCTATTTACGAATATTTATGGGATAATAATAAGGAATATTTGCAAGATACAGCTCTTATTTATTTCGATAATAAGATTTCTTATAAGAGGTTGTTTGAAGAAATTGAAAAAACAGCAAAAGCATTAATTGGTTTTGGAGTAGGTAAGGGTGATGTTGTAACTGTCATAACGGTTTCATGTGTGAATTCCGTGATTTTATTTTACGCATTGAACAGGATTGGAGCAATTTCCAACTATATTAATGTTCTAGCATCTGCAGAGGAATATGAAAAATATTGTAGAAACGCAGAATCAAAGTATGTGTTTGTACTGGATCTTTTTGCGGAGAAAGCGGTTACTGCGATAGAGAAAATTGGACATGGCAAGGTATGCATATTTTCTCTTGCTGATTATATGCCGTTTCCGATGTCGGTAATGTATGGATTAAAAATGCAAAGAGTTAAGCAATATAAAAATGCAAATGTAACCAAATGGAAAGAGTTTTTGAAGAAATCTGAGGGGAATATTTCATTGCCACAGTTTCACTGTTGCAGGGAAGTAAGCATTTATGCACATACAAGTGGAACAACTGGATTTCCTAAAACCGTTCTGCACACAGACTATGCCTACAATGCAGTGGCGAAACAGTATAGCCTTTGCTTTGAACATGAAAGAAATGAAATTTTTTTGAATATGATTGTTCCGTTTGTGACATATGGAATGCTTACATGTATGCACATGCCATTATGTATGGGACTTACGTTGGTTTTGATTCCTAAATATGATGCGAGTGAATTGGCAAAATATATAAGAAAATATCATCCAAAACATATGAGTGGGATACCGTCTTATTTTATCCCTATGTTGTCAGATGAGAAGATGAAGAACATGGATTTGTCTTGCATCGTTACACTTGCAGCAGGTGGAGAAGGATTCACAGAAAAAATTGAGGAAGAATGCAATAAATTTCTGCGGGAACATAATTCAAATGCAAATGTTCTGATGGGATATGGACTTACAGAGGTGTGTTCCAGTGCTATTACTGAGTTTAATGAATATACGAAAATCGGAAGTGTAGGCATACCACTTGTTAAGAATAGTATTCGCGTTTGGAATAACGAACAGCATAGAGAATGTACCTATGATGAACAGGGAGAGGTGCAGATTTGCAGTCCTTCATTAATGCGAGGATATAAGGAGGAAGATATGAATGAAATCCTGCAAATGGATGAACAACATAACGTATGGTTGAAGTCGCGAGATGTCGGATTCATAGATAAAGACGGCTTCTTACATATTAGTGGAAGAATGAAGCGATTTTTGCTTCTCAGTCCTAATGGAATGGCTTATAAGGTGTTGCCGAAACCGATTGAAGAAGTAATTGCAAGTGATTCGGCAGTGGAAGAGGTGTGTGTAATTGCGGCACAAAATAATCAGGGAACGGGAGCGGAACCGAAAGCCTTCATTGTATTAAAGGAAGCTGGGGATATTGACAATATAGTTAAAAGATTAAAAGAGAAATGTAAAGAACAGCTTCCGGATTATATGAGACCATTTTCGTATGTCGTATTGGATGCTATGCCGAAAAATGCGGTTGGAAAAACGGATACAAAAGTACTGGAAGATATGTAGAAATACTGAAAAGAAAACAAATGAAACTCTGCGACGGAAGACATTGAAACCATGTTGAATGTCTGACCAAGAAAACGAACGAAGGGCGAGAATATGAGGCAGTTGTGAAATCCTTGAGTGGTTTATGACTAAAGAAAAATGTCCTGAAAAATTTAAGACAATATTTTTATAAAAAGATAGATTGACAAAGGAGGAGAGAAAACTATGATTTCGCAGACAGACAGACAGACAGACAGACAGACAGACAGACAGACAGACAGGTTATCCATCGGTTGATAAACCATGGCTTAAATATTATGAACGTGCACTTGATGATTCGGATATTCCGAAATGTAGTGCATACCATTTGCTTTACCAAAACAATAAGGATTATATGAATGATGTTGCACTCATTTATTTTAATAGAAAAATAAAATTCAAAGAGCTGTTTGACAAAATCCATAAGACAGCGGCATCACTCAAGGAACTTGGCATAAGGAAGGGAGATGTAGTTACTCTTCAGGTATTGAATATGCCTCAGGTTGTGGAATTGTTTTATGCAATCAGTTATATCGGTGCAGTAGCCAATCTGATATATGCATCTGCCTCTTGGAAAGAAACAAATGAGATTTTACACCGGACAGAATCAAAGATGTATATAACCGTTGACTTTTTATGGACAAAACAACAGTGTGCTGTTGAGGGAACGAATGTAAAGCACATCTTGTTGCTCGGTACTGGCGAAGAGGCAGACGGCTTAACAAAGACTATAATAAAAATAAAATCAAATGCAATAAAAAATGATAGATGCATGAGTTGGAAGAAGTTTCTTGAAATCGGAAAGGAAATGCCGGATGAAATAAATGAATCAGAGCTTCCGGTAGCAATGGTATACACTGGTGGAACTACAGGAAAGTCAAAGGCAGTTGTTCTGGCGAATAGAAGTATGAATGCACTGGTATATCAGTATGCATATACATATGCATCGCTTCAGCGGGGAGAAACCTTTTTAAATACGTTACCACCGTTTATTGCATTTGGTATTGTATTTACTTTACATATGCCGTTGTGCCTTGGCATTCGAAATGCCTTGGTAACAGATCCTGCACCGGAAAATGCAGGGAAATATTTCTGTAAATACCAGCCTAATTACTATATATGTGGAATTGCTGGTATCGATAGCATTATGAATCATAAAAAGATAAAGAAGATGAATTTGGAGTTTGTTAAGGTACTTGGTGCAGGCGGGGAGGCAATACCACATGCATTTGAAGAAAAGGTTAATAAATTTCTTAGAGAGCATAAGGCAGGTACTATATTATCGATAGGCTATGGGATGACAGAGGTTGCTGCCACAGCCGTAACATCAACGCCGGAGGTACATAGAACGGGAACTGTCGGAATTCCGCTTCCGGGAACAATAATTAAAATTGTTGAACCGGATACCATGAAAGAACTCTCATATGAACAGGATGGGGAAATTTGCTTTTGCACACCTACTATGATGCTTGGGTATTATAAAAATGAAGAGGAAACGGACAACATTATCAGATGCCATGCGGATGGAAAAAGGTGGATTCATTCAGGGGATATAGGACATATAAGCGAGGATGGATTTTTAACTGTTTCAGGCAGAATAAAGCGGATGATTGCAACATGGGGAGAAAATGCATACCATAAGGTGTTTCCTCAATTAATAGAAGAACTGTTTGCGGAACTGGAAGGTATAAATGCAGTTACTGTCGTTGGAAGAAAAACAACGGATGTTTTTCATGAGTTGATAGCATTTGTTGTACTGGATGAGACTCATGGTGAAGAAGAAATGCTTAAGGTACTAAAGAAAACAGCAGAAGAAAAATTAGATACATGGGAGCAACCGGTTGAATATCGTTTTATGGAAAGACTTCCTAAAACAGCGATTGGCAAGGTTGATTATAGAAAACTGGAGACTATGGTGTAATGCGTGACAATCATATACAAAGAGGTTTATCATATATGGATGTGAAACTTCCGGATGATTATATACCTCCGAGAAAAATCAATAATTTGTATGGAGATGACTTGCTCTTTTATTTGAAATACAGTCGCATAAATTTCGAAAAAAGAAGCAAAGAAAAGAAAAATACGAATCGGGATCAAAGATGGCATCCAGTTATGAGACTTGTATTTAAATTATCGAGAATGCTTTCAGGCATCAAAGTAGTTAAAATCAATGACAAACTTCCTGTGATTCCGCCTGACAGGCATGTGATATACACGTTATCACATGTTGGCAAGGATGATCAGGCTGTGTTTAATGAGATAAGAACAAAACATTACTCGGTAGTATCAGGTGACTATGAAAGCCTGTATAATAACGTGGAGGGTTTATTTACAAAAGCAAATGGGGTACTTTTCTTTGATATGAATTCGAAAGAGGAACGGAGGACGATTGTTAACCGGGTAGCCGAGCGATTATCTGAGGATGATATATTATGCAGCATGGAGGGGGCATGGAATATATCCCCCAATTGTCTGGTATATGGTATCTTTCCCGGAATGATAAAAGCGGCATTGATGAGTAATGCAGTTATTATTCCGGTTGGAATCGAGAGATTTAATGCTAAATTATATTCCTTGAATGTTTCCGAGAATTATTTTGATCCCATAGAAGAGAGAAAGAAGTTTTCAGAAGAAAAAGAGTTTATGGAATGGAGCAGGGATTATATCAGGCAAGAGCTGGCGAGTCTTAAATATAATACCTATTTTGATAAAAGGATTATAAAAGAAATAACCTGCCAAAGAAGCGAAATCGGAGATTTTGACGAATATTATACATGGTTTGTAAATGATATTTTAAAGGACTGGACGTTTACAGAAGAAGATATTAACCGTAAAAGATACAGAGATCCGTTAGAACCGGAATTGGTATTAGGTAAGAGATAATCATAACTCCGAACTATCCGGACCGAAGGTTCGCTGAAAGCGTTGGCTTAATACATCCATTTCCATATACGCATTATAAAAGTTCTCAATTAACTGACAGGCAACCGGAACAGCCCCCTGCATTCGCCGTTGCAGCTCCTGATTGCTGTCGGCACATCCCGTTCGTGGCTGGTCGGGCATAAGAAGCCCATGCATCTGCTTATAATTTCCGGTTATCCTTAATATCAGCAAAAGCAGCTTACGTCTGGCAGGTATAGCAGCCTGTAAGAGCCGGTTGTAGTAAATCATAGACTTTAACGCCCATTCCACCTGCTTTGGCTTTACGCGTGGAAAGAAGCGGGCAATTATCGTACAGTCAACCGTCTGCGGAAGAATGTGGGAAGTAAGACAATACCGGATGGGGTCCCGCTCATGCTCCTCCAGAAGCATACGGTCAAATTCCGTTTCCAGCTCCGTATGTGTCAGGTCACTGTGGCGGATTTTATATTCAATATAACCATGACATTCGCTGTCCAGTGCAAAATGACAGATAAAGCCGAACATATAGGCAAGCCCCGCCTCCGGGTCGGACATATCCCGCAGAGCGGCTAAGCCCTTTCGAAAAAAAGTTCTGGCATTCTTGCCATGTAATTGATACCCCTGCCGATTAACGGGATTCGGAAAAAACGGATGATAATAAAAAAGAATATCGGGACCATGCAGCCCCACATAATACAAATCCAAATGATTACATAGAATCGTCTGCAATTCGTCAGGAAGTACAGCAAAAACCTCCCGCCCGAAGCTTTTATGTGCATAAGTTGATGGCATAGTGTTTACTCCTTTCATAATAAATACAGAGCCTAGCAATAGTGTATCCATTTTTACAAGAGTGATACTATCACCGCTATGTAAAGAAATGATAAACGATAAGAAAAATCTGAGAAAAGCCGTATGAGCAGTTGTTGCAAAATACTTCCTGTGGTATGATAGTACCATATGATTTGGAAGGAGTATTGAGATTTGGCAGAAGCATATATTATGATAAATGACATTATGGAAGAGCATCATGCCCGGATGCAGAATCTCAAGAAATACTATCCGTTCTTTGTATTAAATGAGACTACCTTTACCCAGTATAAAGAAGGAAAATATGCATATCTGGATATGGGATATATAACAATGGCAAGTCTGCGGTTCCTGATTCATGAGAACCAGTTCAATGAACAGGCAGTAACCTATGAACAATACGAAGCCTTTTTGTCAGAGCTGTTACAGCGGGACTTTGACTTGCAGGAGGAGCCGGATGAGGAAGCCGAGCTGTTAGATTACATATTCGATAAATTAAAAAATGACGGAAAGCCATTTGAATTTAAGTTCTTTGACCCGGAGGATAAGAAACGAAAGACTGCAAGAGTACGTTTGATTGAAAGCGAGCTGCGGGATGGAGTGGTAGAGTACCGGATTACTGCGGAAGGAATTGAATTTTATCTGGATACAAAAGAGGTAAAAGAAGAAAGCAATATCAGCGTTCAGCAGTTGCTTCTGGAAAAAATGATAAACGCTAAGAACTTCAAGGGTGGTATCGAGGTTGTCCGCCGCATTAACAGCGAAGTAAAGAAGCTGGTGCTGCAAAAGGAAACCGTAGTAGAGCTGTTAAGCCGGGATGTGTTCCAAGGGGCAAAGGCATGTGAAGAATATATGCATACCGTTGGACGATGGTTTGAAGAAGAACAGAAGCTATTTGCAAAAAATAAGGCATTAATCGAGCAGACATTAAGTATGGCAACCTCCGAGACAGCAGGACAAACCGCAACAAGCAGCTTCTACAAATCTTTGGAGGAGATTCACCAACTGGAAACAGAACTGAAAAAGACTATCTACCAGCATGGAGAGTTAATACAGGAGACAACAGAACTGCAAGGAATTGCCGACCAGATGATTCATCAGGCAAAGCTAAAGAAGCTTCGGAATGTCTTTGATTTTCAGGGAATGTTAGCAAAGCTTAAAGAACAGGATGAGCCGGAAAAGCTGCAATACCTGTTAGCACCGTTTTTTGCACCGAAGATTGAAAAGACCTTTGCCGTAAAAAATATAGATAATCTCTTGAATTACAAAACCGATGCAGGCGAGGTCGGAGAAACTGTCGTGCGGGAAACGGCAGATTTGGAATTCCGGTATGAGGACGAACAGGAGGAACAGCGGATTGCACATAACTTTGGCAGGATGTTTTACGAGCTGTTGGACCAGTTACAGAAAAAGCATACCATTGAATTAAAGGAATTGAGTGCAATTCTGGAGATAAAATACGGAGATACCTTCTTAAGAAACGGAGATTTTTATTCATTTCTGGTACACATTGCACAGAAGCAGCAGTATTCGATACAGGGGCTTTATGAGAAGCCGGAGACATTTTTGGAAAATCTGGTGATTGAAGCTTTAACAGAATCAGAAAAAGAACGATTTTGGACAATGAAGTTTTCTCTCCGCTTTTTAGAGCAGGAGGAGATACCGATTCAACAGGAAACCGCAGAATTTAACATCACCAACATGGTGTTTGAACTAGAAGAAACGAGAGGATAAATAGTATGGATAGTCGCAATATGGATAAGGCATTAGAGCTATATGCCAAGCTTACAATGGGAGAAGAGGTTCGACGCTCCCATTCGGAAAATGGCAGTCTGTATGAAGAATACTATCAGAATGCAGAGGTCTATGAGATTCTGAATCAGATTTTGAAAAAATTAAATCTGAATATTTATGAATACCATGAGGCTTTGTATCTTTGTGCCGGAGAGGGCAACCGGGTGTTCGGATATACCAACGAGGAGTTGAAGCGGATGCTGGGGCTTCGTAACAACCGAGAACTTTATATGGCGTATTATATTATGTATCAGATATTGCTGTGCTTTTATCAGGATTCTGCCTCCTATCAATATCGGGAATATGTCCGCTTAGAAGAAATTATAAAAGAAGTTACGGTGTCACTGGCTACGATAACCGGTGACCTTAGTATCTATGCAATGGAAGATATAGAGGAAAACAGCTTCAAGAGCATTGCTCTGCTCTGGGAGGAGCTTCCGACTGTGACAGGAGAGGAACGTGAGCAGCTCCGGGCATCGCGGGCATCGCAAATGGGCTTTGCCAAGCTGGTCTGTAACTTCCTGATTACACAACGATTGTTTACCGAGGTTCATGAGCGATATTATCCGACAGACCGCCTGAAGGCACTTGCGGAGCAGTATTTTGAAGAATATCGGGGACGGATATACGAACTGCTGGAAAGAGGTGAGACAGATGCCGAGCATTAATCGAATCAGGGTAAATAACGTAAAATATAATTTCGGAACCCAGCAATATGATGATTTTACCATGCGGATGTATGGAAGAAATACACTGTATGACTTGGCAAACGGTGGTGGCAAGAGTGTGTTAATGCTGCTTTTGTTACAGAACATGATACCGAATTGTACCTTGGATGATAAGCAGCCGATTGAAAAGCTGTTTCGTGCAGGCTGCGGTAATACCACGATTCATTCCCTGATTGAATGGAAGCTGGATGCACCCGAACAGCATGAGGGCTACCGGTATATGACAACCGGCTTTTGTGCCAGAAAGGCAAAGGACTCACCGGACGAGGAAGAAGGCGGCAGGGAAATAGCAGCAATTGAGTATTTTAATTACTGCATTTTTTATCGTGACTATAATGCAAATGATATAGTAAACCTTCCGCTGGTAAAGGACGGAGAGCGGACAACATTTACAGGCTGGAAAAATTACTTAAAGGAGCTGGGAAGACGGGACTTAAAGCTTGAGGTTCATGTCTTTGAACGAAAGGGCGAGTATCAGCGGTTCATCAGTCAGTATGGTCTGTATGAAAGCCATTGGGAAATAATCCGCGGCATTAATAAAACAGAGGGTCATGTGCGGACCTATTTTGAATCCAACTATAAGACCGCAAGAAAAGTAGTTGAGGATTTGCTGATTGAAGAAATTATTGAAAAGGCATATCTGGTAAAGATTAATCAGAATGACAGTGCCGACAATATGGCACATACACTGGTAGAAATTAAGGACAAGCTGGTAGAGCTGGCGAAGAAAAAGCGGGAAATCGCAGACTATGACCGGCAGACGGAATTGCTGCACGTATTAGAGGCTAGGGTATCCGCATTTTTAGAGCTGTATGAGAAGCAGGAAAAGCAACGTGCCAATATCGCAGATGTCTGCGTGACCGGAGCGACCATTGCCCAGAACAGCGAGCAGAAAATGAAGGAGCTGGAGCAGCAGCGGGAGGAACAGCAAAAGCAGGTAGATACCCTACAGCGGAAGCAGGAAGCCTTAAAGATTAAAAAGGATGCATTGCGTCTGGAGGAATTAAATCAGGAAATAGAACGTCTGGTGAAGCAGATAGAGCAGGAGGAAGCATCGGTTGCTGCCTGTCAGCAGGAATTGAACCGGAAGGAAAGCGTAAATGAATATCTGGAATATTGCCGGGATAAGGAACAAAAGGAAGAACATGAAGCCATGATAACGGCATCCATGCAAAAAAACGGCAACCAGTTGGAAGAGCTGCAGGCATTAAGCCGGGAGAAAAAACGCAGGGATGATTTGGCGGTACAGGAATTAAGACAGACCTTACAGGAGGTTTCTCAGGCACAGGATGAGGCACAAAAGAAGAAGGATACCGCAGAGAATCTGGAACGCGAGGCAGCAATTGCGGCAGCAGTAGCTGCACATGATTGTGAACAGATAGAACAGCAGTATCAAAAAGACATGGAAGAAATGCAGGAGCTACGCAAGCAGTTGGTAGTAGAATCCTTTCAGGCACCGGAGGTGGTGCTTGAGGAGCAGGAGGCTGTCTATGCAAAACGGCAGGAAGCCCTTCAGAATCTGGAGGAGGAGCTTACCGGGCTTCAGAATGCATATTATGCAGAGCAGCAGCATACCGAACAACTGCAACAGCAGGTGGAAGCAGGTGAACAGGCATATGCCAAGCTTCAGGAGCAGGGACAGCAGTATCGGCAGCAGGCAGACACCTTCCGCAAGATGTTAGATATTTACGGAGGCGGAACGGAAAATAAATCAACCGAATGGATGACAAATCAGGACATTACCGGACTGATTCAGAATATACATGAACGGTATCTTACAAATGTTGCTTTGATTTCTGCCAGAAAAGAGCAGTTAGAGCAGAGCAAGAAGCGAATGAAGCAGCTACAGGAGGGAAGACTGATTGCCCCAACCGCAGCGGCAGAGAAGGTAAAATACTATATAGAAAGCCGGCATGGAATGGATGCCGTCTTTGGAATGGAGTATCTGGCAGTCCAACCGATAGAAGTGCGGCAGCAATTACTTGCATCCCATCCGTTGCTTCCGTATGGATTATTAGTGGAGAATTTTGAAGCATTGGATATGGATTCCAAGCTAAGAAGCTTAAATCTCGGAGATGAGTTTCTTCCTATATATAATATGTCTATGTTAAAGGCTTGTTCTACCGAGAGTGAAAATGACTGCGTAATGTATCTGCAAAGAGGAAAGCAGGTATTTCTGGCAGAGGAGAAGTTAGAGCAGGAGAAGCAGCGGCAGCAGGAGGAATTAGATGAATTGGCAGCCGAGGTACAACGATTAGAAGAAATGAGTAACACCTATCTGGAGGACAGTAATTTTGTTGCCGGGCTGCAGGGAATTGCAATTCTGGATGTAGAGCAGCAGACGCTGGATAGTAAGGAACAATTAAGAACTCTGCAGGAACAGTTGGAAGAAAGCCGGAAGGAAGCAGCACGCTTGCAACAGAAGCTTCAGGAAGCCAGACAGGAAATCAAAGAGCAGCAGGCTTGGATTTGCAGCTTCTTAGAGCAACGCGGTATTCTGCGTGCAGTAATTACCTGTAGTATAAGGCTGACAAAAGAGGAAGAACAGCTACGGGCTGCAAAGGCAGAGCAGGAGCGGGTACAGACCTTACAGGAGCAGTATCGGCAGGAGCTGCACCAATGGAGTGTGAAGCTGACGGACAGCACCAGACACCGTATCAGTCTGCAAGAAGAATTGGATAGCCGGCTGACGCTCTGGAATCAATATTATAAGGAATACTATACCGAGGAGAAAACCGGTGCGTTTGGATTCGATACCTTGTCCGAAGAAGAATTGGATACCCGGTTCAAAGCCGTAAAGGCAGTATTTGAAAAGGATACGGTAGTATTAGAGGATAAAAAGCGGCTGATAGCAACCCTGCAGGCAGCCATGGATAAATCCCTGCGAACGATTCGTAAGCGGGGAAGCCGGATAGAGGAGCTGGAGCAGTTAAAGAAGGAGCATCGGCTATATCCGGCAGAGGAGCATGACTTGGAAGCCCTGAGTACAGAACTGTCAAGACTTGCTTTGGTAGTAGATACCATGAAGGCACATTTAGAGGGTCGCAGACAGAAGGCAAACCGTCTGGAGGGAAGCATCGAGCAGGCGGAACGAACCTTAGCGGAGAGATTCGGTACATACGAAGAAATAGACATTTCCAAGGAAGAACTGGAACGGGTTATGCAGGAGGGAGAGCAGAAATTAGCACACCTCAAGCAGTTAAGCCAGACCGCAGAGCGGGAATATCAGCAATATAGCCGGGAATATACGGTTATGCTGGACTTATATAAGGACGTAAAGAGGATAGTAGAAACAAATAACATCCGCTTGCAGGATGCAAAGGTATTGTTGACCGGCAAGGAGCAGCTGCGGGAGGTCTTTGAAGCCAGTCTGCTGACATATGATAAAAGCACCAAGGCATTAGAGCGTGCAAAGAATGAATTACAGAGATATAAGGCACAGACCTCACAGGCATTAACGGAAATGCAGGCATATGAATTATCCCATACCATCAGTAATGATGTGGTGGTTCCGGATAATTATGGTGAGGCAAAGCAGCTTCGGGATAGCCTGGATGCCATGATTCATGTGATAGCCTTAGAAAAGGAGCGGGTAGAGCAGGGAATTACCGATATGCAGTTTATTAAGGCGAATTTTGAGAAGCAGTGTGTACAGCGTTGTCAGGATGTGAAAAATGAACTGGAAAAGCTTCCGAAATTATCCCGCATCCTGTTAGACGGAGAGCCGATACAGATGGTAGGACTGACGATTCCGTATGTGAAGGAGGAATATATTTCACAGAGAATGTCAGACTATATAGATGATATTGTGGAGAAGTCCGACCAGTTAAAGAATCCGAATGAACGCATGAAATATATCCGTACACGTCTGGAATTAAAGCGGTTATTCAGTGTAATCGTTACCGATATGAATAATATTAAGCTGACCTTATATAAACGGGAACGGATGAAGGAGCAGAGCCGGTATCTGCGTTACGAAGAGGCGGTTGGAAGTACCGGACAATCACAGGGTATTTACATTCAGTTTTTGGTGTCCATTATTAATTATATTTCCGGTATTTATGCACCAAACGGCGAAAATGAAAAATTAACGAAGACCATATTTATTGATAATCCGTTTGGAGCTGCGAAGGATGTATATATCTGGGAGCCGATTTTTGCATTGCTGAAGCTGAATCATGTGCAGCTCATTGTGCCTGCCCGTGGAGCGACTCCTGCAATTACCGCACGTTTTGATGTGAATTATATATTAGGGCAGCAGATGGTAGGAAAGCGGCAGCAGACCGTAGTGGTAGATTACCGTAGTCAGGTAGAACAGGAAGAGCTGGAATACCGGAATCTGGAATATGAACAGGTGAGCTTTGATTTTATTTAGAAGAAGGTGATACTTGTGGGAAAGAACAAGGAAAAAGAGAAAGACATTAAAACCAATGCAATGCGGATATTGGACAAAAACAAAATTCCTTATACGGTACACACCTATGAATGTGAAGAATTTATTGACGGTGTCCATATTGCGGATATGCTGCAGCAACCGTATGAAATCAGCTTTAAGACTCTGGTGGCAGTCGGAAAAAGCGGAGAATATTATGTGTTTGCCATTCCGGTAGACAAGGAGCTTGACATGAAAAAGGCGGCAAAGGCAGTAGGAGAAAAATCCGTAGAATTAATTCATGTGAAAGATATACAGTCTGTCACCGGCTATATCCGGGGCGGCTGTACTCCGATTGGAATGAAGAAAAATTATAAGACGGTATTGCATGAGAGCATTGTTCGGTATGACAGCGTGATTATCAGCGGCGGAAGACTTGGCTCCCAGATTCAGATACAACCGGAGAATCTGATAAAGGTAACGCATGCCAAGGTGGAAGATATTCTTATGCAACCGGAATAAAGACCGTTTAGCATTTTATATCGGCTGCTCCGGGGATTGTCGGCATCAGGATGCCTGACGTTCACCGGAAGCACCCTGACACAGTTCGGCATTATTCCTTGCAAAGATTAAGAAATGTCTTGGGGTAATGCCGGTATACTGCTTAAATTCCCGCTGGAAATGAGCCTGATCTGAGTATCCAAGCTCGGACATATAATCGCATAAAGACAGCATCGGCTGCTGCAAAATGGAATCAATTACGTTCTGGAAACGTACAATCCGGGCAAAGGTTTTTGGCGTGATTCCCATGGAATCCTGAAAAATGCGGGAAATATGCCGCTCGGAATAATGTAATTCCTCTGCCAGCTCATGAATCCGGACATTTCCCTGCGTAGAATTAATTTCACTTAATATGTACCCGGTGAGAGGATTGACCTCTGATATATGAATATAAGAATCCATATAGGCATGAAACAGATTCATTTTCTCATTCAGGGAAGAAGACTGCTCCAGCTTCTGAAAGAAAATCTCCAGAGTATCTTCCATTTCTTCAAAAAACAGTTCTTGATTTGTAATGTCCCGCAAGGTCAGATTGTGATAAGAAATAAACATACCCGGCTTTAACCGCACACCGAAATAGCGGGCGTTCTTAATGCGGTGGATACGCTTTACTTCAATACTCGAACCCAGAATCTCCATGTGGCTTCCGTATTTGTCCAGAACAAATAAAATATCGGTACATCCATTCGGAATATAGGTAATTCCGGCTTTGGAGGAATCATCATTATTTGTTTGAAATTCGTAAAAGAGTGCCTGATACGGCTCTGTCTGCATGATTTCACGAAAGCTCTGTACAGATTCGTAGAAAAATGGCTGATGCATGATAAAATGGCTGTCATGTTCATAGTTAAGGTTCTTCATAATACTCACACTCCAATCTTAAAAACCAAGACCTAAAGCATATAACAAAACAGAAAACAAAAAAACAGACAAGAGAATCATACTGACTTCTTTGTCTGTTACTTATAAACAAATAATACACGCATCAATTTTAGAAGTCAACAATTTTTTTCAAAAATCACAATGTCCATTTTTTTCAAGAAAAAAGAATCAAACGTTGTTAAACTCAACCACATCAAACGCGATGGGTTAAGATTTAGCCAAGGGCTGAACCCCTCGCGAAGAAATTATGAGTAAGGAGTGAGTGCGTATGGAACTTAGCGAAGAAATTTTGAGTACCATTGTCGACAGTGCCACAAGCAACATCTTAACAGGTGTCTGGTTCTTGATGGGTGCCGCATTGGTATTCTGGATGCAGGCAGGATTTGCCATGGTGGAGGCAGGCTTTACCAGAGCGAAGAATGCCGGAAACATTATCATGAAGAACCTGATGGACTTCTGTATCGGTACAGTTGTATTTATCTTCATCGGCTACAGCTTATTGTGTGGAGAAGACATCGGAGGCTTTATAGGTAAGCCGACCTTAAATATCTTTTCCGATTATGCGAACTTTGATTGGCCGGCATTTGTATTTAACTTAGTATTCTGTGCCACAGCCGCTACGATTGTATCCGGTGCCATGGCAGAACGTACCAAGTTCGTATCCTATTGTATTTATTCGGCTGTTATTTCAGCAGTTGTTTACCCGATTGAAACCCACTGGGTATGGGGCGGTGGCTGGTTAGCTCAGATGGGCTATCATGACTTTGCCGGTTCTTCCGTTATCCATATGGTTGGTGGTTTAACTGCATTGATTGGTGCAGCTTTATTAGGACCACGTATCGGTAAGTTTGTTAAGAAGGACGGAAAGGTTACGAAAGTAAATGCATTTCCTGGACATAACCTTGTAATCGGTGCATTAGGTGTATTTATCCTCTGGTTTGGCTGGTATGGCTTTAACGGTGCCGCAGCAGTTACCACAGACCAGTTGGCAAGTATCTTCTTAACCACAACAATTGCACCGGCAGTTGCAACTGTAGTATGTATGTTATTTACCTGGATTAAATATGGTAAGCCGGATGTATCTATGAGTTTGAATGCATCTCTGGCAGGTCTGGTAGCAATCACTGCACCTTGTGATATAACAGATGCAGCAGGCTCCGCAATCATTGGTGCTGTATCCGGATTGTTAGTCGTATTCGGTGTTTGGTTCTTAGATAACGTATTACATGTAGATGACCCGGTTGGTGCCGTAGCAGTTCATTTCTTTAATGGTCTGTGGGGTACAATTGCAGTTGGTTTGTTTGCTACACCAACCGCACCGGAATCTACTTATACCGGTCTGTTCTATGGCGGTGGCTTCAAGCTGTTAGGTATCCAGTTATTAGGTATCGCAGCAATTCTGGCTTGGACAGCCGTAACAATGACAATTACCTTCCTGATTATTAAGGCAACCATCGGACTTCGTGTTACAGAGGAAGAGGAAATCGAAGGTCTGGATATTAAGGAACATGGTCTTCCATCTGCATACGCAGGCTTCTCTATCATGGATGCAAATGCAAATATGACAGAAGTAAATGAAAACACAGACCTTGGCGAGGACGATTATGTTAAGGCTTCCGATGCTCAGAAGAACGCAGCAGTGAAGGTAGTAAAGGCTCCGATAGAAAGTGACATTAATAAAGTTGTTATCATTGCAAAGCTTTCTCGGTATGACCGCCTGAAGAAGGCATTGAATGACCTTGGTGTTACCGGCATGACGGTTACACAGGTTATGGGCTGTGGTATCCAGAAGGGTGCCGGAGAGAAATATCGTGGTGTTGAAATGGATGCCACCTTACTTCCGAAGATTAAGGTTGAAGTAGTAGTCAGCAAGATACCGGTAGACAATGTAGTAGAAGCAGCGAAGAAGGCTCTGTACACAGGACATATCGGTGATGGTAAAATCTTTGTATACGCTGTAAATCGTGTCGTTAAGGTACGGACAGGTGAAGAAGATATAGCTGCATTACAGGATGTAGAATAAGCAAAAAGAAGAAAGAAGTTATAATACGCACACGGCTCCCATCGATGTATTCGGTGGGAGTTTGTGCGTTTAAATTAAATGAAAAACAAGAAATGTATATACAATTTGTACAAATAGAAATAAAAATGAAAATAAATAAAAAATATTTCAAAAATGCATTGACAAATCGAATGTACTCCTATATAATCAAATCATAGCTAAAGCAAAGATAAGCAAACGACCATTAAATAAATCGTAAAGGAGGAGATACCCTTGGACACATAACTAACATTCAGTCAATCATGAATCGAACTTATGGAATAGAATCCACACAGAATGCCTTAAAATATATTCAAAGAAAAAAGTCCACATAGAACGTACCTGTCGTACGAAAGAAGAAACAGGACACTGGGTAGTTAATACATAAGGTTGAACGGATTGGCTTACAAGACCACTTATCCTTTCCAAAGCAAAGAGCAGATGTTAAATCGGAACTTTATAGTTGAAAAGCTGATGAGTAATGGCAAGTGTGGGAAAGTAATTATCGAGGAAGGTTTCTCAAAAAATCTCAAAGGGAGATAACAAATGAATAACGAATACTAGAGGAAGTGTCTTTCAATAAAAGAAAACACTTCCTCTTTTCATGATTATATCGTAAAATAATGATAGTGCCAAAAGCGGATAAAACGAGATGCAAGAAGCAATTATACAAAATCGGATGCAGGAGGGAATAGTTATGGCATTACATACATTACAGAGCAGGGCTTTGCGATTGACAATCAATGATGCGGGAGCGGAGCTGTGGGGAATTGAAGATATTTTGACAGGACGGCAGTATTTGTGGCATGGAGATTCTGCATATTGGGGAAGACGCTCACCGGTATTGTTCCCATTTGTCGGAAGTCTGAAGAATAAAGAATATCAGTATCAGGGAAAATCCTATGCTATGACGCAGCATGGCTTTGCAAGAGATATGGTGTTTGAAATGACGGAGCATACCGTGGATACCATATGGTTTGCATTGCAGGCAGATGAGACAACATTGGAAAAGTATCCATTCCGGTTCCGGTTAGAGGTAGGTTATCAAATAGACTATAAGACAATTCGTGTTATGTGGAGAGTAAAAAATCTGGATACCAAAACCATGTTCTTTTCTATCGGAGGACATCCGGCATTTATGTGTCCGATAGACGAAGCGGATAAACAGAGCAATTGCTATCTGGTATTTGATACCAAGCAGCCGTTATATTATAGCAAGCTAAGCAAAAATGGCTTGGTTGAATCTGAGAACCATGAGCTGCAGACCAAGAGCGGTTTCTTAAAAATACAGGAGCATCTGTTTGATGAGGATGCATTGGTGATTGAAAAGACACAGGCACATAAGGTATCACTGGCAGGACCTGACAAAAGACCGTATTTAACCGTAGAGTTTGATGCACCGTTATTCGGCTTGTGGTCGCCGGCAGGCAAGCACGCACCATTTGTCTGTATCGAACCATGGTATGGACGCTGTGACAAGGAAAGCTTTGACGGAATGCTTGCAGACCGGGAATATGGAAATGAGCTTCGTGCAGGTAAGGAATTTGAGGCTTCCTATACCATAACTGTGCAGTAGATAAGACGGGAATCCATAATTAATAGGATAACAGGATAGTATAACAAGATAGTACAAAAGGGTAATATAACAGGATAACAGACAGAACGATAAACAGAATAACTTGACGGTTGGGAGTTGACAGTCTGAACCGCAAGGACTACAATAGAGCAAATGAAATCGTGCAGTGAGTAGGAGAGCTGAAACGGTTTTCAAAAGATAGAGAAAGGTGTGAAGGATATGGAAAAGAAGAACATCGATTGGGCAAGTCTCGGATTTGGTTATGTAAAGACAGATAAGAGATTTGTATCTACATTTCAGGATGGAGCATGGGATGCAGGTCAATTGATTGAGGATGACATGATAACTATGAGTGAATGTGCAGGTGTATTACAGTATGCACAGACCGTATTTGAGGGCTTAAAGGCATACACAACCGAGGATGGACATATTGTCTGCTTCCGTCCGGATTTGAACGCAGAACGTCTTGCACAGTCTGCTGCTAGATTGGAAATGCCGGTATTCCCGGAGGACAAATTCGTTGAGGCAGTTGTAGAGACCGTTAAAGCAAATGCCGGTTATGTTCCGCCATATGGTTCAGGAGCAACCTTATACATTCGTCCATATATGTTCGGTATTAACCCGGTTATCGGTGTAAAGCCGGCAGATGTATACCAGTTCCGTATTTTCACAACTCCGGTTGGGCCATATTTCAAGGGTGGTGCAAAGCCGATTACAATCAGAATCAGTGATTTTGACCGGGCAGCTCCGCATGGAACCGGTAATATCAAGGCAGGTCTGAATTACGCCATGAGTCTTCATGCAATTGTAACAGCACATAAAGAGGGCTATGATGAGAATATGTATTTGGACCCGGCAAGCAGAACCAAGGTTGAGGAGACCGGTGGTGCGAACTTCATCTTTGTAACCAAGGATAACAAGGTAGTTACACCGAAGTCTGGCAGCATTCTTCCGTCTATCACCAGACGTTCTCTGATGGTAGTTGCAAAGGAATACCTTGGCTTAGAGGTAGAGGAACGCGAGATTTACAAGGATGAATTAAAGGATTTCGCAGAATGTGGTTTGTGCGGTACAGCCGCAGTTATCTCCCCGGTTGGTAAGATTGTAGACCATGGTGAGGAAATCTGTCTGCCAAGCGGTATGGAAGAAATGGGACCTACAACCAAGAAATTATATGATACCTTAACCGGTATTCAGATGGGTCGTCTGGAAGCACCAAAGGGCTGGATTAAGGTGATTGAATAACAAGACAGTAACAGAAGACATATATATAAATCAAAGGATTTGAATAAATCAGACAGCAAGGGAACTGTGTAAGAATAACAGTTCCCTTATCTATTGATTTACCTTGAAAAATATGCTATATTAGCACTGTTTTTGAAAAGGAGGAAATGGGAAATGCGTGAAATAATGTCTGCTGCTGAGTTGGGCAATACACTTCCGCTCTGGAGTTGTATTCCATTCGCAGGTATGCTGTTGAGTATAGCTATCATTCCGTTGATTCGTCCGGAGTGGTGGGAGAAACGAAAGGCATGGGTGGTTGTCTTCTGGTCCCTGTTGTTCTTGATTCCGTTTGCTTTGGCATATGGTATGGGAACTGCATCGGAACGATTCTTAGAAAGTATGGTAGGAGATTACCTTACCTTTATCGTATTATTATTTGGTTTGTTCTGTGTAACCGGTAATATTTCGCTGAAAGGTGATATTAAGGGAACACCGTTGACCAATGTGATACTGCTTCTGATTTCGGCACTGCTTTCCAGTTGGATTGGAACTACCGGAGCCAGTATGCTGATGATTCGTCCGGTTATTCGGGCAAATAAGTACCGGATGCATAAGACACAGGTGGCAGTATTCTTTATCTTTTTAGTTTCCAATATAGGCGGTTGCTTAACCCCAATTGGTGACCCACCGTTATTAATGGGCTTTATGAGAGGCGTTCCGTTCTTCTGGAGTCTTTCTCTGGCACCGGTTATGCTTTTGAACTTCATACTATTATTAATCATGTTCTTTATAATAGATATGATTTTCTATAAAAAGGATGAAAAAATGGGTATGAAATATACCGTTAAGAAAGAAGATAAGCAGCCGTTAAAGCTGTGTGGAGCACATAACATTTTATTCCTGTTAATGATTATCGGCGGTGTTATCTTAAGCGGTATCTTACCGGGTATGCCGATGTTCCAGAATGCAGAAGGAGAGGTTTTGGGCTTGCATATCTTTGGTGAGGTTAGCCTGACTGTACCGACAATTATTGAGATTGTAATTATTTTGCTGGCAGCATTTTTATCCTTAAAGACCACGAAGAAAGAGGTTCGGGAAGAGAATCATTTTAGTTGGGATGCAATAGAGGAGGTAGCAATTCTGTTCGTTGGTATCTTCATTACTATGATTCCGGCATTGCTGATTCTGAAGGCAAAGGGTAGTGAGCTGGGCTTAGACGCTCCATGGCAGATGTTCTGGGCAACCGGTGCGTTATCCTCATTCCTTGATAATACACCAACCTATCTGGTATTTATGACAACTGCCGGAACCTTGGGTGCAACAAGCGGTATTTCAACCGTTGCAGGTATGATAAGCCAGCAGATGTTAATGGCAATTTCCTGTGGTGCGGTATTCATGGGAGCCAATACTTATATCGGAAATGCACCAAACCTGATGGTAAAATCAATTGCAGAAGAAAATGGAATGAAGATGCCATCCTTCTTCGGCTATATGGGCTGGTCGCTTTCTTGTCTGATTCCGGTATTTATCGTAGATATGCTGGTATTCTTCTTATAAGATGTAACAGAACATATAAATGGCAGGTATTGCATGAAATATGCATTGCCTGCCATTTTTGATAAAGTCTATTGCTTTTTGAATCTGGTTGGAAACGGATAGAAATAGAATCTTATAAATATGTCTCGTAATAATGCACCAGAATGTCCGCACACCGCTCCAAGCCAAGATGGGAACTGTTTAAGGTAATATCATACATATCCGGATTTCCCCATTCCCGCTTTGTAAAATATTGATAGTATTTTCTACGTTTATCATCAATTTTACGAATCAGGGAAGCCGCTTGGAACTTTGTCAACTGGTCTGTTGTCATTTCACGTTTGATTCGCATACTTTTCGGTGCTGTAATGTAGACATTTACCATGCTGACATTCGCATTACGAAGGATATAGTCCGCACATCGACCAACAATTACACAGTCTTCCTTCTTGGTTATTTCCCGAATCAAATCCCGTTGAAGCTGGAACAGAACTTCATTAGCCGGACGCCCCTTTTCTACCTTGTCATTGCCCTCGTAAATCAATCTGTAAAAAGCAGGATTCGTTGCTTTTTCGTCAGCATCATGTAAGACAGAGGATGAAATTCCACCGTATTCCATAGCCAGTTGAATCAAATTTTTGTCGTAATAATTAATACCGAGCTTCTTGGCTGCAATCTCTCCAACGATATGCCCGCCGCTTCCGCAATCGCGGCTGATACAGATAACCTTATGTCCCATAATAACTCCTCCTTGTTAATTGATATGTGATAACAAGAAACCATTTTGCTATAAATAGCAATGGTTTCTTTTGAAAGTTGCATTCATGCTTATGCGTTCATTATACCACAATTAATTCAAAAAATATACGGATAAAACGAAAAGAAAATGTAAGAAAGTAGGGGAAATCCGTTGAATTTATAGGTTGAGAAGACTATAATCAATTATGTATGTAATTATCACATAATGACAGAATGGTGGATTTGGGAGAATAGATATGAGTAAAAAGCTAGTGGATTTACAGGATTTTGTAAAAGAAATAGCAAGGCTTTACGGAGAGCGGGATGCATATCGTTATCTGGTTGATGATGTAGTTATGCATAAGACTTATCTGGAATTAAAGCGGGATGTGGTTGCGGCTGCGTCTTGGATGCATAAGCAGGGCTGGCAGCGGAAGCATATCGGCATTCTGGGCGGTTCCAGTTATTCATGGATTGTAGCATTTCTGGGAATTGAAATCAGTGATAATATTGTAATTCCACTGGATAATATGTTGCCGAAGCAGGAATTGTCAGAGCTGTTTAAAATGGGAGATATTGAGGTATTGTTTATCTCAAAGGAATTTCAGCCGATGGCACAGTCTATATTAGAGGGGGATAATCCGATTACAACCGTAATCTGCTTTGAAGATGCCATCTGGAAAACCATGCTGCAGACCAGACCTGTAGAGCTTCCTTCTGTGAATCCGGAGGTTTGTTCGGAGATTTTGTTCACCTCCGGCACAACCGGCATCAGTAAGGGCGTAGAGCTTAGCCAGAAAAATATAGTAAGTAATATTAATGACATCCGCCGCATGGATTTTGCACAAAATGTAAAGGGCGACCCTATCGTAATGTCGGTATTGCCGATTTATCATACATTTGAATTGACAGTGGATAATCTTGGAGTCTTGTACTGCGGTGCAACCGTCTGTATCAATGACAAGCTGGAAAATATAGTGGCAAATATGCAGCGGTTTCGCCCGGCGGTCATTTTAATTGTGCCGACTATTGCAGAAGTATTTTATAAGAAAATTATGGAAAGCATGGAGAGCGGAAAAAATAAGCGAAAGGCAGCATTTGCAAAAAAATGTAACCGGACCTTGGGAAAAATGAAGATTGATGCCAGACGTACCTTGTATAAGAGTGTACTGGCAAAGCTGGGCGGTAATCTGACGAATATCGTAGTAGGCGGTGCGGCATTAAGGCCGGAAATCGGAGAAGCGTTTGAAGAGTTTGGAATACATATGTATCAAGGCTACGGCTTAACTGAATGTGCACCTCTGGTAGCAGCAAACTATCCGGATAATAATAAATACGGCTCTGTAGGGCAGCCGGTATCCTATATGAAGGTAAAGATTGTAGACCAGGAAATTCTGGTAAAGGGTGACGGTGTTATGCGGGGCTACTACAAGAATCCGCAGGCAACCGCAGAGGCAATTCAGGATGGCTGGTTCCATACCGGTGATTTGGGGTATCAGGACGGAGATGGGTATCTCTATATAACCGGGCGTTCTAAGAACCTGATTATTCTGGATAACGGTAAGAATATATATCCGGAGGAATTAGAGGGCTATATCATGAAGGTTCCGGGTGTTAAGGATGTCATGGTATATGACGATAACGGCAAAATCAGTGCCTTGGTGCTTCCGACACGTCCGGGAGACAATGCATTGGCAAAGGAAATTAAGCAGGGAATCCGAAAGATAAATGAAAATCTTCCGGCATACAAGAGAATTACCGGCTTGGATTACCGGGCACAGGAATTTCCAAAGACAACGACACTTAAGATTAAACGTGCCGAGGTCATGGAGTGGTTAAAGGAAAACCGCAAGAAAAAGGCGGTAGCCTATGTTGCTCCGGAGACTGCCGAACAGAAGCGGATTGTGCTTGCTTTCGAGCAGGCATTGGGAAAGCGGAATATCGGAATCTGTGATGATTTCTTTGAATTGGGTGGTGACAGCCTTGCAGCACTGGAGGCAGCAACGGTTATCGGCATACAGGCACAGGATATTTATGAGCATCCGACGGTGGAGCAGTTAGAGCAGGCAATGCTGATGTGCGAGCAGGCAGCGTCACAGGAGGAATATGTAGATGTAAATGCTCTGATTCGCAATAACAGTAATTTGTTTTATCCGGTAGAGCCGGATTACATATTGCTGACAGGAGCAACCGGCTTCTTAGGAGCCCATGTGTTAAGGGAGCTGGAACGGCGGCAGTTAAATGTAGTATGTCTGGTTCGAAATGAAGAACGCCTGCGTCCGGCATTAAAGAATTACTTCCCGAAGGAATACGAAGAATTTACATATAAGGTCATAAAGGGAGATATTGAAACCCCACATTTTGGATTGACCGAAGAAGAATATAACAAGTTAGCGTCCAGAGTTAATATGGTGATTCACACAGCGGCAAACGTGCATCATGCCGGACACTATGCGGATTTGGAGCGGACAAATGTAATCGGAACTCAGAATGTGATAGATTTCTGTAAGGATGCAGATGCGGTCTTGCAGTATACCTCTACCGCCAGTGTAAATGGAGCCGGAACGGTTATGCAGAGCAATCCCGAAGCAACCTTTGATGAATTTAATCTGGACATTGGACAGAACTATATACAGAATGTATACATTCATTCTAAGTTCAAAGCAGAGGAGCGTGTACTTCTGGCAAGGGCAGACGGTTTAAAAGCAAATATTTTCCGGATTGGAAATCTGACATGGAGAATGAAGGACGGAAAATTCCAGAAAAATGCACAGGAAAACGGCTTTTTGCATCGCTGCAGAGGACTGTTCAAAATGGGTATGTACAGTCAGGAGTTAGCCGCTTATCCGATTGATTTTACGGCAGTAGACGAATGTGCGGATGCCTATGTACGGCTGGCAATGCATAATTATGTAAACAACATTTATAACCTATATAATCCGAATGTGGTATATCTTGAGAACCTGTGTAACAAGATGTGGATGAAGGTGAAGCGGGTGCCGAGAGAGGTATTTGAAAAGCATCTGAAGGAACGGATACAGGATAAGGAGATAGCGGTGCTGTCATTTTATAATGCAATTGCCTCCTCCTCTAAAAATGTTCCGATGAGTAATGAATTTACGGTTAATGAATTAAAGAAGCTGGGCTTTAAGTGGTCTAAGATTAATTTGCGATATTTGAATTATATTAAAACACTGTAACAGAAATTCCGGTCTAAGCGTGGCTGATAGGAAGGGATAAATAAGATGAAAATAGGAATTGATATAGGTTCTACAACGATTAAATGTGTTGTGCTGGATGATAATAACCAGATTATTCATAAGAGTTATGAACGACACCTTGCGATGATAACGGAAAAGACGCAGGAAGTAATTGCAGGACTGATTCAAAAATTTGATATTAAGGAGCCGGTAGTATGTGCGATTTCCGGTTCTGCCGGCATGGGTCTGGCAGAGCGTGCAGGGATTCCGTTTGTGCAGGAGGTATATGCAACAAAGGTAGCAATTGAAAAGCGGCTTCCTGAGACTGATGTTGTAATTGAATTAGGCGGAGAGGATGCAAAGATTCTGTTCATGCAGGGAAATCTGGAGGTACGGATGAACGGAACCTGTGCCGGTGGTACGGGAGCATTTGCAGACCAGATGGCTAGTCTGATGCAGGTATCCACAGATGAAATGAATGAGCTTGCAAAAGGACATAAAAAGATATACTCGATTGCATCCCGGTGTGGTGTATTTGCAAAGACGGATATTCAGCCGTTGTTAAATCAGGGAGCAAGAAAAGAAGATATTTCAGCCAGCATCTTTTCGGCAATCGTGAACCAGACCATTACCGGACTGGCACAGGGTCGTCCGATTACCGGTAATATTGTATATCTGGGAGGTCCGTTGACCTTTATGTCCGAGCTTCGGAAGCAGTTTGACGAAACCCTGAACTGTGAGGGTATTTGTCCGGAGGACTCCCTTTATTTTGTGGCATTAGGTGCTGCATACTATGCCGAGGAAACCGTAGATTTGCAGAACGCATGGGAGAAAATCGGAGAAAAGAAGGATTTTGTATCGGATTCCTCCATTCGTCCGTTATTTGAAAACCAAGAGGAATATGATGCCTTTGTGGAGCGTCATGCCAAAAATCATGTGCCGAGAAGAGAAGGAGACCCATATTGCGGAAAGACATATCTGGGAATTGATTCCGGTTCTACAACCTTGAAGATTGTTTTGATGGATGCAAAGGGTTCCATATTGTTTTCCAGCTATGAATCCAATCAGGGAAAGCCTATCGAGGTTGTGCGGGAAACCCTGCTGCGGATGTATGAGCAATATCCGGATGTACAGATTGTGGCGAGTGCAGTTACCGGCTACGGTGAGGAAATGATGAAAACCGCACTCGGTGTTGATATAGGAGTTGTTGAAACGGTAGCTCATTATACGGCTGCCCGGTACTTTATGCCGGATGTGGAATTTATTATAGACATTGGCGGACAGGATATGAAGTGCTTTAAGATTCGCAATGGTGTCATTGATAACATTTTCTTAAATGAAGCCTGTTCCTCCGGCTGCGGTTCATTTTTACAGACCTTTGCAAGCTCACTCGGCTACTCGATTGATGAATTTGCAAAATTAGGTTTATTCGGAAAGCATCCGGTAGACTTAGGCTCACGCTGTACCGTATTTATGAATTCTTCCGTAAAGCAGGCACAGAAGGAGGGCGTAACCGTAGAGGATATTTCGGCAGGCTTGTCGATGAGTGTCGTTAAAAATGCCTTATATAAGGTTATTCGGGTACACTCGGCAGAGGAATTGGGAAAGAAGATTGTGGTTCAGGGAGGAACCTTCCTGAATGATGCGGTTTTGCGGGCGTTTGAGCGGGAACTGGATGTAGAGGTAATCAGACCGGATATTGCAGGAATGATGGGAGCTTACGGAGCGGCTTTGTATGCAAAGCAAGTGAAAAGAAAGCTGGCAATCAAGGAGTCCGGAATTTTATCAAAAGAGGAATTGGAGAACTTTACATATGAAGTGAAGGGCGTTACCTGTAAGGGCTGTAACAATCATTGTCAGTTGACGATAAATGAGTTTGGAAACGGAAAGCGTTTCTTAAGCGGAAACCGTTGTGAAAAGCCTGTGACACATAAGAAGGATGAGCATGGACTGGATGTTTATGATTTGGATATTTACAAACATAAGCTGCAAGGGATAGAACCCTACGAACCGGACAAGCCGGTACGTGGTGTGGTCGGTATTCCGGCAGTACTGAATATGTATGATATGTTCATATTCTGGTGTAGATTTTTTGAAAAGCTCGGTTATCGGGTGGTAAGTTCGGGCTTGTCCAACCGGGAGCTTTATCTCAAGGGTCAGGGAACCATTCCGTCAGATACGGTATGCTTCCCGGCGAAGCTGGTGCATGGACATATACAGAAGTTAATTGAACTGGGTGTAGATATAATCTTTTATCCATGTATGACATTTAACTTTGATGAGAAAAAGGGTGATAATCACTATAATTGTGCGGTAGTCTCCGGCTATCCGGAGGTCATTGAGGCAAATACCCCGAATTTCGGTAAGATTATTTACATTGATGACTATTTAGGTCCTCATGTTCGTAGGGAGTTTCCAAAGAAGATGCAGAAATTACTGGAGGAGCGTCTGGGAGTAACATTTACAATGAAGCAGATTAAGAATGCCTGTGATGCCGGTTATTATGCATATGAGGGTTATCGGGCACATATACGGAAGGTCGGTCTGAGCATTATCAGAATCGCAAGAATGCAGGGCAAAAAGATTATTGTAATAGTAGGAAGACCGTACCATGCAGACCCGGAAATTAATCATGGAATCACGAAATTACTGATTTCCATGGGCTTTGTGGTAATATCGGAGGATGTCCTTTCTCCGGTAATTCCGAAGGCAAAAATGAATGTTTTGAATCAGTGGACCTACCATGCACGAATGTTTTGTGCCGCAAGATATGTGATTGAGCAGCCGGATATGTATCTGGTACATCTGGTATCCTTTGGCTGTGGACTGGATGCAGTTACCAGTGATGAAATCAGAAGCGTTATGGAAGAAGCCGGGCAGATATATACACAGATTAAGATAGACGAGGTTACGAATCTGGGAGCGGTCAAGATACGGCTGCGAAGTCTGTTGGCAGCCATTGAACAGGAGGAGCAAAACAAGCAGTAAGAGGAAGGATAAAGATATGGACCCAAGAAATACCCGATACAGAAAGCGGGTTAAGTTTACATTAAAAATGAAGAAGGATTATACGATTCTGATTCCGGAAATGGCACCACTTCACTTTCGGCTGATTGAACCCATTTTAAGCAGACAGGGCTTTAAGATTGCGTTAATGGGGGGAGAAGGTCCGGAGGTTCTGCAAAAGGGCTTAAAATATGTCCATAATGATATGTGCTATCCGGCATTGCTGATTACGGGTCAGATGTTGACCGCAATTGAGAGCGGAAAGTATGACCCGCATAAGGTGGCAATGGTGATTACCCAGTCCGGCGGCGGATGTCGGGATACGAACTACATACATTTGATGCGAAAGGCATTTCTAAAGGCTGGTTATCCGGATGTACCGTTTATTTCAGCAAATATCTGGGGGATGGAGCCAAACAGCGGAATCAATTTATCTCCGAAAACCTTGTTGCAGGCATTGGCGGGCATGATTTACGGAGATATGTTAATGATAGTCAGTAATCAGGTGCGTCCGTACGAGGTGGAGCCTGGGGCGACAGATGCCATGGTAGATAGCTGGATTGACCGTCTGACCGGAATATTTCAGGAGGGCAAGGGCTTTATGCCAAAGGCAATCGAAGCAAATCTAAAGGCAATCGGTGCCGATTTTGCGGCAATTCCGGTAAATCGTACGCCAAAGGTAAAGGTTGCCATCGTTGGAGAGCTGTTTTTGAAATATTCTGTACCGGGCAACAATCATCTGGAGGAATTTCTGGCAGAGCAGGATTGCGAAGTATTTATGCCGAGTATGCTTGGCTTTGGTGTCTATAAGACTAACGGAGCCTTAGAGGATTTGCGATTATATGGCGGACAGCCGTTAAAACGGCTGATAATGACGCAGGTTATGAAATTCCTGTTCCGGGTTGAGGATTTGCTGATTCGAAATATTGAAGCCTATGATTGTTTTACCGCACCGGAGCGTGTCAATGATTTGAAAAAACGGGCAGAGGGTGTGGCTTTAATCGGAAACAGTATGGGTGAGGGCTGGTATTTAGCGGCGGAAATGCTGGAAATGGCAGACCATGGTTATGAGAATATCGTCTGTGTACAGCCGTTTGGATGTCTGCCTTGTCATGTGAGTGTGAAAGGCATGATGAATAAGGTACGGAGACTCGACCCGCGGGTAAATGCAGTAGACATTGAATATGATCCGGGAGCAACCAAGGTAAATCAGGAGAACCGGATTAAGCTGATGCTTGCAGTTGCAAAGGAGAACCTACAGAAATCCAAAGAATAAAAGCTTGAAATCGAAGAATACTAAGATAAATAAAATTCTGTGATGGCTGTGCAGGGTTAGATGCCGGGGACAGCCGGGAAAGGAGAACATATGGCAGCATTACATGTAACGGCAGAAACATTTGACACAGAAGTATTGCAGGCAGAAGGCCCGGTATTAGTGGACTTCTGGGCAACCTGGTGCGGACCCTGTCAGATGGTAGGACCGATTGTAGAACAGCTTTCAGAGGAACAGACCAAGGTGAAGATTGTAAAGGTGAATACAGACGATGCCTTTACGGTGGCACAGAGATATAAGGTTATATCTATTCCGACCTTTATTCTGTTTAAGGACGGAAAAGAAATAAGACGTGAACAGGGAGCCTTGCCGAAAAATGCTCTTCAAAAAATCATAGATGAAGCATGAACACATCCGTTTGCAGCAGACAGGGAGATATAAATATGTATGATGACAATAAGATGTGGGATATTATAGTAGTCGGAGCGGGAACTGCCGGACTGACCGCTGCTATTTACGGACAGCGGGCAGGAAAGCAGGTATTGCTTCTGGAATCCGGTATCTATGGCGGACAGATTGTAAATGCACCGGAAATCGAGAATTATCCGGGAATTGCAACAGTATCCGGCTACCAATTTGCCATGAACCTGTATGAACAGGCAACCGGGCTGGGTGCTGTCTTAGAAAACGGAAAGGTTATCGGTATACAGGAAAAGGCTTCAAATTGGATGGTACAAACAGAGGAAGCCACCTATGTCGGAAAGGCAGTGATTCTGGCAACCGGTGCAAAACATCGGAGGCTGGGACTAAAGCAGGAGGCAGAATTAACCGGAAAGGGAATCTCCTATTGTGCGACCTGTGACGGAGCCTTTTATCGTGGGAAAACCGTTGCGGTTATCGGCGGCGGCAATACCGCACTCGGAGATGCAGAGTATTTGTCAAACCTGTGTGAAACCGTATATCTCATTCACAGAAGAGAAGAATTTCGCGGAACAACCGAGGCAGTAGAGCGTCTGAAGAAGCGGGATAATGTCCGAATCCTTTTGAATACAGTAGTTGAGGAGCTGATAGGCAGTGAGGGGTTAGAAGCCCTGAGGATTCTTGATAAGGAAACCGGAAGCAGGCAGCAACTTAAGGTAGATGCCGCATTTGTCGCAATCGGGCAGGAGCCGGATAATCAGGCATTTGACTCATTGGTTGAATTGGATGAGAGCGGATACATTCGGGCAGGAGAAGACTGTAAAACACAAGCAACCGGAGTATTTGCTGCGGGTGATTGCCGGACAAAGCAGGTGCGTCAATTGACAACTGCGGCGGCAGACGGAGCAGTAGCAGCAATTGCAGCGGTGGAATATATAGAAGAAAAATAAAGGGAAGGTGAATGAAATGAAACTGGAACAATTACAAAAGGACATGATAGCAGCCATGAAAGCAAAGGATAAGGAGAAAAAGGATAGTATTGCATCTTTGGTATCGGCTGTAAAGAAAGCAGGAATTGATGCAGGCTGCAGAGAGGATATACCGGAGAGCATGGTGAATCAGGTAATTCTCAAGGAATTAAAGAGTGTAAAGGAGCAGATTGATACCTGCCCGGCAGACCGTACCGAATTGCTGGCACAGTATCAGGCACGTTATGATTTATATCAGACATATGCTCCGGCTATGCTGTCAGAGGCAGAGGTAGAAGCAGTCTTAAAGGAAAAATTTGCAGAAGTGCTGGCAACAAAGAATAAGGGACAGATTATGAAAGCAGTTATGCCGGAATTAAAGGGTAAGGCAGACGGAAAGGTGATTAATCAGGTAGTTGCCAAGCTCTGCCAGTAAAAACCAAGAATTACATTGCAGGAAAGACACCGTAAGTGGTGCGGATAAATTCCCATTCGGGCGGACAGGTAAAGGAAGAAAGCCTGTTTACCCGGAAGGGAATTTTTTAGTTTAAATACTACTTGACACATAATACTATGTGATATATAGTATTATGCATAAGGAGGTATAAAATGGATATTCAATTAAAACGGGGCTTGCTGGAGATATGCGTATTAAGTGCATTGCTTCGGGAAGATTCCTACGGATATAAGATTATTAAGGATTTGCAATCCTATGTGGAGATTTCGGAATCGACACTGTATCCGATTCTGCGAAGACTGGAAACTGCGGGAGCCTTAAATGTGTATTCGGCAGAGCATAATGGCAGATTGCGGAAGTATTATGCGATTACGGACGCAGGCAGGAAACGGATTCAGGATTTTCTGGAGGAGTGGAATGGAATTATGAATATTTATGAATACATAAAAGGAGAGATGGAGGCATGACGAAGCAGGAGTTTTTGAATGAATTAAAGAATCAGATTTCAGAATATCCTTCGGAAGAAACAGAGCAATCGTTGGAATATTATTCGGAAATGATTGATGACAGAATAGAAGAAGGCATGACAGAAGCGGAAGCAATCGCATCGATGGGAGCGGTGGAAGCAATTGCACAGCAGATAAAGGAAGAGCTTCCGTTGACAACGCTGGTAAAGAAAAAGACGCTTGAAAAGACAAAGGGAAAAGCAATGCCGGTCTGGGCAATTATTTTATTAATTCTTGGCTTCCCACTATGGGGAGGACTGGTAATTGCAATCGTGGCAACGGTGCTTTCCTTATATCTTGTAATATGGAGTATTGACTTGGCATTGTGGATGGTTGCATTGAGTTTTGCCTGTGTGGGCATATGCGGAATCCTTGGATGCATTGTCTCCCTGATTCAAGGCATACCGGAAGCGGCATTGTTCATATTAGGTGTCGGTTTGACCGGAGGTGGACTGGCAATCTTTTTAGGACTGGGTATGGTACTGGTGACAAAGGGAATTTGCCATGGAACAGGCTGGTGTGTACGGCAGATTAAGAAAGCAATGATTCAATAAGGAGGCGGGAAACATGAAACATATAGGAAAGTTGTTGATAATAGCCGGCTGTCTGGTATTTGCGGGTGTAATCTGTATGTTGGCAGGAATGGGGATTCTTTGGCGGCATGGCACAAAAGCAGTTTATATCAATGCAAATGGTAATGGCAATCGTGACAATTATGTCAGTCAGGAATATAGGACGGAAGTGGACGGAATCGAAGTGCTGGAGACAGATTTAGGCTCGGATGATGTTACCATTCAATATGCAGAGGGCAATCAATTTGTAATTCAGTATGCGGATGATGTTCAGAATCCCACCTACACCATTACGAATGAGAACGGAAAGCTGAAAATCCGGCATCAGGAGAATTTCAGTCTGTTATCCGGGCAATGGGTCATTGATTTATTTGGGGATGACAAGAACTCCATAAACTATGGCGAGGTTGTCATTCAGGTGCCGAAGGAATATGCAGGTGCTTATGATATTGGCTTTAGCTCCGGAAGTGTTACCATGGAGAATATGAGCGTTGCAGAAGAGGTAGCGGTAGATATGAGCTCCGGTTCTTTGAATTTTTCGGATATAAGCTGTCAAAAGGGCATACAGGTAGTGATGACTTCCGGTTCGGTGGATTTTGTGAATGTAAGCTGTGAAGAAGACTTACAGGTAGATATGACCTCCGGCTCTTTAGATTTTACAAATGTAACAACAAAAGGAGAATTGGCACTGGATGCAAGCTCCGGCAATATGGACGTAAACAAAGCATCTGCAAGCAAGCTGTTGGTAAATATAGCCTCCGGAGATATTGATATAGAGGAATTAACGGTGGAGCAAGGTGTTTCCGTAGAAATAACCTCCGGAAATGTAGATATGGGACTGACAGATAAAAAAGAGAACTACAGCATTTATACGGATGTGTTATCCGGAAATTGTAATTTGCCGGAAGTCTATGAAAACGGCTCCAAGGAAATTTCGGTGAGTGTAACCTCCGGTATGGTTGATGTAACATTTGCAGAGGAGTAAGTCGTTGCATTCCGATTCTGATTAACCTATAATAATTATTACGTGAATTACGAAAGATTATCAGATGGTATGAGGAAAAAGGAATGACAGAAGAGAAGCGAAACGAGATAAAAACAAAGCATACAAAGCAACGGTATCCGGTCTTCGATACACTTCGGGGACTGACACTGCTTAGTATGCTTTTTTATCATGGAATCTGGGATTTGGTATATCTCTATGGATTTGACTGGCAATGGTACAAGGGTGAATATGCATATATCTGGCAGCAAAGCATCTGTTGGAGCTTTATACTGCTTTCCGGATTCTGCTTCCGGTTTGGCAAGCATCACCTGAAACGGGGGCTTTTGGTAACGGGAGCCGGATTCTTAATTACTGTAATTACAATTGTGTTTATGTGGGAGGAACGGGTTGTATTCGGGGTACTGACTCTGCTTGGAGGTGCAATGCTGCTTATGATTCCTTTGGATAAGGGAGTTCATGCAATGGAAAAGCTGTGTGCAGGAAAAGAAAAGCTTATAAATGGAATCGGTATCGTAATTTCTTTGGGGATGTTTGTTCTGACAAAGAATATCAATATCGGATATTTGGGTTTTGGCTCGTGGAAGTTTTGCCGATTGCCGGAATGCCTATATCAGAATACACTGACAGCGTTTTTGGGATTTCCGGGAGAACACTTCTTTTCTACGGACTATTTTTCCTTGCTGCCATGGTTCTTTTTGTTTGCAGGCGGATATTTCCTGCATGGAATAATCATGAAGAACCGGACAGACGGGAAGTGGCTGCAGTTTTGTATCAAGCCGTTGGAATATGTGGGAAAGCATTCCCTGATTCTATATATGGTTCATCAGCCGATTCTATATGCCTTGTTCTGGCTGCTGTTCGGACACTAGGAATTACAGAGCAATCCAAGGAATCCAGAAGATTCACCGGGGATTTAGCTGCGAATCCGAATCTCCCAGAAGATTTTCAGGGTATCTAAGAACATGGAGCATACATCCTTGATACGGATGCGGGCAGTTCCGTTTTCCATGCCACGTCGGTATTCTAATTGAACCGGCATTTCAAGAATGCGGCAGCCCATTTGGTTTGCCCTTGCAAGGATTTCAATATCAAACGCATAGCCGGAGGTGGTTAAGGATTCTGCAATCGGATGGATGGCAGCGGCACGAAAAAGCTTAACACCGGTCTGTGTATCCTTGAGGTCCAGATGAAACAGGATATGGAGCATCATGTAATAGCCGTAGCTCATAATTTTTCGCTTCAAAGGATAATTCAGCTTAGAATCCTTGTGCAGCTTTGAGCCAATCACAATATCGGCATCCTCATCCAGTAAAGCATTTAGAAAAGCCTTTAAGTGCATAGGGGATAAATCCAAATCGGCATCCAAAAATGCAACATATTCACCGGAAGCATGGGCAATTCCTTCTTTAATGGCACCGCCCTTTCCGCGATTTATTTGATAAGTAACGATTTTAATATGGGAATTTACCTTTCTGGCACGCATTGCCTCGTCAAATGTGTGGTCAGGACTTCCGTCATTTACTACAATCAGTTCATAATTCGGACAAAACTCGACAACACAATCACAGGTTTCCAGCAAATTATTGTAAATGCAGGCTTCCTCTTTATAGGCGGGCATAACGATGGACAGCATCCCTTTTTTCGTGTTCATAATATCTACCTCTTATTGTCTCTGCAAAAAGCAGAGCAGTTTTACTCACATATTATAGTATAGTATTCCGAAATACTCAATCATTTTCCCAATCTTAAGAAAAAAATACGGAATTGAACGGATTACAGGATTGAGATAATGTCAGGAATCAGATATAATGGCTACAGAATGGCGAATAATTACAAAAATGCGAAATGAAAGAAATAAAGGGTAGATAATAAAAGGTAGGAAATAAAAAGGGGGATAGGAGATTGACAACAAGAGAACAGATACAGGAATTTGAACTCAAATTGCTGGATACACGAAAAGAATTAAATACCTTAATTCGGACATATCAGACCTCAGATGAGAAAGAGGACCGATATATAGAGTATAAATGTCAGGCACTACAGGCAGAAATCAACCGTATGAGTCAGGAACTGAAGATGGTGCAGACACAGCAATTGGAGCGAATAGCTGCAACACAGGCGGTACAGGCAGGACAGCCTATGCAGAACGCACAACCGCAGCAGGCGGTACAAGCAGGACAGCCTATGCAGAACGTACAACCGCAGCAGGTGGCACAAGCGGGACAGCCTATGCAGAACGTACAACCAAGACAGGTAGCACAACCACAACCGGTTGCACAGTCATCAAGTGGACAGACCGAGCGGCTGGCACAAGCTGTTTCACCGGAAAAGCGGAATGCCGGACAAGCAAATGCCGGAGCAGCCGGCATGGCACAAAAGCAGAATAAGAATGTAGAGACTACGATTGGTAAGACGATTATGGGCGTTCTGGCCTCCGTATTAATCTTTATCAGTTTGATTTTCTTTGCAACGCTGTTCTATCCGATGCTAAATGATACCATTAAAATGATAGTTATGTATCTGGTGAGTGGTGTATTTATTGCAGGCGGCTTAATCAGCATGAAGAAGACCTCCCATAGTAAAATATCACTGTCGATTATGGGCTGCGGAACCGGAGCGTTATATATTTCGTTATTTGTAAGTAGTGTATATTTTCAGGCATTTAATGAGATTGTCTTATATCTGTTACTATTAGCATGGGTAGTGTTTGTCTGTGTATTATCCAGAATGCATTCCATTCTGTTTCAGATAATCGGTCAGATAGGAATTTTGATTTCTACATATTTTGGATTTATTACCTGTCTGACGCAGCAGGACGGTAAGAAGTTGATTTTAGTAGCGGCATTTTCAATTATAGCATCCCTTGGATTCTATCTGTCGCATAAAGAGCGTTTATATCCTAAGAACTGGTTAAATCATGTATTCCAATTACTATGGCTGGTGCCGCTTCAGGTACAGACCTTGTTCTATCAGGATTTGGCACCGGTTCGGGTGGTACAGGGACTTTTGATTGCCTTTTATCTGTTCCAGCTTATACTGGCATTTTCATGGCACCGGTTATCCGAGGAGCATGATGATAACATGGTATTTGCCATCCTGAATACGCTTTATATAATATTGCTTCATGTATCTGTAACTATGATGTTGATGAATGTGCAGTCACCGACAGGCTGGTGGAGCTGGAAGGTACTCATTGGCTGTATTGTACTGATAACCACAGTTATATTGCTGATTGCTACGGAGAAAAAGTTCCGCGGCAAGGTGTGGTGCGGCGGAAGAATATGGCTGGTAATGGTAGCGGTAATGATTGGTATGGTATGCAGTCTGTTTATGGAATATGTCAAGGACTATGCATCCCTGATAATTTGTGCAATTCCGTTGCTGATATATGGCTTTAAAACCCGGAGCTATTTATATAAGATAGCCGGCATGGTTTGCGGCGGAGTATTTCTGGTGGAATATTGGATGAACCAGCCGGCACACCTGCTGCTCGGAATCGGGCTGATACTGTTTATGGGCTGGCTGCTCGTTAAGGAGAAGGAGCAGTATCACATAGCTTATAAGGCAGTAATGTATCCTCTTATATATAGCTTTTTATGGGTACGCGGATACAAATTTTTCGCAAATGTTACAAATGACAACACAGCACTTGCATTGTTTTTGACCTTTGCCATTACCAGTATCCTGCATATACTGGCACAAAAGACCCGGTTTGCAAAGAATTGGCATACGGGTGAACCGGAAACTGGTATGAAGCTGGAGCTGGCTGTTATACATGGTATTCTGATGCTGTTCTCATTGGGATATATAATCCAAATGCAGGAGAGACCGGTTTATCATATTTTAGTTATCCTGATGACGGTATTGTTGTTTACCATTAATATCGCGAATATTTATCGATACAATAAGGAAAATCATATCGGACTGGGTGCCTATGTGGGCTTTAAGCTGACCTTGCTGACGGTAGTTGTTTTGATTTCATATTCGGTACAAAATTATGTGATTAGTATTGTGTGCTTCCTGCTGGCAATTGCAAGTATTATTATTGGCTTTGCACTTCGGCAGAAGTCATTCCGAATCTATGGATTGGTACTGTCCTTAATCAGTACGGTGAAGCTGATTTTGATTGATATGCATTATGAAAATACATTGGGACGGGCATTGAGCTTTTTCGCATGCGGAGCCCTCTGCTTTATCATCAGTTTTATCTATCACATGATTGACCGTAAGATTGGAAAGCAGTATACTGATAAATAGCGAGTTTGTTACATGGGGAAACGAGGAGGTAAATTATGAGATTAGTAACACGTTCAGATTTTGACGGACTGGTATGCGGTGCGTTGTTAAAGGAAGCCGGAATTATTGATACATGGATGTTTGCACATCCAAAGGATTTGCAGGACGGTCTGGTAGAGGTAAATGAGAATGATTGTCTGGCAAATGTACCTTATGTAGAGGGTTGCGGATTGTGGTTCGACCATCATTCCAGCGAGTTTGAACGGCAGCAGTTAGAAGGAAAGTACAAGGGAGAGAGCAGAATTACTCCATCCTGTGCAAGAATCATATATGAATATTATGGCGGACAGGAGCGGTTTCCGCAGTTTACAGAAATGATGGAGGCAGTTGACAAGGTGGATTCCGGCAATCTTACCATTGACGAGGTAATGAATCCTACCGGCTGGATTTTAATCGGATATTTAATGGACCCAAGAACCGGTCTGGGAAGATGGAGACAGTTTACCATTTCCAATTATCAATTGATGGAAAAGCTGATGGATGCCTGCCGGACAATGAGTACCGAGGAAATACTGGCATTGTCTGATGTGCAGGAAAGAATTGAAGTATATAACGAACAGACAGAAAAATTCAAGGAAATGGTTGAAAAATATACACGCGTAGAAGGAAATGTAATCATTTCAGACTTACGTGGTGTAGACCCAATCTACACCGGAAACCGATTCATGATTTACAGTATGTATCCGGAGCAGAATATATCTGCATGGATTGTCAGCGGACGAGGCGGTAAGGGTTGTTCTGCGGCTGTCGGTTACAGTATTCTGAATCGAACCAGTGATGTGAATGTCGGAAGCCTGATGTTAAAATATAATGGTGGCGGACATAAGAAGGTAGGAACCTGTCAGTTTACGGATGAAACCATGCAGACAGAGCTTCCACGTATGTTGGAGGAATTATGTCAGATGGCAAATGGCAAATAATTGCACATATTGAGACTGAATTTCCGGCAAAGTTCGGGATACCCAGACAGAGCGGCTTGGTGAAGTCTTTACAAGGCAGGATTGTATTTGAACCGGAATACCGACAGCCGGAGGCGGTCCGGGGCTTGGACGGCTTTTCCCATATCTGGCTGCTGTGGCAGTTTTCAAAGGCAGAGCGGGAGAACTGGTCGGCTACGGTAGCACCGCCGCGATTAGGCGGAAAGACCAAGGTTGGAGTGTTTGCAAGTCGTTCCCCGTTTCGCCCGAATGCGATAGGGTTATCCTCGGTACGGCTGGAGAGGATAGAGCTGGATGAGAAGCTGGGACCGGTGCTGTATGTGTCGGGGGCAGACCTGTTGGACGGTACGCCTATCTATGACATTAAACCATATCTGGCTTATACAGACAGTCATCCGGAGGCAATCGATGGATTTGCCGGAGAAGTGTTCGACTATGAGCTGCAGGTAGACTTTCCGGAGCCGTTGTTGCAGAAGCTGCCGGAATCCGAATGGGAAACGGTGATTGAGGTTTTAAAGCAGGACCCAAGACCCGGTACGCAGGAAGCGGTTGATAAAGAGTATCGGATGCTGTTTGGGGATTATGACATATGGTTTCATGTCGAAGGAAAACGATTGGTGGTTCATCAGGTCATAGATAAGCCAAGGGGATAGTTTCGACTTGACATAGAGAAAAAGCATGATATATAATGACAAACGTATAAGGCAATGACGAAGAGAAGTAGCCCGATTATCGCTGACAGAGAGTGGAGGACGGTGGAAGCTCCATAGAGTGAATTGGTGTGAATAACACTTTACCAGCCGCGAGCTGAACTCATGCCAAGGCAGCAGTCCGATAAAAGGAAAAGCTGTACGCAAAGGCAGACAGTAGGTGAGCCGTAGCTGTACGAAACACAGCCGGTTTTATTATGAAAACCATGAGGGACTGCAAGACAGTAAATCAGGTGGTACCGCGGACAGATATAATGTAGAAATCCTGTTCGTCCTGAACCAAAAGTTCAGGGCGGACTTTTGTGTTTAAATACTAACATTGAAGCATGAGCGGAAGTCAAAGAAAAGGAGAGTTGTATGGATATTGCAAACAAGTATCGTGACAGAGTCATGAATGAAATTACAGAAGAGGATGTAGGAAAAACCGTAAGGGTTGCCGGATGGGTAGAAAATATCCGCGACCATGGCGGAGTATCTTTTATTGATTTGCGGGATATGTATGGTGTCTTGCAGGTGGTTATGAGAGATACCAGCCTGTTAGAAGGAATTGTAAAGGAAGATTGTGTATCCATTGAGGGTGTAATGGAGCATCGGGATGAGGAAACCTACAATCCGAATATTGAGACCGGTACGATTGAGCTGAAGGCTCATACCGTTACAATATTGGGAAAGGTATATAAGCAGATTCCGTTTGAAATCATGACTTCAAAGGAAATTCGTGAGGATGTGCGTTTAAAGTACCGGTATCTTGATTTACGGAATAAGAAGGTAAAGGACAATATTATTTTCCGTTCTAAGGTTATCAGCTTCCTGCGGGAGAAAATGACAGAAATGGGATTTCTGGAGATTCAGACCCCGATTTTGTGTGCATCATCTCCGGAGGGTGCCAGAGACTATATTGTTCCATCCAGAAAATTCAAGGGTAAATTTTACGCATTGCCGCAGGCACCACAGCAGTATAAGCAGTTGCTGATGGTATCCGGTTTTGATAAGTATTTCCAGATTGCACCTTGCTTCCGGGATGAGGATGCCAGAGCAGACCGTTCACCGGGCGAGTTTTATCAGTTGGATTTTGAAATGAGTTTTGCAACACAGGAGGATGTATTTCGTATAGGAGAAGCCGTACTATCAGAGACCTTCCAGAAGTTTGCACCGGAGGGCTATACAGTGACACAGGCTCCGTATCCGGTTATCAGCTATAAGCAGGCAATGTTAGAATTTGGTTCGGATAAGCCGGACCTTCGGAATCCACTTCGGATTATTGATGTAACGGATTTCTTCCAGCGTTGTACCTTCAAGCCGTTCCATGGTAAGACTGTTCGTGCTATTAACGTACATGCCAAGCTGTCAAAGGGACAGCATGAGAAGCTTTTGAAATTTGCAACCGGTATCGGTATGGGCGGACTTGGCTATCTGGAAATTCTGGAGGATATGAGCTATAAGGGACCGATTGATAAGTTTATTCCGGATGATATGAAGACGGAAATTGCAGATTTAGCAGGACTGCAGGCAGGAGATACCATTTTCTTTATTGCCGACAATGAAGAACGTGCCGCAAATTATGCAGGTCAGATTCGGAATGAGCTGGGAGCTCGTCTGGACTTGATTGAAAAGAATGCATACCGTTTCTGTTATGTAAATGACTTCCCGATGTATGAGTATGACAAGGAAGAGAAGAAGATGATATTTACCCATAATCCATTCTCTATGCCACAGGGAGGCTTAGAAGCACTTAATACCAAGAAGCCGGAAGAAATTCTGGCATATCAGTACGATATTGTATGTAACGGAATTGAGCTGTCCTCCGGAGCAGTTCGAAATCATGATATGCAGGTAATGGTAAAGGCATTTGAGATTGCAGGCTATACGGAAGAGGATTTGAAGCAGAAGTTCGGAGCTCTTTACAATGCATTCCAGTTTGGAGCACCACCGCATGCAGGTATGGCTCCGGGTATCGACCGTATGATTATGCTGCTTCGCAATGAGGAAAACATTCGTGAGGTGATTGCCTTCCCTATGAACGGAAATGCACAGGATTTGATGTGCGGAGCACCGGGAGAAGTAACGGAGCAGCAGCTTCGTGAGACCCACATTAAGGTAAGACAGTAAAAGGCTTACAATTTGAGAAATATAAAAGCACCGGCTTGTCTGGAGATAGAGAAAGAAGTATAATCTGGACAAGAGCAGGTGCTTTTTATGCTTCTAAAATGTATGCATTGGGCAGATTACAGGATACAAAACCGGAAGCAAGAGGCAGTTGCAGGAATATTTTGTGACTTGATACTCTGTGGATGATTACAAAACACGACAAATATAGTAATATGACTGTACATATAGAAAATAATGAAAGGAGGATAGACGTTATCGTAGTTTAGAAGCGTGCGGATAGAGGAAAAGATAAGGAGGGTATTATATGAGAGTAAAAAGAATCGTGTATAGTGTATTATTGGCAGGAGCGTTAATGTTTTGCTTTGGAACAACGGCCTTTGCCAGTGAAAATTGGGCAGGCATTACGGCTGTGTTAAAAGCTAACCAGTCAACGGTTACGACAGGATTTTCGGCAGATAAAGTATTTCTTGCAACTGCCATGTATGGTGAAACAGCAAGTAATTCCGAGTATTCTGTTATGTATGAGACCAGAGGATGCAATAGTATAGGAGGACAAACCTATCGGGAGGCATTAATTACATTAAGACCCGGATATAGTAATAGGTCAACGATTAATAGCAGATATAATTATCATTCCTTGACCCTGACCGGAAAAAATGGGCTTGATACGGTAAAAGGATGTATTGGATATGGATATGTTGATATGGATTAAGGGGTAGACAGTATGGGAGTACAGGGAAGGCTGTTTTTTCGAAGTAAATTAAGACTTATTTTGCTTGGTGTGTTACTGGCAGGAACGCTTCGACATGTGGTACGGGCAATGCTGGCTATGATTGGACAGGGAAGCTATCTAAAGCTGGATATAATTTTGGGAACGCATCAGCGGCAGATGGAGGACTGTATTTATATATTTATTCTGCTAATGTTTCTTGCATTTGATTATTTTCGGGAAAGTTCTGATGCAAATGCATTGGAGATAGTGCGGGTAAATGGAAATTATCTAAGGGAAGACATGAAATCCTTTCTGGTTATGGCGGGGCTGCTTGCTGCATACAGCAGCCTGCTGATAATCAGCTATGGGGCAGCAGTATTTTTTACTGTTGGCATCACAGGAGAGGTGTTCATTTACTTTGTGAAAGTGATAGGGTTATATTTTTTCTTGAACGGACTGGTAGCTGTTTTAATTGGCTGGCTGCTCGCAAGAGTGGTCGGACGACTGATTGGGTATCTGTGTATGATTTGTATTGCCTGTCTGGTCAGTCCGATTCTGACAATGAGCCTGAGTTATTTTGCAATGTGGTATCGGGAAATTTCCCGGTGGTTTCGAATATTTATTATTATGCCGCAGGGAACCGAAACCGTAAATCCGTATGTAATGTTTACGGTTAATCTATCACTGGCAGCCAGAACCTTTTTCTGGCTGGGGGCGTTGGTGCTGCTTCTGATGGTTCATTATTCGGTTGCCGCTCACAGATGGAGGGTTCCACAGTGGGGGATTCTGGTAGCAGGGCTTGCCTGTATGGCAGGAGCCTGGATATATACAGGTCTGCCGACCAGTTTTTATAATAATGAAAAGTCATTATCCTCGACAGATTCTACCGCATATGACCAGTGGAGGTATGTGGTGGATGAGACAACACAACAATCAACGGAGAGCTTTCGCGTCCAGTCCTATGTTATGAAGCTGAAGCTTCGAAGGCAGATGGAGGCAGAGGTAACGATTTATCTGGATGACCATGACTTGAATACATATGCCATGACCTTATATCACCTGTATCAGATAGATTCCATAACGGATGAGGAAGGAACGGAGCTGCCATATCAGCGAAACGGAGATTATCTTATAGTGGAACGGCAGGAAAAAGAGCTGAAAGCTATTACAGTACGCTATCATGGTGGTTGTGCGAATTTTTACAGCAATCAGACACAGGTGAACCTGCCGGGCTGGTTTTGTTATTATCCGATGCCGGGCTGGCATGAGTTATATGATGCAGAAAATTTTGAATACTATTGCAATGTACTGGAATATCCGGTTCCATTTGATGTAGATATTGACGCAAAGGCAACTATATATTCTGAGCTGGAGCGGGTAGAAGGAAATCATTTTCAGGGAAGTGACGTTGGACCGAGTTTTGTGGCTGGTTATGTAAAGGAGTATTGTACAGAGGATGGAATAAGGATTGTATATCCATATTTGGATTCCCTGGATAATCCGTATTCGGAGATAAGACCAGAAGATTTTCAAACAGTATTGGATGGTATGCGGACGCTGAGGAAAAAGACATTATTACTAATGCCGGGACTAAGTGGGGATTTGCCTACGATAAATCAAGGGGATTATGTGGTAAGTCCGAGAGGTATAGGCGTTTTGAGTATGTGGTATTCGAAGAAGGGTGATTTTATTCCATATGTGGCTGAATATACAGAGGAGGATGCAATTGAAGGATTTTTAATAAGCTATTCAATTATGGCAAACGAATCGGAGGTAAACAGCTATGAGCAAATACTTCATACATATATGAATCTTATGTCTGAATGGGGATATACGGAAGATGATTTTGAAGACTTCTTTATTAAATATCTCGGAGAAGATGAATGGAATGCAATGAAGGAACGGGGTGGATATGTTGAAGATTGAACGGTTATCAAAGAGCTTTGGAAAAAAAGAGATATTAAAAGGAATTTCCTATGAGTTTAACAATGGTGTCTATGGGCTGTTGGGACCGAATGGGGCAGGAAAAACCACCTTGCTTCGTTGCATTTTGAATCTGTATCATACAGAGAAGGGCATGGTTATACTGGATGAAGCAGGAGGAGATACTTCTTTACAGGGACGGATGGGGTATCTTCCGCAAAAGTCAGGTGTATTTCCCGGTTTGACGGTAGAAGAACAATTGATGTATTTTGCAAATGTAAAGAATATACCGAAGGAGCAATGGGAAGAGGAAATTACCAGAGTGCTGGAGCTGGTACATTTATCCGAGGTTCGGAAGGTAAAAGGCAGAAAGCTCTCCGGAGGTATGGCTCGAAGAGTTGGCATTGCACAAGCATTGTTAAATCATCCCGTATTGGTGATATTTGATGAACCAACCACTGGATTAGACCCGGAGGAGAGAATCCGATTTAAACACATTGTAAGAGAATTGCATAAGGAGTCCGTTGTAATTTTGTCTACACATATCGTAGAGGATATAGAGGCGGTTTGTGATGAGATTATAATTTTGAATCAAGGAAATATTCTTGCCAGCGGTTCTCAGGAGATAATTAGCAAGCTGGCGGAGAATAAGGTATATGAATTAACAGAATCTCAACGAATACCGGAGGATTACGTTGAAAAGGAACTGGAGGTAGATGGAGAAATGGTCTATCGGGTGTTAACGGGACGGGAGCTTCCGATAGAGCAACGGGTAAGACCTAATATAGAGGACGGATATATATGTGCGTTAAAAGGTATTTAGAAAAAAGTATATGGAATCTCTATTTTCGACTAAAGGGAATGGGAATAATGTCATTTATACCGGTGTTTGGGTTATATGGGCTGATTCCTGTTTTGAATGTGCTGGCATATTATTTTAAAAACGATAAGAATATGTTATACGATAATATCGTACGGATGTCACAATATTTGATACCGTTGTTTTCTGTGTGGATAATTCTGTTTATACTGGAGCATTGCATTGAGGAACCGATGCATGAATTGCTTTATATGAATAATCGAATCAAGCTGTGGGAGCTGCTATTGCTTTACATAGGCTTTTGTGTGTTGATGCTTCCGTTATTTGTAGTATATACCAGACTATTTCCGGAATTATGGTGGCTGTATCTTAAGATATTGGTGCTGAATTTATTTTATCTGTCAAGTGCGTATGCCGTATCCTATCTGTTTGGGAAAATGATTCCTGCGGCAGTTCTGGTTTTGTACTATACGGTATATGCTGTAATGGAAAGTACAACGGGATTGACCGGTACGAATCTGTTTCCGCTGGAGGTATATACGGAATTGGAATTTATGCAGTGGATGAGGGGGTATCTGATATTGACGATGATGCTCTTAGCAGTCGGTGTTGGTTTTAATTATTATTATCCTGAACGAAATCGATAATAACATAAGCGGAAATTGCCTATTCTGTGGTTCAGACAGGATAGGCAGTTTTTTATAATTTCCACTTGACGATTATTTACCAAATGTGTTATTTTATACATGGTAAAACCGATGAGAAAGAGGAAGTACATCTGAAATGTATCTCACAGAGAGTTGCAGGCGGTGGAATTGCAACAGATGGCAGCAGGATGGAATGGGCTTTCGAGGGCGACCCGAACCGATGGAAAGAACAAAAATGCGGTAGGGAAGACGGAGAGGATACTTCGTTACAAAATCAGATATATGCAGGTATATCGTGAGAGGGTATCGTCGTGGATACCAAGCAGGGTGGCACCGCAGGAGTTGACTCTTGTCCCAGCAGATAAGTGGGATAAGGGTTTTATTTATTTTAAATCTAAATTCTGAAATATCAAAATCCTTTCCCGGAAACAATAGATAACAGGTAATCGGACACCTGCAATGTCCCATTACAGGCGAAAGGAGATACAGACATGAGTGAAGTAAGAATACCAAACAAAATTTATTTAAGTGAAGAGGAGATTCCGAAGCAATGGTATAATGT
>DHMX01000024.1 GCA_002406015.1 Lachnospiraceae bacterium UBA4631
GGTCTTATATCGTCCAGTTCAATCTTCTCCAATGCACGCTTTCTGGAGGTTGCCTGCTTGGACTTTGATGCATTCGCAGAAAACCGCTGAATAAATTCCTGTAATTCCTTGATTTTTTCTTCTTTCTTCTTGTTTGCTTCCTTCTGCTGCTTAATCATTAACTGGCTGGATTCATACCAGAAATCATAATTACCGGCATATAGCTGAATCTTGCCATAGTCCACATCCGCGGTATGTGTGCAGACCTTATTCAGGAAATAACGGTCATGCGAAACCACTATTACGGTATTGTCAAAATTAATTAAGAACTCCTCTAACCATGCAATAGCATCCAAATCCAAGTGGTTGGTCGGCTCATCCAGCAACAGTACATCCGGATTACCGAACAATGCCTGTGCCAGCAATACCTTTACCTTTTGTGCTGCCGGAAGCTCACCCATAATCTTATCATGCCATTCGGTCTCAATTCCCAGACCATTTAACAGGGTTGCGGCATCGGACTCTGCTTCCCAGCCGTTCATATTGGCAAATTCGCCTTCCAGCTCTGCTGCCTTTACGCCATCTTCATCTGTGAAATCCTCTTTTGCATAGATGGCATCCTTTTCCTTCATAATCTCATACAGGCGTTGGTTTCCCATAATAACGGTATCCAGCACCGAATATTCGTCATACTGGAAATGGTCCTGTTTTAAGATAGAAAGCCGTTCACCGGGGTCCATAATGATTTCACCCTTAGTCGGTTCCAGCTCTCCGGACAATATTTTCAGAAAGGTTGATTTACCAGCTCCATTTGCACCAATCAATCCATAGCAGTTACCCGGTGTGAACTTAATATTCACATCCTCAAACAACGCCTTCTTTCCAAGTCTTAGTGTAACATTCACTGCACTTATCATCTTGCTATCCTCTCTTCCTCTTCTGCCTGTGTGGTATCTGTCTGCAATACGGTGATGCGGACTCTTTCTACACGCGACTTATCTGCTTCCAGCACCTCAAAGACTGCCTGCTTATCCTGTGCCACTTCTCCTGCTTCCGGTAAGTGGTCCAGCAATTCTATTATATAACCTCCTATCGAGTCATAGTCTTCCGACTCGATATTCAGGTCAAGCATATCATTTACATCATCTATTTTTGCTCCGCCATCCACTTCATACTGATTTTCGGAAATCTGCTTGATGACTTCTTCTTCGTATTCATCATATTCATCCCGAATCTCGCCTACGATTTCTTCTAACAGGTCTTCAAGCGTAATCATGCCTGCCGCTGTTCCGTATTCATCCAGCACAATAGTAATGGATACCGAATGTTTTCTCATTTCTTCCAGTATGCCGGAGGTTTTCTGATATTCATAGGTATAGTACGGTTCCCGCATCAGCTTTCGGATGTCAAAAACATCCTTTTTCAGTTCCCGATAGAAAAACAAGTCCTTCATGTAGAGGATTCCGACTATATTCTCCTTATTTTCTTCATATATCGGAAGCCTGCTGTACTGCTCCTCCTGAAACAGCTTCAAAACCTCTTCATAGTCCGCATCTACCGATGCCATAGCTATGTCGGTTCGGGGAATCATAATGTCCTTTGCTATGGAATCACCAAAATCCACCACATTGGTAATCATTTCCTTTTCTTCCCCTTCGATTACGCCATCCTCATGACTGACATTTACGATGGTCCGCAATTCGGATTCTGTCATCTGACGGTTCATGGCATTCGTATCCACCCGCAAAATCTTATAAATCAATCCGCAGAACTTATCCAACAGCCAGATTACCGGAGTTAATATAACGGATAATACTTTTATCGGAAATGCATAAAATAATGCAAACGGCTCACTATAAACCGTTGCAAGGTTCTTTGGTGTAATTTCGCCAAAAATCAAAATTAAAAAGGTTAGGATTCCGGTGGCAACACCTACAGCCGCACTTCCAAACGTATTCGTTACAAACATGGTTGCTAAGGAAGATGCTGAAATATTGACAATATTATTACCGATTAAGATGGTACTTAATACCTTGCCCGGCTTTTCCATCAGCTTTAGCACCATTGCCGCCCGCTTATTTCCTTCTTCGGCTAATGCTTTCATTTTGTAGATATTCACAGTTGTCAGGGATGTCTCTGCCGAGGAGAACAAACCGGATAATACCAACAATATTATAATTACAATTAACTGCACAACAGAACCACCCTGTATCGCGGAACTACTATCCAAAAATAACCACTCCTTTTTCTTTGAACTATATATTTTGCCACAAAGTTGTATTCCATTTTACCTATCTGCTTCGCTCTTGTCAACTTTTCCATTATATTTTTCAAAAATCCGCACATACTATCAAGGAATCATTTTGATTCAGACATTCTTATACCAATGTCTAATTCTATTTTCAGAAAGGAGTCCTTACCATGCGTAGTTCTCAGGAAACTTATATGGATGTTGCCGAGCGTTGCAGTGCCTACGAGCATGTAGACAAGCCAAACTGCTTCTGTAATGAAGCACCGAACAGCCCAAGCTGCTTAAATTGCAAGCATTTTGCCAAGGACGAACATTGTACTCTGGACCTGTATGATGCTATCGTAACCAAACTCTAAGCTCTTATGCAAAGAGAACCCGCAAGCACTATCACTTACGGGTTCTCTTTCTGCTTTAAGCTTTATCTTTAGTTGTTAATCAGCTTATCTTCGCCATTCCAGCTATACAGCTTACGAATCTCTTCTCCGACAATCTCAGAAGGATGTTCAGCATGTAACTTTCTCATGGTCTTGAAGTGTACCTGACGGCCTGCAGGTGACATATCCAACAGGAACTCTTTTGCAAAGCTTCCGTCCTGAATGTCTGCCAATACCTTCTTCATTGCCTTCTTGGTATCTTCTGTTACAATCTTAGGTCCGGTTACATAATCACCGTATTCTGCTGTATTGGAAATAGAATAACGCATTCCTGAGAAGCCTGACTGGTAAATCAAATCCACAATCAGCTTCATTTCATGGATACATTCAAAGTATGCATTTCTTGGGTCATAGCCTGCTTCTACCAAAGTCTCAAAACCAGCCTGCATCAATGCACATACACCACCGCAAAGAACTGCCTGCTCACCAAAGAGGTCTGTTTCCGTCTCTGTACGGAAGGTAGTCTCTAATACACCGGCTCTTGCTCCACCGATTGCCAATGCATATGCAAGTGCCATATCCAATGCCTTACCGGTAGCATCCTGCTCTACAGCAACCAGACAAGGAGTACCCTTACCTGCCTGATATTCAGAACGTACGGTATGTCCCGGTGCCTTTGGTGCAATCATGGTTACATCTACATCCTTAGGAGGTACGATACATCCGTAATGAATGTTGAAACCATGTGCGAACATTAACATATTACCCGGCTCCAGATTCGGCTCAATGTCTTTCTTATACATATCTGCCTGTAATTCATCATTAATCAGAATCATAATGATGTCTGCCTTCTTAGCAGCTTCTGCTGCTGTGTATACCTGAAAGCCCTGAGCTTCTGCCTTTGCCCATGACTTGCTGCCTTCATACAAACCAATGATTACATTACAGCCGGATTCCTTTGCATTCAATGCATGTGCATGTCCCTGGCTTCCGTAACCAATGACTGCAATGGTCTTGCCGTCTAATAACGATAAGTTACAGTCTTCCTGATAAAAAATTCTTGCTTTTGCCATTTTATTACATCCTCCTGTAATAGATAAAATTTATAGCATTACTTTATTAATATTAATAAAATTAAAAAAGTAATTACTTATCACTGTAGTGTCCGCGAACCAGACCTGCAAGACCGGTTCTTACGATTGACTGAATGTGGAAGCTGTCTAACAATTCCAAAAATGCCTCCACCTTGTTAATGTTACCTGTTAATTCTATCATTAATGAGCCTACGGATACATCTACAATCTTTGCACGAAATGCATCTGCCACTGCGATAATCTGCGGTTTTTCTTCTTTGTCTGCCTTTACCTTTACCAGTACCAGTTCCCGGCATACAGATTCACCGTCTTTTAATTCCGTAACCTGAATCACATCTTCTAATTTATATAATTGCTTTTCAATCTGGTCCAGTGTCCGGTCATCACCGCTGACAACCACTGTCATACGGGAATATTTCGGATTCTCGGTTATTCCTACCGTTAAACTATCAATATTATACCCTCTCCGGCTGAACATACCGGATACGCGGCTTAATACACCAGATGAATTCACAACTAACAGTGACAATACCCGTTTTTTCATGTTATGTATACCACCCTTCCAATTTCTATCCATTGTACTCTAATTATAATCAAAATACAACAGTCATTGTATCAACTATTTGCTTCCTTGTCAAACATCAGTCTGCCAATAATGCTTCGGCAACGCGGACTGCTTCGGCTGCATCCTTGGAATATCCGTCTGCCCCGATTTCGTCTGCAAAGCTCTGGGTAATAACCGCTCCACCTATCATAACCTTGGCATTTACCTTCCGCTCTTTTGCATATTCAACCACGTCCTTCATCCGCATCATGGTAGTTGTCATCAATGCCGATAACGCAATGATTGCCGCATGCTCCCGCTCTGCCGTTGCCACTATCTCTTCCTTCGGAACGTCCTTTCCTAAGTCCAGTACCCGATACCCATAGTTTCGCAGCATCAGAGCCACAAGATTCTTACCTATATCATGTATATCTCCTTCTACCGTCGCAATTACGATGGTCGGCATCTCGGCTCCGGTATTCTTTTTCTCTAACTTCGGCTCTAAATACTGAATCGCAGTCTCCATGGTTTCTGCACTGGCAATTAGCTGTGGCAAAAAGTATATCTTCTTATTAAAGAGTTCTCCGACCTCGTTAATGGCAGGAATCAGCCGCTCATTAATAATTGCTTCCGGGGTCTGTCCCTGTGCAAGCTCCTCTTCCACCTTTTCCAGTATTCTGCCTTTATTGCCTTTCAGCACCGTTTCCACTACCGGGTGTACTTCCTTCTTTTCACCGGTTTCTGCTTTATTTACAGCCGTTACTACGACACTGGTTGCGTGTGTATTCACCCGCTCAATGTAGCGTACATCTGCCTGCTCTTTATTTAATAGTAAATCCGATGCAAATGCCGCATTCATCAGCATTGCCTGTGACGGATTGGCAATTGCCATCGTCAGACCGTTTGCAATCGCCATGGTTAAAAATGCGGTATTAACATTGATACGCTCCGGCAGTCCAAAGGAAATATTAGACAGTCCGCAAATCGTCGGGATTCCAAGCTCCTGCTTGCAGTATGCTATCGTCTGCAGCGTTTCCAAGGCTGCCTTTTTATTTGCTCCGACAGTTGCAACCAAGCCATCCACTACAATATCCTCTTTGGTAAATCCAAGCTCCCATGCCTGCGTCAATATCTGATTGATGATGCCATGCTTTTCTTCTATCGTTTCCGGCAAACCTTCATCCGACAGCGGCAATAAGATGAACATAGCTCCGTACTTCTTGGCAATCGGCAGTAATTCGTCTACCTTCGGATGTTCATAGGAAATGGAATTAATCAAGGCTCTGCCCGGATACTGGCGGAGTGCCGCTTCGATGACTTCTACATAGCTGGAATCAATACAGAGCGGAAGATTTACGGCTGTGCTGACGGACTGAATCGTTTTTAACATCATTTCCTTTTCATCGATTCCGTTCATTCCCATATTAATATCCAGAATGGAAGCTCCCTGCTCCTGCTGGTCTTCTGCCATATCGAGAACCATTTCCAGACTACCTTCCCGCAGCTCTGCCTGTAATTTCTTCTTACCGGTCGGATTAATTCGTTCTCCGACTACAAGAAATGGTCCGTCCAGTTCTAATTCTATGGTCTTTCGTTCCGAGGACAGCAGTCTTCTCTTGGTTTTATTTACCTCCGGTGCTTCCATTGCCTTAACACCTCTTGCCAGTGCCATAATGTGTGCCGGTGTGGTTCCGCAGCAGCCGCCCAAGATTCCGGCTCCTGCCTCGACCAATCTCTGTCCTGCCTCTGCAAATTCCTCCGGTGTCATGGCATAAACGGTCTCTCCGTTTACCAGCTCCGGCATTCCTGCATTTGGCTTTGCTATAATCGGAATATTGGCATATTCTTTCATTTCACGAATGATTTCGCACATTTCATCCGGTCCGGTTGAGCAATTCGCTCCTATGGCATCTACGCCGAGACTCTGCAATACATTTACTGCTGTTTTCGGGTCTGTGCCAAAAAGTGTTCTTCCGTCCTCGTTAAAGGTCAGGGTGACAAATATCGGAAGGTCGCAGGTCTCCTTTGCCGCAATTACGGCTGCTCTGGTTTCTGCCAGACTCATCATGGTTTCAACTACAAGAAGGTCTACACCTGCTTCTGTCAGATATTGAATCTGTTCTTTGTATACGTCAATTAATTCCTCCAGTTGGAGATTGCCCATCGGTGCAAGCTGCTTACCGGTCATGGTTATATCTCCGGCTATATAGCCCCGACAGCCGGCTTTTACAATTGCCTGCTTGGAAATTCCCACTAATTCTTTATTAATTTCTTCTATCCGGTCTTCTAAGCCGTATTCTGCCAGCTTAATCCGATTTCCGGTAAAGGTCGGAGCATATATAATGTGACTGCCTGCTTCAATATAGGCTGCCTGCAAATCAATCATGACCTGTGGGTGTTCCAGAATCCACTGCTCCGGACATACACCTATCGGCATTCCTGCCTGCAAAAGATTACTTCCTGTTGCACCATCCAATATCACAATTCTACTATTCATTAAATTATGCAGTTGTTCTCTTGTCATGTCTTTTCTCCTCTATGTATGCACCTATGTTACCTTTTCGAGCAATTTTACTTCATTGCATACGGAATGTCAAATACCGGGGAGCCTTATTGCTGCATTATTGTCAATCCTGTTACCGACCTTATTGCTGGTCTTATACGACTATAATGGAATGACGATTCACTTTTCCGACTATTTTTCCATGTATACCAAGTGTAATGGTCGTACCGGACACCTGCATAATCTGAAGCGTGTTCCTGTAAAATTCCTGTCCAAACGGTTTTCCGGTTGTCACCTCCTGACTTTGCGGCTTTAACCGAACCCAGATTCCAACTCGCAGGATGCGGGATGCCGATACCGTACCTCCCAGCTTCCGTAATAGATTCCGATTCTGTTCTGAGGTTCCCCGATAATCCTGTAGCCGCTCTACCAAGCCGGAGCGAACTGCATATTGCCCCCGCATAGCGTAATCAGAAGGATAGCCTTTCATATTTAACGCTCCCACTAAGGAATCCCCTATATATCCATGCAGATTCGGTTGTCCCTGCGTTTCCTTCCGCAGTTTTAATAATTCCACATAACCTTCAATTCCATGCAGCATCCCCATTGAAGAATACTGCCATATCGTATAGGCTCCGGAATAGGTACATTCTTTATAGTGCTGTATTATCCATTTTCCCCAATTTTGAATCCGTTTATCCGCAAACAAATGGGTACACCAATATTTATTGGCACATAGTCCCGGCACGCTGCCCTCTTGCATGATTTCTTTTCCGTAGCATTCCATAAGCCTGCCTCTCTCCTCTGCCGTCATGGCAAGCATAGCTTTTTCTGCTTCCGGCTTTATAAATACCGGAACTTCCGGAATGGTTCCTTTTTTGTGAGAAAGCATACGATTTACCTCGGCAGCCTCCCGCTCTGCTTCTGCCTCGGTTTGAACGGTTGTTTTTAAATAAATACCATAGGGTATACCGTAATATTCGCAAGCATCTGCATTATATTCAAACCAAGCATCCTTCTGCCATTTTTTCTGACCGTTTCCCAGACACAGCATGGCAAATAAGGAGTCTGCTTCCGGTGTTTCCTTCCGAAGCATTTCCCAATTGATTTTTCCCTGCTGCTGACTAACCGCAATTCCGTTTTGCATAGTTTTTCCCCTTTTCTTTCTACTATGTATCCTATGCAGATAAGCGGGTGCTTCACCACTTATTTTCCCAATATTTTCCTTGGATACCGTAGCAAAGAAGGTGAATTTATGTTATACTGCAATCAGTATTTTGTTGAATAAAAATGAGGAGTGTGACAAGTATGAATCAGGATAATGTATACACAAATGGGGCTATGCTGAATTGGACGGGATATTTTGCAGAAATGATGGACATTAGTCCGGAAAAGATTAAGCTTTTGAATATCTGTCAAAAGAAAAAGAACGTAATTCCGTCGATTGAATCGCATAAGCGTGTGTTGGTATTTGCGGATGCCAGCCATAAAAACCTCTGCTATGAAATCTGGGAGGCAGGCTTAGGCGATTGTGATGTCTGGTACGGCACCGGTACAGAACCGGGTGGCACTATCACCAACGCTAAAATCAAGGACATGATTAATACAGAAATTAAAGAGCCTACGGTATTCTTCATTCTGAATGAGAATACGCGGGAATCTTACAAAATCGGAATTAAAAACGAAAACTTCAGCCGCGGTCCGGTGCATTATGTCGGCAGCGAGATTCGTGCCGTCATTATGAGTCTGCTTCATGTGGATGCACAGGATGTTATCTGTATTGTCAGCGGTGAAAGTATTGCCATTGAGGCTGCTATTGTAGCCAGCGAGGGAACTATTATTGCCGTTGAACATGACAAGGCTTCTCAGGCTGCCATGGAGGCAAATGTGGAGAAATTCGGTGTTCATAATATTGAGATTGTTCCGGATATGTCACCGTCCTCACTTTCCACTCTTCCAACCCCTCGTCTTGCATTTATTGTTGCTACTAAGAATCTGGAGCAGCATATTCAGAATCTGTTAGCACTGAATCCAAATATGCAGTTCGTTATCTATACGTTGGAATTAGATATTCTTTCCGGAATTAAGGCTTTGTTTGAGAAATATCACATTCGGAATATGGAGGTTCTGCAGATTACGGTATCAAAGCTTGACAGTAAGAGTGTATTTGTTACCCAGCCGTCACCATGGTTAATCTCTGGTGAGGCGTAAAGATGGAGCTTGACATATTAATATTTGCTATGGCAGGCACTTATTGATTAGAATAATGTGGTAAAAACAAAATAATGGCATATGCAAGATTGCATATGCCATTATTTTATTACTATGTTTTAATTAAGGTTCTTAAAGCTACCTTCCTACTTTAATGGAAGCAAATCAATGCTTAACTTCTTAATTACCTGCAAGGTCTTATTCCGAACTTCTTCTGCTTCATAGACTTCCAACATCATATCCTTGTCAAACTTATTATCCATCAGGAAATCTACCCAGTCAGCCAGATATGTCTTTACATACTGTACATTTTCTTCGCTGGTATTCTTCATGGAGTTCTCAACATTATTGATGTAGTCTACTATCGTCGGTCCCTGCTGCTGTGCTGCTACCGGAGTCGGAGTATCAGATTCATCCGATAATTCAATTACCTTACCGGTCTTTGTGATGATTACCCGCTTATTCGGCTTCTCTGCCGGCTTTACTGCGGATGCTGTATTTCTGCTTAAGTACAGCTCAACTACCTTTACCAGACACGCAACACTGTAGGTTACTTCCTCCGGAGACTGTGCATCTCTGCCTTTTTCTTCATATTGATTCCACAGCCATTCACTCTTATATAACATATCTGCTATTACAGCATGGCTTGTTAATACCCGCAATTCTTCTTCCACCTGTGCGGAAGGCTTACCAAACAGACCGGTCTTCTGTGCCGGAACGGATTTCTTATAACGGATTGGAAGGGTTATCTCAGAGAAGGTCTTTGCAAACATCTTCTCAGCCTTGGCTGCTTCATAACCATTACTTAATATGTATTTCTCCGGATTATTCAGACCGCTTGTAATCATGTCATCCGCAGTCATAAATATCAGATGCTTCTGACGGTCTTCCAGCATTTTCTTAATTTCGTGGTTTACCTTGCTCTTTTCAATAATGGAATTTTTACGAATCTTAAATGCTTTAATCTTCTCCTTGATGCTGAATAAGGACTTCAGCAGAGCCGGATTACCGTTTACATAATTGCCAATCCAGTTCAATTCCACATATTGATGTTCAATCCGATTTGATAATTCATAGACACTGTAGCCGTCAAATACAACATTCAAGGTTGTATACAGCATTTCCAGAATCTCGTATTTCTCTTCCCATGAACGTCCGGCATTGTCCTGATTTACCAATGCCTTGATGCCGCACTCATGGAACACCAGATTATATTCAAATAAGCCTTCAAATACGTTGCTCTTGTCACTTAAGCCTGCTCCGACACCTAATATCTGAAGATTCCGCTTCATTTCCGGTTCATCCTCAATGTAACGATATACCTTCCGAATGAAGTTGGAAACCTCTGCAATTAACGAATCAATCCGTCGATTGTAGATGTCCTGCTTTGAAATAGCGGTCACAACCGCCCGGCTTAATACATTTGCATACTGGGTGCTTTGGCAGTTGCGAATCAACTCTTTAAAGCTCTCGTATACATTTAAGTTATCTACCGGAATATGCTCTGCATTCAAACCATAAAATTCAAATGCCTTGTCATAATCCTGATTCTTAATAAATGCATTGAACATACCAATGCTCAACTGAATCTTATAATCATTTCCTACGTTATCGTCTTCTACAAAATAGTCATATAAGACTTCCAGATTATTCAGGAAAGAATCACACTTGGCAATGTTGGTAGGAATGTTCATTTCCAATACCACATTAATCAAATCCATGTAACCCATAATCGCCTTATCGAAGTTCTTCGGGCGTTCATCCGTTTCCATAATCTGATAGTAGGTATTAATCAGCAACGGTGCAATCCGTTCTCCTATCAGACGCATAGACACAGTAAAGCGTTCCGTCTGATATAAGTACAACAGCCAGATACTGTAACGATACAGACCGGTTGTGCTAATCATGGCATCTACATTATCCGGTTCAATATTTCCATATACGAACTTAAACAGCGGTTCAATCCATTCCTCAAGTTCAAATTTACCCGGCTTCTTAATCTGTTCATCTACAAACTCAGCTAATTCATACAGCTTCGTACATTGTGCTTTGACTTCTTCATCTACCATCATGGAAGCCAAGTCAAAATTACTGTCCTTCAGGTAATCAATTACCAACGTATAAAATCCGTCTTCCACCTGTTCATTCAAAAAACGAATCAACAGCCCTTTATTGCTGGATGCTGCAATTGATAACACGCTGTTCTCCTGAGAGGCAGTTATATTTGCTGGTAACATCATTTCAATATACCCCCTTGTCGCTTAATTTTATGCAGGTACGCACACCTGAAACTCATTTTTATGTGTATTATGTATAAATAATCTATCACTAATGGATATTTTAGCACAAGAGAATGAAATGTTCAATATTGAATCTCTGTCTGTTCGTGGTATTTTCCTAATATTTTTTGTGCAATTTGACGAACATTTATCTTGAAATCAGACCGGGGTCTGCTCCTAGCATTCTTCCATATGGTAATTTTCGGCGAATCTGCACAATTCCATATTATATATGGTATTAATTACCTTTTTACCGGACAAACGCATTTCCTCTGCACAGACCACACTTCCGGCATATGCCAGCACAAGGTTCATACCGATGGCTGGAAGCAATTCCTCCGGTTCTGCCCTTCTCTCACCGCTTATCTGCACTTTTTCCTGTTCCAGTTGTATGTCATAGACGGTCTCTGTCTCTACATCCTCCAATGGACAGAACATGCCCTGCATAATAAATTCAGGATACTTGTCCTCGTCTATGCTTGGAATACAGCATTGATGCAGTCTTGCAATACTTGCCAGACTGTTCAGCATTTCTACCTCCTCCAGTATATCAATTGCCTTTACCATCTGTCTGCCGTTTTTCTGTATCCATGTGATTGCCGCTCCCAGCAGGTATACATCAAACAGTCCGATTCCCGAAACCAGCAGATGTATTACCGGCTTTCTTGTCCGGTTATACAGCTCATACAGTATCTTCATTTTAACCATTTGTGGCAATAAGGTTCTCACACCCTCACTAACGCCTATGGCGTTCGGCACCTTTTTTCCTACAAGATAGTATTGAAGTGCTTTCAGATATGGAGCCTCATAACCCGAATATGAAAACAGCCACAGCATATTCTCTATCTCTCCGATTACCAAAAAAGGCTTATATAAATCAACCAGATGCTTCTGCACCTTCTTTTTCGTAAGGAGTGTAATTATAATTCCCATGATTGCATAGCCAAGCAGAAGAAATGTATGCCAGTGTCCTACTGCCACACCTAACCCGATGACACAAAAAACACACAAATACGCACCGCTTGCCATATACAACCAAAACGGGTTCTCTGCATTTGCTTCCTCCACCAGTTTACTTAAATTTTCCTTCCATTCGCTTTCATCCAAGCCGCTTTGCTTACATTTTTTCTCATACAGGCAGCCATATCCGTCCAAAACCACATTTACCATTATTCTTTCGGACATTCCCTGTACCGCCTGCTGTCGGCGGCAAAATTCTTTCTCGGTCATATCCGGACATTTCAACACCTCTGCCAATTTCTTCTTACCGCCTGTCGTATGTGCATGGCAAATGTACTGATATAATGAGCCTTCGCCAAATATCTTCTTTTCTGTTTGTGCCATCTGCTCTTCGGATGTATATTCTGCTCCGGTATCCGGAATTTTTTCCCATTCTCCGCTTACCCGCTGTAGAAATCGTTCATGTCCAAGTTTTTTTGCTTCTAAATCATCCTGAGCATCCAATGCTGTAATCAGTCTTCCCAGTAATATTACTGTGAACATCAGCCCTACAAAAATCAAAAATACACCGAACAGATTGTATTGCCAAAACCAAATAACGGCTCCGCCTATCGTTACAATTACTGACAGTATGCTATTTGCACCAACTGCTCTGATGTGTTTTTTTGTTTTCTCTATTTTTTCGCAATATTTAGCGACACTTGACCGCATTTCCGCAGTATCCCGCCGAAGCTCCTCTTCCCTTTTTTCTTTTTCCATATTTTTTTCCTTTGCCTATCAGTTTTCCATATTACTATTATTTTTTATCGCGAAATCACAATTGCCTGCCTGCCTAATTCGTCATAACGCTGCTGCACTAATTCCTTCTCATATCCAATCACTTCATCCCCATAATCCGGGTCATTAAAATAGTAATAGTCCTCATCTGCACCGACCAGAACCAGACAATGTTCTCCTGCCAGCCATTGAAACTGTGTTCCATCCTCTAAGGTCCACCGGTTTCCTTCCTTCGGCGGCTTCATTTGAATCGTTGCCCAAAGAATTACAGGGGTATCCTGTGCCAGATATGTTCTCTCTATAGTTGCTAAATCTGTATCTTTTATATTAACCGCATATCGCTCTCTTTGCAAGAGTTTATTTATTGCATTTATCAAAGGTTCTGCATAACATCCGTATCCATTGGATTTTTCGGGATTTCCGATAAAATATTTGTGCGGACTGACACCGATTCCGTCTGCATTTACCGGTGTATCGACTTTATCAATTGCCTCATATAGCTGCTGCGGCGTTATGGTTTCTCCGTAATACTGCAACACCATGGCGGCACTTACCAGCTCGCACCCGGTTATATAACCGCTGTCCTTCTGACTCAGCAGCGGGACTTCTATAAGTGCATCTCCTTCTTCTGCATATTTTAACAGTGGAAGGGTCTCATGTGACAGCATCGGTATACTATAGTGTGCCTGTAACGGTGTGTGTTTCTCGGCTTCGGCTGCCTCGCTGATTTTTTCCCAGTTTTTTGCGTATACATATATCCCTACCAGGCATAGTAAGGATACAAGAAGAAATATTCCTAACAGCTTTAGTTTTTTATTGGTTCTTTTGCGTTTCATATGCCGGAATCGTTCCTCCTGATTTTCTCCTGATTGTAATTACGCACTGACTCTTTTTCATTTTAGTATATATGCTTTTTGATTGCATTGCAATCACATCAAGGCTTACGTGTATACAATTCCTGTTTCTTCCAGATTCTAATTGATTTTTTTACGGTTTCGTATTAAAATATCTAATATGTGAAATAATATTATAAAAAGGAGAGAACAAAATTGAGTAAAAAGAGCGGAACAATTATCAAGCTGCTTGCTATTGCTGCAGGTGTAGCAGCAGTCGGAACTGCATGTTACTTATACAAGGACAAAATTAAAGAATTTTTTGAAAAGCTGGATGTCAGAACAAAGTTCGATACCGCAAAGTCTTTTGTTACAGACAAGGTTCTTGGCAACAAAGAGGAGGATTTCTTCGATGATGCAGACTTCTTTGATGATGACGAGGATGATACCGAAGCTGCTGATGCAGGCAGTCGCGGATATACTTCCATAACCATTAGCAGTGATGACTCGGCTGACGAGGAGCCAGCTCCTGCACCGGAGACTTCTGCAACTGAGTCAACCGCATCGGCTGTAGATGCTGCTGAGGAAGAGGATACCGAGGATATTCCTTATGAAAATGAAGGTTTATCTGATGTTTCCGAGGACGAGGATGTTCTGGCAGAAGAAACTTCTTTAGATGGTTCTTTATAGGATTTTTTGAGGGTTATAAAAGGCTGCTCCATAGAATTGTGGAGCAGCCTTTTGTATTGTAGTATATTTTATTTGATTCCTTCCGGTTGTGATTCCTTTGCTTCCGGCTTTTCTGTTGTTTCTTGCTCTGCAGAAATTGCTTCTGATTTTGATGCTGTTTCTGTATCGGTTCCTTCCGGTTGTACTGCCTTTGCTTCCGGCTTTTCTGTTGTTTCTTGCTCTGTGGAAATTGCTTCCGGCTTTTCGGCTTCTCCCGGCTCTGCGGTCGGTTCTTCTTTTGCAGCACTTATTTCCTCTAAGTCAAATACCTTCATGGTCCGGTTATCAATCTCCGGATTCAAACGAATCAAGGTTGCCATAATCTCATCGGCACAGCTTTCGGAATGGAAATCCCGTTCATAAAACATTTTTTCGGGATTAGACATGGTAAGTCGGTATACCAGCCGTTTCCCATGCATTTTTTGAATTACGTGCTTAGAAATATAACGGATAAAGTCTATCCGGATAAAATCAGTTGTCATCCAATGGCTGATAATCAGATAATCTTCTGTCACATAATAGTTATAGTTATGCTGAAGCATCCGGTTCTTAAATTGGGACTGGACTTCTTCATACACCAGTCTTCTGTCACCGATTTCACTTAGCTGTCTGGTTGCAGGATGCCGCTCCGGGCGAATTGTCCACACGATAGAGCTGACAATAATTGCACAGGCACCAAAGCTTGGCAGAATTAAGACTATCCACATTAATATAATTTCCAGATACGGATAATCCGGCTCACTGATTAGGATTGGATTCACAAATGTATTAAAATCATTATAATCCAGCCCTAATTCCTGTGAAAATCCGTTTTTCATAGCCTCGGCAGTTGCGGAATCCTTTAACATTTTTCCGCGTACTGTTACATTTTCTATTACTGGCTCCGGATTCTTTGTCTTAATTAAAAAGAATACACAGGTGTTTTCCATAAAGGAATAATAGTATGCACCGGTCAGACGTTCATCCTCATAATAATTATATCCGGTATACTTTAGCTGTAATGGATTGACCGTTACATTGTATGCCCGTTTTCCATACCATTTATCTAAATCTGTCAATTGTTCTATCTTGTGATTTGTCATCCGGTAAATTATCGGGTAATGTCTCGATACTCCCAAAACCGCCACCAATAAAAGAATGGTAGGAATTAAGATTGCGATTGTATTTTTAAACAGTAGGCTTCTCAAGCTTTTCTGCTTGTGCTTTTTTGTTTTTTCCGATTCCGTTGCTTCTTGTTTTATTGCTTCTTGTTCCATTGTTTCTGATTCTATTATTTCTGGTTCCATTGCTTTCACTTTCATTACTTCCATGTAGTTTCTCTTTGCTTACTATACTACATCTTGCCGTTTGCCACAACTCGTTTGTTACAACTATTTGACACAACTTCTTCTTACGTTCTATAATTGACGAAAAAGCAGAAAGGAGATTATCTATGAATGCATATACCAGCTTCGCACAAGTCTATGATACTTTTATGGACAATGTTCCATATGAAGAAGGTTGTCACTATCTATGCAAATTGCTGTCACAATACGGTATCCGTCACGGATTGCTTGCCGAATTAGGCTGTGGAACCGGAACTCTGACAGAGCTTATGGCTTCTTCCGGCTATAATATGATAGGGATTGACAATTCTATAGACATGTTAAATATCGCAGAAGCAAAGCGGATTACATCCGGGCATGACATCTTATATCTGTTACAGGATATGCAGGATTTTGAATTGTACGGAACCGTTCAAGGTATCATCAGCTTTTGTGATAGTATCAACTATATTACAGACCCCAAGGATTTGCTTAAGACCTTTCAATTGGTAAATAATTATCTGGACCCCGGAGGAACCTTTATTTTTGACTTCCACACCCAGTATTATTATGAGGAGGTATTAGGGGAAACTACGGTTGCAGAGGATAGAGATACTATGAGCTTTATCTGGGATAATTATTATGATACCGAGACCGCCATTAATGAATATTCGCTTAGTATCTTTGTGAAGGAGGATTCCGGACTGTATCGGAAATTTCAGGAGGAGCATTTTCAGCGTGCCTATACGCTCCCTGTCATCCGGAAATATCTGGCTGATGCAGGGTTGACCTATCTGACCGCTTATGATGAGCTTAGCCTGAATCCGCCAACGCCAACCAGCACCCGCATTCATGTAATCGCCAGAGAATACGGCAAACAATAATTTATTTGGGAAAGGATTTTCACATGACTTCAGATTATATTATTCGAGGAACTGCTGCGGATGAACAGGTTCGTTTCTTTGCAGCCACCACTAAAAATATGGTAGAGACCGCCAGAGAAATACATAACACCAGCCCGGTTGCAACCGCTGCCCTTGGCAGACTTCTGACCGCAGGTGCCATGATGGGCAGTATGAGTAAGAGTGACTCTGACTTAACGACCTTGCAGATTCAATGTTCGGGACCGATTGGAGGCTTAACGGTTACGGCTGACGGTGCTGCTCATGTCAAGGGCTATGTTGTTCATCCTGATATTTTACTTCCGCCAAGCGACAAGGGAAAGCTGGATGTAGGACGTGCCTTAGACCTCGGCATTTTGCGTGTTGTCAAGGATTTAGGACTTAAAGAGCCTTATGTCGGTCAGACTCAACTGGTTTCCGGTGAAATTGCCGAAGACCTGACCTATTATTTCGCTACCAGCGAACAGGTTCCAAGTTCGGTTGCCTTGGGTGTCCTGATGGAAAAGAACAATACCGTAAAGCAGGCGGGCGGCTTCATCATTCAAATGATGCCATTTGCCAGTGATGCTTTAGTGGATGCATTAGAGCAACGGTTGCAGGGCTTTTCTTCCATTACCAGCCTGTTTGAACAGGGCATGACACCGGAGGATATGATGGAACAGCTTTTTAGCGGCTATGACCTTCATATTCGGGACCGGATTCCGACTGCTTATCAATGCAATTGTTCCAAAGAGCGAGTTTATCGTGCCGTAGTCAGCATTGACCGCAAGGATATAGAGGAAATGATTGCCGACCAACAGCCGATTGAGGTCAACTGCCAGTTCTGCGGCAAGCATTATACGTTTTCCGTTGATGAGCTTCGGCAGATGCTTTCTGAATAAAAGAATGCCAAGATACAGTTAAACAAAAAACGGTTGCTTTCTGTGAATTTTCATTCACCAAAGCAACCGCTTTTCGTTTCGTTACATTCCTTTATTTCGACTGTGCATTTCTCTTTGCACGCATACGCATGGTTGGGTCTAATATCTTCTTACGGATTCTGAGACTCTTTGGGGTAATCTCCAATAATTCATCCGTATCTATAAATTCCAATGCCTGCTCTAAGCTTAAGATTCTTGGTGGCACCAGCTTCAAGGCATCATCCGAGCCGGAGGAACGGGTATTGGTCAAATGCTTGGTCTTACATACATTTACTTCTATATCGTCTGTCTTACCGTTTTGTCCGACTACCATACCGCCGTATACAGCTTCGCCCGGTCCGATAAATAAGGTTCCTCGTTCCTGTGCGTTAAATAAGCCGTAGGTAATACTGGTTCCGCTCTCGTATGCAATCAAAGAACCCTGATTCCGGTATTGAATGTCTCCTTTATATGGTCCATAGCCGTCAAAAATGGTATTGATGACACCGGTTCCCTTTGTAGAGGTCATAAACTCACTTCGGAATCCAATCAGTCCGCGTGATGGGATGTTAAATTCCAACCGGATGTTACCGTCTGACATTGGTGCCATTCCCTGTAATTCTCCCTTACGCTGTGTCAGCATATTAATGACTGTACCGGAGAAGTCTTCCGGAACATCTACTACTGCTATTTCCATTGGCTCCAGCTTCTTGCCACGCTCATCGGTCTTATAGATTACCTCTGCCTTACTAACTGCAAATTCATATCCTTCCCGACGCATATTTTCAATTAATACGGACAAATGAAGCTCGCCTCTGCCTGATACCTTATATGCTTCGGTGGTATCGGTTTCCTCTACCCGCAGGCTGACATCTGTATTTAACTCCCGGAACAGTCTGTCCCGAAGATGTCTGGAGGTAACGAATTTGCCTTCCTTTCCTGCCAACGGTGAATCATTTACCATGAACTGCATGGATATTGTCGGCTCTGATATTTTCTGGAACGGAATCGGATTCGGTGCTTCCGGTGAACACAGAGTATCTCCGATATGAATATCGGCAATTCCGGAAATTGCTACGATGGCTCCTATCTGTGCTTCATTTACTTCTACTTTATTTAAACCGTCAAATTCATATAATTTTCCGATTTTAACCTTCTGATGCTTATCCGGGTCATGGTGATTTACCAGTACAACCTCCTGATTCAGCTTCAGGGAACCGTTATCTACCTTACCGACTCCGATTCTTCCTACATATTCATTGTAATCAATGGTACTAATCAATACCTGTGTCGGTGCTTCCGGGTCTCCCTCCGGTGCCGGAATATGCTCGATGATTGCATCAAATAACGGCTTCATATCGGTGCCGGCTGTATCTATATCCCTGCTTGCCACACCGGTCTTAGCAGACGCATAGATAAACGGACAATCCAACTGTTCATCACTGGCATCTAAATCCATCAGAAGCTCTAATACCTCATCCACTACCTCCTTCGGTCTTGCCTCCGGACGGTCAATCTTATTGATACATACAATTACGCTTAAGTTTAACTCCAATGCCTTTTTTAATACGAACTTTGTCTGCGGCATGGCTCCTTCAAAAGCATCTACTACCAAAATTACACCGTTTACCATTTTCAAAACACGCTCTACTTCTCCACCAAAGTCTGCATGTCCCGGTGTATCTATAATATTAATCTTATAATCTCCATATTTAACAGCCGTATTTTTAGAAAGAATTGTAATACCTCTTTCCCGCTCAATATCATTCGAGTCCATGACACGTTCTGCCACTTCCTGATTCTCGCGGAATACGCCACTCTGCTTCAGCAATTCATCAACTAATGTGGTTTTTCCATGATCGACATGTGCAATAATTGCTACATTTCGAATATCCTCTCTTGCAATTTTCATAAATAGCCTTCTTTCATTATTCTATACATTCTTCTTTTTTCACAGCGATTTACATTCTAACATAGAGCTTCTTCCTTGGCAAGATTGAGTTATGCAAATAGCTCTGCTAATTTTATAACTTCTATCGTGCCGCCGCTGACCTCCGTTACCTGTTTTACAAATGCGGCATATTCCGGTGTATATACCCGGACTGTCATAATAACCTTATCGGTATACTCTGTATTCACAATTTCCGCATCGGTCTGCTCTACGAGATATTTTAGCTTTCCCAAATCAGAATATTCTAATTCCATTTTTCCTTCTATCAATGAACGTACTGTGTGAACATCACTGGCGGCAATCCCGGCTCTGGCGGCTTCTGTATATGCCCGTACCAAGCCCCCGGTTCCAAGCAGTGTTCCTCCGAAATACCGGGTCACAACAATGCAGATATTTTTAATTCCGCTTCCTTTAATCACTTCCAGAATCGGTTTTCCGGCTGTTCCCTGCGGCTCTCCGTCATCCGAACAGCGTTCCAAGGGCTGTGCATCCGTTCCGATGCTGTATGCGAAACAATTATGTCTTGCATCATAATGCTGCTTCCGAATACGGTCTATAAATGCTACCGCTTCCTCTTCGGATGCCACAGATGCGGTATATCCGATAAATCTTGATTTCTTTTCAACAATTTCATCCGTTCCTCCGGACCGTATTGCCAGATATTCTTCCATAGTAATCCTCCGTTTTTCATATCCTGCTATAGTATATCGTTTCCGAATTAGAAGTGCAATTCCAAACTGTATAGAATATGGTCTTTTCGGGTATATTCCACCCATATCCGTCGATTTTATGAAGAAACTATGACAGTTCTATTTTTTTTCTTTATTTCAAGAATCGAATTTGATATAATAGGTGGGATGTATGATTTTGACGGCTAACACATTTCTTTCATACATATAAGGAGGTGCTTTCATGAATTACAATAAAAATGGGGCAATAAAAAAGCAAAAGCATCTGGTTTCCAAGGCCAGTAAGAATAAACAAAAGGTTAAGGTTTCTGTTTTCAAAATCTTTTTGGTATGCATTGTTGCTTTTGTAGCTGTCTGTGCGGGTGCAGGATTCGGTATGATAAATGGGATTCTGGACAACGCACCGGATATTGATGACATTAATGTTGTTCCGGAGGGCTTTCAGACCTGTATTTATAATCAGGACGGCGAACTGGTAACTACATTATCGAGTATTAATTCCAATCGTCAATATGTATATTATAAGGACATTCCAAACGATTTGGTAAATGCTTATATTGCGATTGAGGATGAACGATTCCGCCAGCATAACGGTGTGGATATTCGCGGTATTATACGTGCGGCTGTAGAGGGTGTCCGAAACGGCTTCCACTTCGACCAGGGTGCCAGTACCATTACACAGCAGTTAATTAAAAATGAGGTCTTTAACGTTGGTATGGACGAGGATACGTTTATGGAGTCCTTAGAGCGTAAGATTCAGGAGCAGTATCTGGCAATTGAATTAGAAAAGCGTCTGTCCAAGGACGAAATTCTGGAATATTACTTAAACAGTATTTATCTGGGTCAGGGCTGCCATGGTATAGAAACTGCTTCCCAGACCTATTTCGGAAAGGATTTGTCAGAGCTAACCATTTCCGAATGTGCGGTCATTGCTGCTATTACACAGAACCCTTCTAAGTATGACCCGATTAAGCATCCGGATTTTAACGCAGAGCGTCGTCAAAGTGTTCTGAATAAAATGCTGGAATTAGAGTTTATTACCCAGTCTGAATACGATACTGCCTGTGCGGATGATGTTTATTCCCGCGTAGAGCTGCATTACGATACCGTCAGCGAGGATGAAAATGTTAATTCTTATTTCATTGATGCAACTATTAATGCTTTAACGGACCAGTTAATGAACGAATACGGTTATACCAAAACACAGGCATCCAATGCTATCTATGCAGGTGGTTTGTCTGTATATATTACACAGGATGCAGCCATTCAGGAAATCTGTGATATGGTCTTAAATGACCCGGACAATTATCCTGCTACTACACAGGTATCCCTATCCTACCAGCTTACCTTGGAGGATGCGGACAATAATCTGATTAACTTCAGTACCAATAACCTGTTAGCTCATTTTAAGGAAAAATCGGGCAATCCGAATTATTCTCTGATTTACTCCAGCGAAGAAGCCGCCAGAGCTGCTGCGGATGAATTTATGGCAGATATGATAGAGGAAAATCCGGGAAGCTCTCTTTATCTGGAAAATTATGATACAACTATACAGCCACAGATTTCATTTTCTCTAATGGATCAGTCTAACGGTCAGGTTAAGGCAATTGTCGGTGGACGTGGTGAGAAGAAAGGAAATCTGACTCTGAATCGTGCAACTGATTCCGCGAGACAGCCGGGTTCCTGCTTCAAGGTACTGGCAGCTTTCGTACCGGCATTGGATGCTTCGGGCATGACCTTGGCAACGACCTATGAGGATGCTCCGTTTAACTATACAAATGGCCGTCCGGTTGCAAACTGGTGGGGTGGCAGCTATCGTGGCTTCAATTCTATACGGGATGCTATCCGGGATTCCATGAACGTCATTGCAGTTAAAACCATTACAGATGTAGGTCCTGAGGTATCGTTCCAATATCTGATTGATATGGGCTTTACTACTCTGGTTGAAAATGAAACCTATGCAGACGGTACTGTTTATTCCGATATTCAGCAATCCTTAGCCTTAGGTGGTATTACAAACGGTGTTACAAATGTGGAAATCAATGCCGCTTATGCATCCATTGCAAACTGCGGTGTGTATACGAAACCGATTTATTATACAAAGGTTCTCGACCATGACGGTAACGTGTTAATCGATAACCAGCCGGAAACCAAGCAGGTTATGCAGCCGACTACCGCATGGCTGTTAAATAACGCAATGAAGGATGTTATTACCTCCGGTACCGGTGGTCCGTGTGCATTATCCAGCGGAATGCCTGTATCCGGTAAGACCGGTACTTCTTCTAAGGACTATGATTTGTGGTTCTGCGGTTCGACCCCTTACTACACAGCTTCTATCTGGCTGGGATATGATATTAATACCTCTCTGCCGGCAGGAAGCGGAAGCCTGCATGAGCGGATGTGGTCCAAGATTATGCAGCAGATTGTAGAATTAGAAGGACAGGAAATCAAGGACTTCCCGAAGGTAGACGGTATTACCAGTGCAACCGTATGTAAAACTACCGGACTTCTGCCGAAGGATGGTTGTGAAACAAAGACGGAATATTTTGCAGTCGGTACGGTTCCGACCGTAACCTGTGGTGCGGAAACCATTCAGATGTGTGAGGAATCAAATCTTCCGGCAACGGATAATTGTCCAAGTACCTACTCCCTGACTTATTTTGTAGAGGAGGATGGTTCTATCTATCTTCCGTATGCATTTCAGGATAAGGGTATTCCGGATGGTTTTCAGGATATGACCTGTGATTTACACGCTTCTTCGGATTCATCTACGGCTGAGAACCCAGACGGAAACGGCTATGTAATTACCTCTTCTGTCAACGGTACAGGCGGAACGATTACGGAAAGTGCTCAGGTTCCTGCCGGCGGCTCCAAAGCCTTTTATATCACACCGGCAGACGGATATAAGATTGCTGATGTTATCGTAGATGGCAACAGTGTGGGTCCTGTTTCTGTATACACCTTTAAGGATGTATTAAAGAATCATACGATTGTAGTTAAGTTTACTGCTACCGGCGGCAACAACCCGGCAACGGAAACCACAACATCGACTCCGACTACTACGACTACAGAAGCTACTACGACAACCACCACAGAGGCAACAACGGAGCCAACATCGGAAGCTCCGCCGACACCTTAGTATATATAACCTAGTATAAGTTTTAATGAAACTGCAAAAAGCAGATGTGAGGCTGAATGCTTCGCATCTGCTCTTTATTTATATCAAAGAATAAATCCCGGGATTTATTCCATTACTTTTTCATCTTTGGTTTAAAGATTAAGGATGCCAGATAGGAAAATATCAGTGCTGCGGAGGTTCCTACGGCCGCCATTTTGAAGCCGCCCCGGAATAACCCGATAAAACCGTCTGCATCAACCGCCTCCCGAATCCCCTTCCAGAGGTTATAGCCAAAGCCTGTAAGCGGTACTGCCGCCCCTCCTCCGGCAAATTCCAGTAACGGTTCATATAAGCCTACAGCTCCCAGTATAGCCCCGGTACATACCAGTGTTACCATAACCCTGCCGGGCAGCATCTTAGTTGTATCCATTAGTATCTGCGATAATACACAAATAGCTCCGCCGATTACAAACGCCCATACATAATTCATTTCTTCACCCCCCGATTCTCAATCATAATTCCATGTGCAATTCCCGGAACCGATTGCCCTTCGTTAAAGCTTACCGGAGACAGTAAGGCACCTGTCGGAACAAATAATATCCGGTTCCATTCCCGGTGCTTTAATTTGTCCAGTATCATTCCTGCTAATGTTACGGCAGAGCAACCGCATCCGGAGCCGCCGCTGTGCGTATCCTGTTCACTGTTATCATAGATTTCGATTCCGCAATCCATATGCTGGTCCATAATGTCATATCCGTTATCATTTAACAGCTTTATCAAAATTCCTTTTCCTACCTTTCCTAAATCACCGGTAATAATCCGGTCATAGTAGTCCGGCTGTATCTGGAAATCCTGTAGATTCTGATAGATTAGGGATGCTGCTGCCGGTGCCATAGCTGCACCCATGTTCATAGAATCCCGTATTCCGTAATCTGTAATTGTGCCGGTGGTAATGCCTCTGATTACAATATCTCCCGGTTGAGCTGACAGTATAAAGGCACCACTTCCTGTAACCGTCCAGGTAGCACTAAGGGGTCTTTGATTGCCGTACTCCAAGGGAAACCGAAATTGCTTCTCCGCACTTCCGAAGTGACTGGATGCAACTGTCAACACCTGTTCTGCGTATCCTGCTGCCACAGTCATTGCTCCTAATGCCAGACCTTCTCCCGCAGTCGAGCAGGCACCATATAATCCAAACATCGGAATATCCATGTCTTTTACACCAAATGTAGATGCAATTAATTGTCCTAACAAATCTCCTGCAAATACATAGCGAATATCTTCTTTTTTCAATCCCGACTTTTCAATGGCTTTCATACATGCCTGATGTACCAGTTCACTTTCGCCTTCCTCCCATGAATCTTTTCCCAGTAATGGGTCCTCCACTATTACATCATAATAATTAGATAGCGGACCATCCCCTTCTTTTTTGCCTACGACAGAAGCACTGCTTAAAATGCAAGGCGGCTGCTCAAATTCTAAGCTTTGCTTTCCTATTGTTTGCTGCATGTCTTCACCTCCAATATAATATCTATTATTCCGACATTTTCGTAATCTATGTGAAAGCAAGAAAAAAATAACTGGCAAATATTCCGGTTATTTCCAGATTATTTACCAGTTATTAGTTTTGCGTTTTTTGTATATTTGTTATTTTTATGATTGGTGCTTATTTATTTTTTTGCTATTTTGCTTAATTTATTTTTGGCTATTGACCTTTTGTTTATGTTTTTTAATTACAATTGCTATTGGTTTGGGCTATCATTTTTGCTTATCGGTTTATGATTTGTTTTCTTTTGTCTGCCTGCCATAATAACTATCACCAAACCTGCTGCCGCCAAAAGAACAACTGCCATAACAACCCAAATCCATGCATGATTGCTTGTTTGTGCGGTCTGCATCTGCATTCCATCTATTCCCTGCTCCTGCGGATTCATCGGCTCTCTATCAATTATAATCGTATAATCGGATGCATGGGTAAATGTCAATTCCGCATTTCCTGCTTCATCAATCATTCCGGCACACATAAACTCAAGTTCCTCGCTCTCTGGATTATAATAGAACAGATTTGCATAAAGCCCTGCATTCTTTCCATCCATTTGAATCGTCAAAATGGCAGTAAAGCCAAACTCTCCATCATAGGCAAGGGTCAGGTTCATATAATACCGTTCTCCGGTAATGTTATTAATAATTTCTACCGGAATGGTTTTTCCTGCCTTTTCCCCTGTTGTCACGCCAAGGTCAATGTCCTTTACCTTCTGTGCCGTTACGCTCAAACCATTTACGGTCCATAAAATGCCGTCACCCATATCAAAGATTATGGTTACATCGCGGTCTTTTATGCTGTCAAATATCTCTCCCGGAACCATAGTTGTTCCGTTCATATCCACCTGAATCGTTTCCCCTTCGGCTGCGGTTCCCAACTGTTCCATTATAATCTGCCAGCCTTCTTTTCCGTTTCCGTCCTTAATAAATGGATTTCCCGGTTCTTGGCTTATATTAGAGTCCGACCCGTTTTGTATAGCACTGTTCCCGGCTGTATTTTCTGCGGTTTTGTTACTTCCGGTGGTCTGCGTTCCGCTTCCAGTTGTTTGCGGTCTGCTTTCGGTTGTCTGTGCTTCGCTTTCAGTGGTCTGTGATTCACTTTCGGTTGTCTGCGGTTTTCTTTCGGTCGTTCCTTCTGTCGTTCCCGATTGTCCGTTATTGTTATCATTATCTCCCGGCTGTGCATCACCGCTACTTGCACGTACAACAGTGATACTTATGGTTGTCATTTTATAATTAGCTTTATCTGCCCCTGTATAAATGGCGTCTCCTATTTTTGCAACTCCGCTTTCCAGTTTCTGGGATTTATCTGCCCATTCCCAGCCCTGCGGTAATGTTACATCACCAAGGGTTTTACAACTGCTTTCTACGGTCATTTGCGTTCCCGGTACATATGGTGGCTTATCTGCCTGATTTACGACTACCGTAACTATACCGCTCATACCCTTATAGGCTACCGCATCCTCCGGTGTAAAGATATATTCAGCCTGATATATGCCTGCCTCCGGCATCGTATCCGGTTCCTTCCATTTAAGGATTCCCGCTACTGCTGTATGCGTGCCTTCTTCATAAAATACTACCTTCTTAAAGCCCAAAGCCGAGAGCTTCTCACCATAGGTCAACGCCCCGGCTGCTTCAACCTTCGTACCTTCCGCTAACTGAACTGTCTTTTGTTCTACTATTTCTAAGTTAAAGACAAGTCCATTTCCGTTATTAATCGTACAGTTTTCGCTCATTACCGGAATCGTTACTGTTGCTGTTTTTGGCTCATAGGTTGCCTGTGGTGCTATTTTATACAGGATTTCTTCCTCCTGCTCATATGGCAGCGTTTCAAAAAATTCTGTATTTGCCACATCATTCGTTACCGGTGTTCCGTTTATAGTGATTATCATTCCGCTTACTGCAGCTTCATTTGTGCCGCCATCACCATAGGTGATTGCACCCAGCCGTTTTGCATTTAAACTGTTTTCGGAAATCATATTATACGCAACCTGACTTCCGAGCGTATAACTAAAGCTTCTCTTAAGTTCCGGTATTGTCACATTATCCTTGGCAATATTTACCTTTACCGTAAGTACATCTCCTCCGGTATAATTCTTCGTTTCTGGCAATATAATTCTAATCTCTGCACTTCCGGCACCCTTTAATGTCACCTTGCCATCCGTAGAAATAGAAAGCAGCTTTTCAGCAACATCCGCATCGGCAATTGATACGCCGTTTCCATTCTCTGCCTTTGTTACTTCATACTGAAGTGCGGCTTCCGAATGATTTGCGGAAACACCCAGATAGAAGCTTGCATACTCACCGGCATATCGGTATTGCACATTCTGAATATCTTTATAGGCAGCCCCTTGTATCAGCCGTCCTTGTGCCTGCGTAATATGCAGGGTTCCTGTTTCCTTTGCATTGCCGGTATCCGCCAGATTCTCATAATATCTTGCCGTTACAGCGTAATTACCGCTATCCGAGATTACTGTAAAGTCATAATCCCCCACATCAGAGGTCTTTGCTGCTTCTGTTTTCAAAGTAAGAGTTGCTGCAAGCATCTCTTTCGTATCAGCCCCTACTAATCCGCTATCCGCAGCTATTGCAAATTCTATCTGTGGGAGGTCGCTACCGTACGAAGTGGACATATCTTCCACATGAATAACAAGCGGACGCTTTGCAATTACAGGAATCACATTTACTATAACGCTTTCATATGTATCTCCGTAGGTCGCTGCATCCGGTGTAAATGTCACCTGACAGGTTGTTGTACCGCCAATCTGTAACAGGGTATTACCGGTATCTGTAACCTTCCACTCACCGGTAATTACCTCATCACCATACTTAGCAACACCATCCTTTGTTACGATTAAGTCCTTCGCTGTATCTCCGTAGATACCGCTTACCTCAGGTAAAGAATCTACCCTTGGCATTGCCTTTGTGGTTGTGAAGGACTGAACGACTACCTGCGACATATTACCGGCTTTATCAAAGGCTGCCAGCCAAAGCATACATTCCTTGCTTGGTTTCAGTCCGGTAATATCAAACTCATTTATGCCTTCTGTTCCTTCTATCCGATACACCGTTTTATAATCACTCGGCGTAATCAAATAGTTGCCACTGGCTTCTCCTTCTGAAACATTTGGTATCCATATGTCATTTTCTTTTACAGCAAACGGCGGACATTTTCCTGTACCTGTAGCAGCATCATCCACGTATTCATTCTTCCTGTAATCATTAACCTCTGCTACAAATGCTTCGTACTCTGTACGGCTTGCAAACTCCCCTTCACTGACATAGACGTATAACAATGCTCCGGTTTCGTCCAGTGTAACCTGAATCGTTGCATCTGTATCTGTCAGTGTAGCGTTTTCCTTACTCGGAAGCGTTACCACCGGAGTTGAAACCATTGTATCTATCACCAGACCGTCCGAACAGATATAATCACTCCGATTGCCTGCAACATCTACCGCATAGGCATAAATCACCTGATTACCGTCCTGTTCCATAAATACTTTTCCGTTTGCGGCTTCTGTAAATTTATTTTGCTTTACATAGGAATCCAGTGTTTCCTTCGTCAACACCTGATAGGTGTCCTTATTTGCAGCCGTATCTATATAGTAATAGTAGGTTGATACCCCGGATAATGTGTCCGTTGCTTGGATGGTTACATCTGCTGTTTTAATATAGTATCCAAAGGTAATTGCTTTTAACAGCTCTTTCCAGTTTTTGGTCTTGATGGTAATACCATCCTGTGTACCGCTATAGTCCGGTGCCGTCTTGTCAATCTTAACGGTAATCGTTTTCTCCAAAGAAACTGCGTCATCCGATACATCTCTTAACCGATAGGAAATTACAGAACCGTCTTTCGAGCTGCTTGTTTCTTCTACCGTAAAGCTCTGTCCGAAGCCATCTGCATAATCATAGCTGCCGTTCTTTGCCGGACAAACAGTATAACCCTCCGGTGCAGTTATTACTACATCCTGTGCAGTCCATTCCTGTGTCGAAGCTTCTGCCTCTGCTGTAATGTCCTTCTGGATGATTTCGTATTCCAGCACATAGTCTCCGGTATAGGCTCCGATTCCTCTAATCGTTACGCTTGCTTTTGAATTACCTGTAGAAATCTCGGTATTATTCCGGTAGGTATCCGGAACAATTTCAATTTCACTTCCGAGGTTCAAATAGTAACCACCTTTATATCTGAAATACCTACTTGTTAAATCTGCCTGCGTCACTGCAACCGGCTGACCGGTATAGTATTTCTTTATTACTCCATGGGTAACCTGATTCTCAATATTTTTTGGCAAAACCTGCATTTTCTCGGAGCATACACTGCCAGAGTAATAGCTTCCTTCCGCTTCGACTTTACAATAAATCCATTTATTGACAGAAGCCTCCGGTACTCTGCAGTTACTTGTCAAGTTCGTAGTCGGCTGTGCATCTTGAACCGTTCCGTTTACCTTTGTCACCTGACCGTTTTCATCCTCATAATACCATGTATAGATATATTTTTCTCCAGACTGTCCTGTTGCCGGTGCATAGGTTGCCGTTAAATTATCATCCCATATACCACTTCCGGTCAGGGTCACAGTTCCGCCAATAGACGGCAATACATACACTTCCACATTCTGAATACTTTCTGCCTGAGCTGCCTCGGCAGAAATGTCTGCTCCGGTTGTTATATCCCTGTAACGATACCCTCTCCCCAATATATTGCCGACATTACTGCCGGAGTTTAGTGTTCCTGCAAATTTTCCTCCGGTCAGAACATATTTGAAATAACCTACGTTTACTTCATTATAAAAGGTTCCGCCCGTTATCCTCAGATTACCGGCTGTTCCGTTAATGGTTCCCGCTTTTTCTAAAAAGCTACCGTTTTGAATTACCATTTGGGTATTATAACTAAAATCAAATAGCTTCTGGACCTTCGGATATTTACAATCGCCGTCAAACCTTCCGCCTCCGACACTATCTAAAACGGTCAGAGACGCGTCTCTCGCTAATGAAAAAATTGTCTTATATAACTCATCGTTATATATAGCCGTAAGTGTCTTTCCGTTCAAATCGATGGTGTAATCTGCCTGCTGTCCAATGCTAATTGTCTCAGAAATGCTTATATCCTGTAACAGCTTCACTGTACTTCCGGGATTCTCCTCTGCCCTTGCAAGTGCTTCTGCAAAGGATTCATACAGTACTCCCTGTGTTTCTCCCTTTAAGACCACTTCTGCCGAAGGGGATGCACTAAAGGATACTTCTACTACCTCCGATACGGTTCCTCCCAGTTGTGCGAGCATATAAAAATGATACTCCTGACTATTCCGACAACTAACCGTTATTTCCTGTGAAGTTCCACTGATAGTTACCATGGTTCCATTGTTCTGAACGGTTTCTTTCTCCGGCTTTGTTTCATCCCCTTCCAGATACCAGAGCGTTGTTCCTGCATAATTCAGTGTCACCTTTAACTTTGCTTCCGCATTACCCACAGATAACACATCTGTCGTTATCAGAAGCTCTCCCGGTTTTTGCATCAGCACCCGGTTCTCCCCGGATGGCGAAATACTTTGCCCGGTCTGTACGATTGCGTTTCCCTGATTGATTCCGGATACGGTTACAGAAATATCTGTATTCGCATTCCCTTCCGGAAGATATACGGTCATGGTTCCGTAGTGTTGGCTTATGTAGCTGATTTTGTCCGGAGCATAATAATACTCTGCACTTAATTGTGTTCCTCCCTGTTTCATTGCAACACTTTCCACGATTAAATCCTGTGTAAGTGCTGTATCATAAAATTCCAGAATCACCGGATACAATGGGGTTCCCACTTCAAGCTCATATTGCAGCTTTCCGGTTTCAAAGGTCGCATCTGTCCGATAAGTTCTTCCGTCTATTGTAATCGCAAAATTCTTCTTACCGCTTAACGGTCCTGATATAAATTTTGCAGTTATCTTTGCCATTCCGGGTGTGTCTACGGTTACGGCTGCGTTTCTTGCAGCCTCTACTCCATCCATGGTAATATCCCCGGATGTATTTTGTTCAAATCTTCCGTCATATATCTTAAATAAAATCGTATACTGTACGATTTCATCCGGTGCAGGGCTTATTTCTCCATTACATTTTAAAATAACATCCTTCTCAACCTCTACAAGGCCGGCTTTCACGCTGCTTTCGTTAAATACATCTCCATATCCGATGTTACCTTCTGTTGTGATATTTCCTCCGGTAATCTTAATGTTACCGCAGGATAAGTCACCTGCCTGCTGTCCAAGATAACCGGCTCCGATTGCGGCTCCTTTTCCGATTCGGGTTGCCGTTACAGTTCCCCCTGTTATGGTGATGGAGGATACCCAGCCTGCCATTCCGCCACCGATTGCGGCTGCCTGTTCCCCACCAACAGCCGTTACAGTTCCGCCGTTAATCACAATATTTCCGTTAGTTCCCTCAAATGAGCCGCCGATTCCGGCTGCCGAGGTATAGAGATAACCATACATTCTGTATGTTCCGCCAACAGCTTCTATGGTTCCGCCTTCAATAATAATATTTCCCACTGACTGCGGTGTTCCGGGCTGATTTCCCATTTTTCCGTCACCATTTGCACCGATTCCGGCTGCAGCACCGTAATAATCTCCACCTACAGCCTTCAACTGTCCGCTACTGTCCTTTGTAATCCTTAAGGTGCTTCCTGCTTCCACACAGATTCCGGCACCACCGGTGGCTCCTTTTAAGTAATTGTTTCCCTCCAGCGTCAGGTTCAAGGTTGCATTATCCGTAAGGGTAATGGCTGCCAGCGTTGCTTCCAGCTTATTATCACTGGATTCGCTACGGTTGATACTCAAATCACGAATTGTCAGATTGACGGTAGTACCTTTGATAATAATACCTTTTTCACAGGATTTCTTGGAATTACCATTTGTATCCTGAAAATCCGAAAAGCTTCCGGTCAGTATTGCATTGTTGTAGGTGCTTTGATTGCCGGCATCAATGACAAATTCATATTGACTGTTAACCGGAAGTGAATCTAACTTATATACCTGACCGTTTGCTAAAAGCATGGTCTGCATTTCTCCCACCAGAACATAAATCACAGGAAGCTGTGCCTGCTCTGAAAGTACATATGTGTTTCCTTCCCCATCTGTCTCAGGCAGTATCGGGTTATAGACATATACCGAACCATTCCGGCTTCCGTCAAATACAGAACCATCACTTTCTTCCGGATTGAGCTTCCATTCGATTCCGGACAGCGTAAGCTCCTTTTTCTCTGTTTCGGTTGCAGCAGAGGTCTCTCCGGCCGCACCTTCGCTTACCGTCACATTAAGACTGTCCGGCAACGCTATATCCGTTTCCTTTGCTCCAAGCCGCAATGCCTGTTCCCTCACCGTTTCCGAAAGCTCTGCAAAGTCAAGAATCCGGTACTGCCGCCCAGTGTTTTCTTCCTCTGTTTCTTCCTCCGTTTCTGTTCCCAATGAGGTTCCTATTTCCTGTGCATTTATATACAAGGAACCTGTATTGACCGTAACAGACCCTGCCATCACCATCGCTAAAAATAACGCAAGTCCCTGCTTTAAAAATTTTATGTTTTTCTTATTTCTTTTTTTCTTCATCCCTCTTACACCTTTTTCACTTCATTTTTATTCTACATATGCACTTATCCGAACGTGCATATGCTTATCTGCTATTGCTCCTATTTGACTATCCAGACAAATCGCTTCTATATTTTATAATATAAATAAGAAAAAACAATATACCAAGCATCAAAAGACATTTAACAGCACGAAACGTTCAACTTTCAATTGAGGTTTATTCCGGATTTTGCTATACTTTCAATAGAGTTAAAATAAACAGAAATGGGGCTTTTTTATGCGTCTTGCACTAATTGATGACATAGAAGACGAACTCAAACGGACAACAGAGCTGTTGTCTTCCTTTGCCGAAAAGAACCACCTTAATTTTATAACCGATACTTATAAAAGCGGTGAAGCGTTTCTTTCCGCGTTTGTTCCCTATACTTACGATATTGTGTTTATGGATATTTATATGGGCAGCGGCATGACCGGTGTTGAAACCGCACGCAAAATGCGTGAAACAGACAACCGTACTCTATTAATTTTTTTAACCAGCAGCGGTGAACATATGGGAGACGCGTTTTCCGTTCATGCATTTGATTATGTAGAAAAGCCCATTATTCCGGAAAAGTTATTTTCCTGCTTAAAGGATTGTCAGAACCAACTGCCAAAGCAGGAGGAATATCTGTCTTTTACCGCAAGCGGTCTGGAAGTCCGTCTTTTTTACAGCGAAATTGCTTTTTTGCGTTCTTCCGGTCACTCTACCGTTATCTCCTGCATATCAGGTCGAGAATATACGCCGTATATCTCATTTTCCAAGTTGACCAGTGACCTTGTAAAAAGCGGATATTTTCTTTTGGTAAGCAGAGGTATTCTGGTGAATATGAATCACATTGATGGCTTTACAGCTAAGAACTGTCTGTTGCAAAACGGTCTGACTGTACCGATTACGATACGGAAGCAAAAGCAATTAGAACAGGTCTGGCACAATTATAATTTTTCTAAGCTGCATCATGAGGCAGCAGAAAGGAATTAATAATCATGAATTTTCTTACTGAATTTATACAATTTCTGGTTCTGATTCCATCTGCAATCTTATGTCTGTTACCTATGAAAAATCAGCTTGTAATCTCCGTCCGAAAGCTGGTTCTGATTGGCACTTCCCTTTTGCTTGTGGTGATTGCCGCCTGTGCTTGTCTGGCTACCCTTACAAATATACCCACAAATGCCATTTTGTTGCCTGCTGCCCTGCTTCTGTTTGCGGGCTACCAAAAGCTGCTGAAAACACATTTTTATGTGAATATATCTGTATTCCTGCTTGTAATGGCATTAATGTCCTTTCCGGCGAACATTTCACTTGCCATTGATTGCCAGCTTCATCCTTATGAAAATTCTACGATTCATTGTATGACCTGCAATCTGTTTCAGTTAGCCTTCAGTTTCATTTTTGTTTTTCTGTTTGGTTATGTTTTCTGGCATTTTTTCAGCCAGCTTATTGATAAAATCGATTCTGCAAGGGTCTGGATTGTAACCCTGCCGGTTCCTTTAATTTTTACATTATTGAATATTCTGATGCGTCCTCATAAATATGAAACAATACTTGCAAGCAGAGTGTATCGGATGTATCTATGCTACTTATGTCTAGCTTTTTTCCTTCTTGTTATAATTTATGTGATTTTTTATATGGTGGCAATGGAGCTTCTTCGCAATGCCCGGAATGAAGAACGAATCCGATTATTTGAAATGCAGGAGAGCCAGTATTATGCCCAGCAGCGTTATATTACAGATACCTCCCGTCAGCGTCATGATTTCCGTCAACAGCTTTTAAGTATGGCAGCTATGGCACAAAATCAAGAATATACTGCTTTGACAGAGTATCTTTCCGGTTATCTTTCCACGATGCCGGAAACCGTAACGACTTACTGTACAAATGTTCCGGTCAATGCCCTGTTAAACTACTATGCTGCTTTCATGGAGCAGGAGGGAATCAAATGCAATTGGAAAATCAGTCTGCCATCGGAGCTGCATATTACAGATACGGAATTATGCAGTCTTTTGGGAAATCTTCTGGAAAATGTCTGTCATGGTTGTAAAACACTTCCGAACGAGGAACGCTTTCATTCTCTGACTATCCAGATGGAGCATGGAAACTGTCTGTATATTGTTTCCTCCAACAGCTTTGACGGGGTTGTAAAGCAAAAGAACACTTCCTACCTCCCCACACAAAAAGGAGGCTCCGGCATCGGCCTTTCCTCGATTGCTGCCATTGCTGACAAATATCAGGGAATCGCACAGTTTTCCCATACCGGACGGGAGTTTATTTCCAATATTGTGCTGATAAACCCTACCTCCTTTTGTGCTGAGGTACAATAATTTCGATTTTTATACCAGTGTTCCTATCCACGAAGCAATTTCGTCATTCTTTGCATTGTTGAGAAGCTTCTCGGAAACGAACTGTGCCGATGCATCTACCGATGGCTGCAAACGCTCTACTGTCTTTCCAAATCCACTTCCGCCGGAAGTTGCAAACAATGCAAGCTTCTTATTTGAGAAATCATAGCTTTCTAAAAATGTATTAATAATCGTCGGAGCAACATACCACCAAATTGGAAATCCAATAATAACGGTATCATACTGCTTCATATCTGCTACCTTGTCCGCAATTGCAGGTCTGGAAGAAGGGTCATTCATCTCTACACTGCTTCTGGACTGCTTATTCATCCAATCCAAATCTTCCTTTGTATATGGCTCCTGCGGGCGAATCTCAAATAAATCTGCTCCTGCTGCCTCTGCCACTCTCTTTGCTGTCTTGGCGGTTACTCCGCTTGCACTAAAATATGCTACTAATGTCTTTCCCATGATAAATCTCCTTTCTGTTTGCTTATGCATGTCTTAACGCTCCTGTTTCCTTAACAGGGCTTTTCATCATTTACACTGTCATTATAGCACAACTTATCTGAAAGGAACCACGTATCTTCACATACATGGTTCCTGTTTGAATCTATTTGCTTGAATTTATCTGTTCTAATTTACGTTAATTGAATTTCCTCGTCTTCCAGCAGGCTATATTCTTTTAATAGTGCCTCCTGATACGCTTCGTCCGAAGCGGATTTCACTATATCATCAGTCCGTCCGTCTTCTGCCAATTTGATAATCAGCGTATTTATAAGTTGTCGTTCTTCCTTTTTTCCTTCCCTTCGCAGCCATATGTCGCGTTCCCAACTTTTCATATACTGAACACCTACTTCCTTGTCCTGCTTTACTGTGTTTACAAGCTTATGGATTGCCCGAATGCTCTCATTGGTTACATTCTCTGCAATACTATTTTCTATATATTTTAGCATATCACATAATTCCTGACTAGCATTTTCTTTGGCTCCTTTGGTATACAAATAGATTTTTCGAACCCCGTCCTCATATGACGTTTGGGGGTCTTCTACACACCGGTTTTTAAACGTATAAACCATACGGTTCTTTCCAAATGGGTCATACGGAAGAATCATAATGATATAGACATTTTTTAAATCCTGATAATCCCAGCCGGTCTCTAATTGTTTTGCATCAATAATTGCCTGATACAATCTTGTCCGCCATGGAAGTGCATCCTTTTCATATGTATTATTCGGCTCAATATCAAATAATTCAGGTTCTACTTCCATATCCATATCCTCTACCGACTCCACATATGCATCCATACGGATTCCCCGCAGGGAGGTGTCCATACCAAGCAGCATCTTCTGTGCCGTTACTTTTACCCGCCCGATAGACCGTCCCAGAATTGTACTTAGCAGAATGCGACAGACTTCTTCGCCGGCTTCCCCTCTTGATAAAATCTCTTGAAACAGGAAATCATCAATTAAATTCAGTTCTTCCAGTCCTCTTCGCTTTTGTTTTTCTTTTTCCATGCTTTGTCCTCCTTATATTTTCGTTTTCGTAATACTCTTTTTATCTGTATGTAAATTAACGCTATGAAACCGCATTTTTAATAACATTTACTTCTACAGAACTTTAAATCTTTTCTCATGAATAAATGGCTGACCCGCCCGATTCATATCGAATTGTTTCAATAAGAATTTGTATTCTATCCTATGCTATACATATATTATAACATTACGTTTCCAGTATATTTCATGAAATTACCCTCATAAGTATGTGTATTTATTATATTACGTTTTTACAAATATTTCAAGTATTTTTGTAAATATTTTATTTTCTTTTTTAATTATTTATTTCTATTAAAATGATTAAACGCACAAAAATAGCCCCTCAGCTATCCACTCTGCTATGGAATCACTGACGGACTATATAAGTCTGTTTCTTAGGCAACCGGAAGTAATTTTACTACGAGTGTCACAACTCCCAGACACGCCAATATCACACCAACGGTACGGTTCAACCGCTTTTCTTCACACCGGTTTGCAAATCGTGCTGCCCAGAATGCTCCAAGAACCGTAAATATCATACAAATTACAAGTGCCTTCATATCCAGACGGCAACCCATCATATAATGACTGGCAGCTCCCGACAATGCAATAATCGTCATAATCATGGTACTGGTTCCCACTGCTGTTTTCAAATCATATCCTAATAAAATAGTAAGTGCAAACAACATCATGGCTCCGCCGCCAACTCCGGCAAATCCGCAAATCAATCCGATTACAATACCCGAACCAACCGACAATGCAATCGTTACGGACTTCTTATGCTTCTTTTTCTTTTGTGTCTTTTCCTGTGTTATCGGGCTTATAATAAATTTAATACCCAGATAGGTCGTTGCCGCAATGGAATATAAGCCGATACCATCCGGTGAGGCTAATGAAAACCGATAACCGATATAGCTTCCCGCAACCGAACACACCAAAGCCGGTCCTAATATTAATAACCCCCGCTTAATGTCAATGTTCTTATTTTTATAATATGTAAATGCCGATAATGCAGATGCCAACACATCCGATGCCAACGCAATTGCTACTACATCATAGGAATCCATTCCTCCCAAAGACACCAACATGGGGGTAATTACGACTGCTGCCGATAAGCCCGCCAAGCCTGTAACAATTCCCGCTCCCAATCCTGCAATTATGCACAAAATAATAAAATACATGAAATCTTCCCCTAATTAAAACAACTTCATGTATTTTATCATTTAATTCTAACTTTTACCAGTAGTTTACCTGCTTTTTATCTGTCTTTACTGTTTTTTAAGAATTTCACCTTATAAGACATGTTGTAAGGTCTGTGACAACACCTCTTTGTTTACCGGCTTCTTTAAATATGCTGCTATTTCCAAATTCTTTGTCTCTTCCTTTATGACCGCAGCTTCTTTTTCGCTGACTAATATCAGACGCAAATCACTTCCCTGCTCCGTTGCCTGCAATTTATAAATTCCGTCTACACCTTCCAGCTCCGGCATTGCATAATCCAATACCGCTATGTCTGCCTTATGCCCCTGCAAATAGTCCAATGCCATTTTTGCGGAATTAACGGCAACTACTTTATACATTTTTTTCAGATACAGCTTCATTTCTTTTAAAAATTCCAAATCATGGTCAATTAAAAGAACTGTTTTCTCCTCCTGAAAAACTGCGGTTTTGGAAAATACTTCTTCTACCCGCTCCAACAGCAGGCTTCGTTCAATCGGCTTTCCGATATACCCTTCTGCCCCGATTGCAGCACAACGCTTCACAGTATCTCGGTCCTGTCTGCCGGTAAAGAAAATTACCGGAAGTTGCTTTCCATTTGGGAGCATTCGAATCTGTTCCAGTGCCGCAAACCCACTCAAACCGGGCATTTCAATGTCCAGCAGCAATAAATCCGCTTTGGTTTCTTCAATTATGTGAATCGCCTGCATGCCTGTTAATGCCGCCAGAACCTCAAAGCCTTCCTCTGTCAGATAACGCTGTACTGTTTTTAAACACATCATATCGTCATCGACTACCAGTATTCGCCTTGCCATATCAACCGCCCCCTTATTTTTACTCTATATAGCATATATTACCATATTTTTCTAAAAATTTGTATATAAATATACATATTTTCAACCCATTTTATTACAAATCCCCAATCGTGTATGATATAATAGGTGCAAAAGAAAAACAAGCGACTGCGGAGCAGACATTTGTTTTTCTTGCACCATTAACGAGCGAGTCGCCTGTGCAACAGGCGGTTTTGTGCGATAGCACTTACTCGCGAGTCTATAATACTTTGAATGCAACTTTCAAAAGAAACCATTGCTATTTATAGCAACATGGTTTCTTGGAAAGTTATGTGAGTGTAACGAACACCGAAAAACCGTAGGTTTTAACGAAGCAAAACTGCTTGCTTGCAAGGGCAGTTTTGTGATGTGCATGGAGTGAGCAACGCTCACGACATGAGGTTGCATTCATGCCAAACAAGCGACTGCAAAGCAGGCATTTGTTTTTCTTGCACCTATTAACGAGCGAATATCCTGCGTAGCAGGATGCTAAGCACGCCAGTGCGGATTCGCGAGTCTATAGTACTTTGAATGCAACTTTCAAAAGAAACCGTTGCTATTTATAGCAACATGGTTTCTTGGAAAGTTATGTGAGTGCAACGAACACCGAAAAACCGTAGGTTTTAACGAAGCAAAACTGCTTGCTTGCAAGGGCAGTTTTGTGAAGTGCATGGAGTGAGCAACGCTCACGACATGAGGTTGCATTCATGCCAAACAAGCGGCTGCGAAGCAGGCATTTGTTTTTCTTAACACTAGAAAGGATATTTACCATATGAAACAGATTGTTTATGTTGTCCCTGATTATGAGGAAACTCTTATATATGAAGCCGTTGGAAAAATTCTGGATTCTCTTAATGTCCTATCCGACCTGACCCCTGACACGAAGGTTTTGTTAAAACCAAATCTGGTAATGGCAAAGAAACCGGACGCTCCGGTTACAACCCATCCGCTGGTTGTCAAGTCGGTTGCCCGGTGGTTACAGGAGCATGGCATACGTTCTATTACCATTGGCGAAAGCTCCGGTGGTCCGTTCACCGCAGAACACATGAAAAATGTCTATCAGACCTGCGGTATGCGGTGCGTAGAACCTTATGCTTCCCTTAATATGGACTTTGGCTTTCAATCTGTTAATGCTCCGGAGGGCTTTGTAAATCATTCGTTTAATATTATTAATGCCATCGCCGAAGCCGATTATATTATTAATTTACCGAAACTAAAGACCCATGCCATGACCGGTTACTCCGGCGGTATTAAGAATCTCTTTGGTTCTGTTCCGGGCCTCCAAAAGCCACAGCTTCATTATCGTTTTCCGGATATTGAGGATTTTTCCAATATGCTTTTGGAACTGTCTTTGGTTGTCCATCCCCAGATTACAATCATTGATGCGATTGATGCAATGGAGGGAAACGGTCCTACCGGCGGAACCTCTCACCCATTACATTTGCTATTAGCATCTCGTGATATGTATACGCAGGACTATTTTGCCGCCCAGCTTATGGGATTACAGCCGGAAGAAATTGTTATGCTGCGGCAGGCAATGGAACGTGGCTTGATTCATCCGGACGCATTAGAGCTGGTAGGAGATTCTGTTCCGGATGGATTGACTGATTTTGTGAAGCCGGATACCTCAAACCTTGATTTTACTTCCAAGGTTCCTTCCTTTCTTCAAAAGCCGTTTGCTGCCGCCATGAAGCGTATATTAAAATCCTATCCAAAGCTGGAGCCGGATAAATGTGTCGGTTGTGGTAAATGTGCGGAAAGCTGCCCGGCTCATATCATTACAATCCGGGATAGAAAAGCTGTCTTTAAGCGAAAGGGATGTATCTCCTGCTTCTGTTGTCAGGAAATGTGTCCTATGAAAGCTATTTCTGTGAAAAAGGCTCTCTAGATTGCAATTAATTATAACTACTGCTATACTGACTATATGAATTTTAATTAAAGGGGTACTCGTCTATGAACCGATTTTGTTCAAGCTGTGGCTGTGTATGTGAAGATACTACCGCCACCGTATGTCCTGTATGTGGCTCTCCGTTGCCTGAACTTCCAAAGACTCCGGAACCGCCGAAAAAATCTCATAAAACACTATGGATTATTCTTGGAAGTGTTGGCGGTGGCTGCCTTTTACTCTTGATTCTTGCCATTATACTGATTTTCCTAATCAAGAGCTGGCTTGGCATTTTCCTCGGAACAGCCAGTACACCTTCTGTGAATATTCCTGGAATCTTCTCTACGAAGGATTTTCATGAATATTACTATCCGGACTATGACGGTGCTACTTTAAACTCAGAGGCATTTACGGAAACTACTACAGAAATGCCAAGTACGGAGATACCAAGTACAGAAATACCAGATACCGAAACGTCCAGTACCGAAATGCCGGATACGGAAACGTCAAATACCGAAGTATCAAATACCGAAACACAAAGTACCGAATCACCAAATATTGAAGTGCCTAATACCGAACTACCGGATACTGAACTGCCAAGTAACGAGGCGGTCAACCCGGAATTTACTGAATAATATATAATTTGAGCGGTGATACTCATGTTAACGCAAGGGGGTTTTATTATGCATTCTAATTTCAAGCATCGCATACGCATCGGCATTTGCTGTCTTATTCTAACTGTCAGTCTGGTGTTATGCGGTTATCATTCCGCACCACCTAAAGAATGGTGCAACAGTCCTACCGGCAGTGCCAAATATTTGGACGGGTCTACTGTGTTAGTCAGCATTTTTCTGGAAGACCCAAGTTCCTCTTGGAATGACTCTGAAAAGTCAATGGTAATGTCAAAAATGAAAATTGCAACCGACTATCTGATAGATGCAGGTGCTTCATATGGGAAATCCGTTTCCCTGACCTATGACATTTATGAACATCCGGATTTATGCTATACGCTATACTATGATTCGGATATTAATGATTCCGATGACACTTCTTATGACCTCTTGGATTATGTGGTTGAATATGTGGATGACAATATCCCTACACAGCAGATATTGTCTTCTTACGGTGTTGACAGTATTGCGTATATGTGCTACATCAACAAAAGCGGTGTCTCTTATACATTTCCTTATTATGCAGGTGATTCCGATATATACTACTATGAAGCCTGCTTCATGTATTTTACCTGTGATGGGGATTATGAGCCGCCTGCGGTATATGCCCATGAAATGTTACATTTATTTGGCGGCAGAGACCTTTATTCTACCAATGAATATGATGGTATTACTACAGAATTTGTGGATTACATTGAAACCAATTATCCAAATGAAATTATGCTTACAACCTACGATGAGGATTGGAACAATGTGCAGGATTATGTATCCAATGACTTAACGGATATAACTGCTTATTTTATCGGCTGGGTTGACAATATTCCGGAGCTGGAAACATTTCCGAGTATCCGAAGCAAGAATCCTGCCAGCTTCAGTGAAACCGACGACACTTCCGGTAATTACGGCGGTCATTGGGGTGACGATGACTATAACGGTTTCACAACCTCCACCAGCGGTTCCCATTGGGGAAGCGGAAGTTCAAACAGCACCAATGCTGCCACTCCGGATTCCGGATATGACAGTGATTTCGGACAGACTCCGGATGACATTACGATTTGGGATATTATTTTTGTTATTTTATATTATTTATTTCATTAACTAGTACGTGAGGAAATGCGTTTGCAACACACTCTTCCAGATTATGCATGGCAACTGATTTCTGCATATAATTACTATCTGAAGATTCTTTTGCATATAGTTCCTCCGATACGGAAAAGCAGGCATCAAACAGCCTGCTTTTTTTACAGGCTTCTATTCCCTCTCCGAAGCATCCGGCAAAAGCAACTACCGGTATTTGTAACTGTTTTGCCATGTTTGCTATCCCTGCCGGGGTCTTTCCCATGAGCGTTTGTGCATCCATTCTTCCTTCTCCGGTTATAACCCAATCTGCTCCCTTTATTCTCTCTTGAAATTGAAGCTCTTCTAATATTGTTTCGATTCCGGAACGAAGTGTTGCATTCAAAAACATTTGATATGCATATCCCAGCCCGCCTGCGGCTCCTACTCCGGCTGTCCTTCTGTTTCCATTTGCCCGAATCGGTCCGGCATCACATGATGCCATGTGTTCTACCAGATTCGCATATCGTTCCATTGCCCGTTCCATCCGTTCTATCGTCGGAGCATCCGCTCCCTTCTGGGGTGCAAACACAGCACTACAGCCCTTATCTCCTGTCAACGGATTTGTCACATCACAAATAACCTGAAATGTACAGCTTCTTACCTCCGGAATTACGTCCTCAAAATAAATATCTGCTGTTTTCTCCAGACCGATTGCTCCATATGGTACTTCATTTCCTTTTTCGTCTACAAAATGATACCCCAATGCCTGAAGCATCCCGATACCGCCATCATTTGTTCCGCTGCCGCCCAGCCCCAGAATAAATCTCCTACAGCCTTCTTTCATTGCTGCCTTCAACATTTCACCTACGCCGTAGCTGGTTGTATACAACGGATTTCTCTTATTTTCAGGTATCTGCACTAAGCCTGCCGCAGATGCAATTTCCATAATTGCAGTTTTCCCCTGCGTAGTTTCGTACATGATATACTTCGCTTCTATCGAACCGCCAAGCGGGTCTGTTACCATGCAGGTTTTCTGTTGAATATTATGTTTTCCATATGTCAATGCCTCTACCGTTCCCTCACCACCGTCTGCAACGGGAATTACTTCTATGTCTGCATCCTTCTTCACTCGTAATATTCCATTTTTAATGGCGGTGCCTGCCTCCAAGGAGGTCATACTTCCCTTAAAGGAGTCTACTGCTACTATCACTTTCATTTTCATGTATCTCCCATATTTGTCAAGTGCTATTACTGCTCATTGTACGTTATGAATTTCATAAAAATAAACTCATATATCAACGTATCGTACAAATGAAATAAGATAGAGAAGCAATTGACCTGTTTTTAACGGCAGAAGAACTATTGCTTTCCTATTCTGTATTTAGAAATTATTTCCGTTCCAGCCCCAATTGCTGACAGCCTCATATTTTACATATACGTGGTCCGGAGAAATCCCCAGTACGCTCTGGAATATTTGACAAATCTTTCCTGTTAAAGTAGCAAACGCAGATGGATTTTCATTTCCATACACACTTACTTCCACCATTGCCATCGGCTGGCTGTTCTCACCACGAAAATATAACCGATATTCCGGTTCAAATCCAACCATTAACCAATTCTCGGACTTTCCCGGAAGGGTGGTGATGGCTTGTCCCAGTTGGCTCTTAATTGTCTGCTCCTGTTCTTTCGTAATTGGTGTACTGATTTTTGAATTAATAAATGGCATTACACTATCCTCCTGTTATATATTTCTTCTATTCCGGTATATAGCTTTGCTCCATACCTTTATAAATAATTTCAAGACTGCACCCGATTCAGATAACGCTCCCATGTACATACAACGGAATCACAGGTCACAAATACCTGATAAGACGCTCCTACCGTATGGTCCTCCGGGTCTTCAAATTCTATTGCCAAATTATATCCATCCGGTGTCTTTTTCATTTCAAACAGATATGCTCCTGCACAGGATGCAGGAAATGCTTCTACTTCTTCTTGCGTCAGCGGGCTGTCCGGAACTTCAGATATTAATACATCATTTGCATCATAATACCGATAGCCGTCCTTGATGATGTTATCTATTTTACCTTTGGCAAGACAAATCCGGGTCGTAGCGGCATAGCTTTCGGTATAATTGGTATTCTGACTGTTATTTGCCCGAACTATCAGTGCTTCTACTTCCAACTCTATACTCTGACCGGTCACAGAAATATGCTGAATCTGGCAGTCATCAAATCGAAACTGCTCTATTTCATCAATACTTTTGTAGGACATTATTATTTTCCACCTCCACGTAAGCATTACGTTCCATCCAAATCAAACAAATTTATAGGTATATTTTTGTAATATCGTAATTCTTTTGTCCGACATAAATGGTATTATATGCTTTTTTCATTATATCGTATGCCGTTTAGTTAAGTCAAATGCAACGTTAAATTCCTGCAGCTTTGGTACTATTATGGATAACAAATATCGTCCTGTTATGCGGATGTATCAGATTTATCAATAAATAGCGATTGCTTTTACAAAAATTATTTACAATTTTTATTTGACATTTTTATTTACATATTCTATTATAATTATATGTA